>JACKAO010000004.1 GCA_020635035.1 Calditrichia bacterium
AATAAAGATTGATGATCGGGATATCATGCCGGCGGATATAATTGAACAGCGCATCTTTATTTACAAAACTACCGACCACAACTTCATTTTCTTCAGGCTGATCCAAAACACCCTTTGTACCGGCGGTGGTGGTGTGGATAACCGTTCGCCCGCGGAAATCCTTGCCGGCAATGGTGCTGGGTGAGTTGCCAAAGTCAAATCCGTCGACTTTGACCCCATCCCGCTCACCGATCAGGACAGTTTTATCAAATTTGCTTTTTAAAAGCAGGGCATGTTCGATGGAATTGGTGATAATGTAGCGCTTGGGCTGATTTGCCCAGACATAATAAGAAACGGTAAATGCACGGAATACATCAATAACGATAGTAAAACCCTGTATTTGTGCCGGATCATCCTGGTGAGAGTATATATTAATTTTCATTATTTGAAATATAAAAGTATCGAGTATCGGATATGTAACCAGGTTTTGATTCAGACCTTTAATTTGGAAATTACTGATATAATCTGGATTGCCACGGCTGTACCGCTGGCTAGAATTACGTACATACCCTTCAAGTTGCCATTTCCTGAGAGTAAAATAGCCAGTGCAATCAATGCGATGGCCCAAATACCTGCATTGACCATGGCAAGTATGTAAAGACCTTTTTTCTGTTTACTAAAATCATTGTTCTGCATTGTTTATCTCCTTTTTATTCAGGTAGCTTTTCAGGCTAACCTTTATAATGAAGCAATTTCAATGGCGTGAAACAATTCTTAAGTAAAATAATTCACTATCTTTAATACGGGTAGTTTCCTGATAAGTTTATTCCTGATCCAATGCTTCCAGCTCCTGCCAGCGGTTGTATGCCTGCTCAAGAATAGATTCAGTTTCTTGCAGTTGCCGGTTTGCTTTTATAACGGCATTGCTGTCTTTGTAAAAATCCGGATCACTCATGCTTTCATGCAGCGCAGTTATCTCTGCTTCAAGTTTTTCAATTTTAGCCGGGAGTTCATTTAGTTCGCGCTTTTCGTGGTAAGACAGCTTATTTTTTCGTTTTGCTTTTTTTTCTTCACGATAGGCTTCTTTTTTATTTAAGTCTGCAGCGGCTTTCTTTTCCGTTGTATGTGGTTGGACTTGTCTTAAAAAGTCATCATAACCGCCGATAAATTCCTGTACGGATCCGTTTTCCCCAAAAGCGTAAATGCTGGTTACAATGTTATTTAAAAATTCTCGATCGTGGGAAATCAGGATCAAAGTCCCGCTAAAATTGATCAGCAATTCTTCCAGCAGCTCCAGTGTTTCAGCGTCCAGGTCGTTGGTTGGCTCATCCAGTACCAGCAGGTTAGTTGGACGTGTAAACAGCCGCGCCAGCAGCAGTCGGTTGCGCTCGCCGCCGGAGAGATTAATGATCGGTGTTTTAGCCCGCTCCGGTGTAAACAGAAAATCCTGGAGGTAGGCAATAATGTGTTTACTTTTGCCGTCAACCATTACGGTGTCGCCGTTTGGTAAAACGTTTTCCCAGACATTTTTACTTTCATCAAGCTGTTCACGCAGCTGGTCATAATAGGTGATTTCCAGGTTACTCCCATGTTCAATCAATCCGGAATAACCTTTGATTTTGTCCAGCAGGATATTTACCAGCGTTGTTTTTCCGCAGCCATTAGGGCCGATAATACCAATTTTATCGCCACGGGAAATCAGCGCATTAAAATCTTTGATCAGCACTTTATCACCATAGCTGAAGCTAACATTATGGGCATTGATAACCGATTTACCCGAGAGCCCGGCCGATGAAACCTGCAGATTGGCGGTCTTCTCGCGGGTACGCCGCTGCTGACGTTCTTCGCGCATTTTTTTTAACGCCCGAACGCGGCCTTCATTGCGTGTCCGGCGTGCCCGGATACCTTTGCGGATCCATACTTCTTCCTGCGCCAGTTTCTTATCAAAATCTTTCCATTCCTTTTCTTCGGCATCTAAAACTGCCTGTTTGCGTTTCAGAAATGTTTCGTAGTCGCAGGCCCAATCTGCCAGCTTTCCGCGGTCCAGCTCAATAATTCGGGTGGCAAGACGTTTCAAAAGCATGCGATCGTGGGTGACAAAAAGCAGGGTACTGTTTTTACGGACCAGGAACTGTTCCAGCCAGTCAATTGAGTCAATGTCCAGGTGGTTAGTCGGTTCATCCAGCAGCAGTAAATCCGGCTCGGAAACCAGCGCGGCAGCGAGCATAACACGTCTTTTCTGTCCGCCGGAAAGATTGTTGTAATTCCAGTCTGCTTCCAGGTACATACGTGAAAGGATCTGGCTGATTTCATCAATGGCAGTCCAGGACTGGTGTTTATCCATTTCATCGTGCAATTTGTTGAAGCGTTTCGGATCAGCTTTCGGGTTTTCTGCAAATCGCTTTTCTTCCTGGTGATATTGCGTAAGTAAAGAGCCGCGTGTACCCAAACCCCGGGCGACAATATTAAAAACGGTATCATCCAGGTTTTGCGGAATATCCTGCCCGAAATAAGAAATCCGGATACCCTGCTGTTTTTGCACCAGGCCGTCATCCGGCGGTATTTTACCTGCAAGGATTTTCATCAGTGTTGATTTTCCGGTGCCATTGCGTCCCAGCAGACAGATGCGTTGTTTCTTCTCGATCTGCAGGCTGATATTATCGAGCAGCAGCGGGCCGCCAAAATGGGCGGTTACATTTTGTAATGCAATGAGTGCCATATAATTATATTTTTTTGGTATCTTATCTTTAAAAGTGTGGCAAAAGTAAAATAGTTTTAGGATTTCTAAAAGTATTTTTAAATATTATAATTAAAAGTTATTCTGAATTTTTAGGTAGTTAAAATTACATGAAATATTTGTCATCCTGCCACTTTAAAGGATTCTCTAAAATATATTTTCGGTACGATCTAATTCAGGCTCATCACGAATAATCCGTTCGTAATAATTTCGTTGCCAAATTTTGCCATCAAAAGGTTGCCAGCCATTATGATTTACCCCATCAATGTAACGTTTTGTTGTTAAAGATTTAAACTGTTTAATAACATTGGGTAAAGACCGTGTAGGGGCAATTCTCTGTGATTGCCCAAAATTGTCCTCGTTCGGTTTTTGCGTTCTGGAATTTTCATTTATTAATTCATCCGGACAGACACGGTGGTCTGTCCTTACAATATTTATAATTCCGTGAAAATGATTGGGCATTATTTGGTATTGGTCAATTTTAATTCCTTGATAAAAAATTGGAATATTTTCCCAAATGTTTTGTACCATTTTCCCGGATTGATTCAAAATCATTTTCCCATCATTTATTGCCCCGAATAAACACGCTCTGTTTTGGGTGCAGATTGTGATAAAATAAAATCCTGCCTGTGAATAATCATATCCTTTTAAACGTATTGACCGTCTGTGATGTTTGTCTGGATTATACTTCAAAATAGCATCTTTTTTGATTATTGATATAGTTTTTTAAGAGCAGCTTTACAAGAACGACTTAGCTTTTTAGAATATAACGAATTTAAAATAACTCACAAATGATGTTGTAGGAATTGTGATAAAGCAAATTTACAAGAAATTAATCACACAAAATATGCGTTCCAAAAAATGTGATTGATTTGCAAAAATTAATTCAGGAATCTATATTCCTGCGTCTTTTAAAATAAGGTTGTTTGTTTGTGATACTTAATATCCTAAATAAAATGTGCGGTTTTTATTTAATTTGTATGTGTATGTTCTGCTTTCCTGGAAGACAAAATTGAAAATTATATATTGAAAAGTATAAGGTCTTTCAGAAAAATGAGAGACCTTTTTTTTTACCTGAAACAATGGAAACATTATGGATGAAACAAAAAATATTCGTTTACAGGGACCAAAATCTGGTAATCGTGAACATTCGGTACCGTTGTATCTGACCTCCAGCTTTGTATTTGAAAATGCTGAGAATGGCCGTGCCTTATTTGCGGATGAAGTAGAAGGAAACATCTATTCCCGTTTTTCCAATCCCAATACAACCGAGTTTGTTAATAAGATGGCAAGCCTTGAAAAAATGGATGATGGATTTGCTTTTGCTTCAGGGATGGCGGCGGTTTTTGCCGGCTTTGCAGCTTTGTTAAAATCGGGTGATCATATAGTTGCTTCACGGTCTTTATTTGGTTCATCACATCAGATACTTGTTAAAATTCTGCCAAAATGGGGAATTACCTGTACCTATGTGGAAGCCGGTCAACCACAGGATTGGGAAAAGGCCATTACAAAAAACACTAAAATGTTTTTTGTAGAAACGCCGTCCAATCCCGGGCTGGATATTGTTGATTTACAGCAGGCACAGCATTTAAGCGAGAAGTACAACCTGATCCTGCATATTGATAATACCTTTGCCACGCCAGTCTTACAGCATCCGGCTGATTTTGGCGCTGATATTATTTCGCATTCGGCAACCAAATATCTTGATGGTCAGGGCAGGGTGATCGGTGGTGTAATTGTAGGTAAACAAAAATGGGTTGATGAAATTCGCTTTTTTGCCCGCCAAACGGGACCTTCCATGTCGCCATTCAACGCCTGGATTCTGTCGAAAAGCCTGGAAACGCTGCATCTTAGGGTGGAACGTCATTGTTCTAATGCCTTAAAACTGGCAGAAGTTCTGGAGCAGAATCCGCGTTTGAGCCGGGTAAGCTATCCCTGGCTTGAGTCACATCCGCAATACGATCTGGTTAAAAAGCAAATGAAAGGTGGCGGTGGTATAATTACTTTCGAGATAAAAGGCGGATATCAGGCAGCACAAAAATTTATTGATGCCCTGCAGATGATTTCGATAACAGCTAACCTGGGCGATTCCAGAACAATTGCAACACACCCGGCATCAACAACCCATTCCAAACTTTCTGAAGAAGAACAACGCCGCGTAAATATCATGCCCGGGCTGGTTCGTATTTCCGTAGGATTGGAAAATATTGAAGATATTGTTGAAGATATAAATCAGGCATTGGAAAAATCTAAATAGAGAGTGAATATGAATATAGAATTAAAACGTGTGAATGAGCCTTATCATTTTGAAGCTGCAGGTACCGCCGGTGTTAAAGTCTCGATCGATTCATCCCCGGATGATGGCGGACAGAATGCCGGGGCACGTCCCATGGAACTGGTTTTGATGGGTTTGGCATCCTGCAGTGGCATTGATGTGATTTCGATATTAAGAAAACAACGCCAGGATGTACAAGATTTTAGTGTGGATGTCAGTGCAGAACGTGATAAAGAAAACATACCCGCTGTTTTTAAAAAAATTCATATGACTTTTAAAATAAAAGGTGATATCACTCCCGAAAAAATTGAGCGGGCGATAGATCTTTCAATAAATAAATATTGCTCGGTTTCTGCGATGCTATGTAAAACGGCAGAGATTACGACTTCGTTTGAACTAGTCTAAGTATAACCAAAAAAAATTCTATCAGGGGAAAAAATGGATGTATTATTTGGAGTCTGGGATTGGTACATTGGCGGTCCCTTGCTTGGACTGTTTGTCCCGATTTTATTATTGGCAGGGAATAAGCAGTTTGGTATCAGTACAACCTTTGAACATTTTTGCTATACGATTTTGCCGGGTGGAAAGAATGTACTAAAAACATATAATGCATCTAAAAATAGCTGGAAGGTCTATTTTGTTGCTGGCATAGTGCTGGGTGCTTTTATTGCATCAACCTTTTTATCAGAAGGACCGGTTCAGTTTTTACCACCCGAGTATTATTCGTTGCAGGGGGCATTAAAATTATTCATGGGAGGTGTGTTGATTGGTTTTGGAACACGCTATGCAAACGGATGTACAGCCGGGCATTCCATTTTTGGTTTATCCATTTTAAATGCCGGCAGCTTTAAAGCGACTGTTTCATTCTTTGCCGGGGGAGTAATATACACTGGTCTTAATTACTTATTATAGACACGATTGTCATTGCGAGTCAGGGACGTGGCAATCTTTATGAAAGTTCTGTAATCAAAAACAGGAAAATTATGAAAAACTTGATTTATGCATTTTTAGGTACACTCTTCGGAATTGTCCTGGTAAAATCAGATGTGGTAAACTGGTACCGGATACAGGCGATGTTCCGCTTTGAAGAAGCCCACATGTACCTGGTTTTTGCGGCAGCAATCGCAACAGGCGTTCTCTCTGTAAAACTGTTAAAGATAAGGACGGCTGGGAAAGGGGCAACATACAATTTCCAGGGTAAAGTTTTCCATAAGGGATTTATTATTGGCGGACTTATTTTTGGAGCCGGTTGGGCAATAACCGGGGCTTGCCCGGGACCTATTTTTGCACAAATCGGTACGGGTGCTTACCCGGCTTTAATAACACTGGTTGGCGCAGTTATTGGAGCCTATCTTTATTACAGTATAAAGGGAAAACTTCCACATTAAAAGCCAAATAAGGGTTTGACTTTAAATTAGAAGCAGGATAAATTTCAATCCTTATCTTGATGCGCCCGTAGCTCAATTGGATAGAGCGTTGGATTCCGGTTCCAAAGGTTGGGGGTTCGATTCCCTTCGGGCGTACTTCTTCTTTCTTCTCATACAATTTACTTCTCCATAAAACTAACTATACAAATGAATATTGTTCGTTTTATGCGAATATTTTTCTTGCTTTTTTTTGATTGAACAGCGGAATTATTATTGTAAAATATAGTGGTATGACTTTTGTAATCTATCATTAAAAGTATATTGAAATGCTGAATAATTTTATTCGATGGAAGGGGGAACAAAATGAAACTCATTATATTTTTTATTATTGCAAATCTTCTATTTCTTAAATCAAACCTGGTTGCCCAGGACAATTCACGAGATACTCTCTCAGAATCTTCAAAAATTGACTCCATTTATCTGCTTCAGAAAAAAATGTATCAGGAAACCAGGCGAACACCTTTAGCAGATAAAAAATTTGGCGTTGAACTTAATATCTTCAGGTTGTTGGCAATTGAAAAATCAGTCAGTCTTAGCGGAGGATTTTCATTGTTTAGTGTTAACAGGGATGCTGAAATATCTTTTCCGATATTTTTCTCAAACCCGGGTGATCCTGAAGATTTAAAAGAGTTTACCATAGATTGTCATTTCAGATATTTTCTGGGAAACACACAGGATGGCTTTTATATCAGTACATTTGCCCGGTATGCTCATCTGGAAGGTTATAAAGGGACAAATGATTTGATATTTGATAATAACAGATTCAAAGAAAAAAGAGTTGAAAATAAGTTAGGAATTGGTGTTGGAATTGGTTACCGGATTTTTTCTTACAAAGGATTTTATTGGGGAACAAGTACCAGTTTTGGGCGCTTCTTTGTTGGGGATAACAACCAGTTCTACGGCAGCTTTTTGGCACTTGATGATGATGAGAAATTCATATTTGATTTTGAATTACTGAAATTTGGATATGCGTTTTGATTTAAATGTCTCTCTTTTCTATTGAAAGTCTATCCGGTTAACTGGCAGAACGTATCTGCCAAATTAATCGGTAATTGCTTCTGATATAATTCTAATAATTTTTTTGCAGAAATATTTTATATGTTTTGCATGGTTGTTTCTATAGCAGTCATAAGGAATATTTTTAATAAACTAAAAAAATAGTTATCTTCACAGCTTGCAAAAAATTAAAACAAATATTTAAATCAGTACGGTGAAAAATGGCTAAAAATATTACGGCACGCAGCGTTGATTACTCAAAATGGTATACAGATATCGTCCTTCAATCAAAAATGGCGGATTATTCGCCGGTAAAAGGTTCGATGGTGATTCGTCCAAATGGCTATGCTATTTGGGAGATGATTCAGCAAAATCTTGATAAAATGTTTAAAGATACCGGACATGTTAATGCATATTTCCCTTTGCTGATCCCTGAAAGTTTTATGAAAAAGGAAGCGGAGCATGTGGAAGGTTTTGCCCCTGAATGTGCTGTTGTAACGCATGGAGGTGGTCAACCACTTGAAGAACATCTATATATCCGTCCGACATCAGAAACAATCATCTGGAGTATGTACAAAAAATGGATTATGAGCTACCGTGATCTGCCTATTTTGATCAATCAATGGGCGAATGTGATGCGCTGGGAAATGCGGACACGTCTTTTCCTGCGTACTTCGGAGTTTCTCTGGCAGGAAGGTCATACGGCCCATGCAACTGCCGAAGAAGCTGAAGAAGAAACCGTAAAAATGCTTGGAGTATATAAACAATTCGCAGAAGAATATATGGCTATTCCGGTTATTCCTGGTAAAAAGACGGACTCAGAAAAATTTGCCGGGGCCAAACATACTTACTGTATAGAAGCGATGATGCAGGATCGTAAAGCCTTACAGGCAGGAACTTCACACAACCTGGGACAGAATTTTGCAAAAGCATTTGATGTTCAATTCCAGGATAAAGATGGCAGCCGCAGTTTTGTTTATGCCACATCCTGGGGTGTTTCAACGAGACTGATTGGCGCACTGATTATGACACATAGCGATGATGATGGTCTTGTTATTCCACCAAAACTGGCTCAGCGTCCGGTAGTAATCGTTCCAATCTGGAAAAGTGATGAAGAAAAAGAACAGGTTATGGCTTATACGAATGCAATTTATGATGAGCTTAAGGCTGATTACTCAATTATTCTTGATGACCGTGATCAGTATAAACCCGGTTTTAAATTTGCCGAATGGGAATTACAGGGAATTCCAATCAGGATTGAAATTGGTCCAAAAGACGTTGAAAAGAATAATGTGGTTTTAGTTCGCAGGGATAACAAACAGAAACAATTTATCAGTCGTGAAGGTATACTTGATAAAGTTAAATCGGAATTAACTCAAATGCAGGCTGATATGCTTGATAAAGCAAGGGAATACAGAGAAGAATATTCTTATAAGATCGACGATTATGATGAGCTCAAAAAAATAATTGCAAACGATGGTGGTTTCATTTATTCTCACTGGTGTGGTGATGCGGCATGCGAACAGAAGGTAAAAGATGAAACAAAAGCCACGATTCGTTGTATTCCTTTTGAGCGGGAAAATGAAAAAGGAAAATGTATTGTTTGCGGGAATGAATCGGATGGGCGTGTTATTTTTGCAAAAGCATATTAATTTCAGGAATTTTTAAAGGTAAATAGATGAATCAATATCACAGGTTAGGAACATCAGGAGCATTATCACCGGCCATTAAAAACATTTTGTTTGCTAATGGTGTGTTATTTCTGCTAACCCAACTGAATACAAGTTTGGGAATGTTTATTAACTATAATTTTGCTCTGAGTGCAGAAGGTGTTTTTGGACAGTTTAAGATATGGCAGCTTGTAACCTATATGTTTCTGCATGGCGGTTTTTGGCATATCTTTTTTAATATGTTCATCTTGTGGATGTTTGGAACAGAACTTGAGTACAGTTGGGGAACAAAGGAGTTTTTAAAATATTATTTTCTTACAGGTATCGGTGGTGGAATTTTAAATTTGCTACTCTCCGGTGAACCTACCATTGGAGCGTCAGCAGCGGTGTACGGAATAATGGTCGCTTATGCAATCAGTTTTCCTGACAGGCTGGTTTATATTTATTTTCTGTTTCCGGTTAAAGTAAAATATTTGATGGGATTTTTAGCTTTATTTGCATTCTTCTCAACAATTGGGCCCAACACCAGTAACGTCGCTCATGCAGCACACCTTGGCGGAATTGTAATTGGCTTTATTTACCTTAAATATTGGTATCTTTATTACAAGGTTAAAAGTTTATTAAACAGCACTATGTCATCTTCTTCCGGGAGCAGTGCTAAAATGAAGTTTACAAAAGGCGGTGCTGAAGATAAAACCGAGTTTTATCGTCATAAGATTGATGAGCTACTTGATAAGATAAACAAGGTTGGTTATCTGAATTTGACAGATGAAGAGAAGCGACTGTTGGATGAAGGAAGCCGTTACTTAAGAGAGCATGATTCTGAAAACTACAACTAAATTTACTTACAAAAAAACCCCGACTTGGCAGAGCCGGGGTTTTTTATTTGAGTTTAATTTTTAGAGATCCTTTTTATACATCCTGTATTTTTTATAAAGTTTAGAGCCAAATGCTTCAATTGCACGATTCATAGCATGATTATCTTCGAGAATCCAGGACATTTCGCCGCCGGTATAGCCTTTTTCATAAGCTTTGCGTATGGTATTAATGTAAAATATTGACCCTAATCCCAGGGGTTGAAATTCTTTTTTTACACCAAGAATGATTACCCGTACAGTTTTAATTTTTTTAATGCCAAATAGCAGTTTAAAAATTCCTGTCGGAAATAATTTGCCATCGGGAATCTTTGCCATGACTTCATTTATATTGGGTAGAGTTACACTAAATCCAATTGGCTTTCCCTGTCTCTCTGCAAAATATAGTAAATCTTCATCCGCAATATCTTTTAAATCATTGGCAATATAGTCAATTTCAGCATCGGTGAACGGCACAAAACCCCAGTTGTTACTCCAGGCATCGTTGTAAATTTCTTTCACCAGTTTAATCTCTTCACGCAGATTTTTAACACTAATATTGCGCAAGGTAATATTATATTTCTCCATCACCTTGCGTGAAACACGTTCCATTTTATCAGTGATATTTTCGTTGGCTTCTTTGGTTCCTGAAAACCAGGCGTACAAGTCCTTTGCTTTGGTAAGCCCAGCGTTTTCAATAAGCTTTGGATAAAACGGTTGTGTATGTCGCATCATTAAAAAGGGTGGTGTATCAAAGCCTTCTATAAGAATACCACATTCGTCATTGGTGGAAGGATTTACCGGTCCGACCATGCTGTCCTTGCCTTCATTTTTAACCCATTTCGCTGCGTGATCAAACAAAGCATTAACAACTTCCTGATCATCAGCACATTCTAAAAATCCCCAAAAACCTATATTGTCCTTCTGGAATTTATTGTGGTTCTCATTGGTTAACGCGGCGATCCGTCCGGCAAGCTTATTATCTCTGTATCCTAAAAACAGTTCTATTTTTGAATGTGAATAAAATGGATTTTTTTTTGTATCCAGAAGTTTATTCCGTTCTATCCTTAAAGGGCTTACCCAGTTTTTATTGTCTGTATTAGCTTGCCATTCATAGTCTATAAAGGCTTTTTTTTGTGCAGCGGTTTTAACCGGTATTATTTCTATACTCATTTATCCTCAAACAGGCTGAATGATATCAATTTCTTTCGCAATTTTGTTCATTATTTCAAGACAGCGATTTAAATGATCGTTTGTATGTGTTGCCATAAAGCTTGTACGAATTAATGCCTGATCAGGGGCAACTGCAGGGCTGACTACGGCATTTGCATATACACCGGAATCAAAAAGTCTGCGCCAGAAATAAAAGGCACGCGCATCATCCCGGATATAAATCGGTACGATCGGAGTGCCGTAACTTTCACCTGTATCAAATCCCAGATTTTGTAATTCTCTGCGCATGTATGTACCTATTTCCGCAAGGCGTTCTCTTCTTTCTGGTTCATCTTTTATTATTTCCAAAGCTTTTAATGCAGCTGCAGTTGAAGCAGGTGTTGGTGAAGCACTGAATATAAGGGGACTGGCTGTATGCTTGAGATAATCTATGACATAGCGCGGACCACAAACAAATCCACCGAGTGATGCCAGTGATTTGCTAAAAGTACTCATGATAATATCAACATCATCTCCAAACCCAAGGTATTCGCAGCTGCCACGTCCATTGGCACCTAATACACCAACTCCATGAGCTTCATCAATATAAATACGTGCTTCATGTCTTTTTGCAATCTGAGTTAATTGTTCAAGATGAACAAGATCACCTTCCATACTGAAAACACCGTCACTTATAATAATTTTGCCTTTGTCTGATGGTATTTGTGAAATGACTCTTTCAAGGTCTTCCATATCGTTATGACGATATCTTTTTACAGTTGCTCCAAAGCTTGCTCTTGTTCCTGTGTATATCGATGCATGATTTGAACGATCGATGATAATTACATCATCTTTGTGAGCCATTGTAGCTATCGCTCCAAGATTGGTTTGATAACCAGTGCTGAAGACAAGCGCAG
Organism: Calditrichia bacterium; assembly: GCA_020635035.1. Taxonomy (GTDB): domain Bacteria; phylum Calditrichota; class Calditrichia; order Calditrichales; family J004; genus JACKAO01. Next base: position 12,008 of record JACKAO010000004.1, read on the forward strand.
CTTCTTTATTCATTAATTCAGCGATCTTTTCTTCCAATTGTACATGGATATCCAAAGTTCCATTCAGGAATCTGGATCCTGAGCAGCTTGTACCGTATTTATGTGTCGCATTTACAGCTGCTTCAATAACTCTTGGGTCCATAGTAAGTCCAAGATAATTATTGGAGCCGATCATTAAAACTTCCCGGCCATTCATTTTTACTGTTGGACCATCATTGCCGGATATAGGTATAAAGTAGGGGTAATTGCCGGATTCGATTGCATCTTTTGCACGAGTATATTCCAGGCACTTCTTGAAAATATCCACATAGCCTCCGCGGAAATTCAGTTACAAATGTAAAATTAATTTAAGTCAGGGTCGTCAGTAAATAAACTTGTTATTTAAAAGAGTTTGCCAAAAAGTGCAAACTTTTTTAAACTGAATCGCATATAAAGATTCATTAAAAGTTAGTTTTACGACTTTACGAATACGATTAAAAATATGGAAAGTTTGGATTAGATGAAAGTTTTATTAACAGGGGCTAATGGATTTATTGGAAGTTTTTTAGCGCAAAAGTTAGTAGAAAAAAAGTATGAAGTCCGCTGTTTGGTAAGGTCTTCGAGTAATTTGCGCTGGATAGCAGATTTGAACACAGAAATCGCATATGGAAACCTTAGTGACAAGAAATCCCTGAAAAATGCAATTAAAGGCGTTGACTACATTTTTCATCTTGCTGGTGTTACAAAAGCACCTGATAATCGTCTCTATAATAAAGGCAATTTTGAAGGTACCAAAAATCTTATCGATACAATAATTGAGAATGGTTTTAGGCTTAAAAGATTTATTTTTTCAAGTTCTCAGGCTGCCTACGGCCCCAGCGCATCGTTTGAACCTGTTAATGAAGAAAATCAGCGTAATCCTTTAACGGATTATGGAAGAAGTAAATTAAAAGCACACGAATACGTTGAATCGGTTAAAAATAAAATTCCGGTTACAATTGTAATTCCGCCAGCAGTATATGGCCCGCGTGATACAGATGTGCTGGAGTTTTTTAAAACTGTTAAAATCGGCATAATCCCCCAGTTGGACGGAAAAGATAAATATGCCAGCATTATACATGTAAGCGATCTCACAGATGGTATAATAATGGCAGCTGAATCATCCGGAACCATTGGTGGAAGCTATTTTTTAGCGAATCCCAAACCGGTTGCATGGAGCGAAATTGCCCGCGTTATACTTGATCAGCTCGGTAAAAGAGCTATCAGGGTAAATATACCATTTCCAATTGTAAACGGTTTTGCAACTGTCACAGAGATGTATTCTAAACTTACACAAAAACCAAATATAATCAGCCGCCAAAAATTACTGGAAATGAAACAGGATTTTTGGATATGTTCTTCTCAAAAAGCCAAAAAGGATTTTGGTTTTGAATCAAAAATTGACCTTGAAGAAGGTATAAAGGATACTTTAGCCTGGTATGTCACAAACAATTGGTTATAAAAAAAGCTGGTATAAAGAGTGGTTTGGTGAAGAATACCTGACAGTGTATCAACATCGTGATGATAAAGATGCCCGCAGACTAATTGAACTGATTCACAGAAATATTCAAATAAATCCGGATAGTTATCTTCTTGATTTGGCCTGTGGAAATGGCCGTCATTCCTTTCTTCTCTCTAAATTTAATCGAAATGTTGTTGGATTAGATTTATCCGCCCACCTTTTAAATGAAGCACAAAAACGTAAAATAAATCACGAATCCCCTGCTTTTGTCAGGGCGGACATGCGCTATTTTCCTTTTAATATAAAATTTGAAGTTATATTTAGCCTTTTCACATCATTTGGTTATTTTGATGATGATGAAAAACATTTCAAAGTGGCTGCAGAGATTTCGGACAGCCTGAAAGATGACGGCTGGTTTGTAATTGATTATTTTAATCCTGACTATGTAAAAGCAAACCTGGTATCTTCTGGACATAGAATGATAGAAAATTATGAAATCTTTGAAGAGCGTTGGATTAGCAACGGCAGGGTTCATAAACTAATCCATTTACATAGTTCAGAAGGTGAGAAGAAATTTATTGAGTCTGTTAAGATGTTTGAACATGATGAACTTGTTTCACTTTTAGGGAAAGCAGGAATTGCGGCTAAAAAGACTTTTGGAAATTATTCCGGTGAATCTTATTCAAAAAGCTCAAAAAGGATGATTATTTTTGCAAAGAAGGAGATGAATGAATCCTGAATTTTTTAAAACAAGTAAACATTTTGAAGCTTACCTTAAGCAAAATGAAAAATTATTGCCTTTTTATGCAGAAAATATTGATCCGGATTGGGCGAAACTTGCAGAGCGCGTAACTTCAAGTTTTACCCGAACAGATGTTCTAAAAGAATTAATCCGGCAAAACACTCATTTTAAAGATGAGCAATGTTTAAAAAATCTTGAATTGCTAAAAGAAAAAAATACAGTTGTTGTTGTTACCGGCCAGCAGCTCGGACTGCTAATTTCTCCACTATACATCATCTATAAAACCATTACCACACTTAAGCTTGCAGAAAAACTTAATAAAGAAATTGATGGATATAATTTTGTTCCTGTTTTCTGGCTAGAAGGAGAAGATCATGATTATGAAGAAGTCTGTAAAATAAATGTACCTGATATCTCCGGTAAGTTTACAACTTTTCAGGCAGATGAGAAAAGTTCTGAAAACGGGCTGTCTTTAAATAAACGCAAACTCACAGAAGATATTGAAAATTTAATTCAGGAATTACAGGAAGTATTGCAGGAAACTGAATTTAGTGCGGAACTTTTTGATTTTTTGAGAAAAAACTATAAAAAAGATGCAACCTGGATTGGGGCTTTTAAAACACATATTGCTGAGATATTCAAAGATAGCGGATTGCTCTTTTTTAGTGCGGGCACGGAGACGGTTAAACAGTTGAGTAAACCTTTCTTCGAAAAGGTGATTGTTGAAAATAAATCACTTGTTTCTCTTTTTGAAACCAATTCTGCAGAACTAATAAAAGCCGGTTATCAGAACCAGGTTCATGTACAAAATGACAAAGCATATCTTTTTCTGAGTTATGAAAATGGTCCACGGCGTTCGCTGTTAAAAAAAGAGAACAGTTTTTATTTAAAAGAAATTGAAAAAGAATACAGCATTGATCAGCTTTTGCAGACACTTGATGAAAATCCGGCTTGGTTTTCATCTACAGTGTTAACACGGCCACTTTGGCAAAGTTGGTTGTTGCCAACGGTTTCTTATGTTGCCGGTGGTGCAGAAATTGCTTATTGGGGACAATTACGCAGTGCATTTAATCATTTGGCATTACCCATGCCACACATACAACCACGCCACTCGATTACACTTATAGAACCCCGCATCAAGCGCTTCATTGAGAAAAATAAAATAAGCATCCACAATATTCCTGAAGATAAAGAAGCATTTATTAATGAATATTTCAGTCAAAATAAACTGGCTGATGTAAAAGAACTTTTCTCGGGATTTGAGCAGGACGCGATTGAAAATCGTGAAAAAGTAAAAAGAATGATTCAGGAGATTGATCCCACCCTGGTTAATCCGACCGAAAAAAGCTATCAATCTATATTGCAGACTATCGAAAAGCTTCACGACCGGTTGGTTAACCGGATTAAAGAAAAAGAAGAAACCACAAAAGCACATCTTGAAGCCATTCACGAGGCAATATTACCGAATGGGATTTTGCAGGAGCGTATTTTGAGTTCTGTATATTTCCAGAATAAATATGGTTCTGAATGGATAAATAAAATATTTAATGCATTAAGTGAAAACTTTTCCGAACATCAGATCGTAGAACTATAGCAAGTCATTTAAAAACAAGATATTTATGGTACAGGAAAACAGGCCATTGTGGGAAGATATTCTGAAATTTTCAAAGGGGAAATACTATCTTGCTATAATTCTTGTACTTGTCGGTTTGCTTGGTCTTGTTGTCCCAATAATTCCCGGTTTACTTTTAATTTTAATGGCCATAGCTCTGTTTAAAACTGGTTTAATGGCAAAGATCCGCAAAAAGATTAATTCAGTTTTTAAAAAGTATTAGAATTTTGCCAGCTCCAGATTGACCTGCTCCAATAATACTCTTTTGTCCCGCATCGGAAGAAACGCACTTTTAAAACCGGCAATAATTACTTCCTTGATATCTTCTAAATCCATCTCTGCATATTTTGCTGCCAGATAAAACTCATCTGTCGAAGTGGTATTAGAAATCAATCTGTTATCGGTATTTATGGTCACGCGCAACCCATAGGCAAAATAAAATTTAAGCGGATGATCTTCAAAGGAAAGAGATGCTTTTGTCTGCACGTTACTTGTCAGGCAGATCTCCAGTGGGATTCTGTGATCGTTTACATAGTTAAGTAAATCACCATCCTCTTTTAAACGGGTTCCATGACCAATACGATGAGCACCACAATAATGAATCGCCTGATGAATACTTTCAGGCCCGTATGCTTCGCCGGCGTGGGCTGTACAATTAACATTGTTGTTCAGCGTCAGGTAAAATGCTTCACGATGATGCTTGGCCGGGTAATCTTCTTCTGCTCCGGCAAGGTCAAACGCGACAACACCCTGGTTTTTGTAAGCGACAGCTAATTCTGCAAGAGCCATGGATGTTTGTGGATTAATATTTCGCATACCACATATAATTACTCCTGTTTTAATTGGATATTTTTTTTCTGCTTTTTTTAGTCCAATCAACACAGAATCAACTATTTGCGTCAGCTTTAAGCCTTTTTTCTGGTGCAATACGGGAGAATAGCGCACTTCGAGATAACGTACATTTTCTTCTGCTGCATCTTCAGCCAGTTCAAATGCCGCCCGTTCAATGCCTTCTTCTTCCTGGAGCACAGACAACGTAATATCAAAAGGCTTAAGGTATTCGACTAAGCTTTTACAATTAAAACCCGGCATCAGTATCTTTTCAAGCTTCTTTTTGTCGGTGCTGGGAAGTTCAACTTTCTGTTTTTTTGCCAGATCCAAAATTGTATCAGTACGCATACTGCCGTCAAGGTGACAGTGCAGATCAGTTTTGGGCATTTCTTTTAAAATCTTTTTTTCAACAGCCATGTTTACCTGCTCCGTATTATGTTAAAATGGGTATATTATTTTATCTAATGTAAGAAAAAATATCGGCAACAGCATATTAATATTAAAATCTGTTGTTCATTTTTATTTATAAAAGTTTTTGTTCAGGAACGGAACTGTTGCATTTATTACGGCTGATTCAAATGCAGCACGGCGATCATACAAATTTTCTGTCAGCAGTCCAAATGCCCCTTCATTAGAGCGGACATCTTCTTTTCCTGAATAATGGTCAATAACATCTGCAAGCTCCAACTTTTTTTGGTAAAGAGCCTCGCTGATTTTTTGCGGTAATACCAATCCGGCAGAAGAGCCATAATATCCCTGCTGCCCATTGTATACAAAAACCCAGTTCTGTAAAATTGCCTGATCTGTTTCTGCAGAGAACGGTTTTGTTTTAAAAACACCGCCTTCCATACCTATGATGTAATCGAATTTCAGACTTTCAGCTGTGAGCTTTTTGTAAATAAAAAGAGCCCTGTTACGGGCTCCCTGCATTATTTCGTTAAGAGATAGCGGCATGTCAGACACATCTGAATTTGCCTTATAAGAAGAAAAATGGATTTCTGATGGAAACTGATTTTTGAAAACATTTTTTAATTTATCAAAGGCACTTTCACAAGCTTTTACTTTTGCTTTGTTGGTTGTTGCTATTGCAATATGCATTAATTTCCAGTTGTGTCTTCCGGTGCCGGAGTAAGCAGATTTTCATCCGGATTTTCATTGTTCGGATCAATTTGTTCGCTTTCAGGGTTGCTTTCCTGATCCAGAAGGGGACCGCCTGCATTTTCGTTATCCATATTATCAATGGTTTGATCAAGATTGCTTTTTTCTTCAGGTTCAACAGGAGATTCGATATTTTCCTGAGCTTCTTCATCTACTGGAACTTCAATAAGACCCAGTGCCTGTTTATAGACAACCATCGCGGAATCAGTCGTTGTCAGTTCTGTAACATTTGCAGGATCTTTTAATTTGATCTGGGCAAGAATGCTGTAGTTGGTGTTTGGATACATACTGCTGACCAGCCGGTAACGGCTTGTAGCATCATCAATCTGCCCGATTTTTGCTTCAACTAATCCGCGTCGATACGCAGCTTCTGATTTTGAAACAGCATCATCACTATCCGGATATTTAGTGGCCATTTCATAATACTTTAAAGCTTTGTTGTAATCACTGGAGTCGCTTGTTACAATTCCTGGATTAAATTGTGCCGCTCTTTCATAGAATTTTCCGATCTGAACATAAATTTTGGGAACACGCTCAGGAATTATGTTCTCTTTAACCAGACGATACAAACGGTCCATTTGCTGCTCGTATTTATCCATTTTTCCGAAAGCATCCGCAATTCGGATTTGTGCATCTATATGGAGATTGGATGTTGGGAATTCCAGCAACAGCTTTTCATATTTTTCAATAGCTTTATTGTAATTGCCTGCCTGAAAATCTTTATCTGCAAGCATCATCAACTCGGCATCGGTGATCTGTGAATAATCGATTTCGTCTTTTTTTGTGCCACTACAGGATAATATTAACAGAGTTAATACAACAACAGTAACACTTTTAAATTTTACCATTTTGGGTCTCCAAAGCATTTTAATACTTGTAAGATTGAATTCTCTTAACATTGCTTTCAATATTGGAAAAAATTTGTTCTTCGTCAATAGTAAGTAATTTTTTGTCTTTTACGATCCAATTGCCGTCGATCATCACATGTTCAACATCATGAGCGTGTGTGGAATATACGATTTTAGAGTAAACATTGTCGAATGGAATCGAATGAACTTGATTTAATTTAATAAAAGTTAGATCAGCTTTCTTGCCAATTTCAATGCTTCCCGTGTCATTTTCGATTCCCAAGGCTTCCGCTCCGTTAATGGTTGCCATTTTAAAGGCTTCCAACGCCGGCATTGTCTGCGGGCCATGAACAGGTTTTTGAATTAAAGCAGCCAAACGCATTTCTGTGAAAATATCCAGGTTGTTATTGCAGGGTGCCCCATCTGCCCCAATTGAAACATGAATACCCCGCTTTAAATAATCCGGTATGGGAGCAATTCCTGAACCAAGTTTCAGATTTGAAGAAGGACAGTGTAAAACCCTGATGTCATGATCTTTTAAAATTTGTTTTTCTTCTTCATCCAGCCAGATGCAATGAGCAAGGCATAGATTTTTTCCTGCAAGGCCAAGTTTTTCAAAAACATTTATGTTACGGGTACCAAAACGCTTTTTGATTAATTCTAATTCCCCTAGATTCTCAGAAGAATGCGTATGAAACAGGGTTTTATGTTCATGGGCAAGTCTGCCTGTTTCCCGGAGTAATTCTTCAGTACTTGAGACAGCAAATCTTGGTGCAAAGGCGTACCTGATGCGTCCATCTGCACTGCCATCCCATTTTTTTAATAAACGAACGCTCTCATCAATACTATTATGTGTTTTTTCCTGCAAACCATCGGGTATCGCCCCGTAATCCATCATAGTTTTACCGGCAAAAGCTCGTATACCGCTTTTTATCAATTCTTCGAAAATAACATCCTGATGATTGACCGTACCCATATCCAGAATAGTTGTGGTCCCTGATTTTAGCAATTCAGCAAGACCAAGTTGTGTGCTTAAACGAAGTGTTTCGGGATTGTGAGCCGATTCATAAGGCCAGATTTTTTCTTTAAGCCAATCAAGTAGCAAAAGATCGTCCGCCAGATTGCGGAATAATGTCTGGCAAAGATGAATATGTGTTTGTATAAATCCGGGAACCACCAAAAAATCCTGCGCATCAAATTCTTCATTCTCATTGCCCGGGATGTTTTCAGAAATATTTTCAATTCTTGAACTATTAATTAAAATGTCGCCCTTAAAAAAATCCAATGAAGAGTTCATGGTGACAATATGGGCATTTTTTATAAGAATTTTATCAGGCATTTTAGGAATCGTAAGTATAAATAATATTAAAGTTACCTTTAGATTTTGTTAGGTTCAAGTTAAAGACTTTTATTTACTAAAATAAAGCTTTTGTATTTCTTGACTTAACTTTTTGGTCTTTTTAAATTGATTAACTTAAACAACAAAAATGATTTAAAATCATAAAGGAGTTAAAAAATGAGTATTCGCGTAGCTATTAACGGCTTCGGCAGAATTGGTCGTCTTGTGTTTAAAGCTATACAGAATGATCCGAATGCGGAAGTAGTTGCAATTAATGATTTAACAGATGCTAAAACATTAGCGCATCTTCTTAAATATGACTCAGTTCATGGCAGATATCCGGTACCTGTAAGCTTTGATGGTGATATGCTTGTTGCCGGTGATCGTAAAGCAAAAGTAATCGCCGAACGCGATCCATCCAAACTGCCCTGGGGTGATTTGAAAATCGATGTTGTTGTTGAATCAACAGGCGTTTTCCGTAAAAGAGAACAAATTGAAAATCACATTAAAGCCGGTGCCAAAAAAGTTGTGTTAACAGTACCTGCAAAAGACTCAATTGATAATACAATTGTTTTAGGTGTTAATGATGAAGCTTTAAAAGCTACTGACAAGATAGTTTCCAATGCTTCCTGTACAACAAACTGTCTTGCCCCTGTTGCAAAAGTATTAAACGATTCTTTTGGTATTAAACGTGGTCTTATGACAACCATCCATGGTTACACCAACGACCAGGTGATTTTAGATTTACCGCACTCAGATTTACGCCGTGCCCGTGCAGCAGCCGAAAATATTATTCCCACAACAACCGGTGCAGCCAAAGCAGTAGGTAAAGTAATTCCTGCACTTAATGGAAAACTTGATGGCGGTGCAATGCGTGTTCCTGTGTCAGATGGCTCATTAGTTGACCTTGTTGTTGAACTTGAAAAAAGCACAACTGCAGAAGAAATAAATGCAGCAATGAAAAAAGCGGCAGAAGGCCCATTAAAAGGAATTCTTGAATATACAGAAGACCCTATTGTTTCTTCTGATATTATTGATAACCCGCATTCCAGTATTTTTGATGCACTCTCCACAACCGTCATGGAAGGCAACTTTGTAAAAGTGATGTCATGGTATGATAATGAGTGGGGTTATTCAAACCGTGTTGTTGATCTTATTAAAAAGATTGCTACTATCTAAAAGTTTACTTTAGCATTCCGGGTTAATTTTATCCGGAATGCTTTTTCCCCAAAGATCCACTACAGTCATTTACAGGAGAAGGAAATGGCAAAACTGACGATTGAAACTATAAATTGTAAAGATAAAAAAGTCCTGGTCCGCTGCGATTTTAATGTACCCTTAGATGAGAAGCAGCAAATAACAGATGATCGCCGTATTCAGGCTTCTTTGCCAACCATAAAAAAAATAATAGGAGATGGCGGTTCAGCCGTGCTTTGTTCTCACTTGGGACGTCCAAAAGGAGAAGTAAAAGATGAAATGCGATTGACACCTGTTGCCGAAAGATTAAGTCAGCTTCTTAAAATCAAAGTAAAAATGGCACCTGATTGTGTGGGTCCTGTTGTTCAGGATATGAAAAAGAATTTAAAACCCGGGGAAGTTATTCTTTTAGAAAACTTACGTTTTCATAATGAAGAAACTAAAAACGAAACAGGCTTTGCCAAACAACTGGCGGAAGGCTGCGATTTATTTGTAAATGATGCATTTGGAACAGCACACAGAGCCCATGCATCTACTCATGGTGTTACTCAATATTTCTCAGAATCCGCTGCCGGTTTTCTGATCGGTAAAGAGCTGAAGTTTTTGGGCGATGCCATTGAAACACCTAAACGGCCAATGGTGGCGGTGCTTGGTGGTGCAAAAATATCCGGTAAAATTGATGTTATTCAAAATTTGCTGAGCAAAGTTGATACACTTATTATCGGTGGCGGTATGGCATACACTTTTTATAAAGCAATGGGATATGAGATTGGTGATTCACTGCTTGAAGAAGATAAAATTTCGGTTGCTAAGGAAATCATGGAAGCTGCCAAAACGAGCAAAGCCAAGCTTGTTCTTCCTGAAGATGTGCTGGCAGCAGATAAATTTGATAATGATGCCCATACAGAGATTTTTCCTATTGATCAGATAAGATCAGATATGCAGGGTCTTGATATTGGTCCTAAAACCATTGATACATTCAGTAATATTATTACTGATGCAAAAACAATTATCTGGAATGGACCAATGGGAGTTTTTGAGATGCCAAATTTTGCTCACGGTACCTATCTTGTTGCGCAGGCGATGGTTGAAGCAACTGAAAACGGTGCCGTTTCAATTGTTGGCGGTGGTGACTCAGCAGCAGCAATCTCTAAATTTGGACTTGATGAAAAGTTTTCGCATGTCTCCACTGGCGGTGGTGCATCACTTGAATATCTTGAAGGAAAAGAATTACCCGGAATTGCAGCATTAACTGATATTTAAAAAGGAACTAAAATGAAACGAAATAAAGTAATTGCCGGAAACTGGAAAATGTATAAAAATAATTCGGAAGCTCAGCAGCTTGCGAATCAGATTAAAATCAGATCTACAGAAATTAAAAAAACTGAAATTATTTTATGTCCGCCTTTTTCAGCACTGGCTTTGGTTCACGAACAGGTAAAAGATTCATCCATTGCTGTTGGTGCTCAGAATTTGTATTGGGAAAAAGAAGGCGCTTTTACCGGTGAAATAAGTGCCGGGATGATCAAAAGCTGCGGAGCAGCTTATGTTATAATCGGTCATTCTGAACGCAGACAATATTTTGGTGAAACAGATGCCACCGTTAATAAAAGGATAAAAGCTGCACTTGCCGAAGGCCTTAAAGCAATTGTTTGTGTTGGTGAAAGCCTGGATCAGCGCGAAAGCGGAGTTACTGCAAAAGTAATAGAAACACAAGTTACGGCAGGTCTTGAAGGTTTATCAAAAGATGATATGAAAAATTTGATTATTGCTTATGAACCGGTTTGGGCTATTGGTACAGGAAAAACGGCAACACCAGAACAGGCACAGGAAGTACATGCGCAAATTCGTGGTTTAATTGATGCACAGTTTGGATCAGACGTCGCTGAAAAAATAAAAATTCAATATGGTGGTAGTGTAAAACCTGAAAATGCAGAAACATTGCTCAGCCAACCTGATATTGATGGAGCTTTAGTCGGCGGTGCTTGTCTTAAAGCGGAAACCTTTCTGCCAATCATTCAGGCAGCTGAATTATTATAACGAAAAAAAATACAGGTATCTTACTTGCGACTTTATAATAAAGTATCTAAATTACGCGTCTTTGAAAAATAGACGGAGTTAAAAATTTTATGTACACTTTTCTGGTAGTATTATTTGTTCTGTTAAGCGCAATAATGATTGTTGTCATCCTTCTCCAGGCTGGTAAAGGTCAGGGTTTGGCAGGTTCAATCGGTGGCGGTATGGGCGGCAATGCTATTTTTGGTGGCCGTGGTGCCGGTGATTTTCTAAGTAAAACGACAACATATATTGCAACAGCCTATATGGTTCTTGCACTGGCCATTGGCTTGATCTATAAAAGCGAAGCTGAAGAAACACAAAAAAGTTTAATACAAAAGCGGATGGAAGAACAACAGACTGAGCAATCAGCTTCTCCATTGCCTTTGGCACCGATAGAAGATGGTACTCTTCAACAGCCTGAAAGTACACCAGCTCCTGAAAATCAGAATCAGGAACAATAATTTAATGATGCTGGGGTGGTGGAACTGGTAGACACGCTATCTTGAGGGGGTAGTGGGAGAGATTCCCGTGCGGGTTCGAGTCCCGCCCTCAGCACGTTGAGTCCGTCATTGACGGACTTTTTTTTTGCCCGAAAAGGATTATTCAGATGCTAGAATTTCTTAATAATATTGATACACAGCTTTTTTTGTTTTTAAATGTTTCAATTGCAAATCCTTTTTTCGATGTGTTCATGCCTTTTATTACCAACAAATGGACCTGGGTACCAATATGGTTAGTCACAATAATCGGGTTGTTGTGGAAGGGCGGCAAAGAAGGTAAATGGATTGTACTGATAGCTATTATATCGGTAAGCAGTGCTGATCTGGTTGGCCATCGGTTATTAAAAAAAAATATTAAAAGAATTCGTCCCTGCAATGCTATTGAGCAGGTTCATTTAACGGTTAAAAGAACCGGTTCATTTTCAATGCCATCGAATCATGCTGCAAACTTTTTTGCACTTGCAACAGTATTTTCATTTTTTTTCAGGAGATACCGATTCATCTTTTTCTTTTTAGCCGCACTCGTTGCGTTTTCCAGGATATCAGTAGGCGTACATTACCCATTTGATGCGCTTGTCGGAGCTCTGATTGGGATGATGCTGGCAGGCCTGGTGATCAAAATATATCTGAAATATTTAAAACCAAAACTGCAACTAAATTAGGGAGCATTCATGACTTTAGAGAAACAGAAGCAGGATAAAATTAAAGCTATTCTGAAATTTATTAATGAGCATGAGAATTTTTTAATCACTACACATATCAATTCTGATGGCGATGCTCTGGCGTCTGTTTTAGGCTGTAGTATGTTTCTCGAAAAATTGGCTAAAGGTTATAAAATTATTCTGGATGATCAAATGATTGATCCTAAATATTCATTCCTGAAAAACTGGAGTAAAATTCAATCATATACAGAAGATCAAAAAGAAGAATATCTGGCAAAAGTTGATGCAGCTTTGGTTTTTGATGCCCCTGATAATAAACGTATTGGTATTATTTACGATCTCATAAACAACAAAATCCCAACCACAAAAATTGACCATCACCCATCTGAATTTGTTTTCGGACCGGCAGACTGGATTGATTCTTCAGCATCTTCAGCATCTGCGATGCTCTATGAGATTATTGATAACAGCAGCATTGAAACAGACCAGTTTATAAGTGAAGCATTGTATACAGGTATTGTTTATGATACAGGCAGATTATCATTTTCTAATACAAGGGCCAGGGATTTTGAAATTTGTGCGGCACTTTTAAAAAACGGGGCAATACCACATAAAATTACAAATAACTTATTCTTTAATAATAATGCAGCAGCGCTAAAGGTTATAGGTAATGGCTTACAAAACCTTGAGCAATATGAAAATGGAAAAATCACCATCATTTTTCTGTCATATCAGGATTTAAACGGAGTTGATCAAAGCGAGATTGAAGAACTTGCGAACTACAGCGTATCTCTCAGAGAATCGGAAGTAGGTGTCTTTATTCGTGAAATTGAACCCGGATCATTTAAGTTAAGTCTGCGATCTAAAGAATATGTTGATGTCAGCAAGGTAGCGAATCAATTTGAAGGCGGGGGACATGTTCGTGCATCGGGGTGTCGCTATAAAGGCAGTTATTCTGATTTGGTCCGGAATCTGGTTAATGAAATAAAAATTCAATTATAGCCTACAAAAATTATTGTACTATCTCGTACATTAATTTCGAACCTGCTGGTACATATTAATTCTCATTCCTTTGAAAAATCGTCATTCAGGTACACTTTTATCATAAAATTATTTTGGCATAACAGATGCATATAACTCTGTAGCTAATTAAATAAACGAGTTCTTACATTCCGGGCCCGGAAACATGAATTCAAAATTTCAACTACAGGAGTTAAATCATGAAAACGTTAAGCTTAATCATAAGTGTTTTTTCAGTTCTTTTTTTTATGGCGTGTTCAAACAATACGGATTCCACAAATTCATCAACAGCTGAAGAAGAGAAGGCCATCAGCCAGGTATTAGAAGCTGATGATATGGTTTATGAAGAAATAGGTGATGCAACAGAAGATGATTATGGTGTCGAAGATCCAAGCTGGTTGCCGGGATCACTTGCAAAAGAAGGCTTCCGGATGCGATTTGGCAGGAAGATCGAAGAAAGAAAGAGAAATATCGAAGTGGTTCTGACATCAGATACAACCGCAACCGCATACATAAGCAACACTTATAAAGGACAATTTGTATCGCTTACAGGTGCCTGGGTAGATGATACCACTTTTACCCTGCAGCGCTTTTCGAAACCATTAGAACACCAGGTTGAGCGAGTCGTTAACTTGGTAAAATTTCGCGATGATGCTAATCTTGAAAGACGCAACTGGAAACGCACAAGTGTATCAATGGCAGATGGAAAATCCGTTCCCAACACAATTAAAATTATGGAACTTGTGATCACACCTGAAAACCAGGATAGCATTATTATTACAAATCCGATTGATCATTTTGTAGATGGTGTAAATATTCTTACTTTACCACGCTTCACTGATGTGACTGTACGTGTTAAAATTGAAAACAACTCTTCCAGCCTGGTTGAATATCCTGAAGGCAGTGGTTCAACGGAAAATGTAAGATTGCAATATGGGCGTAACAGAAAAGGTCACCATGCAAAAGCAAACTTCGAGTATGTTGGTAAAGACATCGATGGCTACCAGGTGTATGAAGGTCATTGGCAGGTAAGGCAGTTTTCAGGTATACATCATGCAGTAATTGATGTAATTGATAATGGAACAATACTCAATGAAAACAGCGCAGATTATCCTTACAACTCGGCGACCTGGGGTACTCCATATCTTGTAACACCATTCTGATCTGATATAGCCCGCCTGAGTGCGGGCTTTTATTAATTTTATAAAAATTGATTGTAAAAAGGCGATACTTTAAACTATTTAAATATTAATCTATACAGCTATGAAAAAATTAAACCGAATACTTTTCCTGCTAACAATTTTATTCTCATTTATACAGGCACAAGATGTTGATGGTGATCGTATAAAAGAAAGTATTCGGGAATTAGGTCGTAAAATTGAGCAGATACACTCTTTGGCAGAAAGATATAAAAATGATGCGGCATTAAGAGTAATTATCCTTGCTGATGAAGATCTTAAACAGGCAATTTCCCTTTTGAAAGAATGGGAAGATGATCACCGAAAAGCAGGCAGGCTGCTCCTGGCAAAAGCAAAATATCAGAGTGCTGAAAAACGTGCGGATTATGCATCCCGGCTGGTGTTATATAAGCCAATGCTTAACCTGAAAAATGACCTTGAAAGTCTTCTTCAACAAGCTGAGACGGTATCGCACAATAATAAAAATAATGACATCATCTATTACCTTTCCAAGGCAAGGGAGTTTCACCGAAAAGCACTGCTGGCATTTGAGAAAAATCGCTATCTTCAGGGATACGAGTTTGTAAGAATTGCCACATATTTCGCCAATAAAACAATTTCTTTTACCAAATCGGATAATGATGGTATTAATGATAACAACAGTTTTAACGAGCAGAGAAATAATATTCAGAATCTTCTGAATCAGGCAGGAGTACTTTCTGAAAATGATGCTGTTCTGACGGATCTGTACGCAAACGCCGATCAATATTTTGAACAAAGCCAGGAAGCATACAATCTCGGCAATGTAAGGCGTGCGTTTAATTTATTACAACTTTCAGAAAGGCTTTTATATCGATTAATAGATCTTGCTGAATCTGGATCTGAAGGAACAAAACAGAATCAGGTTGAAACAAATTATCTGTCTTTAGGTCGTTATCTGGATGCTGTTCGCAATGAATACAATCAGTCTGGCCAGCAAAGCCGTTTATTGGAAAAGGCTGAAACATTGCACAAAACAGCAGGAATACAATTGCAAAACAACGAGCTGGAGAAGGCGTCTTCTTCTATTAATCTTTCTCAAAGTATGGCAATGCGTGCTTTTAAAAAACTATCCGCTCCGGTAGATGAAAAAGCAAATATTGGCCTGCGCTTTAACGAAGTGGAACGTCTGCTTTCAATGCAAAAAAATAAGCTGGAAAATAATCCTGATCCACAATTAGAATCCCTGCATTTACATGCACAGCAGCTTTTTAATGCATCAAAGCAGGCTCAAAATCAAAAGCAAAATGTCCGTGCTGCTTATTTACTTAATATGACACTGAGATTACTGAATCGTGTTGAAAATGCGTCATCAAAGAGCACGATTATTAAAAATAACCCGCAGCAAATACAAGGTGATATTAATCGTTTAATGCAAATTTTTTCACGTTTGCAGAATAATTCCAATCTTTCAACAAAAGACAGCGACAGAATTAATATTCTCTTTGAAATGCTTCAACAGGCAAATGAAGAATTTGAAAAAAACAATCTCTTAAGTTCCTCTGAAATTATATCACTTATACAAAAACAATTGGGCACAATTGTAACAAATTAATATCAATACGGTTCACTATTAATGAAGCTGATTTTTAATGCATGTTTGCTGTGTCTTTCAACAGTAACAAATTATATTGCTGCTCAGGAAATTTCTGACCGGGAAAGCTATCAGCTCCTGTTGCTCGAGATGCAGGTAATATATCATTATGATTCATTTAAAAGTCAGACAAACTCAATGATGGATTCTGCAAAAACATACGCTGAAAATGGTGATTATGAACTTGCTCTGGCCTTTTTGGAAGAAGCCCGAGAAGGTCTGCCCGTACCGGAGCAAAAATCTGAACAGCAAATTTACAGCGAATCAGATTTCCGTCCCTTTTCTTTTAATATTATATCCGGCATTGACTATAGCAAGCAGGAATTTGAACTGGGCTTGGATCAATCGGATAGCACACTTCTGGATGAAATTTCAAAGCCGTTTATCGGATTTAATTTAAAATACTTTTTTAATAAAAATGCTCAAATTACTAATCAGTTAAAATACGATCGTGAATACTTTTTTAATGAATTAAATTTTGAAATAGAGAAAAATCTTGAACAGGCTGAATTATTGATAAACCCGGGTCACATCTTCAGCTTTAACAATGTATATGATGGCTTAAGTTTTTCTGAGATATTTCTTGATTTAAATCTAAAAAGTAATCGCCAAAACTCGCAGTGGTATTGGAGTGTACAAAATCTAAGTCGTTACAAGAAATATTCTAACCCTGACAAGACTATTCCGGATTTCTTTAGAAATCTTACAAAAATTTACATTAATTATGATCAGGGCTTTTATAAATCTTTGCAGTTTGATTACAACCTTGATTATAACGAGAGTATCAATTTTGATAACAATGATTTCATTGAGCAGTCGGGGGGAATAGGTTATCAGAGTAACTTTTTCAATAATCTTAAATATAAGTTCTCTGCTCATTATCGCTATTCCAGATTTAATTATCTTATAAGCGATGAAACAAGTGATAGCCTGTTCTCTAATATTTCCCAGAATTATACATTTGAGCATGATTTAAAATATAATCTGATACCCTTAATTGACCTTAATTTGGATGGTGAATTTTCTGCGAAATCTTACAGGAAAAAAACAGAACAAGAGCCCGATTATCAGTTTATCCGGTTAAATCCTTTTGTTACATTTAATATGTCTGAAAAGACATTGTTGCGTGCAGGATATATCTTTGAGAATAAATCACACCAAACAGATGGTTTAACTGCTAAAGAGTATGTGAACGATCAGGATTATTATAGTAATGGTTTCAGTGCCGGATTTGATTATTCTGACCTTGCAGATTTTTACATCTCATTTAATGTTGAATATATGCAAAGAAGATACCCGACGAACGAAAATGTGGATTTCAGTATTTACAGTAATAGAAATATTCTGAATATTATGCTGTTTGCACAGCTGCCGTTGTCTGAAAAAATCTCTTTGAACGCTATTGCCTCCTACGATAATGATAAAGATGTTGATCTTGACTACAATGATATTATTAGTTCTTTCTTTACTTTGGAGTTGAGTTACTCATTATAATATCTTGAAAAAATATTTTATAGTATTGTAAATAATTGGAAACAATAAAAATCAGATTGAGTATCAAAAAACATCAAAATAAAAAATATAAATTAATTCCCTGATAATGTTGACTTATATGTCAGCTCTCAGCTAAATTTGGGCATACAATTTCTTCTTAGAAATTCTTAGTTTTATCCCCAAATTTAAAGAGTATCTATAGAATCTATTTTACATTCAGTTTTTCTTGTAAAACTTTTTTAACAATATTTTAGTGAAATGCGTTTTATTAATGCATTTTAGTCTGGAGAAATAATGAAACCTTCTGCGCTTTATGTTTTATCTGCATATTTAAAAAAATGGTCTTATGCGGATAATAAACTAACTATAAACTATACTTTCTGTATAAATGATGGATATTACAGAAAGCATAAAGAACTTAGGCTGAACAAAACGGCACCAATGATATCTGAATTATTAGGTCAGCTTCTTAAAGACGCTAAAAATGGGAATTCAGCTCCTTCTGATGAGCCGGTTCGATTTGTTGGGGAAGGTGAAGTTAAAAAGAAGCTCAGCGGTTTTTTTAATAAAATTGCCAAGGAATTCAAAGGAAATAAAAAAACACGTGGTAAGTCGCGCATGATTTCTTCAAGAAGTATAGACTTTTACTACAATGATTTTGAGTATGAGCAACTGGAAGACGATGTAAAGTTTTATGTTCATCTTAACAGGGGGTTGAACAAAGTTTCCGGTGATTTATGGAGCAATGCTGTTTCAGACTTTAAATTGGCCATTGGTTTCAAGCCTGAAGATATTACTGCAAATAAATATCTCGCCATGGCATTTAATAAACTTGGTCAGTTCTCAGATGCAGTTGTTCCGCTTAAAATATATGCAGATTCTGAAAACACTCCGGAAAGTTTGAATGCACTGGCGATCGCCTATATTAATCTTGAAGAGTATGAGAAAGCTGATGAGATTTTCCGTCAGATAACCGAAAACTTCAGTGACTCAAATATTGCTCTTTTTGGCCGTGCACAGATTGGTTATAAAAAAGGCCAGGAATTTCTCTCACACCTGGATAAAATTTATGAAAAGAATCCGGAATTGCTGGTTGAAAAGTTAAAGACTGAGTGGGAATACAAATTACCCCCAAACAGCAGTAATGCAACTATCTGGAATGCGGCAACAGCTGCACGGTATCTTGGCTTCGAAAGGCCTTTTGATCTTACTAAAAAAGCATTTAACCAGGAGATCCCCTGTTATTTTAATGCCGATAAAGGGACAATCCGGTTTGTTAAGGAAGAAATAGATTGCTGGATTGAACTGCACAACCGTTATAATATTGATGGTTCAACCTACCAGGTTTATGAAAATAAACTGCTTCCGCAAGAAAAAGGAAAAACCCCTAAAAAGAAATCTGCTAAGACTTTATCATAATAGTAGCTGATTGCAATTTGATGGAAAAAACCTCCTATCCTGTTAAGAAAAACGCGGTTTATCCCCTGGAGATAACTTCACTTGCCTTTGGTGGAAAAGGCGTTGCCCGCATTGATGATTACGTTATATTCGTTAAACAAGCCCTTCCGGGTGATATTGTAAATGCCCGTATTGTAAAAAGAAAAAGTAGTTATGCGGAAGCAATTATTGATTCCTTCAGTAAAAAATCCGACCAGCGTGTTGATGCACCCTGTGAACATTTTGATTACTGCGGAGGCTGCACCTGGCAAAATCTTGAATATAATAATCAGCTTTCACACAAAACGCAGATTGTAAAAGATGCAATCAGGCATATATCAGGATTGGAAAATTGTGAAATCAGACCAATAATAGCATCCAGCAGGCCTTTTCACTACCGTAACAAAATGGAATTTTCGTTTGCTGATCGAAAATGGCTCACCCCCGATGAATTAGGAGATCCGGATATCTCAAAGGATTTTGCTCTTGGCTTACATGTACCGGGTACTTTTGACAAGATCCTGCATATTGAAAAATGCCTTTTACAAACTCCTGAGTGTAACGAAATTCTGGCTTTCATTTCCAGATATGCCAGGGAAAATGATATTAAACCATACGGGATAAAATCTCACCAGGGTTTTTTGCGATTCCTGGTAATCAGGCAAAGCTATTTTACTAAAGAGATAATGGTAAATATTGTAACGGCCTATGAAGATGATAATATATTAAAACCTTTGGCACTCAAGCTTAAGGAAAAATTCCCGCAGATTACCTCTATCGTAAATAATATAAATACGCGAAAAGCACAGATTGCGCAAGGTGAGAAAGAGATTTTGCTGTCAGGAAAAGACTGCATTGTAGATAAAATAGGACCTTTTGAATTTAATATTTCAGCTAATTCATTTTTCCAGACAAATACAAAACAGGCAGAAGTTTTATATGATACTGCAATGGACTTTGCTGATTTGCAAACAGATGATATGGTCTGGGACCTGTATTCAGGTACAGGAACAATCAGCTTGTATCTGGCTCAAAAAGCAAAATTTGTAACCGGATTTGAGATAGCAGAGAGTTCAGTACAAAATGCTTTTCAAAATGCTGAAAAATATAATCTTGAAAATGTAAATTTTATTGCCGGTGATGTAATTGACAATATGCAACATCTGAAGGAAAATGTTGATGTCATTGTAACAGATCCGCCAAGATCAGGAATGCATGAAAAAGTAGTTGATGCAATAATTAAATCCAAAGCACAAAAAGTTGTTTATGTCTCGTGTAATCCCACCACGATGGCCCGTGATTTAAAGCTTTTAAGCAGTAATTATACAATTGATATTATACAGCCCGTTGATATGTTTCCGCATACCTATCATATAGAATGTGTAACCCGATTATCACATAAATAAACGCTATGCGCAGAAAACTTAATTTTGAAGAAATTTTTAGCAATCGGCCTTCTGCTGAAGAGCTACGAAATATGCAGCGGAAGCCAATCGTTGCATTAATAGAAAATATCCGCAGCATGCATAATGTGGGCAGCATTTTCCGAAGCAGTGACGGAGCCCGTATTAATGAATTGCTGCTCAGTGGTTTTACACCGGTACCACCACGCCCTGAAATATCTAAAACCGCGTTGGGTGCCACTGAAACGGTACCCTGGCGATATGTAGAAGATAACGTTAAGGCTATTGAAGGATTGAAACAAAAAGGTTATACAGTCTATACTGTTGAACAAACAACGGACAGTAAAAACTTTTATGAAGTGGAGTATAAGTTTCCACTTTGTCTGATTATGGGTAATGAAGTTGATGGTGTTTCAGATAATTTGGTAAGCAGGGCTGACTGCGCAATAGAAATCCCGATGCTTGGTGTTAAACACTCTTTAAATGTATCCGTTGCATATGGTATAATTCTTTATCACATCCTTTCTAAGTGTATGTAAAATTAAAGCTTATACTTGACTCACTGAGCCATTCCGTCTAAATTGAATGGTGCTGAAAAATCAAAAGGCATTTGCAATGTCACAATATTCAATTGTAGTTATAGACAGCGAAGAAAACCGGACGGATTACTTTAAAAATGTATTCCTTAAAGATGACCATGAGATAACAGTTTATAAAAATATTGCTGAAGCGATAAGCCAGGTTAAAGACTCACAACCAACAGCATTTCTTGTGGAATATATAACCCTTACGGCAGAAAAAAGACCGGATGTTATCCGTTTTTTTACAGATTTTACACCTTACAATATTTTTATTTATAATGTTCCGGATAATGCCAACAAGCGCCTTGCTTTTTATGAACTTGGTGCAAAGCGCGTATTTGATACGTCGCAGCCACTGGATGAAATTTTTTATGCGCTTATTTGGCCGCTGAAAAACATCAAAACTGAAACTACAAAAAATATGTCTATATCTTCCGGTAAGCTGGAAGATATACCTTTAAAAAACCTGCTCAGTACTTTAGTCCGGGAAGAAAGAACCGGTATCCTTAAAATAATCACTGAAAATAATAGCGGAAAAATATATCTGCGTGATGGAATTATTGTTCACGCAACGGTTGGCTTGCACGATGGAGTTAGGGCACTTCTACATACGCTGTTTTGGCAAACCGGAAATTTCAGTTTTCATGCAAATGCATCTTTTGATGATGTAATGACTATCCATGTGAGCATGGTCTCCATCCTGCTTCTTGCTGAAAAATTAAGACAGGAGTATAATCAAAACCTGCATAATACAGGTTCTTCTGATGCCGTCGTTCAAATACGATATGCAGGAGATTTATCTGCCAGTACCATTAAAATTTCCGAAGGTTTAAAAACATTGCTTATGCATCCTGTTGTTCTTAAAAAGGTGCTGGAAAACGGTGATTACACCTGTTATGAAACTGCTGAAAAACTGGCAGAATTAAAGAAATACGGATTTTTATCAGTTACTGAGCCAAGCAAAATCTCAGAGCAGATTGAAGACCAGGAACTTGTAATCCCAGATGATCCTATCGACACCTGTATGTTTTTAACATTTGATGAAGCAAAACGTTTTGATGATAATTTAGATGTTCCGGATAATTCTGATGGGAATATTCTGCTGATTTCTACAAAAGGGCAGGGAAGTTATTATTTTATGCGAAATCTTTCGGGCTCGTCAGATGACATATTAAATGAATCGGATATTTATGCTCTAAGAGTTGAATTTTTGTCAGAGACAAAATATAATTTTTGGGGCATGTCCATGAGTGAAGTTATTTTTGACAAGATTGAAAAGCTGCCCAAAGAATTGTCCGGATTGATCTTTATGGTTGATATTAAAGAAGCAGGAATGTATGAGTACTCCGGATATGTGATTCGCCGGCTTACTGATCTTTATAATTTACCCTGGATTGTTTTACTCTTTAATACAACAGATGAACTTATGATTCTTGAAATAAGGGAGAAATTCCGTATTCCGAAACATATTCCCATCTATTTGTATGATGTTCAGAAAAAAGCCGATGTTAAAGATGCCTTGCTTAGTCTGAAACATTATGAAGCAAAAGAAAAGAAAACCGAAGAAGTTCAAATTGATAAGGAAAATAATTCATGAAAGAAGTTTTCATTGTAAGTGAAAATGAAGAAATATTTTCCATGTTTACCGCACACCTTTCGTATTTACCAGTGCATTTTTCATGGGTTGGCAACATGGATAGTGCAGAAAAACTTTTCCGCAGCGAAAAACCGGATTTTGTCTTTTTTGCTGTTAAAAAACTTACTTTGCTGAACAATTGGCTGGCCAGATACAAATCTTACAAACTAAAAATTCCCTATCTGTGTTTTGTTTCAAACGTGGGATGGGAAAAAAGAGAACTGTTGTGGATGGCTGGTGCTGCTGAAGTTATAGAATTACCAAAGCTTAAAAAAGAATTTGTTCAGATTGTGGAGTCGGTGCTTGTTCCTAAGAACAGCGAAGTGGAACCGGATTTTCTAAGTGGAAATCTTAATATTTTTAATATTATCGATTTGATTAAAACGTTTGAAGAATCAGATAGAAATGGCGTTGTTGAGTTAAAAAGCCGCAATCGGGTGGGGCAACTTCAGTTTAATAAGGGTAAGCTTGTCCATGCAATTTATGATTCCAGAGACCCGTTGGAAGCCGTTTTGTCGATGTCAATCTGGAATGAAGGCATTTTTAGTGTGAAACCCGACAGTGTCCGCCACAGTCAGCTAATAAAACTGGACAACCAGCAAATCATCAAAGAATGCCAGGATTTTATTGTTGAGCGGGAGAAAATCCTTAGTAGTTTGCCTGATAATGATGTAGTGTACTATTCTGCACCAATGCTTAACTACGAGGAATTGGGCGCCCAGATAAGACAGAACCTGCTTTTCTTTAAAAATGGCAGGACATTGAAAGATTTTCTTGAGCAGGATGAAGATGGTTCAGTAAGAATGTTACGGGAGCTAAAAAGCTGGATTGATAAGAATTGGCTGCTTAATCGCCCGGCATTTAAAGAACAACAGCTATTAATGAAGGAAAAAGAAAATTCTTCTGCCGTCAAAAAAATGCTCTCAAAAGTTTTCTCAAGAAAAGAAAACGAGAACAAAAACACTGTTGAGCCTGTAGCAGAAACTCCCTCGCTGGAGACTGAACTGGCAAAAGATTCATTAAAGAAAAAATACCTGTTCAGCGATTATGATTACCTGATGCAATTCGCTGATGCATTGGAGGCAAAAAATTGATTAAAAATGTAATCGAAGTTCCTGTCTTCTCTGCAAATAC
Organism: Calditrichia bacterium; assembly: GCA_020635035.1. Lineage (GTDB taxonomy): Bacteria > Calditrichota > Calditrichia > Calditrichales > J004 > JACKAO01. Next base: position 35,951 of record JACKAO010000004.1, read on the forward strand.
TGCTTTGGCAGACGCTGTTTTTGGTGACAAATATTCTGAATATCCACAATTCAGATTTTTGGAATATCATATCGATGATGAAAGAAGTATCTTTTTTTATCTGCTCAACAATGTACCACAGGTAGCCGATGAACTTTTCCTGGACCAGATAATCCAAATGGCCCCGTTTTCATTTTTGGTTGTTGATCCACTGGAAGAAATCCGACAATCTGCAACCGGTGAAATCTGCAGAATGTATTTTGAACAGTTCGAAACTCCAATGTTTTTTATTGTACTTACAAACGATGAAGAACTTAAGAATAATTTTGAGAATGAACCACTGGTAGCTGAGAATAATATTAAGATTATCCTTGCAGATCCTGAAGGTAAAGATATTTTAAAATCCGTCTTAAAAGAAGCTTTTAACCAAATCATACCCCAGGCACAATAGAAAGGTTTTTATGGGTTTTCAGACAGATGCCGTTCACGCCGGTCAAAAACCGGATAGCGGCACAGGCGCTATAATGACGCCAATTTTTCAAACTTCCACATATGTTCAGGAAGAGATTGGAAAGCATAAAGGATATGAGTATTCCCGTACTCAGAATCCTACACGTCATGCAATGGAGAAAAATATTGCAACACTTGAAAAAGGAAAATATGGAATCGCATTTTCTTCCGGTCTCGCAGCCATTTCATCTATAATACAGCTCCTGGAACAAGGCGACCATGTGATCTGCACAAATAATGTGTATGGTGGTACCTTCCGTGTATTTGACACTGTATTTAAAAAATTTGGTGTTTTATTTACTTACACAGATACATCTGTCAAAAAGAATATTGAAGAAGCAATAACTCCCAAAACAAAACTTATTTTTGTTGAAACACCAACCAATCCAATGCTGACTTTGACATCCATTGAAGACTTAGTTTCCGTTGCAAAAGCCAAAAAGATTATGACAGTGGTGGATAATACTTTTATGAGCCCGTATTTCCAGAATCCATTGCAATTTGGCGTTGATCTGGTTGTGCATAGTTCAACAAAATATATCAACGGGCACAGTGACGTGGTTGGCGGAATTGCTGTTACAAATGATGATCAAATTGCCCAAAAATTATATTTTCTGCAGAACGCTGTCGGAGCTGTTCCCGGGCCAATGGACTGCTTTCTGGTTTTAAGGGCAACAAAAACATTAGCTTTAAGAATGCGTGAACATGAAAAAAACGCCAATGCACTGGCGGCTTTTCTGCAAAACCATAACAGAATTAAGCGGATTTATTACCCGGGGTTAAGCAGCCATCCGCAACATGAACTTGCAAAAAAACAAATGTCCGGATATGGGGCAATAATAAGTATTGACCTTGGTTCACTTGAAAATGCCAAAAAATTTGCAGAGTCATTAAAAATATTTGCCCTGGCTGAAAGTTTGGGTGGAGTGGAAAGCCTGGTTGAACACCCGGCTATTATGACACATGCATCTGTTCCGAAAGAAATCCGGGAAAGCTTGGGAATTACTGATGGATTAATTCGGCTATCAGTAGGAGTAGAAGACGAAGCTGATTTAGTTAACGATGTAATTCAAGCTCTTGAAAAAATTTAATTCACAAAATAAAATATCCACTTTTTTTAAAAATGTGATCTCCGTGCAAGATTTTTAACAGTAAATGACTTATAATTTCACCTGAGAGTTTTGAGTCCGAAGATAAGCGATTGAAAATTCATATTTAACCAAAGAAGAATATGAAACAATTAATTTTAATTTTTACAACCCTTATCATTCTCTCTTTCAATACTAATCCCAATGATGGTAAAGTACTGGAAGCATTACCTGATTTTATCAGAACTTATGAATATGCTGATAGTGCTTACAGCTCGGGCGATTATAAACAGGCAAGCCTTTTCTACAAAAAAGTATTAGAAAATTCTCCGCGAAGTATTCCGGCTGCAACTCATTTCAAGTTTGCAATGTCTCTTTATTACAGTGGTAATTATACTGCCAGTAATGAGAATTTTACTGACATTTTAGAAAAAAATTCAGAATATCTTCCCCAATACGTCAGATTTTTCAGAATAAAAAATCTTTGGCATACTAATCCTTCACTTGCTGCTGGAGAAGCTGAATATTATATAGCTAAATATCCTAAGTCTGCACTGGCAGATTCAATGGTCTTACCTATAGCGGATTATTACTATTCAACTGATAATTTCCAGAAAAGCCGTAAATATTATGAGCTTTTCAATAAATGGAATTTTGATAAAAATAAACGCGCATATGCTTCGATACATTCTGCACTAAGCAATTACAGACTGGGTAATAAGTCTAATGCCAGAGAAGAATTCAGACAGATTCTTGGTAAATATTCATCAAAAGAAGAAACATTGGAGCTTGTTGATTGGATTGCAGATAAAGAACCTGAATTATACAAACAACAGTTCTTTAAAGTGAATGAAGTGTTTTTTGATAACGGGCTTTATGAAAAAGCCAAAGGACAACTTGAAGAGTATATCAAAAGCGAAAAAGATGAAAAACTTAAAGAAAAAGCACGCTTTAATTTAGTTCGTTTATATTATGTAAAAGGACAATACCAAACGGCATTGTATGGATTTAAAAATCTTTTAGAAAATTTGGCAAATAAAAACCTTGAGCCAAGTATACGTTTATATTTTGCCAGAATATATCTTAATCAGGGGAAAAAACAACAGGCCATTGACGCCTATCTGGATTATGCTGATCGTTATCCGCGCCGCAGGATTTCACCGGAAGCTGTCTGGAAAGCCGCCTGGATAAGCGAAGAATTGCAGGATTTGAGTCAGGCTCAGGAACTATATGGTATTGTTAGAAAAAGATGGCCTGGTAGCAGTTATGCCCGTGAAGCTTATTTCAGAGAAGGTTTTACATTCTACAGATTAGGAAAAATTAGTCTTGCCGAAAACATATTTAATGAAATACGATATAAACGCTGGCCGGATATTCATAGAAATCGAGCACAATATTGGGACGCACTATGCAGTGAACTTCAAAATGACAGTTTAACTGCCCGTTATCTGCGCAAAGAACTGGCAGTTAATTTGTGGGACGACTATTATACTATGAAAAGTTATCTGCTGCATAAAGATGAATTTGACAGCAGTACAGGCATTATCGAACAGTTTAAAAACAGTAATAAACGATTGCTTTATTATGCAACCGGCTTTTCCAGTTTGCTAAAATATTTTGAAGAAGCCTTTGAAGTACAAGAAGTTTTGGGCGATAAATATGCATTCGGTGCACTTGAAGATATCAAGCTGGTGGCCAAGTCGCATGAAGAATGGGTTGCACTGGCTGAGATTTACAAGAAACTGCAGGCATATGGAAAAGCTTACCGCACATATGACTATATCGATAAGAAGTTTTATTCAGATCAAAATTATACAGAAAAGTCATTTATACTTAAAGAGCGTTTTCCCTATTATTATGACAGTTATATCACTCGTTATTCAAAGAGTAACAATATTGAGCCGGAATTGGTTCTTGCGTTGATGAAGCAGGAAAGTGTTTTTGATTTTAAAGCACATTCCTGGGCGAATGCCTATGGACTTATGCAGCTTATTCCTGCCACTGCACGAGAGATGGCTACACTAAACAAAACACCTTTTATTTCACCGAATCAGTTGTTCGATCCGGAGTATAATATTAAGCTCGGTACACGTTATCTTCGCCAGTTATCATATAGTTTTAATGGTCGAAAAGAGCATATGCTTGCCGCATATAATGCAGGTCCACATCGTGTAAAGCGTTGGAAAAAACTTCCGGGTTCAGATCAGATAGATGTATTTATAGAAAATGTAGAGTTCGAACAAACACGTGATTATGTCAGAAAAGTGATGAAAAATTATTGGGCATACAAACTTCTACAGAATAATTTCCAGATAGAATCGAACGATTTATTATTGGGAATGCTTGACTAATATCTGTAAAATGATCTTCAAAATATTCTTTATTTCAAAAATTCCTTAAATATGAATCTAAGAATTGGTACTTCTGGTTTTAGTTATGATGATTGGATGCAGGTTTTCTATCCGGAAGGAATCGCAAAAAAGGATATGCTTAGCTATTATGCGCGGAAGTTTTCCACTGTCGAAATAAATGTATCTTATTACACTATTCCCGGGGCTGCTTCTTTTGAAAAAATGACGTCAAAAGTGCCCGAAAATTTCGATTTTATCGTAAAAGTTCACCAGGAATCCACACATATCCGGCAGAACAGCACAGCATCATTACAAAATCTTGTTAATTCAGTTAAGCCGTTAATTGAGCGAAATCAACTAGGCGGGATGCTGGCACAGTTTCCTTACTCATTTTATAACAATATGGCAAATCGTCAATATCTGATTGAGACCAGAGATTGTTTAAAAGAGATTCCATTATTTGTTGAATTCAGAAATGATAGTTGGGAGAAAGATGCTGTTAAAGATTTTTTATCTGTAAATAATATTGGCTATGTCAATGTTGATGAACCTGATCTTAAAGGATTAATTGGACAGCAGGATTGGTTAACAACGAATATAGGTTATATAAGATTTCATGGACGTAACAAAGAAAAATGGTGGGATGGCAAGGGATCGGAGCGTTATGAGTATAATTATTCCAATGATGAACTGCAATCATGGCTCATCAGGATTAGCGATATTTTAAAAAAATCATACAAATCGTATGTTTTTTTTAACAATCATCCCAAAGGAAACGCACCAAATAACGCCGGTATTTTATCTGAAATGATACGTAACTATATCGAAACATAGTTAACCATTTATTTGCCTTAACTCTATATTACAATTAAATTTAAATTGCTGTTGACCTAACACAAAAGACAAGTTTACTGCTTTTTATTTTCCCGGAGGCCTAATGAAAACCCGAATACTTCTTGTTGAAGATCTGCCAGATGCTTTGGAGTTAATGGTTGATTTATTCTCCAACAAAGGGTATGAAGTGGATACGGCCACCAACGGTGTTGAAGCCATTCGTGCCATTAAAAACAAAGAACCGGATATCATTGTTAGCGATATTCAGATGCCTGTTATGGATGGAATGGAGTTACTTAAAAACGTAACCAAAGATTATCCATATATTCCTGTAATAATGGTCACAGCCTATGCTACGATTGATTCTGCAGTAGAAGCGATGAAAATCGGAGCGAAAGATTATATCACCAAGCCTTTGAGACTTGATGAAATTCTAGCAAAAGTTGAACGCATTTCTCAGCTTAATTCTCTTATCAAAGAAAATGAATTCCTGCTCAATAAACTGCAGCAGAAATATGATTTTACTAACATTATTGGTAAAACCGATAAAATAAAGCAACTGTTCACACTTGTTCAGGATGTGGCATCGACGAACACTACAGTTTTGATTCGGGGAGAAAGCGGTACCGGAAAAGAATTAATCGCCAATGCCATCCATTACAACAGCGCCCGTATGAAACGTCCTTTTGTAAAAGTCAATTGCGGTGTTCTTGCAGAAAGTCTTCTTGAAAGTGAATTATTCGGGCATGTAAGGGGTGCGTTTACTGGTGCGATTAAAGATAAGGTTGGCCGATTTGAACTGGCACATGGCGGCACACTTTTCCTCGATGAAATTGGTGACATTTCTCTGAACATGCAGCTCAAACTGTTACGTGTTTTGCAGGAAGGTGAATTTGAGAGAGTTGGAGGTACGGAAACTATAAAAGTAGATGTACGCATTCTCGCTGCTACAAATAAAAATCTTGAAGAAGCTATGGAAAAAGGTACTTTCCGAAATGACCTTTATTACAGGCTTAATGTTATCCCGATTGAAGTTCCACCCTTAAGAGATAGAAGTGATGATATTCAATACCTGGTCTATCATTTTATTGAAAAATTTAACAAGATTTATGGGAAAAATATCAGGGATATTGATCCTAAAGCGATGTCTATTCTTAAAAATTATGATTACCCCGGTAATATCCGCGAGCTGGAAAACCTTATTGAAAGAATTGTGGTACTAAATAAATCCGGAATTATTGAGCTAAAAGATCTCCCGTCAATTTTACCGGCAGAAGAAAATGTTGCAGGCAGTGAAATAAACATCAAAAAAGGACTTGTTAGAGCAGTCGAAGATTTTGAAAAACGCCTTATACTGCAGGCTTTGGAAGAGAACAGCTACAATAAAGTACAAACAGCTAAAGTTCTTCAAATTAATCGCAGCACCTTCATGTCTAAGCTTAAGAAGTACGACATCAACTAATTATATTGTAAAAAATAACACCGAATTTTTATTTTTTTTTGTGGTCTATTTTTCTAAGTTTACCCGTTCAAATTAACCGGTCCTTCCCTTATATTTTAAATTTAAATCTACATGGCAGTTAAAAACGTAATCACAGTAAAAGGTGCCCGTGAGCACAATCTAAAAAATATTGATGTAACTATTCCCCGAAATAAACTTGTTGTAATTACAGGACTATCAGGTTCAGGTAAATCGAGCCTGGCTTTCGATACGATCTATGCGGAAGGACAGCGCCGATATGTTGAGTCTCTTTCTGCTTATGCAAGGCAGTTTTTGGGACTTATGGAAAAGCCGGATGTTGATTATATCGACGGACTCTCTCCGGCGGTTTCGATCGAACAAAAATCAACTTCGCGAAATCCACGATCTACAGTTGGAACAGTAACCGAAATATATGATTATTATCGTCTTCTTTTTGCACGCGTGGGGAAATTGCATTCTCCAGAAACGGGTAAACCACTCGAAAAACAAACCGTTCAGCAAATTGCAGATACAATATTAACCTGGCCGGCAGGCACCCGTATACAGGTGATTGCCCCTGTAATCCGTGGCCGGAAGGGTGAATATAAAGAACTTTTTAATCAATTCCGCCGGGACGGTTTTGTCAGGGTCAGGATCGATGGCAAAGTTATTTCACTGGATGAAGATATTGATCTTGATAAAAAGAAAAAACACGATGTGGATCTTGTTATTGACCGCCTTGTTGTTGAAGATGGGGTTTTAAAGCGCTTGACGGAATCTGTTGAACTTGCGCTTAAACAATCGGAAGGAATTCTTTTTATAAACAAAGCCGACAGCAATGAAGATGTACTGTTCAGTGAGCATTATTTCGATCCTGCAACGCAAAAATCATATGAAGAACCTGCGCCACGAATTTTCTCATTCAATAGTCCTTTCGGGGCTTGCCCAAAATGTGACGGACTGGGAGTTTTAACGGAGATTGACCCAAATCTGATTGTACCGGATGAAAATCTTTCCATAAGTCAGGGAGCAATAAAAGTTTTAACCCCGCGTAACGAAGGCTGGAACTATGAGATGGTTGAAAGTCTTGGGCGGCAGTTTGGATTTTCATTAAACACTCCCTGGAAAAAACTCCCGGATCGTATAAAAAATATTTTGATGTATGGTCTCGCTGACCAAAAAGTAAAGTTTATTTACAAACGCAAGAATGCCTATGTTGAATGGGAAAATAATTATGAAGGCGTTGTAAACAACCTTAAACGCCGTTACAAGCAAACGGCATCTATGCATATTCGTCGCTGGATTGAAGGCTTTATGAATAATATATCCTGCAGTGAATGTAATGGTGCACGTTTGCGTCCTGAAGCATTGGCAGTTACGATTGAAGATAAAAATATTCATCAGCTTTCTGAGATGAGTATTAAAGAGAATATTCATTTTTTTGAAAATCTTAACCTGAGTGGCCAGGATCAGGAAATTGCATACCAGATTTTGAAAGAAGTCAAGCAAAGACTGCAGTTCTTAAATAATGTTGGTCTGGAATATCTTACATTAAGCCGTGCTGCCGGAACACTATCCGGTGGAGAAGCACAACGAATCCGTCTGGCGACACAGATTGGTTCGCAGCTTGTTGGCGTGCTTTATATCCTGGATGAACCCAGTATTGGTTTGCACCAACGGGACAATCAAAAACTGATTCATACACTGGAGCATCTGCGTGATTTGGGAAACACAGTACTGGTCGTTGAGCATGACAAAGAAACTATGGAAGCGGCAGATTTCATCATTGATCTTGGGCCACGTGCGGGAAGACATGGTGGTGAAGTTGTTGCAACCGGGCCGGCTTCCAAAATAATCAAATCTAAAAACAGTCTTACAGGTAAGTATCTCTCCGGTGAAGAGCAGATCCAGCTCCCGGAAAAGCGCCGCAAAGGTAATGGGAAAAGTATTGAAATTGTAAATGCGCAGGGTAACAATCTGAAAAATGTCAGTGTCAAATTCCCGCTTGGAAAATTCATTTGTGTTACCGGCGTCTCAGGATCAGGAAAAAGTACACTTGTTAACGAAACTTTATTTGCCGCTCTATCACGGCATTTTTATGGTTCAAAAAAGAATCCTTTATTGCACAAAGAAATTAAAGGCCTGCAACATATTGATAAAGTAATTGATCTGGATCAGTCACCAATAGGCAGAACACCGCGTTCTAACCCGGCAACCTACACGGGTTTGTTTGCGCCGATTCGGGATTTATTCAGCCAGCTTCCCGAAGCAAAAATCCGTGGATATAAACCCGGAAGATTCAGTTTTAATGTGAAGGGCGGACGATGCGAAGCCTGCGAAGGTGATGGTGTAAAAAAGATTGAGATGCATTTTCTGCCGGATGTTTATGTTCAATGCGAAGTGTGCAAGGGAAAGCGTTATAACCGGGAAACCCTGGAAATAAAATATAAAGGTAAGTCGATTGCTGATGTGCTTGATATGACAGTCGACCAGGCATTGGAATTTATGACAAACATCCCTGCGGTTAAACGTCGCCTGGAAACTTTGTCTGAAGTCGGTTTGGGATATATTCATCTGGGGCAGGCAGCAACCACACTATCTGGCGGGGAAGCACAACGTGTAAAACTGGCAACCGAGCTATCCAAAATTGGTACCGGTAGTACATTTTATATCCTGGACGAACCAACGACCGGTCTCCATTTTGAAGATATCCGCATGTTGCTGAATGTTTTAAACAGCCTTGTAGAAAAAGGGAATACGGTTCTGGTGATCGAGCACAATCTCGATGTTATTAAAACAGCCGACTGGATTATTGATATTGGTCCTGAAGGCGGTGATGCCGGCGGGAAAGTTGTTGCAGAAGGCACTCCTGAAACACTCACGAAAAATGAAAACTCCTATACGGGAAAATTTTTAATAAAAGAATTGCAGCAATGAAGATTGAACTCTACCTGGCAGGATTTTTGGTTGCTTATCTTTTCGGATCTTTTCCGACGGCGTTTATTTTACTTAAATTGAAATACAATCAGGATATTCGCAGCTCAGGATCCGGGAATGTGGGTGCATTAAATGCCATGCGTTCCAGTAAAAGTAAATTTGCCGGGCTTATTGTATTATTTATCGATCTTCTAAAAGGTGCATTTCCTGTTTACCTGGCACTAAATTATTTTCCATCGGATGCAATGTTGCATATTATTGTGATTTCGGCAGTTGTATACGGACATTGTTTCCCTGTCTGGCTCAGATTCCAGGGGGGACGCGGACTTGCTACAACTGCAGGAGCTTTAATTGTATTTAATCCTGTGCTTGTTGCTATCTGGCTGATTGCTTGGATTTTTTATTTTATCCTGATCCGGAAACATATTGTTGCCAACCTGATCGCTACATTCCTTCTGCCAATGATTGTGTTCCTGGGCAGAATACAATTTTTTAATGATGACATTTTGTTGATGATTTTGCCTGTTTGTATGATTATTTTACTAAGACATCTGGAGCGTGTACCGGATGTTATTATTGAATCACTGGAAATAAAAAAATAACTGATTTGACGTAACTCCGGCGGTGATCTTTAGTTGTGAGTTTTCTTCTTTACCCGTCAAAAAAGGAGCTGGAAAATGGAATTAAAACATACTGCCCTGCATGATATTCATGTTAAACTGGGTGCAAAAATGGTTGAATTTGCCGGTTATCATATGCCGATCCAATATAAAGGTATTCGCGAAGAACATCGCCGCGTGCGTGAAACAGTTGGTGTATTTGATGTTTCTCATATGGGTGAGATAGAAATAAAAGGTGATAAAGCTCTGGAAATGGTTCAAAAAATATCAACCAATGATGCTGCAGCCCTGCACATCGGTCAGGCACAATACAGTGCCATGTGTTATGCTGATGGTGGCATTGTTGATGATATTCTTGTGTATCGTTTTTCGGATAAGTTTTTGCTTGTTGTAAATGCCGCCAATAAAGTGAAAGATCTGGAATGGCTCCTTGAAAATAAAATTCAGGGTTGTGAGATAGTTGATATCAGCGATGAAATTACGCAACTGGCAGTTCAGGGTAAAAAGGCTGAAGCGACTCTGCAAAAATTAACCAGCAATAATCTCGCAGAAATCGGATTTTATCATTTTGTTACAGGAAACCTTGGCGGTGCCCAGATGATTATCTCGCGCACTGGCTATACAGGAGAACCGGGTTTTGAGCTTTACTTTGAGAACCAGTACGCCGAGCAGATATGGACGGCTGTTTTTGAAGCGGGTGTGGAATTTAATATCGAGCCAATCGGTTTGGCAGCGCGTGATTCCCTGCGCCTTGAAAAAAAGATGTGCCTGTATGGTAATGATATCGACAATACTACGAATCCCCTGGAAGCAGGATTAGGCTGGATAACCAAGCTTGATAAAGGCAGTTTTATAGGCCGTGATGCCCTGGTTAAAATCAAGGAGCATGGACTGGAGAGAAAACTGGTTGCTTTTACATTAAATGAAGCAGGATTTCCAAGAAAAGGCTATAAAATTTTCCATAATAATATGGAGTTGGGTGTCGTAACCAGCGGTACGGTTTCACCTATCCTGGAAAAGGGTATAGGTTTGGGATATGTTGATAGTGAATATTCAAAGATTAATACTGAAATTCAGATTGAGATTAGAAATAAGAAAGTCCCTGCAAAAATAATCAAACCACCTTTTGTTTGATTTTCCAATAGGCATATCCCGGCAGCATGTTCGATATTTATAAATTTTATTCAGGATTTTACATCTCCGAAGAGACCGGAAACAATGCATTTTCTTTTCAGCAAAGGTCGCTCAAAGAAATATTTGTAGCGCCTGTGATCCCTGGTGATTTAAATGATTTATCTGTCGGTGATAAAATTGCCTTTTGCGAGATTGAAAATGGAATTGAAAAAAGTTTCCCCGGGCTGCAGAATTTTATTCATTTAAAGCGGCCAAATCAGGAAATAATCATTTTTGATAATCACAACCATGCTTTCTTTTTCTGGGCGTATGCTTTGAGCTGCGGATTGATAATGAAGAACAGTCTGCTTGTTCATGTAGATCAGCACAGTGATTTGTGGGAACCCCCATCATATATGGATCCTGCTGAAATGTCAAATGATGGAGCTGTTTTTAACTACACAAATTCGGTGCTTAGTGTTGGTACATTTATTAAACCGGCACTTAAGTGCGGTATCTTTAATGCTGCAGAAATAATTGATGGCAATGAAGGGTTAAAAAAAAGTTATGCAGATGAAATCGTTCTTGATATTGATATGGATTTTTTTGCTGCCGAAATGGATTTTGTACCGCATGATCTTAAAATTGAAAAAACGAGAGAATATATTCAAAAAGCGCGGTTTATTACAATTGCGACCAGTCCTTTTTTTATTGATCAACAAAAAGCAATTAAACTCATTCCACAGCTTTTATCCTGAAAACACTTTTCTAAACTGAATATAATTAACAAATTATCCCGGAATGTGCAGTTTTACCCTTATTTGGAATAAAATTCTAGTTTAGTTATATTTCGGCACACGTTAAAACAATAAAAATGAAAAAAAAACAAGTAAAAAGCACGTCTTCACACACACATACCGGCCAACAGGTTAGCGGCCTTATTTTAATGGGAATATCGGCTTTGGTCTTTTTAGCGATAATTTCCTATAACCTTGGCGATCCTGTTAATATTAATGTTGAAGACAATCCTGTTAAAACTTACAACTGGCTTGGCCCTTTAGGTGCAGCATTATCGCATTTCCTTATGCAGTGGACGCTTGGATATGCTATCATTGCCTTGCCGATCATTACATTTCTTATAGGTTTGTATCTTTTCCGCAAGCAGATACTTTCTTCTCATTTTACAACTTTTGCAAAAATAACTGCCTGGGCTATACTGGTATCAATTGTACTTGCCTTTCCTGCTGCTATAAGATCCGCAGGAAATATAATTGAGTATTATCCAAGTGGATTGATCGGCGGCTGGATAGCGTCCAAGTTTGTTTTGTATCTCGGGAAGATCGGCGCAGTATTACTATTATTTCTGCTAACACTTGTTGTAATTTTTATTAGCATCAACTTTGAAATAAATGCAGCAATAATCTTTGTATCTGCCGAATTTCAGCGTTTACGGGAATTATTTCAGGCAAAAATGGCATCCTGGCGTGAAAACAGAATAAAACGCGCTCAGGAAAAAGAACTGGAAAAAACCGCCAAAGCCAGGGAAAAAGCTGAAAAAGCAGAACCTGAAATACGAACTGAAATGAAAGAAGAAGTACATCCTGAAATTCAGCAGGATACAGCATTTGAACAAAATAACACTGAACCGGAATTCAGTGAACCACTTCATACAGAAATAACCGATGATGAACTTGATGATATCCCTTATCAGGAAAACAGCGTTTTTGAAGAAAACATCGAAACAGCACAAGGTGATGTGGATTTTGAACTAAAAGAAGAAGTTGAAGAAGAACAATTAGACTATGATGACCTTGTAAGAGAAAGCATCGCCCGTTTTAAATTTCCATCAATTGATCTCCTGAACAGCCCGCCCAAAGACCGTAAAATGATCACTAAGGAAGAACTTAAATCCAATGCTGAGCTTTTGGAATTAAAGCTGCTTGATTATGGAGTTAAGGCAAAAGTTGTGCGGGTAACAGCAGGACCGGTTATCACTTTGTACGAGTTGCAGCCGGCTCCTGGAGTGAAGGTTAGTTCAATTACTAACCTGGAAAACGACCTGGCTTTAGCTATGGAAGCACGTGGTATTCGGATTATTGCACCAATCCCCGGCAAAGCAGCAGTGGGAATTGAGATTCCGAACAGAAATCCGCAGATGGTTTATCTGAAATCACTTATACGTTCAGAGAAATTTAATCAGCAGCACTACGAGTTACCACTTGCAGTCGGAAAAGCAATCAATGGTGAATCATTTATTGTAGATTTGATAAAGATGCCGCATTTGCTCATTGCCGGTGCGACGGGTGCCGGAAAAAGTGTGGGGATCAATACAATTATTTGTTCACTGCTTTACTCTGTCGATCCAGGGAAAGTAAAATTTGTAATGGTGGATCCTAAAAAACTCGAGTTGTCATTGTATCGCGAACTGAAAGAGCACTACCTGTTGTGGCGGCCCGATCTTGATGAAGAAGTAATTACCAAGCCCAATAATGCCGTAAGTATGCTGAATACAATGGTCCTGGAGATGGAACGCCGTCAGGAAAGAATGCATCACCTGGGTGTGCGAAACATCCGTGAATACAATGCAAAAATCCAAAAAAACCCAAAAATTTACAAAAAGACCGAACATCAGCAAATGCCATATATTGTTGTCCTGATAGACGAGCTTGCTGATTTGATGATGGTGGCGTCGAAGGAAGTGGAGCTGCCGATTGCACGCCTGGCACAGATGGCAAGGGCAGGGGGTATCCATATGATTGTTGCGACTCAGCGCCCCAGCGTTGATGTAATAACCGGATTAATTAAAGCAAACTTACCGGCACGGCTGGCTTATCAGGTGGCTACCAAAGTCGACTCAAGGACAATTCTGGATGTAAATGGGGCGGAGCAATTATTGGGCAATGGAGATCTGTTGTTTAAAATTACAGGAACGGCAAAACCTGTCAGATTACAAAATCCGTTTGTTGCAACTGAAGAAGTTGAATTGATTATCAATCATATTAAAAAACAACCAAAGCTTCCCTATTACAGTTTGCCGCAGCCAAGCGAATCCCGTCGGGAATCATTCGAAGATGGTATCACTGGTGAACGTGATCAGCTGTATGAAGATGCACGGGCTATCGTAGTTCAAAGTCAGCAGGGCAGCATTTCGCTTTTACAAAGACGCCTGAAAATCGGTTATTCACGTGCTGCACGGCTTATCGACGAAATGGAAGAAGAAGGTGTAGTGGGGCAAGCTATTGGGGGTAAACCGCGTGAAGTACTGATGTCACCACAGGAACTAAATCAACTATCCTGAGTTTTGCTTCTATAATTTAAAATTTATTTAAAAGGAAAAATATGAGAAAATTTTATCTGATTTTTGCATTGCTGTTTATGATTCAAATGTCATTTGCGCAGGATGTGGAAGATATCATTGAAGAAGTACAGGATAAATATGATGAAATAGAAGACCTGACGGCAACATTTAAACAGATAGAAGCTTTTAAACTAACAGGAACAGTTAGCGAAACAACCGGAAAAATTTTTATTAAAGGTGGCGTAAAATACAGGTTTGAATCGGATGACCAGGTTATTACGACCGATGGTCAAACCGTTTGGACATACAATGCTATCAATAAACAATTGATAATTGATAACGTTCGGAAAAACTCGGGTGCTTTATTACCAAGGGATATGCTCTTTAAATACCCGAAGGAATATTTTTCAACACTTGTAAAAACGGAAGATATGGATGGAAATAAAGTTTATGTAATCAAACTGGATCCGCGCAGTAATGTGCATGGGTATGTTAAAAGTATGAAAATCTGGGTCAGTGATGATGAATGGCTTATTAATAAAATTGAAACAACAGATTTAAATGATAATACCAGCACGTTTGAAATATCTGATTTAAAAATTGATAAAGGGTTATCCGATAGCTTGTTCTCATTCCAGCCCGGAGAAGGTGATCAGGTAGTGGACATGCGTTAAATCCACTCTTATTATTTTCCTTAAACAAAAGAATTATTTAAATTTATGATCTTGTAAAAAATACCGATTTTGCGCTAATTACATTTCACAAAAAACAAATGCTTAGGTTTCATCTTTAGGAGAAATACTGTTGAATAATCAGCTCGAAGAACAGCAAACGCATACCGTTACTCTAACTGACTATCTGCGTATTTTATACCGTGGCCGTTGGCTGATACTTTTTTCGTTTATTATCGTTTTTACAGCAACCGTATATTATACATTTACTACCGATCCCGTTTATGAATCGACCACTTCAATTATTATTGATAAAAGTGGCGCAATGGAAAACGCATTGTTTGATTTTAATACTTTTGGAAATCAGAACTCACACATTGCCAACCAGATTGAAATTATAAAGAGCCGTACCCTGGCAGAACGGGTTATTAAAAGAATGGAGCTCTCAGAAGTCCGTGATTCTTTATCTATTTTTCAGCCCAACACAGAAGGCGAGTACCGCAGTCTGCGGGATATGGTTGGATTGATTCGCGACAGGATGGAAGTCGTAAATAAAAAGGATACAGATATAATAGAAATTCTTTTTCAGGCGCCGAGTCCTTTTGAAGCAGCATATATTGCAAACACCATCGCAAATGAGTATCAAAATTCCAGTGCTGAATTTAATCGTGGCGAAATTAAAGATCTGCGTGACTTCCTGGATACGCAGCTTGCCCGGAAAGCAGATGAATTGCGCACATCAGAAGAACTTCTGCGTGATTACCAGGAACAAGAACGCGTTGCCAGTCTTGATGAAGAAACAACAGAACTTGTAACACGATTATCCCAGGTTGAAGCAAATCTTGAACAAACAAGGGTTATGCTCGAAGCCAATCTTGAAATGCGTGCTTCCCTTGAAAAACAACTTGAAGAACGCCGTGAAACCTTAGCAACAGAAATCAGCGAAATTTCCACTCCTTATATCACCACCTTACAGACAGAGCTTGCGACACTTGTTGCAGAAAAGACGAAATATACTACAGCTGTTGAAGTTGAAGCGCAGGGCGTAAATAAACAATTTTTCCAGGCAAATATTAAACAGTATGACGAAAGAATTAAGGCCTTAAAAGATAAGCTTGTAGAAGAGGCAAAGAAAATCTCTACATCAAGTATGGTAAAAGATCCGTTTCAATTATCTCAGGATCTTGTAAATAAACTGATCACGATTGATGCAGAAATAAAATCAAATACTGCAAAAATTAATACATTGCAGGATGTTGTGAATGAATACAACAATGAATTAGAAGGTCTTCCTGTCAAAGTATTGGAGCTTGCCCGTCTCGAAAGACGCCGTATGGTTGATGAACAAACATATATTATGATGACCAAAAAACTGGAAGAAACCAAAATTCAGGAAGCAGGTCAGCGTAAAGATGTCCGCATTGTAGATGAAGCCATAGAACCGCTTATACCAACAAAACCAAAGAAAAAATTAAACCTTGCTTTAGGGGTTGTTTTAGGTCTTGGTCTTGGTATTGGTATCACTTTTCTGCGTGAATATTTTGATAATACCATTAAAACTCACGAAGAGTTGGAAAATCTTGGGTATAATATTCTTGCCAATATTCCGAAGATTGAAATGAGTAAAGTTGAGCAGAAATTAGAGAACAGGCTTAGCAAGCTGGGACCAATAGAAGGAAAACGTATTGAAGCGCGATTAATTACACATCTTGATCCCAAATCGCCTGTTTCAGAAGCGTACAGAACGTTACGTACTAATTTACAATTCAGCCGAATAGATAAAAGTATTCGCAGTCTGCTTGTCACAAGTTCGGGTCCGAAAGAAGGAAAATCTACAACTTCTGCGAACCTGGCAATTGCTATAGCCCAATCAGGTAAAAAGGTTGTGTTGATTGATGGCGATTTGCGCAGACCGGTTGTTCATTCAATTTTTGGGATCGAGAAAGATGATGGCCTGACTAATTATTTAATGAATGACATCAGTTATGAAAAGATGATCAAAAAATCAATAATGGATAATCTTTCGATTATTCCAAGTGGAATTTTGCCGCCAAACCCATCTGAACTGTTATCATCAACCAGGATGGAAGAGTTAATTGAAAAACTTAAAACTAACTTTGATACAATTTTGTTTGATACCCCACCAATTATAGCTGTAACAGATGCAGCTATTCTCAGTACAAAAGTAGATGGTGCCATTTTAGTTGTTTCTGCAGGTCAAACTAATTATGACGCTGTTGTTAGAGCTAAATCACTTCTTAGTAATGTAAATGCTAATATATTGGGAGCTCTTTTAAATGGCGTTGAAGTAGGTGGCATGTATGGTACTTATTACTACTATTATTATCACAATTATTACTCAAAGCCAGGGAAAAAAAGTCGTAAAAGAGCTTATTAATCTTAGATCAGTAAATGTTTTCCTGAATATGATATAATTTTAATTTTCAGGAAGTTTTAAATTGAGAGGTTTACATGAAAGTAGCTGTTGTTGGTACCGGCTATGTCGGACTTGTTGCAGGGACGTGTTTTTCGGATACAGGTAATGAAGTCGTTTGCGTTGACATAGATGAAAACAAAATCAATCTTTTAAAGCAGGGACATATACCTATCTATGAACCTGGTCTTGAAGAAATGATAAAAAGAAACGTTCGTGAAGAACGTCTTGCATTTTCTACAGATATCAAAGAAGCCGTAAAATCTTCACAGATTATTTTTATTGCAGTTGGTACTCCTCCGGACGAAGATGGTTCAGCAGATTTAAAATATGTACTTGCAGTCGCCAGGGATATTGGCAAAAGTATGAATGGTTTTAAAGTTATCGTTGATAAAAGTACTGTTCCTGTTGGAACAGCAGATCTGGTAAAAGCAGAGATTGAAAAGCATACTAAACACGAATTTGCAGTTGTTTCAAATCCGGAATTTTTGAAAGAAGGCGCTGCAATTGCAGATTTTATGAAGCCTGATCGTGTAGTAATCGGCACCAGTAATGAAGAAGCTGCAGATATTATGCGTAATTTATATTCTCCATTTGTCCGAACCGGTAAACCGATTATAGTGATGGATGAAAAAAGTGCAGAATTGACTAAATACGCTGCCAATTCCTTATTAGCAACCAAGATTTCTTTTATGAATGAAATCGCCAATTTGTGTGACAAGGTTGGTGCTAATGTGGATATGGTACGAAAAGGAATTGGAAGTGACAGCCGGATCGGACCATACTTTATTTTTCCCGGAACAGGATACGGTGGTTCATGTTTCCCAAAAGATGTTAAAGCAATTATTAAAACAGCTTCAGATAATGGAATTAAACTGAATGTTTTGCAAGCTGTAGAAGATGTAAACGACAGGCAGAAAACAATACTTTTCGATAAAATAAATTCCTACTTTAATGGAAATATTAAAGGAAAAACTTTTGCGATCTGGGGGTTGGCGTTCAAGCCGAAAACAGATGATATGCGAGAAGCACCGGCAATTGAAATAATAAACAAATTAATTGATGCTGGTGCTAAAATAAAAGCACACGATCCGGAAGCAATAAATGAAGCAAAAAGAGTTTTCAATAACAAACATGGTCAAAATTTAAAATTATATGATAAACGTTATGATGCGCTGGAAAATGCCGATGCTTTAGTGATAATGACGGAATGGAATGAATTCAGAGAACCTGATTTTTATTTAATTAAAGAATCATTGAATAATTCCGTTATTTTTGATGGGCGTAATATTTATGACCCAAATAGAATGGCTAAATATGGTATTGACTATTTCTCAATTGGAAGACCAAAAAAAGCATAAATAAAGGATTATTTAAAATGGAACTAATAGACAAGATATCAGGCAAATCAGCGCAAATAGGTGTAGTTGGCCTTGGCTATGTTGGATTACCATTATTAATGGAGTTTGTAGAACAAGGATTTACGACTTTAGGATTTGATATTGATTCCCGTAAAGTTGATATGTTAAACCTTGGAAAATCATATATAAAACATCTGAGTTCAGATAGAGTTAAATCCGTAAGAGAAACAAAATTATTTGAAGCCACAGCTGATTTTTCCCGCATCAAAGAAGTGGATTGTGTATTGATAGCAGTTCCTACACCATTGACAACTCATCGTGAACCGGATATGTCATATATAACAGGGACAGCTGAAAGTATTGCACCGCATATAAGAAAAGGACAATTGATCGTTCTTGAAAGTTCAACTTATCCTGGTACGACAGAAGAAGTGCTAAAGCCAATCCTTGAAAAATCCGGTTTGAAAGCAGACGTTGACTTCTGGGTTGCATTCTCTCCAGAACGGGAAGATCCAAATAACCCAAATTTTAATACACGAACAATTCCAAAGGTTGTAGGCGCTAATACTGAATATGCACGCCAGGCTGTTTCAGCGTTGTATAATCAGGTCATTGTCAGCACAGTTCCTGTTTCCAGCAGCCAGGCCGCTGAAGCGACAAAATTACTTGAAAACATTTTCAGGAGTGTAAATATAGCTCTTGTTAATGAAATGAAAATTATTTTAGACCGAATGGGAATCGATGTTTGGGAAGTCATTAATGCTGCAAAAACAAAACCATTTGGCTACATGGCATTCTATCCCGGTCCCGGGCTTGGTGGTCATTGTATTCCTATTGATCCATTTTACCTAACCTGGAAAGCTCGTGAGTACGAGATAAATACCCGATTTATTGAACTTGCCGGTGAAGTAAATACATCCATGCCGTTTTGGGTTGTAAGCAAAGTGATGGATGCATTAAATGAGCATGGTAAGAGTTTAAAAGGTTCAAAAGTTTTAGTACTTGGAGCAGCATATAAAAAAGATATTGATGATCCGAGAGAATCACCATCCTTTAAACTGATGGAAATATTAATGGAAAAAGGTGCGGTTGTGAGTTATAATGATCCCTATGTTCCCACAATACCTGAGATGAGACACTATAGTTTTAAAATGGATAGTATAGAATTAACACCGGAGTCCTTAAGCGGCTTTGA
This sequence comes from Calditrichia bacterium, assembly GCA_020635035.1. Taxonomy (GTDB): domain Bacteria; phylum Calditrichota; class Calditrichia; order Calditrichales; family J004; genus JACKAO01. The sequence goes on from JACKAO010000004.1 coordinate 55,804, forward strand.
TTGTGTGTTAATTTCCACGGATCATTCGGTATATGATTGGGATTTTATTGTTTCGAATGCTCAGTTAGTGGTTGATACACGCAATGCGACAAAAGATGTTTCTGATGGAAAAGATAAAATAGTTAAAGCTTAATCTAATAAGATTAAAATCAGGCGGATTATATCCGCCTTTTTTTTTATTATTAAACTTAATTGCAGAATCTAAAATAAATTATGAATATCAATATAAACGAAGAACTCTTTGAGCAATTAAAAAACTTTCTTGATCAAACTAGTTTTACACAAGTAGAAGATTTAGTTCACTACATTCTTGAAGATTATCTTGAACGGAATAAACAAGTTTTACCTAAATCAGATGATCGTGGCAATGATGAGAAAAGTCTGAATAATCGGCTTAAAGATCTCGGATATTTATAATGTCGGTAGATTTACATACTCATACTACGTTTTCAGATGGTACTCTCACTCCCGAACAATTAATAGAAAAAGCGGACTACCAAAGACTCACTGCTGTTGCCATTACCGATCATGACGAAATAGGTGCCCTGAAATATCTAAATACTCTTAATTCAGATAAAAATGTTATTGTTGTAAATGGAGCAGAGTTTAGCATCGATGTTGATCTAAAAGGAAATGCACATCTGCATATGCTCGGTTTATTTCTCGATATAGAAAATGATGAGTTAAATAATGTATTGATAAAGTTGAAGAATGCAAGAAGAGAACGCGCATATACCATTATTCAAAAATTAAAAGAGCAGGGTATTCCGATAACAAAGCAAGAAATCGATGATGTTATAGGTCTGGGAAGCGCAGGAAGGCCGCATATTGCCAGATTATTGATTCAAAAAAAAATTGTTAGCAATGTGTGGGAAGCTTTCAGTAAATACCTTTCTAAAGGAAAGCCTGCCTATGTCAGTAAACAAAAATTACCGCTTAAAGACGCAATAAAACTAATACATGATGCTCATGGGCTGGCAATTTTAGCCCATCCTATCAGTCTTAAACACAGAAGATATAAAGATACAGACGTGTTTTTGCGGGAGTTAAAATATATAGGTCTTGATGGTGTTGAAGCGTACTATGCTACTCATTCACCAAAGTTCACAAAGTTTTTGAAAGAGTCTGCTGCAAGATATAGCCTGCTCGTTTCAGGTGGGTCGGATTTTCATGGAAAAGTCAAACCGGATACAGAATTAGGTATTGGAAAAGGGAATCTTGATGTTCCGGACGATATTTATTTTTCATTAAAAGAAGCTGCACAACACAAATAAGCGGAAATTATTCTATTTCCTGGAATTCCTTTAAATTATCACTCGTGATTTCAGTATTTATCATGTTTTCCAGCCACTTGTTGTAAGAACTTAATTTATCCATTGCTTTTTTTAACTTTAAATGTGTTTTTATACGCATGGTTAGTTCGGTTCGATCAAAAGGCTTAATCACATAATCCACACCGCCTGCTTCAAATCCTTTATGTTTGTCTTCAATTTCCATTTTTGATGTAAGGAAAATCACAGGAATATCTGTTGTTTGTAGGCACTGTTTAAGCTTTTTACATGCTTCATAACCATTCATATGCGGCATCATAATATCCATCAGGATTAAATCCGGTAATTTTTCTTTTGCAAGTGTAACCACCTGAGCGCCATTACTGCAACTTATTGTATTTATTCCTTCAGATTTGATTATCCGGGTTAGTATTTGCTGCTCAATAGCGTTGTCATCAGCGATTAAAATCAGAGAATTACAAACATTCAGATTGTTAACTAAGCTATTCATTCTACCTCCATATGATACTGATACAGTTATCGGATTGAACGAGCATTGGATAAATGAAAACTTGTTATTCTAATAATATTGATCGAAAAAAATGAAGGATAAAAGCAAAAAAAAACCCGTTTAAAAAACGGGCTTTTTGTAGGTCAGTTGGAAGAATTAATTAAAAACGTCAATTTTACCATTGATGTGCAGATACTTGTTGATGATATTAAAATCTTTATCAACAACTCTGCTGTGGCAGCCTGAACAATCAGTTGCATTGATGTGTCCTTCAGGTGGCAAACCGTGACAGCTTCCGCAAAATGCCTGCGGACCGTCTGTATTTTTCCAGTATACTTTCTTGAAAGATCCTTTCATTACATCTGCTGTATATGCCCAGGGATATGTACTTTCTTCTTTCTTTAGCTCAAATCCACCATGGCAGTAGGTATTACTACATGTAGCATTTGTACGATCCCATAGTGCATTTGAATTACCGTTGAAGGTAGCTAATGCACTGAAGTTTATTTCTGCATTTGGACTATCATCAATATGTCCCGCGCTATTAAACGCTGATGGGGTCGTATGACAGCTGCTGCATTCACCCATCTGGAAGGTTGTCCATGTACCATTTACAAGGTGGCTCTGGTGGGCACCGACAGTAACATATTCCACAGAAGTATGATTCATTAAGTCTTTAGGTGGTGCGGCATTTATGTCATTTCCATGGCAGGTGTTACAGGCTTCCGGACCATTATCACCTTTATGACAACTTAAGCAATTCTTAGAGCTTTCACCGTTTCCGGCATAATCTGCACCATGGCATGTCTGGCAGGATTCTAAATCCCAGTTCAGCATCGCCATCATTCCTTCATGAAAATTTGATGATGAAGGATCTGCAAATCCTTCAGGATGTGGATAAATTGCATGACAGGCAGAATTATAGCATGATATATCTGATGTTCCACCCATATAATCAGCACCGTGACAGCTTTGGCAGCTTTCCATGCTCATACTTTCAGTCAGGAGAACTTTGCCGTGAAAATTCTGTGAAGATTCAATTGTCCAATCATCCGGATGGGCTTCTACTTTTGCAGGATCGGCCTGGTCCAGACAGGAATTGAAAACAATAAAACCGGATAAAATCATTAAGAATAAGATTGTATATTTTTTCATAATATCACCTGTTTTACTTAGCATGACATGGCTGACATGTAATTTGTGCGTTGTTCTCGTGGCATGAAGCACATGCTTCCAGGTCATTACGTCCTTCAACAGCGTGTCTTCCACCATCATTTGGGAAATTATTTACCCAACCAGCCGTATGGGTATGTGGTAAAACATTATTATCACGATGACAGTCATTACAGAATTGACGGTCGGTATGACATGTTGTACAGTTGTTTTGCTTATTAATCGCATCCAGAGCATGAGTGAATTCGTAATTCAAAGGATGTGTTGTCCTGTCCAGATTTTCTCCTTCATGGCAGTCCTGGCAATATTGCGTTGTATGGCAGGAAGCACAATTCATGTTTGCCGACATTTCCTTTGCATCTGCTCTGGCCAGTAATGCATGATTATGAAGAAAATCTAATGTATGGCTTACAGGCTTAAGATTTTCGTTCTCCATATGGCAGGTCATACAGTTTTCAGATGCGACCATTTTGTTCTCATGACAACTTTGACAATCATTCATTACAGGTAAAGCTTTTGGCAGTGAAGTTTCCTTCTGAGCAATATTTACATGGCAATTTTCACATTTTACATCATTATCAAGATGCAGTTTATGTGAAAACTTCTGGCTATAGTCAGTGATTGGAGCAATATTCTCAAAACCGGCTATTTCATCAGACTCATGACAATCCATACAAACTGATTTTTCCGGCATAAGATTGTCGGATCCTGTTTCGCTGTCTGCAGCTCCTTCATGACAATCAAGACAGGCAATTTCCTGATCGGTCACATGGATTTGATGTGAGAAGCCTAATTCATCGGTATCATCTGACCACAAAATGGGAGCCTGTGTAATTATTATTAGAAAAGCAAAAGCAAAAAGCGGTAAAGATATTTTTCTCATTGCATTTCTCCCGTGATCCTTTATTCGGATTTAAAATTTAATAAATAGTTTAACCGGAAAAGTCCGCGAAAATCATTATCATAATAGCTGTTCATACTTTCCTGCGCTTCAGCGCTCAAAATAATATTTTTTAAAGGTTTGTATTCAAAGCCGGCAGAAAAAGATGTTGCGTCTTCACTGATAACTGTAGTTTGTCTTTCATAGGAATAGTAGCTGCTGTAAAGCTTAACTGTCAGGTTGGGCAATAAAGCATATCGAATGTCGCCGTAAACACCTAAATTATCTCCAGCATAACCATTTTGATAGATAAGTCCAATCAAACCCCAGCTGTTTGCTGCAGTAAGAATAACCTGGTTTCCCTGGTCACTGGAATAGTTAGTGAAAACATATTGAAGACCCAGCTGGTATTGATCCAGCATATAAGTTAAGCCTCCACGTACCTGAGTATAAGCTTTAATATCAAAAATCCGGAAAAACGAATCTTCCATAATCCGTGGTCTTTGATTTGAATATTCACCTGTAAAAGACCATTTATCCATGTAATAGGTCAAACGTCCACGCATTCCCTGGTATTGATCACCAAGCAGGTCATGGTCATATTGAAGCTGGTAATACAAGTCATTGAAAGAGCGTCCGTTTAAAGCAAAGGCAGCCTGTTCCCAAGCAACTTCATCATTACGTTTTCTTTGGAAATAGCTGACATCCACTTTGGTAGATTCCAGTACTTTGTACGACAACATTGCACCGATTGCTGTGCTGTCACCACCTGTAACGGCAAGCTTGCGGTCATAAGGTGCATCAAATCCGCCAAACAGTTTAAGATTAAGGCGGTTCTGCATCAGGTTAACATCCAGTAAAGCACCGTCTAAAGTTCCCCGTATTGCACCATAATAGGTAAACTGTCGGCCTAAACGGACGTGAAACATCTTTGCATCAGATTTCCAGTCAACATAGGTATTATAAACCCGCTCTTCCCAGCTTTCATTGCCGCGTTTTAAAACAAGGAAACCTGTATTAAGATATGTATTACTGAGTGAAGCATGCTGAAACTTCAGGAAAGCACCCTGGTAAAAATCCGCCTGCTGCAGATTATCCGTATTCTCAAAACTGTAAACAGTTGATTGTAAAGAACCATTTATACTGAATTGAGCGAAAACAAAGGCAGGCAAAAGCAGGGCGATTAAGCTAAAAAGTATATGTGCTTTTTTCATATCTATTTCACCAGATTAAATTAAAGGGTAGTATGTATAAATATAATTACTAATACATATTATCAAAACTTTTATTTTAGATGTTCCAATCAATTAATTTTTTATCAGGGATTCGAGTATAAAAAAAGCCCCTATAAAAGGGGCTTTAATTTTATAACTAACTAACTACTGAATAACTTGAATATCTGCTACAGCGTTTGTTTTACCGTTGCTTACGATTGCAGCACGCGGTACATCATTACCGGTAAGATATTTATAGCTTTGTTGTAATAACTGAACAGCATAATCAGGATTGTGAATACCAAGACTACCGTCTTCTTCAACAAATTTTATATTCCAGCCAACTTCTCTCCATTCAACAGGAACTACAAGAGAGTCAACTGCAACTGTATCTGCATTGTAAGCATAGTAAACCTGATCTTTGCGGAACAGACTGCCGTAAAAACCAGTTGTATCAATGCCTTTAGCCAGAAGTGCTTGTGCTGCAACATGTTCTAATTCAGAATCTACAACATGTATTAAGCCGCTAACTTCATTCTGAAGACCTTCAACAGTGCCGTCACCATCAAAATCTTCAAGAGCCATAATGTCTGTAAACGCACTGATTTCACCGTGGCAATTTTTACATGCTTCGACAGTTGGTTCAAATGAATGGCCTGTATAGGCAGGTTCAGATTCACTTACATATTCAATCATGTTAAGGTGACAGGTTTTACATGAATTCTGAACTTTAATGTGTGATGGATCTGCCCAAACGAAACCAGGTGCAGCAACGCTATGGTTACCTGTTGCACCGGCAGCCATATCAGCTTGCCCACTATAATGAGGTCCAAAACGGTTATCACCTGCTGGGATGTGCTCATCGCCTGTGTGACGTGCATGATGACAATGCATACAGAGTTTACCGGTTCCACCTTCAGTAATAATTGGGTCTGTACCATTTGATGGGCCTAAAGGAACATCTGCCATAGTACGTAATTGGCCAGGAACATCATCATTGTGTGGATCATGACAGGTAGCACAAGCTATAGCTTCCGCCGGTAATTCTTCAAAGCTAGGACGATCCGGAGTTGGACCACTGCTGTACCAGGTGCTTAAATCACCGGAAAGACGAATAGCGCCGGCAACACCTTCATGACAACCACCGCAGTTACCGCTTTCAGCAGCATGACTTTCAGGAGCTGCAGCGTGAACTGAAGTAGCCCAGTCAGTATAATAAGGATGATGTGATCCTTCATGACATACTGCACAAGTTTCAACTGCATAACTGATGCTGATTTTTGTAGGATCAGGGGTACCACTGCCAACGTGTTCTGAAGCAGGACCGTGGCAGTTTTCGCATTGTACGTTTACATATTTTGCGATTGGTGCTTCATCATATCCACCATTGCCTAAATCACCAACAAAACCAACAGTGTGGCAAGGATTACAGTAAGAAGCCGGATGGCCGCTGTTTTGTAAAGTTGCCCATGCATGGCCGTGTGCTGTTTCTTCCCAGGCTGTATGGGTTGATGCGTGACAGCCTGCGCAAGCTGCATCACCTAAGTAATAAGGAGAAGCAGTCGGGGCATACATGCCAACACCGATTCTTTTGCTGCCAACTGCGCTGAATTCATTATCTGTAACCAGAACAGTTACAAGATAAGCGCCGGCTTCTTCGGGTGCAGTCCATACAACGGTGTCACCCTGTGATTTATTAAAAGTACCGCCTTCTGGAGCAACCCATGTATAGGTTAAAGAACCAGCTTCGGGACCGGAAGATATGTCAGCTGTTAATGTAACACTGCCGCCTTCATCTACTGAATCCGGTGTAGCGTATACATCATCAACGCTGATAATGGATACAAGAACTGTATCATGCACAACAACTTCAACTGTTTTTGTAACTGTATCTTCTTCGCAGGAGCTAAGAATCATTAAGCCACCAAACAGGAGAGAGATCAACAGAAGAAGTGAAGTTTTGAAAGGTTTCATAAGACCCCCTGATATAGTAAATAAATAAATTAATTAATTGTGAAAGATGCTCTCTATTACGCATAGATTGTGCCAAACTTATCTTAAATCTATAATTTGTTGTTTTTATTGAGTTTAATGATAGATGTTGTAGGTCTGTAAAACACTTGATTTGGGACAATGATGTCACAATTAATAGTTGAATAATTATTAAAGCTAAAAAAAACAAAGGTTTATATCAGTGGGACATGCAAAACACCTGGTGGGGCAGCAATGTCACAATTTTTAATATAATGTGCGAAAATTCAATGTTTTTGACCATAAGAAATAAATAATTTAAATGCCTTAAGTTATAGTTATTAAACAACTTAGAGTAAAGTATTAAAGTTATTTAATCTGCATGTGTTATTGATGGTATAAAGTTTGTATAAGATAAAAACCATAAATATCAGGTTAATAATGAATTTTTTTAAAAGCTTAAAATCGCGGTTACAAATTCTGATTACGATAATGCTGGTTGCCGTTATTGGCGGTCCCTTGCATTTTCTTGTAAATCAGCTTGATAAAATTCAGCGTGAATTTGTATCCAACATGATGGAAACTACTTCTCAAGCGGTTTACCAGACAGCCGTTCAGTCTTTTATGGATAATGACACGGTTGCCCTGCAGCGCACTTTCGAGATTTTTGGCCATTATCCTGATATCGATCGTATTCGTATTTATTCAACAGATGGTAAAATAAGATACTCATCTAATAGCGAAGAAGTTAAAACGAATGATAATGGCGATATAGAAAATCCTTTTCACAAGGTTGGTGAAAATAACCAGGTAATCGAATCTTTTGCCCTTTCACAAAACAGGTTTGTACATAATCATCTGATATTATCCCAAAAAGAATGTGTATCCTGTCATTCAAATAATAGTGAATTGCTAGGGGTTATGCAGATAAGCATGGAAGTCAGCGAATCTGCACAATCTTATTATATTATAAAAAAGTGGCTGATCATATCTGCGATCTTCATGGTCATTATATTATGGCTTATCCTTAATTTTCTGTATCAGAGCCAGATTGAGACACGCTTGCAAAAAATAATCGATGGCTTTAAAAGCCTTGCCAAAGGTGATTTAAAGACACAGGTGAATATTGCCGGTGAACATGAACTGGCATTTATGTCGCAAAAGTTCAATGAAATGGTTAATGAACTGCGTAATGCCAAGGAAAAAGAAGAAGTGCTGATCCGCGAAAGTCTGGTACATGCAAGCCGCTTAGTTACCTCCGGTGAAATAGCTGCAGACATCGCCCACCAGGTTAACAATCCTGCAGGAATTTTAAGAAGTCGCGCAGAAGCATTAAAGGATGAACTGATTGACAATGGCTTTGACGAAAAATATATCGAAGAGCTGGATGTGATCATTGATCAGACAGATACAATTGCTAAAACAACACGGCGTGTATTGCATAACGCACAGATGCTTCCGGAAAATTTTGAAGATGTGGATTTAAATGAACTTATAAATTGTGTAATTTCCTCGATGAAGGTTGTATTAGAAGAAAAGAAAACAGATATTTATTTTATTCCTAATCCTAAACCTGCACCAATAATGGGGGATAAAAATCAACTCGAGCAGGTTTTTTATAATCTGATCAATAATAGTCTCGAAGCCCTGGATAGTGAAAAAGGGCAGATAGAAATCCGCATAGAAGAATTTAAAACTGAAAATCAGAAGACGGCAAAGTACAGAATTGTATATAAGGATAATGGTCCGGGTATTGCCGAAGATATTAAAGATGAAATTTTTATGCCTTTTTTCTCCACTAAAAGTAAAGTAATAAATAATGGCCTTGGGCTTTTTATGGTGCGTGTGATTCTGGCACATCACCACGGATCTATTCGCCTGGATAATAACAGCAATCCGGGTGTTTCATTTGTGATTGAACTGGAGGCTGCTGTTGCAAATTAATATCCTCGTGGTTGATGATCAGAAAGAAATGCTGATCAGCTACCAAAAAGTTTTAAAAAGAGCCGGCTATAATTTATTCCTTGCCCAGAGCGCAAAAGAAGCTCTGAATATCCTTGATAAGAATGAACAGATCGATCTGATTATTTGTGACCTCGTGATGCCGGAAATGGATGGGATGGCGTTGCTGGAAATTCTAAAAAAAGAACACCCGGAGTGCCCGGTTATTATGGTAACCGGTTATGGAACTTTAGAGATTGGCGTAAAAGCTGTAAAAAGCGGTGTATTTGATTTTGTCGAAAAACCCTTCTCCACAAAAAAATTATTAAAGACAATAGAAGATGCTCTCGGCCAGATCGCTCCATCAGAGCAGGGTGATAATAATAACGGATTCCAGAACATTGTGGGTAACAGCCAGGCGATGCAGAATGTTTATAACATGATTCGCAAAGTAGCCTATGGTAATGCAAATGTTATGGTAACTGGTGAAAGCGGTGTCGGTAAAGAACTGGTTGCCCGGTCTATACATAAATCTTCAAAACGCCGTAATGAGCCGTTTATACCAATCAACTGCGGTGCACTGCCCGGCGGGCTGTTTGAGAGCGAGCTTTTTGGATATGAAAAAGGTGCCTTTACGGGTGCCTATCAGGCCAAACCGGGTTTGGTTGAACTTGCCAACAATGGTACACTTTTCCTTGATGAGATCTGTGAAATGCCGCTGGACCTGCAGGTAAAATTATTACGCGTTCTGGAAGACCGCAAAATTCGCCGGGTTGGGGGAAAAGAAGAAATACCGGTTGATATCCGTGTTATTACTGCCACAAACCGTGATATCCAGATGGCGCTGGACAAAGAAGTCCTTCGTGAAGATCTCTATTTTCGCATTAACACGATTGGTATCCAGATTTCTCCTTTACGCGAGCGTAAAGACGATATCATTCTGTTGATCAATCATTTTCTAAATCAATTAAACCTAAAATATCAAAGAAATGTAAGCGGTTTTGACGAACAGGCAATGGATGCAATGAAGCACTATCATTGGCCGGGAAACGTGCGTGAATTACTTAATGTTGTAGAGCGGGCATACTATCTGGCAACCCCGCCTTTTGTCACTTCAGGGGACTTACCGTCATACATTTCGAGTCAGACTAAAACGAAGAAGAGCAGCTTATGGTTAGATTTAAATTATAAAGATGCAAAAAATTCAGCCATGGAGGAGTTTGAGAAGGAGTATCTGAAACACCAGTTGGATAAACATGACTGGAATATCAGTAAAACGGCAGAAACATGCGAAATTGACCGCCGGACTATTCATCGATTAATAAAACGCTTTAACCTTAGTAAGGAACAATAATGTACAAGTTTTTAATTTTTCTATTTTTGGGCTTTTATGTATTAACCGCACAAACTAACCAGGATTGTCTTGACTGTCATGATGATCCTGAGTTTACAACAGAAAGAAATGGTCGCGAAGTTTCTCTTCATGTTAATCAGAATATACTTTTAAAATCTGTTCATGCAGATCATGATTGTATTGATTGCCACACCGATGCCAGTGAAGATCACCCGGAAGACTTAAAACCGGTTGATTGTGGTGATTGTCATGATGACGCAATGGATGATTATATGGCCGGGGTTCACGGGCAGGCTTTTAAAAGAGGAGAAATCTATGCTCCTACCTGTAAAGAGTGTCATGGGACGCATGATATTTTATCCCCGAAAGAACCAAAATCCCGTACATATAAAATGAATATCCCCTTGCTGTGTGGTAAGTGTCACCGGGAAGGTGCACCTGTTGCAAGGACTTATAATATTGGTGAGCATAATATCATCGAAAATTATACACAAAGTATTCATGGCGCCGGATTATTTAAAGCCGGTTTAACCGTCACGGCGACATGTAACAACTGTCATGGAAACCACCTTATTCTTCCGCATACCAATCCAAACTCTTCTATTTCATTAAACCGCATCGCAGAAACATGTATGACCTGCCATGCCCGTATTGAAGAAGTGCATGTGAAGGTTATTAAAGGTGAATTATGGGAAGAAAAACCCGGCGCTATTCCGGCATGTACTGATTGCCATCCACCGCACAAAGTAAACCGCCAGAATATAGTTGAAGAAGTTGCTGATCGGACTTGTTTACGTTGCCATGCCAAACAGGATGTTCATAAAGTTGTAGATGGCAAAGAAGTTTCGCTGCATGTTGATAAGAAAGATATTGCCGGGTCAATCCATCGAGAAATTCCTTGTGTTAAATGCCATTCGGATGTATCAACGCACTTAAAAAGGCCATGCGAAACCGCCAATAAGGTCGATTGCTCAAATTGTCACGCTGAAGTAGCCAATCTCTATTTTGAAAGCGGGCATGGTGAAGCGTATTTCAGAAAAGATGAAAATGCTCCGTATTGTACAGATTGCCATGGTGACCACAAAATAAAATCTAAATATGATGAGACGGCAAAGACATACCGCGCATCTATTCCTTCTTTGTGCGGTGAGTGTCATAAATCCGATGGTAAAGCTTCACAAAGTGCAGATCTTAAAGAAGTGAATGCCATTGTTGATTATTCAAAAAGTGTTCATGGCAGGGGGTTGATGGAAAAGGGACTCCTGCCCAGTGCAGTATGTACAGATTGCCACACTGCGCATCACAATCTTAAGGATACGGATGAACGCTCCACTGTTTATCCTGATAATATTCCTGCCACGTGTGCTACATGTCATCGTGGAATTTATAAAGAGTACGCCACCAGCATCCATGCTATTAAAAGAAATGACAATAGCAAAAGGCTTCCTACATGTGCCGATTGTCATTCTGCCCACACAATCATGGAAACCAAGCAGGACCGTTTTATGACGGAAGTAACACAACAATGCGGATCCTGTCATGAAGAATTAGCCGAAACATACTTACAAACAATCCATGGGAAATCCTATGAACTTGGCAATGAAAAAGTGGCCAAGTGCTCCGATTGTCATGGTGCGCATAAAATTTTAGGAGTAGATAATCCGGCATCCACAGTGAGTGCAAAAAATATTGTAACCACGTGCCAAAACTGCCACGAAGATGCTAATACACGTTTTACCGGTTATCTGACGCATGCCACTCATCACGACAAAGCAAAGTACCCGGTACTTTATTACACATACTGGCTGATGACCAGCCTGCTGATTGGGGTGTTCGGATTCTTTGGTATCCATACACTGCTGTGGTTACCACGTTCTATTCAGGGCATAAAAGAAAGACAAAAAGAAAAAGAGAGCAGTAAAACACATTATTATATAAAACGTTTTTCAGGTAATCAGCGCTGGACACATTTATTTGTGATTTTCAGTTTTATGGCACTTGCTCTTACCGGAATGGTTCTGAAATTTGCAAATATGGAATGGGCAAAGATAATCACCAATTTTATAGGCGGCGCCCAGGTGGCTGCTGTTATTCACCGATTCGCGGCAATAATTACCTTTGGTTATTTTTCATTCCACGTTGTTTCGCTGATTAAGATGCGCCGCAGATTGCATAAATCTTGGTTCCAGTTCATTTTTGGGAAAGATTCCATGATGTTCAATCTTCAGGATTTAAAAGATTTTGGAGCCACTATTAAATGGTTCTTCGGATTAGGAAAAAGACCGGATTACGGACGCTGGACATACTGGGAAAAATTTGATTATTTTGCGGTTTTCTGGGGTGTTGCCGTTATTGGTTTCTCCGGTTTAATGCTGTGGTTCCCGGAATTTTTTACACAGTTTATGCCGGGCTGGCTGATAAATATTGCACATATTATTCATAGTGATGAAGCTCTTCTTGCTGTTGGATTTATTTTCACGGTTCATTTCTTTAATACGCATTTTCGCCCCGAAGCATTTCCGGTTGATACGGTAATCTTCACCGGGCTCGTGTCTCTTGAAGAATTTAAAAGAACACGTCCGCGCGAATATGAAGAATTAAAAAACAGCGGACAGCTTCGTAAAAAGCTTGTTAAAAAAGAGATTACCCCACAATGGGAAAGATCCGTTAAAATTTTCGGATTGATCTGGCTTGCATTAGGTGTATCTCTGATTGTACTGATTATTTACTCAGTAATTTTTGGATATCAATAAACTAAACCTGTTATAATGTATGGAGTCAGAAAGGTAGACTAATGAGATCCTTGTTCATTTTCATTTTGCTGACAGGATTTTTTGCGAACATAAGCGCTCAGGAAAATGAAACTTGTTTTGATTGTCATAATGATCCTGAAATGACAATGACAAAAGGGAAAAAGGAAATATCCCTGAATGTATCACCAGAAAAATTTGCAGAATCGATGCATGCCGACCTGGAGTGCGTGGATTGCCATGTCGGATTTGATCCAGATGAAGATCCGCACCTTGATAAGATTGTACCTGTTAATTGCGCCGAATGCCATGATGATGCCGTTGAGACTTTTCAGCATAGTAAACATGCAGGCGAGATAAAATGTACGTCTTGCCATACTAATGTGCATCAACCCGAAACCAGGGTGGCATTAACTTCAAAATGCCAGAATTGTCATAAAGAAGAAATGGCTGAAACAAAAAGCAGTATTCATGCAAAAAATAAGAAAGGTCCGGATTGTGCAGGCTGCCATGATCCGCATAACGGGCTGGAAGCGGTGTCTGCAAACTGTTTAAGCTGCCACGGTGAAAAGGAGTTCGTAAAAGAGAACATCGCTGGTGAAAATGTTGAATCAGTCATGAAATACAGTCAAAGTATTCATGGTGAAAACATTGAATGCAGTGATTGTCATGGAAGTCATGAGATTCTTGAGACATCAGATGTAAACTCACCTGTTAACAGGGCAAACATCGTCAGCACTTGCTCGGATTGTCATGATGATATAAAGGATGAATTCTTAAAATCGGAACACGGTAAAAACATTCTGAATCTTGTTGATGCACCTACATGTACCGGTTGTCATGGTGAACATGATATTTACCAGATTACTGACAGTGATTCAAAAATGAGCCGTCAACACGAGATTGAAGTATGCTTAAGTTGCCATCTGGATAACCCGGATGTACGCGAGAGAATGACACATGCTTCGAAATTTATCAGTGGGTATGAAACAAGTGTGCATGGCCGTAAGAATAAAGAAGGCGATATGCAGGCAGCCATCTGTAGTGACTGTCACGGTGCACATAGTCCGATGAAAGCATCAGATCCCAATTCATCCGTAAATAAATTTAATATTTCTAAAACCTGTGCAAAATGCCATGAAGAAATTGCGGAACAATATGAAAACAGTATTCATGGGACTGAACTGCAAAAAGGGGTTGAAGATGCCCCCACTTGTACTGACTGCCACGGCGAACATAATATTCTTGAACCTACTCTGGCTGAGTCACCAACTTCACCGCAAAATGTATCACGCCAGGTATGCGGACCATGTCATAGTTCAGTAAAACTGACTGAAAAATATGGTCTCTCTTCAAATAGATTCGAAGCTTATAATGACAGTTACCACGGGCTTGCAGTGCGCTCCGGTGATGTTGAAGCGGCAAACTGTGCAAGTTGTCATGGCGTTCATAACATTTTACCATCAAGTAATCCGGAATCAAAAATTCATGTAAATAATCTTGCAAAAACGTGTGGTAGTTGTCACCCCGGTGCTAACAAGAATTTCACTAAAGGAAGCGTTCATGTTACTTTCGAAGAAAGCAATGATGAGCTGCTTTACTGGATAAGTACTATTTATATTTTAATGATTGTTGGTACAATTGGAGGTATGGGATTCCATAATCTGCTCGATTTTATCCGTAAAATGGTTAATAAATATAAAGAACATTTTTCTCCGTCTGAATCAGTAGATATTGAAAAACGAAGAACCCATTACACACGCATGACTGTTGAAGACCGGATTCAGCATATTTCACTCGCTTCGAGCTTTCTTGTGCTTGTGTTAACAGGTTTTATGCTTAAATACCCGGATGCGTGGTGGGTTACATCATTAAGGCAGCTTGGTGCAGAAACGGTTTTTGAATTACGCGGAATTATTCATCGCGTGGCTGCTGTAGTTATGGTTCTTGCGTCCATTTACCATATGTACTATGTAATTTTTACTGCACGTGGAAGACAGTTTGTTAAGGATATCTGGTTTAACCTTCAGGATTTAAAGGATATGGTTATTGTTCTGCGATATAATCTGGGGTTAAGCAATAAACGGGCTAAGTTTGATCGTTTTAATTATATAGAAAAGTCGGAATACTGGGCATTGATCTGGGGTACCATTGTCATGACTGTAACAGGTGTGGCATTGTGGTTTGAAAACCAGACCATGGGCTGGTTCTCAAAGTTGTTTATAGATGTTGCAGAAACCATACATTATTATGAAGCCTGGCTTGCATTTCTGGCAATAGTTGTTTGGCATTTTTATTATGTTATATTTAACCCTGACGTGTATCCAATGAATTTTACATGGCTTACTGGTAAAGTTACAGAAGAAGAAATGGAGCACGAGCACCCTGTTGAATTAAAACGTATCAAAGAAAACAAAATAAAGGAAACAGATGAAA
Organism: Calditrichia bacterium; assembly: GCA_020635035.1. Lineage (GTDB taxonomy): Bacteria > Calditrichota > Calditrichia > Calditrichales > J004 > JACKAO01. The sequence continues at coordinate 71,305 of JACKAO010000004.1, forward strand.
ATCAGTCTGCCTAAATCAACACAAAACTGGATAACATTAATTGGTGCAATGATCGCTTTAATCGCGGTCTCCATGATTATTTTCCTGTTTACAATCTCCGCTTTTCTATCAAACACTCATACCTATCTTGGGTTGGTAATTTATATTTTATTACCGGCTGTAATGATTATCGGATTAATTCTGATCCCAATTGGTATGCTTATCACAGTCAGGAGAAGGGAAGGTAAAGAGCCGACTACCGGGGTCTGGCCTCGTGTCGATCTTAATGAAAAAAGACACCGTAATGCTTTCTTTATTTTTTCGATCGGGACAACCTTATTAGTTTTTGCATCAGCTGTAGGCAGTTATGAAGTATTTCATTTCACAGAATCTGTTGAATTTTGTGGAACAACCTGCCATACTGTGATGAAACCCGAATACACTGCTTACCAGAATTCAGCGCATGCGCGTGTTGCCTGCGTTGCCTGCCATGTTGGAACCGGCGCAGACTGGTATGTACGTTCTAAATTATCCGGAGCCTACCAGGTTTATGCAGTAATTGCAGATGTTTACCCAAGACCTATTCCGACACCGGTGCACAATTTGCGTCCAGCCCGTGAAACATGTGAACAATGCCATTGGCCGCAAAAATTTTATTCTCGTAAACTACGTGTTGAAGACCATTATCTTGGTAATGAAGAGAACACAGAATGGGAAATTCAGTTGATTATGAAAATCGGAGCTGAAGAACATGCCAAAGGTTTATCAGAAGGAATACATTGGCATATAAATCCTGATGTCCGTGTTGAATATATCACTACAGATGAACGTCGCCAGGAAATCCCCTGGGTTCGATTTACAAATCTAAAAACAAATGAGAGCAAGGTTTACATCGACGAGGAAAATCCAATAGATGAAGAAATGGTGAAGCCGGAAAATATGCGTGTGATGGACTGTATGGATTGCCACAACAGGCCTTCACATGATTATAAAACACCTATTAATTTTGTAAACCTGGCCATCAGTAAAAATCCTGAAATTGCAGAATTGCCGGAATTGAAATACACAGCAGTTGATCTCTGCTCCGAAGAATATGGTTCAACAGATTCGGCAATGCAGGCAATTGAAAACGGCCTTAAAACATTTTACGAAGAAAATTATCCGGAAGTTCTGGAAGAAAAAAGTGAACTTTTTAAACAGGCAGTCATTGATATTCAAACAGCATTTTCTCAAAATATTTTTCCTGAAATGAAAGTACGCTGGGATGCTTATCCAAATAATATCGGGCATATGAATTTTAATGGTTGTTTCCGGTGCCATAATGACCGCCATACAAGTGATGATGGTCAGGTAATCAGCAGAGAATGTAACGCATGTCATTTAATAACAGCTCAGGGAACAAAAGATGATATGCAGCTTGCCATGACGGGTCAGGCTTTGGAATTTATGCACCCGGATGGTGAAGAAGACTGGAAAGATTCGCTTTGTTCAGATTGTCATGCAGGAGTAAATCCATAAAATAAAATAACGATTCAAAACTTTAATTGTTTTTTACCAAACCATAGGAGGTATTATGAAAAAACTACTAATTATGCTTATTTTGTTATTTCCGGTTGTAATTCTGGCGCAAAACTATGTGGGTGTGGATAAATGTAAAACATGCCACAAAAAACCGGATCAGGGTGAACAATTTGGCATTTGGGAAAAAAGTAAGCACGCAAAAGCCTTTGAAACCTTGAAAGGTGAAGAAGCTGCAAAGATAGCAAAAGAAAAAGGACTAACTGTTGCTGCATATGAAGCTCCTGAATGTTTGAAATGCCATGTTACAGGTTATGATGCTCCTGCTGATAAAAAAGAAGATAAATTTAAAGCAGAAGATGGCGTTCAATGCGAAACCTGTCATGGTCCGGGTTCTGAATATAAAAGCAAAAAAGTAATGCAGGATCGTAAAGCTGCAATTGAAAAAGGTATGGCTGCCATTTTAGTTAAGGATGGTTCAGCAGAAAAACAATGTATTACCTGTCATAATTCAGAAAGTCCTACTCACAAAGAATTTAAATTTGCTGAAATGTGGGAAAAGATTAAACATCCCGTTCCAGCAGGAAAATAAAGTGTACAATAAAAAAAGCTGCCTAGGGCAGCTTTTTTTTTATTCAAAATCAATTATAATAATACAGAGTTTATTTCTGCCTTTGCTAATGCTGATGACTACAGCTACCTTCATGGCTGCATCCCAGGCAACCGCGTTTATCCTGCATAAGATCACAATCCAAGGAAAGTTTTCTTTTCTTACGATAATAATACTGCAGAGAAACCCATCCGATCATTAAAAAAACAATGATAAAAACCGCTTTTAGTAAATGAAATAACATTATTATTGTCCTCCTAAGCCGGCAAATCCCATAAAAGCCATCGACAAAATACCAGCAACCATAAGTGTTAAAGCTGCACCTTTTAAAACATTTGGTACAGCAGAAAGTTGCAATTCTTCGCGGATCCCCGACATTATCAACAGTGCTAAAGTAAATCCTGCACCTGCACCAACTGCAAATGAAAGTGATTGCAGAAAATCATAACCTCGATTTGTCTGGAATAATGCCAGACCAAGAATAGCACAGTTTGTGGTTATCAGCGGAAGAAAAATCCCTAAAGCTTTAAACAAAGCAGGGCTGAATTTTTTTATGACCATTTCCACCAACTGCACGGTTGAAGCAATAACTACAATGTATGAAATCAACTGGAGATATTGGGCATCTATTCTAACCAGAAGATTATGAATGCCATAGGCTGAAACAGATGCAATTAACATTACAAAAGAAACGGCTGCGCCCATTCGTGTAGCAGTGGATATTTTCCCTGATACTCCAAGAAATGGACAGATCCCAAGGAAAGTACTCAGTACAAAATTGTTAATTAAAGCCGCGTTTAAAAAAATAAACCAATATTGTTCGGTAACCATTTACGTTGTTTCCCTATATTTCAATCGGCCATAGCCATATCAGGTTCGGCAATTTTTTCATTTATTTTTTTTCGTTCTTTAAGCCAGTTAAAAAACATCAGGTAAGCTCCTAATACAAAAAATGCTCCACCGGGTAAAATCATAATAATTAAAGGCTGAAAATCCGGTCCAAAAAGAGAAAATCCTGCAAAGGTTCCATTGCCTAATACTTCCCGGACGATTCCCAGGCAAAGTACGGCGAATGTAAACCCGGAACCCATTCCCAATCCGTCAAGAACGGATCTGCCGATCGAATTTTTTGATGCAAATGCTTCTGCGCGGCCGAGAATAATACAATTCACCACGATTAATGAAATAAATGCTCCAAGGCTTTTATGGACTTCCAGGCTGACTGCTTTGATCGCATAATCAGCAACAGTTACAAATGTGGCGATTATAAGGATATAAGTAGCAATTCTTACCTGCTTTGGAATAAGTTTACGCAAAGATGATACCAGCAGATTGGAAAGTATTAATACGAAAGTTGTGGCGATTCCCATTACCAGGGCATTAATAACCGAGTTTGTTACAGCCAGTACGGGGCACATACCCAGGAGCATTACGAAAACCGGATTTTCTTTCCAGACTCCTTTTAAAAAAACATCCATTTTATCTGCTTGAACATTCAATTCAGTCATTTAATTTTCCTGTGGTGCGCTGTGTTTTAATACATTAATATTTTTTGCAATGACCGGAATATTTAACTCTGCACTTTTGGCAATCATTTTTGTAACTGCACGCGAAGAGATTGTTGCCCCTGTAATTGCACTTATCTGGGAGTCATTACTCTTTTGACCTTTAACCAGGGATATCGGAACTTTAAGCGATTTTTTATCATCCGTGAGCGTTACATTTAAATTATCAAAGTTTGCTATGAATTCAGGATCTTTTTCGATTTTATCGCCAAGACCGGGTGTTTCTGTACTTTGCAGTACTTTCATACCAATAATTTCCTGTTGTTCAGGCGAATATCCGTAAATAAGTCTGATAACATCCTGAAAGCCCTGATCACGTGCTTCAATTGCTACCCCAATCAAGGAATCATTAGCACTATAGCAGGCATAAATTTTAAAGGAAGTTGCTTCTTCATCTGTTACCGGAATGATATTTTTTTGATCATTAATGGTAAAAACCTTTTTAGTAACAGCTCCCGGCAATACATCAAAAATTGATTTTTCAAGATATGCTGCTTCATTGGCATTAATGTATGGTAGTGTAAATTGAAAAGTAAAAACAATCAGAATTCCGGCTATCAGCCCAATACTGCCCATAGATAGCAACATCTTGCCGCTGCTGACTGATTCTTCTTCTACAATCTGGTTTTCAATATCGGACAATTTTTACTCCGTTCACTCAGTTTTTTGATTTTACATAACCATAAATCGGCGGCTGGGTTACCCTGTTTATTAATGGCGTTACACCGTTCATTAGCAAAATAGCATACATTACACCTTCCGGTAAACCGCCAAATGTGCGGATTAAAACAACCAGGAATCCAATACCCATTCCGAAAATCCAGCATCCTTTATGTGTTATTGGTGATGAAACAGGATCGGTTGCCATAAAAATGGCTCCAAGCATTAATCCACCTGAAAATAAATGAAAACTTGCCGGTGCAAACTTAACCGGATCCACGCCATGCAAAACAGAAGCAAAAATAATGACCATAAAAAAAACACCCAGCGGTATACGCCAGTTTATATAATTTCTGAGTACCATATATATGCCGCCAAGCAGCAGAAAAATAGCACCGGTTTCGCCAAGCGATCCTGCTGATGATCCAAAGAACAAATGGGTTAATTCCGTTAAATGAGAATCAAACTTCATTTGAGATAGTGGTGTTGCAGCAGTAATGGCATCAATTTTTGATTGAACAAAAGGCAAAGCGAATGTATGGCCCCTTAGTTGAGTTATTCCGCTAAAATCGGAAATTGGGGACCAGGTTGTCAGTGCGACAGGAAAAGATGCCTGAAGAAAAGCACGTCCTACCAAAGCCGGGTTAAAAATATTAGAACCAATACCGCCAAAAATAAGTTTTCCCAGAGCAATTGCTACGATTCCGCCTAAGAACGCCATCCAAAGCGGAATTCCAGGGGGTAGTGTTAATGCCAGTAACAAGCCTGTAAGCAACGCTGTGTTATCTTTAATAGAATTAAATTTCTTTTTTGTACCTATCAGATATATCCATTCCGTACCTACGGCACCTGCGATAGAAGCTGCAATTACAAGAATACCGCTTATTCCAAAATAATAGATACCTGCCAGTATTGCCGGGATCAGGCTAAAGATAACCTGGCGCATCACGGCAGGCGTGTCTTCCTGCTGTTTTAAAAACGGGGAAGATGTAAGCAACAATTTAGGAGCGGATTTTTCCATTCTAACTCGCTTTTCGTTGTTTTGCCTGTTTTTCACGCAGCAGGGCTTTTGCTACTCTGAAGCGCTGAACAAGTGGAATATTGGATGGGCAAACATATGAACAGGAACCGCATTCAACACAATCCATCACATGATAACCAAGCATACCTTCATAATCACGTGTTTTTGCAAGGGCTCCTAATCTGCTTGGATTTAAATAAACAGGACAAGCATCAACACAGCGCAGGCAGCGGATACAAGGGTATTCTTCCCGAATTGTTACTTCTTCATCTGTAAGGCACAATATTCCGGATGTCCCCTTCATAATCGGAACATCCATATAAACCTGCGGAGCGCCCATCATCGGACCTCCAAAAAGTACCTGGCGGGTGTTTTCTTTTAATCCACCGCAATAATCCAGCACATCGGCTAATTTCGTTCCGATGGGAATTAAAAGATTAGATGGTTTTTCAATTCCCGGGCCGGTAATTGTTACTACGCGTTCGATTAAAGGCTGGCCAAACCGGAACATCATCCCTATACCAGCAATTGTACCGACATTCTGTACCACAACTTCCACATCTATTGGGAGTTTTCCACTGGGAACTTCACGTTTCAAAACGGCTTCAATAAGCATTTTTTCAGCGCCCTGTGGATATTTTGTTTGCAGGGCAACAACTTCGCCGTTCATATCAGCCGGGATTCGTTTATTTAATAAGGCGATAGCATCGTCTTTATTGTTTTCAATTCCAATATAAAATCGTTCGCATCCAAGCACTTTTTCTAGTATCCTGATGCCATAAAAAACATCATCAAACTGCTCAAGCATTACGCGGTGGTCGCTTGTAAGATAGGGTTCGCATTCCACACCGTTGATAATTAAAAACTTGGCCTTTTTGCCTTCGGGCACGCTTAATTTTACGTGTGTCGGAAAGGCTGCCCCGCCCAAACCTACAAAACCTCCGTGTTGAATAAGGCTGATCAGTTCTCCGGGTGTTAAAGATTCCCACTCCATGGCATGCTCGTTGTAAAATGTTTGCGGAGAGTATGGATCCCGGCTGATAATAACCGATTCGACCAGTTTACCACTAGGATGATGACGCATCTCTATGGCTTTAACTGTACCTGTTACCGGAGCATGCTGGCCGATGCTTACAAAGCCGGCAGGTTCGCCTATGATTTGCCCCCGGTATACTTTATCGCCTTCTTTTACCAAAAGCCGGGAAGGTGCTCCTAAATGCTGGCTTAAAGGGATTACAAGTTCATCTGTAAAAGGCATACGTTCAATGGCGATATGCCGTGTTAAATCTTTGTAATCACCAGGGTGAATGCCATGGCGAAATGTTTTCATTGATTTATTAAAGAAAGATAACATACGATTGCTTAATTTTTACCTTTCGCATAATCTGCAAGTGTTTTCTTTGCAGACTCATTTTTATTTTTCAGATCATGCAGAGTTTTTAGTTTTTCAGTCAGACGATTATGATAAATCTGCCAGTGCTCATTTTGGACATATGCTAATTGTGTGTTGTAATCGGCTTCGAGTTGGCTTTTAAGATTGCTGATTTCATCGTCTAGTTTTTTCTGCCATTTTTGATCTACATAAGAACGGTCAAATGTTTTTATACCTGCGATTTCCTGGAGCAAATTCCAGTTTCTTTTTGCAGCAGCGCTGTATGCAGCAATTTTTTTACTGACGGCTACGGTGTGGTTCTGACCATTGATATCTTTGATTGTGATATAGGGTTTGAATTCATTCTGTTTCTCAGCTGAAAGATCGATATAATCTGCTATTTGAATGTAGCTGTCATCCCAATCACTCTTTGATATTGTCCGGAATTCATTACGGAATTCTTTTTCGTGAACAGCCCAGTCAGCAAACGTGAATTTCTCACTGCTATCTTTTGATGCATCACTGCTCCAGTCTGATTCAACAGCAGGATTGCCATCTAAAGAAAAACATTCTGTAAAATATGGTGATCTATCCGGATTATATTTAAATAATGGAAAAACCCGGCTGTTGATAGCACGTTTATGATGGCGATTGGCTTCATATTCGGCTAATCCCTGCATATGGGGCTCACAGGCATAAAGATGCAGAAATCCAGGTTTGCCCGATTGCACCATGTCGATGATTCCGGACATTAAATGCCCGGGATTGGCTGCGGTGCTGTGTAAAATATACCGGTCACTATAGTTAATTGTCCAGTTTAGCAGGTTCTCCAGTGAGCCTGAACGGGTCATATTATTTAATACGCAAATATACAACGGTCTTTCATTCCTTCCGGCAGCCGCTATACTTTGCAGGCTCTGTGAAGAGAGTGTCTCATTGTCCAGAATTAAAAGGGCAGGGGGACATAATTGTTTTTCATATTCATTAAAATCCTGCCAGCTGAATGTTTCAAACGAAGCTTCACTTTCCTGCTCGACCCAGGCATCCTTTAACTCAAGCTCAGCTTTACGTAATATCTTGAAATCATCTGCCAGGCTTGCTGTCACCCCTTCAAATAATCCTTTTATAGTTGATGCTAAGTTATTCCCGTTCGTGTTTATCCACGGATTGGCAAAAGGGTTAAATGGATATCCTGCGCACCAGTAAAGTAAACCGCTGCTGTTTAAAACCGAGACCAGGCGTGCGCGACCATTTCCATTTGCAGCAATTTTATAGTTTTGTTTTAAAGTTTTTAATTTCAGGCTCAGTTCTGTCAGTCGTTTTATCTGTTTTGCGTTTGTCTTCTTAGATTGGTCTTTAGGTGAGATAAGATTTATTAAATCACTGACTTCAAGATCTTTGCCTTCTAATTGTGACAGTTTTGAACCAAATTCTTCAAATTCATTAATACGGACAGATGTCTCAAGCCGACCCTGTATTTTTTCCTGGATTAACCGGATAGTTTCGTCAAGCTTGTCCGTAAATTTTTCATAACGTTCATTCATTACAGCTTCAACTGAAGACATAAGCAGATGAATTGTTGTTTTAACACCACTTCCGGGGAAAGCATTGTCACCACCGCTGAGTGTATAGTAATTTTTCTTATGTAAAAGAACATTTATTAACGAATCACTGTTTTCAGGATTAATAAACGGTTCAGGACTGGATTCAACCAGTTGATTTTGAAAATCAAAGTTCCGGCGGTAATTATTTATTACATCATTCGTACTTTCAACCATTTCTAAAGCTTTTTCCGGGCATACATTTACGCATGATGTACATCCTTTGCATGCAGCCGGATTAACATTTATGGTTAATATTTTTCCGGAACCTTTAACCTGGTTGTGTGCTGATTCAAAAAACATTGTTGTTCGCACAAGTGGTAATGCAGCAATCTCATTTAAAACAAGTTGAAATTCATCTTGCAGCTTGCGCAACTGATCATCTTTCAATCCCATTTTTTGGCTCAGATGATTAAATGCTTCCTGAAATAATGAACCTGCTGATAGAAACCTGTTTAGATCATCAGTTGAAAAAAGTTTATATGCCTGTTTGCTCAGATTATCTGCAATACGCTGCACCTGTATCAATTTTTTACCTTTTAATGACAGGGCATCAAGGGCTGATTTTAATATATCATCAGTCGTTGTGATCATTGACGGCAATGCAGAATCGGGACATTGCGACCAGCACATGCCACAACCGCTGCACCTTTCCGGGATAATTTGCGGTACTTTTTCAGTAATAACTGCAAGGTCACGGAATGAACTGCTGAATGCAGGTAAAGTATTGCTGGCAAGAAAAGGATCATTTAATATTTGTTTGCGCTGATCCATCCTGTACAGATATCCAACAGAATCCCAGGTGCGCGCTAAATCATAAATCGTCCCATCAGGATTTTTGACTTGTTTTACTGTCCATGGAGTATCTTCTTCTGGATTTTTTAGGCCTGTAAATTCCGGGATGGAATTCCAATTAAGTGGTTTTACAGCATCAAAACCCTGCTGGATACTTTTTAAAATTTCAAGAATCTGAGATGCAAAAAGTCGATTCTCCGTAAAAATCTTTTTTAGATTTTCTTTACGTTCTTTTAATGAATTTAGATTGGTAAAAGTATCGATTTTCAGCAGCGCTCCGTACAATGCATAGTGTGCTGTCATCTCACGGTTTGCCGGTATTACAGCGATTTCATCGGCAATGTTTTTTGCGTCCAGATGAAACAGGCGAAGCTGTTTGTTTTTAATTATCCGGCGGTTGTTTTCTGAAAGACGCTGCCAAATTGTTTCAGCAGAAAGTGAACTGTTTATAAGTAAAGAACCTTTTTCAGCAATGTGCTCAATATTTCCTTCGAAGAGCATATTTGATAAAACGACAATCTTCGTCTCTGTAAATGCCACGGATTGTTCGGTATTAGAATAAGACAAAGTCAGTTTATTATAAGGCAGTATCTCTGCTTGTTGCTCATTTCCCAAAACACGGATGTTTTTTATCCCGCTTTTAATATAATCACTGGCGATGAGATGGCTGAATTCATTTATCTCGCGGGTTACCGGTAAATAAAATTCAATCTTTTGCTGAATATCAGAATCTGAACGGATATGGTTTGTATCAGCCTCCAACAATGCAAGTTCATCAATTCGGGGGTACGCCTGATGGATTCGTTGCTGCAGAGTTTCAAGTTTAGGAAATCGTGATTGATTCTGAGAAAAGTTAAGACTGGTAAAGAAATGTCTTTTCCCGACTTTACGATCAACCATGTTCTTCGATATTGCCAGCAAAAGTGACGGAGAATCAATGTTTTGAATATAAAAACCGTGGTAAACATCCGGTTGGTCTTTTGTTTTGCTGTATACAGCATAGCCTGGATTTATAAGACTGCTGTCTGTTATTCTGCCGTTTTCCCAGGCAATATTCATTGCCGATTTAATATTATGGTATAAATGGAGATTCAGTGCAGACATATCTTCCAGGATTGTAAGACCTGTTTTCTTTTTAACAATGTGGCTTATTGTAGCGCGGTCGAAAGGATTGATTACCGATATTGTTACAATCCCTAATTTTAAAGACAATGCTTTCTGAGCAGCATTACAAAATTCAATAAGATTTGAACTGATCGGTCCGCTGCAGACAATTAAATAATCTGCTTTTTCTGTGTTAAATAATTTTATTGGTTCGTAATACCTGCCGGTCAGTTCAGAAAATTTCTTTCTGGCATTTGCTAATAATTCCGGCACATGATCTTTAAAAAAGGGTTTACGTGTTGCATAGCGATTCAGGGTACTTTCATTATTATGCAGTAATCCGCTGCCCAGGGGACGGTCCGTATTTATTATCGCGGGAATACGTTTACGCTGAGCGCCGAATAATATGCGCTGGGCTGCTGTTGGAGTTTCAATCAGTTCGTCATCTTTGCCTAATAATTGTTCAATTGTCTCTGTACCAGGAATTTGCAATTGTTCTATTACATCTGCACAAACTGTTTTATCATATAAACAGATAACCGGAATCAGTGATTGCTCGGTCACAGATTGGGCTATCAAAGCAAAATCGATTAACTCCTGGGCAGTTGATGGCTGTAAAACAATAAAATCATCGCTGTAATCAAACGATTTCAGAAAATCTGATGATGTGGACAATTCATGAAAAATAACAATAGCAAGATTTCGGGTTCTGTAAGATTGAAGCAGTTGGTAAACAGAAGGGTTTGTACTGTATGTAAAAGCAGCGGCTCTGTTTCCGGTAAGTGCATAGCCCATCGCCGCAGCAGGATCATTACTGTCAAAAATACGTGTAGAGGAAACCTGTAGCACCTTTTTTAAAGCGCTTCTTCCGTCGGTCAATGTTTTCTGAACGGTTTTTGGCAGATTTTTCTCTTTTTTATTAAAAATCATTGATTAACCCAATCTGAAAATTCAAAAAATCATTCCACTTTTTCTTTGCTTAAAGGTTTAAATTGTTGTTCTTCAACCCAGGCAATTGCACCGGTTGGACAACGCAATGTAGCAATTTCCGTTTCTTTATCGAGCATATCCGGGTTAACCACGGGTAAATTATTCTTCATAATTATCAGGTTTTCAGGAGCATCTGCTGCACATCTTGAACAGGCGGTACAGGCAACTTCGCACATTTCAAGGATTTTATCACCTTCCAATGCGGATTTGCATTGCACAACAAGATGGCGGTTAACCGGCATCAGCTCAAATAATCCTTTGGGACAAACATCAACACAATCCCCACAGGCTGTACATTTTGTAGCATTTACAAATGGAAGCCCGTTTGGAAGCATTTTTATCGCGTCAAAATCACAGACTTCTTCACAATCCGCCAATCCAATGCACCCATATGAACAAGCTTTGGGGCCCCCTGTCACAGCTGCTGCAGCCCGGCATGATTCAAAACCCGCATATTCTGCTGCTTTTACAGCTTTATCTGTACCCCCGGCACATAACAGACGTGCAACTTTTCGTACAGCAGAACCGGGATCAATGCCCAAAAAAGTGGCTACCTTCTCAGCTGTTTCCGGTCCGCCTACCGAGCAGGCACTGGGCTGACTGTTTCCGGAAATCACATCTTCGGCAAAAGCACGGCAACCCGGCTGTCCACAGGCACCGCAATTAGCTCCGGGAAGCATACCTTCAACAGTATCGATCCGCGGATCTTCAAATACTTTTAATTTGGAGTTTGCCACGGCCAAAATAATAGCCAGGATCAGGCTCAGGCCGCCAATGAAGGCGATTGCAATTAGGGGACTCATATTATAAAAAACTAAATATTAAATTAACTCAATTGTATTTTTCTGCGATTTTTACTAACTCATCCAATCCGGGTTCATTCGGATTGAGCGGTTTCCCGGGATGAATTATTTTAACCGGGCATTTTTCTGCAGCTGTTACAAGTTCTTTAAATGTACCTGCTTTCGGATCTTTAACAAAGGCCTGCCTGTTTTCATCATAACCAAACATCTGGCTGTTAACATTCATGCAATCATTACAGCTGGTGCACAGCGGAGTATCGATGTATGGATCATTAAAAGCCATTTCTTCTTCGTCATCTTCTTCTGCAACTGCTTGTTTTTCTTTTTCTTCAGCTGCTTTAGGTTCACTATTTGTCGATTCCGTTTTCTTAGATGGTTTTTCCTTAGGGATAGCAGGTGCCGAGGAAGCTGATGTTAAACTGATCATTTCATCCGATAAAAGCCCGCCGGCGATGTTTGCAATAATTTCATTTGTAAGATCTTCAATTGTGCGCTGCATATCGGCATTATGATTGGTTTTTATCTTTTCAAGTTCCGTTTCCATCTTTTGTGTAAGAATTTTTTGCTCTTCTGCTACTTTTTTAGTGACAAAAGAATTATTAATACCACCAAGTTCCTGCAGGTTACGCCAAAGGTTTCTTGCATTCAGGCAAAGGTTGCATAAAGTTTTAGAAACCACTACGCGGTATAATGTTCCCTTTTCATCAGCCATAGCAATATATGGAACACTTGTTGAACTGTTTTTGAAATCCGGATCGATATAATCTGTAATGTTAACCATTTCATCATGCCATTCCGAGCGGCCGACCGGTAAAAAGTGTGCATGATACCTATCTATGCCAGTCAGAAAATCTGCCAGGCTAAAATGCAATAATTGTTCATTTGTTTTGTCGCCATCTTTAAGCAATATTTTTCCTGACGGCCAGATAGCTTCATTTTGTGATGACTTTTCCAAAGAAAAAGCATCAGCCCAAGTTTGGCCATTTGCAGGATTAAATGAAAAAAGCGGAAAGGCTCGTGATTCAGATGCAGATGCACTTTTTAAGTAAGGATCAATTCCGGTTTTGACAGATGTATATCCATCATAAACAGAATAGAGCGTTGGTCCGTGAAATAGTATCCCATTACTTATTTCATCCTGAAGCTGAACAGCATGTGACAATGGAAATTGCAGAACAAAGCAGTTATTTAGACTGAGAACCATTTTTCCTAGAACGGCAGACCAGCCAGGTGCATATGATGATTCATCGTAGACAGTAGAACTGTTATACAAATCATCTACAATAAGAACAACCTTTACTGGCATATTTGATGACAGGATGTCGATCAGATCAGCTTTATCGCCGCCTTTGATTTTGCTGGCATTAAAAAATAAAAGAACAGGGGGCAAACAGGCCCATTCATCTTCTGCAAGATATAGAGCAGAAAATCCTGCGAAAAATGGATCATGCTTGCTTTCATCATAGCGGTGTTCTTTTTCCAGTCTTGCAATTCTGATAGCTTTGAACAAATTAATTAATTCATCTTTTTCTTTTTTGTATAAGCTTAGTGCTTTCTGAACCGTATCTGCTTCAAGTTTGGCAAGGTATTTCTCGCTATTTTCTGAAGAAGAAAGTATTTTCAGCCAGTTGTTTAAAGTATTTAGAACAGATTCAATTCTTTTAAGTCGTGATTCAGGCAGAATATCCTGTTTTAGTGATTTACCTACTATTTCAGAAAGTGAATCAAAATCAACTTCCTCTTCGCCGGTTTTACCCATTGTCTCATGAAGTGCTTCAGCTGAGTATTGATCGCTGGAACTTGATAATCCTGCTTCTTTTATATGAGATAATTTTAAAACAAGGTCTTCAATCTCAGAAACATGCTTTGACATCTGCTTGTACCATGAGTGCAATCTTGAAGCTTGTATCACCTGTGAAGCATTTTCACTTGCAAATGACAATATTTTTGAAGCAGGATCAATGCTTTCTGAAATGTCATTTAAAACACTCTTTACATTGTCATTGTTTTGGGGTTTTGAATTTTGCGAATCAAGCAGAATTTTTGCAGCATTTTTCCAGATTTCTCTGAAGTCAGCAATAGATTTTTTTGCGATTAATTCTTTGATAATCTTTTCAAGCTTCAGCAAGGTACGCTGAAAATGCCCTTTTTCGTCACCAGTCAAAGAGTTTTCATTTGCCTGGAGATCAATAAAATCCTTCAGGCTATTAATCCAATTTGTGTTTTTGATGATGACAGGGAAATCATAGCGCAAATTTGAATTAAGAAAAGGATAGCTGAGTGCAGGAAGCATTTTATCTATCGAAGGCACGGTGGATGTCTCTTTTTCTGCTTGTCCGGTCAGATGAAATTTCAGATGATTGTATTTAATTTCTTCTGATGAAGCTGTACTGGTCTGAGCATCTTCGATCTTTAAAACATAGGGAGATTCTCCCTTTTCCTGCATTTCACCTGAATCATCAGCTGCATTTGTAATTGCGCTATTCTGAGAAAACTGGTCAAGTGCTGCTAAAAGATCACTGCTTTCAGCTTCTGAACCAGAAACAGCTGCGTTCTCCCGGCCTTTTTTTTCTTCGTTTTTCACGTGACGTTTCCTTTATTCGGTTGGCATAATTCCAAATTTATCGAATTCTTTTTCCAAAGCTTCCTGTTTTAGTTTTGCTGTAACCGTGCGTTCAGGTTTTCGCAGTTCTTCATAACAGGGTACATTTTCATTCTTGTATAAAATTCCAACCGGCATTTTATCCGTCATATTTGCATAATAATTAGCCTGTGACATATCAGACGGATCATGAGTTACAACATTTTTATACACTTTTTTCAAAGCGTCACTCATTTGCATTCCATTCTCATGAGTAACCATCACGAGATTTTCTGGGTTGCTCATCAAAGGATCAAACATTGCCGGTGTATAATGCGGACATCTTTGCATGATACGGATAAATGAAAAACCTTTGTGTTTGTATGCCTGGCGGATTATTTCATACAATAGTTCAGGAATCCATTCAACAGCCTGGGCGACAAAAGAAACATTCTGAACACCAAGTGTTGTGGCAGTTGGATTTAATGCATCGAGATATGATCCTTTGGGTGATGTGTTACTTTTTGTCCCCTTAGGTGATGTAGGCGATGCTTGTTTTTTAGTCAGGCCATAGATACCATTATCATGCATCATTACAACCATGTTCATATTAAAACGAATGGCATGAATCCAGTGTGCTGTACCGATACTGCAACAGTCGCCATCTCCCATGTTTACAAATACATGTAAGTCCGGGCGGCGAATTTTAACGCCTTCAGCAATAGGTAATGCACGGCCGTGGAGCCCGTGAAATCCATATGTATTCATATAATGCGGGAAACGGCTGGAGCAACCTATGCCTGAAACAAATACAGTTTTTTCAGGCGGCAATTGTTCTTCGCGGCAGAGTCTTTGTGCTGCAGTTAAAATTCCGTTATCGCCACAACCCGGACACCAGCGTGGAACATCACCCTGGTAATCTTCCATGGAATAGTATTTCTGATCTATATCAATAATATTATTAATGCTTACACCAAACATAGCTTTGCCTCTTTAATTGAAGGTTAAAGTTCAAATTCAGCTGTTTAATTTTCCCAGTTCTTCACGGATCATTTCCAAAATAGATCCAGGTTTAATCGGCTGACCTGCGACATTTGAAAAGTTATCAATGTCAATAAGGTAGCGGGCGCGAAGTAACCAGGCTAGATTTGCATAGCGGCGGTTTTCATCATTAATCAGCTCATATTTTTTATTATCGGAAAAGTTGATTTCTACTGTGATTACTTTTTTAAACTTTTCCATAATTTCTTTTAAACCTGATGCCATTGGTTGCAAAAATTTAAGATGCAGGCTTGATACTTTTAAACCTTGTTTTTGTGCTATCTCAACGGCTTCTTCAATGGCACCTTTTGTACTACCCCAACCGACGACGAGCAAATCTCCTTCGGTTTCACCGAAAACCTGGGGAGTTTTAAGTGTTTTTTGAAAAGCAGCGAGTTTAAGGCTGCGATAGTCACAACCTTCCTGATTTACACCGGGACCATAAGCAACTTTGCCTGCACGTGTATGTGCCAGTCCTGTTACTCGATGTAAGCCACCGGCCTGACCGGGAATGATTCGTTTTGACAAACCGGTCTTTTCATCCCAGTTATAAGGTATCGTGCCTTCGGGTACAGGGCTCTGATCGAAAGGAGGCGCAAGCCATTCCTGTTTAAAATTAGGGCGTGGAAAAGGTTGCTGTCCTGTTGCAAGGTTGGCATCTGTTAATACTAAAACTGGAATACGGAAGGTCTCTGCTATTTTACGAGCCGTAATTATGCTGTAAAAGCAGTCTTCAATTGTTGCAGGTGCCATTACAATTTTCGGTGTATCTCCCGGCGAACCAAACAGTGCTGCAAGCAGGTCGCCTTGTTCAACTTTTGTTGGTAGTCCTGTACTTGGGCCACCACGTTGAACATCTACTATAACTAAGGGGATTTCTGCCATCGAAGCCAGGCCGATGAGCTCGGTTTTTAATGCCAGGCCGGGGCCGGATGTGATTGTTACAGCACATTTACCCGCATAAGACGCGCCAATTGCAAAAGCACATGCTGCAATTTCATCTTCTGCCTGGTGTACAATGCCACCAGCATTTTCAAAAACTTCACTTAAATAATGTGAAGCAGATGTTGCCGGGGTGATTGGGTACATAGCGCAAACATCCATCCCTGAAGCCATTACACCAAGACCAACAGCAACATTACCATTGGTTACAATTTTGGCTTCAGTCATTTTTACTGATGGGACATCAAACTGAAAATCGAGGTTTTTATTAGCCCAGTTGTAGCCTGAATGCAATAACTGCATGTTTGAGTCAACTACTTTTTCACCCTTTTTTGTGAAAATGAATTTTACATGTTCTTCAGCAAGTGCAATGTCCCGGGCATAAACATAGCTTAAAAGCCCTAAAACGAACATATTTTTTCCACGACGAGGATTTTTTACAATTTTAAGAGTCTCGTCTTCCATGGGGATTTCAATGATACGGTAACCATCTTCAACAAGACGGTTATAGGTACTAACATATTGATCACGAATTATTTTACTTGATGAATTACGCCACTTGTTTTCCAGAAGAATTGTACAGCCTTTTTTAAGATTGTCTGCCTGTTCTCTGCCAAGAAGAGCTTGTTCATTAAAGGCAACGATTAGATCTGCTTCATCACCCATGTTTGTAATATTATGTGTGCCAAGCCGGATTCTGATACCACTGGCGCCTGCCGCTGTTCTGGGAGGGGGCTCGATTTCTGCCGGTATAATTTCTACTGTCCAAATCCCGTTTCCCATTCGTGCAGATATTGTTCCGAAAGCCTGACCGGCGGTCTGCGCTCCTTCACCGGAGTCACTAACAATCTCAACAATATGTTCATCAAGCTTAAGTGTTTTGCCGCCTTGATTAACTTTACTCTTCTCAGAAAGAGCTGTCTCGAGTGCTGCCATTATTTCTCCTAGTCAACATTAAGAATCTCGATAATTTAAAAAAAATAATTACAAAAAACGCAATGGTTTTTTAATTCTATATATAGTCAATGCTCATCTCTATGATTTTTGTCTGATCTCTTCAGATACTCGAATAAAAAGTATAATTATTAAGCGGGTGATAATGTTTCATTTTTTTTGGTCATTTAAACGGAGGATTTTTAAAGACTCAATTTTTAAATATAATAATAAAAAAACAGATAAAACAGTTAAAAGTTAATTGATTTTACACTGAAACTGAGAAAAAAAAGAGATATCTGTTAATGAAATTTTTCTCAAAATAATTGATGTGATTCAAAATGCTCAACGTATTGCTTATAGAAAAAAATAGATTTAAATTAATAGTCTGCATGCGAGGATGGCGGAATTGGTAGACGCGCTAGACTTAGGATCTAGTGTCCCAGCGGCGTGGGAGTTCGAGTCTCCCTCCTCGTACTTGTTTTAACCCGCTCAATAATCACAAGCGGGTTTTTTTATTTTATTTGAATCATTCCTTTCTTTTTTTAATCTTTTCAAAGATATAATCATACTTAAGCTCCGGCTCGAGAATAAACTATCATTTATAACACATAGAGAATATGCAGTCATCACACCCTTTTCACATTATGGTAAAACCTAATGGTCCAATTTGTAATCTTGACTGCCATTATTGTTTCTATCTTGAAAAAGAAAAATTATATCCAGGTCGATCTGATTTCAGGATGAATAATAGTGTGTTGGAGCGCTATATAAAGGAATACATAGAAGCGCAACCTATAGATAATGTGGTTTTTGCCTGGCAGGGCGGTGAGCCAACTTTACTTGGAGTTGATTTTTTTAAGAAAGTTGTTGAGTTGCAGGAAAGATATGCAGATGGTAAAAAAATTGAAAATGCATTTCAGACAAATGGCATTTTAGTTGATGATGCATGGGCAGAATTTTTTAAAATAAATGATTTCCTGATTGGGTTGTCAATAGATGGGCCGCAGGAATTACATAATAAATATCGTCTTAACAAGGGGGGCAAAGGTACATTCAGCCAGGTTATGATGGGTCTTGAGTATCTTAAAAAACATCAGGTCGAGTTCAATACATTAACCGTTGTACAAAAGGATAATGCTCAGTATCCGTTGGAAATTTATAAATTCCTTAAGGATATCGACAGCCATTTTATGCAATTTATTCCAATTGTTGAACGTATTTCCAAAGAACATAATAACAATGGATTGCAATTAGTTACCCCTGAATATGGCAGTAATGCAATTATTTCAGAATGGTCTGTTGAAGCAGTAAAATATGGTACCTTTTTGAGTACAATTTTTGATGAATGGGTTCATAAAGATGTGGGGCAGTATTATATCCAGATTTTTGACGTTGCATTAGAAGCCTGGTTGGGTATGCAGCCCGGATTATGTGTATTTAGGGAAGAGTGCGGAAATGCGATGGCAATTGAACACAATGGAGATCTGTATTCGTGTGATCATTATGTATATCCGGAAAACAAGCTTGGAAATATTATGGAAAATCCGATTGTCTCAATGGTGGAAAGTGTTCAGCAGAAAAAGTTTGGTTCAGATAAGATAACTACCCTGCCTGGCTATTGTCAGAGCTGTGAAGTACGATTTGCATGCAATGGTGAATGTCCAAAACATCGTTTCATACAAACACCTGATGGCGAGAAAGGATTAAATTATCTTTGTGCGGGATACAAACACTTTTTCAATCACATTAATCCCTATATGAAATTTATGGCAAATGAATTGCGCCATCACCGCCCTCCTGCAAATGTTATGACATGGGTAAAAGAAAAAGATAATGGTTTTAAGTCATACAATCTTGGACCAAATGAATTGTGCCCCTGCGGAAGTGGTAAAAAGTTGAAAAAATGTTGTGGGAAATAAAATAATTGTTTGCACCGACTGAATAAATAAATGAACAAATTTACCCTTATCAGCTATCGAATCTTTTTTATAATTATTATTGTGTTACTCTTTATTTCTTGTTCAAAATCCACCTTTTTATTTAAACCAACTTCATTTTACTCGCGGTTAGATATGGATTTCTCACAACTAGAGAATCTCTATAGCAACACGCCACCGCATCAGGGTAAAGAGCTTGAAAAATTTGTAAAAGAAATAAGACCGTACGACCAAGATCTTTATGTAAAATCCCTTAATTTTTCAGGAGTCATAGAATGTCAGGTGTTTGTTGATACAACAGGTCAGGTTGAATCTGTTTTTGTCGTTGATGGGTTATATCCGCATTTGGACAGTTTGGCAGTTGATGCACTGAAACAATCAACCTTTAAAAAAATGCAAATGCATGGCAAACTAAATAAATATTCGGTTATTGTTCGTTATCTTTTTATTAATGGTAGTCTAATCACTACGGATATAAATAAAACACCGCTGGAAAAAGGAATAGATTCTTCGACCAGAGTTTTTGACAGCTATCCTAAAATGATTTATTTCAAACCTGTATATTACCTTGGCAAACTTAACGGGGCAAATATCGAAGGAACGGTAATTGTTAAAGTGGTTGTTGATGAATATGGCCGCACTTTTCATGCGCAGGTAGTAGACTCGGATAAAGAGTACTTAAATGAATATGTTATTGAAGCTGCATTTCTGTGTAGATTCGTACCCGCGGTTTCGAATGGTAAAAAAGTTAAGTCAGTAATGTTGATAAGATATTTTTTTCCACAACCAAAACTTCCTGCAGTATGGCCAAATTAATAATTAAACAGATAAATAAAGACTTGAAATATCAGATGGGAATAAAATAATTTTTGTGTTGTTATAACCATTAATTCTTATAATTTCCTGCCTCCAAGGAAGTATTGTTAGGTTCGCAAATGTATAGAGATTTTCTATACTCTCATATTTTCCCTTGTGATTTCCCCAATGCATCACAAGGGATTTTTTTTTAACAAAAAAAGGCTATCCCATACATTCTAGGATAGCCTTTAAAAATCTAAAAACTTTTTTTATTAAGGCATAAAATCAATCAATTCAACAACACCCCCATGATCAGATGGCCAAAGGCCTCCTGTTACTCTGTCCCGAAGTTCATCTCCAATAACGAAAGCATTCCCAACCTGAAATGAGCTTGAAGATTTGACGAATATAAAATCAATTCTCGAGTAAAAGTTAACCGAATTATTCATAAGATCAGCATCATGACCATATGTGTAACCATTTTCATTGTAAGTTAGAGCATTGTTCAACCAGGTATCACTGAATCCGGCAGCAGTAACAGCCATATAGGTTGGTCCTGAAGGTGCCGGTGAATTAAAATCACCAACCATAATAACAGGACTGGTTTCATCGCTGAACGTTGCCAACAGCTCTGAAAGCTGAGCCTGCCGGAGCTGATTGTTTGGATCAAATGCTTCAAGATGAGTATTTATAAAACGATATGTATTTCCACCCACAGTTGCTTTAACACTTGTAAAACCTCTTGGCACAACCAGTCCGAAGGTGGTGTCGGCTATAAGCATAGCTTCAAAATTCTCTGAGAGTTCGTCAGAAACGGTTACATCATTTCTTGCCAGGATCACATCACGATCCAGTAAACGTATATCATCCAAGGGGCTGGCTAACATTGGTAATTCAATATCTGCATTGTCTACTGTGGAAACTGCTGAATAGTTTAAACCGCGTGAATTTAATTCGTTCAGCAAAATTTCCAGGTAATCATATACAACATTTTGTGCTTTAACCGGATTACCGCCCAAGAAATCACTTGGTGTTTGGGTAAAGATTTTTGATACTTCCTGTAATCCGATAAGGTGTGGTTTTGTTTTTTCTATTTCATCCGCAATTCCTTTTGCACGTTCTTCAAAATCTGCATCCTGCAGGCTTTTATATGCCAATGCAACGAGGCTTGGTATTTGATTTATTGTAACATCTTCGCTTAATAAACCGTCGACATCCGCACCGATGTAAATATTCCTGGTCATAACCTTTATTGTCCCGTTCGCTTCGCTGGATCCTAATTCAGTTAATAAAGTTTCTTCACCGTTTGGATCCGGATCTTCGTTACCGGTTCCATCATCTTCAGAGCAACTTATAACAAAAGAAGTGAGTAATAATGCCAGGAACATTATTTTAAGTTTTGAGATCATTTTTATTCCTTTCAGTTAAATTATAAATATGCCAACCAAAACTTTAATATTTCTATTCCTGCTTACAAGAAAATGGATCATTACACAAGTGTTTAAGTTAGTAAATACATAGATCAATTAAATGGATGAGAAAAGAATTCTTGAAATAATATAAAGATAAATTTGTATTTTGATTTTTTTTTTGCTTTATAAGGAAAGATGCTTGATAATGGCATTAAATTAATTTATAATTGGCGTCATTTAAATGATATGAAAATCACTAAAAAAATACTGCCCTTTTCTAAGAATTTTTGGGAGGATAAATGAAGATACATCAATTAAGAAGTTATCTGGATGATTTTGATGATCAGGCTGAAGTTTTTGTTTCATTATTTGGCCTGGAAGGTGCTCAGGAAATCTATGAGATCACCAGTGCTTCAAATAACGGCGGACATTTGCAATTAACGATCGATGAAGCGGATTCTCACAGCGATATTGACTTCATGGATCATGATATGATGGATGACCATTAAAGTTAAAACTTATTCGGTTTTTAAAACCCTTTGATCGAACGACCGAAGGGTTTTTTTTCTTACATTTCGAAATAATCCCCTGATCACTGCTCTGAATCTGCGAAGGTTGCTCAAAATATAAAGCCAAACATATCCAAAATAATCATCTTGTAACATAATTAACACCGCTACGTAATAGAATGCATTCAATACAAATAGGGAGGTCTTATGAAATCCGGCATCTATGTGTGGGCTTTCATCTTATTTATTTTTTCGATTGCATTTGCAAAGGATTTAAAAAAAGATTTTTCTCATACTTTCAATGTTTCAGACGGGGCGATTCTAATACTGGAAAACGGTGATGGCAATGTAAATATTAAAACATGGGAGAAGGATCAGATTCAGGTTGATGTTGTATATCATGCTCAGATAAAATCATCTTCTCAAACTGATATTGACAAATTTGATATTGAATTTAGTCAGAATGGAAACAAAGTTTACGTTATTGAACGCAATAAACGAAAGCTGGTATTGGGGTATTTTTCTATTAATTATATTGATTATCGATATGATATTTTTGTCCCTTCTTATACGAAGGTAGACATACAGGCTGACGATGGTGATATAGTAATAAATGATTTGAAAGCTAATGTCCGAATAAAGGGAGATGATGGAAAAATCGAACTTAAAAATATATTTGAATCAAAGATGAATTTGCACACTCAGGACGGAAGAATTAACCTTGAAAATGTATCCGGCATACTTAATATAAAAAGTGATGATGGTGATGTTTTTATCAATGATATATCAGTATCAGAAGCTGAAATATCAGGCTCGGATGGAAAAGTTAAAATAAAAAACAGTCGAGGTGATTTTTATATTACTACTGATGATGGTGATGTAACTCTGGATAAAATTACTTCGCATGTCCTAGATGTAAGGACTCAGGATGGCGATATTGATGTACGTTTTGCAGGAAGAGATAATGTAGATATTTCTTTAAGTACAAATGACGGACGCGTTAACCTGGACCTTGATAACCCGATCTCAGCTGCATTTTCAATAGAAAACGATGATGGACATATCCGTTTTAATCTGGATGATGCAGATATTTCCAGAGATAGTAAGCATTTATTAAAAGGTAATTTAGGTAATGGTGAAGGAAGGTTAAAGATACGTACTTCGGATGGTTCAGTATCCGTGAATAATGCCTTTTAAAATAAAATTCGGTGAATTATGAAAACCAGGCATGACTTTTATTTTGTCTTTAGTCTCCTGTTTATTCTTGTTATTGGATTTTTTATAACTTATGATCATTTCCAAAAGAAACAACTGAACAGTTATTTGCGTGTTGTGCATGACAAAATATCTGAGATGATCACAGATGAGAGCGACAGGAAAGCTTTTCATGAATATTATGAAGAACTTATAACGCATGTTGAGAATGATTCTGTTTCCCCTCAACAACTTGAAAATCTTGCTGAAAACATTATTTCGATTCGCCGACAAAAGGATAGCTTGTCAACTTCTGATTTAAAAGAATTATTAATTTTAAAGCAAAACACAATAAAGAAAAAGCGTGTCTCCGGGCTGGCTGAGATTATTGACAAAGAACATCCGGATTGGAAAAGCCTTAGTGAACAACTTGGTCGTAAAATCGCAGCTATTGATTCCATCAAAAATAACAGAAAGCATGATGCTGAAGCCGGCAATCTTCTGCAAAAGCAATTAGAAGTGCATGAAACTCTGTCGAAAGATCATTCAGACCGGCATTTAAGAATTCAGGCAATTGTGGATTCTATTAAAGATAAAATGACATCAAGTACCTTATCAGAGAAAGACCGGCAAATCTTATTAAAAGAATTAAAAGCACTTAAAGATGAGAATAATCAGTTAAACAGTAAAGTGGATGCTTTAGAAGAAATTCAACTTCTATTGGATAATGAGCGTGAGAAAATGCAGCAGAAACTGGTTATTCTGGATTCATTAAAAAACAATACCTATAAGCATTAATTCTTGCAATTTTCCGTTTTTTATTCACATTTTATAAATATCAGTCCGATTGCATAAATTAGATTATCCAGGAAGATATCAGGGTGATTTGTTGTTTTACCAGTTTTATCAGGGAGAATGCATGGAAAATCAGGTTGATCTGAAGCGTCTGTTACAATTAATCAATGATCAAAAAAATCTTGATACAAACTTAAATCTGGATGAAGGATGTACTATTTTTGCCCAGGACCAGGCACCGCTTATAAAAGTGATTAATTACTTTTTAAATTATTTATCTGTTCTGACCGACAAGACAATGGAAATATCGCTGGATTTACTTGGTTCATCTATTTTGATGAGTATGATGGCATTCACCAATAAACAGGATTTACCAGCTCTCAGCCCCAACCTTAAAGCCGCACTGGAAGTATATCATGCTTCATACGAAGTGAAGCATGAACCAGGTCAATATATTCAGATTAAAATTACATTTTCTAAATAACACTCCTGTAACAATTCTCCAAATAACTACGTAGTCAAACCTAAATCATTCTTTGGAGGATTGTCAGATGTTTAGAAAGGGAATTATATACTTTGCCAGACTTGTATTTATTGTACCCGTTGTACTTTTTGCCCAGGATAATACATTAACTGAGCTTAATGATTTCTATCCTGAAAAAATAGAGACGGCAGGATTTGTTCTGTCTCAGCCGCAGGAAATTTATATTGAAGCCAAAGCGATTGCTCCTTTTCGTTCAGGGGCAACACCTTTAACAAATGCCTGGATTTTAAACAGTAATACGCGTGAATTAGTTTGGGAAATACCTGATGCAGACGATATAGACAGAGAACGAACTGTATCCACGTATAATGACAGAATCTCCCTAGAAGCCGGTAAGTATGAAGTATATTATTCAACTTATCCGAACTACAGTTATATAAACCGTAACTGGAACAATAGTCATGGATTTTTTGATAATCTTTTTGGAAATGTTTTCTATGGTGATGATTGGGATATAAGACGCCGGGATTATGGTGACCTTTTTATCCGTATAATTGGGAATGGAACTCCGGCGACAGAAGATGATGTTTTTATGTGGCAGAATAATTATGCTAAAAAAGCACTGATAAACTGGACTCAGCTTCGTGATGATTTTTTCGAGGAAAAAATACTTGATATCAGTAAACCTGTTGATCTGCATATTTACGCAATCGGCGAACTTAGGGATGAGAGCCAGTATGATTTCGGCTGGATCGTTGATTTAAAAACACGGGAAAAAATCTGGGAATTAGATTATCGTCATTCATTACATGCGGGTGGAGCAGAGAAAAACCGACTTGTTGATAAAGATGTGCACCTGGAGCCAGGAAAATATAAACTTGTCTTTGTAACGGATGATTCGCATAGCTACCGCCGCTGGAATTCGGCCCCGCCATACGATCCGGCTTTCTGGGGCGTATCAATTCGCACAGAAAACCCGGATGCAGCCGCTGCAATTGCTTTGGAAGATGCTGGAAAATATGAAGATAAAAATCAGATTGTGAAATTTGACAGAGTTAGAGATCAGGATTACCGTGTTCAGGGATTTTCTCTGAACAAGCCGTTGGATGTTCATATTTATGCGCTTGGTGAAGGCCGTGATGGCGAAATGTACGATTACGGTTGGATTGTGAATGCAAAATCCCGTGAAAAAGTATGGATAATGGATTATTATGAAACTGAAAATGCCGGCGGTGCCGCCAAGAACAGATTGTATGACGGCATTGTAAAATTGGATCCGGGTAATTACATCGCATACTATGTTTCCGATGGATCACATTCTTACAACAACTGGAACAGTTCCGCACCATTTGACCAAACAAATTGGGGAATGACCATAAGTGCAGCAAACGAAAATTTTAATCCTTCGGATGTTTCCAAATACGATGAAAGTGAAGACAAGTCAATCCTGGTCAGAATTACAAGGGTTGGCGACTTTGATAAAGCACGGGCAAAATTCCAATTAACAAGGGATCAGAAGGTACATGTATATGCCATTGGTGAAGGACGGCATAATGAGATGTACGATTATGCGTGGATAGAAAACGCGGAGACCGGCCGGGTCGTCTGGGAAATGACTTACCGGACTACCGAGCGTGCCGGTGGCGCTATGAAAAATCGTTTATTCGATGGCAATGTATTGCTGGAGGCAGGTGAGTATGAAGTGTTTTATAAAACTGATGATTCTCACTCTTTTTCTGACTGGAATGAAGCACCACCGGATGATCCTGTAAATTGGGGAATAACAATTACCCGCCTTGAAGATTAATACTTTACAATTTAAATCCCGGTTTGATGCCGGGATTTTTTTTATCATAAATCTGCCATTGATGCCCATTTATTAGGGTTGCTTTCAAAAAGTGATTATAGCTACATTATCTTAAGATAATCAACCGGGAAAGATATGAATAGCAATCCAAAAGATAAATCTTCAAAAAATAAATCTGCATTAAGCTCCTGGCGTCTGCGAATTCATGAAATTATTTTTGAAGCAGACACACGCATGGGTAAAGCTTTTGATATTATTTTAATTATCACAATTTTGTTGAGTGTAATTGCGGTTATGCTGGACAGTATGCCCGAAGTTCGCAGAAACTATGGCAGCATACTTCTTGTTCTTGAGTGGAGTTTTACCATTCTGTTCACCATTGAATATGTTCTTCGTCTGATCACTGTGGGGCGGCCTTTAAAATATGCAGGAAGTTTTTACGGAATAGTTGATTTATTATCCATCATCCCGACCTACTTCAGCCTGCTATTCCCCGGGACGCAAATGCTTGTGGTTATAAGAATCTTGCGAGTTCTGCGTATCTTCCGTGTATTAAAGCTGGCGCAATATCTTGGTGAAGCGCAGATGATTAAACAGGCACTTAAAGCCAGCCGCCGCAAAATCACGGTTTTCCTGGTTACAGTCGTTACCATTGTTATAATTGTCGGTTCGATGATGTACCTGATTGAGGGAGAAGAAAGCGGGTTCGTAAGTATTCCCCATAGTATCTACTGGGCGATCGTCACTTTGACAACAGTTGGATATGGAGATATCACGCCAATTACAAGCCTGGGAAGAATTCTTTCGGCAATAGTAATGATTTTAGGTTATGCAATAATAGCCGTACCGACCGGAATTGTAACCGCTGAAATGACACAAACCTTTACCAAAAAGCATGTTACTACCCAGGCTTGTCCGCAATGCAGCATGGAAGGACATGATGTGGATGCACAATTCTGCAAATACTGCGGTTCAGTTTTAAACCATGATTCATTTTAATTGAATACCGGATTTTTCGTAATAATCAATTAACCATAATACCTGTTTAAATAAATCCGGAAAGTTTGTCTTGATATTTTTTTAAAAAAGTTGCAAGAAATGTTCAGGATGTTTGTCTCTATATTAAATAAACAAACAGGACTCGGCCATGCCTGTTGCGAAAACGGCGGAAAATACATCCGGATTGTACATGACTTTTAATGAAATATATGAGCAAAATGCTGATATGGTTCTGAATCTTGCCTTTAGAATGTGTGGCCGTGAAGATATTGCCCGCGATTTGACACAGGATGTATTTATTAAAGTATATCAAAAAATCGGGACTTTTCAGGAACAATCAAAAATTTCAACCTGGATATACCGGATAGCAATGAACCACATTATAAATTATCTGAAACGTGAAAAGCGAATCTCTTTTTTTGATTTTATGGAAAAAGATGCAACAAAAGCGATTAGTGAAGGGCCGGTTCTGACATATTGGGAACAGAATCTGCCAACGCAGCCGGACGATTCTTTGCAAGATCATGAAAAAGAAATAATTGTCCGGAATGCACTGGATAGTCTTTCTGCAAAATACAGGGTTCCCTTTATGTTATTCAGATATGAAGAAATGAGTTATCAGGAGATTGCAGATCATCTGGAGATAACTTTGAGTGCTGTCGAGACACGGATTCACCGGGCAAAAAAGAAACTTGCTGATAAACTGAAACCATGGTTAAAACATTTATAAGAGTGTAATCATGAATAAAGATAAACTAAACGAACTGCTTTCAATGAAGGCAAAATCTCCCGCTCCAAAGCTTCATGCGGATCCGTTTATGGTAACACGCATAGAAGCGTTGGCGAAGGAAAAATCAAAACCGCTCCCAGACACAGGCGGGCTTCTTGCAAACTGGTCACTGGCATCTGTCCTGGCGGCAGGGGCCGTTATTTTAGGAATATACCTGGGTAACGGATTGAGCAGCTCTTCTGCGGTAAATGAAACATCAACAGAAATTTTAACAGAATATTCACAAGCATTCTACCAGTCGGGATTCGTGGAAGACTGGCATAATGTTTTTGAAGACGGAGATACCCAATGAAAGTCAAAGTATTGAGTGGTATACTTATTTTTTCACTGGCATTAAATCTTGCAGTGATAGGGACATTTTTATATCACCGTTTTGATCGTCCGGATGCTTTCTTCCCACCGGAAGGAGCTAAACCACCCTTTATTAAGGATATGGATTTAGACGAAGATCAGCGACGCGAAATGTTTGAATTGTTCAATAAATTCCGCAGGTCAAGTATGAACGACATGAAAGATATTTTCAGGATTGAACAACAACTATTTGATGAAATTATGGCGAATAATATCAATATGAATGCAGTGGACAGTTTAAATAATCTAATTGCATCAAAAAAATCTGAACTTAGTTCAAAAGCGATTAATAATTTCATAAGAACAAAAAAATTTCTTACAAAGGAACAGCAAGAACATTTTCTGAAATCACTCTTACAACAACGCCCAAGACCTTTTCGCCACGACAGACGCCCGGACGAATGGCGGCCCGATGATGAAGATTTCAGATTCAGGGGTAATGATTCTTCAAAAACACGTCCCGAAAGAATGAGAAAATAAGGAGGATATCCAGATTTAATTGCTACCGATTCCGGAATAATCAGAACAGGCCTGTCTTTTATTAAGGGCTGATAAAGCTATAATCCAATTATTTTTTACAGAGGAGTTACTATGTTGCGTTTTAGAAAAATAGTTCATCTAGTGCTTTTGCCGATTTTGCTATTTGTGATCTCATGCGAAAATTCGAGTTCTTCACAGGAGAATATATCGAGTGATTCATATAACATGGCACTTATAGAAGCATTAGATGATGAAATAATGCTGGTTCAGCAGGATAAAGCAAATCTTGTTGAAGGCGATGTTTTGTTCTCACTAAGCTGGGGTAATTTAAAAGGACGACCCGGAATGTTCGATGGAGATATTGAAAGCGGGCATGCAATGGCGATTGCTTTCAGTGATTCTTTTTCGGTAAAGCCATATTTTCACCAGGGTGGATTAAATATGGGTGATGTTATACTTCTGGGTCCTGAAGGTGCGATAACTTTAAAAACTTTAAATGGCAAAAATGGTGGTTATGTTTATCTGACTGCTCCGGGAAAACCAGGGAAAGGGCATTCGGGTATTTTTGAACCTGTTTCAGTTCCCTTCTCGGCGGACTATGATTATGTTTTTAATGTTTCCGGTTCAGATGATTTTACTGCTATGGATATCACGTTAAAGTCACCGTCGGCAAAACTGGCTATTTCAAATCTTGAAGACGGACAAAGTGTTGCGCTAGATCAGGATTTAAATATTGAATGGACAGGTGCATCTGCTGGCAGTGAAGTTATTATCGCTTTATTACCATTCCCGGGAATGGAGAAGGTGAAGATGGACCATTCCGGTCATCCGGGAAAGGGACCGAAAGGTAAAAAGCATCCGGCACCCGGAGTTGATCCTGATTTTATCCGCCTGAATTTTGATAATCATCCGGCGATTATATCTAAAATTGAAAGTAACGAAGGTAGTTTGGTAATAGATCAGCAGAGCCTTTCTGCTCTTGTCGATAGCACAAATGCGGGTTCGTTAATGCTACATATTTCCGCAATAGAAACTTCAAACGAATCCCGAAACGATATTTCTATCAGTAAAATAATTCGTATGAATGATCGTATTGTTTTAAATCTTGAATAATCATCGGTTGCCGCGTCTGTAATGGCGCGGCTTTTTTAGTTTTCCTTCTTTTTGCCCCATTACTGAATATGCTATAAATTACTGTCTGCATCATCAAACCAGGAGTAATAATGAGATTCTTGATTCTTTTAACTATTGTATTTCTTTTCAGTTGTGTTAACAAAGAAGTAGTGCAAAACGAAACCCAGCAATTTCTGGATAACTACAGCAGTGAATTTCAGAAACTTTATTATGCATCTGCTGAAGCTGAATGGAGATCGAATACATATATCGTTGAAGGTGATACAGCCACTTCGAATGCTACTCAGCGTGCGAATAAAGCATTGGCTAAATTTACCGGGAGTAAGGAAAATATTGAAAAAGCCCGTCAATTACTTCAGCAAAAGGATTTGCTAAAACCGATTCAGGTCAAACAGCTGGAAACCGTTTTATACCAGGCAGCTAACAATCCTGAAACAGTAGAGCAAATTGTTGATGCGCGTATCAAAGCTGAAACTGAACAGACGGAAAAATTGTATGGATTTGATTTTAAAATTGATGATAAGTCAGTTTCGACAAATGATATTGATGATATACTCAGGGTTGAAACAAATATGCCAAAACGTTTAGCTGCCTGGGAATCAAGTAAAGAAGTCGGCAAAGGTTTAAAATCCGGATTGACAAATCTTCAGAAACTACGCAACGAAACTGTTCAGGCACTAGGATATTCCGATTTCTTTTCCTACCAGGTGTCAGATTACGGGATGACGACAAAAGAAATGATGGATCTTAATAAACGTCTTGTTGAAGAACTTATGCCACTATACAGAGAACTGCATACCTATGCCCGGTATGAATTGGCAAAAAAATATGGTGTTTCAGAAGTGCCGGATTACCTGCCGGCGCACTGGCTCCCAAACCGCTGGGGACAAGACTGGAGCAGCATGGTGGATGTTAAAGGTATCGATCTTGATGGCGTTTTAAAAGATAAAGGTGCCCAATGGCTGGTTGAGCAGGCAGAACGTTTTTATGTCAGTCTTGGAATGGAAAAACTTCCTGCAATTTTTTGGGAAAAGTCGAGTCTATATCCGGCACCCATCGATGCAGCTTATAAGAAGAACAATCATGCTTCTGCCTGGCATATGGATCTGGAGAATGATGTGCGCAGCCTGATGAGTGTTGTTCCAAATTCCGAGTGGTATGAAACAACTCACCACGAGCTGGGACATATTTACTATTATATTCTTTATACAAATCCTGACGTCCCCCTTTTATTAAGGGCCGGTGCAAATCGTGCTTTTCATGAAGCGATTGGCAGTATGCTCGGATTAGCAGCCATGCAAAAACCTTTCCTGCAGAACCTGGATCTTGTCCCATCCGATATTGAAACAGACCAGATGCAAAGTCTGCTAAAGGAGGCATTAAATTATGTTGTTTTTATACCCTGGTCAGCAGGTGTGATGACAGAATTTGAATACGAGCTTTATGCCAATAATCTCCCGGAAAATCAGTTTAATGCAAAATGGTGGGAGATGGTTAAGAAATACCAGGGCATAGTTCCGCCATCTGACCGTGGTGAAGAATATTGCGATGCGGCATCAAAAACTCATATTAATAATGACGCGGCGCAATACTATGATTATGCCTTATCTTATGTATTATTGTTTCAGTTGCATAATTATATCGCTACGAAAATCCTGAATGAAGATCCCCATTCAACCAACTATTACGGCAATAAAGAAGTTGGGAATTTCTTAAAACAAATTTTATCTCCCGGCGCAAGTGTTGACTGGCGAAAACTTATGCAGGATACTCTTGGAGAAGAGATCAGTGCCAATGCCATGCTAGAATATTTTGCTCCGCTGATGGAATATCTGAAAAAAGAAAATGAAGGCAGGAAATATACAATTTAAAATAAAGGGGAGCTGCCCGCTAAGCATGGTTTGTCATCACGAGATAAAGTTGGAACGATGTGTTCTCTGATTTGCGACAGCTCCTTCTTCCTTTCAGTGTAAAAAAGTATAGTAAATATTAAATAAAATTTTTTCTTCACCGAGATTTAAAAATCCGGAACTAAGAGTCCATTTGAAAGTAATTATTAAATAACAATTCAGAGTGGATACTTTTTAGTCACTAAGACTATTTTTATTATTTCTGCAGATTTGGATTCGAATACCGGTTTATACTGCCTAAACATTAAATCATAAAAACGTAGGAGTCATCCTATGGTTAAGTATAATTTACCACCAACGTTTCCCGGTCAAATTTTAAAATCGGCTTATCTTGATCCATTGGGTTTAACCGTTGAAGACCTTGCAGATGCTATTAATATTAGTGCGGATGAGATAAGGTATATTTTAACCGGTGAAGAAAAAGTTACTGCGGATATTGCGATCCGGTTGTCGTGCTGTTTGAATACAAGTCCTGAATTTTGGCTGGGTCTTCAAATTAACTGGGATTTATGGCGAACTTTTAATTTAAGACCTGCTATTTATGAGAGTATCAGGCCGATTGAACTTCACTAAATAAAGACTATACTTTTCTGCTCTCTGTAAGCTGGTTTAAAAGTACACGTGTTTTTAATGCTTCCTGGTCACCGGCCATACTTAGGTATGTTGTAAATGATTGAATTGCTCCGTCGATATCATTTTGCATAACCTGAACAAGTCCAAGATTAAAATAAATATTAGCATCATCCGGGTCGATCTTCAGCGCCATTTCATAATGAAGACGCGCCAGATTTAAATCTTCATTATCAAAATAAAGGTTTGCCAGGTTAAAATGTGCTTCAAAATGTCTTGGTTCGATTGCCAGGGCATGCGAGAAATAATCAATTGCTTTAACATAATTGCTGTCATGGGCTTCCAGGATTCCAAGATTGCAATAGGAATCTGCACTACAATCATTCTCTTCAATCGCTTTCAGATATAATTCGCGTGCTTGGGTATCGCCATTTTCATCAAAAACAAAAGCCTGCTCAAACGCGCTTAATTTTTTATCGATTGAAAATATTTTCGCCGGTTTTTTTTCAAACAGGTTAAGCTGGCCTTTTTCTTCCATCTTGGACTTTTTATCATTGTTGGCCTTCTTATGCCCCAGCCTGACCGGCTTTTGCTCGTGTAATTTGAATATATTCATTTAGGAGATTAAGCTGTCTTTTTCTGTTTTTGCGTTGTTTCTTTACTTTTACCTGTGGCTTTTTTCATTGGTTTCTTTGATGCTTTTGCCTGCTCGATACTTGCCTTTAATGCATCCATAATATCAACAACTTCTTTTTCTTCTTCTTCAAGTGTTACTATTTCTTTTCCTTCGATTTTTGCCTGAATCACTTCACGTAATGAATCACCATACCTGTCTTTAAGTTCAATGTCCGACAACTTTTTATTCATAGATCCAACCAGGGTTTCAGCGAGTTTTAGTTCTTCCTGCGTTGGATCAGCAGGATTAAGATCCGGGATTTTATTAATATCACGTATTTCATCAGGATAACGCAGTTTGTAAAACATAATGCCGTTTTGTTCCGGAGCAATCAGAACGACATCTTCCCGCTCCCGTAACACGACCCGTCCGATCCCCATTTTTCCTGTTTTTTTCAGAGTCTGGCAAAGCAGATTGTATGGTTTGGATGCAACTTCACCATCCGGTCCGACAAAATAAGGTGTATCAAATAAGGTTGAGTGCACTTCACTGGCATCAACAAATCCTTCAATATCAATGGCTTTGGTGCTTTTGAGCTTTAACTTATCAAAATCACTCTGCTCCACAATCACATATTGTTCAGGTTCATATTGATAGCCCTTTACAATTTCTTCTTTGTCGACACTTTCACCACATTTTTTGCACTTTTTCTGATAACCTATAGCACCATTACAATCTTTATGTAATTGATTGAAGCGCATGGTTTGTGCTGTTTCGATTGCACCATAAACACGAATCGGAATGGTGACGAGTGAAAAACGGATGTGGCCTTTCCAGATTGCCCGCATATTAAATCCCCTCAATAGTTAAGCAGCCTGAAGATAGTTACAGATTGTGGTTTTTGCAAGGACAGGAGATACCGGGCATATTGATATGGCTGGAATAAAGACGAACCGGTCTATTCAAAAAAGTAAAATATCCCTGTTTCTTTATATAATCTGAAAACAGGGATAGATGTTTTTAAAACATTTACAATGAAAATATTGACTTAATTAAACTAGTGCTTCCTGACCATTCTTAAAACTTTAAGGTTGATTATCAGAAAGCGCCAAAGTTGCCATAACAGGTTTGTTCTGCTTTTTTTAACAAAACTGGTTGGAACCGGTGGGTAATAATTTTGCTCGTAGGGTTTTCTTTCAGACATTTTATTTTCCTTTAATATTAAAACCATGCATAGATTGCTTCTACCTAAAAACGGGATGGTAATGACACGTTTACTCAGGGACGACACGCCACATTGGATTGGCTTTAGCTTTATACATAAAAGCGTAATGAAGAATGTGCTTTAACCAGTGTCCTGCCAGACCAATCTCGCCGCTGGTGTAACTCAAATCACGGCCTGTACCGGGATATTTTTCGAAATCAGGAATGATCGGAAACATGGTCATGGTGACGCCGGTTCCACCGAATAGTCCTGCCCCGGCTGAAGCAATACAGGCAGCGCCCATGTTTGCCATCGATGCTTTATGAGTTGGTCCGTCTGAGCCATTTATCATGTCGGCAATACTATAAGCAACAAGTCGGGCCATTACTCCGGAAGGCATACCTGTCCGTGGGGGTGTGGGATTTATAGGTGTACCGTTTGGACTTTTCATGGGTTTTGAGATGCCATGCGGTGGTGCAAAGGCAATTCCTATCGCAAAAATATTTTTATAATCAGGGTTCTGATAGGTTGACGGCCAGTCAGATGGTTTCCACTCTTCATAGGATTTTGCTGTGTAGTCGGCATCAACTTTCATAAAGCCGTTGGCTGCAAAAAGTTTGTCTGTAATATCACCACCTTTTTTGTCATACGATTTTAAGCCGACGCCTGAAAAAGGCGGCAGCAGCATGGCAAAATCAAAATCTTCTGTTTTGCTTTCACCGTCAAGATTTTCATAAGCGATTTGTTTTTCCCCGACATCGTTGACATGAGCACGGGTTATCCAGCGCATATTACGTTCCGTAAAAAGTGATTCAGCAAAAATACGGCTGTGCGTGATATAACCGCCCCGTTTGATATGCATGCCGCCAATTCCGAAATCACCCAGTTCCTGTTCGTTGGAAATCCATGTAATGTTGGCCTTATCACGTACTCCGGCTTTACGAAGCTCATATTCAAGATTGAAAATGTATTCAAAGGCTGCTCCCTGACATGTACAAGTACCATGACCGGTTCCAACCAGAAAATTTTTCTGCTCGCCTTTTTTCATTTGACCGATCATTTCCTGGAGTTCAGAAGCTGTATCAGCTGCATGACCGTAGGTACAAACGGAAAGACTGTTTTT
Source organism: Calditrichia bacterium (assembly GCA_020635035.1). Classification (GTDB taxonomy): domain Bacteria; phylum Calditrichota; class Calditrichia; order Calditrichales; family J004; genus JACKAO01. The sequence goes on from JACKAO010000004.1 coordinate 106,936, forward strand.
CTCAGGGCCAAGTCCATTTGTAGCTTCAAATTTCAGTTTAGGGCCGGTGGCATTGATCAGATAATCGTAGGTAATTGTTTCAATCTGGCCTTGTTTTTCCGGGCTGGTATATTGAATAGTAACAAAAGGTGTTGTGGAATCTTCATTACCTTCAGGATGAATGCTCAATGCTTTTGCCTGGTGAAAAACAATTCCCGATTTTTTATAAACCGGTGCCAACTCAAACGTAACTTTTTCCGGTTTCATCCAGCCTACGCCCACCCAAATATTTGAAGGAATCCAGTTCCATTTGCTATTGGGGGATATTACAACGATCTCGTGTTGGTGATTTAGTTTGTGCCTGGCATGAAGTGCCGCGGTATGCCCGCCTATGCCTGCACCTAAAATAAGTAAACGTGCCATTGACGCTCCTTTCGGATAACGTTTTGTTGTTGTGGAATATGAATAAAAGGAAGTATTTTTATAGATGTAAGAATACAAAAAAAAGTTACAAAAGGATAATTAAAATCTAAAATTGAAATTTAATTGCAGGCTAACTTAAAAAACTTAACATTAAGTCGAAATTCTCTACAAACTATTTTCACTTAAAATTAATTACTTCCAGGATTTTGGACTGCGATGCATTGGCATAAACCGAATTGGATTAAAACTTCATTAATTTTAATTGCCTTAAATCTGTCTTTATTGGCGCAAAAAACAGAATTAAAATTCCGTAATCTTGGTCTAAAGGATGGTCTATCCCAGGGCACGGTTCAATCTATTGTGCAGGATAAAAAAGGATTTATCTGGATTGCAACCGAGGACGGGCTTAACCGCTACGATGGGAATCGATTTAGTGTTTTTAAACATGATCCCGATGATTTAAATTCGCTGGCAAGTAATGATTTATGGGTTATTTTTGTTGATCCAAAAAATTGTCTCTGGATTGGAACTTATCAGCAGGGACTTGATAAATTCGACCCGTCAACAGGTAAATTCCGGCATTTTACATCAGATCTAAAAGATTCATCTAGAATAAGCAGTAACACTATCAGAGCTCTGGCAGCAGATAATAAAGGTAATCTTTGGGTTGGCACCCGGGATGGCGGGTTAAACAAAATTAATCTAAACAACAACAAGGTAACTCGAATCAGTGAATCAATTATTGATGAAAAAATTCGGGCAATCCTTATCGATGACAACAATTGTCTATGGCTTGGCACGCATAAAGGATTAGTTTATTTTAATCCGGATGAAAATAGTGTAAAACACTTTACACACACCCCCGCCAATAAATTCAGCATCAGCAACAATAATATCCGCTCCATCTGTAATGGAGATAAAAATACACTGTGGATTGCAACACAAAACGGACTAAACCATTTTGATCCTGAATCAGAGAAGTTTAATCGTTACGATGTAGAATCCGGATTAAGCAGTAATGATTTGCGTTCAGTCGTAATGATGAAGGGTAAAATCTGGGTTGTAACCACCAGAGACGGATTAAATGAATGATCAGCTGAATCATCCTGTAATTTTTGCGATTGCCGAACAACCCGGGAAAAATCTTTGGTTTGGCGGACAGGAGAACGGGATAACACAATATTCTTATCAAACAGGGAAATTTACATATTTAAACGTTGACGCAAAGGATCATTTAAAAATCAGAAATAATGAAGTAAGGAGCATGCTTTTTGATAGCTCCGATAATTTATGGATAGGTTACATCTCAGCGGGAATTGAGTGTTTTAATGTCAAAAATGGATCAAAAATTCAATTTAAAAATAATCCTAAAGATGAAAAGAGTCTAAGCGGAAACAATGTTCGAACATTTTATGAAGGTATGAATGGAGATTTCTGGATAGGTACATCTGGTGACGGATTAAATCTGTTTAACAGAGATAAGAAATCTTTTCAACATTTTCAAAATGATCCGCAAGATTCTGCCAGTATCAGTTCTAATTATATAAATGCAATTATTCAGGATAGCGAAGGTACCTATTGGGTTGCTACACGTAATGGAATAAATGTATTCCGCATGCAGGACAAAAGGACTAAGGAGAATGTAAAGTTTAAATCAATCAGAAATATTAAGGGCGATAAAAAATCGTTAAGTAATGACTATGTAATTTCAATTACCGAGGCCCGGAATGGTGATTTATGGTTTGGCACCATGACGGGGCTTAACCATCTTAAAAGTAAAGAAAAAAGCAATCCGCAGTTTAGACGGTATTTCATGAAGGACGGTCTACCGAGCGATGTCGTATACGCTATTCTTGAAGATAAAAAAGGCATGTTGTGGCTGAGTACAAATAAGGGAATTTCAAAATTTAATCCCCAAACAAAAACGTTTATTAATTATAATACAAGCGATGGTCTTATAAATCTGGAATATAACTCTGAAGCTGCTTTTAAATCATCCAAAGGCTATTTTATATTTGGGGGAGTGAATGGCGTTGACATGTTTAACCCGGATAGTTTTGAACTGAGTTCATTTAACCCAGCTGTGGAAATTACTTCCTTCTTTGTTCATCAAAAGCCATTTTCAGTAAACAATGGTCTATTCTTTAAGGACGATATTAATCTTTCTTATAAGGATAATTATTTTTCATTTGAATTCAGTGTGCTGGATTATTCGAATCCGGAAAAAATCAAGTATCGTTATAGATTAAGCGGATTGGATAATGACTGGATAGAAAGTAACCGTAACTTTGCCAATTATACCGATGTGAAACCTGGCGTTTATGAATTTATAGTTAACGGGACGAATGGCGATGGCCGGTGGAGTAAAAATTCCAGTCACTTAAATATTGTTATTTCACCGCCTTTTTGGGCAACCATCTGGTTCAGATTTCTGATTATTCTTCTGTTTATAGGTCTTTTCTATGGATTACATCGCTACCGGGTTAATAATCTGCTGAAGCTTGAAAAACTGCGTATAAAAATCGCCAGTGATCTTCACGATGATATTGGTGCAAATCTAACGCAGATTGCTTTAAGATCAGATTTAATGGCTCAAGGTATTGTGCAGGATGATAAACAAGGTTACCTGCATGGAATTGCAGAAATGAGTAGACAGGTAGTCAAAAGCCTTTCTGATCTTGTCTGGGCTATTGATTCACGAAATGATACATTGGAAAAGTTGGCTTCAAGAATGAAGCAATTGGCACTTGATGTTTTTGAGCCGAATAATATCGATTGTGTTTTCACCAGTAAAGGATTTGAAAAAACTGCAAAATTGGATGTTGATATCAGACAGAACCTTTACCTGATATTTAAGGAAGCCGTTAATAATATCGTAAAACACTCTGGTTCAGATCATGTTGAGATAGTGCTGGATAATACTAATGAGAAATTCAGGCTTGAGATTAAAGATAATGGAAACGGTTTTGAAAACACTTTAGATAATCCCGGAAATGGCTTGAAAAATATGAAAATGCGTGCTGTACAGCTTAAAGCCAATCTTAATATTACAGCAACGAAAAAGGGTGTAACCATCCTGCTGGAAAGGTCAAGATTCTGATCGCATTCTCATGCGATTTCTCATAAGGATCGATTGTTTAAATTACATCAAAATATTCCAGGGAGTTCCCGTTGCAAAAAATCACAATAGGTATAGTCGAAGATAATAATGATATCAGGTCTGTCGTAAGTACTTTTATTGAAAATCAACCTGAGTTTGAACTTTTTGTAAGCGCGCCTTCTGCAGAACATTTTTTGGAGTATTTTAAAACCGGGAATACTCCGGATATATTGATTATGGATATAGGTTTACCCGGCATGTCAGGTATAAGTGCCATGCCGCTTATTTTGGATAAAGCCCCTGAAACTAATATTATTATGTTCACTGTTTATGACAATCCTGAAAAAATTTTTGCCGCTTTGTGTGCAGGTGCAACTGGGTATCTGGTAAAATCAACACCGCTTGATCAGCTTAAAACAGCAATTCTGGATCTGCATAAAGGTGGATCTCCAATGTCTCCGGAAATCGCCAGAAGGGTTATTGAGCATTTTCAGCCACAGAAAAAAGAAAAGAAAATATCCCAGCTAAGTGACCGCGAAAAAGAAATTGTGGTTGGCCTGGTCGATGGCTTAAGCTACAAACTTGTTGCTGATAGGCTTGATATTTCAATCGATACAGTGCGACAACATATCCGCAATATTTATCGTAAACTACATGTCAATTCAAAAGCAGAAGTTATAACGATGTCTTTGCGTGGTGAAATTTAATCTAAGATACTTCTTCAAATATTAATCCCAAAATTTCTATTTACCTTTATCGCATTTTCATGCGATTGAATTCAAAATCACTTTACATATTTTAAGTTTGTGAAAACAATACTTAAGGCCTCAATTAATATGGAAATTCAATGATGAAATTATTTGCCAAATTAAGCATAGCCATTTTGCTTTCTTGTTCTTTGGGGTTTGCTCAAAATGACATTATATACATTGTGTTAATGTGAATCTTCAAATGGATGAAATTTGAAAATCTGACCTTTAAATGAATTTCCCTTTATTATGAAAATTAGAAGGAGTAAACCATGTTAAGGAAAACCAACTTAATTGTTATTAATATATTAGCTATAGTTTCATTGAGCTGGGCATCAGGGCCGTTTTTTAATACACGGATTGATTATCCCATGGGTGGGTATATCAATGTAATGACTGAAGGAGATTTTAATAATGACGGTTACCCCGATTTTGCCTGCGGATCTAAAACTTATACCGGAGAAAATTTTACCCATATAAATATCTATAACAGCAACGGAGATGGAACATATCAGGAAGCTGTTTCTGTTGAAAGCGGCCGAAATATATCGGCAATTTGCAGCGGGGATTTTAATGGAGACGGCTGGGATGATCTCGTCACTATTACCAACAGTTCTGACATGAATATTATTGTGAACCAGGGCGATGGAACGCTTGTACTGGAGCATACTTATGCTGATTACTTTTCAAGCCGCATCAGCGTTCTTGATATGAATAACGATGGTTTTGACGATATCCTGCATATGTTATCTTCCACTTTGGTAAGTGTGTTTTTTAGTAATGGTGATGGTTCATTCGAGATTAATGAGTATGGTGAAGGCTTAGTTAACTCATCGGTGAGTGTGGCCGGTACGATACTGCCTTGGGATGTCAATCACGACGAATATCCGGATTTGCTGATTTTCGGCAGCCAAAGTGTTTTTCCGGATACAGTCACATATTATTATCAACCGGCTTTTGCCACCTATATCAATAATGGGGACTCTACGTTTATATCAGAAGTTTTATATCAATATGGATCGTCTGCCTACGAAAATATAACTGATTTGGATCGCGGTTTTCTGAATGCGGATCAGGATGCAGATTTACTGTTGACCGATTATAATGGTGGCCGCATGATTTTTCTGGCAAACGGTGACGGAAGTTTTACAGTGGCTGATTCATTTAACCAGGATTTTACCATGTCAGCTGCCTGTGGGGATGTAAATGGCGATGGAAAAAGCGATATCCTGATATGTGAAAATGAAACAGGAATTGTTTCAGTAAGAGTAAACAATGGTGATATAGATACTGATTTTTCTGATCCGGTCAGCTACTATGGCAATTACTTCACAAATGCCAGCTTTGCCAGCAAGCTTGTTTGCCGGGATGTTAATAATGATCAGCGTGATGATATTTTATTATTCGATTGGAATTTTTCTGTAATTCTTAATAATGGTGATGGCACTTTCCCTGAAAATAGTTATTTGGATGACATGGGTACGGAAATATTTGATATACTAACTGAAGATTTTAATGGTGATGGATTTAAAGACATTCTGACACTGGATGGATTTCTTTATGTAAAGTACGGAGATGGGGATGGTAACTTTATCGATCGTCAAAAAATTTCTGCAGGTTTAAGTGATCCACGGGGGTTATTTTCAGGTGACTTTAACAATGATGAAATAATGGATTTTGGGGTTGCAGGCATCGATGGATTTGTACCTTTTTATGGTAAATCTGAAGGAGGATTTACATCTGGTGGGAACTGGCAGACAGGGATTGGATTTATGGGGGGCTATACCGGTGCCTGCGGTGATTTCAACAATGATAACATAATGGATTTCTCGATTATATACAGCGGTGGATCATCCTTGCATATCATTCTCAGTGACAGTGTTGATGCATACCATGTTGATAATTATAGTATGGGAGATGGTAATGATGTAGCCATTGAGGATTTGGACGACGATGGCGACCTGGATATTGCAGTAGCTTCTTTTAACCAAAGCAACACGACCGGTGCTGTGCGTGTATTATTTAATGACGGGCAAGGGACATTTGGCTCGTTGAAAACAATGTTTACGGATTTTATGGCAACGGGACTGGTACTGGAAGACTTTGATGCCAATGGATATAATGACATAGCTGTTACCCAATATGGTACATATGACGGCAATGTGTCGCTATATATGAATAATGGGGATAGTACTTTCACCGATCCGATCAAATATGCACAACTCTATGCTCCGGCCTTCAGGGATATCTGTTCCGCTGATATGAATAAGGATGGTTATCCAGATTTAATTGCATCTATTGAGATGTATGATGAACTGGCTGTGTTAATAAATAGTGGTGATGGTACTTTTCCTGAGATTCATTACTACAATGCTGGTGATAATGTAAAGCTTTTGCTCTTGCTGATTTTAATGCAGATTCCACAATTGATGCGGCTGTTGCCAGTTCAGTAGCGGACAGGGATTTTGCTATCTGTTGTGGGGTCAGGATCCGCCACCGGCAACATCAATAGACAGTGATTTCAGTAAGGTAAAATTACCGAAACTACGAGGTTATTGCAAAATTATCCCAATCCGTTTAATCCGGTTACAACAATTAATTATGCGCTTCCTGCTTCAGCAAAAGTCAATCTTACTATCCATAATACTTTAGGTCAAAAAGTTGCTGAGCTTGTTTCGGAATACCAAAATGCAGGATTTTATAAAGTGAATTGGGATGCTTCTGAATTATCAAGCGGACTTTATTATTATACTTTAAAAGCAGGTCATTTTGTTAATAGCAGGAAAATGTTACTCATAAAATAATTTCAAATGATACCAGGAGCTGTACACAGACCCGGAATTTTTGTATTCCGGGTTTTAAATGGTAAAGAGAATTAATTTTTTTTTATCCGATATCCAGCCGCAAGCGTACAAAAACAGGCTCACGCAGTGTTCCGGCGGATGTGACGGATGCATAACGAACTTCGCAGTATAGCTCCGGTTTTATCCAGGTTGTTTCTGCATCGTCCAGTGGTTTCTCATCGATATAGCGGTCGCAGGTATCCACTGATTGCAGTGTTTCGAAGATCTCTTTCATCTTTTTAGCATCCCAGCCTGTGCCGACTTTGCCGAGATATTTATAAGTGCCATTTTCTTCTCTGGCAATATGCATCGCCCCGAAAAGACTCGATCGATCACCTTTGCCTTTGGTATAGCCTAAAATGACACAATCGATTGTCTCACGAACCTTTACTTTCGTCCACACCGCAGAGCGCTTGCCCGGATAATAGAACCCGTTCACTTCCTTGGCAACAATACCTTCCAGACCCATTTGCTTTGCAGCTTCAAACAGAGCTTTACCGTCTTCCATAGCCTGGCTTATGCGATAGGACGTTCCCGGTTTTATGGAATCTGTCAGCCATTCCCGGCGCTGCCACCAGGGTTCGTTCACTAAAGGCCGTCCATCCAGATACAGGCAATCAAACAGGTAACAAACCGCGGGTGTTTTTTTTGAAGCCCGCTCAATGGCGCCTTCTGTTTTATGAAACAAACGTCGAATGACATCCTTAAAGATCGGTTTACCGGCATCATCCAGGCAGACAATCTCGGCATCAAAACAGGCAGTCGAAATCCGGAATGCTTCTTCCGGGATGCATAACTCCGGGAATTGTGTAGTTATATCTTTTTGATTGCGGCTGCGAATGGTGATGACGCCATCATCAATGGTTATGATTGCCCGGATGCCATCCCATTTTACTTCATACAAATAATCACTGCTCACCGGGACTTTTTTGGCGCTTTCCGCCAGCATCGGTTCTATGGGCTGCAGCAGGTAGTCGATTTGCGGATTTTCCACGCGCTCCAGCAACCATTGATTGTTGCCCGTGTCATGAATGCGATATTCAGCACTTAGAGCTTTGCTCTGCAAGCGGAAGTAGAAGCCATTTTTCTTGGTTTTGCTGATTTGATATTTACCCCGCGCATAAATCCACATATCACCGCCGCCATATTCGCCTTTGGGAATACTGCCGTGAAAATCAAGATATTTCAGCGGGTGATCTTCTGTCTGGACGGCCAGTCTTTTTATACCCGGTCGTGGTGGCAGGCCTTTGGGGACAGCCCATGATTTCAGCACACCATCCTGTTCCAGACGCAGATCGTAGTGTAAACGAGATGCATGATGACGGTGCACCACAAATGCGTTCCCCGATCCCGCGGCGTAGGATGCATCCGGTTCCGGCGTACGCTGAAATTCACGTTTTTGTTTATATTTTTCAAGGGATTCTGGTGCTTTTCCAGTGGTGTGGATTTTTGTTCTTTTAGTATGCAACTCTGTGGCATAAGCACCGATGGATTCCCAGGCATCGCCTTCATCCAGAACCATCTGCAGGGCATTTTCAATGTTATAGTCTGTGATAGCAGACGTATTCTCAAGCTGCTCCCAGGTGATGGGCATGCTTACTGTTGCTCCCGGTAAAGCGCGCAAGCTGTAGGGGGCAGCAATCGTTTGTGATTCACGGTTGCGGTAAATATCAATCAGTACTTTATCCGGACGTGCACCTTTGGCTATTTTAAGGGTTGTGGTTTCAGGGTATTTTTTTACAAAACTTTTACCGATTTCCTGGGTGGCGGCAGCAATTTCATCATACGTATAAAGTGTTTCAAGTGGCACAACGATATGCACACTTTTGCGCCCGGTTGTTTTTACAAAGGGGATATAGCCGTAACTTTCAAGATGAATTTTGCAGTCGAGAGCCATTTGAATTATTCGTTCAAAGGGATAACCATCAGGCGGATCAAGATCGATGACAAAATAATCCGGTTTATCAAAATCGGGCTGACGTGATTGTGCCTGGTGGATTTCGATGGCAGCCAGGTTGGCCGTCCAGACAAGAGTAGCTTCGTTTATGGCAATGATGTAATTCTTTTTCTCTTTGCCCAGTTTAGCCGATTCTATCCAGTCCGGCGCCCAGTCCGGTTTATTCTTCTGAAAAAACTGCTCGCCGTCAATGCCGTCCGGATAGCGGATAAAAGATAAAGCGCGGCCTTTAATATGACGCAGGATGGTTGGGGCAATCCTGAGATAATACTCTATAATCTGCGCTTTAATAACGTGATCATCCGGATACAGTATTTTATCCAGATTGGTCAGTTCAATCTTGTGTTTACCTATTTCAACGAGTTTAGAATCTTTGGCCATTTCTTCTTTTAATGAGTTTCAATTAAAATTGATTTTATTATGCCTGATATAATTAAAAAAACGGTTGTAAAATTTCATTGAAAAGTTTCAAACAATATAAATCTTTCTTATAATTATATGCATCTTACTAAAAATTTCACAATTTAAGGAGGTCAAATGCGTTCGATTATACTTTTTGTATTGTCAGTTGGATTTTTGTGGGCGTCAGACGATGATCATTCTAAAATGACCGGACCATACTCAACACCGCAAGAGATAACCGCTGCCTGTCTGGAATGTCATCAGGATGCAGCAAAACAGGTGATGGGAACAACACACTGGACATGGGAGTCGTTGGAGCCAATGAAGGTTCAAGGACATGATGAAGCAGTTTATCTGGGTAAGAAAAATCTTTTTAATAACTTTTGTGTTAATCTTTATTCAAACTGGCCTCGCTGCACCAGTTGCCATGCAGGTTATGGCTGGAAAGATGCTTCATTTGACTTTAAAGATGAGAAAAATGTCGACTGTCTTGTCTGTCACGATCAAACCGGGACTTATAATAAGACACCAACGGGTGCGGGAATGCCTGATCCAAAAGTGGACTTAGTAGCTGTTGCCCAGAGTGTCGGTCCTGCAAATCGCGAAACGTGCGGAAGCTGCCATTTTTATGGTGGTGGCGGTGAAAATGTTAAACATGGAGATCTTGAACCGGCTTTGATAAATCCAACGACCGGACTTGATGTACATATGGGCGGAAATGACATGGTCTGCCAGGACTGCCATGAATTTGATAAGCACCAGCTTAAAGGTATTGCCGTCTCGGTAACGGCAGTTGCAGGTGATCGCCAGGTAGAATGTGCCGGATGCCATGAAGAGACTCCGCATGAAAAGGATATTTTAAATACACATTTTAAAAAAGTAGCCTGTCAAACGTGCCACATCCCCGTTTATGCAAAGGAACTACCAACAAAAATGTACTGGGATTGGTCCACTGCCGGTCAGGATTTGGAAGTACAAAAAGACAAATTTGGCAAACCAACTTATGATAAAAAGAAAGGTGATTTTATCTGGGATCAGAATATTCAGCCGGAATATTTGTGGTATAATGGAAATACATCACGCTATCTTGCAGGAGATAAAATTAATGAAAATGGAATTACTCAGTTAAATTACCCGCTTGGCAGCAAAGATGATGCGGATGCCAGAATCTATCCATTTAAAGTCCATCGCGGAAAACAGATAAGCGACGCTGAAAATAAATACCTTATTGTTCCTAAACTGATGGGTGGTTACTGGAAACATTTTGACTGGAATAAAGCCGCTGAAGATGGTATGAAATCAATTGGTTTAACCTATTCCGGTAAATTTGAATTTGTTGAAACTGAAATGTTCTGGCGTGTAAATCATGAAGTATCAGCACCGGATATGGCTCTGAAATGCACTGATTGTCATCAGGGTGGTTCACGATTGGACTGGAAAAAACTGGGCTATGATGTAGACCCTGCACCTAAGGAAGAAATTGATAAATATATGAAACAATAGGTTATACGATAAAGCCGCTGAAAGTCAGCGGCTTTTTTTTAATTTATTTATGTTTAGGAAATATTTCCTTATTTAACCAGAAGCATTTTGCGCACAGCCGAATAGCTCCCGGCTTCTACAATGCACCTGTGTTCAATCCTGTCCATTCATCTTCTACGGCATCGTTTACATCATAATATATATCCACAAGAAAGCTGCCATCATCCCGCTAGGAAAAGGATACGTTTGTCACAACCGGGGCCGCATTCTGGGCATAAAGATAACCTGCAGTAAAAAATAAAAGAAAAACAAAGCGCATTTTTCAGACCTTGATTATTTAAATAATATGTTTAAAAATACAAAAATGATGCCACCTGCTTACCCCTAAAAAACAACAAATACTGTCTTCAGAATGTCAACAAAGGCAACATTTAAAAATAATATGTTGCCCAAAGGCAACGCTAAACCATTGATTTAAAAAAATTATAGGTGTAGAATATAGTAGTCATCTAATTAGGGTTAGCTTGTTATGCCGACCTCATTAAAAAGAATACTTCTCTTTATCTTTGTTCAGGCTATAATTTTCGCTATAATAACAACGCTTATTATATCAAAAAATGTATTTAAATATTCTATTACATCCATTGAAGATCCAGTCCCGGTAAGCAATATTACTAAAATTTTTTTTCACGACCTAGATAAAGACGGGGAAAGTGAACGTATCAAAATCTACAATACTCGAAAAGCGGACGATACCTTTCATATAAATATTTATAAAAACAATAAAGGTCTAATAAATCAATGGAATATCAAGGATAGTATATTGGTCTCCTTTATTGCTTTCGCTGACCTTGATAGAGATAATTGCGAAGAAGTGGTTGTTTGGAGCCAGGGCAGGGACTCGCTTTATCTTTCGATTATAAATATTAATCAATTTTCTAATTTAAGTTTCAAAGACAAGTTTGTACTTAAAGGTTCTGATTTAAATAGACATAAGACCTGGGATATTGAAAATCTTGATGTGAAGTATTCAGAAAATATCCCTGGTATGCTTTATTTTTTCTTACGCTCAGGTTATTCAAGGTATCCAAGAGGCGTTTACAGATTTGATCTCACCAAAGGAAAAATAATAAATAAATTTGAAAGCCCGGCTTCATTTACGCAACTGGCTTTGTTTGATATTAATAATGATCATAAGGAAGAAATCATTTTAGGATCAACTGCCACCGATAATTTCCCCGATTCTGTCGCTTTCAGTGATGTGTATTCATGGATTTTTGTTATGGATCAAAAACTGGATAAACTGTTTGTACAAAAAAGTATTAATCGCTATGGCGGATCCTGGTTTATTACGGCGTTTGATGAAACAATGCCTGTTTTATATGGCCTGAATATTTATAAAGAGCGAAATTTAAAAATAATTAAAGTGGATCATTCACTTGAAATCAAAGATTCGCTGTTTATTAAAGGATATGTAGCCGGGGATTATTGGCTGGATGATTCAAATCATTTTAATGTTTTTCTTAAAGGCTGGGATAAAAGATCGCTGGTAAAGTTTGATCCGGCGCTGAATATTGTTGATGCTAAGGAACTTGAAATCCCTGTTGACACTGAAATACGTTCGATTGATGATATAGATAACGATGGCTTAAAAAACTATTATTTAAGGACAATGAGCACATTGTTCCTGTTGGATGAAAACTTTGATAAAATAGCTGAAATTAAACTCGGTGAAGATGAAAGACTGGATGATATTTCCATTCTCCGGCAAAAACGTAAAAATAACATTTTAGGAATCAATACCACTAAATATTCATACGTTTTTAACTTAAACCCATCATGGATTTACAAATGGAAATGGCCATTATTCATATTAGAAATTTTAATCTTTTACGGATTGTTTTTTGTGCTTCACATTCTTATCAATAAAATTCGCATCTATATTTCCTACTTTATTTTTTCCATAACTGAATCTGATAATGCGGTTATTCTGATCAATCATAAGCAAAATATAATTGCTTTCAATAGCAGGGTTGAGGATATACTGGGTTTGGCAAATGCTGTCAAACGGCAACAAAATTATCAGAAAACGTTGCAAAACCGCAACGAAATAGTCGCTGTTATTGATGAAAGTATAAATAAAAAGGCTCCTGTAAAAAAAGAAATATCGTATGATACCTTCAATAAAAACTTTATTGGAACCGTAAAAGTAAGTCCCTTTAAAAGTTATTTTAACTTCATAAATGCCTACCTCGTCGAGATACAGGATAATACAGATCAAATTTTAAATGAAAGACAAATGAACTGGCAGCGCAATCTGCGCCGTATGATTCATGATATAAAAAATCCGCTTGCCGGTGTGCAGTTTAAATTACAGTCAATTTATCTAAAAATGTCTGACAAAGATCCTGAGTTGGCAGCAGAGCTGGAAGGGGAGATTGAAATCGCAAATTCAGAGATAAAGCGTATCCGTAATATCAGTAAAGATTTTCTGAAGTTCAGTAATCTCGAAGCGATACAGCCCCGCTTTCTAAAACTGGATGAACTTATTATACGTTGCATTAATCATTTTAGGGCATATCAAAACAACAATCTGAAGATTCAAAATATTATTGATGATAAAATACCTGAAGTCTTCTGGGATGCCCGTCAGATTGAGCTGCTGCTTCATATTGTTATTGAAAATGCCATTGACGCTGTCAAAGGCAGTGGACAATTATTACTAAAAACAGAATTGGTACAAAATTTGAATATAATTGAAGAAGAATTTGTGAAAATAATGATCGCAGATACTGGGTGTGGCATTGAGGAAGAAGATATAAATAAAATATTTCAGCCAAACTTCAGCTTAAAACCCGAAGGTTCAGGAATGGGACTGGTTTTTGCAAAACAGATAGTGCAGCAGCATAAAGGATCTATTTGGCTTGAAAAGTTTGAAGGATTTTCGACTGCTTTTATTATTTCTATTCCGGCAATACCAAAGACAGGATAATTATGTATAGAATACTTGCAGTAGATGATGATGAACGTTTTCTCGAAATACTCGTTGATTTATTAAAATACAAAAACTATGAGATCGATACTTTAAGTAACCCCACCATTGTAATTGAACATCTCGCCAACCATGAATACGATTGCATCCTTCTGGATGTAAAAATGCCGGGTATGGATGGTATATCACTTTTAGACAACATAATTGCATTTAACCCTGGGCTTCCTGTGATAATGATTTCTGGGCAGAGTACATTGTCCATTGCCGTTAATGCCATTAAAAAAGGTGCATATGATTTTCTTGAAAAAGGAGCTGATTCGGATAGGTTGCTGATCACAGTCCAGAATGCTATAGATAAGAAAAGCTGGATTTCTGAAAGAAAGCTGCTAATCTCTGAAATCATGGACCAATATGAAATGGTTGGTGAGAGTGCTGCAATGCGTAATATATTTAACCAGATCAGCATGGTAGCGCCAACTGATGCAAAAGTTCTTATTCTTGGCGAAACAGGGACTGGGAAAGAACTGGCGGCACGGGCGATTCATCTTAACAGTAAGCGTGCTACAAAACCTTATATCAAAGTTAATTGTGCGGCAATACCCGATACGTTGATAGAAAGTACCTTTTTTGGACACAGGAAAGGCAGTTTTTCCGGAGCATATAATGATCAGGTAGGGAAATTTGAAATGGCCAATGAAGGCACATTGTTTCTGGATGAAATAGCTGAGCTGAATATGCAGGCACAGGCAAAATTATTGCGGGTTTTGCAGGATGGAGAAATCGAAAAAATCGGGGAAACTAAATCATACAAAGTAGATGTAAGGATTATAGCAGCCACAAATAAACAACTCCCACAGCTGATTGAAAAAGGGCAATTCCGTGAAGATTTATATCATCGTCTGCGTGTTATTGAGATGCTTATCCCACCATTAAATAAACATGTTGAAGACATTCCAATCCTGTGTCGTCATTTTTTGGGTAAATTTTCTGATAGATACAATAAACCCATCACACAGCTCACAGAACAAGCTTTAAATTTATTGATGTTACAAAGGTGGCCAGGTAATATTAGAATGCTGGAAAATGTAATTGAAAAAGCTGTTATTTTTTCCAGAAATAATGTTATCAGTGCGCAGGAAATCAATTCTGCATTGACCAAGGATGCCGATTCTATCATGTCGGATTTATCCAATTTGTCCCTAAAGGATTATATTGATCAAAAAGAGAAAGAGTTTATAGAAATATTTTTATTGAAAAATGAAGGAAAAAAGCAGGAAACTGCCGATTTATTAGGCATTGACCGGGCAACTCTCTGGAAAAAAATTCAAAAATATCATTTGGATATTTAATAGCACATTATTGATTAGTTCTTAATCCCTTGCTTACTGCAACAACACCTTCAAATACCCCGTAGTACAAAAAACTTTCAATGTGTTTTGTCGTCTTTTAAATTAACTCATTCATAATTCCTACATATACTTACAAAGGAGATTGCCATGCTACGCTCCCTTTTGTTGTTTTCTACAGGCATTGTTTTGCTTTCCCTTATGGCCTGCACAAAGCAGGACAGCGCCGAATTTAAAATCAACTATGAAAAATACGTTCTGGACAATGGCCTGGAAGTAATTCTGCATAAAGACACTTCTGATCCAATTGTAGCCGTTACAACACTTGTGCATGTGGGATCAAATCGTGAAAAGCCGGGACGTACGGGGTTTGCTCATTTTTTTGAGCACATGTCATTTAATGATTCGGAGAATGTACCCCGTGGTGCTAACCGCAAAATGATCCCGGAGCTTGGCGGGTCGCGCAATGGCGGAACCTGGTCCGATGGTACAATCTACTATGAAGTGGTTCCAAAGGATGCCTTTGAAAAAATTATGTGGATTGATTCCGACCGGCTGGGTTTTATGATCAATACCGTTACAAAAGAAGCACTGGAGCGTGAAAAACAAGTTGTTAAAAATGAAAAAAGAGAGCGTGTTGACAACAGCCCTTATGGCCATACCGGAGCCATTATCCGAAAAAATCTGTATCCTGCTGATCATCCGTATAACTGGACCGTTATTGGAGAGCTTAAGGATTTGCAGGCAGCGACACTACAGGATGTTAAGGAGTTTTATAATCAATATTATGGTGCCAATAACGCGACATTAGTTATTGCCGGGGATATTGACATCGCTGAGACAAAAAAACTGGTTGAAAAATGGTTCGGTGAAATACGACGTGGACCGCAGGTTGAACCGATGATGCCAATACCGGTTATGGTTCCGGAGACCAAATCACTCTATTACGAAGATAATTTTGCAAAACTGCCCGAGCTGCGCATGGTTTTCCCGGCTGTGGAAAGTTATCATGCGGATAGTTACGCACTGCAGGTTCTGGCAGAGATATTATCAGGAAGCAAAAGCGCACCCCTATACCAGGTAATTGTGGAAGAAAAAAAATGGGCACCATCTGTTTCCGCCAGCAGTGACGCTAATGAGTTGGCAGGAGAGTTTATCATTCGGGTTAGAGCGAATGCCGGAGTTGATCTGGATAGTGTTAAATCTGCAGTGGAAACAGGGCTTAGCCGGTTTGAGCAAAAAGGATTCGAAGATGTTGAATTAACCCGTATAAAAGCAAAAATAGAAACAGACCTTTACAACAGCGTGGAAACCGTCCTGGATAAAACGTTTCAACTTGCTATTTATAACGAATTTGCCGGGGATCCCGGATACATAAGCAAAGAAGCCAGGCTGACCCAACAAGTAACTCGTGAAGATGTGATACATGTTTATGAAAAGTACATAAAAGGTAAAAATTTTGTGATGACCAGTTTTGTACCTAAAGGTCAGGCAGAGCTTGCTGTAACCGGGGCAGAAGAAGCAGTGGTTTATGAAGAAAAGATTGTAGCCGATGCTGCTAACGAAGAAGTCAGCCAGGGTGAAGAAGCCCAGTATGAAAAAACTGTGACTCAACATGATCGGTCCGAGCCGCCATTAGGCGAAGCACCGCTCTTCAAATCACCGCAGGTTTGGCAGGAGCAACTTGCCAATGATACACGTGTTTATGGCATAACAACCAGTGAAGTACCCCTTGTAAGTTTTGACGTAACTTTAAAAGGCGGGCATTGGCTTGATCCGATAGAAAAACCGGGTGTAGCGAATCTGCTTTCTGATTTAATGATGGAAGGTACACAAAATAAAACACCCATAGAGCTGGAGCAGGCTATCGGATTACTCGGTGCTAACGTGAGTTTTTCCGCGGGCAACGAAGAGATGATAATCTCAGTAAATACGCTGGCCCGTAATTTTGAGAAAACGCTCAGCCTGATTGAAGAAATCATGTTTGAACCGCGCTGGGATGAAAAAGAATTTGACCGCCTTAAACGTGAGCAGATCACACGATTAAAAGGCCTGGAAGCAAGCCCTACGTCTATCGCATCACGTGTTCAGCAGCGCTTGTTATACGGTTCCGGTCACATCCTGGGACAGCCTTCCAGCGGAACAATTGAATCGGTCGAAGTAATTACAATGGATGATCTTAAAGATTTTTACAATACAAATTTTGCTGCGAATCTGGCTTCGGTTCATATTGTCGGTGATATTGAAAAAGAAAGGGCCTTAAAGGCCATACAAGATTTCGGCAAAAACTGGCCGGCCACACAAGCAGGATTTCCCGAATACAGTATTAATCCGGAAGGGCAGCCGGGGCAGCTTTATTTTATAGATGTGCCCGGAGCAAAGCAGTCTGTTTTACGTTTAGGAAGACTGATTATGTCCGCCGCTGATGATGATTACAGTAATCTGGAATTTGCTGATCAGATTATGGGTGGCGGTTCAAGCGGACGCCTGTTTCAGCTACTACGCATCGAAAAAGGTTATACATACGGCGCCTACTCTTACATGGGTAATACAATTGAACAGACACCCTATATTGCCTACAGCAGTGTTCGTTCGAACGTTACCCGTGAATCACTGGATCTTATCCGTGACTTATACAGGAATTATAAAAGTACCTTTAACGATGAAGAAATGAAGGTAACAAAAAACAAAATTATTAAAGACAATACACGCAAGTTTGAATCTTTAAATGCTAAGCTCGGATTATTGCGCAACATCAGTAAATTAGGATACGATAATAACTATGCTGAAAAGGATCAGCAGGAATTACTGACTATGACCCTGAAAGACTTTCACAATCTTATTGAAAATTACCTGGATGAAGAGCAGATGTTTTACCTGGTTGTGGGTGACAAAGCTACGCAATTGAAAAGGCTCAGCGATTTTAACAAAAGTAAACCGGTGCAACTGGATATTAAAGGCGACCTGTTATAAAAAGATGAAGGACAAAATTTACAAAAAACCACTTGATCCGCTGGTAAAATTCACATTCAATAAACAGGTCGCTGATGTCTTCCCGGATATGATTGCCCGTTCCGTGCCGGGATATGATACCACTATCGCGATGATTGGTGTCCTGGCGGAAAAATATGCAACAGACGGTTCTGTCTGTTATGATCTTGGCAGTTCACTGGGAGCAGCAACGCTGGCCATGCGCCATCATATCAGCAAGAATGTTAAAATAGTGGCAGTAGACAACTCAGCTGCAATGGTAGAAAAATCACAAAAAGTAATCGACCGCGACCATTCAAACATACCGGTTGAGATAATTTGTGAAGATATCCGGAATGTAAATGTTTTGAATGCATCGGTAGTGGTTCTTAATTATACATTACAATTTTTAGAATTAGATGCGCGTGATTTGCTTATAGAAAAGATATACAAAGGATTAAATCAGGGCGGCATTCTTATTCTTTCAGAAAAAGTTCGCTTTCAGGATAATGGCACACAAAAGCGCATAACGGATTTACATCTGGCATATAAAAAAGCCAACGGGTACAGTGATCTTGAAATAGCAGGAAAAAGAACAGCATTGGAGAATGTTTTGATCTCTGAAACTATTGAATCACATAAAGCGCGCCTTGAAAAATGCGGGTTCAAATCTGTCAATGTTTGGTTCCAGTGCCTTCCTTTTATGTCGTTACTTGCTGAAAAATAATAAAATGTATTTAAGAGTTTAAGAAATCAAAAAAGATAATTTTTTACTACGAGGTTTGTTATGACTTTTCCTGAAAATTTTACATGGGGAGCTGCTGCATCCAGTTACCAGATTGAAGGGGCAAAACTGGATGATGGCAAAGGCCTTTCTATTTGGGATACTTTTTGTGAACAACCGGAAAAAATCTGGGAAAATAATAACGGCAGCACAGCCTGCAACCACTATCATCTTTTTCGGGATGATGTAAAATTAATGGCGGAGATTGGACTAAAAGCATACAGACTGTCTATTTCATGGCCAAGAGTTTTGCCAAAGGGAACCGGGCAGATTAACCCGAAAGGTTTGGATTTTTATGATAAGCTTGTCGACGAACTGCTAAAAAATAATATCGAACCATGGGTTACTTTATTCCATTGGGATTATCCTTATGAACTGTTTGCCCGTGGCGGCTGGCTCAATCCTGACAGTCCGGATTGGTTTGCCGAGTATGCCAATGTGATCGTAAATAAACTGTCTGACCGGGTTAAACACTGGATGACGTTAAATGAACCACAGGTCTTTATAGGAATGGGCCATCAAAAAGGTTTACATGCCCCCGGTTATAAGTCCGGTTTCCGTGATATTCTGCTGGCTGCACATCATTCACTATTAGCACATGGAAAAGCAGTACAATCTATCCGGGCATTATCAAAACAGAAATCTATAGTTGGAGCAGCCCCTGTGGGAGTGGTTTTTATGCCGCAGGATAATACCGCGCAAAATATTGAAATAGCCCGGAAAAAGATGTTTTCCGTTGAAAACTTTGATGTCTGGAATAACTGCTGGTTTGCTGATCCGATGGTTTTGGGTGAATACCCAAAAGACGGGTTAAAAATGTTTGAAGAGTTCATGCCTGAAATAAAGACGGGTGATTTAAAGCTGATTTCCCAGCCACTGGATTTTTACGGTGCCAATATTTACATGGGCAGTTATATTGATGAATCCGGAAAAATAGAACTGGATCAGGGGCCGGCTTATACAACAATGGGCTGGCGCATTACCCCACCTGCATTGTACTGGGGACCACGTTTTTTATATGAACGCTATAAACTGCCGGTTGTTGTTACAGAAAATGGTATGGCCAATTGCGATTGGATTCATTCCGATGGGAAAATACATGACCCGCAACGTATTGACTACGTAAATGTGCATTTGCATCAATTGAAAAAAGCAATTGCTGACGGGATTCCTGTTACAGGATATTTCCTTTGGTCGGTTATGGATAATTTCGAATGGGAACATGGCTATAAGCAGCGTTTCGGTCTGATTTATGTTGATTATAAAACGCAAAAAAGATATCTCAAAGATTCAGCTTATTGGTATAAAAAAACAATAATCGAAAACGGTAAAAGTATTCTATAGTTGCCTGAATAGAATATTCTCTTGATTTTTTATACTCATAATTTGCACAATTACCTCTTAAATTGATTGACATTTTATAATCCGATATATTTATCGGAATTTATTATATATATTTAGGTACATGAAAAATAAATCATACCTGCTTGTTACGGCTGCAATAAGTATCATAATAATTCTGCTCATTTTGTATATGGCCCCAAAAATTTTTACGGCTGATAAGTCGGATGCTGTAAAAATTTATTATGCAGATAATATCTCATCAGCCCATAATAAAATCATAAAACTCTTTAATGAAAAACATAAGGGAAAAATTGAAATTGTGGCTATTGATTTGCCATTTTCAAAATTTACAACGAATGAACGTAAAGAAATTCTGGCAAGATCACTGCGCAGTAAAACAGACCGTATGGATGTTTTTGCCATTGATCTTATCTGGGGGCCGCGTTTCGCAAAGTGGTCTTACGATCTTTCCCCTTATTTCAGTGATATACAATTGCAGAAATATACCGACCATGCATTAAAGTCTTGCCTGTATAATGACAAACTGATAAGTATTCCATTCTATACAGATGTCGGTTTGATGTATTACAGGAAAGACATTCTTCAAAAGATTGGTTTAACCGAAAAAGATTTTGACAAGATAAATGCGTCATTAACCTGGGAAGAATTCATTCAGCTTGGAGAGAAAATCAAAGCTGAATCCTATCCGGTCTTTTTATATTCAGGAGACAGTTATGAAGGTATGATCTGCAGCTTTCACGAGATGCTTTCATCGCGGCAGAGTGATGAAATTTTTCAGCAGGATCACATAAACCTGAATAAGAAACCGGCGTTACATGGTTTAAACTTTATGGTCGATCTCATATATAAGTATAAATTTACCCCTGTTGATGTACTGCAATTTGATGAAAACAAGAGTAAAATGTTTGCCTTGCAGAATAATGCTGTATTTTTGCGTGGCTGGCCAGGATTTTTTAATAATCCGGATGAATTGCGTGATTATCAGGATATGCTTAAATATTATAAAATGGCACCATTGCCGCATTTTAAGGGACAGAAACATAATGCCGTTTTTGGCGGCTGGAATCTGATGATTTCAAAATATTCAAAAAATAAAATGCAGGCGCTGGAATTCTTAAAATTTGCGACATCAATTGATATGCAAAAAATCTTTTACGAAGAAGTGGGCTATTTCCCAATCAGGAAAGAAATTTACAGCGATTCGTTGTTTATAAAAAATAACCAGGAATTGCAAAACTATGAGAACCTTTTTAAAAGGGGACGACACAGGCCATTCAAAGAAAATTACACCAAAATGTCAGATATAATGTCTCATTATTTTCACCAGGCTCTGGAAGGTAAAATTACCGCGAAAGAAGCACTTCTTCTGGCAAACAAAGAAATAAATTCAAAGCAGGTATTTCTTAAATGAGTAATGATGGTAAAAATTTCTCTTCTTTTGTAGATAAAATAAAAGACTACCATTTCGAGTGGAAACATCTGCTGGTACTTTTTATCGTTTTAATTTTTTTCCAGATTATTATCTCCTTTATACATAAAATTTCGCTTGATGAACTGCAAAATGAAACACAGGACTGGTACAAACGTGATTCGGCTGAAAAAATAGCCAGTCTTACCACCACATCGATTGAACTGCTGCTTGAAACAAGCAATGTTTTTTTTAATCCGGAAATTGATTATCAGAAAGATATGGTTCAGGCGTTTAATATTATTTATTCACAACAGCTGTTGCAGGAAAATATTGAAGAACTTTACGTCCTGGTAAGTATGGATCACCATATTTTTGCCATTAAAGACGGAAATGATTTGTTTAAATATTTCTTTGCAAGTGAGTTACTGGAAACCGACGAACTTGGCCCGCAAAACCAGGCAGTAAAAATATACAGTGAAAAAGAAGAATATATCAGGCAAACAGAGCAAATCTACACGCAGGAAGAAGGCGGCCATACTTTTCATGTATTTGTACCGCTGGTACCCAATGGTGAATATGCAGGTGCAGTTTATCTCAAAATTTCCCCGGATTTTTCATTTATAAATAAACAGGTTGTTGCAAGTTATGATCAAACGGCTTTTATATTTTCAGCATTGATTCTTTTTGGCCTGCTGGCCATGTTTTATATTTCATCCTATACAGTTAAAGAACGTGATGAAACGCAGAAAATGCTTTTCCAGGAGCGGGAACAACACCTGCGTGAGCAAATCAATTTTCAAAAAGAAACATTGTTTACAAAGCGTATTTATCATACACACCATAAAGCAGAAAAAATTATGGGTTTTATCAAAGAAGACATACACGCCCTTACACCGGAAAATTTTAGCGAATATAAAGAACGTGTTTACAAATATGCCAACTTTGTATCACGGGTGATTTATGATATGAAATGGTACGATCCGCCCGTGCAGACGATTCGCGGCATTATGTTTCGAACCGATTTAAATAAAGTTATCCGCTTCCTGGTTGAAAACCTGTTCAAAAGAGTAAGCGAAAATGTTAAGCGTATACAATTTCAATTAGAGCTGGATGAAACACTTCCGGTGGTGAATATTAATGAAAATGTTGTCTGGGAAATAATTGAACCTTTAATCCAAAACAGCATTGATCACTCCAATACTAAAAACCTGGAAATAAAAATATCAACAAAATACGAAAGATCTGAAAACAAAGGTTATCTGAAAATCTGTGATAATGGCCAGGGCATCCGGGATGAGTTTTTGCAGCCGAACGATGCCGGAACAAGAAAGCTGTTTTTAGAAAACGTGTCTACAAAAAAAGATGCCAGTAATTCAGGGTATGGTTGTTATCTGTCGTACGAGATAGCCCGGCGTTGCGGTTGGCGCTTGGACGCTTTTAATCAAAGTAAAGGCGGTTGCTGTTTTGTTATTTCAATGGAAATTCGTTCGTAGGGATTAGCATGATTTTAAATAAAATAATAAAAATTTTACTTATCGAAGATGAAGAATATGATGTAAAGCGAGTCCGTCGGACGCTTGAACCGTTCAAAGACCGGCTTGTCATAAAAAAAGTGGAGTCAGATGGCCAATCGGCATTGGAATACCTGGCAGAGAATAAAAACCTAATCGATGTCGTCATTATGGATTTCCAGATAGTTGGCGGTATTACAGGCGAATCATTGATTAAAGCAATGAAAGAAATTGATTCATTACTGCAGATTATTGTGATTACAAAGATGACAGTTAATGTAACCGATTATGATTTTGCAAATGCGCTGCTGGAAGCCGGTGCCATGTGGTATTGTACGAAATACCCGGGTGATATTGAAGATTTTATCTATCAGCCGACAGATTTTATTTTGAGTATCATGAACGCTTACCACAAAAAACACATTTTAATTAAAGAAAAAAGATCTACAGCAAAATTAAAAAGTAATGTTCAGGAAATTCTTGAGAATAACCGTATTATTGGTGAGTCACAATCCATTACAAAACTGAAAAACCAGATTGAAAAAGCAGCAGCACAGGAAGCAACCGTATTAGTGACTGGTGAATCTGGAACAGGGAAAGAATTAGTTGCCAGGCACATTCACTATCTGAGCAACCGACGGTATGAAAAATATGTAACAATTAACAGCGGCAGTCTGCCGCATGAGTTGATAGAGAGTGAGCTGTTCGGATTTGAGAAGGGTTCGTTTACAGGGGCTAATTATTCTAAAGTAGGCTTGTTTGAGTTGGCGAACCGTGGTACGATATTTCTTGATGAAATTGCTGAGTTGCCCCTTTCTGCGCAGGTTAAACTGCTTCGTGTTCTTCAGGAAGGTGAAATTGATAAAATAGGGCGTACAGAAAAGCTGAATGTTGATGTCCGTATTATTGCAGCAACAAATAAAGTTCTGCAGGAAGAAATTAAGGAAAGGCGTTTCAGGGAAGATTTATTTTACCGTCTGAATGTTGTTACTATTTATGTACCCCCAATGCGTGAGCGCACTGAAGATGTCCCAATGCTGGTTGAGCATTTTTTGGAAAAATTTTGTCGTGAAATGTCACTTGCCGCCCCGCAAATTAAAGATGAAGCTGTTCTGTATATGCAAAAACAACCCTGGCCTGGTAATGTAAGACAATTACAAAATGTTTTACGCAGATTGCTTTTTTTGGGCGTAAATGTAATAACCAGGCAGGATGTGGAACAGGCATTAGGCGGAGCACAACAAACTTCTTCCAAAAATGGCAATAGTTTTGAGTGGAATCGTCATGAGATTTTACCCTGGCGTGATATGGAGAAAAAAATCAAATCCGAATATTTTAACTT
This sequence comes from Calditrichia bacterium, assembly GCA_020635035.1. Taxonomy (GTDB): domain Bacteria; phylum Calditrichota; class Calditrichia; order Calditrichales; family J004; genus JACKAO01. Next base: position 131,592 of record JACKAO010000004.1, read on the forward strand.
TGTACGTGAAAACTGTTCTTCCGATTCTGAAGCTGCAAGAATTTTAGGTTTGGCCCCCCCCAATTATTACAGAATGTGTAAAGAATTAGGGCTAAAATAATTAAACAGATTCAGTAAATGCTTTTAGTTTGCAGAGTTTAATAACTTCCTTGCCGGTTCAAAATCCGGATTGCTTTTTAAAAGATCATTAAGAACTTTTAATGCATCATCCTTTTTCTTAATTCCCAAAAGAAATCGTGCTAATATTAATTCTGCTTCAGATTTTTGATCTGCCGTATTTTCAGGAGCAACAATTGCATACTGAATGGTTTGCAGGGCAGATTTTATATTGCCCCCGTTGTATTCGGCTATAGCCAATTTTAGAAAAATGTGTCCTTTTTTTTGTGTCAGTTGCATTGCTTTTTTGCAGGCATTCTCCATGGCGGTCCATTGCCGGGTATGCTCATAACAATCGATAAGCTTCCATAAAGGTTCAATGCGTTCCGGGTACATGGAGTGTACCGCAAGATATTCCGGGCATGTTCTCTGTGGTTGCGGTGTTTTTTTATAATAATCTGCCATATCATAATGCGCCTGGACCCAGTTAAAATGCTTAAATACAAATTCGTAAGCGATTTCTTGTGATCTGTCTCCGGCATAGGATTGGTATTGTGAATAATCAGCTTCATTTCGGGCAAACGGCCATTGATTTTTGAGTTTAAATAATCGGATAAAGCCCATCTCCCAATCCAAAGGTGTTACGTAATATGGCTTTTCTGAGAAGTGTGTATAATCAGGTTTAAAATCAGGGTACAGGATAATTTTCTCAAAGAAAGCCTTTGCCATCAGAAAGTAACCATCAGGATTCGGATGGAGATGATCGCAAAAAAGGCTATTCCCGGGAATAGTATTTTCAGAAGCTTTACGGAAGATCGTTTCCATATCAAGAAAGGTAATGGATGGTTGTTCAGCGATTTTTCTGATGGTCAAATTAATAAACGAAGGGGCCCGAAATCTTAGCCGGTCTGCGTCTTTTGCGTTTTCATAAAGTTGATATTTTTTTTCTAAATCAGCCTGATCTTCAGCTGAGATAAAAAACGAATCAGCGATCGCATTTTCAGGCTTTGTGATCAAGCTTTCCATTGGATGCTGATCCTGAAGATTGCATACGAGACTACTTATTATGACCGGTACATCTTTGTCCTTGATCATCTCGGTAATGAGTGAAAGATTTTCCTGAAAATTAACCTGTGTGCTTTGAAAAGCTTTGGAGTCTGTTTCAATCAGCGGATCTGAGATTACTTGTTCCATAAGAGTTGTTGACGAGTTTAATGATTCTGATGAAAACACACCGAGTAATGATTTTAGCATTTGTACGATATGCAGATGCTGTAATTTTAAATACAGACGGACGATACTTCCATTTTGCCCCACTCCAATAGTGGACGCACTTCCAAAAGCACCATAAAACTCATTATGACCCATGTAGATCAGGATAAGATCAGGCTTATTCTCTAGAATGTCCGGCATCCAATCCAGGACAGTATAACTATTGATTGCGGAAAGTCCCAGGTTGAGAACTTCAACTTGCTTGTTTTTATAAGCCTGCTGCATAATGAATTGCAGTTGCTGTGGAAATGGAACAGTCATATCAAACGGAAAACCGGCGGTAGTAGAGCCACCCAGGCAAAAGACCCGTAAACTGTTTTCGGCTTTCTCGGAACTGAAAGTTTGCGGATACAACCGGGGAACAGCCATTTTCTTTGCATTAAAATAGCGCCTTCCAACATCCGGATTAATTTGTTGGTATGATTTTCCTGAGATGGTCTTTTCTATAAATAATGGTTCCGGTGGGAAAAGATTGAAAATTCTCAAAAACAATTCAAAGACAATTAATATAACAATTGGTATAAAAATTAATGTGATTTTAAAAAGCGCATTCTTCGACAATGACATTCAGTTTCCTGCTAATGGTTAATAATAAATGATGGCATAATAATTGTGAATGATATTTAAAACAACAAAAACCGTACCTTCATTTTAAGTCACAATTATTTTAATAGTAACAACAGGATCTTTGATGAAATTATACTTTGCATTTTTAATCGTGCTGATGTTCTCAACTCTGCAGGCATGCAGTAATTCAGGAACCGGCCCTGACAAAAAAACGGAACCTGAAAAATGGCTGCTCACCTGGCAGGACGAATTTAATGATTCCCAGATAGATATGTCGAAATGGACTTATGACACCGGCGGACACGGTTTTGGAAATAATGAATGGCAATATTATACAAACCGTTCACAAAACTCTTTTATCGATGATACATGCCTGGTAATAGAAGCACGAAGAGAGTCTTTTGAAGGCAGTGATTATACTTCCGCCCGGCTTAAAACACAATCTTTGGCACAATGGCAATATGGTAAATTTGAGATTCGCGCAAAATTACCGCAGGGACAGGGTATCTGGCCGGCGATCTGGATGCTGGGCAGCAATATTTCTACAGTTGGCTGGCCAGCTTGTGGGGAGATTGATATCATGGAAATGATTGGCGGATCAGGCAGGGAAAATACAGTTCATGGAACGATTCACTGGAAATCAGAAAATGATGAACATGCCCAATTTGGAAGTCCTTTTGCTTTAAGTTCCGGAAGGTTTTCAGATAAATTTTATACATATGCCATCGAATGGTCAGATCAAAAAATCGAATGGTTTATCAACGGTATTAAGTATCTTGAAGCAGATATCACGCCGGCAGCATTAAGTGAATTTCATCATGGTTTCTTTATGATTTTGAACGTGGCTGTTGGTGGTAACTGGCCCGGATACCCTGATGGAACAACCGTATTTCCACAAAGGATGTATGTTGATTATGTAAGAGTGTACAAGCTTAATCCGGATTACACAGGTGATTCGGAGTAAAGATGTTATTATAATAATAAAGTTTATTTATCATATTAATAAGACACAGAGACTATTATGAAATCCGTTTTTACTACATTTATCATTTTTATTTTAACTTCTGTACTTTTTGCAGATGGATATTTAAAAACAGAGAACCAGATTATTGTTGACGGGGATGGCAATTCTGTAATACTCAGGGGGATTGGATTAGGCGGCTGGATGCTCCAGGAAGGTTACATGATGCAGACCAGCTCTTTTGCAAATACACAGCACCAGCTTAAAGAAAAAATTGCCCAGGTTGTTGGTGAAGCCAATCGTGATGCTTTTTATGATGCCTGGCTGGAAAACCACATTACAAAACAAGACGTCGATTCTCTGGCGGCATGGGGTTTTAACAGTATTCGTCTGCCAATGCATTATAATCTTTTTACTCTTCCCATAGAAGACGAACCTGTTGCAGGACAGAACACATGGCTGGATAAGGGATTCGAATTAACAGATAACCTGCTGTCATGGTGTGCTGAAAATAAAATATATCTTATTCTCGATCTGCATGCAGCACCGGGCGGACAGGGCAAAGATGCGGCCATTTCTGATTATGATGACAGCAAACCTTCGCTATGGGAAAGTGCAGCCAATCGGGCAAAAACAGTTGCTTTATGGCGCAAGCTGGCTGAACGGTATGCCAATGAACCGTGGATTGGCGGATATGATCTGATAAATGAAACAAATTGGGATCTACCCGGAAATGCGCTGTTAAAAAGTTTGTATTTGGATATTACAAATGCTATCCGCCAGGTAGATACAAACCACATAATTTTTATTGAAGGAAACTGGTTTGCCAATGATTTTACCGGGCTTACTCCACCCTGGGATAATAACATGGTTTACAGCTTTCATAAATATTGGAGCAATAACGATCAGGGTTCAATCCAGTGGATGTTAAATATCCGGAATACATACAACGTGCCGATTTGGTGCGGAGAATCTGGAGAAAATTCCAACACCTGGTTTAATGAAGCTATAAAATTATTTGAAACTTTCAGCATCGGCTGGGCCTGGTGGCCGCTTAAAAAAATTGAAGCGACATCCAATCCTTTTTCAATAAAAAAGCCTTCCGGATATCAGAGTCTGCTCAACTATTGGAATGGGCAATCAAGTAAACCGACCGAGCAGGTTGCATTGGCGGGATTGCTGCAGCTGGCTGAGAATGCCAATTCGGCAAATTGCATCTATCAAAAAGATGTTGTCGATGCAATGATTCGGCAGGTTACTACATTTGAAACAAAGCCCTATAAATATCATCCCATTCCCGGAATTATTTATGCTTCAGAATTTGATCTGGGGCTTAATAATTATGCTTATAAAGATAAAGTTGTTGCCAATTATCAGCTATCTTCCGGCACATACACCGCATGGAATACCGGCTGGGCATTTAGAAATGACGGGGTGGATATAGAAAATTGCAATGATATCAAAACCAACGGGTATAATGTTGGATGGACCGATAACGGGGAGTGGCTTCTGTTTACAACAGATGTTACGAAGTCTGATTCATACCAGGTTTCAGTGAGAGTTGCCAGTCAGGATGGCGGGGGCGCTATACGTTTATCAGACAACGGTACTCTACTTACAGATCCGGTTTTTATTGATCCAACCGGTGGCTGGCAGACTTGGAAAAGTGTCAATTTAGGAAACATCCAGTTGAGCAAAGGCACACACAAGTTAAAGTTAGAAATTCTGGTTGCAGGTTTTAATATTAACTACCTGGAATTTACAGCACTTAACACATCGATTGAAGATGATGATATAAATCCCGAACAGGTTCAGCTGTTTCAAAATTATCCTAACCCGTTTAATCCTTCAACGAATATAACTTACAACCTGGTTAATACTGAGAATGTTGAAATAAACGTTTTCAACACGAAGGGAGAAAAACTGCGAACACTTGTAAAACAAAAACAAGCACCTGGTTTTTATAAAGTTGATTTCGATGCTTCGGGACTGGCATCAGGGATTTATTTATACAGCATTAAAACCGCAAATAACACTATAGGTAAAAAAATGGTCTACCTGCCATAGATAGGCTTTACTTATTAATTTAATAAGCAATGTTATTATTACTTTAATAAATCACGTTGCCTGTTAATTTGTTTTTTTATTTGTTAAGTGTTGTTTTTTATCGGGTTATAAATGCCAGTTGTTGTTGGCATACTTTATGTTATTAAAAAGAGTCTCTCATTAGGGGAATCCAAGTCTTGATTAATTTTACCTTCAACGATACACTGTTTTTATTCTTATATCTTGCTGTTGTTATGATCGTTGGTCTTTATGCAGCAAAAAACAGCGATGAAGGATCTGTTCAGTACTTCCTTGCCGGTAAAAATTTGGGCTGGTTTGTAGTAGGTGCATCATTATTTATGACAAATATTTCAAGTGAACATATTATTGGACTTGCCGGATCGGGTGCATCAAGCGGATTGATTGTTGGCCATTTTGAGTGGATGGCAATAATCGCCCTGATAATGCTCGGTTGGTTTTTTGCACCGTTATTTATTAAAACCGGTGTTTATACCTTACCCGAGTTTCTTGAAAAAAGATTCAGCAAATCCAGCAGAATGTACCTGGCCATTGTATCGATCTTTGCCTATATCACCACAAAAATTGCTCTTATGCTTTTTGTCGGTGGTTTGCTTCTCAGTGCTTTAGTTGGCTGGGATATTTACACATCTGCTATTGTTCTCGTGGTAATTACAGGTATTTATACAATTGCCGGGGGTCTTAGATCGGTTATATATACCGGTGTTGTACAAATGGTTTTTCTGCTTTCCGGTTCTGTTGTTCTTCTGATATTTGGTTTAAATGAAGTGGGTGGTTTCTCAGGGTTGGTTGATAAGCTGCCGGCCGCATACTTTGATATTTTCCGTCCTATATCCGATCCTGATTTTCCCTGGACCGGAATTATGTTTGGAGCACCAATCCTTGGGATATGGTACTGGTGCACGGATCAATATATTGTACAGAGACTGTTAAGTGTAAAAAATGTAAATCATGCTCAAAAAGCCACAATCTTTACGGGATTTCTGAAATTATTTCCGGTATTATTGTTTATCATTCCTGGAATGGTTGCGGCTGTGCTTTATCCGAATTCATCGGGGGACAATGCTTTCTTCATGCTGGTTACTCAGCTTCCCCTGCCGGATGGAATCCGGGGGTTAATAATTGCCGGCTTGCTTGCAGCATTGATGTCATCGTTATCGGCAGTTTTTAATAGTACTGCGACAATCTTAACAATCGATTTTTATAAAAATTTTTACCCTGATGTTTCGGACAGGAAATTGGTTTTGATCGGCAGGTTGTCAGCAATTTTAATTGTTTTAACAGGTATCTTATGGGTTCCGTTAACAAAATTGATAAGTTCAAATATTTATATATATATGCAAAGTTTACAGGCTTATATTAGTCCGCCAATAGCAGCTGTATTCTTATTTGGGGTTTTTAGTAAAAAAGTTAACGCCAAAGGCGCAATAGCGACCCTTCTTTTCGGAGGCGTTATTGGTGCAATGCGGCTGTTGCTTGAAATATTAAATGATACAACCGCTATCCAGTTTAAACCTATCATGTGGTTTGTTGAATTAAACTTTTTGCATTTTGCGATTTTTCTTTTCCTGGTTTCATCGGTAATTATTGTGGCAGTAAGCCTGCCATTTATGGAAAAGAACTACAAAAGGAGCACTATTTTTTCAACCGAGACATTTACGAGTTTTAAGGGCGGGTTGTCCCTTGTTAAAGAAAAAGGTTTAAAATTAAACCTGATATTATCGGCTATCTTGATTGGCATTCTTTTAAGTTTATGGCAATCATTTTTGTGAAAAACTAACTAATTTACTTAACTAACCATGGAGGTCTTCATGAAGAAGATGTTTCTACTTTTCTTTCTTGTTGCACTTGCTCCCATGTTTTTGATGGGACAGGAAGTTGTCCAGTCTTTCGATACACAACTGGATACAAGTTATTGGAACTTTGAAAGTTCCGCTACTTCAGACTCGACTAAGAGTTTTATCATCCAGACTCTTAACGAAGAGAGCTATGCTGAAGGTACCGGCTCAATGACGGTTGAATGGAGTGTTCATAACAGTGAATCTTGGGGTGGTTATACTAAGATTGAATACATCGAGCCGGGTTCAGGCGTGATGGATTTTTCTGCTTATGACAGCATCAGTTTCTGGTACAACAATGTTGTAGCTCAGTCCTTGCCGGGCAGAGTTGTATTGCGTTTTGAACTGTATGATGTTTCAGATACAGATCCTTCTATCCAGATTGCAAGCCAAATGGAATTCTACTATTCTTTTGAATATGTATTAGATGATGAACCAGGCTGGCACGAATGGAAAATGCCATTGTTAGATGGCCGTGGTGATCCTGCTCTTGATGAGTGGAATGGTGGTGCTTTCAACCGTACCGGTTGGTCAGGTATTGTTGGAAACGACTTCCTGGATCCCGACAAAATTAAAGGTTATGCTTTTGAATTTTCTATCAGTGGCGCTGGTGAAGGCGATGTAAGTGCAGGAACAATCGAATTAGACGCTGTAACATTGAGTGGTTCTAAAAATGGTCTTACAAATGCCGGTTTTGAAGAAGATTTAACAAACTGGGGTACAGCACAAGCCGATGGCGGTAGTTATGTTTCTGTTGCTACCGGTGATGCTCATGGTGGTGAAAAATATGCTGAAGTTGGTGTTACTGATAATGCATGGGCAGTAGCATGGCAGGATTCAGTACCGGCTCAGGCTGGTCAGGAATGGAAATACAGTTCATTTATTAAAGATCTGTCTGCTGATGACCTTGGTCAGAGTTTTGCTGCTTTAAAATTAGAAGCACATGATGAAAATAATGGCATGATCACTAATTTTGGCGGTGACCAGATCATTGAAGGTGTTACCAGAGAATGGCAAAACTTCTCTATCTCCGAAATCATGCCGGAAGGAACAGCTTATGTAACAGTCGCTTTTGTTGGAACAAAATGGACGGGTGATGGCTTGCCGGCGAAATACGGCTTTGATGATATGGTTCTTTTAAATCTTGGTGTAGCAGATACAACGGCTCCGGAAGCTCCGACTGCAGTTAATGCTTCTCCAAATGCAGCTAATTTCTTTAACCTGGTTGTATGGCAGGATGTACCTGGCGAAGTTGAAGAAACTTATAATGTTTTCGCCAGCTTGAATCCAATCAATTCTCTTGATGACCCGGGTGTTGAAGAAATTGCTTCAGGTGTTCTTGAAGATCAACAAAATGCAATTCATTACCTGATTTATCCTTTAAAAGATAAAGAAGTTTCATACTATTATGCTGTACAGTGTGTTGACCGTGCAGGCAATGTTGGTCCTATCGGTACATCTCCTGCTATCAGCAATACAGCAGAAGCAGTAGCATCCATTTCATTGAACCCTCCTGCAAATTTTGCAGCAGATGGTGACCTGAGTGAATGGTATGATTCAGGTATTATGCCTTTTGAATTTATGCCATCAGTAAGTCATATCTCTGCAGGTGTTTTTGATGATGATGACGATTTATCAGCTTCAGTATTCATGGCTATTGATGATAATTATCTCTATTGTGCATATGATGTTTTTGATAACGTATGGAGCTATGATCCTGCCGGTAATTTCTGGGAAGATGACGCTATCGAACTTTATATCGGTCTATACAATATGGGAACCTATAAACACACAGGTTTTAGACGCGGTGCTGAACCTGATTATAAATTTATTCATCTTGCTGACCGTGTATTCTCAGAACAATTCGGTAGCCAGACAGATCCTTTTTACTTCAACAACACAACAAACTATAACTATACAGATTTTGGTGGTGACTGGGCTGTTGAAATTATGATTCCACTTGATTCATTATTACAGGGCAGTGCTGCAGACGATGCACGCTTCCATCCACAAAATGGTATGAAAGTGCCTTTGGATATCGCTTTCCATGATTCAGATAATCCGAATGTACGCGATGGTATCCTTGCTTATTCTCCTTTTAACAATGACAACTCCTATCTTGGTGCAGAAAATTGGTACTATACCTGGATTGGTGATACAAACGTTGTTGTTACAGCGCTAGAAGATAAAACAAATGCAATCGCTAAAACATTTGAACTGAAACAGAATTATCCGAATCCTTTCAACCCGACCACAACCATTGAATACAGCGTTCCTTTTACTTCCAAAGTTAAAATTACTGTCTTTAATATGTTAGGACAGGCTCTTGAAGTATTGGTTGATGCTAAGCATCAGGCAGGAACACACATGATTAATTTTGACGCTTCTAAATATGCCAGCGGTGTTTATTTCTACCAGATTGAAGCAGATCATTTTAATCAAACACGTAAGATGTTACTCGTTAAATAAATTAAACGCCATATCCTGCCCCTGAAACCAGGGGCAGGATTTTTTTACTCACTAAGGCAGATTTTAAGTTTCCGGTCGCAAAGGAAATCAGATATGAATATCCAGAAAATTAACAAACTCTTATTTTTTGCCATGCTTTTAATGATCCAGTTTTCGTTGGCACAAACAACCGGTAAAATAGCCGGTACTGTTTTCGATGCAACCAACGATGAACCGATGGTTGGAGCAAATGTTCTTGTGGATGGCACCAGTATGGGAGCATCCGTTTCACTTGACGGGTCTTTCTTTATAATAAATGTGCCACCGGGAACCTACACCATTATCATTGAAATGATTGGCTATAATACATATAAGCTTGAAAACCTGCGTGTTTCGGTAAACCGTACAGCGTTTGTCGAAGCAGTATTATCCCCGGCGGTTATTGAAGGGGAAACAATAGTGGTTCAGGCTGAAAAAATTGCTACAAAGAAAGACCAGACAAGCTCAATGCGTACTGTCTCGTCAGAACAGATGGAAGCATTACCGGTAGAAAGTGTTGGTGGTGTTATTGCCATGCAGGCCGGTGTTGTCAACGGTCACTTTCGCGGCGGTCGCAGTAATGAAGTTTCATACATGGTGGATGGTCTGCAGGTAGATGAATCGTTTTCAGGTGAAGGCAAAACAGTTGACCTTGAAAAAGAATCCATCGAAGACCTGGAAGTTATTACAGGTACTTTTAACGCAGAATACGGCCGCGCCATGAGTGGTGTCGTAAATGCCGTTACCAAGACAGGTGCAGACAAATACGAAGGTTCGGTAACCGTATATTCAGGGACATATCTTACGTCAAATACTGACAAATTTATCGGTTTGGGGGATGTTGATGTTCTGCGAAACAAAGATTATACCGCTTCATTGAGCGGTCCGATTTTGCAGGGCAAGTTAAACTTTTTTACGAATGTGCGTTACCAGGACAGAAAAAACCACTTGAATGCCATAAAAAGATTTAATGTCACAGATTTTAATGATTATTCACAAGCTGTGCCATTCCTGTGGCACAGAGAACACAGCGGTAGCGGTGATTATGAAGCAATGAATAATTCCTTAAATCTGTCATTTCTTGGAAAATTAACATACAAATTGTCTGATGGTATAAAAACTTCCTTTTTATATACACGCAACGATGACGAGTGGAATGATTATAACCATGCCTTTAAATATAACCCGGATGGTGTTCCCACTGCATACCGTGAAACTAACATGTATTCATTGCAGTGGAGCCACATGCTGAGTACAGCGGCCTTCTATGAAGTAAACCTTTCGATGGTTGATAATTTTGGCGGTTATTATTTATATGAAGATCCTACTGACAGCCGCTATATACATGATGGCTACCTGCGCAGTACAGAAGATGTAGGGTTCTATACCGGTGGACAGATAAAAACACATAATAAACGTTATTCAAAAGATTATAATGCAAAAGTGGATTTTACCTGGCAGGTGAATAAAAACCATAGCATTAAAAGCGGTCTTTTATATATCCAGCATGAAATAGACAACCAGGAAGCTTCAATCCGGAATTCATTTTTCGGTTCAGAAGAAGAAGGTCAGATCATAGTTGATAACGAGTTTGTTTTTAACACACTCGAAGAAGCAGAAGCTTTTGTGTTATTTAATCCAGGAATTCCCGGAAAAATCGACTATTTGAATTTTAATCCTTTCCTGCCGGCTAATGAGTCAGTTTATGCTGATATTTATACAGCAGACCCATATGAATTTGCTGCCTATCTGCAGGATAAAATGGAAGTTGAAGAACTGGTAATCAATTTTGGTTTACGTCTCGATTATTTTAATCCAAACACAGTTTATCCGTCAGACCGCAGAAACCCGGATAACAACCCGCAGCTCTCACCTACAGAATATATAAAAGCGGATGAAAAAGTTCAGGTTAGCCCACGTTTAGGTTTGGCATACCAGTTAGGTGATAAAGCTGTTTTACGATTCAGTTACGGGCATTTCTTCCAGATGCCGCCAATGTACGCGCTTTTCCAGAACAACTCTTTCTTCCTTTCTCCGAATGACTACGAGACCACTATGGGTAATGCTCAGCTTAAAGCGCAAAAAACCATTCAGTACGAAATTGGTTTGTGGCAGGAATTGTTCACAGGTTTTGGTCTCGAAGTAGCGCTTTACTACAGAGATATTTATGACCTGCTTAGTACAAAAGTTATCACAACCTATAACCAGGTTGAATACGGATTATATACCAATAAAGATTATGGCAATACAAAAGGTTTGGAAGTTAAACTTGATTACAATTACCAGGGGATTGCAGCTTACCTGAACTATACACTTATGTTTACCCGCGGTAATGCAGATAATCCTACTCAGAATTTTAGTCGTGCGGGGAACAACATAGACCCCGTTAACCGTCTGATTGTGATGAGCTGGGATCAGCGCCATACTCTAAATGCAACATTGGGTTATTATAAGCCGGCCTGGGGTGCAACCTTAACAGGATATTATGATTCGGGTGCACCGTATACCTGGTCTCCGATTGCACTTAATCCGCTGGTTGATATTAATCTTCCGCCGAACAATGACTATCGGCCTTCGCGTTTCAGTGTTGACCTGAACAGTTTTTACAAATGGCAGCTGAACGATGGTGTTACACTTCAGCTTAATCTAAGTGTTTTCAACCTGCTGGATGAGCTTAATGAAGTAGCGGTGTACGGTTCTACCGGTCGTGCAAATACTATTATACCTGATGAAGCTGATCGTGAAGCACATCGTCAGGATTTTAATGATTATTTTGATCAGTTCAGGAATCCGTCACAATACTCAGCTCCGCGTTATGTAAAACTTGGGCTGGGAGTTATTTTTTAATTAGGAAAGATATTTTAAATGTTGTCAATATTAACGTTTAAGGTCTATAAAATGAAATGGTTACATACACTTCTGATGCTTCTGTTCGCAGCTAGTATGCTTCTTGCCCAGGGTAAAATTTACGAAGGCCCGGATGATCCCGCAGGTGATGAAGCAGCGAGAAGAGAAGGTTATATGACAGGGAACCGTGTATTCCTTTATTTCCAGAACACAACGGAACTCTCGAAATGGGTCAGTGGCGTTGGTCCGCCTTTATGGTCGCGCTGGCCGAATAACGATGATGGTGTGCGGATGCTTGATGGTATCGGTTTGCTGATTGGTGCACAGGTTTTTGTTGATACTGTTGTAGTTAAAGATATGAACGGCAATGATTCAATTATCCATATTCCGATTACTGATTCGCTGGAAATCGCAGCAAGAGACGATCTTGATACTTTATATTTCCTGCAAACCAGCTATCGTGAAGAAATGGATACAGATCCAACCGGAACAATCAAATGGGGAATACATCCGGTTTTCGGATATTTTAATGATGATCCTTCAAATGATTATCCTGCAATGAGCAATATCCCGAACAGCTGGCCTAAAGGCGGTTGGCCGTCAGTGGGAAAATCAACAAAATGGCCGGATGAGTGGAATGGACGTTTTGGACGCGGTGTAATATATGCGGATCTGGAAACCTATTTTGTTGCCAATGATGCACAGGATCAGGAATATCTTGGGTTTGAAGATAAGGTTAAATATTATCCGCGCCCGGGTGTCTTTATTGATGATGACAATACGCTGCAACCCGGATTACCCTGGGGCGGTATTGGTATTCGCGTTTCTCAGCGCGGTTTCCAGTGGAATAATCCGCAGGCACGTGACGCCATTTTCTGGGAATACAGTATCGCGAATATATCTGACTACAGCTTGCCTAAGGTAGCCTTTGGTTACTGGGTTGATAATGGTATCGGTGGTGAGTCGGATGATGAAATTGGTTATTTTGACCGTACAATCGATATGGCTTATTCCTGGGATAATGATGGTGTTGGACGTGGTGGCTTGCGCACCGGAACGATGGGATTTGCTTATCTTGAAAGCCCCGGAATTCCGTATGACCGTATTGATAATGATGAAGACGGTTTGACGGATGAACAGCGAGACAATGAAGCGACCACTCTTGTTGGCCCAACCGAAGGTATTTCCAATCTGGATCAGTTTTTAAAATTCTATAACTACAAACTGGCAGATTTAAAAGAACACTGGGATGCTGATGAAGATCAGGATTGGCAGGATGGTGTTGAAAAAGGAACGCCTAACTTTGCCTATGCCTATTTTGATGATGCCAGTGGGGAGTGGGTTGCTGAAAGCGGCGAATCCGCTAATGATGATATTGGTGTGGATGGTGTAGGTCCATTGGAAATTAATTATACCGGTCCGGATATTGACGGAACGGAAGGTAATCACCGTCCTGATTATATTGCCGGTATCGGTAGTGAGCCCAATTTTGCAACAACCGACGTTTCAGAATCGGATATGATTGGTTTAACTTCTTTCAGATTGTTTCCTGTTCCAAGCCATTCTTCAAGTTACCGTTGGTTCCGCGGGGATCAGTCGATGTGGGAACTGATTGGGCAGGATTCAACAATTGAATTTCTTGGAAATATTTCCAACCTGATTGAAACATTTGCTTCGGGTCCTTTCCCGCTTTTCCAGGGAAGAGAAGAACGCATCTCAATGTCAGAGTTACATGCATATGATGATCTGGCCGGCTTAAAATCGAGTGCTCACACAGCACCGGCTTTATATGAGCAAAAACGTATTGTCCAGGTTATCTATGAATCCGATTACCGTTTTGCCCAGCCGCCGCGCATGCCAACCCTGAGTGCCACACCGGGAGATGGATATGTGGTTCTTACCTGGGATAATATTTCAGATACAAAAACACGTGATCCTTTTGTGGGTAATGTTAATGATTTTGAAGGGTATAAACTTTACCGTGCAACTGATAAACGCTTTTCTGATTCAGAACTGATTACTGACGGTTATGGAACACCTTTCATTAAAAAACCGATTTTCCAGTGCGATATTATTGATGGCCGTACTGGCTTTACGGATTTTGGTCTTGTAAACGGCGCATCCTATAATCTTGGTACTGATAACGGACTTGTGCACTATTATAAGGATGAAGAAGTAGAAAACGGACGCACCTATTATTATGCACTTGTAGCTTACGATTATGGTGCTCCTGATATTGGTCCCGGAATTGCACCTTCAGAAAACACAATTATTGTTGACCTTGACGAGCAGGAAAATATCCGTTCTCAGGGCCAGAATGTGCAGGTTGTTATTCCGCGCCCATCAGCATCCGGATATGAACCGCCGAGTGTTGGTGACCAGGAAAGCAAAACAATTAGCGTTGGTAGCGTTGAAGCAGAAATTCTTGCGAATAATGCCTTACTTCCGAATCACACGTACGTTGTGAAGTTTGGGATTGATACAATTCCAAGTTTTGAACAATCCGTAACTAATAATCCTAAAAGGCTTGATTACATCCAGGATATCGATAATGGTCTGATCTATACGCCAAGCAGCTTTTACGTGTATGATAAAACGGACAACAACCGTCTGGCATACAGTGAAACAATCGAATCTTTTGCTTTTAACAATATTGAAGAAGTTGTAAATGTAAATCCGGATGCAGGAGATACATTACGTTATGCAAGATTAAATCTTGAAGAGTTCAGTACTGACGTTTTTGACGGAATGCGCTTGAATATCAATGTTGGTCTTGAACGTGCCAGTTATGATTATTCGAACTCCGGTTGGGTTAAAGGCTCTTCTCCAATGAATGTAAGTCCTGCAGTTGCAGAACAAGCTTATTTCCCCTGGGATTATGACATTATTTTTACAGATAATGATTCTGCATATGTTGCAAAGACATCAACTGCTGCGCTCAGAGATGAAACAGGTACGCGTATTGATCGTCGCCAGCTTCTGTTTAAACAACCGTATAATTTCTACATCGTGAACAGCCTTTTCGGGGATACTCTGGAAATAGTTGCTCACGATCTGGATCTGAACGGAGTATATAATCCGCTTAAGGATCGTTTAATAGTTGCCCCGATCAATAACAGCAACCGCTATTCGGAAACTGTGTTTGCTTTGGATTTTCTGGCAGCGGAAGATAGTTCGCAGCTTCCAAAAGCAGGTGATGTTTATCATATCACCTATCAGAGACCTTTCTGGATTACAGATTCTATTCTCTTTACAATTAAACCGGAAGGTGAGCAAAATCTGCAGGAAATTTCAAGCTCGATGAGTGATATAAAAGTTGTTCCAAATCCTTATATCGCAACAAATTCACTTGAAGAAGCTGTTTCCAATCCTTATCTGAATCAGCGCAGACGCATTATGTTTACACATTTACCTGCTGAGTGTACCATAAAAATCTTTACAGTTAGTGGTTTGCTTGTGGATCAGGTAGATGTACAAAACAGCAATGATAATGGCATTGCCTATTGGGATTTGTTAACGAGCGAAGGTCTGGAAGTTGCTGCCGGTATTTATATATTCCATATAAAAGCGGAACGCACCGGTGACACAAAGCTTGGTAAATTTGCCATTGTTAAATAATTAAAGATTAAAGGTAAGACAATGAAGATAAAATATATCATTCTGCTACTTATTTTACCCTTCCTGCTGCAGGCACAAAACAGGCCTTACAGAGTAGGAACAACAACGGCTTCCTTTCTGGAAATCGGATTTGGAAGCGCCGGTGCTGCTATGGGTGATGCCTATGTAACAATGGCCAGAGATATCAGTGCTATCTATTGGAATCCTGCAGGCCTGGCATTCATGGAACAAAGTGAAGCCCAGTTTGTCATCCAGCCCTGGATTGTTGATATAAACACATCCTTTGCGGCTGCGGGAATTGTCGTTCCTGATATTGGTACACTTGCACTCAGCTTTACGTTTATGGACTATGGTCAGATGGATGTTACTACGGTTGATTTTCAGGAAGGAACAGGTGAACAGTTCTCAGCCAGTGACTATGCTTTTAGCCTTGGTTATGGCCGGGCAATCACAAATTGGTTCGGATTTGGATTAGCTGCAAAATATGTCGGATCTAATATCTGGCATATGAGCGCCAGTGCCGTTGCTGTGGACCTGGGTGTTACTTTAAACACATCCTTTTTCTCACCCACAGATAATCGTGAAGACGGTATGCGTATTGCCATGAGTATCTCAAATTATGGTACCCGCATGAAGTTTGATGGAATCGATCTGTTACAGGCTATTGATCCTTTACCTAATGAAGATGGCAACTTTGGTGATGTTCGCGGAAAGTATGATCCCAATGAGTGGGAGTTACCGCTCATCTTCCGCCTGGGTATTGCAATCAATGCCATGAAAACAGAAAAACATCGTATTACGATTGCCACAGATGCACTGCATCCAAATAACAATGCTGAATCTGTAAATGTCGGCGGGGAATATGAATTTTCTGATCCTGCAATTGGCAAGTTTATGTTGCGTGCCGGTTATAAAGGATTATTCCTCGATAAAAATGCCGCAGAATTTGGCCTGGCATTTGGCGGTGGGATTGAGAAATACATTATGGGTAACATAGCGCTTAAACTGGACTATGCCTACCGTGATGTAGGTATTTTGGGTAAAGTGCACAGTTATTCAATCGGATTTTTATTCTAAATCCATCTAATCATTAAAAAGGAATACAATTGTTAAATGCGTTCGACAATAAAGCTCATTCTGCTCTTTTTGATATTTATAACATCCTGTTCACGTAAAACGGAAGAAGTAAACGAAACAATTATTGCACGTGTTGCAGATAAGACAATTTCTAAGAATGAGCTTATTCGTCGCGCAGAGTATACGATCCGGCCGATTTGGTGCCGAAATGACAATTATATTCATCAGAAGATTGTTTTAAACTCCCTGATTGCAGAAAAAATAATGGCCCTGGAAGCCGGTCCGGCAGATGAGCTTATGCAAAATTCTGAAGTGCAGGCTTATCTTAAAGGTCGTAAAGAACAAGCCATGCGTCAGGTTCACTTCAATAAAACTGCTGTTCAGCAGGTTAAACTCTCCGATAAGGATCTTAATACAGCATATAAAATGGCTGAAAGAACCTATTCTGTCCGGATGATCCCTATCAACAATGATGAGCTGGCACAACGCATCAGAGAAGATTTAAAAGAAAACAAAACCACTTTCGATGCTTTGCTTGATGAGTTTACTGCAGCCACGGAACATGAAATTGAAGAACAAAAGATTGATCTGAATACCCCTGTTGATGATGCCATATATAAAGCGCTTTTCATGAATGATGTAACAGATGAACAGGTTATCGGACCACTAAATACTGATAAAAATCAAAATGTTTTAATTAAAGTAAACGGTTGGATACGTAACCCGGTTATCGGTGAAACAAGGGCAAATCAGGTTGAAAAAGATGTTCGTGAACTGACAACGGAAGTACTTTCCCGTGACATATATGCTGCATGGGTGGCTGAATTGATGCATGGGAAAAAAATCCAGTTTAATCCGGAAACGTTTGAAAAGTTTGTTGAAATTATTGGTCCGGATTATTTTAAAAGCAGCAAAGACCGGGAAAATGCTTTTAATAAAAAGTTCTGGAATAAAGATAATAATGAAATGTATCTGAATGACAATGCGGCTAAACTTGAACAGATTCTTGATAAAACATTGCTTACTGTTGACGGAGAAACCTGGACAGTTAGAAGATTTGAAGAAGAAGTGAAGGTACATCCGTTGGTTTTCAGAAATCGCAAAATGGCCAAATCTGAATTTAGTAATGAATTCCGTATGGCTGTAGCCGACCTGATCCGTGATAAATATATTACCGCGGATGCTTATGATAAAGGCTTTGATGAAAATCCACTGGTTGAACGCAATGTAAATATGTGGGAAGACAATTTATTAGCCCTGTATCAGCGGCAGAAATTCCTGAAAGATATTCCTTCTAATAACGAAACACCTTATCAACTGGTTACAAGCTATTTTGATCCTTACCTGGATTCACTCAGGCAAAAATATGCAGATCAGATTTTTATAGATACAGACCAGTTCGAAAAAATTAAACTTACGGCTGTTGATATGTTTGTAATCCAGCGCAATGTACCTTTTCCAGTTGTTGTACCGGAATTTCCGCAGCTTACAACGCATAATAGACTGGATTATGGTAATAAAATGGAAGGACAACCAAAATGAAACTTCCTGTTGTTTTTTTACTTTTCCTGTTTGGATTTAATATTCTATATGCTCAAAACTATTTCGGGGGAGAACTTCGAACTATTGACAGTTTCACATATGGCCGCTTCGAAGTAAAGTACAAAGTAGCCCGCGGTACCAGCGTTCTATCGACATTTTTCACATATAATGATTTTGAGAAATGCTGTAGTGAATGGAATGAAATTGATATTGAAATACTGGGCCGTTACTCAGATGATATTCAAACTACCACGATTGTTCCGCGTCAGTTTACATATAATAGTCATACAAAACTCGATTTTGATCCGGCAGAAGATTTCCATGAATATGGGTTTGAATGGACTCCGGATTACGTAGCCTGGTTTGTTGATGGTAAAGAAGTTTATCGTCAGACTGGTGAACATATTTCAACCCTGGTGTTTGGCCAGAAAATTATGATGAATATCTGGGCTGCAGAATGGGTGCCCTGGGTAGGTGAATGGAACCCGGAGCTTCTACCGTTTTTTGCAAAATACGATTGGGTGACTTACTACGATTACACTCCTGGCGAAGGTAATTATGGAACGGATAATAATTTTACCTTTAGCTGGAAGGATGATTTTGAAGAATGGGACCAGGAAAAATGGGAAAAAGCTTCACATACATTTGGCGGAAACAGAATAACCTTTTCTCCGGATAATGTTGTTTTTAAAGACGGTTTAATGATTCTATGTTTAACAGATGCAGATCATCTTGGATATACAGATGAAGTAAACCCTACGATCCAATGGGCACGGTTAACAGATTCAACAATATCTGTAGCTTTTAGCGAAAAAGTAACCGAACTATCCATCAGTAATAGTGCGAATTATTCCATTCCCGGTCTGAAAATTAAGAGTGTAAAACCATGGGATAATTTACGCGGAGTGGAAATTAATGTCTCGGAGCCTGACACAGCCCAGGCATACAATATCGTGGTTTTTAATCTGTCGGACATGGCAGATCCTGTAAATACCAAACTTTTCGATTCAGCTTCGATTATTAAAGCCACCCCGCTTTCTTTCCCTGTTAAAATAAACACGGGAGCAAATTTCCACTATAAAGACTTTTTACCGGACCAGGTATGGGGGCCAACAGTAGAATACGGACATATGGATGGTTACGAAAACAGTTACCCGGCTGTAGATGCAGCCAATTCCGAAGATGATTCCCTGTTTAAGGCACAGTTGGAAGAAGTTGTGCACTATAATGTTCGTGTACCAAATGGTGCTTATAATATTGAACTGCAGTTTGCAGAAGTAAAATATGAAGAAGCGGGTAAGCGCATTTTTAATGTTTTGATTGAAGATTCTACCGTTATAGAGAATCTTGATGTTTTTGCACAGGCAGGAATTAATTCCGCTTTAACTTATAATTTTGAAAATATCCGTGTCGATGACGGCATCCTGACTTTTTATTTTACTAACTGGACACAACACCCGGTGATTAATGCTATTATTATTAATCCGGTTGCCACATCAATAGCAGATAAGGATATTATAAGCCCCCTGCCGACAAAGTTAAAGCAGAATTATCCCAATCCATTTAATCCGCTGACAAAAATAGAGTTTTACCTTGCTGAAAATGCCAATGTGCAAATTGATATTTTTAATACTGCCGGACAGCTTATCAAAAATCTTACAACACAGAAAATGGTAAAAGGGCAGCATGCTGTAACCTTCAATGGCAGCTCCTTAGCGAGTGGTGTTTATTATTACAGATTAACTGTTGCGGGCAGTAAAGATGTCTTCTCTGAAACGCGTAAAATGTTACTGATCAAATAAATTATCGAAACCTTCAGGCCCGGAAAAAACATTTATACCATGCAAATTGAACAACTTATAGCAAAAATGACTCTGGCAGAAAAAATCGGACAGATGTCTCAATTTAATGGTATGGATGGTGAAATCAGCGAAGAGTTTAAAGAAAAAATAAGAAAAGGTCTGGTCGGTTCTGTCCTTAATGAAGTTAATCTGCATAAAATAAATGAAATACAGCGTATTGCAGTTGAAGAGAGTCGATTAGGAATACCGCTTCTTATTGGCCGCGATGTAATCCACGGTTTTAAAACAATTTTGCCAATTCCGCTTGGTCAGGCGGCATCATTTAATCCTGAAATTATCAAAGAAGGCGCCCGGATGGCTGCAATTGAAGCGCGTTCAAGTGGAATCAACTGGACATTTGCACCCATGATTGATATTACGCGTGATCCACGCTGGGGTCGCATTGCCGAATGTTTGGGGGAAGATCCGTTTTTAACAGCGGTCTTAGGTCCGGCGATGGTCAGTGGCTTTCAGGGTGACCTGGGATCAAAAGGAAATATTGCCGCTTGTGCCAAGCATTTTGCTGCATACGGGGCTGCGGAAGGCGGCCGTGATTATAACACGGTAACTGTTCCTGAAAATGAACTGCGCGATGTATATCTGCCGCCATTTAAAGCCTGTGTTGATAATGATGTTGCTACATTTATGTCGGCATTTAATGAGATAAACGGTGTACCGGCAACCGGAAACGAATTCCTGACACGACAGATTTTACGTGATGAATGGAATTACAAGGGTTTTGTTGTCAGCGATTATGAATCTGTTACACAGCAGGTTGTTCACGGACATACGCCAAACAATAAAGCTGCAGCAGCCCAGGCTGTAAAAGCCGGGGTTGATATGGAAATGGTCAGCACTTCATACGCAGACCATATTGAAGAATTATTAAGCGAAGGTGTTATAACACAACAGCAGATTGATGATTCTGTTCGGGCTATCCTGAATGTAAAATTCCGGCTTGGCTTATTCAGTAATGCTCAGACAGATCCGTCCAATTTTCCTGAATGGGTTAATGATGAGCACCGGGCAGTAGCTAAAAATGCAGCATTACAAAGTCTTGTCCTTCTGAAAAATGATAAAAATATCCTGCCATTGAGATCCGGCTTAAAAGACATTGCTGTTATCGGACCGCTGGCAGATGCTCCCCATGACCAGCTTGGTACATGGGTTTTTGATGGGGATAAAAAACATTCGGTTACCCCTTTACAGGCTATAAAAGAACAAACATCCGGAAAAGCTGTTGTCCACTTCGCAAAGGGGCTGGAAAACAGCCGCAGCAAGGATACAAGTGGTTTTTCGGAAGCACTTGAAGCAGCAAAAAGATCTGATATTATTCTGCTGTTTCTAGGGGAAGAAGCTATTCTGTCGGGCGAATCACATTGTCGTGCTGATATCAATCTGCCCGGAGCGCAGGAATTGCTGGCTGCAGAACTTGCCGCAACAGGGAAACCTTTTGTTACTGTTATTCTTGCCGGTCGTCCACTAACCATTCGAAATATTGTTAATACGACGGACGCAGTCATATACGCCTGGCATCCGGGAACAATGGCAGGCCCGGCTATTAGTGATATCCTTTTTGGAAAAGAAATACCATCAGGGAAGTTGCCGGTCACTTTTCCCACACATGTCGGGCAGATACCGATGTATTATGCGCACAAGAATACCGGCAAACCGGCTACCAGCAAATCCTGGGAAAAAATAGACGATATACCGGCAGATGCGGCGCAGTTATCCATTGGTAACACATCACACTATCTTGATGAAGGGTTTGAGCCTTTGTTTCCGTTTGGTTATGGGCTCTCGTATACAATGTTTGATTACAGTAATCTTAAACTTGTTGAAACGAGGGTAAAAATGGACAATCCGGTTCAGATTTCTGTTGATGTGAAAAATTCAGGAGACTACGATGCTGTTGAAGTCGCGCAGCTCTATGTCCGCGATCTGTATGCTGACAGAACCCGTCCGGTGCGTGAATTGAAGGGTTTCCGACGTGTGTTTATCAGGAAGGGCGAAACTCTAAACATTCAGTTTGAACTTAAGTCACAAGACCTTGCATTTCATAATCGTCAAATGAAAAAAGTAACCGAACCTGGGCAGTTTCAGGTTTGGATTGGTGGCAACTCGAACGCTGAACTTACAGCTTTCTTTGAATTAGAATAGTACCAAATATTATTTCCGAGATTTTATGCTAGAATATATGATTGCCCAGAGAAAGAAAATTGAAATCGAAAAGTGGAACGAAGGTATCCGCAGAAAAGCCGATCCGGGAACGGATTTTGTTATCTGGTGGATTTTAAACCACGGGGCTTCTTTCCGCAACGCCTGGCACAATTCGCTTTGTAAAAATTGTTCATTGAATAGTGTGTGTGGCCATGAAGTAAAAATAATCTGTAATAAATATAATCTGAATACAAGCGAGAACGACTAATGCGATTTATAAAAGTTCCCACCGTTGTTTTACTTTTTTTCCTGTTGGCATGTTCAGGTCAGCACTTACTTGTAAATCATCAAAATTTGTCTGTTGATCAAAAAATTGATTCTTTACTGAGCCGGATGACTCTTGAAGAAAAAATTGGAATGACACATGGCAATACAAAATTTTCAACGGCTGGTGTGCAGCGTCTTGGCATACCTGATCTGATGATGTCCGATGGGCCGCATGGTGTTCGGGAAGAAATAAAACCGCATTCATGGGAACCTGCCGGGTGGACGAATGATTCATCAAGTTATTTTCCGACGGGAACAGCCCTTTCTGCAACATGGAATCCGGATTTGGCCTATCGATTTGGTCAGGCCCTTGGCCAGGAAGCGCGTGCCCGCAAAAAAGATATTATTCTTGGACCCGGCATAAATATTATGCGGACACCCCTGTGTGGCAGGAACTTCGAATACATGGGCGAAGATCCTTACCTGGTTACACGAATGGTTGTTCCTTATATAAAAGGAGTGCAGGAACAGGATGTTGCTGCCTGTCTCAAACATTATGCTCTAAATAACCAGGAATTTGAACGAAATCAGATAAATGCAAAATTATCTGAACGTGCCTTAAGAGAAATTTATCTGCCCGGATATGAAGCCGCGGTTAGAGATGCTGAAGTTTTGACAGTTATGTCGGCGTATAATAAAGTTCGTGGTTTTTGGTGTTCAGAAAATTCTTACCTGCTAAATGATATTCTTAAAGGTGAATGGAAATTTTCGGGTATCGTTATCTCGGATTGGGCCGGAACACACTCAACTGTTTCGGCTGCAAATGCCGGTTTAGATATCGAGATGGGTACAAATAAACCATATAATGAGTTTTATTTTGCCGATCCGCTAATGGATGCTGTGCAGAAGGGAGAAGTCTCTGAAAAAACTATTGATGATAAAGTGCGCAGAATTCTGAAGGTTATGTTTAAATCCGGGGTTTTTAAGGAAGACAGAGCAGCTGGATCGTTTGTTACCAAAGAACATTTTGATGTTGCCCGGGCTGTTGCGGAAGAAGCAGTTGTTCTGCTCAAAAATGATAATAATTTACTCCCGCTTAATATAAAAAAGATCAAATCAATTGCAGTTATAGGAGACAACGCTACCCGAAAACATGCTGCCGGAGGGGGGAGTTCCGGTTTAAAAGCGTTGTATGAAATTACCCCGCTTGAAGGTTTAAAAAATAAAATCACAGCCAATACAAAAATAGAATTTTCCCTGGGTTATAAAAAAACCAGCAAGTTTACCTGGGATAAGGGCGTGCTTAATTCTTTTAATCCTGAAGAAGCCCAAAAATTAAGGCAGGAAGCAGTCTCTGCCGCTGCAAAATCAGAAGTAGTTATTGTTTTTGCCGGGTTAAATCATGATTTTGATACTGAAGGTATCGATCGCAAGGATATGGTGCTGCCCTATGAGCAGGACATCCTTATCAAAGAAATCAGCGAAGTAAATCCAAATACAGTAGTAGTGTTAATAAGCGGTTCTCCTGTCGAAATGCCCTGGCATGAAAAGGTACCGTCGATTCTCCAGGGGTGGTACGCGGGAATGGAAGCAGGAAATGTTTTCGCAGATATTCTTTTTGGTGATGTAAACCCATCAGGAAAGCTAACCTTCACCTTCCCAAACACTTTAGAAGACTCTCCGGCTCACACGCTTGGGACTTATCCAGGCAGAGATTTACAGTCTGAATATAGCGAAGATATCCTTGTCGGATATCGTTGGTTTGACACCAAAAATATCGACCCGTTATTTCCATTTGGACACGGACTTTCTTACAGCACTTTTGAATATAGCGATCTGAAATTAAGCAAGGCTAAGATCGGAGAAGGCGCAGGAGTGCAGGTTTCACTTACTGTGAAAAACTCAGGCAATCAGCCAGGTTATGAAACGGTTCAATTATATGTTCAGGATATAGAAAGCTCACTAATTCGCCCTGTTAAAGAATTAAAGGCTTTTGAAAAAATTTACCTGCAACCAAATGAAATCAAAAATTTGAACTTTAAACTCAATGCCAGCGCATTTGCATTTTTTGATGAAATGGACATGCAATGGAAAACAGAACCCGGGGTTTTTAAAGTTCATGCAGGCAGCTCATCCCGGGATATTCGCCTAACGGCTGATTTTAAAATAGTAAATACAATTAATGACACCATTGATATTTTTATTGACTAAGATCAGGTGAATCAAAAAATGCAAAGAAAACTAGGACGAAGCGGTTTAGAAGTCTCGGCCATGGGAATGGGTTGTTGGGCAATCGGTGGCCCCTTCTGGGAAGGAAAAGATGCGCTTGGATGGAGCAAAGTGGATGATAGTGAATCTGTAAAAGCCATTCACTGTGCTCTTGACTTTGGTATTAATTTTTTTGACACGGCAGATGTTTATGGGGCCGGACATAGTGAACGGGTTATCGGAAAAGCTTTGCATAGTGAACGTAAAAATGTAATTATTGCTACAAAATTTGGTAACGTTTTTGATGAAGAAACAAAACAAATTACCGGCAACAATGCATCACCGGATTACATTCTTAATGCCTGTGATGCTTCCCTGAAACGCCTGAATACGGATTATATTGATCTTTACCAGTTTCATCTGAATGATTTTGATCCGGATAAAGCTGGGGAAGTGCGTGACACGCTGGAGAGTCTGGTTCAATCTGGTAAAATACGGTTTTATGGCTGGAGTACTGATTTCAGGGAACGTGCCCAGGTTTTTGAGCAGGGTGAGCATTGCACCGCTGTGCAGCACCAGTTAAATGTCCTGGATGATAATAACGCTGTTCTTGATTTTTGTACTGAAAAAAATCTTGCCAGTATAAACCGTGGCCCTCTGGCAATGGGGCTGTTAACAGGAAAATATAATAAAAATTCTCAGCTTGGTGTGGATGATGTTCGCGGACTAAAGAGTCCGGTCTGGATGAAGTATTTCCAGAAAGGACGTGCAGCTGATGAATGGCTGGAAAAGGTTGAAAGCTTAAGGCAGATATTAACCATAGACGGACGCAGCCTGGTGCAGGGAGCATTGGGCTGGTTATGGGGACGCAGCAGTAAAACGATTCCTATACCTGGTTTTAAGAATGTTAAGCAGGTGGAAGAGAATGCCCGTGCTATGGAATATGGTAGTTTGTCAGAAGAACAAATGCTCAAAATTGAAGAAATTCTGGAACGTTAAAACGAAGGAAAAAATATGCAATACCGGGAGCTGGGCCGAACCGGATGGAAAGTTTCAACTATAAGTTTTGGTGCGTGGGCAATCGGTGGAACCTGGGGCAAAGTGGATGATAAAGAGTCGATAGCCGCGCTTCATAAAGCCGTTGAACAGGGTGTTAATTTTTTTGATACGGCAGACGTGTATGGCGACGGGCATAGTGAGCGACTTATATCAGAAATAAAACTCGGGTATGGTGATAAAATAAAAGTAGCCACGAAAGCAGGCCGCCGGCTTAATCCGCACACAGCAGCCGGTTATAATAGTGAAAATTTGACAAACTTTGTTGAAAGAAGTTTAAAAAATCTCAAAGTCGAAGCTCTGGATTTGCTGCAGTTACATTGTCCGCCAACGGATGTTTATTATCAGCCCGAAGTTTTTGCCGTACTGGATAATCTGGTTAAACAGGGAAAAATCCGTTTTTATGGTGTCAGTGTTGAACGGGTTGAAGAAGCGCTTAAGGCAATCGAATTTCCGAATGTCCAAAGTATTCAGATTATTTTTAATATGTTCCGTCAAAGACCTGCAGAATTGTTTTTTCACCAGGCGTTGAAGAAAAAAGTCGGAATTCTTGCACGGGTGCCATTAGCATCGGGTATGCTGACAGGAAAACTCAAAGCAGAATCAACTTTTGAAAAAGATGATCACAGGCATTTTAACCGGAATGGTGAAGCTTTTGACAGGGGAGAGACTTTCTCAGGAGTGGAATATGGCAAAGGGCTTGAAGTTGTTGAAGAATTGAAAAAAATCTGCCCTCCGGGCAGCAGTTTAGCACAATTTGCAATGCGCTGGATTCTTATGCACAAGGCAGTAACCTGCGCCATTCCCGGTGCAAAAAGTTCAGAGCAGGTTGTGCAAAATGCAGCCGCTTCCGATCTTCCCGCTCTCAGCGATCAGGAAATGCTTACTGTTAAAAATTTGTATGATTTAAATCTTAAATCCTTAGTTCATCAATACTGGTAGTCTTATGAAATCTAAAAATCAAAAAAATTTCAGAAATGTGCTGCTCAACGCCGGAGCTTTTTTATCACTGGTAATCCTGCTGATAGCCTCGTGCGGCGAAGAAAAACCAGAAGTTTTTTCACAAGCTCAAATTATTCAAAGCAGTGCTTCAGGTGACCTGTTAAAAAATCTTGGAAAAAGCCAGCTGCAGGCTGGAAATAGATACAATACTTCTTTTATCAAAATAGATCCCGGTCTAAAATTCCAGGAAATTGTTGGTATCGGCGGCTCCTTCACAGAAGCTACTGCAAGTGTTTTAGGCAAGCTAAGTGCAGGAAAACGAACGGAAGTTCTTCAAGCCTATTTTAGTCCGGAAAAAGCAGGATATTCATTAACACGCACTCATATCAACAGCTGTGATTTTTCACTTTCAAATTATGCCTACACGACTGTTGAAAACGATACATTTCTTGAAAGCTTTTCTGTCAGCGAAGATGAAGATGATCTCATTCCATTGATTAAAGATGCTATGGCTGTCGAAGGAGCAGAATTTAAACTGGTTGCTTCGCCATGGACAGCGCCACCATGGATGAAAGATAATAATGCCTGGAATGATGGTTACCTTAAAACAGAATTTTATCCGACCTGGGCGTTATATTTTTCGAAATACATACATGCATATAAAGCAAAAGGGATTCCGGTCTGGGCTGTCACTGTAGAAAACGAGCCAATGGGTAATGGCGGCCAGTGGGAAAGTATGATTTACACACCGGAACAAATGGCAACTTTTATTAAATATAATCTTGGTCCGCAATTTGAGCATGATGAACTTGATACAAAAATTATGATTTTTGATCAGAACCGCGATCATCTTGAAGAATGGGCAACTTCAATATTAAATGATCCTGAAGCGGCAGGATTTGTCTGGGGCACTGCGGTGCACTGGTACAGCAGCACTTATGATTGGTATCCGGAAGTTTTAAATAAGGTCCATCAGATGCATCCCGATAAGGCTTTGCTGCATAGTGAAGGCTGTATTGATGCTGAAATCCCGGTATGGCAGGATGATGCCTGGTACTGGAAAAAAGAAGCCACCGATTGGGGATATGACTGGGCACCTGAAAAAGATAAACATCTGCATCCAAAATATGCGCCTGTTTTCCGCTATGCGCGCGACATTATCGGTGGATTGAACAGCTGGCTTTGCGGGTGGATTGACTGGAACCTGGTACTTGATGATAAAGGCGGTCCTAATCATGCTAATAACTGGTGTATTGCTCCGGTCATTGCCCGTCCTGAGAGTAATGAAGTTTATTATACTCCCTTATATTACACGTTAAGTCATTTCAGTAAATATATAAGACCCGGAGCGTACCGGATTGGTCTGGAAACAGATATTGACAAACTGATGGCCACAGCTGTTCTTAATAAAGACAATTCAATAGTCCTGGAAGTTTTAAACCAGGAAAACGAGCAAATTAAATTTTTTGTTGAAGTGAATGAAAAATCAATTGAATGTACTATCCCGGGAAGCGCACTTCAGACAATCATCATTCATTAATAACTATCCCGGCAACGGTTTTAAGGAGGAAAAATGAGTACAAACCATACGCTGACAGTAAAAGAAAAAATTGGCTATGGCTTAGGAGATACGGCGTCTAATCTGTATTTCCAGATGTATATTAACTTTTTACTGTTTTATTACACCGATGTCTTCGGAATACCTGCGGCAGTTACCGGGACCCTGTTCCTGCTTTCCCGTTTCTGGGATGCGGTAAATGACCCCATGATGGGTATTATCGCTGACAGAACAAATACACGCTGGGGAAAATTCAGACCTTATCTTATCTGGATTATGGTTCCTTTGGCTGTTGTCGGTGTGCTTATGTTTACAACACCGGATCTGGATATGCAGGGTAAAATAATTTATGCTTATGTCACTTATACCCTTATGATGATGGCCTACACAGCTATAAATATTCCTTATTCGGCTCTGTTAGGTGTTTTATCCCCGGATTCAAAGCAGCGAACAAGTGCATCCACTTACCGGTTTGTACTTGCTTTTGCAGGTGCCTTTATTGTTCAGGGGGCCACCCTTCCGCTGGTTAACTACCTTGGAAATGATGACCAGGGATTTACACTTGCCAATGATAAACTCATCATCCAGGAAGTTAATAACAGTGCATCACGTATTATTCTTGAAGCCAGTGACGGTACAAATACGACCAGTAACGAATTCCTTGTAAAGATAAACCGCAATGGTGAACAACCGCCAAGTGTTGACAATCCTATAGATAATATGGTTCTGGAAGAAGGATTTGGAAGTTGGGATATAGATTTTTCAAATGTTTTCAGCGACCTGGATGGAAGTGAATTGGCTTATGAAGTCTCGAGCAGTAATGCGGACGTGATTCTGGCAAGTATTTCCGGAACAAAACTGACCTTGCAGGAAAAAGCAATCGGTTCTGCCGATATAGATTTAGCCGCTGTTGATGGAAATATTGGTCGTAAAAGCAGCAAATTTAAAGTTTCCGTTTATGCAAAAGGCAATTTACCACCCGAAGCAACAATTGCATTACGTGATACATCCTTCAATGTAAGTGATAAGGAAGAAAAATTCACATTGGCAGGATTGTTTACCGATCCCAATGGTGATGAATTAACTTACAATGTAACATCTTCCAATTTGGCTGCGATCAGTGCAGAAATAGAAGAAAATAATCTTATCCTGCAGCTCCAGGAATCGGGCATCTCACAGATAATTCTAACAGCAACTGATAACAAGGGTGGAATGGCAGCGGACAGTTTTTATGTGAAAGCATACTCTGATCAGAATGATCCGCCTGCGATCTTTCATAAAGTCCAGAATATCGAGCTAGCGGAGGGTTTTAAAGAACACACGGTAAATATTGCCGGCGTGTTTGCTGATCTTGACGGAGATAAACTGAGCTATACTGTTCGTAAAGTTGACGTTTCAAAAGGCTTTCAATATACATTAATTGTTTTTGGACTATTGGCATGTGTACTTTTTTATCTGACTTTTGCTTCTACAAAAGAACGTGTTCAGCCGCCTAAAGATCAGCAGACATCACTTAAAAACGACCTTAAGGATCTGGTTCATAATCGCCCCTGGATGATTCTGTTGTTTATGGGGATTTTTACTCTTGGCTATGTTATTATTCGTATAGGTACAATCATTTACTATTTCAAATATTATATCGGTGATGAATTAATGACATCATTGTTTATGGTTACCGGAACTCTTGGGGTTATCGTAGGTGTGGCATTAACAGATGTCCTGTCCCGCAAACTGGGTAAGAAAAAATTATACCTGTATGTAATGGGGCTTTCCAGTGTGCTGACTATGCTGTTCTATTTTATACCCAAAGAACAGATTGCAATGATATTTGTGGTTCATATTCTGATTTCACTGGTTATGGCCCCGCAGGCACCGTTGTTATGGGCTATGTATGCTGACACAGCAGACTATTCCGAATGGAAAAACGGACGTCGTGCAACCGGATTGATTTTTTCAGCAGCAACTTTTGCTCAAAAATTTGGCATGGCGCTTGGCGGCGGTATAGCGGGTTGGCTGCTGGCAATGTTTAACTTCCAGCCTAACATTCAGCAATCTATTGAAACACTAACCGGGATTCGTTTAATGATGAGTTTTATTCCGGCAATTGGCAGTGTTCTGGCTATGGCTTTTGCCTTCTTCTATGAACTTGATGACAACAAGATGGTGGAAATAGAAAAAGACCTTGCTGCCCGCAAACTTCAGCAGGAAACGGCCGGGTAATTCAATAAAATATTAAACAGAAAAGAAAGGTTGATAAAGTATGAGCGATCGTCCGGTTTTTGCAGGAAGATCTGAATTGCAGCAAAGAATGCTTAAAGTCAGCGGCGAATATGTAACCGTTGCAGGGGAGAAATATTATAAAATCTCCAACTTTGACCATATGGCTCCCTTTTTTATGAGCGTCGTCAGCGATTCAGATCACTGGATGTATATCTGGAGCAATGGCCCATTAAGCGCCGGACGAAAAAATGCCGAGAATGCTTTGTTCCCTTATTATACGGATGATAAAATCAAGGATTCGGCGGCCATAACGGGTTCAAAAACAATTATCCTGTTAGAGCAGGATGAGAAATATTTGCTGTGGGAACCATTTTCTGAAAATTATGCCGGTATATATAATACTGAGCGTAACTGTTATAAAAATATCTATGGGAACAAACTTATCTTTGAAGAAATCAACCTTGATCTGCAGATTATGTTCAGATATGCATGGCTGAATAGTGAGAAATTTGGATTTATAAAAAAATCATCGATTCATAATGCATCAGATAAAAATCAGAAAATCAATATTTTAGATGGTATACAGAATATTCTTCCCCATGGTGTGGATCGCAGTTTCCAGAACGAATACAGCACCCTTGTTGATGCATATAAAAAATGTGAACTGGAAACAGATACAAACCTGGGGATCTATGCTTTAAGTTCCATTCCGGTTGATCGCGCCGAACCAAGTGAAGCACTTAAAAGTACGGTTGTCTGGTCCACAGGTATAAAGGCAGATTCTGTTCTGATCTCGTCGAAACAGTTGCCCATCTTTTGCCAGAAGGGAAAGGTTACACAGGAAACGGATATTCGTGCGTTACGCGGCGCTTATTTTATTCAGAAGGAAATGGAGCTGCAGACGGGTAGTGAGACAGTTTGGTATATTGTTGCAGATGTTAACAAAGATGCGGCAGATATAGATGAGATTAAATCAATACTACTTGCAGATCAAAATAACCATATCGCTGATATAATTGAAAAAGATATTGCCACCGGAACCGAAAATCTTATTAAGACTATTGCTGCCAGTGACGGATTACAGCAAACCGCTGATCTTCTATACTCGTCCCGGCACTATTCCAATGTCCTTTTTAATGTAATGCGTGGCGGTATATTCAGCGAAGCGTATATGATTGAAAGTGCTGACTTTGTAAAATTTCTTAATAAAGCAAATCGTAAACTGACAAATGAGATTCTACCTTTTTTAAATCAATTACCACCAAAAATCTCAAATCAGGATCTCAAAACAGAAGTAATAAAACAGGGCGACAATAACCTGGAACGTCTTTTCTATGAATATCTGCCTTTAACCTTCAGCCGCAGACACGGCGATCCAAGTCGTCCATGGAACCGTTTTTCAATTGATATAAAGGGCAGTGACGGATCAAAAAATCTGAATTATGAAGGAAACTGGCGGGATATTTTTCAAAATTGGGAAGCACTGGCGATGTCTTTTCCTGAATTCATTCCAGGGATGATTACCCGATTTGTTAACGCATCCAGTGCTGATGGGTATAATCCTTACCGTTTAAATCGCAACGGTACAGATTGGGAAACTCTCGATCCCAGTGATCCGTGGGCATATATTGGATACTGGGGTGACCACCAGATCATTTATTTATTAAAATTGCTGGAATTATCTGAAAAATACCGGCCCGGTGAGATCCATGAGTTGTTAGGTAAAAATATATTTACTTATACCAATGTGCCATATCGCATCAAAAGTTATGAAGAAATCCTGGAAGATCCTTTTAATACAGTTGATTTTGATTTTGATGCAGAGAATGAAGTTAAACAAAAAGTCGCAGCCGGCGGAATGGATGGCCAGTTGATTAATAATAAATCTGGAGCCGCATACCTGGTAAATTTAGGTGAAAAGTTACTCGTCCCGCTGCTTGTTAAATTGTCGAATTTTATCCCTGAAGGCGGCATCTGGATGAATACCCAGCGCCCTGAGTGGAATGATGCCAATAATGCCCTTGTTGGTAATGGTATATCGATGGTTACATTATACTACATGCGCCGTCATCTCAGTTTTCTTCACAAGCTTTTTAGTGAGCAGAAAAACTTAGGATTTGAAATTTCCCACGAAGTCGCGGATTTTCTTGATTCTGTAAACGATGCATTTGCCAGATTTCAGCCTGTATTAAAAAGTACGATTTCTGATACAGATCGAAAAACGGTAATGGATGCATTGGGGCTGGCCGGCAGTGCCTATCGCGAAATTATCTATGAAAAGAAATTTTCCGGGAAAAAGGTAACAAAACCGGCTGAATCGATAGCCGAATTCTGCTCAATTGCTTTAAAGTGGATTGATCATTCTGTTAAGGCTAATAAGCGTGATGATAAATTATTTCATGCCTATAACCTGGTTAAAAAAATATCCAAATCTGCAGTTTCCATCCGTCATTTATATGAAATGCTTGAAGGGCAGGTCGCCGTTCTTAGCAGCGGTGTACTTGGACCAGTCGAAGTTGTTGGCTTGCTTGATGCACTAAGAAAAAGCCCGTTATATCGCGAAGATCAGACAACTTACATTTTGTATCCGAACCGGACGCTTGCCCGGTTTACGGATAAAAACAATATTAAAAGTGAAGCAGTGGAAAAGTCGGTTTTACTGAAGAATCTTGCGGAAAAAAATGATTCTTCAATTATTATAAAAGATGCCAATGGTGGCTATCACTTTAATGGAGCATTCCGTAATGCCGGTGTACTTAAGAACGCACTCGCTGCTATCACTGATCAGGATGTGAAAGACCTTGTTACAAAAGAATCTTCTTATATTCTTGAACTGTATGAAGAAATATTCGACCACCAGAGCTTTACTGGCCGTTCAGGTACGTTCTTTAAATATGAAGGTCTTGGTTCAATATACTGGCACATGGTTTCAAAACTGCTTTTAGCCGTTCAGGAAAATTATTTCAGAGCGGTTAAAGATGGAGCAGAGAGCGCATTAATTAACAGACTTAAAGCTCATTATTACGAAATACGCTATGGCATTGGGGTAACAAAATCGCCTGAACTCTACGGTGCTTTTCCCACAGATCCATATTCGCATACACCCGGACATGCAGGTGTGCAACAGCCGGGTATGACGGGCCAGGTAAAAGAAGATATTATTTCAAGATTTGGAGAATTGGGTGTTGTTGTGGAAAACGGCCAAATTTCTTTTTCACCTGTTCTTTTAAAAAGTGATGAATTTTTAACTGATGTTACGGATTTTGAGTTTATTACAGTGGATGGTAAAAAAGAGACAATGCCCCTTGAAAAAGGCTCGCTTGCCTTTACTATTTGCCAGGTTCCTGTTGTTTATTACAACAGTGCAGATGAAAACTCAATGGAGGTACTTTATCAGGATAGAAAAATCAAAGTTGCGGGTAATACATTAAGCAGGGAAGACAGCCACCATGTTTTTTCAAGAGATGCAAAAATACGCCGGCTTAATGTGTTTATTAATAAACTTCCTGATTTAACATGATAGATATTTTTAATATTGGGACGCATCAAATGAAAATTTTTTACAAGCTGATAATTACCGGTGCCTTAATTTTGCTTTCTTCATGCAGCGGGGTATCCGGTAAAAAAGTTGAAGTAGTAAAAACGAGTGATGGATATCAGCTGTACCGCGATGGAAAACCTTATTTTATTAAAGGTGCCGGTGGAAGCAGTCATTTTGAGATGGTTGCAGAATATGGCGGAAATTCGATACGCACCTGGGGCGTAAATGACTGGGATAAAACGTTTAAGTTTGCTGAAGAACATAATCTTACCGTGTGTGCCGGGATGTGGATGGAACAAGAAAGGCAGGGGTTTGATTACAGCGATCCCGATACTGTTAAAATGCAGTTTGAACGGTTAAAAAGTGCAATCCTAAAATATAAAGATCATCCATCCTTGTTGGTGTGGGGCATCGGCAATGAACTCGATCTCATGTATACAAATCCGGCTGTTTGGGATGCAGTCGAAGATGTTGCTGCTTTTATTCATAAAGTGGATGGCAATCACCCAACAATGACAGTTACAACGTTTGCGCGGCAGGATGTTGTCAATCAGATAAAAGAAAAATGCCCAAGCATTGATATTCTGGGAATAAACGTTTATGCAGCCTTACCTGTGCTTGATAAATTTCTCCAGGATTTCGGCTGGGATGGCCCATATATAGTCGGCGAATGGGGGACTTTTGGGCATTGGGAAGTTGCCAAAACATCCTGGAATGAACCAATTGAGTATAATAGCGGACAAAAAGCAGATCTTTATTTAAAAGGATACCAGGAACATATTTTGGATCAAGCGAACT
This sequence comes from Calditrichia bacterium, assembly GCA_020635035.1. Taxonomy (GTDB): domain Bacteria; phylum Calditrichota; class Calditrichia; order Calditrichales; family J004; genus JACKAO01. The sequence goes on from JACKAO010000004.1 coordinate 166,573, forward strand.
GTCTTGGAAGCTATGTTTTTTTGTGGGATAATAAACAGGAACGTACAGCAACCTGGTACAGTATGTTTTTGCCGACAGGCGAGAAAACAGAAGTGGTTGATGTGATGTGGCATAACTGGAAAGACGGTTGGCCGCAAAATCGATCGCCACGCTTGAGTGGACTTTTAATGAATGGTTTAAAAGCTTCAGAAAGTATAACAGTTAAACCAGGCAGTTTACAAAATGCTGAAGTTATTGTTACAGATTCTGAAAATGATGAATTAAGAATAACCTGGGAAGTTCTTTATGAAACAACAGATAAAAGAACCGGTGGGGATGTTGAACAAAAACCGGCAATAGTAGACGATTTGGATTTGAAGCCGGATAATAACAAAGTAAGTTTTAAAGCCCCTGCTGAAGAAGGGCCATATCGTCTTTTTGTGTATGTTTATGATCAAAAAGGTGGGGCAGCCCATGCCAATATTCCATTTCTTGTGAAGAAATAGTTTATAAAATCAAGGAAACAAAATGCTTCATTTAGTTAAAGTTAGTATTGTAAATAAAATATCAACGCTTTTATTGGTATTGTTTTTTCCCTTATTTCTGACAGCACAGACAGAAAATCCTGACATTCAGCAGAATAAAGATCAGTTGCTCGCTGGTATATTTAAAGCGGTCGCTTATTCAGGATTTCGAACAGGGCAGCATCCTGATCGCGGCAATGGTGCTAAAAATCCCAGTGATGCCGATATACTTGAAGATCTTCAAATTTTGTCTCGCGACTCGAACTTTAAACTAATCCGCCTTTATGATTCCCAGGAAAACTCAGAAACTGTTCTGAAACTGATAAAAGAGAATGATATTAACATAAAGGTTATGCTGGGTGCCTGGCTTGAAGCAGAAATAAGTAATCATGAAGGATGTCCCTGGCTCAACAGCCCGATCCCGCAGGAAAAATTGAATGAAAATAAAATAAAAAACCACCGGGAGATTGATCGGGCAATACGCCTGTCTAATGAGTATAAGGATATTGTTGTCGCAGTTAATGTTGGAAATGAAGCGCTCGTCAGCTGGAATGATCATATGGTTACGATTGATTCGGTAATTGCTTATGTACGTAAAGTTAAAAAATCGATTCCGCAAAAAGTAACCGTTGCCGATAACTATGACTGGTGGGCAAGACACGGCACTGATTTAGCAAGTGAACTGGATTTTATCGGCGTTCATACATATCCGGCATGGGAAGGCAAAACAGTCGAAGAAGCCATGCCATATATGATTAGCAATATTGAAGCTGTTAAACGAACGCTTCCGCATGCAACTATTGTAATTGCCGAAGCAGGTTGGGCAACGGTTGCATCAGAATTTGGTGAAAGGGCGAGTGAAACCAATCAGCTGAGATATTATAACGATTTAATCTCGTGGGCGGAAAAAATGCATATCACAACCTTTTTCTTTGAAGCTTTTGATGAAGATTGGAAAGGTGATCCGAATAATCCTTTAGGTGCTGAAAAACATTGGGGATTGTTTACAGTGGATCGTAAAGCTAAAAAAGTAATGCATGATCTGTACCCGGATTTGGTTCCCTAGAATAAGTTGATTTAACAGGAATAAATTAAAAGGATTTAAAATACAGGTGATATTTTGCAAAAGGAAACGATCCCGTTTTACATGGGAATGAAAATTTTTGTACCTATTTTTTTGGTACTTATACCGGTTGCACTTTTTGCGCAGGGAATTGTTTTAAATGAATTAGTTTCATCCAATCATAACGGTATAACAGATGAAGACGGCGAAACAGCGGACTGGATAGAACTTTATAATAATACGGAACAGAATATTGATTTAAGCACCTATTATATTTCTGATGATTCACAAAATCTTTCTAAATGGCAGTTTCCCGCTACCACATTTTCACCTTCAGCTTTTATGCTTCTTTTTGCTTCAGGTAAAGACAGAAAAAATCTTATAAGTCATTGGGAAACAATTATTGACCGGGGCGATAGCTGGTCGTATCTGCCGGTTTCTTCGGCACAGCAACTGAACTGGATCTCAAATACCTACAATGATACGGATTGGCAAAAAGGACCGACAGGAATTGGGTATGGGGATGGTGATGATGCCACGGTTATCTCAAATACATTAACTTTGTATATGCGTAAAAACTTTTTCCTGGCTGATACAGCTACAGTTAAATCAATCCTTTTACACATTGATTATGATGATGCTTTTGTTGCCTATTTGAACGGCAATGAAGCAGCCCGTTCCAATATAGGTTCTCCTGGTGAGCGTCCGGCTTATAATCAATGGGCAGATACATATCGTGAAGCTGAAATGTACCAGGGCGGGTCTCCTGAAAAATTTGATATATCTGGAGAAAAAGGTTTATTGATTCCCGGTAAAAATGTACTGGCAATTGAAATTCATAATTATGATCCGAATTCATCCGATCTGACAGCTATTCCTTTTCTGACCCTGGGAATGACAAATGCGCCCCTGAATGCACGGGGAGTTAATCCAATTCTCGATGTACCTGCAAATGCTGCCCTGCACACAAACTTTAAACTTGGTGATGATGAATCTTTGTATTTATCGGATGGCCAAACAATTCTTGATAGTGTGCATCTGAAAACAGCTATTGCTGATTATTCCTATGGCAGGATTAGTGATGCGGCAGGTCAGTGGTCCTTTTTTGCCGAACCAACCCCGGGAGCGTCCAATAATCTATCAGAGTACAGAGATTTTTCAGGTGAAGTAACTGTCTCAGCACCATCGGGTTTTTATAAAACATCCTTGCAGGTTGTAATTTCAAAGGAACTTCCCACTGATTCAGTCTTCTATACATTGGATGGCAGCGATCCGGACAGGAATGATTTTATTTATAATGCTCCACTTACGATTTCGGGTACGACAATACTAAGAGCAAGAACTTTCTCTTCAACCAAATATCCCGGTCCCGTTGAAACAAAGTCTTATATATTTGAAGATCAATCGCAACTTGCAGTTGTCTCGCTTGTTACCGATCCACCCAATCTTTGGGATGAAAATAGCGGCATTTATGTAAAAGGTCCGAATGCGCAGGCAGAGTTACCTTTTTTTGGTGCAAACTTCTGGCAGGATTGGGAGAAACCGGCCCATATTGAATTTTTTGATGAAAACGGTGAATTAGGTTTTTCGAGCAATTGCGGAATAAAAATCTTTGGTGCCTGGAGCCGCGCCAATGCGCAGAAATCGATGTCAGTATTTTTCCGCGGAGAATACGGCAATCCATCATTGAAGTATAAATTATTTAAAAACAGTGAAATCAGTGAATATGAGTCGTTTATTTTACGTAATTCCGGAAACGATTGGGATGCCACTGCAATGCGTGATGCCTTTATGCAATCATTGCTTGATGACATTGATGTTGATAAACAAAATTATCGTCCGGTGGCTGTTTATCTCAATGGTGAGTATTGGGGCATTCTAAATATCCGTGAAAAAATAAATGAACATTTTATAGCAAGCCATCATAATACTGATCCGGATAATATAAATTTACTCGAAAATCAGGGTGTTGCAGTTACTGGTAATGCTTCAGAATATAATACTTTTCTTTCCGGGCTGCAGTCACTCAATTTATCAACATCGCAGGGTTTTGAATTTTTAACTTCTCATATAGATCTGGATGAATTTCTTAACTATCAGATTGCTCAGATTTACTTTAATAACACTGATTGGCCGGGTAATAATATTAAATTCTGGAAAAGTAATGAATTGGATGCAAGATGGCGCTGGATTCTTTATGATACAGATTTTGGATTTGCTCTTTATGAACCAGAAGCTTACAAAATTAATACTTTAAATTTTGCACTTGAAGAGCAGGGTCCCGGCTGGCCAAATCCACCGTGGTCTACTTTTATTTTCAGGAAGGTTCTGGAAAACCCGCAGGCAAAAAACATGTTCATCAACCGAATGGCAGATTTATTGAATACCAGTTTCAAAGCGGATAAAGTTCTGAATTGCCTGGATTCTTTAAATAATAAAATCATGAGTGAATTACCCCGCCACCAGCAACGCTGGGGACACAGCAGTGAATTCAGAAATTATCATCTGCAGTTGATGCATGAATTCGCACATTATCGTGCTACTTACCTTGCAGGTTTTACATTGACACGTTTCGGACTTAATGGTATGTCAGCTGTAAAAGTGGATTCAGATAATGACGGCGGCTATGTTCGGGTGAATTCGGTGTATCCTGAAACATATCCCTGGCAGGGATTTTATTATAACGGCATTCCGGTTGAAGTACAGGCTATTGCAAAATCCGGTTATAAATTTACAGGATGGACAGGAAGCATAGAGTCCAATCAGGGCTTATTAACGATCGATCCGATTGCAGCGCCTGATCTTACGGCACATTTCGAGCAAATGCAGGCATCGGAATCAGAGATTGTTATAAATGAAATTAATTACAATTCTGCAGATGATTTTGATAGCGGTGATTGGGTTGAATTTGTAAATGCCGGGAACGAAATTGCTGATCTTTCCGGCTGGATATTTAAAGATGAAAATGATGATCACCAGTTTATTTTCCCGGCCGGTACAATGCTAAAACCAGATTCGTTTATTGTATTAGCAGATAATGATTCACTTTTCAGCGATAAATTTAGTGATCCTGTCAGGATAATGAGTATCAACTTTGGGTTTAGCGGCAGCGGTGAACTTTTGCGTCTTTTTGATGCAGCCGGTGTAATTATTGATTCTCTTACCTACAACGATAATGATCCCTGGCCTTTGGATGCAGATGGAGCTGGTTCGAGTCTTGAATTACTTAATCCCGGTAGAGATAACAGCATTGCTCAGAACTGGAAAGCATCAGCAGGATATGGATCTCCAGGGAGAATTAATTCAGTTTATACAAGCCTGGAGCAAGAAGAGTTTTCAATTTTACCGGATGCGTTTAGTTTACATCAGAATTATCCCAATCCGTTCAACCCGGATACAAGGATTATGTATGATCTCTCACAGAATGCATATGTAAATATCACTGTGTTTGATATAAGTGGAAAAATAATAAAAAGAATTATTGATAAGAACCAGAATGCCGGCACCTACAAGATAAAGTTTAATGCAAATGAAGTTGCAAGTGGGATATATATTCTGAAAATGACAATTAATAACAAACTTCAATTTTCTAAAAAAATGATTTTATTACGCTGATAATTCAGTTTTACCTGGAGGGTTTATGGGGTTTTCGTACATAGATTACACGATATTTTTTGGATACATAACGGTCATTATCGCACTTGGACTTTGGGTCTCACGCGATAAAAAGGGTCATGAAAAAGACTCCAAGGATTATTTCCTGGCTAGTAAGGCCTTGCCATGGTGGGCCATCGGCGCATCGTTGATTGCTGCTAATATTTCCGCTGAACAGTTTATTGGAATGTCCGGCTCCGGATTTGCAGTGGGGCTGGCAATTGCATCTTATGAATGGATGGCAGCAATTACTCTGATAATTGTTGGAAAATTTTTTCTTCCGGTGTTTATAGAAAAACAATTATACACCATCCCTGAATTTATTGAACAACGGTTCAGCACAAATCTTAAAACAATTCTAGCCATTTTCTGGGTAGCTTTATTTGTATTTGTAAATCTTACTTCGGTTCTTTTTCTTGGTGGTAAAGCCATTGATACGATCATTGGCAGCGGTGATGGCAGCATGATTATTTATGCCATACTCGGGCTTGCTTTTATTGCTGCTGCTTATTCATTGTATGGCGGACTCTCCGCTGTTGCTTGGACCGATATTGTTCAGGTGGCTCTCCTGGTAATAGGCGGCTTAATTGCAACTATTCTGGCACTTGACCATGTAACGCCTGATGGCGGAGTTATGAATGGACTCAGCCATATTTATAATACCGCCGGTGATAAATTCCATATGATATTAAGTCGTGATAATCCTGAATTTGCCAATCTGCCCGGAATAGCAGTTTTGATTGGCGGTATGTGGGTAGCGAATCTATACTACTGGGGATTTAACCAGTACATTATACAACGAACACTTGCTGCAAAATCACTTGGAGAAGCACAAAAGGGTATCGCTTTTGCAGCATTTCTAAAATTGATCATTCCTTTAATTGTAGTGATCCCGGGAATTGTAGCGTATGTATTATACACACAACCGGATGGAACGGCTGTGGTGAACGGTGTTCAGCAGGCATTTGCAAATATGGATGGTTCGATTAACTACGATAAAGCATATCCCTGGCTGATTAGTGTTTTTGTACCTGTCGGGCTAAAAGGTCTTGTACTTGCCGCATTAACTGCCGCGATTGTTTCTTCGCTGGCATCAATGCTGAATTCAACATCAACAATCTTTACAATGGACATTTATAAGCCATATATCAATAAAGGCGCTTCTGAGAAACAATTGGTTTTAACCGGGCGTCTGACTGCAACAATCGCGTTGATAATTGCTGTATTAATGGCCCCGATAATGGGCAATATCCCGCAAATGTTTCAATATATCCAGGAATACACCGGCTTGGTAAGCCCGGGGATCCTGGCTGTTTTCCTGATGGGTCTTTTCTGGAAAAAAACAACAAACAAGGGCGCCATTGTTGGTGTGTTGTCATCAATAATTGTGGCTCTTGCCTTGAAGAGTCCGGTTGTTGAACTGGCTTTTATGGATGAGATGCTGTATACATTGTTAATAACAATGGTGATTATCGCCGGCGTCAGTATGACAACTTCAAAAGAAGTAGATGATCCTAAAGGAATCCAGTTGACAGCAAAATTGTTTGAAACAGGATCCGTTTTTAATATCAGTGCTTATGTTATACTAATTCTTCTAGTCGTATTATATACATTTTTCTGGTAAGAGCGATGAGATATATAATTTTTTTATGGATTTTTCTTTTGTTTAATTGTTCGGAATCATCGACGGGCAGTAATAAAAATGATTCACAAACATCAGGCAAAGTTGACCCTTTTGAACAGAACACTTTATTGCAGCGAAGTATTAATCTTGGGAATGCCCTTGAAGCACCTGGTTTGGGGGAATGGGGTGTTGTTCTTAAAGAAGAATATTTTAAAATAATCAGTGATGCAGGTTTTAGTGCTGTTAGAATTCCATGCCGCTGGTCTGCATATACCACATCAAGTGCACCATTTAAAATAAGATCAGATTTTATGAATCTAGTAAAATGGTCTCTTGACCAGTGTCAGAAATATGATCTGGCAGTGGTAATAAATGTGCATCATTTTGAAGAAATATTTTCAACTCCTGCTCAGCAGAAAGAGAAATTTCTTGCAATTTGGGAGCAAATAGCGACAGAGTTTAAAAACCGGCCGACATCTGTTTTTTATGAAATACTTAATGAACCACATGATAATCTTACCGCCGAGTTGTGGAATGAATACCTGCAGGATGCAATCGAAGTGGTCAGGGCAATTGATACAACGCATACATTAATAATCGGAACCGCCGAGTGGGGTGGTATTTCAGCAATGCAGAAACTTGAGATACCTGAAACAGAAGATAATGTTATTTTTACATTTCATTATTACAATCCATTTCAGTTCACACATCAGGGAGCTGAGTGGGTTGATGGTGCTGATGAATGGCTTGGAACACAATGGGTTGGCTCCACGAGTGAGATAAACGCGGTTCGCAGTGAGTTTAATAATGTTAAGGCCTGGGCTGAACAGCGTAACTTACCAGTTTACGTTGGGGAGTTTGGTGCTTATAATAAAGCGGATATAAATTCCCGTGCGCGCTGGACAAATTTTATTGTCAGTGAAGCTGAAGCAGATGGTTTCAGTTGGGCGTATTGGGAATTTATTGCCGGATTTGGTGCCTATAACGGGACTGAAAATAATTGGAATGAACCACTATTAAATGCATTAATCCCGGATTGATTTTGTCCAGAATATCAACAAACGAAATATACTGATTAAAATTTGATCAATTAATTAATATAAGTGATCAATATTATTAATATGACGAAATCTAATGATGTCATATCTCCTTCATACCACAAAGATCGGGTTTTTAGGCAGCCCGATCTTTTTTTTATTTAATAAAAGCAAAATACATGTAAAATATACTTCTGATGTTTATACTTTTTATTTATTTTAAACCAATAATAAAAAGATAATAAATGAATATTTCTGTCTTAAAAAGTACAAAATTTATAACAATCTTTTCGATTTGGTTTGTTAGTTGTATTTTGCTTTTACAATCCGATCAGCTCAGCGTTGTCATTACACAGATTGCCTTTTTTGCGATAATCTTCAGCTGGTTTGCCCTTAATCGCTTTTTCTCTGATGAATTAAAACCAAATATTGAAATCGTAGTGTTTGGATTTATTGTTTTCCAGATGCTGGATTTGCAACTGCTCTCTTTTTTTGATGCAGAAATTCTGACACGCGACATCTCATATTTTATACGATTGCTTCACGATATTATACTTGCCCTGGAAATAGTTACTCTTGGTTATCTGCTTGTTTATAATAATAAAAATAAGCAGCGCATCATTCCCGCCTATATATTTATTGCGATTATCTGTCATTATATCGTTTATCCTGAAGGTGAGATAGCTCAGATAATTCTATATGTCCTGTTGTTTTTTATTTTACTAAAACGGACCTATTGGATAGAATTTCTTCCAAAGAACTCTCTGGGGATCTACTTTGTGTTTTTTGGCGGCTTATTGTTTCTCTTAAGTTCCAAAGCACCTTTTGGATCTTTTATTGTTGAAAATTTTGATGCTGATATTAGTTGGCTTACCACTCCAAAATTCTTATTTGATATCCTTTTTATTTACGTTATTGCATTGATGGTTAAAATTCCGGCGGTGTTGATTTATAACCACATGTCACTATCAAGAAAATTGTGGTTTGCCGGTTTATTTCAGTCTGGGATACCACAGATATTCCAGCTGGCACTCCTGATATTACTCTTCTACTTTTTTGTTGCAGGATGGCAGGCGGGGCAATTGAAAGATTCACTGTTAAAACTAAGAAACAATACGTCGCAAAAGATTGAGAATATAGATACAGCACATTTATCTGCAACAGAAGGTATCTTTAAAAAAACAAGCAATGAACAGACAAACAATCCGCTGTTCTATTATTTCTGGAAAGATTCAGTCGGCAGTAATGACTATCATTTAATTGAAATAGACTCTCATTTCTGCAGAAATATGTTAGAAGGAAGCCAGCATATTTTTGGTAATGGCATCCAGGCTTATCCCTTTAATTCAGCATCTTGGCAGCAAAAAATTGATGCATGGGATTTCTGGCAGAAGAAAAGCTCAGTCAAGATATATCCATTTTCATTCACTTCAAATGCGGAAGATCAGCTGGCAGAATATTTTATTAAGCCGGATTCAAACCATCGGGAAGATGCTGTTTTCCTGTTGGATCTGCCCGGTGGCGGTGTTTCTGTTGGAAGGCTTATCATACCTGTATATGATAGTCAGGGTAAAATTATATCTGATTTTTCCATTGACATGGCTTTGAACTATTCGGCTTTCGATTTCAGTGATCCTATGGTCGGAATGGTATTTGCCTTACTAATGGTTTTTACACTAAGCAACATGTTTATTATCCGGCGGGTGGCACAGGCAGGTGACAAAATTAATAAGACAATTGTAGAAAAATTTGACCTGTTGAAAAAAGGTATTCGTGAGATTTCTGATGGAAATTTGCAATTTAAACTAACCATGGCAGGAGAAGATGAATTTGTTGAACTCGCACGCCGATTTAACCAGATGGGCACGCGTCTTCAGGAAACGATTAAAGAAGCTCGTGAAAAAGACAGGCTTGATCAGGAACTTGCTATAGCACGTGATGTTCAGCTAAGCTTGCTGCCCGCTATGCTGCCCGATATAAAGGGATACGAAATAGCCGCTACTCTCGTCACTGCGCAGGAAGTAAGTGGAGATTTTTATGATATCATTGCTTTCGATGATCAGCATTTTCTTTTCACTATAGGTGATGTATCCGGGAAAGGAACTTCTGCTGCTTTTTACATGGCGCAATTTATCAGCCTGTTTCGCTATTCTGCCCAGTTTACAAAATTTCCCAGAGAAATTGCTGTCAGGATAAACGAGTATTTTACTAGGCATGTTCAGGACAGGCAGGTTTTTATTACGGCAATCATTGGTGTTCTGAATGTAAACAACGGACAGATAACCTATATCCGTGCTGGTCATAATAATCCTTATCTTTTAAGCCTGGATAAAGATTCTGCTGAACTTGATTCCAAAGGAATCGGTATTGGATTGACCAAAAACAGTGATATGTTGAAGAATACACTGGAAAAAGTAGATTTAACCCTTAAGCCAGGTGAACAACTGGTTCTTTATACCGATGGATTGGTTGAAGCCACAAGAGTAATAAACCAGCAGGATGATCAATTTGGTGAAGACAAGCTTGAAAAAATCCTGAATAAATATAAAAACGACAGCCCCTTTAAAATTTTAAATGAAATTACCAGTGCTGTAAATTCTTTCTATAACGGCCAACCCTATAAAGATGACCTTACAGTAATGATTATCAGAAAAACAGATTAATCATCTTAAAAATATAATTTATAAAAAAATTTAATATTTCTGCCCGGCTCAGGGAAAATCTCTTTTATCCTATTCAGGTGCCGGCGATAGGTTTCATTCGTCAGGTTTTCAATTCTTAATGTAATCGTATGCAACAGAGATGTACCTGCAATAAAATATTCCACATTAAATCCATGAACAATGTAGGCTGCTGTTGATTTCTCAAAACGGCCCGGTTTGTATTGCCGCCCGGCAATATGAGCTAAATAGGTCAGGCTAAGATTATTGATGTCATAGGTCAGATCCACAGTTGCTTTTAGAGGCGGCATAAAGGGCAATGATTCATTTGTTTTTATTTTATAAGGTTTAAAATCACTGTTGTCATGATTTTCCGGATCGGAATAAACCATCGTTTCTTTCAGGTTACCAATCAGATAACTGAGCCCGGAACTAAGTTTTAATCTTTTTGTCAGATTATAATTTCCGGAGAATTCAATTCCCCTGATAACCGCATCGAGTCCAACCATCTGATAGCGGAAAAGATCATTTCTTTTCCAGCTTCGCTCACCAGTGTTTTGGCTGAATAAATAACCATCAATCCTGTTGTAATAAGCCGTTAATCCAAAATCCAAATCATGCTGTTCAAAAAAAATCCCTGATTCTATCCCGTATGTTCTTTCGGGTTTAAGATCAGCATTTCCAACTTCGTAAGCATATGAAGGCAGGTGCGGACCATCAGCGAAAAGTTCTTCAATTCCTGGTGCACGGAATGCACGTATAAGTGTTGTGCTGAAGAAAAAGTCTTTTGATAAACCATACTGTGCTTTAATTGCTGCGGCATAGTCGGTGAAAGAACGTTCACGAATGCGGCCTACACGTAAGTCTGTTTTTTCTTCCCGCGGTGTAATGGTTTTATTTTCGATTCGTGCAGCACTACTGGTTTTTAAATTACCGAAGTCATTTTCAAAATAAACCCAGCCGGCAAGAGAAGTCTCATCGGAATTAACAGTATTGGTAAGTCCGCCGGCTTCAAACTGACGCATCCCGGACCAGAACCCGCTGCGTATATTCTGAAAAATTTCAAAATTGGAAAAGGATGTATTGGCTGATAAATGCTGGCTTATTAAGCTGAAAGCGGCATCGCGGAAACCGGAACTTGCAAACTCTTCATGGAAATAATCTGTAAGATCATAACTGAATGTGATATCATTAATAAAACGCGCCGGCTGTTTTATTGCAGCGGCTGTTGAGTATGTGTGTTTGCGAAGCTTTATATCCACACCATTAGGATGACCCAGTTCAGAAGGTGCAGGGGGAATACCATAATCTGAAGTATAAATAGCTGTTTCCGCTTTTAGTGTGCCCCAGTCGGGCTGCCAGCGCAATTCTGTTTTGCCATTAATTGTTTTTAAATTTGTGTTCTTTAAACTTCCCCCGGGTGAATGAATATTTGAAGCTGAGCGATAACTGCCATCAGCATAAAAGAAAAAATTATTTACCGGGATCTCCAAATTTAAAGCTGAAGCATAGCCATGGTTTACGGATTCATATCCTCCACTGAATTCACCACGGATTTGGTTGTTTTCCATGGATTTGTCACTATTACGTAAAACATTTATTACCCCGGAAAGTGTATTTGTACCATACATCAGGGTCAACGGGCCCCGAATTATTTCAATCCGCTCTGCCGTAATTGGCTCAATGGTTACAGCATGATCAGCAGATGTTGTGGATAAGTCTCCAGTTCTTTGACCGTTTTCCAGCAGCAGCAGCCTGTCACCCGATAAACCTCGTAACACAGGCCTTGCCGGAGCAGGACCGTTGTTCTGTTCAGCCAGGCCGGGCATATCTTTGATTGTTTCTGCCAGTGTTGTTGCCATTCTGCTTCGCATGTCTTTGCCCGAAAGCTCCGCTTCCGGTTTTTGCAGATGCGAATGTTCACGGTGATCTTCAACAACGATGGCTTCAGTATCAAAGGAATTTTGTGCCATAATAATTTGCAGTAAACTGGTATCCAAAGTCGCTATTTTTACATGTTTGTGTATTTCAGAATAACCAACTCTTAAAAAGTCAATGGTATAACTTCCGGGTGGGATATCGATAAATTTGAAGCGCCCGTCTTCAAGAGTCGAGGCGCTTCTGTTTAGTTCTTTTATATAAATATCCACCCAGGCAATTGGCAAACCTGTTTTTGCATCTGTTACATTTCCCTTTAGATGGCCATATTTAACCGGTTCTTTAGCGAATAATACACCGCAAAAAATAATCAGTAAATATAATTTCGGCATTTTTTTAAATACTACTGCCATCAGAAACAATTAATGGGATTTCTTTGGAAACAAAGTCCGGGTGATCATCATGAATAATTGTAAATACTGCCTGCGTATTTCCTGCTTTTTTTCCAAGTATATGAAATTCAAATCCGCCTTCTTCACCTTCATGCTGCCAGTAATCTGCAATTGTTGTATCGCCAATTTCAATCAACAGGGTAAAATGGTCTTCTTCTGGTATAAACCAGGAATCATTTTCATCATCATAGAATTCAACATCCATATGCCCGCTGGATTCGCCTGCTTGTGCTTCGATAACGCCATCCACGGCTGAATCACGGATATATGAAACAATGGTTACGCCACTGGAAACAATACGCAGGCCCACTGCATCGGCATGGTCGCTGTGTGAATCAACAGAACTATCTGAACAATTTGTTAAAAAAGAAGCCAAAGTCAGTAAAATAATAGAATTAATTAAAAGATTTTTCATACTAATCTCCATTGTTAAAGATATTACATAAATCCACATCCAAAAGAAGACAAAGTAATCCTCTGGTGTCAAAGATTTAAAAATGATTTATAAGTAAATTATCGGAATGATTAGTATGAAAACGGGGGTGCCCTTGAGGAGATGGAATATATAAAGAACTTTGTTTCTAATTGCTTCTTTGGTTCTACATAAATAGCAATAATCAGCAGAAAAAAAGAGAATATAAAAATAACTGCATATTCTGCATTGAAATAATGCTGCACAAAATAAGCCGGACAGTCCGGTGATTCCATGCCGGGGGCATGATTATGCGCAAAGCCTGAAAATCCTACAGTAATCGTAAATAATGCGATTGCCAGTAGTGTCCATTTGGGCCAGGCTTTTAATTTATTTCTTAGCTGAATCATTTTTCCTGATTTAAATTGAATTTTGAAAACTTAACAACATACCATTGTTTTAAAATATTTCCAAGCCATGTTATAAAAAACAAAATTTAACGCAAGTTTTCAGGGTTTAATCCTTCCAGTTCAGGAACTACAAAAACACCATCTTTTCGGATCATAACATCATCAAACCAAATTTCACCACCGCCATATTGCGGCGTCTGGATACAAACCATATCCCAATGGATATTTGAACGGTTTCCATTATCTGCATCATCATAAGCCTGGCCGGGGGTAAAATGAAATGAACCGGCAATTTTTTCGTCAAATAAAATATCCAGCATGGGTTCGGTTATATAGGGATTAAACCCAATGGCAAATTCTCCTACATAGCGGGCGCCTTCATCGGTGTTGAGAATGGTGTTCAGTTTTTCAGAATTATTTGCTGTGGCCTCAACAACTTTTCCATTTTCAAAACGCAGACTGATATTGCTGAAAACGGTTCCCTGGTAAATTGTATCGGCAGTGTAATGTATGGTGCCGTTAATGGAGTCTTTCACTGGTGCAGTAAAAACTTCACCATCCGGAATATTATGCGAACCAAAGCAGGGAATTGCCGGAATATTTTTTATACTGAATTTCAGATCGGTGCCTGGGCCTTTGATATGAACACGATCTGTCTTTTCCATTAGATCTTTCAATCTGGCAGAAGCTTTTTGCATTTTACTGTAATCGAGTGTGCAAACATCAAAGTAAAATTGTTCAAATGCTTCAGTGCTGCGCCGTGCCTGTTGCGCCATGGAAGGTGTTGGCCAGCGTAAAACACACCATTTGGTTTTTGGGACTCGTATTTTAAAATGCACTGGTTTTAACCAATGCTCTTCATACAAGTGCATTTTCTCGGAAGGAATATCGGATAACTCAGAAATATTATTGCTGCCGCGTAATCCAAAATAAACCTGCATTTTTTCCATCCGAAATGATTCTACGCTTGCAATATTCTGCATGGTTTGCGCGTCTGTTTCACGTATAAGTTCCCGCTGTACACGATTCTGTTTAATTGTTACATGTGGTTTTCCGCCTGCTTGACGTATTTTACGAATCAGCGCGATTACCATTTCTTCAGGAATATCGATCGCTTCTATGAGCGCGTTTTCACCTTCTTTAATTTTTGTAGAATGATTAACAAGAACATCAGCTAATTTTTCATATCGAGCATCGTACATTTTATTCTCCGTTTAATGGCTTTCATGTTCATAGTTCTTTTCACCTGCAGTAATTTTAATGTCTAAATTGTTCTGCCTGGGCGGCAGGGGACAGGTCGCATATGGTGAAAATACACATGGCGGATTGTAACTTTTGTTAAAATCAATAAATGTATTACCCTGTTCATCAGCACTGTCAATATAAAGGAATCGCCCGGCACCATAAGTCTCTTCTCCATTGGTGGCATCGCTAAAGATTATCCAGTACTGTTGATCGTCTTTATCTGCAATAGGATCTAACCTATATTCTTCTCCATTAATTTTAAAAACAAGAGTTCCGGGGCAGGGGGCATCCGATACCTGGCCCAGCACATTCGGGATTTGGATTTTCTTCTCAGTACCGGGAAGCAGATGTGCTTTAATTCGCCAGTTCTGATCAACAGGAAATCGTTCAATCCCTGTAAAATTTTTTAAATTTGGATGTTCACTATCCTTCAGGCGCACTCCATACATATCATCCCGTTTAATAATGTACCAGGAAAGAGATTTATATGTAAGAATTGTTGTGTTCTGCTGGTTGTCATTTTTCAGTTCCATTTTCTGTATACCAACGCTGTCATTTTTTACAGGGATTCCTGTATTTATAAAAATCGTTACAATGCTATCCTGCAATTGAAAATAACCCATTTGATCTTCTGCCTTTTCAGGAAATACAAGATCGTTTTCAGGACTGGATCCGAAAGTATTTTTCCCGGGTTCCAGCCAATACAAACCGGCAAGTGTAAGCCAGCTGTTACTTTTTTTAAGTGATGCAATACGTTTATTATGCCATTTATCAATACTGTCAGAGTATTGTGAATCCGCATTAGCAGATTGTGCAAAAACACCACTTAGATTAAATATTGTTACAATAATGAGTATATTTTTTAAGTGAAAATTCATAAATGATCCGTTTTATTTTATTGTATCTTTAAGAAAATTAAATATTTCCTGCATTTGAGAGTGTGCTAATTTTTGTCCGGTCCGTGAGATGGCAAATAACGCTACTTCCAGAATTATAGTTATCGGAACAAGCCAGAATCCTGTTGGGCGCATATTTAACGTCCATTGGGATAACCCATAAAACAAACCTATCATCCCGATAAAAGCAACACCGGTATAAAAAAACACAAACATTGTCCAGACTGCCGGACTTGGTCCGAAAAGTCCTTTTAACTCAAGAGAGTTATCCTGTTCCTGCATTTCCAGGGTTAAAAAAGGCGACCAATAATGTCGTTTTTCTTCAGGTACACGGACAAAAACGTGATTTTCTGAAACTGAAATTCTGCAGCAGGATTCAGGCATTTCAGCATTTTTACTTATTAAATCCTTAAAAGTTTGTTTATTTAATGCCGTCGATAATTTAAAACGCGGACGCATCTCAAAAGCAGACATATTTTCCCTGAATTATGTTGGTTGTTAAGCGGAAGAGTAAAAAATTATAAAATAAAAATAAGCAGAATCCGATTAAAAATAAAAAACTTTTAAAGAGTTTATTTGAGAAGGTCCTTGATTTTTTCAGTCAAAGCAGATGCTTTATATGGTTTCTGTAAGAAACCGGCGATCCCTTTTCCGGTAAATTTATCAAAGGCTTCATTTTCACTATAGCCGCTGGAGAGTAAAACTTTGACATCCGCTTTAATTTTTTGTAATTCTTTGTAGGTTTCTTCACCGTTCATGTATGGCATGGTCATATCCAGAATTACCAGTTTAATATCAGTTTGTTCATTGAAAAGCTCAACGGCTTTCCTGCCGTCGTCTGCACAAAGAACATTAAAACCATGAATTTCAAGAGCTCTCTTGCACAACATACGGATGGATTCTTCATCGTCAACTACCAAAATAGTTCCGCTTGCTTTCCATTTTTTATCCTGCATATCCGAGTCTTTGCTTTTAACCGCCTGCTGCAAACTTGCAGGAAAATAAACCTTAAATGTTGTTCCATTCCCCGGCTCTGAGTCTATCTCGATTGCACCATGATGTCCGCGGATAATCCCAAGAACCGCTGCCAGTCCAAGGCCCCTTCCGGTAAATTTTGTCGTAAAAAAAGGATCAAAAATACGGGCAATAGTCTTTTTGTCCATACCGTGTCCGGTGTCAGCAACTTCCAGAACAACATAATTCCCGGATTCCAGATTGTCATTCAGGTAGGTCTTTCTTAAAAATTCAGTATCATAATAGTGTGAGCTGGTCGTAAGAGTAATCCTGCCAACATTATTCTCTATGGCATCGGAAGCATTTAGTATCAGGTTCATTATAACCTGGCGGATTTGCGCAGTGTCCACTTCAATTGCCGGCAAATTTTTCTCAAAATCATAAATAATTGTAATTTTTTTGGAAATGGAAGTTTCAAGTAGTTTAGTCATTTCCTGGACGATTTCGTTCAAGTCGACTGCTTTTACAACAAAGCGGCCCCGACCGGAGTAGGCCAGTAACTGACGGCATAATTCTGCTGCCCGCATAGCAGAGCTTTCGATGTTTTTAAGATTCGGGATAACAGGAGATGTCTCGCTGACATTCATTTCAGCCAGCCCCGTGTTGCCAAGAATGCCTGTTAATAAGTTGTTAAAATCATGTGCAATTCCACCCGCGAGAATACCTAAGCTTTCCAATTTTTGAGCATGCTGAATCTGCTGCTGCAGTTTCTGATGTTCCAATTCTTTTCTGCGCAGCTCAGTGATATCCCGCGAAACACTACCGGTCATAAACCCTTTTTCTGATTTAACCGGGAAAATAACCGTTTGCAGAATATGATCAATGCCTTCCTGATCTTTGATGGTGGTTTCTTCATAGATATTTGAATGAATTGCTTTTGCACTATTCTCAGGCAGGACCATTGTAATTTTTTTCAGGTAATTAACCGTTTCGGTAATATGATTCGGAGAAAAATTATTACTGAGTTCTGAGATTGTTTTATTAATAACATCCTGACGTTTAAGACCGGTTATTTTCTCCTGCGCTTTATTCCATTCAATTATCCTGCTATTTTCATCAATCAGTGTGATTCCATCAATGGATTCATGTACAATACTGCGGAATTTTTCTTCACTCTCACGGAGCGAAATTTCTGCTCTTTTCCTTTCAGTAATATCGCGTGCAAAAGCTATAATTACTTTCTGTCCAAAATATACGGAATTATTAAGCCGGACTTCTTTAGGAAAAATCTCGCCATTCTTTCGTACAGCCCAGAATTCGAACTGCTGGGGCTTCCCGCTAACAGCTTTTTCGATTTGTTTTCCAAGTTTTTCCAGGTCATTCATTCCAGGCGCAGAGAGTGCTGCCGGTGTTTTGCCTATAAAATAGGAATGTTCGTAGCCGTACATCTTTTCAACAGTTTCATTTACGTCAAGAAAAAAACCATTGGTATCCTGAATATATATGGCGTCCGTGGCATTGTTAAAGAGTTCCCGATAGCTTTTTTCAGAAGCGATCAGGGCTTCTTCTGCATGTTTTTGCTGGGTGATATCAATCAGATAACCCCTTAATCGAACTAATTTTTCCTGCTCATCAAAAACACCGATAACGTTTTCAATAATAATCAGTGTTTCACCGGAAACCTTTCGCATATTTAATATATAATTTTCAACGCGTTTTTGCTTGCGAACGATATCGATAAGTTTAGTGCGGTCCGATTTATTCTGGTAAAGAGAAGAAATGTCTTTTTGCTGAGCATCCTGCAACGATTCCAATCCAAATATTTTTAGAAATGCCGGATTACACTCAATAATCTTTCCATTAAGGTCTGAAAGAAAGTCGCCGGTTAAATCATCCATAAAAAAGTTGCGATATTTCTTTTCGCTTTTCTGTAATGCTTCCTGATCTTTGCGGCGCATTACAGCAGTTATAATTTGATTGGCGATGGTTTCAGCCAGCTGCATTTCTTTTGAATTGATCACACATTCATAGTCTTTGTATAGAACAAGTTTACCCATTAATCGGTCATTGTAGGTAAGCGGAACAAATGTAAGGCTAAAGATATTTTCTTCCTTAAAGAGATCCCAAAACCTTGCCAGAGATTTATCTTCAAAAACATTAGAAATACAGATAGGTTTGGCGTCTTTCGTGTTTATGTCCCAGGGTGAATGTTCTTCAACTGCATTTCTGTATTTCTTAGATATTCCGCGCCAGGCTTTAAAACGCATTGTATTTTTTTCATCAAAAAGTAAAATAGACGAGCGGTTTGTCTGCAGGGTTACTTCCAGCGTGTCAAGCGAATATTCATAAATGTGATCAACCGTAGCGGCTTCATTTACTTTTCTTGAGAGCTGATAAATAGCGCTTAATTCTCTAATGCGTTTTTCAACTTCGGCTTCACTGCGGGTTCTTTCAGAAATATCATTTACAATGATAAATAGCTGTTTTTTGTTTCCCAGAACAATTGGAGAAGCGTAAACTTCCACATCACAAAGGCTTTGGTCTGCCAATTTATGTTTAAAACGATGAATTATTGAGTCGTGCTTTAATGTTTTATCCATCAGTTTTTTACGTTCTTCATCTGGCAAGATATTTATCTGTCCCATATGCATTGTGAGCAATTCTTCACGGGGATAACCATAGAACCTGCAGGCCGCTTCGTTTGCATCTTCAATTTTTTGATTCTGCAGCGGGTCGATTAAAAGCATGATAGCAGTATTTTGTAAAAAAATGGATTTAAACCTGTTCTCACTCTCTATGAGAGCTTGTTGTGCTTTTTTCCGGTCTGTTATGTCCTTTAAAAAATCTACAAATAGTGAATTGGAAACGGATGGTCCAAAGCGCAATATGGTAGCATTCATCTCTGCTGTAAAAACAGAGCCGTCTTTTTTTAATAATTCTATCTCTTTATCTTTTATAATACCTTTCTTTAAAAAAAACCGGACTTCCTTTTTGAATTGTGTCATTTCCCACTCAGGGATAAAATCTAATGCATTTTTCCCAATAATTTCATCCGGATCGTTGTAGCCAAAAAGGTCAGCCTTACGCTGATTACAATAAATGATTGTATAGTTTCTATCGAGAATGGAAACAGAATCAGGAGTAGTTTCAATAATTGTCCTGTAGCGCCACTCACTCTCGATTAATGCTTTTTCTCCTTTTTTACGATCGTTAATATCCCTGCTTACGCCAAGCACAAAGTTTAGATTTTCTTCATCATCCATAATTTTTGTGAGAACAATCTCGGTCCAAACAGTGGTTTTATCCTTGCGTACCTGTTCCAGCTCAATAGTCAATGGTTTCCCGTCGGCATATTCATCTGAATTTTTGTTGTTCAGCCTAATGAAGTAATCGTTTGCAATTTTGAGTGATGATGGTGTTAAAATATTTTCCCAGTTCTGTGCCTTAAGCTCATCCGGAGTATAACCTAAAAGTTTTATACTCGAAGGACTTACAAAAATAAAAGATCCGTTTGGATTCATCGTCCAAATAACATCATTTGTGTTTTCAGCAAGCAAACGAAATTGTTCTTCACTTTGCTGCAGTTTCAGGCTGGCATGATTGCTTTCAGTTATATCTTCTGCCATGCTCAAAACACCGTATTCACCATTCGGAAGCAAAATACGTTTCTCAATAAGATGCATATCGCATAAGGAGCCGTCCTTGCGTTTACTTTGTACGATGTGATCCATTTGTTGTCCGGCTATGATATCTTTAATGTTCTGATCAATACGCGGTTTATCGATTACTGATGGAGCAACCAGATATACTTTTTTACCGATCAGTTCATCATAGCTGTATTGGATGGCTTTGGTGTAGGCAGGATTTGCATCGATGATTGTAGCGCTGCTGTCCAAAATAAATATCGCTGCCGGAGAAAGTTCAAACAAGGTGCGATTGAACTCTTCGTTTACTTTTAATTCTGATGAAGTGTTTTTTATCTTAACGGATAAAAGTTCTTTTTGTAACTCTTCAAACTTTTCAATTAATTCATCATACTTATTTTGCAAACTTCCTGATTCAGTATTCATCTTTATTCCTGCTCGATTGCGATGCGTGTCTTGAATATTAAAACTCAATCAAAATCGTATTTACAAAATTTGATATATTGAATATGTCCAAAAAATGTATATTAATATTATTATAAATGTTATCGATATGAAAATGTTTTTATTGAAGATTTTATTTGCAATTATGGGGTTTTACATGCTTTACACCCTGTTCTTTTATTTTCGACAGAGATCACTTGTATATCCTGTTTCGATTATTGGTAAAAGGCTGCAAATAATTGATACTTCCATTGAAAAGAATTTTATTACAGTTGGTGAAAACAGTTCGGAAACGTGGTTTTTACCATCCTTAAGACAAACCACGGATAAAGCGCCTGTTTTATTGATTGCACACGGAAATGCCACATTGATAGATTTCTGGTACTCGATACTTGAAGAACCTCGAAAAATGGGATTCTCCGCTTTACTGATAGAATATCCGGGTTATGGTGATTCGCCCGGTAGTCCTTCTCAAAAAAGTATCACGGATATATTTATTAAAGCATATCAGGCACTTCTTGAAAGAAATGACATTGATAAAGATAAAATAATATTTTTAGGCAGATCACTTGGCGGAGGCGTGGTTTGTTCTTTGGCAGATTATTATGAACCGGCTGCTGTGATTCTGTTATCAACTTTCACTTCTGTAAAATCTTTTGCCGGAAAGTATTTTTTGCCGGAATTTTTAGTGAAGGATCCATATGATAACACTAAGTTTTTGAAAGCATATAAGGGGCCATTAATGCTTATACATGGACAGAATGATCAGGTTATATCCTTTGATCATTTTAAAAAACTGCTGCAGATACGACCGGATGCTTTTCCTGTTGTTTATAATTCTGATCATAATAATACTCCACCGCACTGGGAAGATTTCTGGAAAAAATTTAATGAGTTTGTTGTATTGAATGGCATACTAACTAAGGAAAATCAATGATTCTCACCCGTTTTTATATAATAATACTTTTTATTTTAACTGCTTGTAATAGCCAGAATCTGGACAGTTATGATGGCACTGAAATTGTCAAAATCCCGCTGGCTGGTGAAATAAATAATCCAAATGCAGAAATATCAGGTTTGGATTGGTTTAAGGATCAACTAATTCTTATGCCGGAAGACCCCCAGAGCTTTTCTGATAACAATTGTTTCCGGATTGGTAAAAGTGATATTATAAAATTTCTTGATAATAATATCAGTGAACCTATCACTGCGCATTCGGTAAGAATCAATGTTGATTTTACAGATTATATAAATGGGATTGAAGGTTTTGAAGCGATTGCCTTTTCCAATGATACCATTTTTGCTGTGATTGAAGCAAAAGAAAACTCCATGATGAAAGCGTGGTTGCTTAGAGGTGTTATTAATAAAGACATGTCTCAAATAAATTTTGATCCTGATAAGATTGTTAACATACCGGCTCCAGGACATTTAAAGAACTTTTCAGTGGAAACAATTTTTATTAATAACAAAAATGTCTGCTGCGTCTATGAAGCGAATGGACGAAATGTAAACCATACACCCGTGGTATATGTTTTTTCAAAAGAACTGGATTTTATCTCAACAATACCTTTCCCAAATATTGAATATAGGATTACCGATGCGACAAAGTTGATAAACGGCCACTTATGGGTTACAAATACATACTATACAGGTGAACAACACGAGCTTGACATTGCTGCAGAAAATCTGATTCCTGTTACAACCGGCACACCGGAGCGTCATGTTGAGCGCATTATTGAACTTCTTGTTTACGATGACAGGGTTGAAATTGCAGACAATCAACCTTTTATGATTAAAACGATCCCAGAAGCAGTGAGAAACTGGGAAGGTCTTGCCCTGTTTGACGAAAGGGGATTCTTAGTTGTAAATGATAAATTTCCGAAAAAGGGTGGTACAATTCTGGCTTTTATTAAACGACAAATAAAATCAGACAACTAATGAAAGAAACTTTTTCTGTGATTTTGAAAATGGGTGATGCCTGGATCCATTTTGAAAATCCATCTGAAATAATTGCTGCAAATAAGAAAGAAGATGTTTTTCCTGCTTTGCAGAAACTTGATGGGTTTATTGAAGATTCAAAACCCATTGCAGGTTTTATCAGTTATGAAGCAGCAGCGGGTTTAGACAACGCCCTTTCACACCATGAAACGGATTTCCCGTTGTTAAAATTTGGTGTCTTTGAAAAATGGAAAAATCTATCTGAACCGGGGAGTGAAAATAAAAAAGTTAATGCCGGAAGATGGCGGTTTTTAAAAGAAAAAAAAAACTTTGTAAAAGACGTACAAAAAATCAAAGAATATATTGCCAGTGGTGATACCTACCAGGTTAATTATACTGTAAGAATGGAATCGGATTTTACAGGTGATCCGTTCGAATATTTTAAATTTCTTGCTGAAAACCAGCAGGCGGCATACGCCGGATTTGTTAGCGACAGCGACTTCTCTATTTGTTCTGCGTCGCCGGAATTATTTTTTAGCCTGGAGAATGAAAATTTAATTTCCCAACCGATGAAGGGTACAGCTGCCCGTGGTTTGTGGCCTGAAGATGACAAGATTAAAGGGAACTCGCTTAAAAACTCTGAAAAAGATCAGGCTGAAAACCTGATGATCACTGATATGATCCGCAATGACATGGGCAAAGTCTGCAATCCGGGTTCAGTAAAAACACGTCATATCTTTTCTGTCAGAAGGCTTCCCACAGTCTGGCAAATGACATCGGAAGTAACAGGCAAGTGTTCAGCAAATTTCAGTGACATCATAAAAGCGCTTTTTCCCTGTGCTTCAATAACCGGTGCACCAAAGGCCCGCACCATGCAAATCATTAAGGAACTGGAAGAGACACCAAGGAAAATTTATACAGGAAGTATGGGTTATTTTTTACCCGGCCGGCGGGCACAATTTAATGTTGCTATTCGTACAGTTTTGATTAATAAGAAAGACAATAAAGCGGAATACGGTGTCGGAAGCGGTATTGTGTGGGATTCTCATCCTGGAAAAGAATATGATGAATGCAAAGTTAAAGCTCTGGTTTTAAAAAAGCGTCCGCAGAATTTTGAATTGATTGAAACAATTTTGCTGGAGATGGGTGATTTCTTTTTGTTGGATTACCATATCAAACGATTGCAAAATAGTGCAGAGTATTTTGGATTTGATTTAAGTCTGAAAAAAGTGAAAAATGTTTGTGAGCAAATTCGTATGCTACAAAAAAACCGTTTTTACAAAGTGCGGATTTTAGTTAATAAAAAAGGAGAAATAAAGTCTGATATTTCTGATATCGATGAAACCGGTAAGGGCAAAAAACTAAACATAGGTTTTTCCGATAGTTCAATTAATTCGGATAACCCATTTTTGTATCACAAAACAACAGTTCGGAAAATATATGAAAACGCCAGAAAAGAAGCGATTCAGAAAGAATGGGATGATGTTATATTGTGGAATAAAAAGGGTGAAATAACCGAAACAACAGTCTGTAATGTTGTTATAAAACTTGGTGAATCATATTTTACACCACCAATAAAATGCGGACTGCTGCCCGGCATATTCAGGCAATACTTATTGGATAATGGAGAAATTTCGGAAAAAATATTAAAAAAAGAAGACATATTGGAAGCAGATGAAATATATTTAATAAACTCTGTCCGGAAATGGCAGAAAGCAATTATTGTTTCTGATAAAAGAAGTTAATTTTGGTTCAAGGGGGACAACATGTTTTTAAGACTTTTACCATTGATAATTTTTGTAGCATGCGCTTTCAAACCTGCGGCAACTCATCATGTACCGAAGCCGCATATAATCTCCAAAGATGAGTGGGGTGGAAAAGCGCCGACAAACGATATTGTAGAACAGCAGATCAGCAAAATTACAATTCACCACGGCGGAGTTGATGTGCCAGAAGACAAAGATCCCATCGAATATATGCGCAACCTGCAATCATTTAGTATAGATGAAAAACACTGGATCGATATACCATATCATTTTTGTATTGATCTCGATGGTGCCATTTACGAAGCACGTCCGCTAAAATATCCGGGTGATACAAATACAGAGTATAATCCGGATGGGCATGCACTTATTTGTGTAATTGGGAATTATGAAAATCAGAAAATAAAACCATCACAATTGGATGCGATTGTAAATTTAAGCGCCTGGCTGGCGGACAAATATAATATTCCGGTCACAGAAATTGCATCACATAAAGACTATTCAACTATGACTGTTTGCCCGGGGGCAGATTTATACAAATACCTTCAGGATGGTACAATTGTTAAAAGGGTTCAGGAAATACTGGATAAAAGCAAACAGGAATAAAAAAAACTCTGTTACCCGATTAAGTTTTTTATCACTGAAAGAAATTCTTTTCTATCCAGGGGTTTAGAGAGACTGGCATCTGCTCCTAAAAAACGGGCTATTTTTAACTGCCCCATAGGATCAATATGGCGATTCCCGCCAGAGATAGCCAGTATTTTTAAATCCTTATATGAAGCGCGAATGTCTTTTATTAATTCAATACCTTCTTTATCAGGCATAATGAGATCTGTAATAAGAAGATCCGGTTTGTTCTCTGCAATTTTCTTCATGGCTTCCTTGCCATTTTTTGCACCTTCAGCTTCATAACCTTCTCGGTTAACCATCTGAATCAGCATTTCGAGAATAACTTCTTCATCATCAACAATAAGTATGCGACTCATGATAAATGCCTTATATCTTTATAAACTTTCTCAGCTTTAATCTAAAAGGAATATTTTGAATATTACAATATTAGTCTCGGCAGGAAATTAAAAGGGTTTAAAGATATATTGAATGAAAAATAAAGTTTAGCTTAAAAAGGATATGTAAAAGATAAAGATGTAACCCCGTTATTGACTGTAAGTCCAAAAATGGGGTTACTTTTATTCTCCCTGAACAATTCTTCTGTTTTTTGAGCAACAAAGTATCCCAGAACACTGCCTGTAACAACATCTGAAAACCAGTGATTGTTTTTATAAATCCTTGCCGCACCCACGCTGATAGCGCTGGTATACCAAAATGTTTTCCAATACGTGTTATCCATCGAGTTAGCCATGATTGTAGAGATGGCAAAAGTTACTCCGGCATGCCCGGATGGCAGCGACCTTCGTGACTCCTTAAATGAAAAAGGTTTGAAATGCAGCGTACCATCTTTCCTGTAAGGGCGGGATCGTCCGAAGATTTCCTTCAAGCCTGAAATCAGTATGCCGCTTACAGCAGCCGCAAGTATTGCTTTTTCACTGGTCTCTTTCAGTTTTTCATTTTTTAAAAGATAAGACATTCCATATAAACCTAATAGTGCGCCGCCTGTAACATATTTATCACCATAGTATCTGTCAATATCAGCAAATTTGCTCAAGGTTTTTGTCTGATTTTCCTGTGCCAGTTTTTGTAGAGTTTTATCAAAGAAAAACGACCCGATAATCAAAGTATAAGGAATCTGAACTTGTTGATCTTCTGCAAAATAGTTTGAGCCAAACTCCTGGCAAAAGAGATTTTGCGATGCAACAGTGTTTAAGATTAGAGTTAGAAAGATAAACAGTTTAAATAGATTTCTATTTTTAACTACCACAGTTTTTCCCGGTGATTTGCTGTATAAACTAAAAAAGAAGTGAGAATTGTATCCCGTTGTTTGTTGGTGTAATCAGGTAACCGATCTTGTCTGATTTTAATTTTTTGTAAAAATACAGATTAGATTGAAACGCAGCATAGCTTAATGCTGCTCCAAGAAATACATCTGAAGCCCAATGCGCGTTTGAATAAAGCCTGGACCACATTGTAACTCCTGATAATCCGTAAAGTCCGTATTTAACAATATCCGAATCTATCTGATGTCCCAATACCAGTGCCCAGGTCAAAGCCACGGTTGTATGTCCGGATGGAAATGAATGATAACGGGAACTGTTGGGAAATGGGTGGTATGTATTATTTCCTTTTTTAGCAGCAGGCCGTGCTCTTCCAAAAACAGTTTTCGATGCTGTTTGTATCAAACCTGCAACTGCCATTGTACTGCCCATCAGGATACCTGTATCACGGCTCCATTCATTGCCGGTGGTAACTCCGTAAAAGAAAAAGGCCATCGATAAACCTGTTGCAGTTACAGGTTTGCCGCCCCAGTCGCCAACATCGTGAAGCTGATCAAGAAAGGGACTGCGCTGATTTTTAATCCAGTCACCGATTTGTTCATCAAAAATGTAAAGAACCCCTGCGCCTGCAGCAACATAACCAAGGGTTTTAAAATTTTCAGAATCCCAATGGAAAGGGCGAACCATTGTATGAGTAAATGTATTGACTAACGCTGAACCATCATTAATAAAACGGCTGCCTATGGTTTGCTCATCCTGGGCTGACAAGAGCAGCGGCCATAGCATGCTGTAAAACAGAAGTTTTCTGATTTTCATTACTCTGTTATTCCTGTAATCATTATGTGAAAATGTATTTTTTGGCTAAAAAATGAAGTGAAAACCACCTGGTAAGCATAAACACCAACAAAGCTAACCAAATTCCATGATTTTGCCAAAAATACATCCCGATGTAAAATACCGGAAGGAAAACAATCAGAGTTGAAAATAACATTGCATTACGCATGGCCTTTGACGCAGTTGCCCCGATATAAATCCCATCCCATAAATAACAAAAACTGTTTATCAATGGCGCTATGATTGTCCACGGCATATAGACAAGACTCAAATTTATTAAAAAGTATTTGTTGGTAAACAGGGATAAAAGCCATCGGTCGCTAAATCCAAAAAAGATCGAGAAGACAGCACCCAGTGACACCCCCCAGATAAAAATGTAATGAATTGCTTTTTTAAGATTCTGCATGTCTGAAGCACCTTTATATTTCCCGACAATGCTTTCTGCAGAAAAGGCAAAACCATCGATGCCAAATGAAAAAACCATCCATAATTGCATTAAAATACTATTGGCAGCTAAAATATCATCGCCCAGTTTTGCCGATTGGGCTGTGAAAAACGAAAAAGCAAAAATCAGTAACAGCGTCCTTATGAAAATGTCACTGTTTAAATTTAAAAATTGCTTGAGTCTCTCAAGGTGTAACAGTGCTTGTTTGTTTATTACAGTTATGTAACTTCGATAACTGAACAGAAATAAAAGAATGGCAAAAATTAGTCCAAAATATTGCGCGAAAACAGTTCCAAGAGCAATTCCATCGGACTTCATTCCATGAACTTTTATAAAAAAAAGATTAAAGCCTATGTTTGCCAGATTGGTTAAAATGGTTAAAAACAGGGGATAGCGTGCATTTTGCATCCCGAGAAACCAGCCATGGAATGCATATAAGGTTAAGGTAGCCGGTGCCGCGTAAATCCGGATATTAAAATAAACATGAGCAGATTCTTCTACTGATTGAGAAGCATTAATAAGATTAAAAGAAACAAATGCAATAAGTTTCTGCAGAAATATGATCAAAAGGCCTGCAATAAGCGCGACTGCGATTGAGCGAATCAGAGTATGAATAATTTCCTGTTTTTCAGTTCTTCCATAAGACTGGGCGGTTAAGCCCGTTGTTCCCATACGCAAAAAACCAAATCCCCAATAAACGAAATTGAAGATCATACCACCAATGGCAACAGCGCCAATGTGATCTAGGCCTTCCATTCTGCCGACAAGTGCAGTATCAACAATTCCCAGAAGCGGCACCGCTAAGTTGCTGATGATATTGGGTATGGCTAATCGAAGTATTTGTTTATTCATTTTGGATTTTGTAGCCGATTGCGGATTAAAACAATCTAATGATCAAAGCCCGAATAATAAGGAACTTTTTGATATTTTGTGTAGATTAAAAGTATCTTCTTTTTATTGTTTTGTGAAAAATAAGAATATTACAAATTTTAAAATACTAAAAATGACGGAGTTGGTTGAATGTTTATTAATTTGAAAAACTTTTTTGTATTTTCTGCAATTTTTCTGATAAGTGTAAATCTTTTTGCTGCCGAATCTGAACCGCAGCGGTCGGAAAATGTGGAAGCTCAGCTGGTAACTGATGTAATGTCCATAATGCCCGGCACTAAAATTAACATGGCATTGCGTCTTAAAATGGATCGTGGATGGCACACCTATTGGTTAAACCCGGGAGATTCAGGTTTGCCTACGGAAATTCAATGGACTCTGCCGGATGGCTTTAGTTCCAGTGAAATTAACTGGCCGTTACCGGAGAAGATCGATACACCACCCCTGGTGACTTATGGTTATCATGATGAAATTTACCTGTTCAGCACCATTGCTGTTCCGGCTGATTTAAAGGCAGGTAATACAATCACAATTGCAGCGCGTGTTGATTGGCTGGAATGTGAAGAAGTTTGTATACCCGGCGGCGTCGACCTAAAAATCGATCTACCTGTAAAAGAAAATGCACCTGTACCTGATGAGCAATGGAGCAAAATATTTGCAGATGCACGCACAAAATTACCACTGGAATCAAGTGAGTGGAAGTTTGCTGTATCAGCAAAAGACAGCACTCTGCAGTTACAGGGAGTTGCCCCGGACTGGTTTGATAGTACGACAGGCAAGGTTATCTTTTTTCCTTATGAATATGGTGTAATTGAATACAGCAAAGCTCAAAAATCAAGTTTTAAAGATGGTGTGTTAAAGCTGGAAATGCCAATGGCATCAGGAGCTGAAAAAGCGCCGCAAGTGATCGAAGGTATTCTTGTTTCTGATAAAGGGTGGCGCGGGCCAAACTCCGAAAAAGCACACTATATAAACGTGAAAACAGGAATGCAGCTCGACGCCATGCCCAAAACGAACTCTTCTTCTGTAGATGGTATTCTGCTCGCTCTCGTTTTTTCATTTCTTGGCGGGATCATCCTGAATTTGATGCCATGTGTATTACCCGTATTATCTTTAAAAATATTAGGATTTGTTCAGCAGGCGAATGAAGACAAATCGCAAGCCTGGAAGCATGGGGCGGTTTTTACACTTGGAGTTCTTATTTCATTCTGGGTACTGGCAGGAAGTTTGCTGGCATTACGAGCCGGCGGAGAACAATTGGGGTGGGGCTTTCAGTTACAGGAGCCGGCATTCCTGATAATTCTCTCGGCATTTCTGTTCCTTTTTGGTCTCAGTATGTTTGGTGTGTTTGAGATAGGCACGTCTTTAACTACAATTGAAGGAAAAACGGGACGAAAAAGTGGTTGGGTTGGATCGTTTGTCAGTGGTGTAACCGCCACGGTAGTTGCCACTCCCTGTACGGCACCATTTATGGGCTCGGCACTCGGTTATGCATTAACTCAGCCGGCATGGGCATCAATGTTAATTTTTACTTTCCTTGGACTCGGAATGGCTTTTCCATATGTTTTGCTGGCATCCATGCCTTCATTACTGAAATTCGTTCCGAAACCCGGTCGGTGGATGGAATCAATGAAACAATTTATGGGATTCCTGCTGGTTGCGACTGTACTATGGTTGCTCTGGGTTCTTGCACAACAGGCCGGCGCAATGATGGTTATTTTAGTATTGGCTTCTCTTTTAATTTTAAGTATCGCGGGATGGATTTACGGACGCTGGGGTAATTTGGCAATGCCCGCAAAAACGCGGATGACGTCTACAATAGTAGCAACGGTTATTACAGTTTTAACTCTTTTCTTTACTCTTAAAAGCATAGATACATTTGCTGCTGTCCCGCAGTCCGGTGAGAGTATTTCTAAGTCTGAAGGTATAAACTGGCAACCCTATTCTGATCAGTTGGTCAGCGAATTACGGGAAAGCGGACAACCACTTTTTATCGATTTTACCGCCGCCTGGTGTTTAAGCTGTCAGGTTAATGAAAGGGTTGCATTTTCATCAAAGGATGTACAGAATAAATTTACAGAATTAGGAATTACACCGGTCAAGGCAGATTGGACTTCACGTGATGAGAATATAACCAGGGCATTGGCTTCTTATGGCAGAAACAGCGTACCACTTTATGTTTATTATCCTGCTGGTAAAGAATCCGCTCCTGTATTACTACCGGAACTTATTACACCCGGTATCGTTTTAGAAACCTTTAAA
Source organism: Calditrichia bacterium (assembly GCA_020635035.1). Lineage (GTDB taxonomy): Bacteria > Calditrichota > Calditrichia > Calditrichales > J004 > JACKAO01. The sequence goes on from JACKAO010000004.1 coordinate 197,468, forward strand.
AAAAATGGATCTAAAACAATTTCAGTAAAATAAACACAGGAGGAAATATATGCATAAACGTATAATATTATTTACACTCCTTGTAACAGGATTTATTCTTCACACTTCAATGTTTGCGTCTGAGAAAGCGCAAATCAACAAAGCGGCACCTGATTTTATTTTGACTGATTCACACGGAAAGACTCATTCACTTTCGCAATATAAAGGCAAAATTGTCGTTCTTGAATGGGTTAATTTTGGTTGCCCGTTTGTTAGAAAACATTATAATGGCAAAAATATGCAGGCACTTCAGCAAAAATATACTTCTGAAGATATCGTCTGGCTTTCAATTTGTTCATCCGCTCCCGGCAAACAAGGCTATTATAGATCGAATGACGAATTGAATAAAAAACTTGCAGAAGAAGGTCATGAAGCCAGCGCTTACCTTATAGATGCAAGTGGTGATGTAGGACGAATGTACGACGCAAAAACAACTCCGCATATGTACATAATAAATAAAGAAGGTATACTGGTTTATGATGGTGCTATTGATGATAAACCTTCTGCAAAGCTTGAAGACTTAAAAGAAGCTGATAATTATGTAAGTAACAAACTGGATATACTTATTGCCGGAAAAGAAGTTGATCCTGAGACCACCAATCCCTACGGTTGCGGGATAAAATACTAAACCAACAAATTCTTAAAATCCCCTGTAAAATTGTTCTGCAGGGGATTTCTTTTACCTACAGCTAAAAATCTTTAAATTCTCTAATTTTTTCTTCTTAATTCAGAATCATATTTCAGAAACTTCGTACAGTATCAAAATGGTAAATAAATATGGAATAATTGTATAAAATTATATGGTTATAGTGAACTGAAAAAAGAAATCCTTTGTTAAACAAAAAGTTACGCATGGATAGTTTTTGGCGTGATCGGCCCTGAAAAAGTCGTTATTAGATATTTCTGAAAGATATATTAGCTATTAAAATTAGATCTTGCAGAAATCTAATAATCTACTGACATAGGGTTGTCATTTTTATGTTTTAAAATTTTATCATTCAATGCGTGACTATTCTAATAAATTTATAAACAGGTATAATTATGAATACTGATCTTTCTGCACTGCGAATAGATAAATCAAAACGTGATATTCCCGATTCAAATGGCGGATCAAAAAAATGGATAATTGGTCTTAGCCTTGTTTTTATTGTAATACTAATTTCTGTTATTATTGCCGGCAACTGGGATTCTTATTTTACTTCGGGACAGGAAGTATCCGTAACGGTAGCATCCATGCAATCACCGGCACAATCATCAGCAGTTTTAACATCCAGCGGGTATGTGGTTGCCCAGCGCAAAGCATCGGTTGCATCAAAGGCTACCGGAAGGCTGGTATATCTTGGAGTTGTTGAAGGAGATAAAGTTAAACAGAACCAGGTTGTTGCACGGCTTGAAGATAATGATATTCAGGCACAGCTGGCAGAAGCACGTGCCAATCTTAAATTAAACCAGGCTGAACTTGACGAAGCAAAAAATAATTTTGACAGAGCCACTGATTTATTGAACCAGAAAGCAATTGCAAAAGCTGATTTTGATGCAGCGCGTACAGCTTATAACCGTGTCCTTGCCTCCATCGATCTTGCACAGGCAAGAGTTAAACAATCGGAAGTGGCTTTGGAAAACACACTGATCCGTGCACCATTCGATGGCACCGTGCTTACAAAAAATGCAGACGTGGGAGAAGTCGTTGCTCCCCTGGGTGCCGGCTCTAACACCCGTGCTGCCGTAGTGACTATTGCAGATTTAAGTTCATTACAGGTGGAAGCGGATGTAAGTGAATCCAATCTGCAAAAAATTACAATCGGTCAGAAAAGCGAGATCACCCTTGATGCCTATCCTGCAAAAAACTATGCCGGTTATGTTGCCAAGATTATTCCTACTGCGGATCGTGCGAAAGGTACTGTGATGGTCAAAGTGGCTTTTACAGAATATGATGAGCGGGTGCTACCTGAAATGAGCGTTAAAGTTCTGTTTCTTTCACCGGAAGATAAAACATCGGAGGACCAGCAAGCGATGCTTACGGTGCCGGGTTCGAGTATTACACAAAGAAACGGCAGAAAGGTTGTATTTAAACTGGTCGACGGTCATGCGGTTGAGACAAAAGTGGTGACAGGACGCAGTTTTAATGGGGAACAGGAAATTATTTCAGGTCTTACAGATGGGGAAAGGATTATTGCCAATCCCGGGGAAGAGTTAAAAGATGGGGTAGCTGTTGTTGTTAAATAATGCTGAAATTTAATACAGTGTGGAGAATCTAAAATGGCAGAATTTATTGAGATAAAAAATTTATCAAAGTCTTACTGGCGGGATAAATTTGAAATAAATGTTTTAAATAATATTAATCTCACAATTAATGAAGGTGAATTTATAGCCCTGATGGGGCCGTCCGGTTCAGGCAAAACAACGCTGTTGAACATGACTGCCGGCATTGATCGCCCAAATAAGGGGGAAATTAATATTAACGGAGTTAATATTGCGTCTTTAAACGAATCCCAGCTGGCAAAATGGCGCTCGTCCAATGTTGGCTTTATTTTCCAGTTTTATAATCTTATCCCGGTGCTTACGGCTTATGATAATGTTGAATTACCATTGCTGTTGACCAAACTTTCTAAAGCTGAACGTAAAAAACATGTTGAAACAGCCCTTTCGATTGTAGGTTTGGGTGATCGTATGTACCACTATCCCAAACAACTGTCCGGTGGACAGGAACAGCGCGTTGCAATTGCACGTGCTATCGTTACAGATCCGCTTATTCTTGTGGCTGATGAACCTACCGGGGACCTTGATAAAAATTCAGCTGAAGAAATTCTCAGTCTGATGGAAAGGCTGAACAAAGAATTTCACAAAACTATTGTAATGGTAACACATGACCCTCACGCGGCTGAAAGAGCTCAGGTAACACGTCACCTTGATAAAGGCGACCTGGTCTGATTATCGCTGATTGGAGAATTTTATGTTTATTTTAAAACTCGTTTTCAAAAATGCATTCCGGCATAAACTCAGAACGATACTCACAATCTTTGGTATGGCTATCGCTGTGATTGCATTCGGGGTGTTGCGAACAGTCGTTACTGCCTGGTACGCCGGGGTCGATGCTTCTTCTGCAGATCGTCTTATTACACGTCAGGCCGTATCGTTTATTTTCCCGATGCCGTATGCTTACAAAGACAAAATCGAGCAGATACCGGGAATAGATGTTGTGTCTTTTGCTAACTGGTTTGGCGGTACATATATCGATAAAAGCAATTTTTTTGCCCGGCTGGCTGTGGATGCCGACACTTATTTTGATGCTTTCCCGGAGTTTTTACTGAGTGAGCAGGAACTGGCAAATTTTAAGAAAGAACGAAATGCCTGTATTATTGGCAGCGATATTGCCAAACAATTTAATTTAAAAGTTGGCGATATGATGACCCTGGAAGGTGATATTTATCCCGGAACATGGGAATTTGTGATACGCGGGATATATAAACCTAAAAATAAAAATACGGACGCCACTCAGATGTTTTTTCAATGGGATTATCTGAATGAGCTGATAGAACAGCAAAGTCCGAATCGCGGCAATCAGGTGGGTTGGTATATTGAGAAACTTGCCGATCCAAGCCAGTCTGCCGAGATTTCTGAAAAGATTGATGCCCTTTTCCGTAATTCTGCAGCTGAAACAAAGACTGAAACCGAACAGGCATTCCAGCAGGGTTTTATTTCTGCATCAGGTGCGATTATAACAGCTATGAATGTTTTATCATTTGTTATTGTTGGAATAATAATGCTTGTGCTGGCCAATACAATGATTATGTCAGCACGTGAACGGACGCGAGAATATGCGGTCTTAAAGACCTTAGGATTTTCCACCGGGCATATTACGGGTCTTATTTTCGGAGAAACCATGGTTGTTTCTGCGTTGGGTGGCGGAATTGGTCTTTTACTCTGTTTTCCATTTGTGGATGGCATTTCGCAGGCTATTCCTAAAGGAATGTTCCCTGTTTTTCAAATGGAGCCGGTTACAATCTTCCTGGCTCTGACCGCTGTTGGATTAATCAGTATTATTGCTGCTATTTTTCCGATTCAGCGGGCATTACGAATTAACATTGTTGACGGTTTCCGTTTTGTAGGATAATTAATCTTTGTTAAAAAAGGTGAATAAATGAAAGTACCATTTAAATATTCAATCCATAATTTTGGCTCAAGAAAACTCACAACTGCTATAACTATTCTCGGGATCGCCCTTGTAGTGTTCGTATTTTCTGCTGTTTTGATGATGGCTTATGGAATCAATAAAACCTTAGCTACAACCGGATCGGATAATAATGTTGTTGTTATACGTAAAGGCTCTAATGGTGAGATTTCAAGTATTGTTGACGGCGATGCGCAAAACATAATAAAAACCCTTCCCTATATCGCGAAAAAGGATAACGGCCGGCAAATTTTAACAGCCAGCCCGGTTGTTGTAATCAATCTGTCTAAACCCGATGGCGGTGTGAGTAATGTTATGGTTCGCGGGATGGATGACGTTATCAGTGATTTGCATCCTGAAGTAAAAATAACACAGGGCAGAATGTTTAATCCTTCTTTGCGGGAGTTGATTGTCGGTGCGTCTATTTCAGACAAATTTACCAACGCAGATATCGGCAGCCAGATAAAATTTGCCGGGGATCAGTGGAAAATTGTCGGTAAGTTTACAACCGATGGCGGGGGCTTTGATTCGGAGATATGGGGCGATTCCCAGCAGCTGCTGGATGCTTTCAACAGGGGAAACTCTGTTTCAACTCTTACTTTCAGAATGGATAACCCCAATAATTTTGCTGAAATAAAGAATGTGTTTGAGTCAGATAAACGTTTAAAACAATATGAACCTAAAATTGAAACAGCTTATTTTGCTGAACAATCCGAATTTATGGCAACATTTATCCGCATCCTGGGGATTTTTGTAACGGTAATTTTTAGTATTGGTGCCACTGTTGGTGCGATGATTACCATGTATGCAGCGGTTGCCAACCGCACTAAAGAAATCGGAACTCTGCGCGCCCTTGGTTTCAGCAGGAGAAGTATCCTGACGGTTTTTCTTACCGAATCGGTTCTGATATCTCTGCTGGGTGGAGCGATTGGTTTATTCCTGGCGTCATTCCTGCAGTTCTTTACAATTTCTACGTTAAACTTTGATTCATTTGCTGAACTTGCCTTTTCATTTGCGCTGTCGCCATCCATCATTATTTCTTCAATGATTTTTGCTATCGCGATGGGAATACTTGGGGGATTTCTTCCTTCAGCGCGTGCTGCCCGGATGAATATTCTCAATGCATTGCGTACTGCATGAGATTTAAAAGTTAAATATTTTCCTGCAAAGACTTAATCTTTAACCAGTCCTGTTTATTGAGATTCTGATGAACAGGATTGGTTATTTCGTGTAAAAAATCATCAACATAAGTTTGCTGGCGCATTCCAATTAAAACAGAAGATATACCTTTGGTGCTCCGCAATGCATTTACGGCAAGGTGCTGCAGATTTTGACACTGTGATAATAAAGGAACAGATGTTTTCAGCTTTTTAAAAAGACTATCATTTAAAGCTGCTGTTTTACTTCCGTAAAATAATGTAAGAGTATCCAGAACATTGTTGAAAGATTCTACATATTGATCGAGCCATTTTATAACTGTATCATCTTTATCTGGAATTTCATTAACCCGTTGTACGGCAAAGCTAATCTGCTCAGCAAGAAATCGAGCCTGGTTTTCTATCCATGCCCAATAAGGACCCAGTCGTTCATAATTTGTTTTCAGATAAATCCCGCTTGCAAAAAATCCGCTTAATTCCTGGATGGTTTTTTCATCTGTCTTAAGTAAAGTAACAATGTTTTTTGAAAAGAGTTGTTCCAAATCGAACACAGAATCAAGTGCTTTGTTAAGTTGATCAGGATTAAATTCTTCTGCCAATGTAAGGCTTACTAATCGTTGTAATTTATCGCTAAAAGCATTAAGCGGACGATTTATGAGCACAGCAAGATTATTTTTTTCTGCAAATTCTAAAACAGAATTATTTCCCGCCTGGTTTTCTTCGCAAATGGCACCCTGTTCGCTAATGTTCATGGGGAATTGTACAACACGAAAGTGATGGTCGTGAGATATGGATTCTGCGATTTTGAGACATTTCTCCAAGGATGTAAAATCATAGCGGTTTTGATTTACCGGAAATGCGTTTGAGCTAATCCCGTAGTATTGGATACGACCATTGCGGGCTTCAATCTCCAGATGCAGAAAAGCCTGTTCGATCCGTCTGTAATACTCCTGGCGGGCCGTATCCAAATCCAGTCCTTGTTTTTGGGCATTTAGTAAATAATACTCCGGGTTATGCAGCAGGTAAACATCGATCGTATCTGCCTGTAAGCGATTCAGGCTGCGGCTTAATTGATCCGAAATAAAATCCGGATGCATGCAATGTTCAAGCCCGGAGCTGTATTCGACCAGTTCCGGGAAAGCGCGGCCCTGTTGTTTCAGCTGCTGGCTTAAGGCATAATTTTGTCCCTGCAGATAGCCAACTTTACTAACAATTATCATTTCTTCGCGATTGATTTTGTTCTGTCCGGACAATCTTTTCAGTACAGCCCCGATTAATTCTTCACTGCCGCCATCCGCATAATTGCTGCTGGTATCGATAAGGTTAATACCACTTAGTAATGCGTGCTCAAGTGCTTGCTGGTGTTCCTGCAGGGAAATATGAACTCTGTAACTGCCAAACGCTATTGCACTGCAGCCGAGACCTGTTTGCCCAAGAATGTTATATTGCATGTTTGGATATTTTTTTGATAATTGCAGTGTTTCGGCTATTTTAGCAGGCATAGAAATTCCATGTTTAATTGATTATAAATTCAAGAATTAAGGTAAGAATTTTTGCTAAACATGACTAATATTTAAAACGAACCCTAAGTTTAATCTTAAATGCATATACTCTTATGATAAAAAATACATTCTTTAAGATTGTTCTGACTTTATTATTAATCCCGGTGGCATCGTTTTCTCAAATTAATACGGAAAAATATCGTTCAATTGAAGACAGTACCGGATTAATCCTGCACTCAGAATTTGATCTTAAGTTTGAAAAAGGTAATGTTGACTTCCAGGAATTATCGATTGAAACAACAGCGCAGTATAAATTCCGGCAAAGTGATTTAATGACAATAATTTCCGGAGACCTGGGCTGGGAAGGCGGCCAGCGTTTTTCTAATGCCATGTTGATGCATCTTCGTTATACGCAAAACATCACAAAAACAGTACAATTGGAGTTTTTTACACAGGTTGATTATGATAAATCACGCTTACTGACCGGGCGTTTTATTTCCGGTGCCGGTACACGATTACGTCTCTGGCATGGTGAAGAACAGGGGTTATGGTTGGGAAATTCGCTGTTTTATGAAAACGAAAAATATGATTTGCCCGCCAATACCACTCATCTGAAGAATGTTACTGATGGAAGATTTAGTACATATCTTTCTTTCATCAAAGATTTTAAAGATTACATCGAGTTCAATGGAGTAATTTATTACCAACCGCGTTTATCGGATTGGATTGACTATAAAATTGTAAGTGAAGCAGGATTGAACATGGAATTGACCAAACATGTTGCGATATCTGTTAGCCTGGTTTACCGTTTTGACAATAAACCACCGGACACAATAAAAAAACAGGACATTGCACTTGAAAATGGACTGGTAATTAACTTCTGATTCCTGCAAATCATACTTTTTATAATTTAAAGAAGAAAGTATCTTAGGTAATTCTTAAATTCGATACGATATTTAAAATTGGTTTCAATGAAGTGAAGATAAAAAAGTTTGTGAGTTCTGAAGGACTAATCATCCTTGTTGGGCAGGATGACAGCTCCAATGATTATCTTAGTTTAAAAGTCGCCAATGCCAATGATCTGTGGTTTCATGTTGCCGGATTCCCGGGGAGTCATGTGGTTCTGCAAACCGGGGATGAAGATGCGGGCCGGGAAAGCATAAAAGAAGCCGCGGCGCTGGCCGCCTGGTTTTCAAAAATGAGAAAAGGAAAAAACGTTGCAGTGCATTTTTGCAAGGCACAACATGTTTCCAAACCAAAAAAATCAAACGCTGGAACTGTAAACATTAAACAATTTTCAAAAATTAAAGTAGATCCGGCGTGCCCGGATGAAAGTGAATGGTACACAGGACAGGAGTAGTTTATGTCTTCAAATAGTCAACTTTTACAAAGCATTTGGAACACTCTGGCTCATATTGCGGATTTTGACGATAAGCTGAAAAATACAATAAAAGACAAATGGATCGATGTGCGGAGTTCTGATTTGTGGGAGCTTGCCAACATCCTCGGTAACTACTATAACTCTCATCAGCTTTCAGCCGATTCAATTGAAAAAATGCGGTCAATAATCACAAACATCCGCGAAGAGCAGGGCAAAAAAGCCATGACAAACCCGGATACGACAACGGTTGTTTTTGGAACCTCCGGCTGGCGCGGGGTGATCGGCCAAGATTTTACATTGCTGAATGTTCATAAGGTTCTGCGGGCTATCGTTGATTTACTGAAGGATAAAGAATTCCTGAGCTACAATAATTTTTCATCGTTTCAAGATGTGCAAAAATCCGGGATTTTGATCCTGCGTGATAACCGTTTTATGGGTGATGTATTTCTTGCTGCTGCACGAAAAGAATTAACAGCGGCAGGCATAAAAGTATTGGATGCGGGAGAGTGCCCGACGGGTGTTGGATCTGCGTTGTTAACAGAGTTAAAAGCGGCCGGATCAATTAATTTTACTCCTTCGCACAACCCGATGGAATATGCCGGGATAAAATTTAATCCTTCGGATGGCGGACCGGCGGACCAGAATCTTACATCAATAATTGAAAAACATGCCAATGCGTATATGCAGGATGGCGTTTCTTTTGAAATGCCGCAGAAAGAAAATTCTGAACTTATCCAAAAAGTGGACGGCAAAATTATTTTCAGGGATTTTGTGGAACAAAAAGCTAAAGCATTTGACATTGCAAAGATCAGGCAGTGGTTAAATCAGAACGCTTCGGATATCACGCTTATTATTGATTTTATGCATGGATCATCACGCGGGTATATTGAAATGCTGATCGGTGATGAAACAATAAATACGCTGAAACAAAAGAATGCTTTGCACCTGCTGCACGTGGATGATGATTATTCTTTCCATGGTGTAAAGCCGGAACCCAGCGCTAAAAATCAGGCGCCCTTGATAGAAATGCTGCGTCAAAACAAGCGTCGCTTCACACTTGCGGTGGCGCTGGACCCGGATGCAGACCGGATTCGCTATGCGGATGACAGCATCGACATTGATATGAATCGCTTTGCGGCAATCGCTTATAATAATTTGCTGGACAAAGGCATAACGGGTGGTGTGGTTTCTTCAGTACCTTCTTCAGATTTTGTTTTAAAAATCGCCGAAGCACGCGGTCAAAAAGTGGTGGAAACCGCCGTTGGATTTAAAAACTTCCGCGATGCTTTTAAAAGCGGTGAAGTGGTGATGGGTTTTGAAGAATCGGATGGGATTTCATTTATCGGCCACACCCTTGAAAAATGTGCCCTGGCCGGCTTTCTGGCAGCTTTGGATGCGCTTGCAACGAAGGACCAGAACCTTTCCCGGCAATACCTGGACATTCAGCAAAAGTACGGTTTTTTCTACCCGGACAAAGCCGGCGCTGATGTTAAAGGGGTGAGTGTTGAAGCCTGGCAGGCCTACAAAAAATCAGTGGTAAAAACGCTGCAAACACAGTTGTTTAAAGCCGGAGATACCCTGACCATTGGCAACGAGACCCGGAAAGTAAAAAGCATTAACACTATTGATGGCTTAAAAATAAACCTTGATGATGACAGCTGGATTTTATTACGGCCTTCCGGTACTGAACCAAAATTCCGCTATTATTATGAAGTTGTCAGCAAGGAAGGTCCGCTGGATGATGCCCATAGCAAGCGAGCTCTTGATGCCTATAACCAGGCTGCTGCAACTATATTGCAGAAAGCCCGTGATTTGGTGGATGACAAATGAATAATTCTGTAAATGCAGTAATTTTTGATCTTGGACGCGTTCTCATTGACGTTGATTTCAGCAGGCTTTTTAACGATTATATCCCGGCTGAACGAAGGAAACAATTCCTGTTTAATCTTGATGAAATTATAAAATTACCCTGGTTTGTTGAATTCAGCGCAGGTAAAAGTTCGGTAGATGAATTTTTTGTAAAAGTTAAAGAATTTTTTCAGATTGAAATTAGCCAGACTGAATTCAGGAGTGAATGGAGTAAAGTCTTTAAACCGATGGTCGGAATGGACAAACTTGTTGAAAAAGTTGCCGAACAGATGCCTGTAAGTTTATTATCCGATACAGATATAATTCACTGGCAATTTTTAACGGACTCCTATCCATGGCTGCGAATTTTTAAAAATCCAGTTCTTTCCTTTGAAATCGGGCAGCTTAAACCCGCTGAAATTTGCTACAGGAAAGCGGCTGAATCTGTTGGGCAACCGTTAGCAAATTGCCTGTTTATAGATGATCGATTGATTAATGTGCATGGAGCTCAGCAAGCAGGAATGCATGCCATTCAATTTGAATCTTCAGACCTTTTATCTAAAAAATTACAGGAAACTTATAACATTAAGCTATAAATTAATACAATTCTTCCTGCAGACTATTGACTTATAACCAAAACAAGTTTTTATTAGAGATAAACATTATAGGGGGTGTTATGGCCAAATTACCGGTTATTGAAGAGTTCATGGACAAGACATTTGTCACGCTGAAAAGGGATATGGATGTTTATAAAGCCATTGATATTCTTCTAGATCGTGGAATTACAAGTGCGGTTGTCGTAGATGATTTTGATCGTGTAGTAGGAATTCTTTCGGAAAAGGATTGTATGACCTTATTAACAAAAGGCGCCTATTATTCCCTGCCAAGCGGACGGGTAGATGATTTTATGACAAGTAAAGTTGTAACTACTGCTGCAAATACAGACGTATTTAAGGTTGCTGATATTTTCCTTAAACATTTCTTCCGCAGACTTATTATTACCGATGAAGATAATAAAATAATCGGGCAGATAACCCGTCGGGATTTATTAAAAGTTATTCGTGAATGGAAAAAACACGAGAAAGAAACAAAGAGAGCCCCGATTTTGTAAACTCAAGTAAGGCAGGAATTATTATCCTGCCTTTTTTATTTTCAGGCATCCCTTAAAACCGGCAGCGTCATACACCGGCAACCACCGCCACCACGTGTTAACTCATTGCCACGCATGGCAACAGCATATTTATCCAGTTTTTTCAGATCAACTTTTCCATTTAGAACATCGTCTGCTTCAACCCTTGGGATGCCGGCTTTTCCCAATTCTTCATAAGTGTGATAATTCATACCATAGCCTATTATTTTTCCTGGTCCGATGGTAAAGAAGTTAGCGCCCGACTGCCATTGTTCCCGCTGTTGGGTCAGCGGATTTTGTCCGCCGCAATAGACAGGATTAAGTTTAATGTCAACAGTCTTCAATGCTTCAAGAAGGTAATCATGGCGCTTAAATGTGGGACGAGCGGGATCTGTTATATTAATGTGGATCACATCAACAGCATTGCGCTCATTGATCAGGTCGGGAAAAACAACTGCTTTATCAATATCAATCATTGTAAAAACCATATCCAGGTGAATCCAGGCTCTGTGCCTGGGCAGCATGACAACAAAGATATGTTTTACGGTTCCTTCCTGTTTAAAATTCTCAACCAGATGATCGATGCCGCTTGGACTCGTACGCTCACTCATCCCAATCACCAGGGTATCTTCCCGTAAGATAAGTATGTCTCCGCCTTCAAATGTCGCATGTTTTTCATTCAGTTTGGTGGTGTCAACCAGGTAATCCAGATCGCAGCTTAATTCCGGATGGTATTTAAAAAGGAAACGCATTAAAACCGTTTCTGTAGTGCGCACCTGAGTAGCCATGTTGCCAATAAGCACATTGCGGTTTATCACCATCGCAGAGTCACGTGTGAAAAATAAATTTGGCAACGGATGAATGGAATACTGGCTTTTGGATAAGAAACGTTCCAGCGTATCACGTTTTATTTCCGTTCCTGTTATCAGCTGTTCAGCAAGGGCAGCCGGTTCCAGCCGGATTAACTCTTCAATGTTTTCAGGGGTTCTTAGCTTATCACAGATTTTAAAAACGACTTCATCATGGATTTTGGGGTCTTTCAGAATTTCTGTAAGCAGAACACTTACTTCGAATGGCTGTGCAACTTTTGATAATACACCCGTTAGCTGGGAATGCTGATCCAGGGCATTCTGCAGATTTAATATATCATCATACAACACTTCTTCAGCTGTTTCCGGTGTCATTAATTCCAGTTCTTTACCCGGTGTGTGAATTATCACCTTTTGCAGGTTGTTTATTTCTGAGCTAACATAAATTTTACTCACAAGATCTCCTGTTTTTAACAGACAAAGCTACTCAAATCCACTAAATGTTACAAGCAACATTCAGGGAACGTATTAACGCCCTGAAGTGTTATATTTCATATTCTTCATAAAAATGATTAATTTTGCTTATGAACGTTAATATCGACAAGCGGAGGCTGCATTGTTAACTCTAATACAATGGATTGTTTTCCTGGTTTATGCACTTACCACATTCTTTTACTGGTATGATTTTATTACAGAAAAAAATGGCTTTGAAAAAAAAGGCTTTTATACCTTTGCGATTGCTGTTCTTAGTCATTTAGGTTTACTGGTTTATTTCATTTACGATATCGGGCGCCTGCCGATTGCAACTGTCAGTGAAGCACTAGGGACTTTTGTCTGGATAACAGCATCCCTTTATTTTTTGCTGGAACTTCGCTGGAAAGAGAGATCGCATGGTGTTCTGATTCTGTCTGTTATTTTAATTTTACTTGGGAACTCTAATTTAACATTTAATATCTCCACGGAAATAAATCCGATCCTGTACGATGTAAAGTTTGAGATACACGTCTTTGCAATGCTTCTCGGATACAGCGGTTTTGCGTTGTCATTTATTGCCAGTATACTCCATTTAATACTTGCCAGAGAAATTCAGAAAAAAGAACAAGGACTATTTTACCGCCGTCTTCCTTCCCTGGCGTATTTTGAAAGAATAAGTGCTGCTGCTATTAACGTAGGATTACTTTTTACCGGAATCGGGTTTGTTCTCGGCTATTATTTTGCTGCCCAGGTCTGGAATTTTAAAATTTATACAGACCCAAAAATTATTATGGTGATCGTTACCTGGCTGATTTATTTTGTCCATTTTATTGGCAGAAGAATGGGTAAAATACGCGGACAGCGGGCAGCTTTAATTTCAGTAATAGGATTTTGTCTGATACTTTTCTCCTTTTTAATAATTTCTACCCTGGTTCCAGGGGCTCATCAATTCGGTTAATCAGAATGGCGTTCGTTTCAATACAATATTTGCTTAAAAAGGACAGTGCAAAAAGCAAAGCAGCTGTTTCTGTATCTGATTTAAAACAGTTCCATAACACTAGTCAGATTCATGAAATATTTGTTCTAAAGTCTGCTGCTAATATACAGTTATTTCTGTTTTCTGAGCACGCCTTTGAATCAGTAGAGCATATTTCAGGGCAGTTTAAGGAAATCTTTGGATTCAGTATTGGTTCGGCGCCAATTATTATGCATGAAAATGAAGCTGTTGCTGATTTCCTGAAAAAAGCCAATGGTGTTTCCGATTCTGATAATCATGTCAATCTTCTCAAATTATTTGCAGAATGTTTTAATCTGGCAAGAGAAGCGAGAACTGTCGGACCCGTTTTGCAGAGGCTGTTTCAGCGAAGCATCTGGATGCATGAAAAAATCCGCATGAATACAGGTTTCTACAAAGTAGCTGTCTCTTATGCGGGTGTTTTTTGTGAACTGGCTCAAAAAATTTATGATTCATTAAAGGGATTGGTTGTTCATATCTATGGTGAATCAAATTTTAATTCAGAGTTTATTAATGAACTGCACCGGTTTGGTGTGCGTCGTTTTTATTTTAGTGGTGATTCTGAAGCGTTGCGTCTCTTAAACAATCGCGTCAATCCGACAGTTACTGTTTCAGAAGCGTCATCATTCAGCCAGGAAACGGATATCCTTGTAATCAATAATTCTTTCAAAGAAATAATAACGGAAGATTTATTCGCAGCAAGAATGGCGCTTAAAAATAATGCCCCGCTTCTTGTTTTGTGTGAATTAACTTTGCCGGGGAAAGCGGCTCTGGCAAAAAAATTTTACAACATTTTCTGGTACAATCTCGAAGACCTTGAACATCTTGTGGGGAAAAACCGTTCTGCAAGAAAAAAGCTTTTTCAGGAAATCGAGCCCTGGATTGCCCAGGAAGTGCGCAGTTTTTACAGCTGGCTGACAGGCGATTCCCGTTATCGATTTATGCAGATAATCGGACGTTCACCAAAAATGCAGGAGATATTCGAATTGATCTCCCGAATCTCACAAACAGATATAACGGCATTGATTCAAGGAGAAAGCGGAACAGGCAAGGAGTTGGTGGCGCGTGCAATTCACAAATTGAGTAATCGCTCAGAAAAACCATTTATTGCTGTAAATTGCGGAGCGATTCCGGACAACCTGCTGGAAAGTGAATTATTCGGTTATGTACGTGGTGCATTTACGGGTGCAGTAAACCATAAAAGCGGTATATTTTTTGAAGCTAATCATGGTACAATTTTTCTGGATGAGATCGGTGAACTGCCGCAGCACCTGCAGGTAAAAATACTGCGTTTTCTGCAGGAGGGGGACATTAAACCAGTTGGCAGTAATGAAACAATTAATGTTGATGTGCGTGTGATTGCAGCTTCTAATCGAAACCTTAAAGAAATGGTAGACCAGGATGCTTTCCGCAGCGATCTGTATTACCGGTTAAATGTTATCTTACTCGATCTGCCGCCTTTACGAAAACGCAAAGAAGACATCCCGATCCTGGCGGAGCATTTCCTTGTAAAATATGCAAACCGCTTTAAAAAAGATGTACACGAGTTTTCTCCGGAGGCCATGCAGCTTCTGCAAACTTATGACTGGCCGGGCAATGTAAGAGAATTGGAAAATGCAGTTGAACATGCTGTCGCACTTTCATTGGGAAAACACATTCTGCAATACGAATTACCTTCAATCACACGTTACAAGCCTAAAAGCTATGTCATGGTTGAAAGCAAAGAATCTTCTTCTTTAAAAGATGTTGAAAAAAATCATATTCTGAAAATTCTTGATGCAACCGACTGGGATTATGAAAAAGCATGCGATATCCTGGGGATTGGACGCACAACACTATGGCGAAAATTAAAGGAATATGATGTCAAACAACCCTGATTGACCCTGCTCTCTCTCCTGCTGAATCTTAGGTACGTTTTATCACTCGCATTCATTCCCTCGCCTTTCTTGAAAATGAAAAATATTTTTCAATCTGAAAAATAAAAAAATCCAAAATGGAAAATAATCAAAAATAACCAGTTTTTACAAAGTCTTAAAAAACAATGATTTAGTTGTTGTTTTGATTGGAAATTGTTTATGGCACAATATTTGTCAAATATAAACGAAATATGATTTTTAAGAATATTGAATTGGCTTAAGAAGAAAGTTGAAAATGAAAAAAGAATTAATAATACTATTTCTAACCTGCACCGGAATCTTGTTTGGGCAGAATTCTAAAATGAAATATATCACCGGTACTGTTACTGACAAAGAATATGGTGAACCGCTTGTCGGGGCAAATGTTACTATCAGAGGTACCAATTATGGAACGTCAACGGATAGGCAAGGTCATTATCAGCTTGACATATCAAAACTGGAAAATGGCAGCTATAAAATCGGGGCAAACTATATTGGTTACCATGATCATTATACAAATATTGATCTGCCATTAAATGAAACCAACGAGATTAATTTTGAACTAAAAGAATCCGCTTTAACGATGGATCAGATTGTTGTGACAGGGACGCGCAGTGAAAGATTATTGAAACATGCACCGGTTACGACACAGGTTATCAAAAAAGAAACCATCACAGAAAGCGGCGCCGCTGATCTTTCAGAATTATTAACTCAGGTAACCGGGGCATCTGTAACATCGAATGCATTCGGAACAGGAATAAGTACGGTTGATCTGCAGGGATTCGGCAGTGAGCATGTAATGATTCTTGTTGATGGTGTTAAAATGATCGGGCGCATTGAGGGGCGGCTTGATATCGGACAGATACCAGTCTCACAAATAGAACGTATTGAAATAGTTAAAGGTGCAACGTCCACTCTTTACGGCAGCGAAGCAATGGGTGGCGTTATAAATATTATTACCCAGGCTCCTGCCGAAGACTGGCATTTTAGTTCAGGTCTGCAGGTGGGTGAATATGGACGTTTGAATAGTGATGTGGCGGCAAGTGGTCAATATGCCGGTTGGCAACCGGTATTGAATTTAAGTTATCATAAATTTGACGGATTTGATCTTGATAAATCTACTGACATGGAAGATGGTACGCATTTCGATAAATACCAGGGCCAGCTCAAAGTGCAGCGGGCATTTAACGAAAATATGATTCTCCGTCTGCAAACGCTTTATTTTGAAGAAGAACAATCCATAATCAGCAGCAGTATTTTTAAAGATATTATTTTAAATGATAACAATGCAAACAGGGTTGAATTTGACTTTCGCTACCCGGTTGGACATATCAAGACCGGAGTTGAATATTCCGCGTACAACCACCGTTTCGACCGTTATGTATTGAGCTCAGGTTTTTTAAAGAAGGGTTCAAATACGGAAGAGTCCCTTTTGAAAGGTGATTTACTATTTGATAATACCTACGGCGATCACAAATTAAATGGCGGTTATGCCTTTGAAAGTGAAAAAATTATATCCGATCGGGTTACAGGCGGTGAGCGCAGTACGACGCTTCATAATGTTTTTCTGCAGGATGAAATACATCTGTCTCAATTATTTACAACCGTTTTAGGAGCAAGGCTGGACGCCCATTCTATTTATGGCGAAGAGTTAACTCCAAAAGCATCTCTGATGATTTCACCCCTTTATAACATGCGCGTCCGGATGTCTTATGGCAGGGGATTCAGGGCACCTTCGTTTAAAGAGTTATATATTGATTTTAACAATCTGTCTGTCAATTATTATGCAGAAGGAAATGAAAATCTTAAACCCGAAACATCGGACGCTTACAATCTTGGATTAGAGTATTGGACCGAGAACGACTACCATACACGCATAAATTTTTACTACAACGAAATCAAAAATCTTATAGAATATGAATACAAGGGGATAAAAAACGGATTTGCGTATTTTCAGACGGCAAACTTTTTGAGTGCTAAAACCTGGGGTGCGGAATGGGATATGGAATATTATCCATATTCGTGGCTGGAGCTGGCAACAGGCTATAATTACATGGGCTCAAAAAATGAAACAACGGGAGATCCTTTACCGCTGAAGCCGGAACACACAGTTAATTTTCGCATGGTTTTGAAGTTCCCCAACAAAATTAACCTTACAATAAACAGCCAGTATTATGGCCGCAAATTTTATGTGGAAGATGAAACTATTGCCGGCCAGCCAAAAGAGTGGATTGCTGCTTATGGTGTGGTTAATGCCAATTTAAATTTCCCGATAGTGACCCATTTTGATGGTCATCTTGGTGTGAAAAACATTAACGACTATGTTGACAGAACCTGGGGGCCAATGCCGGGCCGTGAGTTTTACGGAGGCATAAAATTCAGTATGTAATAAATTAAAAAAAATGAAATATCTATTGTTATACTAAAATAAAATTATATGGAGGATTAAATGAGATTTACCCTAATTCTGATGATGCTGATGTTCACTTTCTGGGCCTGCAGCGACAATTCGACCGGGTCGGACAATAATGATAACCAGGGAGAAGCTCAAACATTTCAATCAGGGAATGTAAAGACAGAAGGCACCCAGTATTTTACTTTCAGTACAAACAGCGGAAGTGCAACGGAACCTGCATCATGGGATATAGCTTTTTCAGCAATTCCTTTCCCGGTAGAAATATCAGATTGTAACTTTTTAACCATTCCTGATCCAGCTATTATTCTGGGAGAAGGTGTTGCAATGGCAAAAGTTGAAGCAGCTTCACTTGATGCGGTCACCGATATACCTGCTGCTGAAATGTTTATGGAAGATATTACAGAAGGAACGCCTTTTGTCGGGAAAAACTGGTATGATGCATCCTTTGAAATAAATCCGGATGTTTATGTTGTCCGTACTTGTGGCGGAGCAACTGCAGTTTTAGATATTAAACGTTATGATTATGATTTTATGGTTCACCAGATAACCAATATCGTTGTTGAGTATAAATACAATGCAGACGGATCTATGGACTTTAGTTCAACTACAGTTGATTCTTTTGCTACCGGTGATGCTAATTCTGAACCTAAATACATCTCACTTTCTAATGGCGTTGTTACAGCGGATGATGTTTATGATCTGAAAGTTGATGGAACCAGTATTTGGTTGGGAAACAGTGTTGCAGTTAAAAAAATAGCTGGTAGTGATCTTGCCTCAACTAATACTGTTACCGATGCAGATTGGGAAAGTGATATTACACCAAGTTATGTTGGGTCTGACTGGTATGACTATGGTGAAGGCCATCTTTTGACGCCAAGTGATTTTGTTTATGTTGTTAAAACAATTGACGGAAAATATGCAGCTTTCGAAATAACAAACTATTACGACAATGAAGGAAATTCCGGCGTTTTCACTATAGACTGGAATTATTTGCAATAGATTACGTTTTGTGATTCAGTAAAACATTACCCCCCGGATTTCCATGATCCTGGTTCGGGGGGTAATTTTTAAATAAAGGAACTTATGCCGGTTTTTGTATCATATATACCCATTTTAACAACTTTTTTTACACTATTTTTCTCATATTCTATTTTTTCCCGCTACCAGGAGAAGGGAAAAGGTACGCATTTACTATGGTGGGGAATAGGTGTTGTGATGTATGGTGTTGGTACTTTCACGGAGTCGTTCGTTACTCTTTTCGGCTGGAATGAAGTGATTTTTCGGGCATGGTATATAACAGGTGCTTTACTCGGCGGGATGCCTTTGGCTCAGGGTACGGTTTTTCTTCTGCTTAAACAAAAGACTGCCCGTATATTAACTGCTGTCATAATTCCTTTTACTATAATTGCTGCGATTTTTGTTTTGATTACCCCGTTGAATTATTCACTTGTTGAAAACTATCGTTTAAGCGGCAAGGTTATTGAATGGACATGGGTACGACTTTTTAGTCCTTTCATAAATACATATGCTTTTGTTTTTTTGGTTGGTGGGGCTATTCTCTCTGCCATCCGCTACAAGCGTAATCCAAAATCCTATTACCGTTTTCTGGGAAATGTTTGTATTGCTGTAGGAGCATTGCTGCCAGGAATAGGCGGTACATTTACCCGTTTAGGTTACACAGAAGTTTTATACATCACCGAGCTGATCGGTATTCTGCTTATTTTCAGTGGTTATCTCCTGAATATAAATAATAAAGAATTGGTAAATCGTCGTAAAGAACTGGAAATAAATTAAAAAAAGCTACGATATGCCTTTGAATCGTTTAATATGTATGTATTTAAGACACAAAGGTCTTTAAAGGTAAAAATGCAATATTCAAAACTTTCAAAATACTCAAAATGGTTTCATAAATATTTTGGACTGGTTTTAATCCTATTTATTGCCTGGATGTCCTTCTCAGGGGTTCTGCTGAATCATCCAGATTTAATCTCTGGTGTCAACATACCCGCGTTTCTTACCCCGAATCAATACCATTACAAGAGCTGGAATCGCAGTTCTTTAATTGAGTTGCAGTATTTAAAACAAAATCCGGAAACAGCCATTGGTTGCGGGAAAGCGGGCGTTTGGATCACCTATGACGGCGGGAATACATTCACTTCTTACAATGAAGGATTACCTGAATCATTATACTACCTTAAAACGGCTGATCTTTTTGTGTTCGAAGACGGAAACACACTGTTTCTGGCCGGAACAAAAGGCGGGTTGTACAAAAGATATCTGGATGATTCAAAATGGGTGTCAGTGGATCTGCCGCTTCCGGATGCTGATATTAAAAAGATATTGCACATTAACGATCGTCTGGTGCTTTTTAGTGATTCGGATGTCTTCAGCAGTGCCTTTTCTGCTGAAAAATTTCATTTTGAAAAGGTAACTGCCAGCCAGGAAAGCGAATCTGAATATGTTTCGTTAGTGGATTTATTTTTCGAACTGCACAGTGGTTCCATCTGGGGATTTCCGGGAAAGCTGCTGTTTGATTTGGCAGGGATAATACTGTTTTTTTTGTCAGTTTCTGCATTCTACAGCTGGTACTATCCCTGGAAACGTAAGAAACAAAAACCATTTGGCATTCAGAGTTCAGGCAGAGTTCGGCGTATGTTCAAATGGTTCTTCAAGTATCATTTGAAACTCGGTATCTGGGCGGCACTCGTCTTGCTCATTTTTGGTGTAACAGGTTTTTTTATGCGTCCACCAATGTTGGTAGCACTGACTAATGGTAGGATCAGTAAAGTTCTTTACCCGGGACACTTGGATGAAAATCCATGGCATGGCAAAATAAATAACGCACTTTATAACAAATCAAAAAATCAGATTGTTATTGAAACAACAGATGGATTTTGGCAGGGAAAAGCCGATTTTTCCGAACCTTTTCATAAATACAAAATGAATGTTCCGGTTTTTGTAATGGGAACAACGGTTTTTGAAAACATTGACAGCGTCACCTGCCTTGTTGGCTCTTACAATGGTTTATTCCGCTATAATAGTAAAACAGATATATCATACGATCTCCTGACACAAAGAGAAGCGGATAATATCTCATCCGTGATGCCTGCAGATATAATGATAACAGGTTATTTTATCACTCCTGATGATGAAGTTTTTATCACCAGTCATGAAAAAGGGCTTTTACCTGTAGATAATGCACAGACTAATGGACGTTTCCAGATGCCGGAAGAAGCTTCGCAGATCGGCTTCCCCATGTGGAACTGGCTTTTTGAAATTCATAACGGACGATTTTTTAAAGACTGGATAGGCGGGTTTTATATACTTATCATCCCATTGGGATCATTGTTATATGTACTTATAATTCTTTCAGGAGTTTATGATTGGTTCTATATTAAATTCCTGAAAAAACGCGAATCAAATGAAAAAAGAAAAAAAATTAAATTTGATAATCATATTAAAAAGACGGGGAAAACTAAAGTGGAGACGAATTGATGAATACATTATTAAGTATGGGTACAAAAGTAGTTATTTTTGCCCTGATTGCTTATTCGATAGCTATAATTACAGAACAGCGTAAACATAAGATCAGTAATTTTGTTTTAACATTCTTAAGTCTTGGTATTTTTCTGGATATAACTGCAACACTTTTCATGATTTTAGGGACAACAAACAGTATTTTTACCCTACATGGGATTTTAGGATATTCAAGCCTTCTTGCGATGATTATCGATACAGTTTTACTGTGGAGATTCAGATTAAAGAACGGAGCAGATACAGAAGTGCCGGGTAGCCTGCACTTATATTCGCGTTATGCATATATATGGTGGGTTTTGGCTTTTATCACCGGGGCAACTCTGGCTATGTCTAAATATGTTTAAATTGTGAAAGAAAGGGGCTGTCTCAAAAGCATAGCTTATTTTACAGTAATGATGATTTCATAACATTTAAGACAGCCCCTGTTTTATTACATACCAAAATTTTCAAATAAACCTGCAAGACTTACACTGAGTACAATCCAGATACCCCATGCAATGCCAACAGGAATCGCTGCTTTTTGATTGCTTGTTTTTCCCATAACCCTTAATCCGATTACCCAAAGAACAAGCTGCCAGATTACAAACGGATCAATCTTGGCTAAAATACGATTAAGCAAAGGAACGCTCTCTCCAATTCCCGGCTGTGGTAACACGGCAGAAAGATCAATTGCGATACCATGCATTGTGCCCTTTGAATAAACAAGCAGTAGGGTCAATGCTAAACTTATCAAACCGATCATCCCACTCCAGCTTACAATGGAAAGTGACTTTTTGAAAGTAATACCTTCGGCTATGGTGATTTTTGATAAACCGAGAATAACAGCTGCAAAAATAACAGTTACGAGTGGAATAAAAATGATCATTGTTATCATTCCTGCATATTTCAATCCGCCTTGCATTTGTTGCTTTACAAGATCTATTCTTTCCTGCGGAACATCTTTAGCTTCCATTACTTGTATCTGGTATTGCATTGAATAATCCATTGTCAGGTATTGAAAAGCGATGAACGCAATAATCATGATCAGCAATGGTGCTAACCAGGTCGGCTTTTCATTAAGGCTTTCAAAAGCCTTTGTTGGTGCCGCGAAAATGTTAATAAAAGTTTGCATATTTTTTGACCTCCTGTTGTTAGTTTAAAAATGTTACATAGAAAAGTATGCAAGAATTGCCAGGATTAGAACCATAATCCCAAGTATGGTTATTATAACCAACGGCTTTTTATTTTCCTGTGAATTGGGTTGTGCACCTAATATAGATATTAATTCATCAATGGGCATAAAATTCCCATCCGGTTTTTTGATTTTTATATCATGCGTTAAAGATAATTCTCTTAATTTGTTCTCCATCTCGCTATGTGCATTTTTTTTGCCTAATCCCATACCGATTGGTATGCCCAGCGGTATGCCGATTGGAATACCTGATGCTAAATCACTCATGATTTTTTCCTTTCAATATGTTCAATGCTTTTTTCACAACATTATATTAAATAGTATTTTCTACTCAAGATACATTTTTCTTTTTAGAAAGAGAAAAATAGTCGCAAAAGAAAAAAGTACCCCTGTAATCAGAATTATTAATGATCCCTGTAATGAATCGCCGAATGAATGGATTATATCAGATATTTGCATAAACCAGGGTAAATCAAAATGTTCATTTATACTATAACCGGTAATGAAAATTAAATATAAACTTCCATAAAAAAGAACATAAAAAATACTATAAGCCATTTTAAAGTTTTTAAAATTTATGATTGCAGCAAGATTTAAATGAAAAAACGAAGCTGCATTAAAGATAAAAATAAGGCCGCTTACCGTGAAAAAGTAAAACATAAAATGCTGATCAAAGCTGATATGGTTAAACAGAGCCAGAAAAAATGTAAAAATAATAAAACTGATTGCGTAATATGCGTTTACAAAAAACAGTTGAGAAAAGCTGACTTTCCAGGGGGGGATTGGTAGTTGCATCAGCAAACGAACGTTTTTTTCTTTATTGCTTTTGATATTGCGGAATGCCTGCATTACAACAACCATTCCTATCAGCAGCGATGAAATACTCGCAAAATTTGCGTTAGCTGTCTTCCACTTAACAGCAGCAATGAAAAAAACAAAAAATGAAAAGAACAGGAAAATAATACTCAATATAGTCTTGTAGTAATTAAACTCTGCTTTGATAAGCTGCCACATGTTTTTATCCAACCTATAAGTATGATTGACGCTTTATAAAAGTTATGAAAGTATAAAACAGCGCTGCAAAACTTATGAACAAAAGAATCAAAATAAATACAATTCCGGAAAAGATATCATATTCATATAGCTTAACTGTAGCCGCAGAAAGTGCAATTAAGACTAAAACAGCACTTAAAAATGCAAGTGTTCCCGCAATATAACGGCTTATTTGATCACTATCTGACATCCAGTCGGCAAATATAAAATAAAGTGCAAACCCGGCAATTGAAAAGGCCAGCAGTAAAAGTATCTCATAAGAGCTTTCATTCCATTGAAACGACATGTTGTTTTTGTATGTTGCTGCAAATAAAATTGTATAAAAAAGGATCAGCGGCAGTGCTGTTCTTACAATCCTTGCCAGGGCAATTTGCTTGTATTTAACAGGTAGTAATGCCAGAAATCTGTATCTTTTTTCTTTAATCCAAACAGTATAAAAAGAGAGAGTGATTATATTTAAAATCACTGCAAAAAAAACATTCAGCGCTTCTGTTTTTGTTAGAAATGTATAAGTTATCATTGCCAGAATTGGTGCAATGCTTACATGTATAAATCGCGAATAATGCAGTTCTGCTTTAATAATTTGTTTTAACATAATGGCTCTCACTATTCAAGATATGCTTTTCGTTTTGAATAACTTATGATGCTGATAGAACCCGCAATTAAAGATGTTAATAAAAACAGATATGGTCCGGCCGGGCCGCTAAATGGATTATAAGTTTTGAATCCTTCAATGATAGCGGGTAAAAAAGCAGGCGGCTTGCCAGATGATTTAGTTTGGATAAGAACTGCAACCCCTAAAATATTCAGAGATATTCCGATAAATGCTATCAGCATAACCATTCTTGGAGCGGTTAAACCGATACGCCTGAAAAAAACAAGAAATAAATCCCTTAATATAAAATAGATTGAAAAAAGGAGAACAATAATACCGATTAGTACAGGATTGGTTATGTTGTAAGCGAACAATTCCGCCGGAAAAAACAATTGAATCATCCTGTAGAATAACACTACTGTCAGACAAAAAATAATGACAATGACCATCCGGCTGATAGCCAGCTTTCGCGCAGATAATGGTAATAATATATTCTGGTATTCACGCCTTTCCTTATTGCGAAAACTGTTCCAGTTTTGCAACAAGAGAAACAACACTGCCAGTAATATAAAATTACCTACGTCTTCCAATGCTGTTTGCAAAAAAACCACTAAAGGTATAAGTGCAAACATTATTATAACCAGGAGTTTTAGATAACTGATTTCTGATTTTATTAATGCTAACATGATAACCTCAATCCAGATATTTGTTACGTTTTTGAAAAATAAGCGAGCTTAATCCCAGCAAGGCCAGACCAACAAGAAAGATAGCAATTGCACCCGGAATGCGGGATGTGAATTGTGCAACAAGCACTTCGTATGGCTGCAGGATTTCAAAAGCTTTGCCTGAATTACTGATAAGGAAAAAAAGCATAAAAAAGATATAACCAAGAGCAACGATAAAGAGATACACTACCCCAACAATAAACTTTTGGTTTCTGCTATCATAGCGGATATTAAGATCACGATGAATTAGCGGTATTGCAATTGCCCCGAAGATTATCCCTGTTAAAGAGAGCAAATCACGAATAATTGCAAAGTCTATTTCAGTATTGATGGAAATACTGTAAACTGCTATGAATAAGCCGGTCATTATTATCCAGAAAGATGAAAGATAAAAGAATCGCAGCAGAGCAATTTTATTCATGGATAGGGGAAGGCGTGAATAAAAGCAGTCAGTCTTTTCCTGGTTTATTCTTATCTGCCTGCTGATAAGCATTGCAAAGAGAATGAGTATCATAACTGAACGCAAAGCAGGATAACTGTCGCTTACCCGGTCACTTCCCCAAAAGATAAAGGCTAACAAAAGTATGCTGAAGATAAGAGCATAGAAAATAGTGCTTACCCTGTAATATTTATACTCCGCTTTAAACAGAATCCACATTTTTTGCTCCTCGTAAAATTTCAACCGCAATCTCATCGATAGTCATTCGGTTTTCCAGAATATTTTCTGCACCAAGGTTTTTAAGGTGGACAAGTGTTTTTTCAAAATCAGTACTTATCACACGATGATCTTTTCCTTCCGTCTGATGACTGATAACTTCATTAATCCTGCCATTACTGTGTGCAAGCCTGAATGATATTTTACGCCATTTTTCAGTCAGGTCATCTTTGGCTGTCCGCTGCATGATCTTTCCGTTATTAAGGAACAACAGCTCATCTGCCAAACGCCCGATATCGCTAAGAATGTGTGTACTGTAAAAGATGGAATGTTCGCCGTCAGCAAGTATTTCAAAAAGTGTGTCAAGCACTTCGGTCCGAACAACCGGATCCAGCCCGGCAGTGGGCTCATCCAATAATAATAAACGCGGTTTGTGTGATAACGCTGAGATTAATGATAGCTTAACCCGGTTGCCGCTTGATAATTCTTTGGCTTTTTTTCCGAGCGGGATATCAAACCTTTTGGCAAGCTCACCAGCCAGGTTATCTGACCAGTCCGGGTAAAACTGTGATAAAAATTTAAGATTTTTAGCGGCACTCCAGTTTTCATAAAAGACATGCACATCTCCCACATAACCAATGTCAAATTTCCATGCAGGTTTGTTAGGATGATTTTCTTTACCGAAAATTTTCACAGAGCCGCCATCTGCTTTTACAAGTCCAACCATACAATGCAAAGTTGTTGATTTACCCGAACCATTGGGGCCGATGTATCCCAAAACGGTTCCCGGCTCAAGGTCAATATCCAGTGGGCCGAGTGTAAAATCCGGGTATCTTTTATATAATCCCTGTATCTCAAATGCTTTCATGATAAGTTCCTTTCTGAGAATGACTATTTTTTAATTTCTTCTAAAACTTTTAAAAATGTCTGCATAATGTCTTCTGCATCAAGTCCTTCTGCCAAAGCTGATTCCAATGGTTTCTGCAGATTTTCTTTCAGGTGCTCAAAAGCCATATCTTTTTTCTTGTTTCGCTGCAGATCACTCACAAAAAATCCTTTGCCGCGACGAGAGTGAATCAAGTTTTGTTGCATCAGATTTTCATAGGCCCGCTGTACTGTGATCACGCTTATCCTTTGTTCTTTGGCCAGTTGTCTGATGGATGGCAGGCTGCTATGTGATGCAAGTTCTCCGGCGAGAATTTTTGCCCGAATCTGGCGTATAATCTGGCTTTGTAAAGACTCATCCGATATATCGCTAAGGTTTAGAATCATTGTATTGTATTTTTCCGGATCACTAATTAATGATTTAAATTCATTGTTTATACTGTCTATACGCAATATATACAGTTGAGTTTCAGATTGCAATCAAAAAAAATTAAAAATAATGACGAACAGAGTTTCTACATTTTAGTGAATTTAAATACAGGTTTGATAACTTCGGGCGAGTATGTTTTTATATTTAAGGGAAAATCTTGAGAACTAAATTTTATACTTTTGCAATTATATATTCATTGTCACTGATTGTAAATTATGCACCGGCACAACAACAAACTAAAATTGATAGTCTTAGAGAACAACTGTCTTTGCAATCCGATTCCGGAAAGGTTGTTATTTTAAATGCAATAAGTTATGAACTTCGAAATAAAAACCCGCATCAGGCCATACAGATAGCCGATTCAGCGCTGCAGATTGCCATAAATCTTGATGATTTAAAACTAATGGCAATGTCATTAAACAGAAAAGGAACAGCCTGGATTCGTGTTAATCCGCCTGACAGTGCCATCTATTACCTTACCCAAAGCCTTGAGATAAACAAAAAACTGGTCAATCTCAGCGCCATTGCTGATAATTTCAACCAGATTGCCTATGCTTATTATAAGGCATATCAAGCCGAAAATGCCGTTAAATATTATATTTTAGCGAGCGAGGCCTATCAAAAAACAGGTAACTATCGTGACCAGGCAGAATGCCTGAATAATGCCGGTTTAAGCTGCTGGACGAAAGGTGAATACGAAAATGCACTAAGCTATTATAAAAAATCCTATGAAATCTGGCAGCGGCTAGGTGATGAGTATTGGGAAGCATTGCTTTTAAATAGTTTCGGCGCCATTTACTGGGGTATAGGAAGTTATAATCTTGCACTTAACTCCTACTCGCAGGCAAAGGTTATCCGGGAAAAAATTGGAGACAAAAAAGGGTTAGTATTAACCCTTAACAACATTGGCCTTGTATACCAGGAATGGCAAAAGTACGACCAGGCCTTTGAGTTTCATGAAAAAGCGCTGATGATCAGTGATACATCGGGGGATCTTTATGGTAAAGCTTACTCTCAGATCAATCTGGGCAACTGTTATGTTGAGAAAAAAGATTGGGATAAAGCACTTTATTACTATCAAAATGCCTTATCAAACTATATCTCCGATGATCGTGTTATTGGCATCAGCCTGAGCATGAAACGCATTGGTGATGTTTACCGGCAGAAGCAGGATTATGAGCAGGCGATGACCTATTTCCAGAAGTCGCTTCATTATGCCGAGTCATCAAACAGCCAAAACAGGAAAGCAATCGCTTTGTATGACATTGCGGAGATCAATAAACAAAAAGGAAATTTTAATACATCGCTGCAGAATGCTCAAAAAAGTTTAAACATTTGTATGAACGGTGCATACAGGGATTACCTTGTAAAAAATTATATGCTTATTTCAGAAATATATGAATCGCAGAATAAATATTCCGAATCGCTAAAAGCGTATAAATTATCCAAAACCTGGCAGGACAGCTTGTTTAACCAGGAAAAAATGAATGAGTTTTCTGATATGCAGGTACGCTTTAACGTTGAACAAAAAGAAAAAGAAAACGAAATCCTGCGCAAGGACAATGAAATACAACGGCTCAATTATGAAAGAGAAAAAACACTGCGGAATTCATTTATTGCAATAATTGTTTTGGCGATGCTCGTGGTAGGCCTTCTTATTCATCGTCAAAAGATGACGCATAAAACAAATGGAATATTACAAAAGCAAAACGAAGAAATTAAAGCGATTAATAGTGAGAAAGAATTATTAATTAATGATTTAAGCAGTGCTCTTGCTAATCTGAAAACACTGAACGGCTTACTTCCCATATGCTCATGCTGTAAAAAAATCCGCGATGATAAAGGGTATTGGAACGAAGTTGAGAAATATGTCAGTACGCATACGGATGCACAATTTTCGCACGGCTTGTGCCCGGATTGTTACGAAGAATCAATCAAGCAGTTGAATGCTACAGATCTTTAACCAGGATATTTTGCGGGTCTTTAAGAATATCCTTACTAAAACCTTCCAGAATTTTCATAATCTTGCGTGGAACCGCTTTTGATCGGTCGAACGTTTTAATCATACCGCTTTTTTCTATATTACCCAATACTTCGGCAATGGTTATCTTATTGATGTCCTTGGCAGGCTGGTATGTAAAAGTGCGCCGTCCGCTGATAAGTTTTGAAATAATATTTGATTTAATCAAAATTGTAAGAAATTCCTTTGCCATATTCTCTGAAATTTCAACCTGGTCTGCGATATGCTTTTCAGAAAGAGCTGGTTCACCTTTTTCGAAATTTTTTATAATGACATATACAATATTTAAAAGCAGGACTTTTTTGTAAAAGTCACTATAACTGGCTGCTTTTTTTTCAAAAAGATACAGCGGGATATTTTGATGAGCATAGGATAGCTCAGCTCCCAGCAGCACAATAAACCAGCTTAATTGCAGCCATATTAAAAATAGCGGGATTGCAGCAAAACTCCCATAAATTGAATCGTACCGTGCAACACCAACCTGAAATTCTATATATATCCATTGTACAAGCTGGTAAATAGTACCTGCTATGATAGCCCCGTATAATGCAGAATTCAATTTGACTTTCGTGTTGGGGATAATCATGTACATAAGCGTAAACAGAAGCCAGATCAATGGATAGGGAGTAAGTTTAAGCAGAAACATTATTATCGGATGCAGGGGATTTAGTATTCCGTTTTTTGTAAAATCGGCTACCTGTGATGCAATGTAAACAGCAATACTGCTGGAGATAAAAAATAAAACTGGACCAAGAACCATAATTGACAAGTAATCTGAGAACTTACGTATAAAAGATCTTGAACGCCCGATTTTCCAGATTGTATTAAGAGTCTCTTCAATATTGTTTAAAACTTTTAATGCAGTCCAGAGAAGAACTGCAATCCCGATCCCGGTAAAAACACCACTGCGGCTGGCTTCGAGAAGTGAATCCGCGAATTTAACAATCCATTCAACCACTTCTGTGTGTTCAGGAAGTTCTTCAAGTAATTTTTGTTTTAATGATGACTGTAATCCAAAACCTTTGGATATTCCAAAGATTAATGCGAAAACCGGAACAATTGACAAAAGGCTGTAAAAAGTTAAGGCAGAAGCATGCAGGGGGCAGTTGTTGTTTATAAAATCGCGGGCAGTATATATCAAAATGCGCAGTTGACTTAAAAAAAATCCTTTTGATTTAGGTTGTTCTTTCAGGTCGATTGTCCACAGGTCTTTTTTGAAAAACTTATAAACAACGGTAACAGGTCTGCTCATAGACGCCTTCTTTTATATTCTTTTTATTTTAAGAATAAATTGTCAAAGTACAAAAAACATGATTCACTATGTTTTTGCTTTAGCAATGTTTTTTGTCCACAAAAGATATAGCGGAATTCCTGCTGAGATTGTAATTAATGCTGCAATGGATTCAACGGGACGGTGAATGAATGTTGCAATCATAAGTGCCGATGATGAAACCAGGAAAAAAACCGGTATAACTGGATATCCCCAAACTTCCACTGCTGAATCTGCACCAATCTTTTTTTTACGTGCAATGAATAAACCGTAAACGGATAACCATGGAAAAACAGATAGTGCAAAACCCATATAAATTAATAGTTGTTCAAAAGTACCTGCTAAAATCATGATAATTGCCAGTATTCCCTGTATAACAATCGAGCTGCCCGGGACTTTGTACCTGGGATGCAGTCTTGATGCAAAAGGGAAAAATAACTTATCCAGGGCCATAGCATAATAAACACGCGGTCCTATCAGGATAAAGGCGCTTAAAGAAGAGAGCAGGGCGATTGCAATCAAAAGACCAACAAGTTTCCCAATCCATTGTCCCATGGATTTAACCGCTGCAATTTCTACAACGGGTATTATATTTATCATTTCTGAATAAGGTATCTCTTTTATAATAAACAGATTTATCGAAAGATATAAGATTATAACTATTATGGTCCCGGTAATTAAAGAAAAGGGCAAAGTTCGGCGTGGATTTTTTAGTTCACCCGCAATATAGGTGCTGGCGTTCCATCCGCTATACGAAAACATCACTATGATCATAGCAACGGAAATTCCCATCAGAGAACCGCTTTCAGGACTGGAAAAAGAAATGAAATTCAAATTTCCTGAGCCAAGCATTATTCCTGCAGCAGATAATGAAATAATAATCAGCACCTTAAGAATTGTAAGTATATTCTGTATTCCAGATCCTAACCGGATTCCCAGATAATGAACCAATGTGAATATAATAACGGTTGTAATGGCGACTATTGTTTTTAATAGTTCGGGATTTAATGCTGTTGATTCTGTATTTAATCCTGCTAAAATGTAACTGGAAAAACTTATGGCTGCTGCAGCAATTGGCGCAGAAAATCCAACAAAAAAACTTGTCCAGCCTGTAAGAAACCCTATCATCGGGTGGTACAGATTTTTCAAGTATATGTATTCTCCACCTTCGTGCGGCATACGGGTTGCCAATTCAGAATAACATAAGGCGCCGCTCAACGCAATTAATCCACCTAAAAACCAACAGGCAAGAATCCAGAAGTTTCCCGGGAGATATCCCGCTAAAATCCCGGTAGTTGTAAAAATTCCGGTACCAATCATATTTGCCACAACTATTGATGTAGCTGAGAAAATACCAAGTTTTCTGTCCGGAATTGTTTTAGGGTGGTTCATATCGATATGCAAAATGGTCATTAATCTCAGATATCTAATAAGCTTAATAATACGTGATACTTATAGTATAAAAAAAGGATTAATTATTTTATATAAAAAAAGTATGCAGGGAAAAATAAAACCCGGGTTTCAATTATTTGTCGCCCGGGTTTTAACTTACAGAAGGTTTTCAGAAACTACCAAAATCAGAATCATCAAGATCAACGAGTATCTCTTCATCGTCTTTCTTGGCCTTCTTAACTTTGTTTTTAATCTTACTTTGCACCGGCGTTTTTATTTCATTTTTGGCAATGGTTTTGTTCTCTTTGGCTGTACCGCCAATTATTTGAAACTGTGAAATCATCGTTTGAAGTGTACGTGAATATTCGTTTAATTCAGTTGCGGCAGCCGCGCTTTCTTCTGCCGAAGCTGTGTTCCTTTGGGTTACGGCATCAATCTGTGTAATTCCGGATGAAATCTGCTTAATACTTTCCGATTGCTCTTCCGATGATGTCGCGATTTCTGAAATAAGCTGACCGACTTGCTGAAAACCATGTATGATTTCTTTAAGAGATTCTGCGGTTTCTCTGGCAAGATTTGAGCCAATATCAACACGCTGCATACTGTTTTCAATAAGGCTGGTTGTTTCGTTGGCAGCTTTTGCACTGCGCTGTGCCAGATTGCGTACTTCTTCTGCAACAACCGCGAATCCTTTTCCATGTACACCTGCCCTTGCAGCTTCAACAGCTGCATTTAATGCAAGAAGATTTGTCTGGAAGGCAATCTCGTCTATCACTTTTATGATTCGATTGATCTCATCGGATGATGATTTTATATTTTCCATGGCTTCAAGCATTTTGTGCATTTGTGAATTGCCATTGTCTGCTTTGCTATGCATCTGGCTCGCAAGTGTATTCGTTTCGTTTGCATTTGCCGCATTCTGCATTGCCTGGCCGCTGAGTTCCGATAATGATGCGGATATTTCTTCAATTGAACTGGCTTGTTCCGATGCACCGGATGATAAATCCTGGGCGGTTTCGGAAACATGGTTTGATGCGCCCAAAACTTCAAATGATGTGTCGGAAACGTTTTTTAAAATTGAATTGAGAGAATCAAGGCTCTTGTTGATAGATTTTTTGATTTTCGCATGGTCACCGTTGTATTCACCCTTTACATATTCTCTGAGATCGCCACGTGAAATAGATTCCAGACTGGCAACTGCTTCGCCAATTGGATTTAGAATGTTGTTAATGGTGTTATTAAAACCAGTAATGATCTGTCTGTATCCACCCTTGAACTTTGTTTCATCTCCACGCTGTTCAAGCCGGCCTTCTTCCGCTGCTTTAGCAAGGTTGATGGTTTCAGTAATAAGCGACTGTAAATTTGATTGTACTTCATTCAAAGCATTTGTGAAGCGGATCTGATCCCCGGGTAATTCGCGCATTCTTTCTTCCAGATTTCCCTGAGCATAATCGTTAAGTATCAATAATCCTTCGTTAATCGGGTTGATAACGGCATCCAATGTTTCATTTAAACCTGTCAGGATATCTGCATAAGCACCTTTAAAACCGGCTGGATTGCACCGTGAGTCCATTTTGCCTGATTTCTGATCGGAGATTACATTGTTAAGCTCATTCTTTAACTTTAACAGGCTTTCTTTCATTTCAGACATACTTTTACCAAGCACATCTTCTTTTGATGAAATTTTAACATCAGCTTCCAGATTTCCTTCGGCAATCTGACTTGCCGCAGCTGCTTTTGCTTTTTGTGCCCGGATAAGATTTCTGAAAGAATCTGCCAGTTTACCGGTCTCATCATCAGAATTGTGTGAAATCTCAAGGTCCATGTTTCCAAGGGCAAGATTGTCTGCCACATCGACCATTTCCACAATTGGATCAGCAAGTTTTTTGCCACCAAACCAGGAGATTACAAAGCTGATAACCAGGATGGAAAGACTGCCCAAGGTAATCCACATCATTAAGTCTGAAAGTGCTGTATCAACGTGGTCATGTACTTCATGAAAATCGTCTTCATAAGTGCTTGCACCGATAACCCAGTCCCAAGGCTCAAAATAGGCGATAGCTGCAATTTTCCAGCGTTCATTTTCTTCGCCTTTATTTTGCCAGGGATACCTTTCAAACTCAACCTGACCTTTTTCTAATTTTAATGCTTTGTTAACAATATTCTGAATAAAAAGTGTACCATGTGCATCCTGTGCATTCCAGATGTCTTCGCCATCTCTTTTTCCATCCTTGGATAGAATATAATGGCCTTTCTGGTTACCTTTACCGCCAAGGATATATACATAACCAGATTTTCCGACTTTGGTTGATAAAATTGCATTTCTAAGACTTTCAACCGCTTCCTGTTTTACGCCAACATAGATAATTCCTTTTATATTGCCCTGATTATCAGCGATAGGTTTATAGGCTGTAAGGTACCAGGCATTAACAACATAAGCCCGGCCAATGAATGTATTGCCTTGTAAAACTGAAGCGATTACCGGGTTGGATTTACCATCAGGATTTACTGCCGGAATAAAGGTCCCAATAGCACGGTGCCCGTCTTCTTTCTTTACATTGGTTGCAATGCGCAGCATGTCCCCGGCGTCATTCATGCGTTGAAAAATTGTACATGTACCGCCAACCAGTTTTTGAACTTCATCAACAATCGGGACTTCTGTGGATGTATAAACCGATTGTATCAGTTTCTCAGCGCCAATATAAACCTGTGGTAAACGGACAAGGCTGGAGTTTTGTGTGAACTGGTTTTTAGCATCCCAAAGAATGCTTTCTGAAGATTCGGTGAAAGAGCCGTATTTATTCAGAATTTCCTGGGCGACATTCAGATCATAATTAACTTTTTGCTGAACCAGATCATTTGTTGTTTCACATAAGTTATATATATCCTGGCTGATCGATGCAATATTCTTACGTGAAAGAATTTCCATTTCAGAAGTAATTTCGCTTTTAACAATATTTTTTTGAAACGTTGTTAATATTAAAACGACAAAAACAGGGGCTATACTCATTGCCAAAGCTAAAACAATGATTTTTGTTTTTATTTTAATATTCATTTAATTCTCCTCTTGTTACAAAGCTAATTAACGGCATTAGCATTTTAACAATAAAGGTATTGCTTAAAACGTTCAATATTTGACCGCATAAGTATGGTTAGATTGATTCCCATAAAACAAAATATCAGGTTAGGCGTATAGCTGGCAGCTAAAAAAACTTTGGATTTATTAGTGTTCCGCTTAAATTTGCCGACTAAATTGCATTGAAAAATAAGTAATATGGAGTTCTTAATGTTAAAAGATAATGATTTTAAAATTGCTGATATAAAACTTGCGGATTTTGGAAGAAGGGAAATTTCGCTGGCTGAAAAGGAAATGCCTGCACTTATGGCCCTGCGCAGAAAATACAGCACAGAAAAACCACTGCAGGGCGCAAAAATCCTGGGTTGCATTCATATGACCATCCAGACGGCAGTTTTAATGGAAACATTGGTTGAACTTGGCGCAGAACTACGCTGGTCGAGCTGTAATATTTTTTCCACACAGGATCATGCGGCTGCGGCCACTGTAGCCGCCGGTATACCCACATTTGCCTGGAAGGGTGAAACGGAAGATGAATTTTTCTGGTGTATTGAACAAACCATTCTAAAAGACGGACAACCCTGGGATGCAAACATGGTTCTGGATGATGGTGGTGATTTAACAGCTATGCTTCATGAAAAATATCCTGAAGTGCTGAAGGGTGTGCATGGTATCAGCGAAGAAACCACAACCGGGGTTCACAGATTGTATGAAATGATGCAAAAAGGAACATTGAAAGTTCCCGCTATCAATGTTAACGATTCGATCACGAAATCAAAAAATGATAATAAATATGGATGCCGCCATAGCTTAAATGATGCACTTAAACGTGGCACTGACCTTTTATTATCCGGGAAAAAAGCACTTGTAATAGGATATGGTGATGTAGGTAAAGGTTCCGCCCAAAGTTTGCGAAATGAAGGTATGATAGTGAAAGTCTCTGAAATTGATCCCATTTGTGCTATGCAGGCATGTATGGATGGTTACGAAGTTGTTTCGCCTTATAAGGATGGTGTAAATACAGGTGACTTGAATGGTGTTAATAAGGATCTGCTTGGTACAATTGACGTTCTTGTTACAGCCACAGGCAACCTTAATGTCTGTGATAAAAATATGCTGCAGGTTATTAAAAAGGGTTCGGTTGTCTGTAACATCGGCCATTTTGATAATGAAATAGATACAAAATTTATGCGCAAAAACTGGGAATGGCGCGAAGTAAAACCACAGGTCCACCAGATTTTCAGAAATAATGATGAAGATGATTACATTATTCTGCTTTCTGAAGGAAGATTGGTTAATCTGGGTAATGCAACCGGTCATCCTTCACGTGTAATGGATGGTTCATTTGCCAACCAGGTGTTAGCGCAGATGCATCTGTACAATGCACGTTTTGCTGATAATCCTTCGCCGGATAAAATAACCGTTACTGTTTTGCCCAAAAAGCTTGATGAAGAAGTTGCTGCCGGAATGGTTTTAGGATTTGGCGGTGTTATTACAAAAATGACAAAAGAACAATCTGAATATATCAATCAGCCTGTTGAAGGTCCTTACAAACCGGAAAGTTATAAGTATTAATTTTTTTCAGGTTGTCCTTGCTCTGCAATACTGAGCTGACAGCTTTTTTCTTGTTTGGAAGTTTTCGCAATTTTTCCTGTTTAAATCTTTAAAGGTTTATACAGTCATGTCGTTAATAAATATGTGAGCCCAAAAGGGAGTTTGGGTTTTGTTAAAGGCGGGTGATGGTATACTTACCATTCATATAAACCCCGCCTTTTTTTATTCTTGAAGAAATACGGAGAATAAAAACAAAAATTATTTTTCTGCCGGTCCGCCACCAATTCCGGAAATGTTTTTACTGCGTTCAATAGACTGCAAAGCCAGATAGCCTTCACCAAATTTATCAATATTTTCCATTTCCTGGTCAAACTGATCAAAATGACGCTCTTCATCATCAACAAGGGCTTCAAATATTTTCTTCGACGCGGCATCGGCGTTTGCCGAGCATTCATTTGCCCAGATATTGTATTCTTTGGCGCTGTCTTCTTCCATCTGACGGGCACGCTCCAGCATATCGCGCACAGTCTTGATTTGTTTAATACCTTCAGCAGGGTTCATATCAACATCGCCTTTTAAGAATAAAATTCTTTCAGCAAGGGTTTCAACGTGTCCCATTTCCTGGATGGCGGTTTGTTTAAATAATCCTGCTAAAAGATCATAACCCTGATCATCACAGTGAAAATGAAAATACATATACTGATGAATGGCTGATAACTCGTCAGCAACTGCTTTGTTTAAAAGTTCTATACTTTTTTTATGCATTATTGCTCCTGTTTTTTTAATTGAAACATATTTTTGTCATTAAAATTAATTCTGAAAATCAATAGCGAATTTTTGAAAAAACAGATGTGACCTTGTTAAGATATGATCCCCCGCTTAACCAAAGAATGTTTTTAAGTGAAGATCCCGTATTCTGAACACTATTCTGGGCAATATCCCAAACGTAAATAACAGGACGTGCGGCAAACCGTGTAAAGTCCTTAAACTTTTTGGAAGTCAGTTGCAGAAGAGCATTGCGCAGATCGCTGACAATATCCTGAGTAATGTTTTTTGTAGTTGTCACAATAAAAGTGGCATTGGGGTTTAATACTTTATTGTTTTGTACCAAAGTCAGCTGGCAATAATTTTCGGTTACAAAAGAAATACGTGTCAATAACAAAGCATTCACGTAGCCATCTGCGATTGAACCCAGAATTTTATCAATAAAGGGTACACTCTTCAGCCCTTCGGTTGAAAATTTAGAAAACAATTCTTCAGTGGCAATCTCAACACCTTCCGAGCCGGCAATAGCCATCGCGTAATAAATTTTCTTTGCGATGCTAAGCAGGTCCTTTATGGAACTGCGGCCATTATAAAGTATAAAAATATCTTTCACCATGTTAACGGATGCAGAGAGAATCAGGATAGCATCCAGGAATCCATTCTGCGCGACACTGGTGCTGTAAAAAATCTTCCTTACGTAGGCTTTGCGGGTTTCATGGCATTTGGTTTTTAATTGAGCGGCATAAAAATCATATTCAGTGTGTTCGTTTTTTTCTTTGCCATCGTAATGCTGCAATTCTTTGTTGTTCCTGAAAATTTTAAGACGCTCTTTGATTACGCTTTCTTCCTGTGTTGCACTCTCTGCAGGTGCGGGATACTTGTTGAGCTTTAAAATCCTGTAGACCGGAACTGCCACAAAATAAATTAAAATAAACAGAAAGAACAGGCTTACAGCATATCCTAAATATGGATGCACAGAACTGAACAGGAAGTAAATCTGTAAAAATTCACGGATTATAATGTATATAAAGAAGAAAGTTATAAATGTGAAAATGCGCTTGAATATTGTCATTGGCCTGCTGCCTGATCTTTTTCTCAAAATATAAAACAATTAATCTTTTTTAAAAATCATTTATTCTGTTGCTGTTTGTTAATTCATTTTGTAGTAAAAACGGTGATGTCTTTGTAGTAAATTTACTACATAAAAAAACTTGAATATTAGAAAATAATTGCCGATTTATTATTAAGGTTTTTTTGTCCTTTTTTATTGCACTGGATTTTATTACTTAAAAAAGAATCAAAAAAGGTTCAAATCCTGAAGTAATAATTTTTTTAAAACCCATCTCGCCAGATAATCTGTAACAGGAGAATCAATATGCCGGCTAAAATTCTGATTATTGATGATGAACAGGCTACACTCATAGCAATAAAGAATCTTCTTAAGCCTGAAGGGTATGATCTGCACTTTGCAAACAACGGAGCAGATGGCTTAGATGAAGCTCGTAAATTGCTGCCGGATGTCATTCTTTCTGATATTGTTATGAACAGGATGGATGGATATGAATTCTGCAAAGAAATCCGTTCTGATAACCGATTAAGGCAGGTGCCAATAATCCTGTTCACCGCATTATATGATCAGCAGGTTAAATTAAAAGGATTGGAAGCCGGTGCTGATGATGTGATACCTAAACCTGTTGATGCCATTGAACTGCGTACAAAGTTACGCACTTTAACCGAACTTGACCGTTTCCGGAAATTATACGAAGATCGTAAACAATTGGAAGAAACGAATAGCAAACTGGCGATGGAAACTAACAGACGACGTGTGCTTTTTGAGCAGTCACCAGACGGGATTCTGATTATTGATCTTGAAACCGCCGGCTTTCTTGAGTTTAATACAGCTGCCCATGCACAACTGGGATATTCCCGTGAAGAATTTGCTAAACTAACAATTTTCGATATAGAAGCCCAGGAAACGGAAGATGAAACACGTTCTCAAATTGAGAAAGTTGTCCAAAGCGGCAGAGCAGATTTTGAAACATTACAACGAACTAAACAAGGCGAGATCAGGAATACTCATGTCACTGCTCAGTCGGTTGAGATATTGGGAAAATCTGTTTATTACTGTACCTGGCGGGATATTACTGAACAAAAGAAAGCCGAACAGGCTCTTAAATTAAGTGAAGAAAAATTCAAATACATTTTTGACAATTCGGTTGTTGCTAAATCAATTACAGAGTTAAATGGTCAAATGCATGCTAATGATGCATTCTATCACATGCTTGGATATACGCGAAAAGAATTATTAAAAATGAGCTGGCAAGCTATTACCCACCCGGAAGATATGGCATTTTCTGAAAATGCAACAAAACCGCTCATCAACGGAAAAAAAGATGCAATCCGTTTTATTAAGCGCTATATCCACAAAAACGGTAAGACCATCTGGGTAGACGCCAATACATCCATAAGACGGGATGAAAAAGGCAATCCGCTTTATTTTATTTCAACTGCATTAGATATAACTGAACGTAAAGAAGCAGAAGAAGCACTTATTGAAAGTGAAAGAAAACTTTCCACATTGATGAACAACCTGCCGGGGATGGCATACCGCTGTAAAAATGACCACAACTGGACAATGGAATTTGTAAGCGGTGGTTGCAAAAAATTAACAGGCTACGAACAAGAAGCCCTTATTAATAATAGTGAAATTACTTTTGATGAAATAATCCACCCGGAAGATCGTCAATATGTCTGGGACAGTGTTCAAGAAGTTTTGGATAAAAAACAAGCATACGAATTAACTTACCGTATAATCACAGCTTCAAACGAGACAAGGTGGGTTTGGGAACGGGGAGCCGGGATATTTGATAAAAAAACACTATTGGGGCTGGAAGGATTTATTACAGATATAACCGAACAAAAGCAAGCTGAAGATCTGCTGCGAGCCAGTGAAGAACGTTACCGCCATACCCTTGACAATATGCTGGAAGGCTGTCGGATACTAGATCATGATTTTCGATATATCTATGTGAATGAATCGGCTGCACGTCATGGCCGGACAACACCTGAAAATCTGCTTGGCAAAACCATAATGGAGGCTTACCCGGGTATTGAGGAAACAGAGATGTTTTCCAACTTGCGGCGTTGTATGGACGAGCGAGTGCCGCAGTTTATGGAAAATAAATTTCGGTTTCCTGATGGATCACACGGCTGGTTTGAATTAAGTATAGAACCTGCACCACAAGGAGTTTTTATACTTTCTATTGACATTACTGATCGAAAAATTGCTGAACTGGAGATGGTTGAAAATGAGAACCGCTATCGTAACTTATTTGAAAATTCTCCGGATGCACTTTTTATTAATCAGAATGAAAATGTGGTCCTTCTAAATAAAGCTTGTCTTGACCTATTTGGTGCAAAAAGTGAAAACGAACTTTTAGGAAAATCTCCTTTCGAACTTTTTCACCCGGATTTTCATACGCAGCTAAAAGATAGAATTAAAAAAGTAAAAGACCTTGGTGAAGCGGTTCCTGTTTGGGAACTATTGATAGTTACATTATCCGGTGAATTAAGAGAAGTTGAAGCACGTGCGACTGCATTTGATACAAAGCAGGCCAGAGCAATTCAGGTTATTCTAAGAGATATAACAGCCCGCAAACAGGCAGAAGAACAACTGCGCCAGAGTGAAGAAAAATACAGAGACCTGATCAATGGGATGAACGATACTATTTGGGTTATTGATTACGATACAAAAATTCTGGATGTAAATAATACAGCTATCGACATCCTGGGCTACAGCAGGGAAGAACTTCTTTCGATGAAAATCACGGATATTGATTCTTCTATTGATCCTGAACAAATAAAGAACCTTGCGGGTAGCATGCCGGAAGAAAAAGTACAGGTATTTGAAACTTCGCACAAAGCTAAGGATGGCCGGAAAATCCCGGTAGAAATCAGCTCCAGCCTGGTTTCGTATGCCGGAAGAACGGTTATAATGAGCATCGCCCGTGATATCAGTGAACGTAAACGGGCAGAAAAAGAGCTGCGTGAAAGTGAAGAAAAATACCGGACCGTTACCGAAAGTTTTGAATCGGTTCTTGTTACTGTGGATTGGGATGGCGTTTTCCATTATGCTAATCAGGCAGCGGCCTTTGCTTTTAATGTTGCTCAGGAAAAGTTGATAGGTAAAAATATGTACGAACTGTTCCCGCCGGAAGTGGCCGAATATCAGCTAAAAAATGTACGGCAAGTAATATCCAGCGGCCGGGGCTTGACAGATGAAGCCGAAACCGTCGTTAAAGGTGTTCCGGTCTGGTACCGAACAAGTATCCTGCCTGTTATAAGTGCCTCCGGCAAAGCCCACCTGGCATTGGTAAACACGGTCGATATTTCGGAGCGCAAACAGGCAGAGAAAACCATTATTGAAAGTGAAGAAAAGTACCGTACGGTAACCGAAAGTTTTGAATCGGCTATTATTACAGTGGATATGGATGGGGTTTTCCACTATGTAAATAAAGCGGCTGCCGCAACTTTTGATATGACACCCGATATGCTAATAGGGAAAAATATGATGGATATATTCCCGCCGGACGTGGTTAAATATCAAATGCAGCTTGTAAAAGAAGTCATCTCCAGTGGAAAAGGAAAAATCAACGAAGCCGAACTTAATATTAAAGGACTGTTCCGCTGGTATAGGACCAGTTTTCAACCTGTATTGAACACATCCGGGGAAGCACGTCTGGCACTGGTTAATACAGTTGATATAACGGATCGCAAGTTGTTTGAAACAAAACTGCAGGAAAGTGAAGAGCGCTTCCGCAGTTTATATGAAAATGCAACAATCGGTATTTATCGTACTACACCCGAAGGTCAAATCCTACTTGCAAATCCGGCCCTTGTTCAAATGCTGGGTTACGAATCATTTGAAAAACTTGCTGAGCGCAACCTTGAAAAGGGCGGATATAAATTCAACAGCACACGAAGTGAATTCCAAAAACATGTCGAAGAAAACGGACAGGTTAGCGGTTTTGAAGCGGAATGGACCCGCAGTGACGGAAGCAGGTTATTTATCCGTGAAAGTGCCCGTGCGATAAAGGATAGCGCAGGCAAAGTTATATATTATGAAGGTACGGTTGAAGATATATCTGAGCGCAAACAAGCTGAAGAGCAACTTGCCCGCTTGATAGAACGTCTGGATCTGGCAACTAAATCTGCAGAAATCGGAATCTGGGATTGGGATATTCAAAAAAACCAACTTGTTTGGGATAACCGGATGTTTTCTCTCTATGGTTTGCAACCTGAAGAATTCAGAAGTGCTTATGAAACATGGTTAAATGGCGTACACCCTGACGACCGTGAGTATTCTAATGAGATTTCTGCACGTGCGGTAAATGGAGAAGCTAATTACGATACTGAGTTCAGGGTAGTGTGGCCGGATCGATCGGTACATTGGATAAAAGCTGTCGGGGATGTTTTCCGTGATGAAAATGGGAAACCCCTGCGTATGGTTGGGATAAACTATGATATCACCGAACATAAAAAAGCTGAATCAGAATTAACAATTGCTTTAACCAAATACAAAACATTGTTCGATGCATTTCCGCAGGGAATTACCGTTACAGATCAGCAGGGCAATATTCTTGAAGCAAACAGATCTGCG
Organism: Calditrichia bacterium; assembly: GCA_020635035.1. Lineage (GTDB taxonomy): Bacteria > Calditrichota > Calditrichia > Calditrichales > J004 > JACKAO01. Next base: position 240,091 of record JACKAO010000004.1, read on the forward strand.
GAAAAATTACTGGGCATCTCGCGTGAAGAACAGACAGAACGCGAAATTGATGGTGCGGAATGGCAGATTATCCGAACAGATGGTTCGCCGTTGCCTGTTGATGAATACGCCAGCGTGATTGCTCTGCGGGAGAACCGTAAGGTTGAAAATATGGAAATGGGTATCGTTAAAGCGGATAAAAGCGTCACCTGGATTAACGTTACAGCCGCACCGCTTCCGCTAAAGGAATTTGGAGTTGTGGTTACTTATGGAGATATCAGTAAACGCAAAAAGGCAGAAGATAAACTCTGGACAAACGAACAGAGCTTCAGAGTGGCTATAAAACCATCAGCCATGATATTAGCACAAACCGATTTGGATGCAAGATACACGTGGATACATAATCCGCACCCTGATTTTGATCCTGATGGCAGTCTTGGTAAAACAGATATAGAAATTGCTGACAATGAAGGAACTAAAAAGCTATTCGAGAGCAAATTACAGGTTATTGCCACCGGCAGTGGTATCCAAACTGAAATTTCCTTCCCTGTTTCAGATGGCTACAGAACCTACGATTTTGCGATTGAACCGCTTTACGATCTCAATAAAAAAATGGTGGGTGTTACCACATCTGCGTATGACATTACTGAACGTAAACAATCGGAAGACCGTCTAAAACGTAATGAACAAGTGTTACGGCTTTTTGTTGAACACAGTCCGGCAGCGATTGCCATGTTTGATCGTGAGATGAATTACATTGTAACCAGCCGTCGTTACATAAATGATTATCGCCTTAATGAACAGGATTTAACAGGACGCTCGCATTACGATGTATTCCCCGAAATGGATGAACCACGCAGGGAAATTCATCGTCGTTGCATGGCCGGTGAAATTTTCAAACAGGATGAAGATCCATTCCCGCGTGCTGATGGCACCCTGGACTATGTGCGCTATGAGCTGCGTCCCTGGTATGAAGCAGATGCCAGCATCGGTGGTCTTATCTTTTTCTCAGAAGTTATCACCGAACGTATAAAAGCAGAAGAAGCCCTCCGTCAGTCTGAACGTAAACTGCGCCTTATTGCGGATAATACAACAGATTTGATTTTTGCTTATGACATGGACAGGAAGCTTTTTTATGTAAACGATGCGATAGAAAAATTAACCGGTTACAGCGTTGCAGAACTCCAGGAAAAAAACTTTATCAAATGGCTGCATCCGGAAGATGAGCCGCGGATGATGCAGTTAATGGAAGAAGTTTACAAAGGCAACGGTTTTGATAGCGAAGAATTCCGCATCATTACAAAAGATGGTAAAGTTAAATGGTCGCTGAGTACCTGGATGCCGATGCTTGATGAAGATGGCCGGCAAATTGGTGTGCAGGGAAGAGAAAGCAATATCACGCAACGTAAGATGGTGGAACTGAACCTGCGTGAGAATGAAGAAAAATTAAGTTTGTTTGTTGAGCATGCCCCGGCATCCCTTGCCATGTTTGATACTAAGATGCGTTACCTGGCTGTCAGTCAGCGCTGGAAGGCAGATTATGGCCTTGGAGATGCAGATCTCATTGGAAAATCGCATTATGAAATTTTTCCGGAGATTCCAAAATACTGGAAAAATTATCACAAACGCGGTCTTAAAGGTGAAGTTATTAAAATGGAAGAAGACCGATTTGTAAGACTGGATGAATCTGTTCAATGGCTGCGCTGGGAGATACGGCCCTGGTATACGGGTGATAACAAAATTGGTGGTATTGTTGTTTTCACCGAAGATATCTCTGACAGAATTATTAATAAGCAGATCAGTGACAGCAGGTTGCATTTACTGGAATTCGCCAATGAACATGACATGGATGAAGTCATCGAAGAAACGCTTAATGAAGCGGAAAAACTCACCGGAAGTAAAATCGGTTTTTATCATTTTGTTGATGATGACCAGCTGGCACTGCGCCTGCAGAACTGGTCAACTGCGACCAAGGAAGTATTCTGCCAGATAGGTGATGCCAAAGGGGCACATTATCCGGTGGATAAAGCCGGGGTCTGGGCGGATGCCATCCGTGATAGAAAAGCGGTCATTCATAATGATTATGCATCACTCAGCGGTAAAAAAGGATTACCCGATGGTCATGCAAAAGTTCTCAGGGAAGTGGTTGTACCCGTAATCCGAAATGACAAAATAAAAGCCATACTGGGAATTGGAAATAAGGATACAGATTATTCAAAGCAGGATGTATTTATCCTGCAGGGGTTGGCCGACCATGCCTGGGAAACACTTGAACGGAAGCGGGCAGAAGAAAACCTGCGAGAGAGTGAACTGAAATACAGGCAGCTTATTGAAAACTCCGGTGATGCAGTTTTTCTATATGCGGACAATAAATTTGAATTGATGAATGCCCGGTATGAAGAAATGTTTGGTGTTAAGTTTGAAGAAGCAGAAAAATCAGGTTTCAATATCCTGGATCATGTGGCGCCAAAGAGCCGTGATATGGTTGCTGAACGTCTTAAAAATATCTCAGAAGGACAGGAAAATACGCCTTCTTATGAACTTACTGCGATTAACGCTGCCGGTAAAGAAATTGAAGTCGAAGCCCGGACCAGTTATCTGAAATACAAAGGCGGGATTGCGGTTCAGGGTATTCTGCGTGATATAACCGAGCGTAAAAGCCTGGAAGAACAGTTACGCCAGGCGCAAAAGATGGAAGCCATTGGCAGACTTGCCGGTGGTGTGGCACACGATTTTAACAACCTGCTTACCATCATTAACGGTTATTCCGATCTTCTGACATTGACAGAAATACCGGAACCGATGAAAGACCCCATCGAGCAGATACGTGTAGCAGGGCAACGGGCAACGCGGCTGACCAGCCAGTTGCTGGCATTCAGCCGTAAGCAGGTTATTCAGCCAAAAGTGCTTAATCTGAATGACCTGGTGCCGGAACACCTGAAAATGCTCGGCAGATTGATGGGAGAAGATATTGAAATCGCTACAATGCTGGCGGCAGAATTGCCCAACATAAAGGCAGACCCGGGGCAGATGGAACAGGTAATTATGAATATTGTAATCAATGCCCGTGATGCCATGCCTGTGGGTGGTAAGCTTACGATTGAGACAAAAGCGGTTGATGTGGATGAAAATTATACTTCCAGCCACATGGAAGTTGTGCCCGGTAAATTCGTCATGCTTGCCTTCAGTGATACCGGCATGGGTATGGATGAAAAGACCCGTTCACGGATTTTTGAACCATTCTTTACGACTAAAGGAAGGGATAAAGGAACCGGTCTTGGACTGGCAACCGTTTATGGAATCGTGCGCCAAAATGGTGGATTCATATACGTATACAGTGAACTGGGCAAAGGTACAACCTTTAAGATATATTTCCCCGCAGTTGCAGATAAACAAACAGACAAAAAGATGAGCCGGGAAGATCTATTGGGATTAAGGGGAAGTGAAACCATATTGCTGGTTGAAGATGATATTGGTGTAATGAAAATAACAAAAAGAACACTCGAAGGATATGGCTACAATGTGCTTACGGCAACCAATGGAGAAGAAGGATTACGCGTCTTTAGTGATCACAAACAATATATTGATCTGCTTTTGAGCGATGTTATTATGCCGCTGATGGGAGGCAGTGAAATGGCCAAACAAATCAAAGAAATAAATCCATCCTTAAAGGTAATATTCTTCTCAGGATATACAGATGACAGTATTGTAAATCATGGTGTGCTGGATGAAGGTGTTGAATTTATTCAAAAACCATACTCATATCTGGAATTGGCTCAAAGAGTGAGATCGGTACTCGATAAATAATTGTGTGTGTATAAAATATTGGAACCGGCCGTCTGTTTAACGCTGGCCGGTTTTTTTTATAATATGAAAACCAAATTGTGTGCGGATCACTCTGCCAACCAGCCCGCCTGATTGCCGTGTAACGGCATCTTCAAATTCCTTAACCATTTTCCCGGGTCCGAACCATCCTAAATCACCGCCCTTACCTTTGCTTGGGCAAGTGGAAAATTCTTTGGCTAAGGCGCTGAAGTTCGCTCCTTTTTTAATCCTTTTTAACAACTCATCTGCAAGTTTTCCATCTTTAACTAAAATATGACTGGCACGCCATTCCATTAAAACTCTCCTTGATAGTTCGTTTGATTGTAAATACCCCAAATAGGTTATGATTTTTACCCCTTTTGGGGTATTTTATACACAGGTGCTTCTGAAATTAGCGAAAACACTGGTTTTTTTCAATGGCATAGGATTTGAAATATGTATTATATCCATTAAATAAACCAAGGAGTAAAAAATGCGTTATTTCAGAATGTTTACTGTTTTTTCTTTTGTTCTTTTAGCTTTTAATTGTTCTGCCGCAGATGGTACAGGGGAGCAAAAAATTGTTGTTAAAAAAGCAGGAAATTATTTTTCGCTGGGTGTTGTTATTTCCGAGCTGAGTGACAAGGATAAAGAAAATCTTAAAAGTGACGAAGGAGCCCGTATTCTGCATGTTTTGGAAAAAAGTGCAGCTGAAGAAGCCGGTCTGCAAAAAGATGATGTTATTGTAGAATTTGACGGTGAAGAAATAGAATCTGCCCGGGAATTAAATGATATTGTTGAGAAGATTGAAGAACCCAGGACGGTAAGTGTTTCGGTTTTACGGGAAGGCTCTGAAAAATCGTTTGATGTTAAACTTAAAAAACTTGAAGAACGCAATTACAGCTTTGCTTTTTCCAATGATGGTGAAGATGGCGCATTCAGTGTTTTTAATGATGATAAAGATCTGACTTGGGTCGGCGAAGGCCCCGGTAAACATATCATTGTTAATAAAATTGGCACAGGCAATGCATCCGCGTTTCATGTTTCGGATAGTAAAGGCGGATTCCTGGGAGTCTCAACAGAGAATCTGACTAAACAAATGCTAGAATATTTTGAAGTAGAGCATGGTGTGCTGGTTGAAGAAGTTGTCGAAGATTCACCGGCAGAAAAGGCCGGGTTAAAAGCCGGTGATGTTATAACCTTTATTGAAGATCGCAAAATAGAATCTTATAATGATCTGACCCGTACAATAAACTACTATAATCCGGATGAAGAGATTTCCATCGATTTCGTAAGAAAAGGTTCACAGAAAAGTACAAAAGCTATTCTTACAAAAAAGCAGAACAGCAGTTTCTTTTTTGGCGGAGATAACGATTTAAAGATTGAAATTCCGGATCCGGTCGCAGCACCACCGGTTATAAAAGAATTTAATTGGCAGGGTGGTAAAGTCGGTACTATTTTTGTGATTTAAGTATAAACCAGAAGGGTGTCCCGGGGGTATTTACAATAAATTCTGCCTTTGGGACAGCCTGTTATTTTTTATGGAAGTGTATGAAGCTTCGCAGTATTACTACAAAATTCATTTTGATTGTTTCTGTACTGATGGCAATGATTATGGCACTTCAGTATTATTTTATAACAGAAACGCAAAAGGATGCGCTTACTGAAATAAACCGTATATCTCAGACAATTAATAAAACTACTGACCGGATTTTTCTTGAAACAATCCAGGAACCGGATCTTGTGGCTCCGCCGGACCCTGATTTATTTGAAGTTCCAGAATTAAAAACCAGTGTTAAACCCAAACAAAAAATAATACACGATCAGCATACCTGGGTAACAAGTGTTTTTTCAACAAAAGATAATAGTGATGCAAGAATTGACACGTTGTTAAAAAAGCATTTAAAGGACAACGTTAGCTGGGTGCAAAAAGAAAATAATGAACCTGTTATAGTTGCTGATCCTTCTTACCAATACCAGGCTTTTACAAAAGGTTCCGATGATAACAGCTATGAAGTAGTGGAAATAAATATTAACAAAGGTCAATCAGGGGCGCGGCGAAAAGCGGGTGTTACAGTTCTGTCGGATTCCACTGCCGCTAAGGATGTTGTTTCTTTTGTTTTCCCAAATTTTGCTGCACCAAAAATGCCGCAGATGGTCCGTCTAAATTACAATACCAGTGATTTCAGCAATGCGCTGGATGACATGCGGAATCGAAATATCCTTATCACACTGTCGCTTTTCGGTGTTTCTCTTTTGATTATCGCGGTAATTGCCGGAAAATTTTTGCGTCCGATAAAATCGTTAAACCAGTCTTTTGATAAAGTGGTGCAGGGCGATTTAAGCGTTACAGTGAAGCAATCTTCAAATGATGAGATTGGTGAACTATCAGCGTCTTTTAACCACATGGTCAATGAACTTCGCAAGAATAAAGACAAAGAAGCTATAATGAACCGACAGGAAAGACTGGCTTCTTTGGGGCAATTGGCAGCAGGCGTCGCGCATGAAATCAAAAATCCGTTAAACGCCATAAATCTTACCATCGAGCATTTAAGCGATAAGTTTGTCCCCGAAAAAGAATCACAGGCAGCGCAATACATAGCCACCATTCAAAAAGAAATACGCCGGCTCGATAAAACTGTTAACAACTTTTTAAGTTATCTGCGCAGCGAAAAGCTGGAAAAGCAGGACTGTGATATCAATATAATCCTGGATGAAATTTTTAATCTGTATGAGCGGGAGATAGTTGCTAATAAAATCAATCTTGTAAAAGAGTATCAAGATAATTGCATCAAAAATATTGATCCGGAACGCTTTAAAACAGTCCTTATGAATATTGTTATAAATGCCATACAAGCCATGCCCAATGGCGGTAAACTTAAAGTTGTAAGCAGCCGGGAAGGGCTGCAAATCAGTGACTCTGGTGTCGGTATACCTGAACGTAACCTGGAGCATATATTCGATCTGTTCTATACAACAAAAAGTGCAGGAAGCGGCCTTGGTTTACCTACAGCCTATAAAATTGTTAAAGAACATGGCGGTGATATACTTATTGAGAGCAGCGAAGGCGGCGGCACAACAGTAAAAATCACGGTTTGATTTAACCTATGAAAAAAGATATGAATATTCTGATTGTGGATGATGAAGAAATTCAGCGCAATATATTAGCCGATATTTTAAAAGACGCCGGCTATAATGCTGATACGGCGGGAAATGGTGCGATTGCACTGGAAAAGCTTGCCGCTGATGATTATTCCATAGTCCTTACCGATTTGAAGATGCCCGAAAAAGACGGTATTGATGTTTTAAATGGCGTCCGGGATAAGAACCCTGATACACAGGTTATCATTATGACGGCTTTTGGTACGATTCCCGGTGCGGTGAATGCCATCAAAAAAGGGGCGTATGATTACCTGACAAAACCTTTTAAGAAAGATGAACTTTTGCAGGTCGTTAAACGCGCTGCTGAAAAATTTGACCTGCTCCAGGAAAATTTACGCTTGCGTAATGAAATAAACAGCCGTTATCAGTTTGAAAATATTATTGGTAAAAGTGCCGCCATGCAGAAAATATTCAGCATGATTGAGCGCATTTCCAAAATTGATTCAACCGTCTTAATAAGCGGTGCCAGTGGTACCGGGAAGGAGCTTGTAGCACGTGCCATTCATTTTAACGGCAATCGCAAAAATGGTCCGTTTATCGCGCTTAATTGCGGAGCCATTCCCGAGTCTTTGATAGAAAGTGAATTGTTTGGCCACGAAAAAGGTACTTTCACAGGGGCATCACGCACGCATATCGGTAAATTTGAGCAGGCACAGGGTGGCTCTATTTTTCTTGATGAGATTGGTACAATGCGTCCTGACCTGCAGATCAGGCTGTTGCGGGTCCTGCAGGAAAAACGGATCGAGCGGCTCGGCGCAGGAGCGGCAATAGAACTGGATGTGCGCGTAATGGCGGCGACAAATGAAAATCTGGATAGTTTAATACAGCAGAATAAATTCCGTATGGATCTGTATCACCGATTAAATGTGTTTAATATCCATATCCCGGAACTTAAAGACAGGCGCGAAGACATTATTTTGCTGGCAAAGCATTTTATTAACAAGTATGCAGAAAAATTTAACAGGCCGGTTCCTGTTTTATCGCCGGCATCTTTAAGCAAGCTGGAAAATTACTCCTTCCCCGGAAATGTAAGAGAACTGGAAAACATAATCGAGAAGACACTGATTCTTTGCGATCTTAGCAGGATTGAAGCAGAAGATTTAATGATTAATAATGAAGGTCTGAATCAGTCTAAAATCACCCATCCTGATTCAACAGCTTCGCTCACCGATGTGGAGTATCAATTGATCTATGATGCGTTAAGCAACAGCCGCGGATCCATAAAAGATGCTTCAAAAAAACTGGGGATATCCTACAAAACCCTGCAATACAGGATGCGAAAATTCAGCCTTAACAAAACGGATTTTAAGTAAGGCTATTTACTGATTGCTGCATATTCCTTTGGCTGTTAAATTGTTTTATGGCCAAAGAACTTTCCTACACAAATCATATTGAACACTATCGCCTGGATGCAGAAGTCGCCGACTATTTTAAACCAAACGCACTCGAGGCCCAATCCATCCGGCGCCGATACCAGTATTTTGAAAAATATCTCAGACCGCAGCAGGGCGGTATAATTCTTGAAGTAGGCAGCGGCGGGGGTGAAGCCTTAAATATCCTGAAATCTTCTGCTACGCATTATCTGCCATTGGATCTTTCGCTTAAAAATCTAAAGGTCATAAGGGATAAAGCAGCCGGATTGGTTACACCGCTGGTAGCGGATGGTTTTGATATTCCGCTTAAAAATGAATCAATCGATATGTTAATCATATCCGAAGTGCTCGAGCATCTGGCACAACCGGAACAGGTTTTAAAAGAGATATTCCGGATTTTGAAAAAGAATGGATTAGCAGTTCTTTCAGTACCATATAATGAAAAAATAAGTTACCAGCTTTGCATTCATTGCAACCAGTTAACACCAACAAATGCACATCTTCATTCCATTGATGAAATTAAATTGAAAAGCTGGGTAGAATCAGCGGGATTCAGCACCCTGAAAGTAAAAAAAGTTAATAATAAAGCTGCAGCACTTTTCAAGATGCCTGTATTACTTAAACAGCTGCCATTCGGTTTGTACAAGTTTGCCGATGATTCTCTTAATAAAATTATCCCAAAGCCTTCACACCTGCTGATGCTGATCTCAAAACCCGTCTGATTATTTCCCTCGTAAAAGTTTGTGAATTGCAGCGATATGCGACGGTCCTGTTCCGCAGCAGCCCCCAATGATATTTACACCAAGGTCCAGGAGTTGCTTAACTTTAGGGATTATATTTTCAGCAGTTTCTGTATAAACCTGTTTACCATCAATCAATTCCGGTAACCCGGCATTTGCCTGCGCCATAATTGGCAGGGAAGTGAGTGGCCGCATTTCTTTTACCACCTGGATCATTTCATCAAAACCTTTTCCGCAGTTTGATGCAATAATGTCTGCTCCTGCTTCTTGTGCTGATTTAACAAATCCTGCAATATTGACGCCCCATTGAGTGTGAATTCCTGCCGGGCCTGCGTTAAAGGTCATACTGGCGGAAACAGGCAGCCGGGTGCTTTTTTTGACTGCTTTTACTGCACATTCCAATTCTTCCAGCGACATCATGGTTTCAATAAAAATAATGTCAGCACCCGCATCAGCCAATGCCAGTGCTTGTTCTTCAAATGCTTTGCCAGCTTCATCCAGGGTAAGTGTACCGAGTGGTTCCAAAATATCACCGGTCGGACCAATGGATCCTGCCACAAAATGACCGGGCGGGCATATTTCACGCGCTAATTGTACAGCCATTCCATTCAATTCTGAAACACGATTTTCCAGGCCGTGACGATGGAGCGCAATGCGGCTTCCGCCAAAACTATTCGTAGTAATAATATCCGACCCGGCGTCATAATAAGATTTATAAATGGAACGTATGATTTCGGGATGGGAATCATTTAATTCTTCCGCACAAAACCCGTTTGGTAAAGTCTGTTTCTGCAACTCAGTACCCATAGCTCCGTCGCTAATCAGGATTTCAGAATTGAGTCGGCTAAGTATGGTTTCCATATTATTTCCATTTTTTTTATGTTGTAATTATAAATAAAATATAAAGCACCAACGTTAAACTTTTAATAAGGGATTTTTTAATCATTTAAAAAAGTTGTCTGAACAAAATACAAAATCATTATAATTAAAGCAGATTCTAAATAAAAAATATCATGCAAAATTATTCTTCAAAATTAACAAAATTTATTCCCCAGACTTTTTTTGAACTGTTGCCCGAACCAGAAAAAAAGTTTATCCGCGACTTTGCCGGGCAAGGCCAGCTCACCTTTCAGGAATTCAGGCAAATAACTGAAATTGCACGTGATATGCAGATGTGGGGTGAAGAATCACTCTCTTCCTGGATGCCGGATTTGATAAAAACTGCTTTAAATCGGGCTACTAAAAAAGAAATCCTCCAAAAAGTTATACAGCACCACAGGGATTTGCAAAAAGCCGCAAAGGTTTATAATGGCTCTGAATTAGAGCGCCCAAAAAAACGTGAAAAAGGACGCATTGCTTTGGAACAGGGTGACAAAAATATTTTTGGTATGTGTCCGGTTGCATCTGAAAAAACAGTGTGCTGTAATCTTAAAACGATAGATGCCGTCGAAAATTGTGTGTTTGGATGCAGCTACTGTACGATTCAGACTTTCTACCATGATAAAACTGTTTTCGATGAGAATCTTGCGGCAAAACTTGAAAAGATCGCTTTAGATCCGGACAGGCAATATCATATCGGAACCGGGCAATCATCGGATTCGCTGGTTTGGGGAAATAAAAATGGTAATCTTGATGCTTTGTGCACTTTTGCCAGGAAAAATCCCAATGTCTTACTGGAATTCAAAACAAAGTCCGATAATATTAAATATTTCCTGGAAAATGATATACCAGCCAATATAGTTTGCAGCTGGTCATTAAATCCGCAAGTTATTATCGATAATGAAGAGCATTTCACCGCCAGCCTTGAAGAACGTCTGCAAGCCGCCCGTGCTGTTGCAGATAAAGGTGTAAAAGTTTCGTTTCATTTCCATCCGATTGTCTGGTTTGATAAATGGCAGGAAGAATACAGCCGGATTGTTTACAGACTTTTGAATATGTTCATTCCTTCCGAGATTTTGTTTATTTCTTTCGGCTCAGTAACATTTATTAAGCCTGTTTTAAAGAAAATCCGTAAGCAGGGTTTTCCGACGCGTATTACACAAATGGAAATGGTGACGGATCCGCACGGCAAGATGACCTATCCGGATGAAATAAAAATTAAAAAGTTTTCCACGATGTACGAAACGTTTAAATCCTGGCATGGTAAAGTCTTTTTTTATCTCTGTATGGAAAAGGCAGATATCTGGGAAAAAAGTCTTGGATTTGTTTATCCGGATAATGATACATTTGAGAAAGACTTTTTGAAAAATTCGATGGCCAAAATTAAGCGATCGGAATTTTTGCAGAATAATTAAAAATTTAGTGAGATAAATTTAACGGAATCTGATGAAAACACTTATCAAACAAACCACAATTTGTATTCTTTTCAGTTTGTCGCAGCTTTTAGCTCAGGATTACAACATTCAAATTGATAGTATTTTTCAGGCATATAACAGCGATTCAACGCCGGGTTGTGCTATTGCCGTTGTTAAAGATGGCAAGATTGTCTATAAAAAAGGATACGGTGTTGCCGACTTTGAACACAATATCCCGATTACACCGCAAAGCGTATTTTATATTGGGTCAGTTTCCAAACAGTTTGTTGCCGCATGTACCGCCTTACTTGAAGAAGAAGGCAAATTGTCTTTTGATGATGAAATTCACAAATATATCCCGGAATTACCATCTTATCCTTACCCGGTAACTATCCGTCAACTGATACATCATACAAGCGGGTTACGTGATTATCTCGATTTGGGTTTTCTTGGAGAAATTGACTGGTACGACTATGTTTCCAAACAGGAAATTATTAATCTGATTGCTCGGCAGGAAAAACTCAATTTTAAACCGGGAGACCAGCATAGTTATTGCAATACGGGCTATTTTTTGCTGGCACTGGTTGTGGAACGCGTATCCGGATTAGCCTTTAAGGATTATGCCAAAAAATACATTTTTGATCCTTTAAAAATGACTTCTTCGCATTTTCATGATGATCCTTTTCATATTATTCCTAACCGTGCCTGGAGTTACCAGGAGAACGAAAACGGCGGATATAAATTTATTGTCTGGCGTTTCAGTGCTGTTGGTTCAGGCGGCCTTTATTCAACGGTTGAAGATTTATACAAATGGGATCAAAATTTTTATCATAATATTCTTGGAAAAGGAAGAAAAGCTTTTATTGATACCTTGGAAAAGCCGGGTCGGTTAAATGATGGCAGTGCTGCCGGTAATTATGCCTTTGCGATGGTTAATGAAACTTACAATGGCCTTAAAATAATTAATCACACCGGTTCAATGGGCGGTTACCGCGCCTATTATGCACGATTTCCTGAAGAAAATTTTTCAGTCATAACCCTTGGCAATCTCAGCAGTTTTAATGCAAAAGCTATGTCCAGGAAAGTTGCTGATCTTTTTCTTGCCGGACGTATGACCTTTGCTAAAAATGAAAAAGATATCCGCGAGACTGATAATTCTTATAAGGATTACCAATTAACGGCACCTGAAGAGTACAAGGGAAATTTTTACACTTCTGAACTACCCGCAAATTATGAAATCAAAATAAAGAATGATGATTTGTTTGTTTCGGCGCAATCTGAGTTTGTTGATAATAAAATTCTGGTTCCAACAGACAAAGACAGATTTTTGATAGATAACTGGCTTGAATTTGTCTTTATTCGCAATCAATCCGGCAAAGTCAGCGGATTTGTCCTGAACATGAAAGGCGGAATTCAGGATATTGTATTTGTCAAAAAATAAAGTCCCGTTATTAGGGACCGCTGAATTCGTGGGTAAATAATGGTTTTATATTATGTTTTTTCATATCACCATTCATTGTATAATCATCAGGGCGCTTTTGAAAATTTGCTGCAGATTTTAAAATTTTGGGTAGCAATGTAACATCACCTGCAGTATTCAAAAAAACCTGTTCATTGCCAAGAACCCAACTTACTGCATGATCAAGTGCTTCATTATCATCAATCGGATCATACCACATATTATACCCAGACGGCTGGTGTTCACCATAACTTCTGGCAATAGATTTGATTGTCTGAAGCGCAACATTTTTTTCCTTACAAATCTTTGCCAGTTTGTTAAATGCTTCTGCATATTCGGGATTCAGCATCATGGCATAATTATAAGGAAGCAATACAGCATCAAATTCATACTTTTCAATACTTAGCTGATGCAGTTTTGCGACTTCAACACCATGCCCGGTAATTCCAAGATACCGTGTCAGGCCTTTCTCTTTTGCGTCTAAAAATGCATCAATAGCGCCTCCAGGACTAAGGGCAGCTTCCCATTCATCACGGTTAGTAATGGCATGAATCTGCCAAAGATCCACATAATCAGTTTTCAAACGATCCAATGATTTATACAATTCTTCCATTGCAGCTGCTTGAGTGCGTTCCATTGTCTTTGTAGCCAGAAAAAAATGTTTGCGGTGTTCACGCATCCATGGTCCGATTCTGAGTTCGGCATCTCCATAGCTGGCGGCGGTATCAATATGATTGATGTCATATTCTAAAAGCAGTTCCAGTGTTTTATCTGCGGTATCCTGAGATACGGCCCAAAAGGCAGCTGAACCGAATATTGTACGGCGGCTTTGATGACCCGTTCTTCCAAATATTTTTTTTTCAATCATCGCTTTTCCATATGATTTTTGTTTGATTATTTTTTAAAAATAACACCTGCAAAAATAAACACAAAAGTTTTTAAAAATATTAAAAAAGATTAAAAAAAAGGATTGACAAATATAGTTGTCATTATCGATATTTGTTAGTAGCAATAATTAATATAAGAAACTATTGGCTATGTCAACTATTATGATAGAACCTGAAACGAATGCAGCAAAACTTGCTGAATTAACATTTAATCTGCTTGAAGATTGCCATCAAAAAGAGATGCGTATTGCAGTACGCTATGGTTTAACCGCATCAGAATTCCGTTGCCTGCGACTTTTAAATGTCGGAGAAGCGATTAATAACAAGGAATTGGCACACCGTCTTAATCTCAGTCCAAGCCGTTTAACACGGATCCTGAACGGACTGGTAGAGAAGGGATATACCAGTCGCGAGATAGAAGCAGATGATCGACGTAATATGCGGGTTTCACTCTCGCCAAAAGGTGAGCGTATTGTTAGCAACCTGAATGAAGCATATGTAAAAATTCACCAGGAAATATTGGATAACATAGAAATCTCGAGTCATCAGAATTTGATCACCGGGATGACAGAGTTGCTATCAGCACTTAGAAAATGGATGAATAAAAGTTAAGGAGTCAGATTATGCACAAATCAAAATATACAGGCCTTTTTTTTATAACCTGCTTAGTGATTATTTTCACAGCATGCTCAGATGAGAAAAAGGATAACGTAACAGATACCGATCTGAATATTAATTCCTGTGAAGGTTGTCATACAAATTATGACGTTTTGCGGGATATAGCTTCTCCGGATACTGTTGTTGAAAGCGGCGGCTGTGGTGGAGATGCTCCACATATTGAGCCATACGACAGGGTTTTTCTCGGTGGTGACGGCTATACCGAATTTAAAACAACAACACATGGCGAAATGGAATGTACCGAGTGTCATAATGGTGTTGGAAACACAGATGACAAAGCGGAAGCGCATTCCGGTGATTTTATTAAGCATCCTTCTGATTATGCAGAACAAAAGTGCGCAACCTGCCACAGTGAAGTTGTCGACAAAGCACATAACAGTTTACATGAACAGGGTTGGGGACAGAAAAAACGTGTTGCCATGCGATATGGGGTTGATTCTTTCGATGATCTTCCTGAAATGTTAAAAACCGGTTATGATAAAAATTGTGCCAAATGTCATGGTGGCTGCGGTGATTGCCACGTTAACAGACCTTCAGCCGGAGGTGGCGGTTTATACAAGGGACACAATTTTGTTAAGCCGAATATGTATGATAACTGCGTTGCCTGCCATGTAAGCCGTGGAGGCCATGCTTTCTTTGGTGTTGGAAGCGGCACGGTTCCTGATGTACACCAATCAGAACTCGACTACGATTGTCTCTCATGTCATTCGGCAAATGAAGTACATGGAGATGGTGAATTGTATGATCGCCGTTATGATATGGCTTTGAAACCGGAATGCTCAGATTGCCATCAGAACCTGACATTGATGAATACATATCACATGGTTCATATTAACACATTCAACTGCCAGACATGTCATTCACAAAACTATAATAATTGCGGCAGCTGCCATGTGGGTGGCGAAGGTGCCAGAGTTCATTCACACCAAAATTATAAGATTGGACTTAATCCTCTATCAGATATAAAACCTTATAAGTATGCCACACTCAGGCTGACACCGCATGCTCCGGACAGTTGGGAATTATATGGTACAGCGGCTTTGGCAAATTTTGATGTCGAACCAACTTATAAGTATACAACACCGCATAACATCCTGCGCTGGACAACCCGCACCCAGGTTGGTGAAGGAAAAGAATGTTATGATAACTGCCACATTATTCTTGAAGGCGATACTTACAGAAACAGAAATCTTTATTTATTCAGTTCAGATATGTTAGAAGACTGGGAAATCTCAGCAAACCAGAGTGTTATCGTTGATGGTAAGCTGCCTGCAAGCTGGGGTACACCTTAGAATTTAATTTATTCACAATTAATTAACCAAAGGAGTTATTGTCATGAGAAGTTATAAATTTTTAATCTTATTGTTTTTGATACCTGCGCTCACAGGCATGTTTATGGGCTGCAGCGACGACTCAACCAGTTCCAATAAAGTTGACGAGTATGCTGAATTAGTTAAATATCTTGAAGGAGAAGGTGGCGATTTTATTAATACCTATGCTCCTGCTATTAAATCAGCTGATGCTGTAAAAACAGCAATGACAACAGGAACACAATATATTATCGATATCCGTTCAGCTGCTGATTATGCGACCGGGCATATTGATGGTGCGGTGAATGTTGCTTTCGGAGATCTTATCACACATGTTGAAGGTTTAACTACAGATTACGAAACTATTATCATTGCCTGTTATTCAGGGCAAACAGCTGCTTATGGTGCAAGTCTTCTTCGTTTATTAGGCCATGACAATGTTTATACATTGAAATTCGGAATGAGCTCATGGAATAAAGATTTTGATGTTTGGTCCGCAAAATGTCTGAATACCTATGCAACACAGTTTGAAACAACCGTAAATGCCAAAGGACCGGAAGTTGATCCGCCAGCATTGGATACAGGTAAAAAAACAGGTGCAGAAATACTCCGCGCACGTGTTCAGGAAGTTCTGGATGCCGGTTTTATCGGTAAAATAGGTGCAGCTGATGTTGTGCCAAATGCTTCTAACTTCTACATTGTAAACTACTGGCCGGAAAACCACTATGCAATTGGACATATTCAGGGTGCAATGTGTTACGTTCCCAAAGCCGACCTTAAATCTACAACGTACCTGAACACACTTCCTGCAGATAAAAAGGTTGTTGTTTATTGTTACACCGGCCAGACCAGTGCTTATGTAACCGCTTACCTGCGTGTTTTGGGTTATGATGCTTACTCGTTACTCTATGGTGCAAATAACATGATTTATGATACAATTCCTGCATCTGCGTTTTCAGAAGCAGCAATCATGGGTTATGACTACGTTACTGGAAACTAATACATTAGTGAATGAAATAAAGGCCGGGTTCTGCCCGGCTTTTTTTTTGCCCTGTCTTCTTAAGCTCTCCGCAAAATAATCTTTTTTAAAACCAGAGAATTGTTCATATATTATAAGCTGTCAAAAAATTGAACGGTTAAATATGTTTGTTATAAAGATTAAAATAAAAAGTAAAATTAAGCTGAAAAGTTAGAGTATTAAATGGATATAAATAAAATTCGCAATATTGCAATAATTGCCCATGTTGACCATGGAAAAACAACACTGGTGGATGAACTGTTAAAACAAACGCATTTTTTCAGGGAAAATGAACAGTTCCAGGAAAGATTTATGGATTCCAACGACCTTGAAAGAGAGCGTGGTATCACCATCCTGGCAAAAAATATTTCGATCCGGCATGAAGAATACAAAATAAATATTATCGATACACCCGGGCATGCTGATTTTGGTGGTGAAGTAGAACGAGTGCTAAAAATGGCCAATGGTGTTTTACTGCTCGTTGATGCTTTTGAAGGAACGATGCCGCAAACACGTTTTGTTCTGCAGAAAGCATTGGCTTTACATTTAAAACCTATTGTCGTTATAAATAAAATGGATCGTCCGCAGGCTCGTCCGGCAGAAGTTCTTGATGAAATCTATGATTTGTTTATTGATCTTGGTGCGGATGAAGAACAATTGGAATTCCCTGTTGTATATGCGTCTGCAAAATCGGGCTGGGCAAGTCTTGATCCGGACAAGGTAAATGATAACATGCTTGTTTTGCTTGAAAAAGTTATATCAGATATACCGGCACCTTTGTCGATTGAAGGATCAACTCAGATGCAGATTACTTCTCTTGATTATTCACCTTATGTTGGCAGGATTGGAATAGGAAGAGTTTACCGCGGAGAGTTATCATCTGTTAAGAAACATAAAATTGTCCAGCGCAGTGGTAAAATTGTTGATGCGAATATTAAACAACTTTTTACGTTTGAAGGTCTGAAACGGGTTGAGCAGCAAACAATCCCTGCCGGAGAGATCTGTGCCGTTGTAGGCATTGAAGACATTAATATCGGGGATACTATTGCAGATTTCGAAAATCCAGAGCCGATGCCGATTATTGCAATTGATGAACCAACCATTAGTATGACATTTACAATCAACAACTCGCCGTTTTTCGGTAAAGAAGGTAAGTTTGTAACATCGCGACATTTACGTGACCGGTTATTCCGGGAGCTTGAATCGGATGTGGCTTTAAGAGTTGAAAGTACACAATCACCGGATAGTTACAAAGTTTCGGGCAGGGGTGTTTTACATCTTTCTATTTTGATTGAAAATATGCGGCGTGAAGGTTACGAGTTTGCAGTTGGTCAGCCAAAAGTAATCTATAAGGAAATTGACGGACATAAAGCAGAACCGGTTGAAGAACTTGTTTTTGATGTACCTGATGAATGGTCCGGAAAAGTAATTGAACTGGTTTCTCAGCGAAAAGGTACGTTGATTACGATTGAAGAAAAGGGATCGTTTAAACATCTTGTTTTCCATATACCATCGCGCGGATTGATGGGATTAAGAAATAAGGTGCTCACGGCAACCGCCGGTGAAGCCGTAATGACCCATCGTTTTTATCAATATGAATTTTTTAAAGGTAGTATTCCGCAACGCCAGAATGGTGTGATGATTTCAATGGGGCAGGGACAGGTGGTGCCTTATGCGGTTGATGCATTGCAGGATCGCGGCCAGTTTTTTGTTGATCCCGGTGTAGATGTGTATATGGGACAGATTGTTGGATACTACAATAAGGATTCTGATATTGTAGTTAATCTGCAGAAAGCAAAAAAGTTAACCAATATGCGTGCTGCAGGTAGTGATCGTTCTATGAAAATAGCCCCTGCTATAAAGATGAGCCTTGAAGAAAATCTGGAATTTATTGCGGATGACGAATTGGTGGAAGTTACTCCAAAATCTATCCGCATTCGTAAAATAATTCTTGATGAAAATGACAGAAGACGTGCTGAATCTCAGAAGAAGAAAGCCGTTTGATTATTTCTTCCAGAATATCGGGGTAAAAATTACAAGAACGGTATAAATTTCCAGACGCCCTACCAGCATTAAAAACGACATAAACCACTTTCCAACATCCGGAATAAAACTATAGTTATCCGTCGGGCCAAGGTCTCCAAGAGCCGGCCCGATATTTCCTATTGTTGCTGCCACTCCGCCCAGAGCGGTTTCGATATCCAACCCCAGGACGTTCATAAATAAAACTCCAAATACAAAAAGAGTAACATAGAAAAGATAGAATCCAGCAACATTGGTTATAATGTCCCGCTGCACAACAATTTTACCTATACGGACAGGTAATACAGCTTGCGGATGGATTAAACGCTTGATTTCATTCAGGCTGAATTTTATAAGGATCAGGGAGCGGATTATTTTTAAACCGCCGCCTGTTGATCCTGCACAACCGCCAAAAAACATAAGTATAAGAAGTATCATCCGGGACATGGAACTCCATTGTTCATAATCAGCCGTACCATATCCTGTTGTTGTAATTATAGAAACCACCTGAAAAAATGCCTGCCTGAAGCTTAACGCAAAATCTGCAGAAGTCTGAGTCCAGACACTAAAAAATATTGCCAATGTTGCAACAATGATGATCCCAAAAAAGAACAACGATTCCGGATCTTTGAAATAAATCAGTGGTTTTCCCTTTAGTGCCCGGTAGTGCAGGGAAAAGTTTAATCCCGCTAAGATCATAAATAGTGTAATAACATAATCCACATAGGCACTGTTATAAAATCCGATACTTGCGTTTTTTGTTGAAAAGCCACCGGTAGCCAGTGTTCCAAAACTATGGCAGACAGAATCAAACCAATCCATTCCGCCAAACCTTAAAAGGATAACTTCCACAACTGTCAGTAAAAGATAAACGCCCCACAATAACTCTGCTGTATGCTTAATCCGCGGCGTAAGCTTATCCGGCGAAGGACCCGGTACTTCAGCTTTAAACAGCTGCATTCCACCAACACCCAAAAGTGGCAGAATAGCAAGAGATAAAAGTATAATTCCCATTCCGCCCAACCAGTGTGTCAACGATCTCCAAAAAAGCAAGCCATGCGGCAAAATTTCGATGTCTGTAAGAATGGTGGCACCTGTTGTAGAAAATCCTGACATAGTTTCAAAAAAAGCGTCGGTGTAAGAAGGAATGAATCCGGATAGATAAAACGGTAATGCCCCGATAAATGAAAAAAGCAGCCAGCCAAGTGTAACAATGATAAAACCGTCTTTAGCACGCAGCTCTTCATTGTGATTTCTTGTAAGAAGGAATACTATTATCCCAATTGAAAAGCTGAAGCCTATAGTCGTTAAAAACGCCGAAAAATCACCTTCGTTGTTTATATAAGCGAAAATAGCCGGTGCAATAAGCGACAGTGCCAAAAACAGGAGCAGGGCGCTTAGAATATTGGAAATTGCTTTTGTATGCAGCATATAAAATTATACTAAAATTAGTTGAAAACCTTTTCTACTTCGCTGATTGCAGACGGGAGAGCGAATAAGACAACTTTATCTCCGGCTTCAATTTTTGAATTTCCCATGGGGATGAAAACTTTGTCTCCCCGTAAAACCGCACCCAGAATTACATTTTTTGGAATTTTTACATCACTTATTTGTTTCTGAGTGATTTTTGAGCCGCTTTTTGGAATAAGTTCTATAGCTTCTACAGGTGTTCCGGGAATGGACGCAACACTAACAATCTGACCACGGCGAATAAATTTGAGAATACTGTTTACAGTAAGCATTTGTTTTGAAATATATGCATCAATACCAATGGTGGGAATGATGGGTGAATATTCGGTTTTATTGATGAGTGATATAATTTTGGGAACGCGCAGGTGCTTTGCCATCAGGCAGGCAACAATATTTGTTTCATCATCACCTGTCACTGATATAAAAGCATCCATATCGATAATTCCTTCAAGCGCCAGAAGATTTATATCAAGACCGTCACCCTTAATTACCAATGATTTTTGCAGTCTTTCTGCAAGATCACTTGACGTTTCAGCATTGGATTCGATTATTTTTACATTGTAATCTTTTTCCAGTTCACGGGCAATCAGGTATCCCGTCTGGCCACCGCCAAGAATCATTATGTTGTCAATTGTCTGGTTCTGCTTTCCAAACATTTTGATAGCGTCGTTTATTTTATGTTTAGGTACTACGATAAAAACCCGGTCGTTTGGCATAAACATATCATTCCCGCCCGGGATTTTAGTGATTTCGTTACGCTGAATTGCTACAGTACGAAATTCGAGATCTTTAAATTCTTTACCAAGATCAATAAGGGGTTTTCTTAAAATTTCAAGGTTTCTGTCAAGCTGCATACCAAGAAGAATAATTTCTCCTTCCGCAAACTCTATTATATGACTGGCTGCTGTTTGTTTTAAAAGACGGATTGCACCTAATGCCGCTTCAGATTCAGGATGAATGATCAAATCAATTTCCATCTTTTTTGCATTAAGTGGTGCGGATTCATCTAAAAATTCGCTGTTCTTAACCCGGGCAACTGTTTTAGATACACCATATTTTTTGGCAATCATACAGCACATCAGGTTTACTTCATCGTTGTCTGTAACTGCTACCAGCATATCTGCGGAACTGATACCCGCTTTTTCCAGTAATTTATAACTTGTTCCGTTTCCCAGCAGTGCTTGTGCATCTAATGCATCGGATGCGTGTGCAAAGTTTTCGGGATCTTTTTCGATGATTATAACATCATGTTTTTCGTAAGACAGAAGTTTCGTGAGATTAAAACCTACGTTTCCGGCGCCCACTATAATAATATACACAGCTAATATCCTTGTTTGTTCGGAATTGTGATTTGTAATTACATCGACACTATAAATAAATCACGGGAACAGAACTTAAATAAATAGAATAAACCGTGCAAAAAATTGGCTAAAAGAAAAAGCCCCGCACTTTGGTTTTAAGCAAAGCACAGGGCGCAGAGAGAATTATTTAAGGAGAGTCATTTTTTTAATATCAATATTTTGCCCGTTAAAATTGTAGCGAATAAAATAAACGCCACTGACCAGGTTTTCTGCATTAAATTTTGTTTTATACATCCCGGCTGAAAGCGTGTTGTTTATCAAGGTGCTCACTTTACGGCCATTGATGTCATAAACTTCCAGCAATACTTTTCCTGACTCAGCAAGATTAAATTCAATTGTTGTTTCAGGGTTAAAGGGATTTGGATAGTTATTCCTGAGACTGAAATTTTCAGGAATCCCTGACATACGGGAAGGTGTTTCGATGGCGGTGGGCCTGTTGATCAGCAACATCCGTTTTACAACTTTATTTTCCGCGTTTAATGCTTCCACTTCAATCGAGAAGAAAAAGGCATCTTCATCCGGAAAAGAAACAATGGATACCGGCCAGCTGAATTTTGCATTGGAGTTGGCATCAATGTCACCAAGTATTGCTGCAGAATCCCCTTCAACAAGTTCTAAACCCGCCGGCAGATGAAGAATTGCAACCGAACTGTCCGCGATAACGGTACCGGTATTAAAGACAGAAACAGAAATTGTAAAAGTATTGAATTCTGCTGAATCACCATCAAAATATACACGTGCAGGAGCTTCGATTACAGTTGAAAGTGGCGGCAGTAAATCTGTATTTGCAACGATAAATTTAAAGGCGCTGTTGTTCGAGCTGTTCGACTCAAGGATTGTTTCTTTACCATCAATCAGAACATGCACTGCATGGTAGGCAGGAAATTCAGGAACATTCCAGGAGAATTGAAAAGTATATGATGCTTGTGATGGTATTGAATCAACATACATTACCTGGCTGATACTTATTCCGCCACTTGGATCACCATCGAAAAATTGTACAGGAACATTGTAAGCAGTTTCAAAGCCAAAATTATGAACCGTTGCAAAGATAGTTATCGGATCGTTTACACTGCGGTTATCTGTGTCCGGATCAAAAACAATATCACTCGCAGAAATGGAAAGATCAGGAAGACCGGTAGCAAAATTCAAAGGCACAAAATCAGCGCCATAGCCACCACCGTAAGAAGTGATTATTGATAGATTCTCACTTCCATTTACCTGGTAAACCGTTTTTACCGGACTGAAATGATAATGTTCGCCCTGGTTCAGAACTTCTGTATAAACTGTATCACCGGACCACATATCTACAATCACTACATCATTATTATCAGCAAATGAGAACAGGTCAAAGTCACCGGGGATAACCGGGATCAGAAAATGAGTACCAATCCCGCGGCCGGATTCATCTATCTGTCTGGTAAGGTGATAGTATGCGCCGGAATAATAAGCAAAAGGCGTATTATTAACAGTTGCTTTGTTAGAAGTGATTACTTCGAAATATGTATCGGAAAAAACCGGAATGGAAGCGGCATCACCGATATTGATTGTACCCTGTCCTAATGTATCTCCTGTTTCGGTATTAACAGCAACGTAATCGGTCTGATCACTGTAAGCTGTTATCACAATACCATTTGGCCAGCCACCGATGTATCCGGAAAAGCCATAGAAATGAGTGCCTGTAAAGGTCCCATTATCTGCAGGAATGTAATACCCCTGGTCAGCATAGCTTAAGGCAGAAACTGGTTTGTTGGATTGGACTTTTAAAAATTTGCTGAACTGGTTGTCCAGGGTAACATGTTCACCGCGGTTGAGTATACCTGCAGCAACCGTTGATGTATCGGTCAGGTTAGTTATTGTATATTCGGTATTATCATTATAAGCAAAAACAACAAAATGTTCGCCACCCCAGTCATTTGCAGGCATAAAAGTATTAAGTTTTGTTGATAAAGGGCTGCCTGATTCATCGACGGCAAAGAATCCCATTACTGTATTTGTAACCGGATCACCAATAAGCAGCGTAAAAGATTTTGTGCCTTCGATAGAATAAATACCTGTTCCGGATGCCGGTTTAAATACATGAAATTCATCTTTATTTAACGCTGCACTATCAATAACCGCACCGTCCTGATTATAAAGCAGAAAAAAGCTATCATCAAAATAGCTGAAAACGACTAAATCGCTGAATGTATAAGTAGTGGTTGAAAAAACATAATTTCCATTTACCGCCTGCCTTTGCGGAAATGAAGCCATGCTTGTACTGAAACTTTTCACTTCTTTTGACTGACCTGAAGATCCCCCTGGTATAGATTGAGCAGATAAAGAACCTAACAAAATGAAAAGAAATAGCACGCCTGAAAACTTCATATATTCCTCCTTGATTATTTTAAGATATTCTTTAATGTTCGGTAAACAATTCATAAATATTAGTTCTAAATTGATATATTAATCACAGTGAACACAATGTAAGTTATTGTTTATTAGAATCTTGCTAATCAGCAAATGATACATAGCGTTTTTTCAATATTCTTGAATGTATACCAAAAAATCCGCTAAATTACTGATTCTTATGAGTTGAGAAGGTATATCATTTTTTTCTTTTGAAGGATAAGTCAAACAGATTTGGATTTATTGCTGTTTTATATTTGAAAATTATTTTAAACATAGTGAATGGATGAGAGTACAATAAATCATTAACGCACAATAAAAAGGAGCGCACAAATACGCGATGGATCAAGCTAAACTTGAAAAAGCAAAACAATATGAAAAAATACACCTGGGATTATCAATATTCAGCACATTACTATCTATTGTGATCTTAATTTTATTTGTTGCAAATGGCTATTCAACTGATTTAAAGCATATTGTTTCTTCCTGGAATCAAAATCCATATATACAATTGCTATTATTTTTGGCAATTATTGCCGGGGCATATTCTGTTATCTCCTTTCCATTAAGTTATTTATCTGATTTTTGGCTTGAACATTATTTTGATTTATCAAACCAGACATTCTTAGCATGGATGTGGGATAAAACAAAAGGGTTTCTTGTCGGTCTTATTCTCGGAGTACCATTGCTGCTGATTTTTTATTTTTTCCTGCTTAACTATCCTGAAACCTGGTGGCTATGGATGGCAACGGTATTATTCTTTTTTTCAGTATTTATTGGCAAAATAGCACCAAACTATATTTTCCCACTGTTTTATAAATTTGAAAAACTGGATGATCCTAATCTGGTTGAAAGAATGCAGGAACTTGCTAAAAAAGGTAATTTTGCCCTGGAAGGTCTGTATCGTTTTAATATGAGTAAAACCACAAAAAAAGCTAATGCTGCGTTTACAGGTCTTGGTAAATCCAAACGGATTATCCTGGGAGATACCCTTCTGGATAAATTTAATACGGATGAGATTGAATCAGTGTTTGCCCACGAAGTTGGGCATTATGTTCATAAGCATATTATTCAGGGCATAATTATTGGTACAATAAGCAGTTATGCCAGTCTCTTTTTAGCTCACTGGATATATGCAGGGTTTGTTGACAAATATGAGTTTGCCGGTGTCGCAGATCTGGCTTCATTGCCTGTTTTGTCATTAATTGTAACATTTATTTCTCTTATTACAGCACCATTATCAAATGCCCTTAGTCGTTTTAATGAAAGGCAGGCGGATCGTTATGCATTAACACATAGTACTAATCCAACGGCATTTATTGATGCTTTAAAAAAACTCTCTGAATCAAACCTTAGTAATCCTGCACCACATCCGGTTGTTGAGTTTCTGTTCCATAGTCATCCTTCCGTTGATAAGCGTGTAAAATTTGCAGAAAATATTCTCTTAAAATAACAGACTATAAATATGCCCAATAAACCGGTATCTTTTACAAAACGATTTTTAAAGATCTCTGCAAAAATCTCCCTTTATATTTTTCTTGCAGTTTTTCTGCTAATTGGTATAACCATTCTGCTTTACTGGCAGACGAACTGGGTTGCCAAAGGCGCAGAGAAATATATTAATTACACTCTTCCTGATTCGGTTAAAGTAAAATATAGTGCGATTAGCGGAACGATCCTTAATAACATTGAAGTTGATCACTTCAGGCTGGAGTTAAAAGATAAACTAAAACTTAAAAGTAACAGACTTAAACTCAAATATGATTTATGGGCTGCTATTTTTGATAAAAAGATAGTTATATCATCTATTGATGCGGATTCTGTTTTTATTTCGATGGTTCACGATAAGAAGCTGTCGGAGCAGAAAGAAAGAAAGCCTTTCGACCTTGATTCACTTCTTTATAACATTCAGAATTCACATTTAGTTGACACACTTCTGGCAAAAATGCCGGAACTGGAGCTGGATAATTTTGAAATCCGGGCAGCACAGCTGTCCATGACGGGTTCTCCGCTAACAGTTGAGAATATTTATTTAAATTTCAATGCTTTTTTTAAACCCAACGATTTTCAAATCCGTCTCAACAAACTTTCAGCATACTGGAAAGAACGCGACCTAAAGCTGGATAAACTTGGTTTTCAGATAGTTGGCAACCGCGACCGGATTACAATCAACCAATTCCATGCGCTTTTTGGAGAATCATCGCTAAATCTTGCTGCAGAAGTTGATCTGAAGGATTTGAACACCTTACTGTTTATAGAAGATATTTATTTTGACCCCGGAAATTTTCATGGATTTTTACCAGAAAATTATCGGGATGGATACTTTAAGGGAAAAGTATCTTTTATTGGAAGCTTTCAGGATTTTGCAGTCAATGCAGATATTTCCGGAAAATGGCAACAATACAATCTGCGCAGAATGCGATTGGTTTCGGATTACAGTTATGGGAAAATTAACATTGATACACTTATTATAGGATCCAGTGCCGGAGATCTATTCCTTAAAACTAAAATTAATACAACAAGCAGTGCAAAAGGTTTGCTTACTTTTAAGGGATTAAATTCCAAAGCAATAAAGCCCGAAATGCCTAACAGCAATGTTAACGGTAAGCTTACTTTTAACATCCCGCCGGGTAATTTTAATATCAATAAGCTTGCAGCATCATTGAAAAGAATATCGGCTGAAGGCGAACTCGAACTTTACCCATCTGGATATGCTGAATATAAATTAGATTCACTGCGCTTTGCACTAAAGGCAAACAAAGGGGATGTTTCAGTTGTACAACCTTCCTTTATTAAATTTGCCAACCAGGCTCGTTTTGATATGTATGGTGACTTAAAGCGCAACAGAGAACTCGACTTTCAAATTCATTCGGATGCAGGGAATTTAAATAACCTTATGACTGCTATCGGCATAGATAGTATGTTTGGTGATTACCATACTGATTTCCGTGCTTTTGGAAAACTGGAAGATCCGCAGATAAAAGGCTATTTCTGGATAAAGGATTTCAAGTTTGACAAGGTTTTTCTGGATAGCATGGGATTGCAGATTGACCTTGCCCAGGTGATGTCTTCTCCGAAAGGAACAGGCAATTTTAAAATCAACAAGGGAACCGCTTATGATATACCTTTACGCGATGTAATTCTGACGGCAACGAAAGACGAAAATCTTATAAAAGTTCCTGTGGCTAAAATTTTTAGTGATGATAACTATATAGAAACGGCACTTGATATCTGGCTTAAAAAAGACAGTATTGAAATTGATATTGCAAAGCTGCGACTTGAATACCAGAAATATTGGTTGCAGAATAAAGCGCCAATTAGTGTTATGATCGATTCACAGCAGGTTGCTGTTAATAATTTTGAACTTGACGGACCGGATCAAACGCTGATGAAAGTTAACGGTTTTTACGATAAAGTGATGAATGATGCCAGTGCCAACCTGGATTTAAAAACAATTAATCTTGCACCTTTCCGCCAGTTTCTTGGTGAGAAGCATAAAGCATCCGGAATTATCAGCGGTTATGCAAAATTAGGGTCCGTTCTTCAAAATCCGGATATTGAAATAAATATTGCCGGTAAGAATATTGAATATGGTGGTGTAAAGTTTGGTGATCTACAGGCAGATCTTGAATACGATACCAGTAAAGTTTTTATCAGGGAGTTTAGTGTAAAATCGGAAGCATCGGAATTAAATGCGGAAGGAGATCTGGATATCCATTTTGATATGAACACCGCTGATATTGTCGATTTAATCCGGAAGGCGACAACCGATGTAAAGATTAATTGGAAAAATATTGATCTTAAAAAATACAACTCTTTGTTAAATCTCGATAAACCATTATACGGTAATCTTAATGGTTACCTGGAAATTGAAGGAACTGTCGGCGACCCGTTTATGCGTCAGTCATTGCGTGCTTATAAATTCCGCTATGACAAGGTTGCATTGGATTCATTGATTATGTTTGGGCAGTACAGCGCCGGTTATCTGATTCTTGATAGTTTAAGTACTAATTTTCAGGGGACTTCTCTGGCAGCAAAAGGCTGGCAACAGCTTGATCTGGGTTTTGATTCTGAAGATACAGTTTTTACGGATAATCCTTTTGAGTTTTTTATTTTCAGTAAAGATAATGATCTATCCTTTATTGGTATGTTTAATGATCAGCTGGAATCAATTAACGGCGACTACGATATGGAAATTTACCTGACAGGTACACCTGAAAAACCATCTGTGAATCGCGGGAAGATTACACTGGACAATGGCAATGTTTTGCTTTCCCGGGTAAAGGATCCAATAAAAAACGTAAATGCAGATATCACAATTGAAGATAATATCCTTACGATCAATCGCTTTGATGCAAAGTCAGAAAAAGAAGAAGATTTTTTGGAGAAGACTTATAATTTTATCAGTAAGCTATGGACTTGGATGCTTCCGGAGCGTCAGGAAAATGGCGTTTTGGCTGTCAATGGAACAATAAATCTGGAAAATGTTTTTCACCCGGCTGTAAACCTGGATATTTCTTCAAATAAGTTCTTTGTGGATTATTTTGTTGAAAATACAAAACTGCTTGTTACCATGGATGATTTAAAAGTAAAAGGACGCGATTCAATAATAGTTTCCGGTAAAATAATAATTCCTTCAGGTGAATATGAAGTAAACGTTGCCCAAATGCAGAAAAATATGTACCTGCAACCGTCTCAAATCCAGAAGAAACCACCTTTTATCGGCTTTGATCTGGAATTAGAAATACCCGGTAATTTTGTAATAACAAGTTCTCCGCTTGATTTGGGTAATAATTTTAAAATTATCATGCTTGGCAATCTGAATGTCACTCAGGAAGCCGGTTCCGATAAGATGAGTATAATCGGAACAATGGAAACGGAATCCGGTACGTTTACATCCTTCAATCAACGGTTTAATGTCTCTTCGGGTACAATTGATTTCAGTAATCCAAACCGTCTGAATCCAGAGTTCAATATCACGGCACAAAAAAATTTGAGAGATAAGGTTTTTGAGCTCGTGATAACTGGAAATCTGGAAACAATAAATCAAAATATTGTGGTTAAAGATGAGTCTACCGGTGAAGAGCTGAATCTTTCTCCACAGGATAAAATTGCATTGTTAACTTTAGGAACAGATATCTCCGGAGTCGCATCCAATACAGACTCAACGCTATACGGGGTTGGCGAAGATGTTGCGAAAAACACATTGATAACTGCCGCGACACGTGGCGTTGAAGAATTAACCGGGTTGGATAAAGTTGAAATCAACTCCAGTGATAAAATAATCGATTTACAAAAAATGAAATTAAATAATGGTTTAAAAGAAGCATCTATTTCTTTTGGTAAATATCTTACCAGCGATCTCTATGTGGAGTATAGAACTCAGTTCGGTAATGGAGTGCCCACACCAAAATTGAGTTGGGATGCCGGTAATAAAATTACACTTCAATATAAGATTGACCAGCAATGGAGTCTGGAAAGTAATTACGAGAAAACGATTCCGTTGGGAAATAATAAAATAAAAGTCGGCCTTTCCTGGGAATATACATTCTGAAAATGAACAAGAACCTGAAATGAATTATCGTAAAATATTACTCATATTAATGTTCACAATTACTTACGGATTTGCTGAAACTGAAGTCGTAAAGATCGCGTTTAAGCATAATTCTGTTTTTTCGGATGATGATTTACTTGAAGTGATTCATTCTGAAGAAGATGAAGAATTCGAGCCCCGTCTTTTGAAACTGGACAAAATCCTGTTAAGTAATTTTTTCAGAACAAATGGCTATTTGGTTGTTGAAGTAAATGATAGCCTGGCTTTTTCTAGAAACAGGGAAAGTGTAACAATTAAATACATTATTAACACAGGCCCCCGATATTTTTTTGGTGGTGTTCTGTTTAACGGTGTGCATGATATTGATACAACAAAGCTGCAGTCAGTTTTTGAAGATTTACCTGTTGGAGCTCCTTTTAATGAAGGTTTGGTCAATGATGGTAAAACTAAAATTGAAAATATTTACTATAATAATGGTAAGCCGTTTGTAAATATTAGAACGGATTATAAATTCAAAGACGATTCTCTGGTTTTTGCCAATTTTCAGATTACTGAAAATCAAACAATTTATATAAAGAAAATAAACTATATCGGACTGGAACTTGTTCAGAAATTTCTACTCCGCAGAGAACTGGAACTTACAAAGGGGGATTTATACAACAGGGAAGCCATAGAGAAAACGCAACAAAACATATATGGAACAGGATTGTTTCGTTTTGTGCGTCTTGAGATTGAGCCCATTCCTGATGAGCAGCAAAATGTAATATTAAATATTTATGTAAAAGAAAGGGACCCCCGTTGGGTGGGTGTCAATTTTGGTGTTGGTCATGAGCAGTATTATGGAAGTACGGCAGAAGTAACACTTCAGGGCGGCCATCGTAATCTTTTTGGGACTGCACGCAGCATCAGTTTGCATTTAACACCATCCTTTTTGTATGAATTCAGTAACAATAGTATTGTTAATGCTGAAAACCAGATTGCTTTAAAATTTGTAGAACCCTGGATTGGAAATACAAGAACACCGGGTGTTTTCCAGATTTCGTATCATCAGTACCGGCTTCCTAATAGTGCTGATTTTAATTTACTAGCCACTTCTTTTGGAGTCAGCCATAAATTCAGAGAAGATATCGAAGTGAATGGTAAGATTGAAGCCAAATTCTTAAAAGTGCTCGATAATGACTCGCTTGATCAAAATCTAACAACATTTGATGCAGGACAATCACAAATTTATACTATTTCAACTTATGCAAAAAAGGATACCAGGAATAATCTTTTCAATCCGGAAAATGGTTCACTCACCGATTTCAGTGTCAGTTATTCACAAAGTATCGGAAAGCTGGACACCGGAGCTGATGATATTAATAAATTTTTCACGGTTATTTCTTCCTGGTCTCGTTACCAGCCCTGGCGGCCAAAGATAGGCAGAAATAGGTTTAACTGGACACTTGCTTCACGCTTAAAACTTGGTGCTATATTTGAAGCAGGTGAAACAAAAACCATTCCTGTAAGTGAATTGTTTTTTGCCGGCGGAGCAACGACTGTTCGCGGTTTCCAGGAGCAGCTGTTAGGTCCTGTAAAAACTCTGGATAACAATGGAAAAATAGAAACGGCCACGGGTGGAAAACTTATCGCTTTGGGAAATATTGAAGCAAGAATCCCGTTGTTTTGGTTACTGGTAGGTGAAATATTTCTGGATGCTGGTAATGTCTGGGCAGAATTGCAAAATTTTGATTACGAAGATATACGTTTGTCAACAGGTGTAGGTATTGCTGTAATTACACCACTCGGACCTGTAAGAGTGGATTATGGCTATAAACTACAGCATAAATCAATCGACCCGAGTCCTGATGCATTGCACCTGGGAATCTATTTTGCTTTCTGATTTTTTGTGAAACTTTTAAATATCACAAAAGTTTAACAACTTTCGAAAATTTTAAAAACTCTGTTTTATATATCAGGTCAAAATTTAAAAGTGATTTATTGATTTGCTGTTAGATCAAACTTATATTAAAAGCTGTATAAAAATTTCAACGATCTCATGGAGGCTCTAAATGAAATACATGCTCAGTTTTTTAGCTGCAGTATTGCTTTTTGCATGTTCCGGTAAACTTGCAGAAGAAGAATATTATAAAAAAGCACAGGAAGCATATGGTGAACAGAAGTTTGCCGAAGCTGTGGAAAATTTTAAAGGCCTTGTAGATAATTATCCTGATAGCAAACACCAGGCAGAAGCTCTTTTCCTTTTGGGTTTCATCAATGCCAATGATATCAAGAACTTTGATGAAGCAAAGAAATATTATGAAAGATTCCTGGAAAAATTTCCGGAACATGATCTGGCAGATGATGCAGAATATGAACTGAAAACTCTGGGAAAAGATATCAATGATCTTCCGATTTTTCAAAACGCTAACAACGACACAACTGCCGAAGTAACGGCAAAATAATTCCATCAAAATAAAATTTGTGCGTTATTTCTACATAAGCTAAACGGACAAAATAACGGATATGAATATCGACTTTGTAAAAAAAACACTGCTGATTGGTCTGTTTTTATTTACAACAGGCCATCTTTTTGCCCAAACTGATAGTTTGAGCGGTGAAATTACCCTGCGAACCTACCTGGAAAATGACAACATCCCTTTAAATAATGAAGTTGTTTATCATGTGCAGTTATCCTGGCAGGGCGATCTTGATGCTTATCAGATTGGTGATATAGGCGATCCCGTAATTTCAAATCTTACTCTGCGTGGCAGCGGTTCAACAAATCGTTTAACAACAGACAGCCAGGGAAGACCAATGGCTGTTAAAATGATAACTTTTTATTTTAAACCGACTTCTATAGGTATGGCGTATATTGATGGCGTTTCCGTTCAATATGTCCACAAACAGACCAGTGAAAGCGAAACATTATTTGCTCAGCGGTTAAGCGTTAAAATAGTTGAGCCAACTGAAGATCCAAAAGATGAGTTTGTTGCAGGTAATGTTCTGGTGTGGGTTTTATTGATTGGATTTTTGATAACTGCGATATATTTCGGTCTGCGCTACATGCAGCGTAAAAATAAGGTTGAAGAAACCCCTGCTGAAGTTTCACTTGAGCAGAAATACCTGGATTTATTATCAGAAACGGTTCACCTTTCAAATGGCGCTACCCGGGAAAACATATCATCCATGCGAAAATTATTGAACAGTTTTATCGCAGAGAAGTTTTCAATACCCGGTAACATAGAGAAGAACATCGTAAATGAACGTTTGAAAAAACTGGGGATCCAGGATGAACTGCTTTCCAAAATCGAACAAATGTATGATAAAGCCGAATTGGCACAATTTGCAGGGGAACAAATAGAAACAACGGAACTCCACTTATTTTTTGATAGTTTAGAGCACATTTTAAAACAAATTGATTCACAGGAAACACAAAATTCAGGTAAGAAGGAGCAGGCATGAATCCTGATATTAAAGCTATTAATGAAAAAATTCAGCAAGAAAGTGTATTTGTTGAAAAAATTATGAATGAAGTCTCCAAGGTAATCGTCGGACAGAATTATATGGTTGAACGATTATTGATTGGTTTGCTGGCAAACGGACATATTCTCCTGGAAGGTGTTCCCGGACTGGCAAAAACTTTAACTGTAAAAACTTTATCAGACACCATACGGACTAAATTTCAGCGTATTCAGTTTACCCCCGATTTATTACCAGCAGACCTAATAGGTACCCTGATTTACAATCAAAAAGACGGCGCATTCTCAACGAAAAAGGGACCTATTTTTGCCAATCTTATTCTTGCTGACGAAATCAACAGGTCTCCTGCAAAAGTTCAGAGTGCACTTCTGGAAGCCATGCAGGAACGCCAGGTTACAATTGGTGAAAATTCATTTAAACTGGAAGATCCATTCCTGGTATTAGCTACACAAAACCCGATTGAACAGGAAGGTACATACCCCTTGCCGGAAGCACAGGTTGACCGTTTTATGCTGAAGCTGAGCGTCGGCTATCCATCGAAAGAAGAAGAACTTGAAATTATTCGTCGTCAGACTAAAAAAGAACAGGCAACCGTAAATGCTGTAATCTCGCCTGAAGAAATCATCAAAGCCCGTAATGTTGTAAAAGATGTTTATGTTGATGAAAAAATTG
This sequence comes from Calditrichia bacterium, assembly GCA_020635035.1. Classification (GTDB taxonomy): domain Bacteria; phylum Calditrichota; class Calditrichia; order Calditrichales; family J004; genus JACKAO01. The sequence continues at coordinate 273,724 of JACKAO010000004.1, forward strand.
AAAAATATGTTATCGATATTGTTTTCGCGACCCGTGAACCGGAATCGTATGGTTTAAACGAACTCAAAAATCTGATTACTTTTGGAGCCAGCCCCAGGGCATCAATAGCTTTAACGCTTGCTGCAAAAGCCCATGCTTTTCTGCGCCGCCGCGGTTATGTAACTCCTGAAGATGTCAGATCGATTGGTATGGATGTTCTTCGCCACAGGGTTATTCTTTCATACGAAGCGGAAGCAGAAGATATGAGTACAGAAGATGTTATTCGTAAAGTTCTAAACCGGGTTGAAGTGCCTTAGTTATTATTATGAATCCTTTATTATTAGCATTTATTGCCCTTGGGGCACTTTTATTTATCGCACTTATCGTCTGGTTTTTGCGCTCACCAGTACCGGTTGATCCGCTGGAAGAAGAGTCTGCAGAAAAAAAGACACGTGAAATTCTTAAAAAGGTCAAGCAGATCGAAGTCTCTACGCGCAGTGTGGTAAATGAAGTGTTTTCCGGTGAATATCATTCGGTATTCAAAGGCCGTGGAATGGAATTCGCTGAAGTGCGTGAATACCAGCCTGGTGATGATGTGCGTACAATTGACTGGAATGTTTCTGCGCGCAGCGGACATCCGTTTGTAAAGGTTTTTGAAGAAGAACGTGAGCTGACTGTAATGCTTTTAGTTGATGTAAGTTCGAGCGGGAATTTTGGAACGGCTGAACGTTTTAAACGTGAGATAGCCGCAGAGCTGTCAGCAGTTCTGGCGTTTTCAGCTATAAAAAATAATGACAAAGTCGGCCTGATGATTTTTTCAGATAAAATTGAAAAATTTATTCCACCCCGCAAAGGGAAAAAACATGTTCTGCGGGTAATCAGGGAAATTCTTTTTTATAAGCCACAGGATTCTAAAACGGATCTCAATGTGGCGCTGGAATATTTAAGCCGCATCATCAAACGTAAAAGTACAGTTTTTCTTATTTCAGATTTCCTGACCGAGAGTTTTGAAAAATCTTTGCATGTGGCAAACAGAAAACATGATATAATAGCAATCAGTATTACAGATCCGCGGGAAGTAACTCTTCCGGATGTAGGACTTATTGAACTGGTCGATGCCGAAACCGGAGAAGCAATTTCAGTAGATACCGGCAGTTCATCTATCCGTAATGGATTTTATCAGTCTGCTTCTGAACATCAGAAACAATTGAAAAGTTTGTTTCGTTCAATCGGGGTTGATCATATAGATATTTTAACAGACCGTTCTTATGTGGAGCCGATAAACCGTTTTTTTCGTATGCGTGCACGAAGGCTTTCGGCTTGAATTGGAATTTTTGTAACAGGACGACTTAACATAAAAATAAAATGAAAAAAATTACAGTTATCTTACTTTTTTTCCTTTTCTGGGGATGTTCAACAAATCAGCAACCCGCAGTCCCGGCAGATACAAAACTTGAATTAGCAAATACATATTATAATAACGGGCTATACCAGGCTGCTGTTGATGAATATCTTGAATACCTGCATGATTATTCCCTGGATGCAAACCGCCAGGCAAACACATATTATAATATTGCCAATATTTATTTCGAACGTATCAATGATTACGAAAAAGCATTGCAGTATTATTTCAAGATTAAATATCTCTATCCGCAGAGTTCTGTTCAACAGGATGTGGGAAAAAAGATTGTTAATTGTCTTGAAAGGCTGAAACGATCGAAAGATGCTAACCGCTATGTGGCGCAGGAAGCCGCCTTGGATAAAAATTCAGTCAGAGAAAATAAACCCGGGGCGGTTGTGGCAGAAATCGGTGAGCGTAAAATCACCCAGGGAGATCTTGATTTTGAAATCAGCAAGCTGCCTGCCTATATGCAAGGGCAGTTAAATGAAAAGAATGCAAAAAAGGAATTTCTGAAGCAGTTTATAATCCAGGAATTACTTTACGATTCTGCAAAAAAACAAGGTCTGGACAAAGACAAAGAAGTTGTTGAAGGTGCATATCGTGTTCAAAAAGGTTTGATGGCTGAAAAAATGCTTCAGAACGAACTAAAAGATCAACCGGAAATTACTGCAGCAGATGCGGAAATGTATTACAAAGCCAACAAAGAACGCTATGCTGAAAAAGATGAAAATGGAAAGGTTGTCAAAGAGAAGCCTTTCTCTCAGGTGGCAGAGCAGGCAGCCCGTGATCTGGCGATGCAGCGTCAGCAGCAGGCCTATCAAAAACTGGCTGAAAGATTAATCAAAGCCAATAATGTCAATATTTACGAAAGTAAAGTACAATAAAGATTGCAATAAAAATGATGACAGCATCAAAACGGATTTTTCTACTAGCTTTCTTTCTTACTGCTTCATTTAATCTGTTTGCACAAACACCTTATATCGAAGTACAGTCGATGGTTGACACATCGGAAATCTTTATCGGTGACCGTATTACCTATTCAATTGTGATAAAAAGAGATGAGAATCTGCGGATAGAAAAGCCGGGTGAAGGTTTAAATCTCGGTATGTTTGAAATCAAAGAGTATAATTTTTCTGATCCGCTGAAAAAAGATGGTATTATTACAGAAAGATTTGATTTCAAAATCTCTGTTTTTGATACCGGAAGCTACACGATTCCGCCTTTTCCAATTGCATATTTCCCTGAAGATTCATCACGACAATATAAAATAATTAAAGCTGATCCAATTGAAATTCATGTAAAATCATTATTATCAGGCGAAGATGCGCCGGAACTTAAAGATATCAAACCGCCGATTGATCTGCCTTTTGATTATGTCTTTTTGTATTCAATGATTGCGGTTTTGCTGCTGCTGGCTTTGGCTGTTTATCTCGGATACAGGGCTTATAAACAAAAGCAGCAAAAGGGATATATTTTCTCACCGCCACCCAAGCCACGTCCTGCACATGAAATAGCACTGGCAGAATTACAAAAGTTGTTCAAATCGGATCTGCTCGAAAAAAACGAATTTAAACACTTTTACATAAGGCTGTCTGAAATTCTCAGAACCTATATTGAAGGCCGTTATTTTGTATCGGCAATGGAAGAAACGACCTATGAAATACTACTTGATTTAGCTAAACACCTGGATGATAGTCATAGGGTTATAATAAAAGAAATCCTGCAGGAAGCAGATCTTGTAAAATTTGCAAAACATATACCGGATAAAGGTTACACTGAAACCTTAAAAGATAAAAGCTGGCAATTTGTTAATGAAACAAAAATTGTTCTGAGCCAGCCGGATGAAGATGAAAATTCAGCAGATGAAGTGAAAAAGCTTGCTGCTGCTGAAGAACCAGAGATTAAGTAAACGGGAGGAGTTAAATTGATTCATGTAGAAGGTTTGACACGTTATTACGGCGAAAAGCGTGCGATTTCCGATGTTACCTTTAATGTGAACAAAGGAGAAATTCTTGGATTACTTGGTCCGAATGCTGCAGGTAAAACGACAACTATGCGCATCCTGACCTGTTACATGCCGCCCACATCAGGAAAGGCAACCGTCGGTGGTTTTGATATTTTTGAGCAAAGCATAGATGTACGGCGTATAACCGGATATTTGCCGGAGAGCCCGCCATTGTATGTGGATTTTACAGTAAATGATTACCTGGATTTTGTTGCAAAAATCAAGGGAGTTGAGAAAAGCCGCCGCCCAAAAGAAATTGATAATGTTGTTGAAAAAGCAAGCATTGGCGATGTGCGTCACCGGATAATAGGTAAATTATCTAAAGGCTATAAGCAAAGAGTCGGTCTGGCCCAGGCGTTGTTAAACAATCCGCAAATTGTTATTCTTGATGAGCCTACCGTCGGATTAGATCCCAAGCAGATTATCGAAATTCGTGAACTGATTAAAAACCTGCGCGGGGAGCATACTGTTATACTTTCTTCGCATATTTTGCCTGAGATAGAGCAAACCTGTGAACGCGTTGTAATTATCAGTAATGGAAAGGTAGTTGCTGAAGATACCCCACAAAATCTGACCAATCGATTAAAAGGCGGTGAGCGCACGATTATGCAGATAGAAGGTGCGGAGAACAAAATCCGTGACGCCTTCAAAGATATTGTACAAATCAAAAATTTAATTGTTACTCCGGCTGATAACGGCATCTGCCAGGTCGAAGTTGAAAGCGAAGCTGATATCCGTAAAGAACTTGCCCGCAATACAGTTCAGCAAAATCTGGGATTGCTGGAACTTTCCACGGATAAGTTTACGCTTGAAGATATCTTCCTGCACCTTACTACAAAAGAGGAGGCTGCCTGATGAATGCTATAACAGCTATTTTTAATAAAGAATTTAAATCATTTTTCTATTCACCGATCGCATTTGTGATCATTGCCTTGTTTACTGCAATCACAGGAAGCTTCTTTTACCTGAACCTGAATTCATTTGTGGAAGCTTCGCTGATGGATCAAATCTATCAACAGCAGTACCGCATGGGACCAAGGACTTTAAACGTTAACCTGATGTTGATCCGTCCCTATTTTTACAATATTGTTCTGATCTCCCTGTTTGTATTGCCGCTTATAACAATGCGTTTATATTCCGAAGAAAAACGCTCAGGTACAGTTGAATTGCTTTATACTACACCTGTAACTCCTTTTCAGATTGTCATTGCGAAATTTTTTGCAGGACTTGCATTTTATGTGGTCACATTGGTTCCCACTATGTTTTTCCTGTCTATTTTATTTGCTTACGGAGAACCGGAGTTCTGGCCGATTTTCAGTGCTTACATAGGTTTGATTTTAATGGGTGCGGCATATGTCTCTGTGGGATTGTTTATTTCCACAACTACAGAAAATCAAATTATAGCTGCTATCGGCAGCTTTGGGCTTTCACTGCTGTTATGGGTTATTGGATTCGGTGCCGGATTCGCCGGGCAGACGATCGGTGATGTTATGAATTATTTGTCCATAATTAATCACTTCGAAGATTTCGCACAGGGCGTGATCGATACAAGCCATGTGGCGTACTACATCCTGTTCTCAGTTACAGGTTTATATTTTTCACTTAAAATGATCGAATCGGTCAAGTGGAGAGCATAAAAGGTTTTCGGAATATCTGATTGTGATTTAGGAGAAATTTTAAATGAAAAAATTGTCAAACATATTTGGACTGGCGGGAATTATACTTGTTGCCGCTGCTTTGATCTGGTACTCAATTTCAAAATTATGGGAAGTAAGCAACTGGATATTGCTCATTCTGGGTATTGCCGGTTTAGCTTATTTTCTGTTTGATTTTTACAAAAACCGTGAAAAAGAAATATCTCAGCGTTCACTAAAGCAAGGCTCGAATGTTGTAGTTCAAACCGTCGTAGTTCTGGTGATTGTTGCACTGCTGGCTTTTGTTTCAACCAGGCGCCATTATCGTGCTGACCTTACAGAGAACAATCTTTACAGTTTGTCTGATCAGACTTTAAAATTACTTGAAGATTTACAGAAACCGGTTGATATAAAAGCATTCTTTCGTTCTTCCGAGCAGCGTGGCGCAAAAGATTTGCTGGACGAATACAGCTACCGTTCAACCAATCTCAGCTATGAGATGGTCGATCCGGATGAACAACCACAGACAGCAAAAAAATATGATGTTACACAATACAATACGATTGCTGTTGAATCCGGGATTAAAAAAGAATTGGTAACCGAACTGAATGAAGTAAATCTTACAAACGCTATTTTAAAAGTAACCCGCGATCAGGATAAAGTTATCTATTTTACGACGGGGCATAATGAGCGCAATATAAATGATGAGTCTCAGGAAGGCTATAAATCTGCAGCCGATGCCATCAGGAAAGAAAATCACCTTGTAAAAACACTGAGCCTTGTGCGTAGCAGGACAGTTCCCGATAGTGCTAATGTTGTGGCTGTTATTTCACCGCGCTCACCGTTTTTTCCGGGGGAATTGGATTCATTGGCAAAATTTGTAGATAATGGTGGAAAAGCTTTACTCCTGCTCGACCCGGAATGTCCGCAGGATATCCGTGATTTTGCCGCAAGATATAAAGTTACGGTAGGTAATGATGTGGTTGTTGATAATTCAGGTTTTGGGCGGCTTTTCGGTGCCGGGCCCGGTATGCCGATGGTTCAGACCTATGACAAGGAAAATCCGATAACAAAAGGTTTTGGGATTGTTACTTTTTATCCCATTACTTCTTCTGTTACACCAATGGCAGAAAAGGATGGCTGGACAGTTACAGAATTGCTGAAGACATCCCAGCAAAGTTGGGCTGATGTGGATTTTGAAACCGGAGAAGTGTCCAATGACCCAAGTCGCGATCTGCAGGGTCCTGTAACAATTGCTACGGTAAGCAAAAAAGAACTGGGTGAAAAAAAGCCCACAGTGGTTGTTTTCGGTGATTCCGATTTTGCAAAAAACGCCTATTTTACCCAGGAAGGCAACAGTAATTTATTCCTTAATACAATTAATTACCTTGCTGAAGAAGAAGACCTGATTTCAATTCGTCCCAAGAAGGTTGATGACAGCAGGTTAACTTTAACCCAGGCGGATGTATCGTCTATTTTTTACCTGGTGGTAATAGCCATTCCACTGGTACTGATTATTGCCGGTGTTATTGTTTTTGTTAAACGTAACAAATCCTAATTTAACGAAACTATTACGAGGAGAATCAGGAACGTATTAACATGAGAAATACAATTATTCTTGTGCTTGTGGCCGCTGCTCTCGGCGCTTATGTATATTTTTATGAAATTAAAGGCGGAGAAGAACGACAGGCAGATAAAGAACGTGAAGAGAAACTTATCAATGCGGATAAAGACAGTATTCAGACATTATGGATTTATGATTTTGATAAGGTGTTTCAATTCAGCAAAGTTGATGACGGCTGGAAAATTGTAAGCCCTGTTGAAACAGATGCGGAAGAATCGACGGTGAATTCATTCCTGGCTACACTGACTGGCGCTAAAAAATCGCGTACATTCGGGGTTAAAGAGAAAGATAAATCGGGTTATGGGCTTTCCAGATCCGGGATCATGATTAAGGTTAGTAACACCGATGGCAGCCAGGATTCTGTAATTCTCGGTGATAAAACAAGTATTGGTAACAATATGTATGTCACGAAAGGTGATACATTTGTCTCCATCTCACCGATAAGCCTTAAAGATGCTGCTCAAAAATCCTTATTCTCATGGCGCGACAAAAGAACTGTCCATTTTAATAAAGATGCAGTGCGGGAGTTTAATCTTCAAACAGCAAAAGGTTCTTTTAGCTTTGAGAAAGATGGCAGTGATTGGAAAGTTACAAAACCGTTGCAGGCTAAAGCCGATAATAATGAAGTTACCGCAATTCTGAATAAACTCGATTTTGGAAGAATTAAGTCTGTTGAATCAGAAAATGCAGCTAATCTGCAACAGTTTCATTTAAATGCACCCGCTTACAGGATTGAGCTGTTTAGTGGTGCCGAAAAATCAAAATCCACTGTAATGTTTTCAAAGTTGATAGATAATCAGTCTTTCGGAAAAGATGAAGTGCGTCCGCAAATTTTTACAGTAGATTCAACATTTCTCAGGCCTTTTAATAAAAGTCTGTTCGATTTCCGGGATAAGAATCTTGTGGAGTTTAATAAATCTTCAATCAACCGCATCAATCTGCTAAACAATGGTGAACTGCTGACGTTCTCAAAAGATACATCAGACCGCTGGCAGATATCTACCGGTGAACCGATTAAAAATTATAAGATAAATGACCTGGTCAGTGAAGTTGAAAAGCTGAAAGTGGATGAATTTGTCGCTGAAAATCCAAGTTATACGTTTCCTTACGGTTTAACAAATCCAAAAGGGCGGCTGGAACTTTTTGCAGGTGACAGTAAAGAGATCGAGCTTGAATTTGGTAATAGTAAGAACGGCAGGACATTTGTTCGTAATCCAAGAACAGGTCAGGTTGTCGCTATCGAAGACAGCAAGTTGGAAAAAGTTTTGCTGACCATGGAAAACGTTTATGATGAAACTGCTAAAATGGTCAAAGATAATGATGAAGAACAACAAAAGTGATCTGCTAAAAAATGTTTGAGTTCCGTGATCCCTGGTATCTGTTGTTGTTTTTACTGATACCACTTATAATATTATGGTATTTTAAAAGTACACGCCGCCAGGCGCAGTTGAAATACTCTGATTTAAAACTGGTAAAGCGATTGGGAAAAAGCCTGCGTCAAAGGCTTCAGGTACTTTTGCCTTTACTGCGTTTGCTGACTCTTTCTGCATTCATCCTTGCTTTGGCACGTCCGCAAAGCAGCAGCAAAGAAGAAGAGATAATTACCGAAGGTGTTGATATTGTTTTAGCAATGGACGTTTCTACCAGTATGCTAGCTGAAGATTTTAAACCGAACAACCGTTTTGAAGCAGCTAAAACTGTGGCCCGCGAATTTATTAAAAGCCGTACTAACGACCGGATCGGAATGGTTGTATTTGCCGGAGAAAGCTTTACCCAATGCCCCTTAACACTTGATTACGGTGTACTGTTGACTTTGCTGGAACAAGTTGAGATCGCTGATAAAAACTGGGATGGTACAGCAATTGGAATGGGAATTGTTAATGCGGTAAATAGATTACGGGACAGCAAGGCAAAAAGCAAAGTGGTGATATTACTGACAGACGGTGTCAATAACCGCGGACAAGTGGATCCGATCACTGCTGCCCAGATTGCAAAAGCTTTTGATATTAAAATTTATACTATCGGTGCCGGTAAACATGGAACGGCAATGTACCCGGTTGAAGATCCTTTTTTTGGCAAGCGTTATGTGCCCATGCAGGTTGAAATTGATGAAGAAACTTTGACAAAAATCGCCAATCTCACAAATGCCAGATACTTCAGAGCAACAGATACAGAGCGTTTAAAAGAAGTTTATGATGAAATCAGCCAGCTTGAAAAAACAAAAATTGAAGTAAAAGAGTTCACACGCTACGAAGAGTTGTTCGTTTATTTTCTTGCGTTTGGATTATTAACACTGGTGGCAGAAATCGGTCTGACCCATACTTATTTGAGAAAAATACCCTGATCATTTATGGAAGTTTTAAAATTCGCACATCCGGATTATCTCCATGGTTTATGGGGCGTTATTTTAATCGGCGCCTTTTTTATCTATGTATTTCGCAGCCGTGAAAAACTGTTAAAACGTTTTGGACACCTGGAAATTCTGCAAAAAATGATGCCCGGATATAAAAACAGCCGGCGCGTCTGGAAAGCAATTTTTATTATGCTTGCCTATATGAGCCTGGTCGTTGCCATCGCCGGGCCGCAGATTGGTACACGGCTGGAAGAAGTAAAACGTGAAGGCTTGGATATTATTGTCGCATTGGACGTTTCATTAAGTATGCGTGCTGAAGACATTGCTCCAAACCGACTTGAAAAAGCAAAATATGAAATCAACAAGCTGATTGATATTCTGCAGGGTGATCGCATCGGGTTAGTTGCATTTGCCGGAATTGCACACGTACAGTCTCCATTGACACTCGACTATTCGGCAGCCAGACTATTCCTTAGATTAATGGATACTGATCTTATTCCGCAGCCGGGTACAGCCATCGGCGAAGCAATTCGTACAGCAACTAAAGCATTTAACCAGAAGGAACGTAAACATAAAGTTCTTATCCTGATTACAGATGGCGAAGACCACGACAGTGATCCGATAAAAGCAGCGGAACAGGCAGCTGAAGAAGGGATAATAATTTATACAATTGGACTTGGTTCGCCGCAGGGTGTACCGATTCCTGTTTATGACAAATACAATAATCCAGCCGGATTTAAAAAGGATCGATCTGGTAATGTTGTTACTACTAAGCTGGATGCAACAACGCTTCAGCAGATCGCGTATGCAACAAATGGCAAGTACTACATTTCGTCATCCGGGGAAGCAGAATTAGATGAAATTTACAATGAAGTTAGCCAGCTGGAAAAGAAAGAGCTGACTTCAAGGCAGTTTTCGCAATATGAAAATCGTTACCAGATTTTTTTGGCACTGGCGATTATTTTTCTTTTATTGGAAACTTTTATGCCAGTCCGTACAAGAATAAAACCGTTTAAACGTGTGTAATTATGAAAAGTGTTATGCTGAGCAAAAGATACCCAATAACAGTATTTTTATTCTTATTTATACCTGTACTCACTTTTTCACAGGGCATACGCGAAAAAGTGAATAAGGGTAATGAACACTATCATTCCGAAGAATATGAACAGGCCATAAATAAATACAAAGATGCACTACTTGATGAGCCCTTAAATGACAAAATACTTTTTAATGAAGCAGACGCCCTTTATAAAATGGAAAAGTATGAAGATGCAGTCAGCGGATATCAGAAAGTTCTGGGCAGTAAGGATTTGCAGCTGGCTTCAAAAGCACATTTTAATATTGGGAATTCCTATTTCAAACAGGACAAATTAACAGAAAGTATTGAATCCTATAAAAAAGCTCTTGAACTTAACCCGGATGATTTTGATGCTAAGTATAATCTTGAACTTGCCCGTGCAAAGCTGAAAGAACAGTCCGAGAAACAGAAACAGGATCCGCAAAATCAGCAGAACCAGGAACAACAACAGCAACAGGGTGAACAGCAGGAATCTGATCAGCAACAACAGCAAAATCCTGAAGATCAGCAAAATGAGCAGGATAAGGACAAACAACAAGAGCAGCAACAGCAGCAAGAGCAAAGTCAGGATAATAAAGACGAACAGCAGGATCAGCAGACCCGGGAACAACAAGCTCAGCAGCAGGAAGACCAGATTAACAAAGAAGAAGCGGAACGGATATTGAATGCTTTGCGTTCTGACGAGCAGGAAGCTCAAAAAAATAAAGCCCCGGTTAGAGCACAGGGACGGGTTTCAGGCAAGGATTGGTAATCATAAATGACGGCTTTTAAAACAAAAAATTCTCGTTTATTTTCCCTTTTATTCTCATTTCTGCCCATTTTATTGATGGCACAGGATGTCTCGATTAAAGCATTTGTTTCAAGAAACCAGGTCACTACAGATGAGCGGATACAGTATTCCGTTGAAGTCAGCGGTTCAACAAATAACCTTCCGGATGTAAATTTCCCTGACATGAATGATTTCTATGTGTTATCCGGCCCCAACCAATCGACAAGTATACAATTTATAAATGGAGCAATGACTTCTTCAAAAACGCTCAGTTTTTATCTGAAACCACGCCGTGAAGGACAGCTGAAGTTGGGCAAGGCATCCATTGAAATAGATGGTAAAAAACTGGAATCCAATGAAGTAATAGTAACCGCCGGTAAGCCCGATCCCAATGCAGTTGCCCAGCAAAAAAGTCAGCAAAATGTTGAACAAGGTGATGACAGTAATATTTTTCTTAAAACCCATGTTTCAAAGCGAACGGCCTATATTGGCGAACAAATTGTTATTGAATACCGCTTGTATTTTAAAAACAATGTCCGTACGTATGAAGTAGAGAAAAATCCTTCCAATGCCGGCTTCTGGACAGAAGATTTTGAAATGCCATCCCAACCGTTGATTGAAAACGAAGTAATAGATGGGATAAACTACAGTGTGGCTACCCTGAAAAAAACGGCAATTTTTGCAACACGTGTTGGTAGCCTTGAGTTGGATCCAATGGTTGTGAACCTGGAAGCAGTAATTCCTAATAAGCGCGGAAGACGCAGTTTGTTTGACAGTTTTTTTGAGCCGAGCGGACGATCCATTCGTAAAACAGTAAGCAGCCAGCCTGTTAAACTTAACATCAAACCTTTGCCGGATGCGGGCAAACCCGCTGATTTCTCTGGTGCTGTGGGATCCTTTCGTTTTAGTGTTGATGTGGACAAACAGCAGGCAGAAGTAAATGAAGCAGTAGCTCTTAAGTTAAAACTCAGTGGAACGGGTAATATTAAACTCACGGATCTTCCCAAAGTTGATATTCCGCCTGATATTGAACAATACGAGCCAAAGAACAGCTCTTCAATATCTAAAAAAGGCGGTGCTATAAGCGGCAGTAAAACCAGTGAATACATCTTAATTCCCCGGATACCCGGTGCGTTTAAAATTAAACCTATTCAATTCAGCTATTTCGATCCCCAGAAGAACAAATATTTTACAACCAATACAGATCAGATTGATCTGACAATAACCGGTGAAGCAAACAATTCAGCTGTCACGCCAATGGCAGGATTCAGCCGCAAAGAAGTCACTTTACTGGGTAAAGATATCCGATATATAAAAGAGAGTACAAATCTGCAACCTGTTGCTGAGCACAATTATTTTAACATTTATATTGGTGGTGGTTTTTTGCTGGGTATTCTGTTTTTTGCCGGATTTATTTTTTATGATGACAAACAAGCTAAAATTTCCGGAAATATCGTTCTGGCTAAAAGTATTAAAGCAAGCAAGCTTGCAGCGAAGCTGTTAACCGAAGCCCGGAAAAATATTTCGGCAGCTGATCAGAGTCTTTTCTACAAGGCTATAAATTCTGCGTTGTCAAATTTTGTACGCGATAAACTTAATATTGAACTAACGGATTTTAATACGGTTACTGCTGAGCATGCACTAAAAGCTAAAAATATTCCGGCTGAAATTGTAAAAGAATATATTGATCTTGTCAGCGAATGCGATTTAAAACAATTTGCAGGTATAGGCAGTTCGGAAAATGAAAAGATGATGACTATGAATAAGGCGCGGACAATAATTACTAAAATGGAAAAACTTATATAGTTTCTGCAAATATGATCAGAATTAAATACTTAACAGCTATTTTCCTGTTATTCATAACGTATTCATTTGCCGCACAGGCTGAAGAAGATTTTGTTAAAGCGAACACCTTTTACTCGGCTGGAGAATTTTCCCGGGCAATTGAGCTGTATGAACAGATTTTAAGTAATGGTTTTGAAAGCGGTGAAGTTTATTATAATCTTGGTAATGCCTATTATAAAACAGGAAATATAGGCCGTGCACGTCTAAACTATGAACGGGCTCTTTTTTTTCTTGAAGGCGATGAAGCATTAAATCAGAATATTGAATTGTTAAAGTTGAAACTGGTTGATCAGGTTGAAGAACCGCCACGTTTATTTTTAAGTGTCTGGTGGGACTATATATTAAATATTTTTGATATTAATACCTTTTCAAAAATTGTTCTTTGCCTGTTCTTTATTATGCTGATTTTCCTGGCTCTTTTTATGCATTATAGAAGACGTGGCAGAACACGTTTGAAAAGAGTTTTGGTTGTAGCCATAGTGCTATGGCTATTTACCCTGATTATCTGGGGCAACAAGATATATTTATTTGAAACAGAAAAGTATGGGATTATATTAACCAGCACTGTGACAGTTTTTGCAGAACCTTCCGAAGATACAACCGAACTGTTTGTTATACATGAAGGTACACGGGTCAAAGTTGAACGCAAAAGCAGTAACTGGCTCGAAATAAAACTTATTGATGGAAAAACAGGCTGGGTTACTCAAAAAAATCTTGAAATCATATAAGGCGTACTATGAAGTTTTTTCTCATCTTATTAATATCTTTTACTCTTTTTGCCTGCTCTTCAACAAAACAAGTTCAACAACCTGATGATAATGTTAGCAGTGAAAAGTTTGATGAGACATTCGATCCAAACAGTTTGGATGATGATGATATTATCATTGCCAAACATGAAGAAACTGTTTCCAAAACGGAAGCAGATAAAGTTAAAACAAATCCGTTGGATGAAAAAATCAGCTACCGTGAAGCAAATGGATTCAGGGTACAAATCCTGGCCACAAAGAATATTGAAACAGCCACTTTAACCGAACAGGAAGCTAAAGATCTTTTTGCAACAATGGAGCATAAAGTCTACCTGATTTTTGATGCGCCGCTTTACAAAATCCGTGTAGGTGATGTAACCGACCGTAATGATGCCGAAGAAATCCGAGACACTGCCAAAGATTATGGTTACCGCGAAGCTTTTATTGTTCCCAGTAAAGTTAATATCCCTGAGACAAAATCATACTAAAAATTTTCACTTTATAAATCCGCTATTACATCAAAAGACTGTCGTTTTTTCAACCATTTATATTTTAATTTCTTATATTTATATCTACTTCCAGTTTAAATATAAACCATAATATTTTAATTATATTGAGGTACGATATGAATAAATTAGTATTTGTTTTACTTATCGGAGCAATGTTTTTTATGTATGCCAAGCAGGATTCAAACAATCCATTTTACAGCGAATGGAAAACACCTTTTCAGTCACCACCTTTTGAAGAAATTAAAGATGAACACTACATGCCTGCTTTTAAACTTGGCATGGAGGAACACCTGAAAGAAATACAGGCAATTGCATCTAATGATGCTTCCCCTTCATTCGCAAATACAATTGAAGCGATGGAAAAGAGCGGCAAACTGCTGGATAAGGTCTCCTATGTCTTTTTTAACCTTTCATCGGCAAATACAAATGATGAAATGAAAGCAATACAAAAAGAAGTAAGCCCGCTTCTTTCCACGCATAATGATGATATCAATTTAAATCCCAAGCTGTTCAAAAGAATAAAGACACTTTATGAACAAAAAGATAAAATAAACTTAACCACCGAACAGCAGCGTCTTCTTGAAGATTATTATAAGGGATTTGTACGTGGTGGGGCAAACCTTACAGATGAGCAAAAAGATCAGCTGCGTAAGATAAATGAAGAGTTGACTGTTCTCTCTGTGCAGTTCAGTGAAAATGTACTTAATGAAGATAATGCTTTTCAGATGGTTTTAGATAATGAAGAAGATCTTGCAGGATTACCGGAAAGCGTGCGAAATGCTGCTGCTGAAGCTGCAAATGATAAGGGATACAACGGAAAGTGGCTGTTCACAGTTCATAAACCAAGTCTGATTCCTTTTATTCAGTATTCTGAAAGGCGTGATCTGCGGGAAAAGCTCTACAAAGGTTATATAAATCGGGGTGATAATAACAACGAGAACGATAATAAAGAAATCATTAACAAGATAGTTAATCTGCGGATACAAAAAGCACAATTGCTGGGTTATAACACACATGCTGATTTTGTACTTGAAGAAACAATGGCGAAAACACCGGAAAATGTTTACGGACTGCTGGAAAAAGTATGGTCCCCGGCTCTTAATAAAGCCAAAGAAGAACGTGATATGATGCAAAAAATGATTGATGAAGAAGGCGGTGATTTTAAACTCGCGTCCTGGGACTGGTGGTATTATGCAGAAAAGATCCGTATTAAAAATTATGATTTGAATGAAGACGAAATACGTTCGTATCTGAAGATTGACAACGTTATTAACGGATCTTTTACCCTTGCAAACCGACTGTTTGGGATCACCTTTGAAGAGCGTAATGATATACCCAAATATCATCCGGATGTGAAAACATATGAAGTAAAAGATGCTGATGGTTCTGTTATTGGCTTATACATGTCCGACTGGTTCTATCGTGACAGTAAAAGGGGTGGTGCCTGGATGAATGCTTTCCGTAAGCAAAGTGCAATGGATGGAAAAGCCGTTCTGCCAATCATAACCAATGTCGGGAATTTTACAAAACCGACTGCAGAGACACCTTCATTGATCAGCCTTGATGAAGCAAAAACTCTGTTCCATGAATTTGGCCACGCTTTGCACGGCTTGCTGTCTAAATGCACCTATCCTTCCATTTCCGGGACAGATGTACCAAGAGATTTTGTAGAATTTCCATCGCAGGTTATGGAAAACTGGGTTCTTGAGCCGGAAATGCTTAAAGCCTATGCCTTTCACTATAAAACAGGTGAAGTTATGCCGGTTGCACTTATTGAAAAAATAAAAAAAGCCGGTACCTTTAATCAGGGTTTTGAAACCGTAGAATATCTCGCTGCTTCTTACCTTGATATGGCCTGGCATACACTGGATAACGTTGAAGACCGTGATATCAATGCTTTTGAAGAAGCAGCACTCAATAAAATCGGACTGATCCCTGAAATTATCAGTCGTTACCGCACGACCTATTTTCGTCATATTGTAGGCGGATATTCATCCGGATACTACAGCTATATCTGGTCGGAAGTACTTGATGCCGACGCATTTGAAGCGTTTAAAGAAAATGGTATTTTTGATAAAAAAACCGCAAAATTATATCGTGACAACATTCTTGCTAAAGGCGGAACTGAAGAAGGTATGAACATGTACAGGGCTTTCCGCGGACATGAACCGGAAATAGAGCCTTTGCTGAAACGCCGCGGTTTGCTGGATTAATTTTTTATAGAAGCTGTTTCAAAAGAAGCAATTATTAACATCCTGAATGTGTTTCAGGATCTAATAAGAAATGGATTTAAAATTCCGGAATCAAATCGGAATGAAATGTTTGATGGTTTTTGAGACAGCTTCTTATATAGTTTTTATGGAATATTTCATAATTGGTATAACAGCACTGCTGGCATCTGCCTTAACTTTATTCTCAGGTTTTGGATTAGGAACAATTCTGCTTCCGGCATTTATCTTTTTCTTCCCGGTTGATACTGCCATCGCGATGACTGCTATTGTTCATCTTTTGAACAATATTTATAAATTTTTTCTGGTTGGCAGGTATGTAAACAAAGAAGTTGTATTAAAATTTGGAATTGTCGCATTTATTGCTGCTTTTCTTGGTGCCTGGTTGCTGCTGCAATTTTCCGGAATGTCATCGATTTATAATTATACATTGAATGGTAAAAGCTTCGCGATTCATCCTGTAAATCTTGTTATTGGGATTCTGATTATGCTTTTTGCAGTTCTGGATTTTATGCCGTCGTTTACAAAAATGGCGCTTCAACCCAAATGGTTACCTTTGGGTGGACTGCTCAGCGGGTTCTTTGGCGGATTATCGGGGCATCAGGGGGCTTTTCGAACAGCATTCCTGATAAAATGCGGTCTGAGTAAGGAGTCATTTATTGCAACAGGTATAACCATTGCAATGATAATCGATGTCTCACGGTTGTTTATGTACTCTTCACGATTTAGTCTTGAACTTAGCGCTGCTAATACAAGTATTCTGATAACCGCTATCGTCGCTGCGTTTACCGGGGCTTTTATCGGAACACGGCTTATGAAAAAAATAACCATGAAAAGTGTGCATTTGCTTGTAGGTATTTTATTGTCACTAATCGGGCTCGGACTGATCAGCGGCTTAATTTAAATATCGCTAAATCCACTTTTTCTTTTTAAAAAAGAGCATAAATCCTGCTGCGACTAAAAAAGTTAAAAACCAGAATAAAAGATACCCGTAGCGATATTCCAGCTCAGGCATATTAAAGGGGCTGATTCCTGTATCAAAGTTCATCCCATAAACACCTGCAAGAAATGAAAGCGGAATGAAAATGGTTGCTATAATAGTAAGCACCTTCATAACTTCGTTCATTTTTATACTCATTGATGACATATACAAATCTAAAAGCGATGTTACAATATCCCTGGTACTTTCAATTGCGTCGATAATCTGGATAGTGTGCTCGTATAAATCCCGGATATACTGCCGCGTTGATTTTTTTACCAGATTCGGCTGCGATTGCTGCAGGGTTGTAATGGATTCTCTTAACGGATAAACCGAACGGCGCAGGTATAAAATTTTACGCTTCAGAAAGTGAATTTTTTCAACCAGGTCATCAGTTGGCTTTTTCAGGACCTTATCTTCCAGGTTTTCTATTTCTTCACCAATGCTTTCAATTACAATAAAATAGTTATCTACAATAACGTCCATCAGGGCATAAGCAAGGTAGTCTGCACCGCTTTTACGAATCCTGCCCATACTGTTCTTTATCCGGGCACGAACCGGATCAAATAAATCGCCTTCGGTTTCCTGGAATGTCAGTAAGAAGTTTTTTCCAAGGATCATGCTGACCTGCTCGGTCTGAAGAGAATTGTTTTTATAATTAAGCATCTTTAGGATAATGAGAATGTAATGATCAAATATCTCAATTTTGGGTCTTTGATGCGTGTTAAGAATATCTTCAATAGTTAATGGATTTATCTCATATTGTAACCCTATTTTTTCCAGGATAGATGTATCATGCAAACCATCTATATTAATCCAGGAAATGGTTTCTCTGGATCTGTAAATCTCAGTCTCATCTATGCTGTTTAATACAGCCGTGTTAAACTGCTGCTGGTCGTAATCAATCGCACTGATTTTTACCTGTTCCACTCTCTTTTGACCAACATAAACATAACTTCCGGGTGGCATCCCCACCTTGGCAGATCGTTTTTCATTGAGTTTTTTCATAAAAGAAAAACCTTCCTGTAACAAGATTAAACCGGTTATTAAGTTGTTATTTTTTGTTTTACTTAATCTTTCGATGGCTTTATCAGTATTGAAGCCATTATTCCTGCTAAAAGTAATAAAAAGATTACAATCAGTGAAACCCAGGCTGCAATATGAAGCCAGGCAGATATAAGCATTTTAACACCGACATAAGCCAATATAAAGGACAGGCTTAATTTAATAAACCTGAATTTTGCAAGCATTGCTGAAAGTGCAAAGTAAAGCGAGCGCAATCCAAGGATAGCGAACACATTTGATGTAAATACTATGAAAGGATCAAGGGTTACCGCAAAAATTGCCGGGATAGAATCCACAGCAAATAACAAATCACTGCTTTCGATAACAACTAATGCAATAAACATGGGTGTTACTGCGTGTTTTCCATTCACAGCTGTGAAGAATTTTTCACCATCCAAAGTTTTACTGACCGGGTAAATTCTTCGTACAAATTTTACAAAAATATTGCGATCAGGATCGATGTTCTCCTCCTGTGAAGTGATCATTTTAATTGCCGTGAAAATCAGAAAAGCACCAAAAACATAAATCATCCAGCCAAATTTGGTGATAAGTGCAATCCCCCCGCCAATCATTAATCCGCGCATTATTAAAGCACCCAGGATACCCCAGAACAAAACCCGGTGCTGATAAATATCCGGAATTTTGAAGTAAGTAAAGATGAGTGCAATTACAAAAATATTGTCCAGGCTTAATGATTTTTCTATAAAATAACCTGTTAAGAACTGCAGGGCTGCTTCTTTTCCGGAAAGGGTGTGACCAATAGCTTCACCGATTCCCAGCCAATGGTGTTCGTACATGAAATAAATGAGTATGTTAAAAAGAAGTGATAAAAAAATCCAGAAACCTGTCCAGAGCATAGCTTCTTTAATACTTATCGCATGTAGTTTTCTATGGAATACACCGAGATCCAAGGCAAGCATTGCCATTACAAATACCAGGAAACCAACCCACAACCAGATTGTCATTTACGTATCACTTTGTTAGATTTGAATAGTTTTCAATAAATTTAATTTTAGATTAAATTTTAATTATTTTTAGTGTTTCAGCACATTAAAGACATTATACAAATCTAATTTTATTAAACCCTTATTCGCAATTTTAAAATTTTTAATCAATTATAGGACTAAAAATGAATACCCCGAAAGATTATCCGTGGGGATCGTATGATTTAAATGCCGGTGAATCAGTCTTCTGGCGATTGGGTCCGTTAAACCTATGGTGCAAAAAAGTGGAAGATGAGCTTTGGATTGGGTTTTTGTACGATCAGGAAGGTGAAGAAAACAACGATCCCAATGATAACCCTGCTCCGCCTGATAATTTAAATTGGGAGCGCTGGCTTTTAAAAAAGGGATCGGGAAAGCTTGAGCTAAAACCTGCTTTCCCTGATTTACCGGTTGTGGTGAAACCTGAATACGCATTCAGGGTTGGTCCAAACGCTGCTGCAAAAGTGTTTGTAAGAGTCCCGCTTTGGGTGCAATTAAATCACGGCAATTTTAAAGTAACTGAAATCCCTACGGTTAAATTAAGCAAAACATGGTTTGGGAACTTCAGGAAAGGTGAACTTTGTTATTGGATTTCTTCTTCTGCACGGCGCAGTGTAACCGAAGATCTTATCAGGATATACCGCGCTGTATGTCCTATTGATATTCGTAATAAATCAGATGATGAAATGCTGATTGATAAGATTTGTTTACGTGTTTCACGACTGGCAATTTTTAAAGCAGCAGATCAGTATTGGGGCAGTGAAACAAAAGCACACTTTCGCGGCCATGATGATATGAGTGATTTAGAAGTATCTAAAAAGCCGCCAGCGGATGCACCAAAAGCTGTTCTGGTAGCAACTGCCAGGGAAGAACATCATATGAGTTTTACCGCCAAAACATTTATGTCATTAAAGGAACTTTCAGGTATCGATTTTTTTAGCTGGTAGGAGAAGGTATGGAAAATATTCTAAACTGGGATTTTAAAGGTCTGATATCGGTTGAACGCATCGGGCTGATTATCCGGGTATTGGTAATGCTGATTGCCGGAATGCCGCTGATTTATATCCTAAGTCGCTGGAGCCGCAGATTTGTTACAAAAAAGCTAACAGCACAACGCGGGATGATAACGGGGAAGATTGTTAATTATACCGGTCAAATTATCATTATAATTATGGCTTTGCGTGAACTTGGTTTTGAGCTGACACCGCTCCTTGGTGCTGCCGGTATCCTTGGTATTGCTATTGGTTTTGCTTCACAAACCAGCGTATCAAATGTAATAAGCGGAATATTTCTGATCGGAGAACAACCTTTTGTAGTTGGCGATGTGATCCGCGTCGGACAAACAATTGGTGAAGTTTTGTCGATTGATATTCTCTCGGTAAAACTGCGTACCTTTGATAATCAGTTTGTACGGATACCCAATGAGAATATTCTTAAGAGTGAAGTTGTTACATTAACCCGTTTTCCAATCCGAAGAGCTGATTTGCTGATTGGTGTGGCCTATAAAGAAGATATTGCCAGGGTACGTGAAATTTTAATGCAGATTGCCCATGATAATCCTTTATGTCTGCAGGAGCCCGCTCCTTTGATAATTTTTGAAGGTTTTGGTACTTCGTCTATCGATTTAAAGTTTGCTGTCTGGGCTGCAAGGGAAGATTGGCTTACAATGAGAAATGAAATTTATGAAGAAATCAAAATCCGCTTTGATCGCGAAGGTATTGAAATCCCTTTCCCGCACGTATCAGTATATAAGGGAGCTGCGAGTGAACCTTTTAATGTAAAAGTTGTCGATCCGGATAATAAAAACTGATTATTTATTCTTAATACTTTGAATAAGCTTGCTGATAGTTGTCCTTGTTGGTTGTGACCACCACTGATCCATAAAAGTGGCAAGTGTCCGGTCCCAATCAATTTGCATGGATCGAATCAGTTCCCGTCTGAAATTAAGTTTGCTTGTTTGGAAAACTTCAGGGATTAGCGCCAGGTAATGAGCAAGTTTTTGTTCTGCTAAGAACAGCAATTCGTCACTACTGCATTTCTGGTCAACCAACCCGCACTTTAATGCTTCGTCCACAGATAATAGTTTTCCTTCCAGCAAGTATTGATAGGCTTTGTGTTTTCCAATCCAGAATGCATACATATGGAAAAAGTTTTCTGGTACGATAATTCCCAAAGGAATCTCATTCAGGCCGATTGTGTAGTCGCCGGCGACCATTAATCGGTAATCAGCCGGTATCGCTAAAACGCATCCACCAGCAGGAGCATGCCCGGATATTGCTGCAATAAGCGGTTTGGGGAATTTTGCCAGTTTGACCATGATCTGAATAAGTGAAGACCAGAATTTTTCTGTCATATCGTGATCATAATCGAAAACTTCCATCACATCAACACCAACCGAAAAATAATCTTCCTTCCCTGTAAGAATTACTCCTTTTACTTCGGGGTCATCTGTTATTTCATTGAAGCAGATGTGCAGTTCATCCAGCATGTCCAGATTTATAGGATTGGCTCTTCCACGATCTAAGGTGACCAGAGCATAGTGGTGCTTCAACTCAATTCTCAGGTATTTAAATTCAGTCATGGAAGTCTCCTTAACTTTAATGTTTTTTGAATAATGATATCCAATATTCTGGCAGGAAGAAGTCTTGGCAAAAGCCAATTTTTTATATAATTATTAACAACAGGGTAGTGCACTCTAAAGTTCTTATTGTTATGAATTTTCCAGATTTTTTCAGCGATCCGGTCAGCTTTCATAAAAGTATTTTCATCGACATTAAATTGTTTTAACGCGCCAGCCCAATCCGTGCTCCCGTATTTTTTTATGATCAAATCGAACGAGTTCTTTTTCCATATTTCAGATTGTACAGATCCCGGAGCCACAACTAAAACATTTATTCCATAGATAGCTAATTCTCTGCGGAGTGCAGCAGATAATGCTTCCAGGGCATGCTTCGAAGCAGCATAAGGACCCAGAAAGGGATAGGAAATTTTACCGGAAACAGAACTTACATTTATAATCTTACCAGGTTCAAAAGAGCACGGTTTTTCAGCTCCAAGTAATGGTAAAAATGCCCTGGTAACGTTCATAGTTCCCAAAACATTGGTTGCAAATTGTTTTTCCATATCTACGCCCGATATATGCATTAAGGGACCACTGACAGCCACACCGGCGTTGTTGATTAAACAGGCCACTCCGGCACCATTTATTTTTTGTTTTACAATTTCGGCTGCATGTTTAACAGAATCTTCATCTGTAATATCTAAAATTAACGGATGAAATAGCCCGGATTTGAAAAGCTGTTTTGCAGATTCAGAGTCTTCAGGTTTTCGAACACTTCCAAAAACAGTATAACCTTTATTAATGAAACGCTTTGTACAAGCAAACCCAATACCGCTTGAAACACCAGTTATAACTATGTTGTTTGATCGATTCATTTGTCTTTAAAAAAATGATTTTTTTGTAATCTAATCATAAATAAAATGGCAGAAAACTAATACTGTGTTGTGAGAATAGGTAATGTTATCTAAATTTTATTTCATATAAAAGACTGTAATTAACATTAAAAAATATATGAATATGTCCAATACAACAAAAGCAGTCATACTTACATTTTTAGCGATTATTTTTTGGGCAGGTGCTGCCACTGCATTTAAACTGGCCCTGAAGCATTTAAGTCCGCCAAACCTGCTTTTTTATTCCGTACTGATATCAGCTCTTGCGCTAAGCTTAATAGTGGTATTTAGTGGAAAAGCTTTAAATCTGTTAAAAATGGACAGACAATTTTTTATCCATTCAGCCATAGCCGGGTTTTTAAATCCATTTCTGTATTATACTATCCTGTTTAAGGCATATGATCTGTTGCCCGGTCAGTTGGCAATGGCATTAAACTATGGCTGGCCGGTAACGCTTACTGTTTTAGCAGTTCCGCTTCTTAAGCAACGTTTGACTGTAATTCAGGGGATATCAGTATTTATAAGCTTTACAGGCGCAGTAATTATCGCTACCCGGGGATCTTTCATAAGTTTAGCCGGAGTCGATAACACCGGTATTTTTCTGGCATTATCAAGTACCCTGGTATGGGCAATCTATTGGCTTATAAACACAAAGGACAAATACGATCCGGTATTAAAACTGATGGTGTCATTTCTTTTTGGATTTGTATACATCTTGGTTTCTCAGGTTGTTTTTGACGAATTGGTTTTCCCTGCACAGGAATCCTGGCCTGCTCTTGGCTATATTGGTTTGTTTGAAATGGGAATCACATTTGTGATATGGCTGACTGCTTTAAAAGTAACCCCCAGTGCAGCAAGGATAAGTAATCTGATATATATAACCCCTTTTTTGTCTCTCCTGGCTCTTTTCTTAATTATTGGAGAGAAAATATTTTTTTCAACTTTTGTGGGACTCGTGCTAATCGTAAGTGGGATACTTATGCAGGAATTATATTCCAGAAAAAAGAGACTCCCTGACCAAACCATCAGGGAGTAAATTAGTTCTTAACGGGAAACTTCAATTGTTTTAATAATTACAGGATTTAACGGAAGATTGTTTTTGTTTGTTTTTGTTGTTGCAATTTTATCAACAACATCCATTCCCTTAACAACTTCTCCGAATACAGTGTATTGCCCGTCGAGACTCGGATAATCCTTGTGCACAATAAAAAACTGGGAACCTGCTCCGGCATTCGGATCCGGTGTTCTCGCAGTAGATAAAATACCACGTTTATGACTGATTCCATTAAATTCGTTGGGGATATTAACAATGGGGCCGCCCGTTCCATACGAGCTTGTGTTTTTTGTTTTAGTGTTGGGATCGCCCCCCTGTATCATAAAATCTTTCATTACACGATGAAATTGTGTGTTATCGTAAAATCCGCATTCTGCCCGAGTGATAAAATTAAAACATTGGATTGGGGCTTCTTCAGGGAAAAACTTTAAATCTATATTACCCATATTTGTTATGATGCGGGCTTTAACACCGGAAAGTTTTGATGCCAGGAACATAAGTTTGTCATCACTGGAGCGCATTCGTTCCATGATTGTTTTTTGTTGTGTGATTTGCTCTTTAAGATTGTTTACTTGTTCTTTTAATTGTGAATTTTGTTCAGCCAATTCACTATTAGAACATGATATAAAAAACAGTCCGGACATCAGCATTATGAACTTAATAAACTTCATTGCGTTTTCTCCTAATTGTTAAAATTACGGAAGCGAACTTAAATGAGCCGTTATAATATTGCAACATTAAGTTATTTCAACGTACTAAATTTATGAATATATTTTATAAGCTATTCTGAGTCGGAGATGTTATGAAATTAACCACGAAAATTGGTTTTCTGATTTTGATAATTACAACGGGATGTGACATCCAAATAAACAAAAACATAAATATTAATGACAATTCATCAATTAACTCAGATCTTATCGCTGTGAATGGTGATATTCATATTGGAAATGACTGTGAGATACAAGGGGATATTAACACGGTAAACGGTAATATTTATATCGATAAAAACTGTAATGTTAAGGGTAATGTTTTGTCATTAACCGGATTAATAATTATCAATGACAGTACTGAAATATCTGGAAATGTATCCGGATTAAGCGGACAGATAAAAACACGGGGTGTTAAAATAACCGGGGATGTTGTAAAAAACTATGGAAATATTTCGGCATTTAATACAAGAGTAGAAGGTTCGATTGTTATAGAAGAGAATGCAGATATCCCTGAAAAGTTGAGAAAAGTTAAAGTTTCTTTGGGCAAAAACAGTATAATATCGGGTAATTTACAAAACAATAATCGCCAGGTTCTGGCCCTTGTGTATATCGAACCGGGAAGCGTGGTTAATGGGGAAATGATTGATTTTGATATTTCAGAATCATTGGAAGATTTTCAGAATGAATAGGCTGTATCTTTTTTCAGAAAAAAAAACAGACTTTACATTTATTGCCAGTATGATTGGAATAATCTGTCTTTCTGTTTATTTGTTTATCAGCAAATTTGGTGATAAGAATATTTCTGATTATTTACAACAAACAGGACAGGAGTTGTTGGCTAAAGTAGCCAGCCAGCAACAACGTGAACAACTTCAAGCTTCATACGCGGAGTTGTTAAAAAAGATAGATAACAAAGAAGTAAATCCTGAAGATGTAAAGTACCTGGCATCGAGTCTGATTAATCTGAAACAACTTCAGCCGACTCTTGATCCCAAACAAATAGAAATTATTCTTAAAACAACGCTGGACAGTATTAAGTCCAGGGAAAAAAATATTTCTACGATGGATGAAAAAAAATGGTCTGATTTGAAAAAAAAATTGTCCAATATCACGGGTGTGGAGAATCAACTTAATAAAAACGAATTTAAATATCCTGATGATCAGCTTTCTGGTACAAAAAGTTTCTCTTATGCAGTTGACGACAGTCTTAATGTATTAGTAAACCAGTCAGTTCAAAAAGTGTTTTCTGTCAGTCAGACAGAGCTTGTGAGAGAATTACAAATGCTTGAAAAAGACAATCAAATTAAATTCGATCAGAATTTTAAAATTAATCTTGATAGACATAATGATGAGCTTAGAGTTAAAATATTAAAACTAAATAAAGAAATCGAACAACTAAAAAATCATGCTTCTTCCGTTAACGCAAGTGCTGTCATTTTATCAAATCCTGTAAATACGATCAAATCATCAAATTCAATAAATCCGATTAATAATGAAGCTTCCGATACAATAACTATTCATGTACCTGAGCCAATTTTACCACCTAAAGCCCCCTAAAAGTAAAATTTGTTTATACTGTTGGGCAAATTTTCGCAAAAATATAAATTTGTTTAGTGTGTCATAAATCACGCTGTAAAAAAGTCGCCTCATTATATTCTAACAAAAATTTAACACAAGAAGTATCTGAAGTCTGAAACGCCTTCAATGCTTTAACTGACAAAACAATAAAAATTACATTTTTAATGCAGGTTATTTTTGATAATCTGTGCTATTTATTGTATTAACCTGGCGAAGCTAGATCAAGAACGGAAAAATCATGCCTAAAAACCTTTTATACCCACTTGTTCTTATTGTACTCGTCTTTGCAGCCAAATCTAATGCTGAACAACTTATTCCAGGAGACGGAGTCAGACTTACCTTTTATAATATCTCTCAGGAAATAACAGGTGATTATTTCATAGACGAAAATGGTATAATACAATTTCCATATATCGGATTTATAAATACCAAAGACAAAGATTATCGGGTTATTAAACAACAGGTTGAAGCAAAATATGATTCATTATATCGTGGGGTTGAACTTATCATCGCCCCATTGTATAGAATCAGTGTTTTAGGTGAAGTAGGAAATCCGGGAGTTTATTTTACGACTGGTGTAGAAAAAGTGCTGGATGTAATTGCGATGGCAGGCGGTGAAACGGAAGATTCAGATCTTAACGAAGTTTTGATAAACAGGAATGGTGAAATTATTGTATTTGATGCTGAAGAAAGTTTTGAAAATGAAGTCAATGATTTCTATTTGAAATCCGGAGACAGAGTTTTTGTAACCCGTAAATGGTGGGTAACAGGACAAAACACAACATTTTTATTTACAGCCGCAGGGTTAATTGTAACCATTTATGCTGTATTAAGCCGATAGATTGAGAAAATTGGAAGTTTAAATGGAAAAACAGCTCGATTTTAATTTAAATGATATCATAAATACAATAAATCGCAGGAAGATAGTCTTGATTTCTTTTGTTGCGGTTATTGTATTATTTACAGGTATTTATAGTTTTTTGGTTGATCCTTTATATGAGTCATCTGTGGTTTTGAAAAAAGAAAGACTTTATAACGATCGAAATCCGGATACTTTTAATCAGATGATAGTATTTCAATCTTCAGATGAAATTGAAAATGAAATAGAAACTGTAAAATCCAGAACAGTCCTCGAAAGTGTAATTAATGATTTTGCTCTGTTTTTTAATATCCAGGAACTTGATTTAAAAAACACAGATATTCAATTGAAAGACATTGGATTATTTGAATATGAAACATATCTTGATTACAAAATATCTAACATTGATGGTAGGTATCCAAAGTTTTCAGCTTTTAATATTAGTCAATATGCAGAACCAGGTAGTTTTTATTTAAAAATTGGTGAAAACAAAGAGTTGACTATATATGATGCAACCAATGATTCAAAAGTATTCACTCAGCCTTTTTATCAAAAATGGAAAGCAGAATTCAGAGGAATAAAGTTTACAATCGATTGGAAAGGTGCTATTGCAGGAGATAAATTATACTTTGATATTATTCGTCTTCAGAAAGCGCAAAAAAACTTAAGTGAGAACATATCTGTTGCTAGAATTGGAGCAACAAATCTTTTTAAGATATCCTATCGTTCAAAATCTCCTATAAATGCCCAGAAAATAGTTAATTCTATAGCAGAAAATTTTCGTTCAAGCAGACTGAATCAAAAGAAACAATCCATACAATATTCCTATAAATTTGTAGATCAGCAATTGCAAGATATATCTGTAAAATTAGATAGTGCTGAAACACGTTTAAGTAGTTTTAAAAGCAAGAATAAGATTATTAATATCGATGAGACATCGAATGAAGTTGTGAAGTTTCTAAGTCAATTGGAAACAGAAAAAATAAAAGCTGAACTGGAGTTAACAGAGTATCAGAATAAAGTTTCTGAAATGAAAGGAGAATTGAAGAAACAAGGATATTTTGACCAAACCTACCTCAATCCAAGCAGAACAGGAGATTCAAGAACTCCGTTTGCAGCTCTTCTTGAACAACTCTCTGATCTTGAAATTGAAAAGCTTCAGTTACTTCAACGCAGAAAAGAAACTCATCCTGATATAGTTTCGATTAACGAGCAAATCAATCAAATACAAAATAAGTTAACTGAATACAATCAAAATACGATCACATCATATTCTATAATAATAAATTCTTTAAAGAAAAAAAGGAATGATCTTAACAGCCTTATTGATAAATATGCTGCCAGAATTGGTAACTTACCTGCTCAGGAGAGTACTTTACTTAACCTTATGCGGGAAAAGGATGTATATGACAAAATGTTTCAATTACTTCTTGACAAACGTGAAGAATTACGGATGGCAGAGTTATCTAAAATTCAGGACATTGTTGTTGTAGAGTCAGCTTCTTTGCCAATTGAACCTGTTTCTCCTAAGAAGAAACTAAATATAATGCTTGCAATGATACTCGGATCAGTTCTTGGCATGATAACAATTTTCTTTCAGGAGGTCTTTGATAAGAAAATTAATAATGTTGATAGTTTATCCAACTCCTACTCTCTGCCGGTTCTGGCTATGATCCCAAGATATGAAACTGGTTTATTCGAACAACTAGATAATTCAAATAATATCAAGAATAAACTGGTAACCCTTATGGATGACAAGCATGAGTTTTTGGAATCATATCGTTTATTAAGAACTCAGGTGTTTAATATTTCGAAAAATATCAAAAAAAATATTTTTATTTTTACCAGTTCGGATGAAAATACCGGTAAAACAACCATTGTGGCGAATTTAGGAGTTAGCCTGACGCGAAGTGGAAAAAGTGTTTTATTAATAGATTGTGATTTAAAAAAAGCAGGTCTTTCCAGATTGTTTTCAGTTCCTGCAGACCATTATTCAATATATAACTACCTGACCGATAATAGAAGCACCCCAGTTCTTTTTAAACCAATGAAGAACATGGATAAAAAGTTCAATCTTTCTTTGCTGGCAGCTTCGGATTCATACATAGAAGATTCAAGTGAATTGTTAGAAAATGAAAAAATGACAACGCTTTTGCAGTATGCCGCAAATAAATTTGATTATGTTTTAATAGATACTGCACCAGTTACCCAAGTAGTGGATACTCTTATTCTCAGTAAGTACATACCTAATGTTTTCTTTATTGTTAAACCCAAACATTCATTTAAAGATGGAATTAAATATGCCTTTGATGTTTTCAAAGAATCATCTATTAATGTAAATGGGTTTATTATCAACGCATATGATGCCAAGAGTTCGTCATATTACTATAAATATGGTTATGGTTATGGATATGGGTATGGCAAAGAAAATGGTAAAGCAAAGAGTAAAGGGATTTTTAATGGCAAACTTAACTAACAATAAGTTTAAAAATATTTATAAAAGATATTTTATTAAAGAAGCGCAAAAATCTCTTGAATGGTTTTCAAAAAAGGAATTTTACTATCGGGTTGATCTGGAAGTTAAGAGAAGCTATAGAACCGGCTCATCTTTAACCCTGGCACGAATTGAGTTTTTAGATCTCTTAACATCAAAGCTTAGTGAAATAAATAAGATTCAGGAAACAATTGATTTTATTGCCAGAAATGTAAGAGAGTGTGATATAAAATCATGCACAGAATCAAGGGTGATAGAAATTATATTACTTGATACTTCAATAGATGGAGCAAAACAGTTTGCTCAAAAGATGAAAACACTTTTAAAGGATTTCTTTTTTGATGAATTTAATTTCTCAAGAAACCTGGTAAACGACGGTGTTAAAATTCAGTTATATCCTTTGAATCAAATTCCGGATGACAAAGATAAAAATTCATCTGAAACTGTCGTTACAAATAAACCAGTAAATGATTCATCAAATGTCTATGAAAATATGCTTGATGATGAATTGAATGGTATTGAATATAATGGTTCTGCATTAGCAGTTTCCTATTACATACCGGATAATCTTATTTACAAAGATATTTACACGTACTTATTTCATTTTTTTAAGAGAATAATTGATATTCTTGGTGCGCTAACAGGTATAATATTATTCTCACCAATAATGTTCCTTATTGCAGTACTTATAAAACTTGAATCAAAAGGTCCCATAATATTTCGGCAAAAGCGAATTGGCTACAAAGGAAAAGAATTTACGTTCTTTAAATTCAGATCAATGTCTAACAATAATGATCCAAAAATACATCAACAATATGTTGCTCAATTAATAGATGGTAATCATGAAAATCTGAACCAGGGAGATGACACTAAGCCTGTTTATAAAATTACTGCTGATCCGCGTGTTACAAAAATCGGCAAGATACTTCGTGTAACAAGCCTTGATGAGTTACCCCAATTTTTTAATGTCCTTTTAGGTAACATGAGTCTTGTTGGGCCCAGACCCCCTATAGGATATGAGCTGGAGCATTATCAGAGCTGGCATTTAAGACGGGTTTTAGAAGTAAAACCAGGTATTACTGGTATTTGGCAGGTTCATGGCCGTAGTCTGACTACTTTTGATGAAATGGTCAGAATGGATCTGTTTTATGTTAAAAATCAAAGTGTATTTCTAGATATTAAAATCATCATAAAAACAATCACTGCTGTTATTAATTTCAGGGGTGCTTACTAGCAGGCAAAATTCAGGGAAGGAAAATCAATGATTAATGTTGGTGTTATTGGTGTTGGCTATTGGGGGCCAAACATTATACGTAATTTTTATGCTCACCCTAAAACTAATGTTGTTAAATGTTCTGATTTGAGAGATGAGCGTCTGGCATATGTGAAAAAAACATATCCGGTTATAGAAACTACCAAAGATGCAAATGATGTAATTAACGATCCACGAATTGATTTAATCGCAATTATTACTCCGGTTTATACCCACTATGAATTGGCTAAAAGGTGTTTAGAAGCAGGAAAGCATGTTCTTATTGAAAAGCCTATGACCAGTAATAGTGCCGATAGTGAAAGGTTAATTGAATTAGCAAAAAGTAAAAATCTACAAATATTTGTAGACCATACTTTTGTGTTTACGGGTGCTGTTGCAAAAATAAAGGAAACTATAAGCAGCGGTGAACTCGGTGATTTGTTTTATTTTGACTCCGTCAGGGTGAATTTAGGATTATTTCAACATGATATTAACGTGTTGTGGGATTTGGCACCACATGATATTTCCATAATGCAGACACTGTTGAATTTAAAACCGGAAAGTGTTGTTGCTACGGGATCGGACCATCTTAAAAATGGTATAGAAAATATTGCCTATTTATCTGTTTATTATCCGGATAATGTTATCGGTCATATCCATGCTAATTGGTTGTCGCCCGTAAAAGTAAGGCAAACTCTTATAGCCGGTACTAAGAAAATGATTGTATGGGATGATATTGAACCAACAGAAAAAATTCGTATTTATGACAAAGGAATTGATGTTATTGAGACAGCCAATCAGGTATATGATATGCTAATACAATACAGAACAGGGGATATGTATTGTCCCAAAATTAATTCGGCAGAAGCCTTAACTGTTGAAGTCGATAATATTGTTGCATGTCTTGAAGAAAATCAAAAAAGTTTAGCAAATGGTGAAGATGGTTTAATGGTAGTAAAAATTTTAGAAGCAGCTGAAAAGTCCCTTAAAAATCGTGGCCAAGAGGTAAAAATATGAAATATGTAAGCATTGCAGATGATGTAAAACTTGGTAACAATGTTAAGATTTACAATTTTGTGAATCTATATGGCTGTGAAATCGGAGATGAAACGAAAATCGGAACATTTGTTGAAATCCAAAAAGGTGTAAAAATAGGAAAGAATTGTAAGGTATCGAGTCATTCATTTTTATGTGAAGGTGTAACTGTAGAAGACAATGTTTTTATAGGTCATAACGTTACATTCATTAATGATATGTACCCAAGGGCAACAAATGATGATGGTGCACTGCAGACAGAAGATGATTGGGAATGCATTGAAACGTTTGTCAAAAAGGGTGTTTCAATTGGTTCGAGTGCCACAATACTTGCTGGAATTACAATAAATGAGGGTGCAATGATTGGTGCCGGAAGTGTTGTAACAAAAGATGTTCCTGCAAATACAATTGTTGCCGGTAATCCCGCAAGAATAATCAGAAAAGTTAAATAGGAATTAGAACATGAAAATACCATTTCTTGATTTAAAATCTCAATATTTAAGTATTAAAGATGATGTAAACCCAGCTATTCAGAATGTTTTAGATAACACAGCCTATGTCTTAGGTCCGGCTGTTAAAAATTTTGAAGATGAATTTGCATCAAAGCATCAAACAAAGCATTGTGTTGCAGTGAGTTCTGGAACTGATGCAAACCATCTTGTATTATGGGCTTTGGATTTAGGGCCCGGAGATGAAGTAATAATACCTGCAAATACCTTCATTGCAACAGCCTGGGGAGCAACACTATGCGGTGCTACTCCAGTTTTTGTCGATTGTGAGAAGGATAGTTATAATATTGATCCGCAAGCTGTTGAAAAAGCGATCACACCCAGAACAAAAGCAATAGTAGCTGTTCATTTATATGGCCAGCCTGCTGATATGGATCCATTAATTAGGATTGGAAAAAAACATAATATTCCGGTGGTTGAAGATGCCGCTCAGGCGCATAATGCTGAATACAAAGGTAAGAAAATCGGTGGACTTGGATTAGCAACATCTTTTAGCTTTTATCCGGGAAAAAACCTGGGTGCCTATGGTGAAGGTGGTGCAGTATTAACCAATGACGACACTATTGCCAATAAAGCTAAAAGTATGCGGGATCATGGGGCCCTTGAGAAATATAACCATGAAATATATGGCCATAATTATAGAATGGAAGGTATTCAGGGAGCTGTTCTTGGAGTTAAACTTAAACATTTAGACTCATGGACGGACAACAGACGTCGCGTTGCCAATTTATATAATTCTGAGTTGTCTCAAATTAAACAGATCAAAATTCCTCGTGAGATGGATTACGCTAAACATGTTTATCATTTATATGTTGTGCGGGTTGAAGAAGGCAAACGCGATCAATTGCGCGATTATCTGGCAGAAAAAGATATTGCAACAGGACTGCATTATCCTATTCCATTACACCTTCAAAAATGTTTCTCTTCTCTTGGGTATAAACAGGGAGATTTTCCTGTTAGTGAGAAATTAGCATCAACAGGTCTTTCATTGCCAATATATCCAGAGTTGACAGATGAGATGGTTTTATATGTCTGCAATGCCATTAAAAGCTTTTATCTGTAACAGGTTGTGGTTATAAGTTGATAAACAAAATCTTCTATCTGATTAAACCTGTTATTCCGCGTGTTGTGCAGATTTGGCTTAGGCGAATTTTAATTTCATATAAAAGGCAAAAATATGATGACATCTGGCCAATTGATTTTAACTCAGCAAAAAAACCTGCAGGTTGGAAAGGGTGGCCAGAAAATAAAGATTTCGCAATAGTTTTAACACATGATGTAGAGTTACAAAAAGGACATGATGTAAGTGTTAAATTAATGCGGATCGAAAAAGAATTAGGCTTTAAGTCTTCTTTTAATTTTGTACCGGAGAGATATATTGTTTCAGAAAAAGTGAGATCGGAGCTCTGTGAGAACGGCTTCGAAGTTGGAGTACACGGTTTAAATCATGATGGCAAACTCTTTTCCTCCAGGGAAGAATTTGATAAGAGAGCTTTAAAAATAAATAAATATATCAAGGACTGGAACGCGAAAGGTTTCCGGGCACCTGCAATGCACCATAACCTTGAATGGATTTCAGAATTAGATATAAAATACGATTTATCAACATTTGATACCGATCCCTTTGAACCGCAATCAGATGGCGTTGGGACAATATTTCCATTTTATTATAAAAGTCAGATAACGGGTCGGGAATATCTTGAGATGCCTTATACCCTACCGCAGGATTTTACAACTTTTGTATTAATAGGTGAGAAATCTGCTGATATTTGGGTTAAAAAACTTGAGTGGTTAGTTGCGAATAACGCCATGGTTTTGGTAAATGTGCATCCGGATTATATCTGTTTTGAAGGTGATAAGAAAGGTGTAGAGCAATTTCCTGTTAAGATATATATTGATTTTCTTCGATATGTTAAAAACAATTATAAAGATAAATACTGGAATCCGTTACCGGATGAATTAGCAGAATTTTGGAAAGAGAATTTTAATAATAAGAATTAACTATTTATTCGCACCAAATCAAAAACATGATATATCAAAGCATATGCAGTTCTTGGCGAATATTTTTAAAGGTTTCTATAAATGTATGAATCAGAAATAAACGGAATTAATAAAAAAAACCGAACTCCAATGGCGGTTATTGTTTATTCGTCTTTTCCCAGGGATGTTCGAGTTCGAAGAGAAACCGAAACGTTGCTTGGTGCCAATTATAAAATTGATTTATTTTGTCTTAGGCGTAAAGGCGAAGGGCAGTTAGCCAGAGAAAAGGGTGAAAATTTAAATATTTACAGGTCGCTTCCTGTTGGCAGTAGGGGGTTCCCGCTTCGTTATGTATTAGAATATTTTTATTTTACTCTGGCAACATTTCTCAAAGTTTCCTTTCTGTTCTTTAGAAGCAGATATAAATTGGTACATGTTCATAATATGCCTGACTTTCTGGTATTTGCAGCTTTAATCCCAAAACTTTTTGGTGCAAAAATACTGCTTGATCTGCATGATCCGACACCCGAAGTATTTATGGCAAAGTATAATGTTGATGAAAAAAATATTTTTATAAAGGTATTAATTTTAATTGAAAAAATTAGTCTTGGATTTGCTGACTTTATTGTAACACCAAATCTGGCATTTAAAGAATTATTTGTGGCACGAGGCTGCCCTGCTTCTAAAATCGATATTGTAATGAATGTACCTATGGAAAAAATTACAGATAGGTATGAAAATACTATACATAGTAAAATTCAACCCAGACCAAATCCTTTTGTGATTATGTACCATGGTACAATTGTAAAGCGTCATGGACTTCTCACCGCGTTGGAGGCTATTCATATTTTAAAAGATAAAATATCTGACCTGAAATTTAATGTTTTCGGAAGAGGAGACTTTTTACCAGCATTCCTAAATGAGATTGAAACCCAAAATTTATCCGGTTTGGTAGAGTATAAAGGTTCTGTATTCAATGAAAAGATTTTCGACTATATTAATGAATGTAATTTGGGCGTTATTCCTAACCTAAATACAACTTTTACAAATTTAAATCTTCCGGTTAGAATATTTGAATATTTAGCATTGAAAAAACCAGTAATCGTCCCCAAAACAAAAGGTATTACTGATTATTTTGACCAGAACAGCATTAATTATTTTGATGCCGGAGATGCGGAAAGTTTAGCGGAAACGATATTAGATGTTTATGAAAATTCAGAAAAGCAAAATAAGATAATTGAAAAAGGATTTGAAATATATTCCAAACATAAATGGTCTGAAGAAAAAAATGTATTAATCAGATCCGCAAATCAACTATTAGAAAAATAACATTCAGACAAGGATTAGTGTATGAAAAAAGCCAAAATATTAATTGCAAGTAAAATAGATGCTTCAGCTATTACAAAACTGGAAGAAAAGTTTGATGTGATCTGTGCTTTTAATGCGGATAGTGAAACACTTAAAGAGAAAATAAAAGAATGTTCTATTCTTGTTTTTAGAAGTGGAGTACAAATTACCAGAGAAGTGATGCAAAGCTCGGATAAGCTGCGATTAATCCTAAGGGCTGGTTCAGGCGTTGATAATATTGATATGAATTATGTTGCAGAAAATCCTTCAATTAAACTTGTTCGGATACCACAACCAGGCGCCAGGGCAGTAGCCGAGTTAAGTTTTGCCTTAATGTTGGCTCTCAGTCGGTCACTAATCGTTGCCAATCAGTCTGTTCAGGAAGGCAGATGGATAAAAAATCAGTTAACTGGATATCTTTTAAAAAACAAAGTCTTGGGGATTGTTGGAGCTGGCAATATTGGATGTACGGTTGGTCAGATGGGGCACAGTTGGGGAATGAATGTAATTGGATGTATTGACGAGGCAACCCATCCTGCGGATGTTAAACCCGCAGATTATGGAGTTGAGCTGATGAGTCTCGAAGAAGTAATGAAACGATCGGATTATGTTAGTATTCATGTTCCTAAAACAGAGAAAACAATCTATATGATTAACAAAGAAAATTTATCTCTAATGAAACCTGGTGCTTTTTTGATGACTTTGGCAAGAGGTAAAGTTGTAAATGAAAAAGATCTTCTTGGAGCATTAACAAAGGAAAATGGCCTGGGTGGGGCCGGTCTGGATGTACACGAAGTTGAAGGCGAAGGAATGAAATCGCCTTTAGCAGGTTTACCAAATGTAATTTTAACACCACATATTGGTGCTGCTACCTATGATTCAATGTACGAAATTGGTCAAATTGTAATTAAGCACGCCAATGAATTTTATAATTCATTATAAAAAAGGGAGAAATTATGTTAAGAAAAACTACACAGTTTAAAAATATGCTGACATCTCCGGATCTCGAATTTATAATGGAAGCTCATAACGGGCTAAGTGCAAAAATCGTTGAAGAAGCAGGTTTTAAAGGAATCTGGGGAAGTGGTCTTTCCATTTCTGCTGCACTCGGTGTACGGGATAATAATGAAGCTAGTTGGACACAGGTTCTGGAAGTTATAGAATTTATGAGTGATGCAACCACCATACCTTTACTATTAGATGCAGATACAGGTTATGGAAATTTTAATAATGCACGCAGGCTTGTTAAAAAACTTGAGCAAAGAAATATTGCTGCAATGTGTATTGAAGATAAAATTTTTCCTAAAACTAATTCTTTTATTAATGGTGAACAGCAACAATTAGCCGAGGTTGATGAGTTTTGCGGAAAAATTAAAGCATCTAAAGACAGCCAATCAGATTCTGATTTTTGCGTTGTGGCACGGGTTGAAGCATTAATTGCCGGATGGGGTGTTGGTGAAGCCTTGAAAAGGGCGGAAGCCTATCACAATGCAGGTGCAGATGCTATACTCATGCATAGTAAAATAGCCACTGCTGATGAAATACTAGCGTTTATGAAAGAATGGAAAAATACTTGTCCAGTTGTAATTGTACCAACAATGTATTACCAGACACCCACTAATGTATTTGCAGAAGCAGGGGTAAGTCTGGTTATTTGGGCTAATCATTTGTTAAGAACAAGTTTGACAGCTATGCAACAAACAGCGGCAACAATTTTTAAGGAACGGTCTTTAAATTCTGTTGAAGGCAAAATCGCATCTGTAAAAGATATTTTCAGAATACAGAATGCAGATGAATTAAAGCAGGCTGAAAAAAAATACTTACCTTAAGATTAAAATAATGATTGATAATACACTACCACATGCGGTCCTTATCAGTATTGATAGTATGCCGGGGCTACAGGCAGCCCGTATTTTGGCAGCCAAAAAAATTCCGGTAATTGCTATCGCGAAAGATAAAAATCATCACAGTTGCAGAACAAATGTATGCGAAGAAATTGTAATTACAGATACTGAATCTGAAAAATTGATTGAAAAACTGCAGGAATTAGGGCCAAAATTTCAAAAAAAAGCAATACTTTTTCCATGTCAGGATACTGATGTTTTATTGGTTTCCCGAAATAGATCCAAACTTTCATCCTGGTATGAAATAGCACTGCCTGAAGAAAATATTGTAGAGATGCTTATGGATAAAATGAAATTTTATTCATTTGCAGAAGCTAACTCTTTTCCGGTGCCCAAAACACTTATTATAAATAATAGTCGGGATCTTGATGGAGTTAAGAGTGAGTTGAATTTTCCGGTTCTGTTAAAACCTACAATCAGGACGCCTGAATGGATAGCGAATTCATCGATAAAGGCTTTTAAAATTGAAGATTTTGAACACCTTGTTTCTGTCTATGAAAAACACAGGAATTGGACTGAATCATTTGTTGTTCAACAATGGCTTGAAGGTGATGATACTACCTTGTATTCTTGTAATTGCTATTTTGATAAGAATTCAAAGCCACATGCGGCATTTATTGCAAGAAAATTAAGACAGTGGCCACCAAGAACAGGGCAAAGCTGTCTAGGCGAAGAGTGCAGGAATGACGAAGTCCTTAATGTTTCGCTTGAAGTCTTCAAAAAAGTCAATTTTTTTGGATTGGGTTATCTGGAAATGAAGTTTGATCAAAGAACGCGTAAACATTATATAATTGAGCCAAATATTGGAAGACCCACCGGCAGATCAGCAATTGCAGAAGCCGGTGGCGTAGAGTTGTTATATAGCAAATATTGTGATTTAGCCGGATTGCCAATCCCTGAATCAATACAAAAATATGGGCATGCAAAATGGATTCACATATTGCGTGATTTACAGTCTGCCTGGTTTTATTATAAAGAAGGAGAATTGACTTTTTCTCAGTGGGTTAAATCAATCCGTGGGAAAAAATCATATGCAATCTTTTCATGGAAAGACCCGAAACCATTTTTAAGTGCTGCAAAAGCCGGGTTTTTTGAAATAATTAAAAGTTAGAATTAATGAAAGATAAACTTAATTACACCATTATTAATCCAATAGAACTTGATGATTGGGATGCAAAAGTTCAGAACTTTAAAAATTTCTCAATCTTTCATTCTTCGAATTGGATAAAAGTTCTTGTAAAAACGTATGGTTTTTATCCAAAATCGTTTGTGTTTGAAAAAAATAACGTCATTAAGGCAATCATTCCAATTCTTGAAGTAAACAGTATTATAACGGGAAAACGCGGAGTTTCTCTTCCATTCTCAGATCATTGTGATATTTTAACAAATGGGGATTTGCAGTCAGATGAAATTATTGAACATGTTCTCCTTTTTGCAAAAATGAATAAATGGGACTATGTGGAGTTTAGAAGCCTTAATAATAGCTTCAAAGGTAAGGATTCACATTTTTATCTAGGGCACATTCTCAAATTATCAGAAGACATTGATGCGCTTTATTCTGAAATGAAAAGTGCAAACAAACGTAATATCAAAAAAGCTATTAAAGAAAATGTAAAGATAGAGTTTTTAAATTCTTTGGATGCAATGAAGCAATATTACAGGCTACATAGTATGACAAGAAAGCGTCAGGGGGTACCACCCCAATCCTTTGAATTTTTTAAGAATATTTATGAAGAAATAATTTTAGACAATAAAGGACACATAATTCTTGGCTCCATTCAGGATAAAGTTGTGGCAGGTGCTGTTTTTATTTTCGCAGGTGAGAATGTTGTTTATAAATTCGGGGCTTCAGATTATAGATTTCAAAACAGCAGAGCTAATAATTTACTTTTTTGGGAAGCCATTAAATTTTATTCAGAAAAAGGCTTTAAAACGCTGGATTTTGGAAGGACAGATCATGAACAGGATGGATTACGACAATTTAAACTAAGTTGGGGAACTGACGAAAAGAGAATATCATATTTTCGGTATAATCCGGACACGAAATCTGTTATTGATAATTCTCACACGAATGGAAAATTACAAACCAAAATTTTTAATATGATGCCGGAAAGCATGCTTAAGCTTATTGGCTCTAAATTATATAAACATATGGCCTGAAAAAATTTAGCTTTGATATGAATAAAATAGACTATGACATCCATGGTATTGTTGGAATCCGTTTAATAAACCCAACACAAACCGATGCTGATTTTATTGACGATAAATTAAACAAATTCAGAAAAAATCTTGAACGGGATCCTGATATTGTTTTTAGCTTTAAAGAAAACCTGGACCTGGGGCCATTTAATTATCTGGGTCTGGATGCGTTGTTTACAGAAGATAGTTTTTATGCGGTTAGTAAAAAGGAAAACCTTAAAATTAAAATCCCCTTTGATACTATAGGAGATAAATCAGAATTTATTGTTGAAAGTGGAAGTTACGATATCCCCTGGCTTTTTGATATTATAAATTTAACTTTTTTAAAAAAGAAATTTATCCCGATGCATTCTACCGCCTTTATGATGAATAATTCAGGGATTATGGTGATTGGCTGGTCCAAAGGAGGTAAAACAGAATCGCTGATGGCATTTGCAAACCATAATGCCCATTATGTAGGGGATGAATGGATAATGCTTTCCGGTGATGGCAGTAAAATGTACGGTATACCTGTTCCTATATGCTTATGGGAATGGCAATTTGAACACATACCAAAATTGCTTCCTAAAATAGGAATCCAAAGAAAAATACTTTTTAAAGGGATCCATTTTCTTAATTATATTCACAAACTTATAAAAAAATCCGCATTAGAAAGATCGTTTATTGCATCGATATTTAATAAGGCACTGCCACCTTTTAATAAGCAATTGAATATTCGCGTGACTCCTGAAAAAATATTTCAGGAAAGGCAAAAGAGTTCTGCCAATCTTGATAAAATCATATTAAGCTTTAGCCATAATAGTCATGATTACAAATTGATAGAATCTGATTATAAGGAATTAGCTAAGCATGCTTTCTATTCGAATACTTATGAGCAATCTGAATTTTTAAATATGTACAGGGCGTATAAATTTGCATTTCCTGAAGGTAAAAATGACTTTCTTGAAAACATTAATGAATTTCAATATTCTCTTATTATGGAAGCTTTTAAAAATAAAGAAACATATAAATTCTTTCATCCCTATCCTTTAAAATTTGAAGATATGTATAGCCATTTAAAGCATTTGGCAGATAATAATTAAGAGTTGTAATTAAGGAGAGCTTAATGGCCACGGTTGCTTTAATTGGTGCTGATGGAGCAGGAAAAACAACAGTTGCAAATACACTGGTTGCACAAAATCCTGATAAAATTAAATATATTTACATGGGTGGAAATTTGGAGTCAAGCAATATAAAACTTCCTACAACCCACCTTATTGTGTTTATTCGCAGATTATTAAAGAAAAATTCTGATAAAGGTGTTTTTAATAAGTTAAATGAACAGCTAAAATCACCAGATGAATGGTGGACCGGTGATAAAAGAGGTAGTTTTTTTGCGATTTTCAGGCTAATTAACCGAATTACTGAAGATTTCTACAGGATATTTGTTTCCTGGATATTTCAATTCAGGGGGTTTACAGTTCTGTATGATCGCCATGTGATGTTCGAAAAGATCAGAGATAAGAAGTTTAGAGATAATAAATTAAGATTAACTGACAAAATTCATTTATGGATGATTAATAATATTTATCCTGATCCGGACTATGTAATTTTTCTTGATGCACCACC
This sequence comes from Calditrichia bacterium, assembly GCA_020635035.1. Classification (GTDB taxonomy): domain Bacteria; phylum Calditrichota; class Calditrichia; order Calditrichales; family J004; genus JACKAO01. The sequence goes on from JACKAO010000004.1 coordinate 314,905, forward strand.
CGAAGTTCTGTTTAAAAGGAAAAAAGAGACAACAGTTGAGTTTATCGAATATACGAGAAATATATATCTAAAAGCGGGTGAAAAATTAGACAATTTTTTTATAGTCAATGTAGATAAAGACCTGAATTTGATTTGTTCAGAAATAATTAATCTGCTTTTTGTTAAGCCTGTAAAAGCTTGAATAATGAGTATTAGAAATTATTGGAAATGATTGTAAAATGAAATATGCACTTTTTACTGCGGCAAAAAATGAAGAAGCTTTTATTAAAAAAACTCTTGAATCAGTGGTATCACAAACTAAGTTACCAGTCAAATGGATTATTGTTAGTGATGGGTCAACTGATCATACAAATGAAATAGTAGAAAATTATTCAGACAAATATAATTTTATTGAGCTAATTAGCATCTCAAAACAAGAACAAAGAAATTTTGGTTCAAAGGCAAAGGCATTAGAAACTGCTTATTCTAAATTGAAAATATTTGATTTTGAGTTTATTGGCAACCTTGATGCAGATGTTTCGTTTAACCAACATTATTTTGAAAAAATTCTGTTAAAATTTAAAGAAAATCCACAATTAGGCATTGCAGGTGGAGTAAGATATGACTGGCATGGTGATCAATTTAGAATAGTGAAAAGTGCTCGTAATAGTGTTGGAGGTCCATTTCAATTCTTTAGGAAAAAATGTTATGATGAAATTGGTGGATATCTTGCTCTTCAATATGGTGGTATTGATGCGGTTGCGGAAATCATGGCTCGTTATAAAGGATGGGAAGTAGAATCATTCCCAGAAATGCACGTTTATCATTATAGAAGAACTGGCTCTGCTACCGGGAGTTTCATCAAAACCAGGTTCAGGTACGGTATAAAGAATTATATGATAGGATATCATCCAGTTTATGAGCTTATTAGGGCAATAAGGCAAAGTCCTACCAAGCCAATAATTGTTGGCAGTATTTCACAATTGGTGGGATTTTTTTACGCAATGCACAAGAGATTAAAACGGCCTGTTAGTAATGAGTTTGTAAAGTTTTTAAGAACAGAAAATTTACAAACATTAAAAAAGTTAATATAATAATGTATAAATAATCTATTCTATAAAGGTAATAAATCGGATTCAGGCAAAGTTTTGTTATGGTCTTATGTTCGGTATGTATTAATACTTTTAGGCGCCCGCAACTACTTACTATTCTTTTGGAAAGCTTAGTTAATCAGCACGTTCCAGAGTATTTGTCTTTTGAGATAATTGTTGTTGACAATGAACCAGAGCCAAAAAACCGCAGTATTGTCGAGAAATATTCAAATGAAAAGATAAAGGTTCATTATTTGCATGAATGTACTAAAAATATAAGTTTAGCCAGAAATATGGCTGTAAAAAACGCTAAAGGAGATTACATTTTTTTTATCGATGATGATGAAATTGCGTGTTCTCATTGGATTTTTTATCTATATGATACTTTGGTTAAATATAGAGTTGATGCGGTTTTTGGTAGAATTATTCCCTACTTTGATGAGAATGCACCGGAATGGGTTAAAAACGCTTATATTTTTTATAGAGCTCAGAACAAGACAGGTACAAAAACAACCTACGGACGTACAGGAAATGCAATAGTAAAAAAAGAATGGTTAAATAAAGTTGAAGGACCATTCGATGAAAACTTCGGTTTAACTGGAGGTGAAGATACCAATCTTTTTTCTAAATTAAACAAGCTTGGAGCAAAATATGTAGAATGTTTTGAAGGATTTGTGAGAGAATATGTTCCGCCGGAAAGAACAGAAATAAGATGGATGCTCAATCGTGCAAAAAGAATGGGGATGATTTTTGTAAGACGAAGCGTTTCAAATTCAAATTATCCTAGTCTAATAATATTAAAAATATTTGGAAAATCAATCATATTGTTTTTATTTAGTATAGTTTGTCTAACAATTTTTTATCCTGTAAAAAAGTACAGATTATTTTGGTTATTAAAAATTTCATCTTATTATGGTCACTTTGAGTCTATCTTTAAGCCTATTTCAATCGGTTACTGACATATAACTAATAGCAGAAAAAAATGAATATCGAAATTAATTCACAAATAGTTCTAAGTGTTTGTATTGCTACATTTAAAAGGTCAGAGCTTCTTAAAAAATTATTAAAGAGTATTGAACAGCAAGAACTTCATGATAATATTCGTTTAGAGATAATTGTTGTTGATAATGATAAAAATGGTAGTGCAAGAAATATCGTACAAGGATTTTCTGATAGCCAAAATATAAATTATTTCTATTTTATCCAACCGGAAAAGAATATCAGTCTTACAAGGAATTTAGGAGTTAAGAATGCTTCTGGCGAATATATTCTTTTTATTGATGATGATGAATATGCAGATAATAAATGGATTATGAATTTACTTAATACACTAATCTCTTTTAATGCAGATGGAGTTTTCGGAAAAGTAACTTCATATTTTTTACCAGAAGTTCCTTACTGGATAAAAAGTTGTTTTATATATAATCGACCTTCATTTGAAACAGGTTCTCCTGCCACTTTCACAAGAAGTGGAAACTGTTTAGTAAAATCATCATTATTGCATTCTGTTGATGGTCCTTTTGATCCATTGTACGGCATTACTGGAGGATCGGATACAATGTTGTTTGGTTCATTAATAAAGAATGGAGCAAAATTTGTCAATTGTAATGAAGCTGAAACTTTTGAATTTGTTCCTCGACAAAGGGCAACCCTACAATGGTTGACTAAAAGGGCTTTTCGCACAGGCAATGGGTTTGCGAGGCGATTAATTCAGTTAAAAAAGAAAAATAAATTTTTATTTAAAATCAGATTTATTCTTATAGGTATTTCTTATTCAATACTTAGCTTAAGCCTTATATTGATTTTATTTCCTTCCAAAAGTAAGAGAATACATTGGTTTTTGAAGCTTATTGCAAATAGCGGAAAATTTGCAGCAGTTTTTGGATATTTCCCCAGTGAATACTCTTAGTTTCTATCTTTGGTGGCTTATTCTCACGCTAAATTCATACTACATGGAAATTTGATTTTTTAAACTTTATGGATAAAAAATTTAAAAAAAATATTCTTAAGGGCTCATTAGCAACGTCTTTAGGTACCGTATCAGGTATGGTATTTCAGTTCTTAACTATTATGCTTATTGTCAGATATGTATCAAAGGATGAAATGGGCATTTATTCCCTTATCCTTATTGTTTCAAACATGTTCAGTTTGATAGCAGGCTTAGGTCTTGATCTTACAATGGTTAAATCTATTGCAAGTTCTAATGAAAGAGAGAATAAGGATGTGTTGGTACCGGTTTTAATTTTACGTGGTATTAGTGCTCTTTTATTTAGTGGAATATTTATATTTACAGGTAAATATATTCTTCATTTTTTTGATGATAGGATTTCACAATTTCTATTTTACATACCCATAATGTTTGTTTTAGAAAATTTTCGTGGATTATTTTATAATCTTTTACAAGGACTTAAATATTTTCGTCAATACTCAATTGTAAATGTTTCTTCATCATTTTTCAGGATTTTTGTGGTTTTAATATTTATATATTTTGACAAAATGGATATTGAAGCATTACTGATTATTGAGATCTTAGCGACAATACAACCTTTGGTGCATCAGATTTTTGTGATCCCTTTTAAAAAATATTTAAATACTAACATTACTTTAGAAACATTTAAAAGTATTATTAAATTCAGTTTGCCTTTGTATTTAAATAATTTATTTGTTTTTATAAATGGAAGAGTAAATATTCTAATTATTGGATTCTTTCTTAAACCAGCAGATGTTGCAAGTTATTCTGTTGCAACAAAAGTACCAGTTGCTCTAAAAAAGGTTTTTTCATCATTTATTATCGTCTATTTTCCAAATCTTTCCAAATTGTTTTCAGAAGGGGATAATGAAACCGCTGCTAAATTTATAAACCGTTCTTTGGGGATATTTTCATTAGTGATGACCAGTCTCGTTTTAATTTCGTTTATTTTTAAAAATGAAATAATAACGTTGCTTTATTCGGATCTTTATCTTGACACTGCATTGGTGGCCGCACTATTAATTTTAAATTTTCATATACGTGGAATTGCAGATTTAATGGGATACTCATTTACTCCGGCAGGACATCCTTCAATTCCTGCTAAAGTAAATTTCGTCTCTAGTATTATAAGTGTAGTGACAAGTTTGATTTTAATTCCTTCTTTAGGAATTATCGGAGCTGCTTTCTCCCTATTAATAATGAATGGGGTAAGTTCAGTAATGTATTATAAATATTTAGTTAAATATGATATCAAACCGGCTTTAAATGAATTAATCCGTCCTTTGGTCTTATTGGCAATAATCATTGGCGGATATTATTCTATTGGTTTGGAAGCCATAATAATTCAAATTGGTTTTACAATAGCATTTTTTGTTTTATCGTGGTTTTTTATAAAGGATGTGAGAATGTTTTATATTGCAGCTAAACGACAATTATCTAAATTAATTGCGCATAGAGTTTAAAATCACTTTTATTTATGTCAAAAAACATAATAATCCCTGCTAAATATTCAGATTTGTTCGCTCAAATAGCTTTTTTGTTACTCTTGTTTTTTATCATTTTTGGTACTTCTCTTCCATTTAGAGAAAAAGGATTTGAGAATACCACCAATCCTGTAAATCAAATTGGTTTTAGTTTAATTATTGTACTTTCAGCCATAGCATTAATAAATCATAGAAATCTTTTAATAAAATTAATTTTAAAAGAAAAATTTATGGTTCTATTTCTAATATGGTGCATTGCCAGTTCTATGTGGTCACAAGATAGTTTTTTGACTTTTAAAAGATGGGTCCAAATTACTGCACCCTTTTTTGCGAGCACTGCCATACTATTTAGTAAAGAAAGTTCAAAGAATACATTAAAATATTTTGAATGGATATTATATCCGTATTTAATTGCATCAGTATTAGCATCTTTATTTATCCCCCAGGCACTTGACCCACAATTTCATACATGGCGTGGTTTGACTTATACCAAAAATAATCTAGGCCAAGTTGGGGTAGTTGGTATAATAGTAAGTGCAATCGCCTTTCAGCAATCAGTATATAAAAGAAAAGTTTTAGCTTTGATTATGTTGATGTTGTCGGTATTATTACTTCTTGGTTCCAGGAGTATGACATCAACCGCAACGCTGTTGATTGTCGTTGGTATTACAACAATAATGTTTGTAATAAATAAAATCTTTCCTTTTCCCAATATTGCTAAATTTTTAATAAGCTTTACTTTTGTTGGAATACTTTTTAGTCTTTTCTTTATTTTGTTATGGTACCCTGATTTTTTCGTACACTTGCCAGAATTAGCAGGAAAAGACCCTACCTTTACAGGGCGGACTCATATTTGGCGAATTATTGTAAATGAAATAAATAAACATCCATTTATAGGTTGTGGATATTCTTCTTTTTGGATTTTTGATAGTGCTGCTGTTGAATTGATGCAGGAAAAATTATTCTGGCTTCCAAACCAATCGCATAATGGATATCTGGATCTAATAAATGAAACAGGTTTTATTGGTTTTTCTCTGGTTATATTAATGGTAGTTAAATATTTTTGGATTCTGTCAAAGAGTAAAATTGATAGTCAATGGAAATGGATAATTGTTGCTACAATAGGGATTAATTTTCTGGAATCGGATTTGTTCCGACCAAAGCATCTTACAGGGACATTGTTTATTTTTTCATATTTAGCTTTTTATAATGATTTAATGCTTCCCACAGATTCTGAGAATCTGGATTCTAATGCAGATTCAGATTTTCTGGGGCATTAATAATGCTTTTTTGATCTTCTGGAATAAATTTCCCTTTGTTAAATCGATCCTGAGCAGGTAAAAGGTTTGTATTTGGTGATACATCTCCTCCCAAAAATGGCCAAGGTAAACTTCCAAACCAAGTAGGTCTTTGTTTCAAATATAAAGAATTTGGAAAAACTCTTTCATTGATACCTGGATCCCATGAAACTAATCCTTCATTATAATTATAATTTCCATGAATAATTTCATTAGTCGATTTAATAATAATAGCTTCTTGGGATGAAGTGGATGCAATGCCTAACTCGTTTCCTATTATATTTTGAAAGGGGTTGTTTTCTTCAATTTTAATAAATGCAAACTCTTCAGAATCATCTAAATAATGACTTACATCTTTTTCAATTCGATTTCTAAAAAAAGTGGTCGGACCATTTGTTCCCCAAACATTATCAACAAGTATATATTGGATGGTATTACCTTCGAATAAATTTTGATAAGAATATTGGCCATGAACGGCAACATCTGACATTAACCAATCATTACCTTCTTCAAAAAACGGATCCTTGGAATAATTATATCCAAAAACATTTCCTGTTGCTCCCATTTGCAGAGCCATTGAATGCCTTAACCTTTCAAAGATGTTGTTTTCGATGAGATTGTCAGTTGATTGTGCCTCTATTGTTATGCCATAGCCTTGGCCACCAGAACCGAAAACATGTGAATCATGAAAAAAATTCTCTCTGATTTCACTCTTATATGTTCTTCTCAGCATAACATGAGAAGTTAATGTCTTTTCAGACCAAACATTTTTTATCCAACAATATGCTGCATTTGTAAGAATTATATTACTTCCCCAATCATTATTATTAACACGCTCGATATACATATTTTCTATCCCCGCATACTCAACCATATCTATTGCGCGTATTCTTGGCTTCATGTCTGGATTATATGAATAATACAAAGCCTTATTTAGTGTTATTGTATTTCCTGAAATACCAGACACTTTTAATATTTGCCCGACAGATTCATCATCCCAGGAGCCATTCCTTCCTTCTGTATAAACGTCAGGGTCATTATCCTGCAGAATTTGTACGATTCCACCAATTTTTAAATTTGAGTTGTTTTCAACCTCAATAGTATTTGAACCTTTTAAATACCCATCTATTATATTAGTCCAACCTGATTCATCCCAACTTTCAATAGAAATACAATTTGCACCATCATTAAAATTGAAATTTATTTTTGTTTTTGAAAATCCTTCACCTCTTAAAACAATTCCTTTTTTTATTTTTAATGTTGATGTTATCAGGTAAGTCCCTTCAGGAATAAACAGAGCATTACCCTCTGCAGTAGCACTTATTGCATTTTTAAAGGCTTGAGTATCATCGCTTACACCGTTTCCGGAAGCACCAAAATCTTTGACATTTGTTTGTACCGGATAAACAGGAATTGTGACTTCCAATCCGGGATTCCATTCAATTCTTCGTTCAGAAGGAATAATAGTATCTATCGATGTTTGCAGATGGGATTTTTGATACAGCACTATAAGAAAAAAAAATATTAATAAATACAATCTCTTTCCTGTCATACTAAAATCCTTTTGTTTTTTATAAATATATATCAACTACTTACAACTAATATGCCAACATTGGTTTTTTTTAACCAGCGAAAATAAGTTTTAAAGAAAGAGCTATAAACTGAAAAAATTGAGATTTTGTATAACGTCTTTTTTTTAATCTGTTTATTTTGTAATTTCAATTAAATTATTGGAATAAATTTAGTAATATTTCTCTTTTGTGTATTAGTACATCCGTTAATTATAGTATTAAGCGTAAATGATTATTCTTTTGATGTATTTTGAGTAGTTAATTTAATCATTTATAATACAAATGTGACAATTGACAAATAAATTTTAGCTTTTAAATATAGATTAAAGCTTTTTCTAATTCTGTTGTTAAAACATGGATTTTTTTACAATGGTAAAATTATGCACAAGAAAAGTTTAGTAGTATTTTTCTTTTTACTATCATTTAAATTGGTTGCCCAACCAATAGGCTCCTGGACTTACATTGATGAATACCAAACTTGGGATGCAAATCCCAGAATTATTCCTTCTACGGACCCTGCAGGTATTTGCTGGAATCCTGACGATGGTAAATTTTATATTGTTGATTCTGAAATAAATGAAGATACAGGCAATAATAGCCCATGGGATCTTTTTGGTAGCAATGTTTTTACTACAAATGGCAGTGGTTCAATTCTTTATGGAAGTTATCATACTACAATTAGCACGTCATCAAGAGAACCAACAGGTATCGTATATAATCCACAGGATCAAAGTTATTATATAACAAATGACGACACACATGCTTTGTATAGATATACATTTGTGATGGGGGTTTTTACAAGACAAGACACATGGATTTTGGATAATGATGGACCACTTCCAAATATGGATGATCCTGAAGGGATAACATTGAATCCATTTACGCAACATTTTTATATAGTTGATGGGAATCACGTGAGCGGTGGTACTAAAGTAATTGCTTTTGAAATTGGGGTATCTAATAATTTGATATACATTCCAGAAGAATCATTTGATCTACCTGCTGAAATGACGGATGGAGAAGGTATTGCTTATAGATTTAGCAGTGGTGCAAATGGTAATCTGTTTGTTGTTAGCAGTAGTAATGAAGCAATATACGAATTCGATTTAGGAGGTAGCGGGACTATAATTAATAAATATGATATGTCCGGGTTAAACTCTATAGCAATTCAAGGGTTAACTTTTGGCCCAAGAAGTACCAATAGCTCTCTTGAATCATTATACATTGCTGATGCGGAACTTGATAACAATGACACCAATAATTGGGAAGATGGAAGAATTTATGAAATAAAAATTGGTTTAAATGATACATCTCTGCCTATTGAATTAAGCAGTTTTGCAGCAGAAGTTGTTGATAATGCCGTTAATCTAAACTGGGTTACGGCCAGTGAGCTTAATAATGTTGGATTTGAACTTCACAGGGCAACAGAAGAATTTGGTGATTATCAACTTGTTTCCAGTTACAGATATAATAATGATTTGGTTGGGCAAATAAATTCTAACACTTCACACGAATACAGCTTTATTGATACAGAAATAGAGCCAAACACAACATATTGGTATAAACTTGCTGATGTTGATATAAATGGATTAAAAACCTTCCAAAGTCCTGTTTCCATATTTGTACCTGAATTTTCAGTTCAGCCAGTAGCATTTAAGCTTTATCAGAATTATCCCAATCCATTCAACCCAAGTACGACAATTAAATTTGATCTCAATGGGGATACTTATGTAAATCTCGAAATTTTTAATAGTGCAGGCCAGTTAGTTAAAACGCTTATTAACGATGAACTATTTAATTCGGGATCACATGAAAAAGTTTGGAATGGTGATAATAACTTCGGTGAGCACATGCCTGCAGGTTTTTATATTGCGAGAATTACAGCAAATTCTAATACACAAACTATTCGAATGATTATGTTGAAATAACTAGTTGAATTATTTCTTTATTTGGAGATTACGGGGTGCTGAAATAATTTTGCCTTCAGTAAACTCATATGCTCCAATATCATATAATTTTTGTTGTGGCCTTGATGTACCATTAATATCAGTGGTAACTCCTACAGTAGACAAATTTGCTCCTGCATCAATGGCAGGAGAATTTTGCATGATTTTGCCATTTTCTGTTAATAATGGATTTGCATTTATACCATGAATATCTCCTCCTTTGGATTGCCATTCACTAAAACTCATTGTTCCACCATTTTCAGGAGCATAAATCACATCGTTTCCTGTCTCTGTTTCACGATAATAGAGATTGTAATCTATATTGCTCAGATCGTTAATTTTAAGATAAAACCTGACATGTGCATGGGGGCCAGTGGTTACAAAAATATTGTTTTTTACAACGGTCTGGGGATCATCATTAATAAAAACATTCTTATCACCTCCAACAATAGTATTATTATATGCTCTAAGCGTACCTGATCCAATATCAAAGTTTTGAAATGCTACGACATTACTATTACCGGTATTGGGGACAATCACAACATTATTGTAGTAAACATGAAGGCCAGCTCCTTCTTTATCAAAGATACCTTGGGAGTTTTCCGTTTTATCATTGATTTGCTCTAAGTAGTTATTACGTATTATACAACTGTTTTCCTGTTGTAGCTGAATGCAATCACAATGGGGATATGAATCCTGATTTAAAATGATAATATTATTATTTTCATAAACATTGTCAGTGTTTTGCGAAGCATAGATTCCATCTGTTTGTGTGGGTGTGTTTTCGTGAGTTGTTAGCACATTTTCTCTTATAATACAATTAAAACTATTATAGATTTTTACACATGATCCATATCCAAGGATTTTGTTTTTTTCAATAACAGAGCCAATTGAATTTTCAACTCTAATGCTCCCTCCCCCTGTGAATCGTCTTATTTCAAAATTTGATATTTTAAGAAAATTTTTGTCTTCAATGTGGAATGCGGTAGTTTTTTCATTGTTAAGCCCTTCAATTATAACCCTTCCGTTATGTCCGGGATCGATTCCTTTTGTTATCGTAACAAGATTTGATTCAACCCCAGAAGCGCCAATTTCCATAAAATCTGTATAAATCACTGAATCAGTGCCTCCGGATACAAAAATTGTATCACCTGGTTTTATGGAATCCCAATTTATGTTTTGAAAATTTTCCCAAGCATCTGACCACGAACTACCATTGTCACTTCCACTTGCATTCTTATCTATATAAAAATTTCCTGCATTTAATCTAAAAGCAAGTGTAAAAAAAATAAGTATTAAAAATCTTTTATACATTTTGTCTCCTGATAATCAATATAATTAATGAAAAGTGGTGGGATCTTTTAAAACATAAAAAATATATATAAATAAATGATTATGAATTATGAACAAAAGGTTTCCAAATTTTCTAAACGTTCTTTTAAACAACAAGTTTAATGCCAAAAGATATTGCATTATTTCTATACATTGATAATTGTATTAAAAAGTTTAAAATGTTTTTAATGTATAGATTAGCATACTACAAATTGCCCATCTTTTGGTAAAAATATGCACAAGAATCAGAGTGATTGAAGAGTTACAATTTTAAAGCTCAATACTTTTTAATCTTCATTGAATTGTGTTACAAAAAGAATTAAAATTATTTTCAAATAATCTACAAATTGTTTTCTGAAGAGAATTTTAAAACAATTATTGATCATGCAATCTAAATCTTTTAAAACCGCCCTCAATATTTTCATAATAGTCTTTGCTTTTTTTGCAGGATTTTCTTTGAATAACTCTGATTTTTCTGTTAAGGACATTGCTTCTGCAGCAAAAATAATCGGTCTGGAATATACTCCTGCAGAAATGGATTCCATGCAAAGTGAATTAAAAGACAACCTTGGTTCTTATCAAAAAATCCGCTCATCTGAAATTCCAAATTCTATTTTACCGGCTTTAAGTTTTAATCCACTACCGGTTGGAATTAAAATTTCAAATCAGAATCAACCATCCGTGTTCACTGAATCAGAAAACAAAATCTTACCTGAAAACACTGCAGAACTCGCTTTTTATTCTGTTGGTGACCTTGCTCAACTGCTAAAATCACAGAAGATTTCTTCAGTTGAATTAACAAAAATGTATCTTGATCGGCTAAAAGAGTTTGGTCCCAAACTTGAATGTGTTGTTACCCTTACCGAAGAACTGGCGCTGAAACAGGCAAAGAAAGCAGATGAAGAAATCAGATCCGGCAAGTATCGCGGACTGCTGCATGGTATTCCGTATGGCGCTAAAGATTTACTCGCGGTTAAAGGCTACAAAACAACCTGGGGAGCCGTTCCATACAAAAACCAGGTGATCGATGAAGATGCGACGGTGATAAAAAAGCTTGAAGAAGCAGGGGCTGTTCTTGTTGCTAAACTCACTCTTGGGGCTTTAGCCTGGGGTGATGTCTGGTTTGGTGGGAAAACGCGTAACCCCTGGAACCTTGAGCAAGGATCGAGCGGTTCATCCGCAGGTTCTGCTTCGGCAACGGCAGCCGGTTTGGTGGCTTTTGCAATCGGAACAGAAACATGGGGCTCAATTGTTTCACCATCCACCCGCTGCGGTACAACAGGATTGCGCCCGACCTATGGTCGCGTAAGCCGTCATGGTGCCATGGCTTTAAGCTGGTCAATGGACAAGATCGGACCTATTTGCCGGACTGTGGAAGACTGTGCGATTGTGTTTGATGCCATCTATGGCAGGGATGATCTTGATCAAACGCTAATTGAAACTGCATTTGGATACAATCCGGATATTAATATTAATAATCTTAAAATCGGATATGTTAAAAGCGATTTTGACCATGACTATCCCGGCAAAGAAAACGATCTTGAAACTCTTGAAAAAATAAAAAACATGGGGATCGAACTTATTCCAGTAAAATTACCTGATATGGATGTTAATGCACTTGGCTTTATTCTGAGTGCAGAAGCTGCAGCTGCATTTGATGATCTGACACGTTCGGGAAAAGATGATTTAATGGTTCGGCAAATAAAAAATGCCTGGCCCAATGTTTTTCGTGCATCCAGATTTATACCTGCCGTGGAATATATACAGGCAAATCGTTTAAGATATAAGTTGATTCAGGAAATGGCTACTTTGATGGAAACGGTTGATATTTATATTACGCCATCTTTGGAAGGAGATAACCTGTTGCTCACAAATCTGACGGGCCACCCTTGTGTTGTATTGCCCAATGGATTCAATGATAAGGATTGTCCTGTAAGTATAACGTTTACCGGAAAACTTTTCGACGAAGCAAAATTGCTGGCATTTGCAAAAATATACCAGGATGCTACAGATTTTCACCTAAAACATCCGCCAATCTTTCAATAATATCATCCAAGAACGTTTGTTATATGTATACTCTTGAGACTTCGCAGGTAGTTAATACAACTATGGGAAATGCCTGGGATTTTATAAGTTCTCCCCGCAATTTAGATAAAATTACGCCTGAAAATCTAAGCTTCAGTATAATTTCAAATGTGCCTGATGAAATGTATAATGGGCTGATTATTGAGTATAAGATTAAGATTCCGCTGATAGGAAAGCAAACATGGATCTCAGAAATAAAGCATATCCGGCCGGGTGTTTCTTTTGTTGATGAACAAAGACAAGGGCCGTATAAATTCTGGTACCATTATCATGAAATTCGAAAAGTTGAAAACGGCGTTTTGCTGATTGACCGTATAAATTATGAACTGCCTTTTCCTCCAATAGGAAGAGCAGTGCATTTGCTTTTTGTAAAGAATACTTTAAATAAGATATTTGAGTTTAGAAAGAAAAAATTTGATGAACTCCTTAACGGGAAGAGTTCATCAATGTAAAATCTGTTTCAACGTTTAACCATATCTATCAAAGCTTCCAGTGCCCGATCGTCTCCTGATTCACCCAGCCAGAAGATTGCTTTCTTCCTGACTTTTGGATTGGGATGTTCTTTAGCCACTTTAATCAGTTTTTCTATCCCCTGACCTTTGTCAAGCTGTGATAAAGCAAAAACTGCTTTTTCCTGCAAATCAGTTTCATTCTCATCAAAAATGATATCTGAAAGAGTACTTTCCGCTTTTTTCCCTGCCAGTTGCCCCAGCCAAAAAATAGCTTTCTCTCTTACTTCATGGCTCTGCGCATTTTTTGCCAGGTCAATTATTGTATCCGTGGATTCATCAGATTTAATGTTATACAAAGCAAACACCGCTTTTTCTGCTACATTCTCGTCCTTGTCATTCAGAGCAATCCCTTTTAGAAAAGGTAATGCCTTTGGATTATCCAATTCGGCAATCCAGAAAACAGCATCTTCTCTTAACTCAGAAGAATTGTTGTTTTCAATAATTTGTTTTAAAAAGGTGTAACTTTCAGGTGCGGATTTATGAAGTCCTGCTGCTGTGATGAAGTCTTTTTTTAAATCATCGGAATCTGTCTGTCCATACAGCTGTTGCACAAGGTTGATGCTCTCCGTCTCATTGGAGTGGCCAAGCCAGATAACATTCCTGTTTGCAAGGTCATAATGCACATCAATAGTGCTCATATCGACATCAATGACTGTTTCAGACTTCATAATAAATATCATTGCCAGTTCTTTCATTACATTTTTATCTGAATGGCTGTCTTTCCCTTTCAGTGTTTCAAGATAGTTTACCGGTAGTTCCGGATATAAATATTCCCCCAGTTTTTTTCTTCCCTCCCACTCGCTGTTAAAATGACCGATATAAGAGTTTTCCGGCATCATTCTCTCAAATGTGTAAATAATCAGATATTCGGAAGGGCTGTTTTTCTGTGTTTTAATGGCATCAGACCATCGTTGTTGCAGGTTCTGTTCTTTTGTTCCTGATGGGATTATTTCCTGTGCTGAAAGAAACGTATAACAAAAGATGACTATTAAGATTTTTGCTGATGTTTTCATGATATCTCCATCTCATCATTATTTTAGATGTTTAACTATTCCTTTATTTGGGCTGATTAAATAAAATATCTTCCAAAGCCTTTACGGCTTCATCCGCGCCGCTTTGGCCAAGCCAGAATATTGCTTTCTTACGAATTGCAATATTTTTATGGTTTTTGGCGATATCGATTAAATCCTTTATTCCCGCATCATTGTCCATTTCATAGAGAGAAAACACGGCTTTTTCCTGTACTTTTTGTTCATTGTCGGTCAAAGCAATCTCTTTTAATTTTTTTAGTATTTCAGTGTTTGTTTCAAGCTGTGAGAGCCAGAAGACTGCTTCACTGCGTAAATCAGCATCTGTATGCTTTTCTGCAATTTCGATTAATCTTTTTTGAGCAACATTTTGCGGCAGCTGGGATATTGCAAAAATTGCTTTTTTACGAACCTTATATTCGGGGTCGTTGTTTGCAGCATAACTGATTGCAGCATAATGTTTTTCAGATCGGGCATTTTGCGAGAGCCAGAATAATGCATTTGAACGCAATTCAATATCCTGGAGATCTTTTGAAAGGCTGATCAGCAGATCCATAGCTTCTTCGTTATCTACCTGTGATATGGCAAAAATGGCTTTTTTCCTTACATTGAAATCTTTATCGTTGATAGCATATTCTTTAAGTTTCTTCAAAGCTTCTGTTTTATTTTTTGCATTCTCTCCAATCCAGAAAACAGCATTCTCTCGTAGTTCACTGTTTTTATGATTCTCAGCAATTTCATACAGGTATTGCATGCCTGTATCATCTGCCATTTCACTCAGTGAAAAGAGTGCTTTCTTCTGAACTTTTTCATCCGGATCGTTTAAAGCACGGTCTTTTATGAATTCGGCAGTATTTTTATCTGTTCTGTTCTGTGCCAGCCAAAACAGGGCATCTGCGCGCATCTCAACCTGGTTGTCAGATTTTGCAATACTGATCAGTTTTTCCCGGGCCTGATTGTCTTCAAAACTTCCAATGATGTAAACCATCTTTTTGCGGATATTTTCGTTTTTTGTGCTGTCAAAAATCTTAAGAACGGCTTCCAGCGCTTTTTCATCGCCGCGCGATTGAAGGGCATGCAAAACAGCAAGAGATACTTCATCGGACTCTTTGTTTTCAATCATTTTAAGACGTTCGCGGTAAACCGGTTTATCCTGTTTGTCCAGCTCTTCTGCCAAGCGTACCATATTCTGCATAGCATCATCATGCCATTTCGATTCCGGATATTTTTCAATGAACCGGCTGTAACAATCAAAGGAAGCTTCTAAGTTTTGTTCGGATTTTTCAATCGAATAGCACAGCCAGAATTGTGCATCATCTGCCCATGAACTGGACGCATATTTACTGAGCAATTCATTAAAGATATCCGATGCTTTGGCCCAGTCTTTCTCAAGAACAAGTTTATAACCTTTTTCGTAAAGCTCATTGGCTTTTTCATCCGGGCTTACAGCCGCACAGAGAAACCCTGAGAGTAACAGTGCTAATAGAATAACTTTTTTCATTATTTTTTCCTTTCTATGATTCTTCTCTTTTTTTACCGGTTGAATTTCCTTCCCGGTTTTCCATTCTTGCATCAAGAAGCATTTTCTCCATGTTAATCTTAAACATGATAGATTGCTCGTTGGCGCCATTCTTGATTATTTCAATTGAAGGCAGATCAAATTCATTTTCCAGGTTTGTTATCTGCATTAAAATCATCTCCAGATCTGATAATAAACTGATCACCCTTTTGTTTGGAGAATCTTTCAGCAATTGTTTAAGATCGGCCGTTTTCTTAAGCAGATCGCCTGAGATTTCCTTTTGAAAACTAAAATCAATTTTTCCGGCATCCGGATTGTCAGAATCCAGATTTACAATTCCTAACAGCAGCACTTTTGAATCTTCAAGCAGATCAGCAGTTTCTCTGTTTAAAGCAATCTGCTGAATAGTATTGTTATTTATCTGTTTGTTGTCGGCTGGCTTATCAAAAAGCAGGTAGCCAATAAAAATACCTGCTGCAATAAAGGCGGCAGCTTTGTAAATAACCGGCCAAACAACCGCAGGCTTCTTATCCTGCCAGGTATTTAATTTTTGATCCAGTCGCTGATAGAAGGTTTCCCAATAATCTTCTCCCGGATCAGGAACTTTGTAATTATGGGTAAGCTGCAAGGTTTTGTCCATTGAGTTAAACTTTTTTAAACAATCAGGATCATTTTCCAGCTCTTGCCGGATCCGTTCCTGTTCTTCTTTTGATAATGCTTTAAAGCTTCCACTTGCCAGCAATTCCAGGTATTTGTTACAATTTTTCATTTTGCTTCCTCCAGCCCGAAGTCAGAACGATAAAAACTAAGTACCTGCTGCAACTTTTTAACACCCCTGAACAACAGGCTTTTAACCGTTCCTTCTGATGTTTCAATAATTTCGGCAATCTCCCGGATTGTGTGGTCTTCATAATGTCTTAAAATGAAGGCTGTTTTTTCGCGCGGAGATAATTGTTTCATTGCTTCATCCAAATGTTTTTTTATGAAATGTGATTCCAGGTTGTTATCTGCACCGGAATGTGTCAAAGCCGACTCTTCTGTCATATTCTGTGTATCATCTTTTACAGTCATAACAATCCGGTCAATTTTCTTTCTTTTGCTATCGATATGGCTGTTTACTGCAATTTTATACAGCCAGCTGATAATATTTGATTCCTGCCTGTAAAAGGCTATAGATTTAAAGAACTTAATAAAAACAACCTGGCTCAAGTCATCGGCATCATTGTGATTTCCGGTAAGACGGTAGGCAATCGTATACAGATGCTTTTTATGGTTCTCTACAAATTCCCTGAATGCATCACGTTCACCCAGTTTTATGCGTCGAATTAGTTCCTGCTCGCTGTTCATCGGTTCCTTTTTTTGGCCTTTCAAACAATATGACGAGGGAATATAGCATTGGGTTTACATTGTTTATAAATTTTAAAGAAAAATAAGTACATTTCGATCTTGTAAAAACAGATTCAAATCAGGAGTCACATGCGTCTCTTTATTGTTTTACTCACTTTTACGATGCTTTTAAATGCCCAGGATAACAGCTGGATGCTTTATGACGACAGCCAGGTTGCGGTTGTTGAAATTACCACGTCACCGGAAGCTGTGGATTTTATGTACACCAATCCCTGGAGCGATTCTCTCCATTTAGCATCGGTACATTTTAAAAATGCCATGATTGATGAAACAATTGATTCAGTTGGAATCAGGCTTCGCGGAAACACATCGCGTGACTCGCAGAAAAAATCATTTAAGCTGGATTTTGAACATTTTGTTGATGGAAGGGAGTTTTATTCGGTTGATAAATTAAATCTGAATGGTGAACATAATGATCCAAGTATTATGCGCTCAAAAATCTCCTGGGAAATGTTTCATCAGGCCGGATTGATTTCTTCACGTGCGGCTCATACAGCTGTCTATATAAATGATAAGTATTACGGACTATACCTTTCAGTAGAGCATTATGACAAGGAATTCATCAGGAAAAATTTTAAAGATGCCAGTGGTAATTTATATAAATGTCTTTATCCTGCCGATCTGGTGGATCATAGCGACGATCCGGAGAATTACCCTGAATATCCTAAACATACTCCAAACTGGGATGCCGGCAGACGTGTTTATGAGCTTAAAACGAATGAAGCGGAAGACGATTATAGCAAGCTGGAACGATTTTTAGATATTGTCAATAATACCCCGTCCTATCGATTCAGTGATTCACTGGAAGCTGTTCTGGATGTTCCGGCTGCGATAAAAATGATGGCAATGGATGTTTTGCTCGGAAGCTGGGATGATTACTGGGCAAATATTAATAATTTTTATATGTACCACGAACCTGAAAACGACAAATTCTATATTATCCCTTACGATTATGATAACACCATGGGGATTGACTGGTTTGCAGTTGACTGGGATCAGGCAGATCCTTATGAGTGGCCCAGGCTTAATTGGGACTTCAGGCCGTTAGTAGAAAATATCCTTGCAGTGCCCAAGTATCATGATTTTTATACACATTTTCTGGAATTTTATTCGCAAAATGTGTTTGATTTAAGTCTCTGGGATGAACGTCTTACTGAGTTGAAAAATCAGGTATCAGTTTATGCTGAAGCGGATACTTTTAAATTCCGAGACTGGGGATTTACAAACGAAGACTTCAATAATTCTTACGATTCCTACTCAAATCAGCATGTCACCCGTGGTCTTCGTCAATATGTTAACAACAGGAATGCATCACTTGGTTCGTACCTGTATTATCAAAACGGCGCACCGTATATTTACGCTTGTGACTATTATCCAAAAAATCCCACGGCTGATGACACTATTTATGTGGAAATTTCAGCTTTTGCACACCCGGGATTTTCGGCTCTCGAGTTGCAATACCAAATAGGTGAAAATTCTCCTTTTCTGAAGCAGGTTTTTACTCATCAACCTGTTGCGGATTCCAAAAGGATTGAAGATGCGGACCGCTGGGTAGCTAAATTACCACCTTTAAAAGATGCTGCTTCATTGCGCTTTATAGTTTACGCCCTGGCAAATTCTCAAATACTTTTCTACCCGAAAGATGCGATCGCTGTTAATGTAACCGGTACAGGGCAGGAAGGTGTTTTAATTAATGAATTTTTAGCATCTAATACTACTGTAAATGTGGATGAAAATGCACAATATGAAGACTGGCTGGAGTTATATAACAGTAACGAAGATACAGTGGATCTTTCCGGTTATTTTTTAACCGACAAGGACACAACACTTAACAAGTGGCGCATACCCGATGGTACAAAAATAGCTCCCAAGGGATTCCTGTTATTCTGGTGCGATGAAGACCAGTCACAGGGACCATTGCATACCAATTTTAAAATAAGTGCCGGTGGAGAGTTTCTTGCACTGGTTGCCCCCGATGCTATAACTGTTTATGATTCCCTGTCATTTGGTCCGCAGGTTACAGATATATCCTATGGACGCAATCCTGATGGAAGTGCAAACTGGGAATTTGCATTACCAACACCGGGCTATACGAATGTTGTCACGGCTATTAAAGACAATACACTGCTTCCGGTAGCTTTTGAAATGCTTGCTTATCCTAATCCGTTTAACAACACACTAAGTATCAGCTATTCTTTACCCGTAGAAAATAATGTGGATGTGCAGATTTTTGATATCCTTGGCAGGCAGGTCTGGCAGAAAATGATATCCCATCAGCACCCGGGGAAATATGCGGTTAAATGGCAGGGGGCAGCTTCTTCAGGCTTAGCAGCAGGTTCAGGTGTTTTTATCGTAAAAATTTCTGCAGGAAAATTTCAAAAAACTCAAAAAGTTTTGTTGATCAAATAAAAAACTTATCCGTTTTATCTTGCGAACTCCAAATTATGGTACTAATCCAATACTTTTTGATTAGTATAATTGGTGTTTCTAACATTGTGATTCAGAATAGTGTATTTCAAAGCTGTTCAGCCAAGCCTGTTTTTTTGCTGAATAAATCCATTTCAGTTTGTCCTATACATTCCTTAAATTAATTTTCATTAATTCACTTCGCATTAATAAAGCACTTTTTATGCTGAAAATAAATCAGGAATTTGTCCGAAATTTAGTAATCCTTGAGCTTAAAGGGTTTTTGAACACTCGTTCGGATCTGGATGTGTTCAATCAAAGCATCGAGCGTCTTATAAATGCCGGGAAAAAATTTGTAATACTGGATTTGTATGACGTCCCCTGGATTAACAGTCTGGGACTTGGAAATATTATTGCAGCGATGTCATCATTGAGACATCGTGATGGTGAGCTAAAAATTGCCAATCCTTCACCAAAAGTAAACATGTTACTTACAATGACATCCACTATTTTGATCCTTGAAACTTTCAATACTGTACGTGAAGCAGTAGACAGCTTTGAGAATAAGAAATAATATGCATATATATCTAATCAGGCATACGACACCAGATATCGAATTGGATCATTGTTACGGCCAAAGTGATATAGATGTTAAAGACAGTTTTAATGATGAAGTGTCACGTATTAAAAATATTTTACCTGAACTGAATTCTGTTCAGGTATTCTCAAGCCCATTGCAACGTTGCCATAAGCTTGCCAATGCCTTACAGATTGGAAAAGTTCAAACCGATAACAGGCTCAAAGAAATTAATTTTGGTGAATGGGAATTGAAGAAATGGAAAGATATTGCTAAAGAAGAATTTGATTTCTGGATTGAAGATTTTGTTAACCGCAGGGCCGCGGACGGTGAATGCTACCGTGATGTGTCAAAGAGAATGGTGGGTTTTCTCAATGATGCGATAAAAATGGATTATGAAAATATTGTTATTGTAAGCCATGGCGGTTCATTACGCACATTGTTTGCCCATATATCTGAAGCCCCACTTAAAAATTTATTCAGGATTAATATTGATTTTGGTAGTGTAAGCCGGCTTTCTTATGAAAATAATAAGTTTAAGATAGATTTTATAAACCGTTGAGAGCAGAATATGAATGCAGGTGCAATGCTTGGACAGAAATGCCCGAAATGTAACAATGGAAAAATGTTTTATGGTGTATTTAAGATGCATACGGAGTGTCCTGTTTGCGGTTTTAAATTTGAACGGCAGGAAGGATATTTCACATCTGCAATTTTTATAGGCAATTTTTTATATGCTTTAATCGTTGCACCGACTTTAATGATAATGACTGCAGTGGATGCTTCTGTATGGAAAATTGCAGCTGTGTTGGGAAGTTTTAGCCTGATTGCCATTCCCGTAATATTCCGTTTTGCCAGGACAATATGGCTTCATGTTGATTTTATGATTCATCCTGATGAAGCCCTTCCGGCAAACAGAATAAAAAATCCGCAAAACGGATAATTCTTTATGAAATTAAAACTTCCTGTTCTTTTATTATTCCTGGTTACAATCTCCTGCAATAATGAAGCAGAAAAACAAAACAGCCAGATAGATGAAATTATCACAGCTCTTAATTTTGATAATGTCATTGGTTCAATTCAGCAAACAGTTTCTGTCCAGCTTTCCTCGTTACAAAATGCTGTTGGTGAAAAGGTTTATGATGGAATGCAAAGTGCCGCGCATAAAGCATACTCTAAAGACTCATTAAAAGTAAATTTTAGAAAATTTCTCCTTACCAAAGCTGATTCGCTCGATGTTAACAGTTTTCTGAAATGGTTAAGATCACCCTTGTATTTAAAGATTGATAAGGCAGAAAGCAGGCAACTTACTGAAAAGGATTATAATAATATCCTGGAACTTAATTCTAAATATAAAAATGACTCCACGCTCTCTACACGGATCTTATATATCAAATCAGCACTACGCCGGGAAGAGACCGAATTGACCGCTGATGCCTATGCTTCAACCTTCAGGGCATTGATAGAAGCAAACCGGCGATTCGTCGATCAAATGCACAAAATTAAAGAGAGTGATGTAGATTTTATTGTTGATACAGAACGTAAAAAGTTTATTAATGATATGTATGATCGGGCATTAGTTGAAAAATTATACCGATATGCAGATCTCAGTGATCAGGAACTGATGCAGATAACCGATTTTAAACATTCGTCCACCGGAAAAACAGCCACACTTTTTATCCATAGAGCCATTCTTTACACTGTTAAAAAAGCGAATCTGGATTTTTTATACAGGGTCAGCCGTATATCAGCATGATATAAAAATACCCTGGCAAATAAATAATAAACAAGGAGTTTTATGAACTGGATAACTCTGAACCCTGTTGACATGAAACGACTTAAAGATGCGCGGCTGCAGATACATCAGGCTGCTCAGCTTATTGCTTCCACAGCAATTTCTTTTATTCCGAAGAAAGAAGACGACAGTCATACCAACATGGAATGGATTCACGATTTATCAGCATTTGCAGGGAAAGAATTTGGAGACAGGAAAAAGTTTAAACTGGCTTTAAGGCCCGCAGATATGTGTTATCTTTTTTTGAACCAGAATGGGCAGATTCTGGATGAATTAAAACTGGATAATAAAACAGGGCAGCAGGCTGTTTTATGGTTAAAAGAAAAGTTTAATCAAAACGATCTTGATTTCAGTCCTTTTACACTAAGTCGCCACTACGAAATTCCAGAAACCGAGCAGGCAGATGGCAAAAAATATCACCTTTTCAATGTTTCGGTTTTTTCAGAATTAAGTGCTCAATTTGCTAATGCAGAGATTTTGCTGCAAAAACTATCATCGAATTTTGAAAACAGTTCTCCCATTCGCTGCTGGCCCCATCATTTTGATCATGCGATGATGATATCGATCGATTCAAAATCCGATCCTGCTAAATCAATCGGAGTAGGTTTTTCACCCGGTGATGATAATTACCAGCAACCCTATTATTATGTCTATCCCTGGCCGTATCCTGATGTGAATACTCTGGCAAAATATAAATTACCGGAAGGAACACACTGGCATACTGAAGGATTTATTTCGGCAATTGTTACTTCGGAAACATATATCAACGCCACTGATACGCAAAAATATCTGGAAGATTTTCTAGGTAAAGCCACCAAAATAGCACAAATAATTTTATCCTGATTTCTTATGGTTACTTTTGATTCTGTTTTTTTTGCTTACAAAGACCAGCAAATTCTAAATAATTTTAACCTTAAAATTACCCCCAATAAAACGACGGTCCTGATTGGGCCAAGTGGCTGCGGTAAATCCACCATTCTGCGCCTTGTCAATCGCTTGCTTATCCCATCATCCGGGACCATCTCCGTTGATAACGAAATCATCTCAGAAAAAAATATACAGGCAGTACGCTACAAAACAGGCTATGTAATCCAGGATGGCGGCTTATTTCCAAATATGACCGCAGAACAGAATATCACTTTAATGGCGCGCCGTCTTAAATGGGAAAAATCTGCACTTAATAAAAGGTTGCAGGAACTATTAGAGCTTACCCATTTTTCACCGGACTTTTTAAAGCGCTACCCGGCTCAGCTTTCAGGGGGACAACAACAACGTGTCAGCCTGATGCGTGCGCTGATGCTTGATCCAAAGTTATTGCTTCTCGATGAGCCTTTTGCCGCATTAGACCCGCTTATCCGTGCAGATTTGCATGAAAGCATGATAGGGATTTTTAAGAAATTACAGAAAACGGTTTTAATGGTAACACACGATTTACACGAAGCGGCTTATCTCGGAAATCAGATCATTCTTCTCAGCAAAGGTGAAATTATCCAAAGTGGTCAAATAAAGGAGCTAATATCTAAACCGGCAAATACTTTTGTCACACAATTTATAAAAGCCCAGCGCAGTCATTTACCGGAGCTTGATGAATGAAAATATTATTAATCATTTTAGTATTGGTATTTAGCACCCAGGCAAGTGACATAGTAGTTGCTTCAAAAAAATTCACAGAAAACATTATTCTTGCTGACATCGCCGGTATGCTTCTGAAAGATAAAGGTTTTAATGTTGATCACCGTGCCGGACTGGGTGGTACCCGTGTGTTGTGGAACGCCCTTCTGAAAAGTGAAATTGATTTGTATCCTGAATATAGCGGAACAATAAGCCAGGAGATTTTTGCAGCAGAAAAGTTGTTTGATTTCAGCGAAGTTTTAAATAAACTGGACAGCCTTGGAATTGCTGTAGTTGGTCCGTTGGGTTTCAATAATACTTATGCATTGGGTATGCTGAAAAACCGTTCCGGGGAGCTTAGCATTAGTGAAATTTCTGATCTGAACAAACATCCGCAATTGGTTTTGGGTTTTACCAACGAATTTATGGACAGGGCAGATGGTTGGCCGGCTTTACAAAGATCATATCAATTGCCACAAAAAAACGTTCAGGGCCTGGACCATGATCTTGCTTATCGGGGATTGGCATCGGGTGCATTGGATGTGATTGATCTCTATTCCACAGATGCTGAAATCCTTTATTATGATCTGCAGGTTCTTAAAGATAATTTAAACCATTTCACTGAGTATCAGGCACTGTATCTTGTCCGAAAAGATCTCCTTCAACAGGATCCGGCAATCGGCAAAACATTGCACCTGCTTGCTGGCCAAATCAATGCAGCAGAAATGGTTAAAATGAATGCCCGGGCAAAAATTGACAAAATTCCTTCTATGGATGTTGCCGGTGATTTTGTTAATACCCATTTTGGAATTTCTGTTTCAAGCAATAAAGTTACGTTCCGGGACCGTTTGATTAAAAGAACTCTGGAACACTTGCTTCTTGTCTCTTTGTCACTGTCTGCAGCAATAATTATAGCTCTGCCACTTGGTGTTTTGGCTGTAAAATTAAAAAGAACAGGACGGATCATTTTAAGTATTGCCGGTATTATTCAAACAATCCCATCGCTGGCGATCCTTGTTTTTATGATTCCATTGTTGGGTATTGGCGCCGAGCCGGCAATGATGGCTCTTTTTCTTTACAGTCTTTTGCCGATCATTCGTAACACTTACAGCGGCATTCAGGATATTCCGGTTTCGATATCAGAATCAGCGGTTGCTATTGGTCTGACGCGATGGGAGAAACTGCGTTTTGTTGAGCTTCCGCTGGCTGCACGATCAATTCTTGCCGGAATTAAAACAGCATCCGTGATCAATGTGGGTACCGCAACATTGGGAGCTTTGATTGGTGCAGGTGGATATGGCCAGCCTATTCTGACAGGGATCAGGCTTGATGATTTGGGACTTATTCTTGAAGGAGCAGTTCCTGCTGCTTTACTTGCATTGGCTGTACAGGGAATTTTTGATGTTCTTGAAAAGTGGGTCATTCCTGTAAAATCTGAAGGCTAATAAAAAGGAAAGGCTGCCAGAGCAGCCTTTTTGTGGGGGATGTAGAAGTTTACTCGTCCATCATGCGTTTGCCGTGGGGGCCTTTATCTTTTCCGGGACCGTGGGGGCGAAATCCCGGTTGTGCATCAAATTTTACACGTTGTTCATCGGTTAATAAAGCACGCACTTTTTGTTTTGTCTGGGCATGCATTTTTTCCATTTTAGTTCTTAAACTGCCAATTTCATCGATCACTTTATTAATTTTGTCCAAGTCTGCCTTGTCTGCTGTTTCAAGAGTGCGCAGCTGGGCTTCTTTTTCACCAATCTGGTTGCCGATCTGTAAAGATTCTTTCATGTTTTCCGTATGAATCTTTTCTATTTCCGCTTTTTGCTCATCGTTTAATCCGAGATTTTCCATCATCTGTGCATGACGCGGACCGCGTTTCTCATCATACCGTTGACGCATATCTCCGTTTCGCGGACCCTGTTGAGCGAAAATACTGCCTGCTAAAAACAAACTTATTATTGATGCTGATAAAATCTTTGTTACTTTCATGATGTATCCTTTCTTTTTAAATTGCCGTTTAATTATTCTTGCCATGGCCTTTATTATCTCAGACAAAATGAAATTCAAAAAACTTGCAAAATAATTTTAAGGATATGTTAACAATGAAATACAGCTGGCTTTTGTTTGATGCGGACGGTACCCTGTTTGACTTTGAAAAAGCACAAGAACAAGCACTTAGAAACACTTTTAAAAATCTTCGCATAAACTTCAGGGAAAGTTACTATCAAAGTTATCAGGAAATAAATACCTTTCTTTGGAAGCGTTATGAACGTGCTGAGATTAAACAGGATAAAATTCCGTACCAGCGTTTTTATAATTTTTTTGAAGAGAATAATATACTGGCGGATGCGCAAAAAGCCAGTGAGCTTTACCTGGAATACCTGGGCAGGGAACATGAGCTTCTTGATGGTGCGGAAGAACTGATTAAAAAACTGGCCACAGAATATAAGCTTGTTTTAATAACAAACGGGCTGAAGTCTGTACAACGCCCGCGTTTCCTGAGTGCAGTAATTACGCCCTATTTTGAAGAGATAATAATATCTGAAGAAGTCGGGTTTGCAAAACCGCAGAAAGAAATATTTGATATTACTTTTGAAAGAATTAACAATCCGCCAAAGGAAGTTGTAATGATAATTGGTGATAATCCCGGATCGGATATTCTTGGTGGCATTGAATATGGCATTGACAGCTGCTGGTATAATCCTTCGGCAGAAGAATTGTATGATGGCATTATTCCCACATATGAAATCCGTAATTATGATGAATTAATAGAACTTTTAGAAGATTAGAAACGGCAGGTGAAAATGCTTAATAAGGAAAAAACAGCGCTGGTAGTTGTGGATATTCAGGGAAAGCTTGCACAACTTGTCTATGAACATGAAAAGCTTTTCAATAATGTAAAAAAAACGATAAAAGGTGCCCGTATTCTGGGTTTACCGATTATCTGGCTTGAGCAGAATCCTGACGGATTGGGTCCTACAGTCCCTGATATTGCTGAAGAGTTAAACGGAATTGAACCGCTGGCAAAGATGACTTTCAGTTGTGCAAAACACAAACCCTTTTTGAAAAAGCTTAAAGATACCGGATGTGTCCAGGTTTTGATTGTCGGTATTGAAACTCATATTTGTGTTTATCAGACAGCAATGGAACTGTTTGATCTGGGGTATGAAGTTGAGATTGTAGCGGATGCAGTTTCATCGCGGACTTTGGAAAATAAAAATATTGCACTGCAAAAAATGCGCGATACGGGAATCAAATTAAGCAGTGTGGAAATGTGTCTTTATGAGCTGCAGGAGGTAGCTGAAGGTGATGTTTTTAAACAAATCCTGAAGTTGATTAAATAGCTTAAATAATAGGCAAAACTTTCAAAGATTCAGCTCATTTTAAAGATATTCATTAATTATTAAGAAAATGGCAGGTAAATATCTTATTTAATTTTGTTTAGGGATTTTATCTGCATAAATTTGCCGGATGAATTGAAACATAAAGGGGAAAACCAATGGCCAAAGAAAAAGTGATTTTAGCCTATAGTGGCGGGCTTGATACGTCTGTCATATTAAAGTGGCTGATCAATAAAGGTTATGATGTAATATGTTATGTCGCAAATGTCGGCCAGCGCGAAGATTTTGATCTCATTCGCGAAAAAGCAGAAAAAACCGGCGCTCTGAAAACATACATTGAAGATTTACGTCATGAATTTGTTACGGATTTTATTTACCCCGCATTGCGCGGGAATGCAGTATACGAAGGCCGTTATCTGCTTGGTACAGCTTTAGCCCGTCCGCTAATTGCCAAACGGCAGGTAGAGCTTGCTCAGGTTGAAGGCACCAATCTTGTATCACACGGATCAACCGGCAAAGGAAATGATCAGGTACGATTTGAACTAACTTATTATGCATTGTTTCCAAATGTTAAAATCATTTCTCCCTGGAAAGACCGCGAATTTCTTGATCAGTTTAAAGGCCGCAGCGATATGATCGCTTATGCGGAAGAGCAAAATATTCCTGTAAAAGCTACTCTGAAAAAACCTTACAGCGAAGATGAAAATCTTTTTCATATCAGTCATGAAGCCGGTATTCTTGAAGATCCGCGTTTTATTGCAACAGAAGATATATACAGCATCACCAAATCTCCCAAAAATGCTCCGGATAAAGAAACAGTTATTGAAATTGAATTTAAAGACGGCTATCCGGTGCGTGTTTATAACGCCGAAGATGATACTGAAAAAACCGATCCGCTTGAGCTGTTCATGTATCTAAACGAATTGGGCAGTGAAAATGGAATAGGTCGTATTGATATTGTTGAAAATCGCTTTGTTGGCATTAAATCACGTGGTATTTATGAGTCTCCGGGTGGAACAATTCTTTGGAAAGCGCATGAAGATCTTGAAGCGATTGCTATGGACAAAGAAGTTATGCGTCTGCGTAATATGCTTGGACCAAAATTTTCTGAACTGATTTATAATGGATTCTGGTATTCTCCGGAGATGGACTTTATTTTCAGCTCATTTGAAAAAAGCCAGGAAGCTATTGATGGTAAAGTGACCATGTCTTTGTACAAAGGCAATGCCTATGTGATTGCGCGTGAATCGCCGACATCACTTTATAACCAGGAATTGGCGAGTATGGAAGTCGAGGGTGGTTATAACCAGGAAGATGCGCGTGGCTTCATAAATATCAACTCGCTGCGTCTTAAGGCGCATAATATTGTTCTGCGTAAGAAAGCTCCTTACGAGTGGAGAAATCAGGAATAAACATCAGTTATCATTTCGGGACCGTTTGATGAAATTATGGCAAAAGGGCATAGCACCTGCAAAAAATGTTGAAGAATTTACAGTTGGGAATGATTATGTTTTAGATCAGCAACTGTTAAAATACGATTGTATTGCATCAGCAGCGCATGCCCGTATGCTTCATAAAATTAAAATTTTGTCGGATAACGAACTTGAGAGTTTGCTTCAAGGATTAAAAAAAATTACTGAGCTTGATGCTTCAGGAAAGTTTAAGATAAAAGCTTCAGATGAAGACTGCCATACTGCTATAGAAAATTATCTTACAGCTAAACTTGGCGATGTTGGTAAAAAAATCCATACCGGAAGATCTCGCAATGACCAGGTTTTAACAGCCTTAAGATTGTATTACCGTGACGAATTAAATGAAATTGATATATTGATAGATGGCCTGCAAAAAGCATTCAGAAACTTTGGTGGCAAATACGAAAATGTTGCAATTCCGGGATTTACTCATACTCGAAAAGCTATGCCTTCCGGCATAAAAATGTGGTCGGATGCATTTGCCGATGCTGCTGAAGACAACAAGCTGCTGGTTCAAACTGTCCTGAAGACAATAAATCAATCACCGCTGGGAACAGCTGCAGGTTATGGCGTTCCATTAAATCTGGACCGTGAATTTACCGCAAATGAGCTGGGGTTTGATAAAGTACAGCAAAACCCGGTTTATGCGCAGCTGAGCCGTGGAAAATTTGAATCCTTAATTTTGCATAGTTTAAGTCAGATCATGTTTGATCTGAATCGTTGTGCAGCAGACCTGATTTTCCTGAGTATGCCTGACTGGGGCATATTTTTGCTTCCGGCAGAATATTGCACAGGAAGTTCAATTATGCCGCAAAAAATGAATCCGGATGTTTTGGAGTTGGTCCGCTCCAATTACCATATAGTTAACAGCTACCAGAATCTTCTGCAAAATATTACAGCAAATTTAATAAGCGGTTACCATCGCGATATTCAGAACAGCAAAGAAGCTGTTTTAAAATCATTCCAGCTTACAAAAGATTGCCTGACAATAATGACATCATTGATTGCTGAATTAGCTGTGGATACTAAACGTGCGAAGGAACATATGACCGATGAATTATATGCCACGGAAAAAGCTTATAAACTTGTTGAGCAGGGTGTTCCGTTTCGTGATGCATACAGGCAGGTAGCCAAAGATATTTTTAAGGATAAAAGTTCAGACTAACTTCGTGCTGCAGCTGTTTCTTTGATTTTTTTAGCAAGCCCCGGATGCTTTGCTAAAACCATCTCAAATACTTCTCTTTTTAATACATATACATCAGAATAAGTAATCGATTGAACATTGGCATTGCGCGGTTTATTGTTCAGTAAGGCGAGTTCACCAAAAAAATCACCATCTTTGATCAGAAATTGTTTTTCGGGATCTTCATTTTTGTAGACTTTTAAACGACCCTTAATTACCAGGTACATTTCCTGACCTTCATCACCTTCATGAATGATTATATCTCCGGGCGTATAGATTGCCGGTTTTAAATGCTGGGCGATGTCATCTAAAAAGGCATTGTTTGTCTCTTTAAATAAGGGGATACGATCGATGATTCGGCGTTTCAAATGCATCTCAACTTCGCGTTTTAGACCGGATGGTAAATTATTCAGGAAATAAAGTTCGTCATAACCAAGTCTTTTTTTCCAAAGATATGCATAATAGTCGCGAATCCGGTTTTGCAAACCCATCGGCAATTCACGGTAACGTACAAAAGCTTTCAGATTATCCATATTTTTCTGGAAAGCAACTTTTGCAGGATCACGTTTAGATAAAATGTTGGCAATATTACCAATAACATAACCATAGATACCAACACCAAACAGCATTACCAGCATCGAATAAGCCGTTTCTGCATTATTAATTGGTACGATATCGCCATAACCAACGGTAGTTAAAGTAACAACACTCCAGTATAAGGAACGAATGTAAAGTGTCAGGTTGTCTGAAATTCCTGCATAGGTGTGCAGTGAAAGCCATCCACAGGACATCCAGTGTGTAATAATCATGATCCAGAAAGCAAAAAAAGCCAGACGCTGGTAATCAGAAAAACGAATAGCCTTTTTGTTCCAAAAGGATTGATATTGTCCTATCCGGATAATTTTTATCAGTTGGATTAATCCAAAAGTTGATGTATCACTTAGTAAGCCGAAAGGAATTGTAGCAATAAGATCAATTGTTAAAAGAAAAATATTATGTTCCTGGTCCAGAACTTCTGCTTTATCCGGAAATTTCATCCTGTATTTATATTCACGCAGGTTGTTCAGAAAATCAGCAAAAAATACAATAGTTGCTGAAATATAAATAACAAATACAACATGCTGGTCAATATTCAGAACGAGATTCAGCGGTAGTTCGAATGCAATTACAGCCATAGCAAGGCTGCTGAGACCATGTAATGTGAGTGTTAAGCTTCTTGTTATTTTCATAAAAACTTTTTCTGGGTTGCGAAAGAACCATGCTAAATTTAAGAATAACAATAATATATGTGTAAAATATACATACCACAAACCATAAATTTAAGCTAATAACAAAAAAAATATTTTGATATTTGATTTCTAAAAACTATATTTAACCAATTGGTTAAATTATATAGTTAATCCGGATGGATAAATGAGCACGGAAGAAAAAATTTTACAGGCTGCAATGGATATATTTCTTGAAAAAGGATTGCATGGAACAAAAATGCAGGAAATAGCAGACAAAGCAGAGATTAATAAAGCGATGCTTCATTATTATTTTCGAAGTAAGGAAAAACTTTATGCGCATGTTTTCGAGATAGTTTTTAAACATGTTTTTGAAGAGTTGCATCAGATCTTTACATCCGAAGAATCGTTCGAAACGCAAGTACACACGTTTGTGAATAAATACATTGACCTGATAAAAAACAATCCGCGTATTCCACTGTTTATTATTCGCGAACTTGGCCAGGGCGGTGAAGTAGCTGCAAATACCTTTAAAAATGCAATTGCTGCGGAAAATTATATGTTGCCACATAGCTTTATAGTTGCCGCAAAGAACGCTGTAGAAACAAAGCAAATCAAGCCTGTCGATCCCAGGCATCTGCTTATCACACTTTTAGGATCCTGTGTTTTCTTTTTTATTGCCGAACCAATGATAAGTGTTTTTTTAAACAATGATCCTTCTTTTAACAGGGAAATGTTTATCAATCAAAGAAAAAATGAAATTATTAACGTTTTATTAAATGGGATTAAACCTTAGGAAAGCTTATGAGAATTATTAAGATTCTATCTATGTTATTCCTTGTGGTGAATGTTGCTCAGCCACAATCACTCAATGAAGCCATTCAATTGGCTCTGGACAATAACAATATAATTAAGGCGGTACAAGATGAAAGTGCAGCGGCGCGGCAGGAGTGGGATGCATTAAAAAAAGATGCGCTTCCATCAGTTTCTTTTGATGCTTCTTACAGACATGTTACTGATGTGGCGACCATCAATTTCCCGGCAACGCCTATTAGTCCTGCCCGCGATATATCATTAGGTGTTTATGATACGTACGAAAGCAGCATAAACGCTAAGTATATTTTATTCAGTGGATTTGCCGAAACAGAAGCACAACGGGTTAAAGAATTTGAATATAAAATTTCAAAAACAGATCAACTGCAAACAGAAAAGGATATTGCTTATAATACCATTGAGGCTTACCGAAACGTGCAGTTTTTTATACTGAATATTAAAACATTAAATGATGCTCTAAAAAGAAATGATGTGCAGGCGGGCCGGGTTAAATCTTTGTTGAATAATGGAATGGCATTAGCCTTAGATACATTATCCCTTTCACTGGCACGAACAAATATTAAACAGCAATTAATACGCAGTGCCACCATTTTAGATAACTGGCGGCAGATACTTAAATCTTTAACAGGGGCTGATATCAAACCGCAGGAATCTGCAGAAAATGTGAATCCGCATTACGCAGACTATAGCTTTGAAGCACAAAATTCGTTTCAATCATTAAAATTTCGTCAGGACATGCTTGCGTCAGTGGAGTCGCTGAAAAAATCAGAGTTCTATCCTAAAGTGTTTATTGGCGCTTCCTTGAAATATGGTAAACCGGGTGTTGATTTTATAAATAATGAATGGATGGCATACGGTGTTTGGAATGTTGGCTTATCCTGGGATTTATGGAGCTGGGGTGCTGACCAGGCGCGTGTAGATGCTGTTAAATTACAGAGAAGTGCTCTAAAATATCGTGAACAATCTTTAAAAGATCAGCTGGATCTGAAGTACAATAAAGCAGAAAGAGACTATAAATCATTAAACGAACAATATGTAGTGGCTAAAAAAGCTGTTAGAGTGGCCAGCGAAAAAATGCGCATTATTGAAATAAATGCTGAAAAAGGCCAACTGTCTGTCAGCGATTTTAATGATGCCAATCTGGAATTGTCACAAGCCGAGTTAAACCAACAGCAGAGTCTGATTATGCTAAATCTTAAAGCAAATGAAATTGATTATTTAAGTGGACAACCTATTTCAAACTGGAGTATAAACTAATGAAAAATTTAATCATCTTTATTGTAGGCATTGTGTTAGCCGGTTGTTCGGATAATAATGAAAATGCCTTTAAATTTAACGGTCGGCTGGAAGTTGATATAATAAAAGTGGCAGCAAAAACAAATGGTGAGATTGACTCGCTGTTTGCAGATGAAGGCGATCGTGTTATTGCAAACCAGGACTTGGCAGTAATTGAGAAGGACCGTTTACATATCCAGGAACAACAGCAAACTGCACAACTCGGAGAATTGGAAGCCAATGTTAGAAGCATGCAGGCGCAGGTAAAGCAATTAAACGCCCAGCTAAAATTGAATGAAGATTTAATTATAAAAACTAAAGATCTTGTTAGCAATGGAGCAGCAACAACACAGAAACTGGATGAGCTAACAACGCAAA
The DNA here is from genome assembly GCA_020635035.1 of Calditrichia bacterium. Classification (GTDB taxonomy): domain Bacteria; phylum Calditrichota; class Calditrichia; order Calditrichales; family J004; genus JACKAO01. Next base: position 348,215 of record JACKAO010000004.1, read on the forward strand.
ATGAAGTTTTAAAATCGCAGATAGAATCGGTTAAAGCCAGTATTGACGCCATGTCTGATAAACGGGCACAAATTAATGCCGCGATTAACCTTACTAAGCTAAACCTTAACGATAGTCGAATTGTCGCACCCGTAAACGGAATCATTCTTAATCGTTACCGCAATCTTAAAGAGCTAGTTGGTCCGGGGTCGGTTATGTTTGATGTAGCCGATTTAGACGAAATGGATGCTACAATCTATGTGCCGTTGGCAGATTTAAATCGGGTAAAATTAGGGCAATCGGTCTCTGTCCAGGTCGATGGGATATCTGAAGACCTGAATGGTACAGTTAAATGGATTTCCAGTGAAGCAGAATTTACACCAAAAACTATTTTAACGGATGAAACACGCACCAGCCTGGTGTATGCTGTAAAAATCAGGATAGACAACAAAGACGGTCGTTTGAAGATTGGAATGCCGGTGGACGTAATTATCGGGCAGGATAGCTGATATGATTCCTATAAAGGTAGAAAATATCCATAAAAATTATGGTGAAATAAAAGCCTTAAAGGGGGTTGGTTTTCAGGTAAATGAAGGTGAAATCTTTGGTTTGATCGGACCTGACGGGGCTGGCAAAACAACGCTGATGCGCATGATTGTATCGTTACTTTTTCCTGATGAAGGCAATATCCTTTTTATGGACAGGGATGTGGTTAGCAATAATGCTTTTGTCCGCAGCCATGTCGGGTATATGCCGCAGCGTTTCAGTTTATACCAGGATTTAAGCGTTGAAGAAAACCTGTTGTTCTTCGGTGATCTGTTCAATGTTCCCAAAGAAAAGCAGCATCAGCGGCTGGAACGGTTATATAATTTTTCAAGACTGGGACCTTTTAAAAAACGGTTTGCCGGTGCGCTTTCGGGCGGGATGAAGCAAAAGCTGGCGCTATCTTGTATGCTGATGCACGAACCGGAAATAATGATTCTCGATGAACCAACTTTTGGTGTCGATCCGGTTTCCCGGCTTGAATTCTGGAACATTCTCGGTACCCTGCGCGATCAGGGCATTACACAGGTTATCACTACACCATATATGGATGAAGCAGCACGTTGCGACAGAATTGCACTTATTTATGCAGGCAATATTCTGGCACTGGATGCTCCCGATAAAATTATTGCTGATTTTCCTTATAACATTTATAAAATCGCTTCAGAAGTCCCGCATATTTTGTTTAATAATTTAAAATCAGTTATGGAAGAAAAAGATATCCAGTTGTTTGCAGACGGCGTTCATGTAATTGATCGTAATAAAATGGGGATCAATGAAATGCGCAATTTCCTTAAAGCATATCTGAAAGATGATGAAGAGCCTGCACAGTCCAATGCAAATCTTGAAAATATTTTTCTTGATTTGATGCACGAACAGAAGGAGCAGGTATGAGAAGCAACGGTTACGCAGTTGAAGTTGAAAATCTGACAAGAATTTTTGGGGACTTCAAAGCAGTAAATGATATTTCGTTCCAGGTTGAAAAGGGTGAAATATTTGGATTCCTGGGGGCAAACGGTGCCGGTAAGACAACCACAATCAGGATGCTTTGCGGTTTGTTACTGCCATCATCGGGACAAGCAACTGTTGCGGGGTTTGATATTTATAAAGAATATGAAAAAATAAAACAGCACATTGGCTATATGAGTCAAAAATTCTCCCTGTATGAAGATTTAACAGTACGTGAAAATATTGAATTTTATGGTGGTGTTTACGGATTGTCACGTAAAGAAATATCTGATCGTACTAAAGAGCTTTTGGATTACTTAAATCTCAATCAACAGGCCGACCACCTGACAAAATCTCTGCCTGTTGGCTGGAAACAGCGCCTGGCTTTGAGTACTGCCTTACTTCATAATCCGCCAATCATTTTTCTTGATGAACCAACAAGTGGTGTGGATCCTGTCTCGCGAAGAAATTTCTGGTTATTGATTTATGAGTTAGTGGAACAGGGAAAAACAGTTTTTGTTACGACGCATTTTATGGATGAAGCAGAATACTGTCATCGTTTGAGTATTATGAAGGACGGCAGAATAGAAGCGATGGGAAAGCCACGCGAACTTAAAATAAAATATTCAGCGGATAACCTGAATGATGTATTCTTGAAAGCAGTGCAGGGCGGAGCAGCGAATGAATAAGACATTAAGCAGTATCATAAAAAAAGAATTCCGGCATATTTTGCGGGATAAACAGACACTTATTATCATTTTTCTGATGCCGGTAATGATGCTTATCCTTTTTGGTTATGCCATTAATCTTGAAATGCAGAATATTAAAACTGCCATCGTGGATAATTCTAAAACACCGCAGAGCCGTGACTTTATTGAAAAGATAATCTCAGTTAATTTTTTCCGCATAGTCAGTGTTGATCCAGATTATAATAATCTGGAGTCATTGTTCCAGATGCGCCAGGCGAATTGTATTGTGGTGATTCCGTATGATTTCGCACGAAAACTGGACCATCAACCCCAGACTAAAGTACAGTTGCTGATTGATGCCAGCGATCCCAATGCTGCAAACTACATCAACAATTATCTGAATATGGTTGCCAATCTATATAATTTGGATCACAACGATTTTGTCATTCAGCCGTTAAGTGTTGAACCGCGATTGCTTTATAATCCGGATATGAAGTCAGCTTATTTCTTTGTCCCGGGGTTGATAGCGGTTATCATCCTATTGATATGTGCACTTCTTACAAGTATCGCGATCGTTCGTGAAAAGGAAAACGGCACTCTGGAGCAGATCCTGGTCAGTCCTGTAAAGCCCATCCATATTATTATTGGTAAAGTACTTCCGTACATGATGATCGGTTTCCTGATGGGATTGATGATCCTGGTTATCGGGCATTTCTGGTTTGGTGTACCTGTTGCGGGATCGGTTGTACTCCTAAACCTGATGATGATTTTGTATGTTGTTACCGGGCTGAGTTTTGGGCTGCTGATCTCCACAATTACAAAAAGTCAGCAGATTGCCATGATGGCAACACTGGTCGTAACAATTTTACCAACAATAATGCTGAGTGGATTTATTTTCCCGATAGCCAGTATGCCGCTGCCTTTGCAATTTGTTTCAAGGCTGATTCCGGCGACGCATTTTTTGGAAATTATCCGTTCGATAATGTTAAAAGGCGTGGGAATTTCAGAATTGTATAAACAGGCAGGAGCACTGGCGCTTATCTCACTTGTCTTACTTGGGGTAAGTATGAAAAAATTCAGTACACATCTCGAGTAAAGAGCGGGAATTACAAATTGTTCAACTAACAAATTTTGAGATAAAATAAGAAAGAATAAAAATGCATCGTGTATTATATCTTGTTCAAAAAGAATTCCGGCAGATACTTCGGGAGAAAGCATTTATAGGAATTATCTTTGTTATGCCTTTTATACAGATTGTTGTGCTTGGTTTTGCCATAACAACCGATGTAAAAAATGTTACGCTGGGTGTTGTGGATTATGATAAAAGCAGCGCCAGCCGCAGGATTATTGATGCATTTGATAAAACCAGCTCTTTTATCTACATGTACAATCTTGAATCTGAAAAAGCTGCTCAAAAAAAACTGGATGAAGGATTGATCAAAGTTGCCATAATAATTCCTGAAAATTTTGAGCGTGATTTAAGATCAGCACATGCCCCGGTCGTTCAGGCATTGATAGACGGTGTGGACGGGAATTCTGCAGGTGTGGCTACAGCGTATGTAAGCCAGATCGCACGCAAATTGCAAATAGAATGGCTCCAGGATGCCGGCGTGGCACCGCAAGTTTTAAGCAAGATGCATTTAACGCAGATTGAACCACGCATGCTATACAACGCCAGTCTTGAAAGCAAAAATAATATAATTCCCGGGATTATTGCTGTCCTGCTGACCATGATTACTGCCTTTCTAACCGGCATGAGTATTGTCCGCGAAAAAGAAATCGGGACACTTGAGCAACTGATGGTAACACCTATCAAAAACTACGAACTGATCCTTGGAAAAATAATACCTTTTATCATTGTTGCTTTTCTTTTAATGCTGGTAGGTATTCTTGCCGGGGGCTTAATTTTTGGAATATGGGTTAAGGGCAGCATTGTTTTGCTGTTTGCCCTTAGTATCCTGTTTAGCTTAAGCACTCTGGGATTGGGCATTTTCGCATCGACTGTATCCAAAACCCAGCAGCAGGCAATGTTTATTGCCTGGTTTTTTGCCATCTTTGCAATTCTTCTTTCAGGATTTTTTATTCCGATACAGAATATGCCGGATTGGGTCCAGGTGGTGACCTATCTTAATCCGCTCAGGTACTTTATTGTGATAATCCGTGAAATTTATTTAAAAGGCACACCCCTTGTTTATCTTTTAAATGAAACACTGGCAATGGGGATATTCGGACTGGTGACATTTACCCTGGCATCACTCAGGTTTCATAAAAGACTAAGTTAGTGCATTTTTTTTGGAAGGTTTTAGATTCTGCGTTTAAAACCTTCACCTAAAACTTCATGAACGGTGCTTATTACCACAAAAGCCTTTGGGTCAATGCTGCGGATAAGTTCTTCTAGTAGTGTAAGTTCCCTTCGTGTAATGATGGTCATGATAATGTCACGTTCACTATTCAGGTAAAGACCACGGCCATTCAATGCTGTTGCCCCGCGGCTTAGTTTATGCATGATAGCATCTGCAATTTCCTTGCTTTTGTCGGAAATGATCATGGCTGACCGTGCATAATCAAAACCATCGAGAAAAATATCAACAATTCTTGAGATAATAAAAGTCAACAACAACGCGTAAAAAGCCAGAGAAATGGGTGGCCTGAAATGCGAAAGCTGCTTTTGGTAAATGATAAGTGTGGCAAAAAGAATTATTAATATATTCATAACCATGATGGCATTTCCGGGCTTGTAACCATAACGTTTTTGCAGAATGGCTGCCACAACATCGGCACCGCCTGTGGTACCTTTATGTTTTAATACAAATGCCATGCCTACTCCTAAAAGTACAGCACCAATTACAATAAGAAATAAAAAATCATTTTGCTGAAGGTCAACTATTGCTTCACTTTTATTGAGTGCAAGAAATGTTAATCCCGGCACATCGCCATGGAATAAATCAATAGAGAAGGCACTGATTGTAAAACCAAAAATAGTTCTGATTGCAAAGCCCCAGCCCAACTCTTTTACACCCCAGATAAATAACGGGATATTCATGATCCACAACATAAGACCCACCGGAATACTTTCATCACTTAAAAAATGTAACGCCATGGCAATGCCTGACACGCCCCCCGGTACTACACGTGTATCAATCATAAATACACCGATGGAGAGTCCCATGATTAAAGCCCCGAAAGCGATCATCAGGTAATCTTTAATAATTCTCTTTTTCATTGTAAATCCTTCAATTAAAAGGGCTGATTTTAAACATTTCATTGCATTGTATCAAACATATTTCTGATATTAAAATCCACAAAATGGAAGCTGAAAAAGAAAATAAGGAAAGGGTTTTTTAGGCAAATAAGGGAAGATTATTTCCAGTGTTTGTATAACATTATGGATCATTTTTATTTCGAGAAAATAAAGCCCCGGGTTCTGGGAGCGGCTCTTTTGTTCTATATAATGGTGGTAATTTTACTGTTTACGCTGGCCCCGTTTAATTATTCTTTAAGCCACATTAATAAGCTTACAAACTGGGGTTGGGAGTTTAGTGACACAATAAAAAATGTTATACTTTTTATTCCGGTTGGATTTTTACTTTTTCCGGTGTTGTCTGGCAGGCATATTTATTTATATGCAATACTTTTTGGGTTCTTATTCAGTGCATTTATAGAAATAAACCAGTTTTTTATACCCACCCGCAATCCTGATATTAAAGACGTTTTAACAAATACGGCAGGAACCTTCATTGGCTGCTATGGGCACATGTTTGTGAAAAATTATTTTCAAAAAAGAAGCGCGACTTTACTCCACATGGGGATCCCGGTCATGAATATAGTGTTTTTACTGATACCGCTGTTATGGTTAAGCAGTTTTGCTGCAGGATATGAAGTGGACAGGCTCTGGTTTTTATTGTTATTAGGAATAATAGGCGCCATTTTAATCAGTGAAATTTATATAAACCGCTTACCGGCAAAGATGATATTTTACAACGTTCTTTTCTTAATTCTGCTAAACGGCTGGTTTTTAATTGGGGTTTTTCCATCTTTGATTAAATACCCGCAACGGATTTTGTTTTTTACTTTTTTAATAAACCTTTTAGCCGCTGCTCGTATGAGATTTGGATATAAACTTTCAAATGATAAACGTTTTGAATTACGATCTTTAAATAAAATAATACCGCTATTTGCAATTTACCTGGTTTTGCTCAGTCAGTGGCCGATTGAAATGCCCCATGGATCGTTCAGCTTTTCAGTTTTCTCAGATTATAAACTGCAACGGTCTTACACCATGTCCATCTACCGTTTTGTGGAGTATTTTGCTGCTTTTGCTATGGTTGGATATTTGATTTCCCAGTATGTAAACCGCTCACGGAAAATAAAAAATAAAACTTCACACGTTTTATTATGGATGCTTTTATTTACTGTTATTCTGGAAATACCACGTGGATTTCATCCGGCCTATACAGCCAGTCTTGAACATATTGTGATCAGTTTTGCCTGGGGTGTTTTTGGAGCTATGATTTACGTAATGCAGCTGGATTATTTTAAACATACTAAAATAAGCAATGAACAAAGGACACCCGAAGTTTAACTTATTTCGGGAGATTAATTACAAACTCGCAATATTTCCCCGGCTCCGAATTTACAGATATAGAGCCATTGTGTTCTTTGGTAATAATATCGTAGCTGATAGACAAACCTAAACCTGTACCTTTACCGGTGGGTTTTGTTGTAAAAAATGGATTAAATATTTTTTTAATACTGTCCTTTGGAATTCCCGCTCCGTTGTCTTTAATCCTGATTTCCACATAATCCTGCTTTTTTTCTGACGAAACCAGCAATGTGGCATTCTCTTTTCTGTTTTCCCGGTGTTTCTCATAGGCCGCAAAACAACCGTTATTGATAATGTTGAGCAGTACCCGGCTGATATTCTGGGGAACAATGTTAATGGAACCTGCCTGCGGATCCAGCTGTTTTGTGATATCAATATTAAAAGTACTGTCCTGCGCACGCATCCCGTGATAGACTAAATTGACTGATTCTTCCAGTAGTGTGTTAATATCCGTTGCTTCTTTTTGTCCCGATGACCCACGGGCGTGTTGCATCATGCTGTGAATAATACTGTCAGCCCTTTTGCCATGATGTGTTATCTTTGAAAGATTGGATTGTATATCTGTCATCAGAAGCGTATTGTCTTCTAAAATTTCAGGACTGATTTTCTCATTTATTTTATCCAGATTTTCCTGCAATTCCTGCAAAAGTTCAACTGTAACTTCTGAGAAATTATTTACAAAATTCAAAGGATTTTTAATTTCGTGTGCGATGCCGGCAGTTAACTCACCAAGTGAAGCCATTTTTTCAGCATGGATAAGCTGGTTTTGTGTTTTTTGAAGATTTTCCAGGACATTTTCCAGTTGCCTGTTGGTCTTTTCGAGCTCATTGGTTCGGGTCTGCAGGTCCTGTGTTCGCTCCTGCACCTTAACTTCAAGAGACTTGCTGTACTCTTCCAGTTGCCGGTTAGCCTGAGCCAGCTTTTCATACAATTGCGCATTTTCAATTGATACAGACATTTCACTACTCAGCATATTGAGCAATTCTATCCGGTCCTGTGTGAAAGCATTATCAGTCAGGTTGTTTTCAAGATAAAGGATTCCTTTGAGAACATTTTTATTCAAAACAGGGATGCATAACAAAGAGCGTACCTTTTTATGAATGATATATGGATCGTTCATAAAGTTTTCATCTTTTTGCGCATCATTTAACAGGACATGTTTTAATGTCCGCCGGACGTAGCGGATCACCGAGTGGGCAATTCCGGGATGGTTGTCCAGTGCAATGTTTTGCATTACCGGGTAATCCGGATTTTCGCTGTTTCCTTCTCCCTGGATAAAAAGCTGGTCATTGTTTTCCATGATGAACAGCCCTTTTTCCGCCCCTGCATTGGCAATAGCAACACTCATTATTGTTTGTATCAGCTTGCTTAAACGAATCTCACTTGATAAAGCCTGTGATGCTCGTAGCACGGTATCCATGTCCAATGCCGACGAAATATCATTTTGTGGATTTTCACTTTTTATGCCTGGGGGGCCGAATTTTAATACATCAAAATTTTCCAGTAGATTTCTGTACTCATTAAACAAATGATTTGTTTTCTTAAGCACACCCCAATTTCCATAATATTTCAGGCTATCGCTGATATAGGTAACCGCTACCCGTGGTTGTTTTAATCTTAAATAATATTTTGCACCTTGTTCACAGGCAATAGCAGCTATATGATAGAACTTATTTTCTACTGCAGTGGATATGGCTTTTTCATAAAGATTAGCACAGCTGGCAGCTTCTCCTTTAATTGCTGCAGCTTCCGCTTGTAAAAGGAATAAATGCTGCTGAAAATTTTCGGCTGAATTATCTGCCCACTTTTTAATTTTAGATACATGTGCTGAGAAGCGTTTTTTCAAATTATGGGGAAAATGAATGTTTTTATTTTGCAAAACATGAGCAATTGAAAGAGCTGTATAAAAGCGGTATTCTAATTCCATTAGCTGCCCGAATGCGCCCTGAAGCACATATTCTGCTTCAATAGATTTCTCAACTGCAAGCGAGTAGTGCTGATTAAAAAATGCTGTTTTAATACTATTTATATAGAATAAAATTTCAGCAGATAAATCTTTCGCATTCCTGATATCCTGCAGAAATTGCTTTTCATCAAAAGATTCTCCTGATAATTTTTCGTTGTCATCCTGCAATTCGATCAGCATTCGCCTGTATAGCACCAGATCAAAATTACTTCGGCGAATCTTTTTGGAATAGTCGATGTAACGTTCAATTTCTTTTAGCAACGCAGATATTTCTGTACCCATGGAAATTTTTGTATGCACCATAAAAGAATTACAGTACAGGCTATACAACAGATCACCGCTTTCAATAGCGGCGAGATATCCTTCTTCGAGAATCGGGATATTGCTTTGCATAGGCTTGCGCCAATGGTTAATGATAGCGCCTAAAGTTAAGTAAGTCTTGCATTTCCAGTAGGGAAGGTTGTGCTCCTGCGAAAAAGCCAGTGCCTGTGCTCCAAGATTATAAGCACGCTGATACGCGCCTGCTCCGGCTCCTTCCAGCAAGGCATATTGAGAATAAACAAAGGATGCACTTTCCGGATTTCCGTATTTCATTACAATCTGCATCATCAGCAGATTGAGAAGCCCGATCATCTCGGGCCCTGTAAAATAGGCAGAAGTTGACATCTGGCTGATCAGCGATATAGCATTCTTTGCAGCTTCATTCTGCATCTCAGGAAGATTTTTGAGCTGTGCTATTTTTTTGTTTGTCAGCTGCATTCTTACTTTAAGAAACTCGAATGCCACCCTGGACCGCGAAGGATGAGCAGGAATGTTCCAGCCTAATAACGCCGCCGCCTGAATACCTGTCTCCAGTGCTTCCTTAACTTTATTAATGTGTGTATAAAGTTTTACCTTTGTCGTATAAATCTGAACTTTCTCGATATCAGAGCGCGAATTTTTTATAACAAGCTCAAAATGCTGCTCTGCATCATCAAAATTGTTCGTAATATACTCAGCTTCACTCAATTCGGTAAAAAGGGACCAGAAAAGCGGGTAGTTTTTGTTCCAGCTATCCTGTGGGAGTAAATCCGTTCCCGTTTTGAAGTATTTGTATGCCGATTCGAAAGCAGCAGAATTTTTAGCTTTTCGCCCTGCTGTCATATTCAATCCGGCCAATTTAATTCTCTCGGATGTATCTTTAATCTGAGATATGCCCTGGTTCAGGTGATGCAGAATATCAAATATTTCATCATCGAGATTCTTTTCGGATGTGTTTTTCAGGAGAAGATTGCCAATTTTATAGTGAGTTGCTTCGCGCTTTTCATCAGGGATGGTCAGGTAAGCAGCCTGCTGCACACGATCGTGTAAAAAATGATAAGTCACACTGCTGTCAAGTGTATCAAAACCCTGATCTGTTTCTGCATCCAGGAAATATTTAAAATCTTCATTATCAGCAATTATCAAACCTTGCCGCAATGGAAGCCACAGGAAGTTTGCTGTCTTTATAATGTTTATTTCACAAATAATCGAAAGTGTATGAAGATCGAAATCATTGCCGATGCAAGCGGCCATCTGCATAACTTTGCGTGATTCTTCAGGAAGTTTATCCAGTTTATCAGTCAGCAGTTGTACAACATTTTCAGTGATGCCAAGCTTCTTAATCCGGGCAATATCCCATTGCCAGGTGTATTTATCCTGAGGTGAACCTTTCTGATATTTAATCAAACCGTTCTCGAAAAGGGTTTTCAAAAACTGCCTGACAAAAAAGGGATTGCCCTGCGTCTTTTCATAGATCAGTTCAGCAAGACTGCCGGTCTTCCCTGATGAAGAGTGTAATGTTTCATCGATCATATTACGCACATCGCCGGCGCTAAGGGCAGTTAGTTTAGTTTCATAATGGATCAGTTTTTTTTGCCGCAGATCTTCCAGGATTTTATAAAATGGATGGCTTTTATCGATCAGGTTATCGCGATAAGCACAGATAATCAACAAACTGCTGTCAGGGCTTTCTTCAACGAGTTTGCGTATAAAATTCATCGATGCAATATCTGCCCATTGCACATCATCAAGAAAAAACACAAGCGGGTGATCTTTACGGGCAAAAAATGTAATGAAGTCTCTGAATGTATTGTTGAACCGGTTTAAAGATTCGCCGGGTGGCAGCTGCTGAACGGATTCCTGCGGTCCGATTATAAATTCCAGCTCGGGCACTACATCTGTAATCAGGCGGGCATTTTGACCAAGTACTTTTTTGAGTTCATTCTTTATATTTTCCAATGAAGACTGCGGCTCGGAAAGAATTTGTTTCATTAAACTGCTGAATGCGCTCAGAATGGACAAATAGGGAATATTGCGATTCAGCTGGTCAAATTTTCCTGAAATAAAATAACCTTTGTATTTTGTCAGCGGTTTATAAATCTCCTGGACAAGAGCTGTTTTACCAATCCCTGAAAATCCGTTTATCGTAACAAAGCGACAGGCACCTGCGGCGGTTTGTTCAAATAAGGTGGTAAGCTTTTCTATTTCCTGTTCGCGTCCGTAGAGTTTTTCCGGAATTGACAGAATATCATAATGATCATTCTTGCCGGGTTCGAAAACAGATATACTTTTATTTTTCTGCCATTCATTCAGACAGCGTTCCAGGTCGAAAACAATTCCGGCTGCACTCTGATAGCGGTCTTCAGCATTTTTTGACAAGAGCTTCATTATAATTTCAGAAACCATTTCCGGCAGAGCAGAATTTTTAATAGCGGGCGCAACAGGGATCCGGGCAATGTGACAATGTACCATTTCCAAAGGATCTTTTGTGTCAAAGGGCGTATAGCCAAGCAGCATCTCATACAATATGATACCAATCGTGTAGTAATCGGAACGATAGTCCACTGTGCGGTTCATCCGGCCTGTCTGTTCCGGAGAGATGTATGGCAACTGCCAGTCGGCTTTTATGTTAGTATAAGACTCTGAATTGACAAAGTTAATCAGCGAAGCATTCCCAAAATTGCATAATCTCAGATCACCGCTTTTCATATTCACCAGGATGTCCCGTGGATTAAGCCCATTGTGGATAATATGATCTTTATGCAATTCACCTATGGTCTGGCAGATTCTGATCGCAAAACGAATCAGTCCGCTTATGTCAAAACGTGCCTGCCTGATAAGGTCTTCTAACCAGACACCTTCAAAATTACTAAAGACAATAAAGGAATCCTGCTCATTATTGCTGAAATCGACAGGTTTTAATACACCCTTTGAAGTAATCTTTTGCAAAAGTTTATATTCGTGCAGAATTTTAGACTGCGCAATTTTTCCAAATTGCTGTTCACCAACTGCTTTTTTTAAAAGATAAGGTTGGTCGTCTTCTTCACTTATTACACGGTATATCTGGTGATCTTTTCGATCCTGAATCAGTTCAGCACCGCTATATCCTGCAGGTATCAACATTTAGAATGTCCGGGATTTATCATATAGTACGGTTCTATTGTTCAGGATTAACTAAAATTTTAATACGGTTTTTTCGACGTAATGTAAACAGGGTGATATAAATGGCATCAAGTATAAATGCGATAATCCCCATGGCATGTAAAAAATGATTTTGCGGATAGTGGATCAGCATGAATACTGTATTTAAACCCGTTCCGATTGTACGCAGGTAAGCCACCCACATGGAAAATCCGCTGATGTCTTTTTGCTGAAGAATTAAAATAACATACAAACCGGAGATAAATAGCTGTGCGATATATGCAGAATTTGCACCTATTGTTGTGTCAAAGCCACCATGTGTGAACAGGTAATATAAAACCATCATGCCAAACATGGCTGTGAGTGTAAAAAATTTAAAATGTACTTTAATTTGTGGTGTAAAAACATTTTTCACACCATATTTCAGAACCATATAAAAAATAAAAATATCTAAAAGCAACCATGCGCGGTAAGTCCAGATCAGGAAATGCCCCATATCTGTTTCAAAAAAGGTTGACCATAAAAACTCCCAGGCAAAGTTGGATGCAGCAGCAAAAACAGGCATTTCGATAAATTTGTGTTTAAGTCCTTTGTGGATAATTATAGCGTATGCTGCGACCCACATCAGGCAACCTACTGCAAACAGTGACATTTGCAACGGCGGATAGTCAGTAAGATTCAAAATATCATTGGCATGATTCATTATTTGCGCCCCCTAATGAGAATTTTAGTTGAGAACCATTTGCTTAACTTGAGAAAGTGAGTCCGGCACAGTGAAAGTGATTTCGTGTCCGAATTTTTTATTGATCATTTTTTGAAAGACCAGCCCGGCAAAATAATGATGACTGCTTCTTTCGCCCATTCCTGAAAAAATATTTATAACAGCAGGCAGTTTGAACAACCAGAATTTCAGTAAAGAATGGGCAGCTACACGATTAATTCCAACACGGGCAGCCGCTTCTTTACCCAGCAGGTGGTAAGTATAAACTTGCGGTGCAAAGCCAAAACCAAAAATTTTAAGCCAGAATGGGACAAGTTTTTTAAGCATTTTTACATTTGCTTTTGTTAGTTGAACACCGTCCGGATTGTCAACAGCATTCCTGTAATGACGACGTGCATAGGCCTGGTAGAACAGTTCGGCATCCGCAACAGAATCAGGGATATAGTCAAAGGCATCGGGCTTGTCGGGTGGATAAATCCCCATCATTACTGCATATACCCGCCAGATATAGAAGAAATCTTCTTCTTCCTGAGCTGTCATGTTGCAATTTAGTGTTCGCAAACCTTTTAATACCAGCAGTGAAAAACCCATAATGGTTGCCAGCATATCTTCGTGGTTTACAACAATGTGGTAATTTTTGGCATAATCCGGGAGATATTGTTTTGCTATATGGCGGATTCCGGCATGCAGTAATCGTAATTTCTGAGCAGTGATAACTGCCCGTCCGCCATCTTCAAAGCCGTGAACAGCGCAGACATTCAACAGCATTTGCAGGACCTGTAACAAGCGCCGGTATGGATGTCGTTCCAGGTTTTTAGAAATATTAAGAACCTGGGCAAGATTTGGCGCTGCATAACCTTCCGGAAGACTTTTTGTAAGCATAACCAGTGCTGCAGGAAATGCAAAGCGTGCAAAGGCTTTTTCACCCCGGTCTATTCTTGCAAAATCGATTCCCGCCGGTAGTTTGTGTGTTTCTTTATAAAAATCATCCAATTCAGGAAAAAGTTTGTGAACAGGTTCCGCGGTGTTGGTGTCAAGCTTTTTGAAAACTTCAGATATATGCTGAATTTCGCTGTCTTCCATTAATTTTATTAGATGTGTATCTGCAAGGTCATCACTTTGATTACGAAGCTGATCCAAAAACGAGTCTGTCCAGCGCATAGGTATCTCCTTTATCAACCTTTAAATTGAACGGCAAGCATAGTAATATCATCAGATTGGTCAGCACCTTTTGTAAATATCTCAACTTGTTTAAAAATGTGGGATATAACTTTTTCGGGTGAGCTGTTTTTGTTTTCCTTAAGATTTCCTTCAAGACGTTCTTCAGAAAATTCATTTTCTTCGGCATCCATTGCTTCATTCACGCCATCTGTGTAGGTGACAATAATATCATTTTTTTCCAGTGTTAGTTCAGATGTAGTGTATTCGAAATCGGGAATAAAGCTGATCGGAATTCCGCCGTTGGGCGCCACAGTTTCCAAAGTTCCGTTTTCTTTAAGGATATATGTAGGATTGTGGCCACCATTTGAATAGGCAAGCTGCCCGGTTTTTGTATCCAGTATGCCATAAAACATTGTAACAAAAACTTCGGAAACACTTTCGGCATGTAATACTTTGTTGACACGTTTCAGACATTCACCCGGCGTATGTTTTTGCAGGGCAACTGATTTTAGCAGGGTTTTTGTCACAGCCATAAAAAGTGCTGCCGGAACGCCTTTTCCTGAAACATCTCCGATGCAGAAACCAAGTTTATCCCAGTCAATAAGAAAAAAGTCGTAAAGATCACCTCCAACAGCTTTTGCCGGTATCATTTTGGCAAAAACGTCAAAATCCTTTCGTTCGGGAAAAGCAGGGAAATGCCTGGGCAAAATGGATTGCTGTATCTGCATGGCGATCTGCAGTTCTTTCTCGATATCCACCAGTTTGTTCTGGTTGTCATATGCCAGTCGCGTGGCACGGGCTTCTTCTAATGTTCGCTGAATCGTGATTTCCAGATCACTGAAATCTATGGGTTTTGTTACAAAATCAAAGGCACCATTATTAAGCGCCGAGCGGATGTTTTTCATATCACCATAGGCTGATATGATGACTGATTTCAGCAAAGGGTGTAATTCACGAATTTTTGAAATAAGGGACAAGCCATCCATACGCGGCATATTGATATCGGTAAGAACCATATCAAAAAAGACTTTCTGTTCCAGCTGGCTAAGCGCTTCCATGCCGTCTGCAGCAAAGGAAAATTCAAGCTGTTTATCGCGGATTTGTTTACGGAATCGTTGTCTGATGAGTTCTGCCAAATCCGGCTCATCGTCAACTACAAGAATGTGTGCTGACATCCTGAGTTACTCCCTGATTTTTGTGTGATAATAAAAGATTGAAAAGGTCTTAAAAGAAAAAATGTCAATTACTGACTTAAGTTTAGTGCCAAAACGAAAATGTCTTGTTTAATAATCCTGAAACTAAACAAATTTAACCTATGGGGGAAAACGTTATTTTTCCAGGAATTATTGCATCTTCAAAACAGATATCTCAGACGATTGATTTAAGAGTTTGGATACTTTAATTTGATTTAATTCTTATAAGCCATCTTTAATAATTTGAGTTGACGAGTGATATTTTCTTTTCATCCCTTCTGAAAAGTTAAGGATCCGGTATGAAAGCATTTACATACAGGGAATATGGTGCGGCAGATGTTCTGCGTATTGAAGAACTTCCTAAACCGCAACCATCTTACAATCAAATCCTGGTAAAGATAAGAGCAGCTTCCGTAAATACTCTAGACTGGCATTTTTTAAGGGGAAAGCCGTTTCTTGTAAGAATGCAATTTGGATTTATAAAACCAAAAGTTAATATCCTGGGATATGATTTTTCCGGCATTGTTGAAGCAGCAGGATC
>JACKAO010000005.1 GCA_020635035.1 Calditrichia bacterium
TCAAAGCATGATTATTTATTGGTTTAGAATTATAATTCATTTACAGACGACTCAAACATGTATTTGCAAGCAAGTAAACCAAATAAATCCAAATCATCGGAAACCCTATGGCCAATTTGCAACGCCAAAGAAGTTCCTCCAGCCAATCTAAGTTCCTGGAACAGGGATTTCGACTGGATGTCCTTTAAAAGTTCCAGTGTTTGGGATGTGATTGTACAGTATTGTAACATAAAAACATTTTTTTAGGTGTTGAACTTATTGCAGACAAAAATGACGCTGTTCGCTTATCAAGATCTTTTAATTTACATGCATATTCTACTATTTTAGGTAGTGTATAATAGTTCAATATTTCTCCCAATCACTATACATACCATATTGCAACACCTTTGCAATAATATACCTGGCGTGTTTTTCTTCATCCAATTCAGATTGTTTTGTTTCCCAGAATAAATATTTTGATAAATATGGCAAAATATTCTGGTTTTTCATTTTTTTAATGTATCCTTTCCCCAACAAACCACTCCAGCATTTTTTCAATACCTGCTTCAATCGGTGTTGATGGATTATAGCCCAAAATACGTTTTGCTTTGGAAATATCGGCATAGGTTTCGAGCACATCACCTGGCTGCATGTCAAATTTTTGTGTAATGGCTTTTTTTCCCATCTTCTTTTCAAAGAGAGCAACCAGTTCATTCACAGAAATTACATGCGATTCGCCCAGGTTGATTATTTCAAAACCATTTACTTTTTCAATGGATTTTATAACACCATCCAGTATATCATCCACATAGGTAAAATCACGCCGTGGTTCACCATTCCCGTAAAGCTGAATGGTTTTACCTTCCTGTATAGCTTTGGCGAACTTATACATCCCCATATCAGGCCGGTTTCTTTTTCCATAGACTGTAAAAAAGCGCAGGGCAAATATATTTATTCCGTAAAGATGATGGTAGTTATGGCAGACAAGTTCGCCTGCTTTTTTTGATGCTGCATAAGGGGAAATAGGATAATCGACACTGTCTGTTTCTTTAAATGGAACGGATTTATTATTGCCATACACCGATGATGAAGATGCCCAGACAACTTTCTTGATTTTATGAATCTTGCATTCTTCAAGAATATTTATGGTGCCGTTTACATTTACATCAAAATATGGCCGCGGAATCCGGATAGACGGTCTGACGCCTGCTTTTGCGGCAAGATGTACCACCACTTCAAAATCATTTAATACAAAAATTTCACTAAGATTCTCATGATCACGGATATCCACTTCATACAAATTAAAGGTATCATACTGCAGTGCACGTTCCAGGTTTTTACGCTTGATCGCCACATTGTAGAAAGGACTAAAGCTGTCAATAACCGTTACTTTATGCCCCAGATCGAGTAATTTGTCTACAAGGTTAGAGCCAATAAAGCCCGCTCCACCTGTTACTAGAATGTTCATGATAATTTATGATTGTTAATTGATTATTGAATATTGAGAGTACGAGAACCTGCTGTGCTTGTTAAAAAAATCCATTCTATGCAAAGAGGCTTTTCTCCTGGATATTTCTGTAATATTTCAGATCATCATAAGCATTTACGGTATTAATTATAAATATATCACGCGTTTTCGAATTATCCACAAACAACACTTTTCCATTTTTAATAACCTGCATTTTAAAAACAGGAACGGTAAAGATGTCTGTTTGCATTTTTAAATTAGTCTGTTTATTCAGATAGATTATTTTTCCAATAATTTGTTTTTCCAGGAGAAGGCTGTTTCGATAATATTTTTAAGATCGCTGTGTTTTGGAACCCATTTTAATTCCTGGTTTGCTTTTGTTGCTGCAGCAACCAGCATATCCGGATCTCCGGGACGCCTTTCACCATATTTCACTTCAAAATCCATCCCGGTTATTTCTTTTAACGCATTAACCACCTGCAGGTTGGAATAGCCATTTCCCGTTCCCAGGTTATAAATGGCCCGGGGATGGCTGTTCATATTTTCAATACCCAAAATATGTGCTTCCGCAAGATCTTCCACATGAATATAATCACGGATACATGTGCCGTCATTTGTATTATAGTCATTTCCAAAGATTGTAAAATGATCCCGCTCTTTGAATGCTGCCTGCAGTAGAATAGGCAGAATATGTGTCTCAATGTCCCTGTCTTCCCCATGAAGAGCCGTTGCGCCTGCAGCATTAAAATAACGGAAGATATTATATTTAAAGCCATAAGCCTGCGCATACCAGTCCAGGCAATTCTCCATCACAAGTTTACTGTAGCCATAAGGATTGATCGGGTTTTTAGGATGAGACTCATCAAGCGCATCTTTAACCGGATTACCATATACAGCACAGGTGGATGAAAAAATAATCCGCTTGCAGCCTCCGGCTTTCATACCCTTGAGAAGGTTCAAAGTACCTTCGATATTGTTCGTAAAATATTTTTCAGGATTTTCAACAGATTCACCCACTAATGCAAAAGCGGCAAAATGCATTACAACATCGATATGGTTGTCACGAATAATTTTAGCTATGGCATCACTGTCAGCGATATCGTTCTCAAAAAACGGGATATCTTCCGGCACATACTTCCGTCTGCCAATGGATAAATTATCCACAACAAACGGTTTATAGCCACGGCGCTGCAGGATTTCAGTAACAACGCTCCCAATATATCCGGCACCCCCCGTTACAAGAATATTCATAACTTCCTTTTGTATATTTAGATTTGAAATGTAAAATTTAATTATTTTAAGCAGTGCTAATCATAAATAGTAAATCAGGCAGACAATTTTTGGGTTTCAACAGGCAGCTTTGAAAGAACTAATTCTTTTAAATCAAGCTTGGTACTTGCATTATCTATATCAATCCCAACAATATTACCACTTGAATCATAATCAACAACGACACCTTCGGATATCTCGATACTATCTGCACTATCTTTTTCTGAAAGATCTATATATAGAGAATCGGTTTCAGGATAATAATTTAATTTCATTGTTTAAACCTCTTATCAGTAAATGCATTGTGAATTGTTAGTTTATCTGATAATGTCACAACTCTTAAAATCTTTCCATCCAGTTCATTTACTGTACCCAGAATCTGAATCTGTTATCTTCTTGTTTTTCAAATTTTAGCGGATTCTTCACAATATTAGTACACCATTCTTTCTTTATATATGGTCTCTTTCTTAATAGTTCCTGCTCAAAATATTTGGTAAACTTAAAATCGCTCTTTTTAATTTTAGTTTCTTTACCGTTGCTCAATATCAATTCTTTTTTTCGTGAATTCTGTCTTTTCAGGTACGGCTCCGCCACGTCAACTACAAAAGCTGAGTGGAATATCAGAATATTAAAAGGATGGTATCTTCGTTTCAGAGCCGCTGAAGTTTACCATTTAAATGTATATTTTTCAAGTTGTTATGTCAGATATTAATATTATCTAACGGAGGCGTGATCTATTGCACAAATCTGTTCTGCTTAATTCCATATTCGGGCAATAAAACTTTCTCATTACATATTGTATTATTTATATTTAGACTGTGTTTATTCCTTAGCCTATATACACTGAACATAAAAAGGCATTTAATATGACTAAAAATTTATTTTTCATTCTGCTGTTTATCGCATTCGTACCTGCAATATACGCACAAACAGATAGTGGAATCCTTGGATACAAAATTTCCGGCGATTCAACAACTTTTATTTTTAATGCCGGGCTCTATGGAAAAGATCCACAGAAAGTGATTGTAACCGGTTCATTCCGTGGCTGGGATAATAATATGAATGATACGCAATGGCAATTAAAAAAAGGCGCTGGATCCACATGGTTACTTACGGTTTCAAACCCTGACTTTACTGTCATTCCGGTTAAGAGTGAATTTAAATTCAGGATTGATAAAGGCGAATGGCTCTCTGCACCTTCTGCAGCCCCAAATACTGCTAATGGTAACCTTGTCTTTGCATATGATAAAAAAGCGTTTGTTCTTGAAGCTGAAATCGTTTCTGCTGAAAAGATCCAACTAATATTCAAAGACGCCGTTCCTGAAAACTATAACTATGATCCGTCGAACTATATTCTTGAAACAACCAGCGGAGAAATAATCGCCATTGAAAGGGTTTTGTATATTAGACCAACTGTTCTGCAACTGATACCGGCAGAAGAAATAGATAAGCGTCGTTTGTATTTCTTAACAGTCAGAGATTTATCAAAGAAAATCACAATAACCTACGACGGTTGGTTCAGGACAACCTGGTCTGGAAAAAGGTTTGGAGCAAATTTTGAGAGAGAATTGAACAAAACACATATCAGGATCTTTATACCACGTGCCGATTCAGTATTTGTTTTTTTATATAAAAAACCGGATGCTGCCGCGGCAAAGACTATAAAAATGACATGTGATCAGGATGGTGTCTGGGAAGTTTCGCTGAACGGCAACTATGAAGGCTGGTTTTATGACTTCACAGCCTATGGCCCCGATGAACCCGGAAATCATTTTTTCCAGGCAAATCCCGTGCATTTCACAGATCCCTGGGGGCGTGTGTCGGTTGATACCTGGGGGCCAACGCGCATCTGGCCTGAAACACATCCGGCAAAACCGCTGGAAAAAGGCATCCCTTCGATGCAGGATGTTATCGCTTACGAAGTTCATGTACAGGATTTTACGCGTACTTTACCTATTGCCGACTCCCTAAAAGGCACATTTAAAGGTTTTATACAGCCTGGTTTAACCAATAGTAAGGGTGCAAAAATCGGATTTGATCATTTACTGGAGTTAGGAGTCAACACCATTCACCTGATGCCTGTACAGGAATATCTGCATTATCCGGATGATGAATGGCAGGCTGCTTTTAAGAACGATCCTTACATGATCGAACAGGGAATAAATCTTGAAAACTATCAATGGGGCTATCGGACATCACACGCTTTTGCACTGGAGAGCCGATACCGGGTAAAAGGCAGCACCTGGGGCACACAAAACGAAGATTTTCGTGATCTGGTTCAAGCTTTTCATGATCATGGCATTGCGGTAATTGTCGACCTGGTTTTCAACCATACAGCTGAAAAGATGGGCCGGCTGTATTATTTTAACTTTGCTGCCATGGACGTACCCTATTTTTACCGGACCAATGAAAAATTGGATTTTATCGGTGAATATGGAACCGAAACTAAAAGTGAAGAACGCCCCATCATGCAGCGCTGGATCATCGAACAATGTACGGATCTGATTAACCAATATGGTATTGACGGTTTCCGGATTGATCTTGCCGGCCAGACTGACCAGCAGACTTTAAGCGCATTAAGAGATGCCCTTGGCCCTGATATTATTGTTTACGGGGAACCATGGATCGCGTCTGCTGATCCCGACTATGAAAACAATCCTGACTGGGACTGGTACAAAGCCGATGCACCAATCACATTTTTCCAGGATGATACACGTAATGCATTCAAGGGGCCAACATCCAATCCGCAAAATAAACTTACAGACCGTGGTTATGCCGGCGGTAATGGGGATCGTACATCGGCAAAAAAGGGACTCTCTGCAGGATTCCCGGAAGATAAAACACCCCTGTCCGGTATCAACTATCTCGATATTCATGATAACTGGGCTTTGGCCGATCGTTTTGCAACAATTGATTGGGACGGTCGTCAGGGAGTGGATGAAATTCGTTATAAGATAGCTGCCACACTGCTGTTCACATCACCCGGACCTATTGTTTTGCATGGCGGCAGTGAATTTATGCGCAGCAAGGCTTCTGCACCGTTAATTGAACTGGTCAAAAAGACCCGGAATGAGTCCATCTATATTCATGGCAAGCGTGATACTTATAACCTTGCGCGGGCTAATCAGTTTGTCTGGGAGAACCTGGGTAAAAATATTGGTGATGCACCTGATATTAAATGTAACTATCAAAACATGAACGATTTCTGGAAAGGTTTGATTGCTCTCCGTAAAAGCACCTATGGCCGTTCATTCAGGATTTCAGAAAAACCATCTGATGATTATTACCGCTGGATAGAACCGGATAATTCGAAACTCCTGGGTTATTTTGTCAACGAGTCAGTTTTAGTATTGCTCAATACAACTGATTCTCCGGCTGTTTTTAATGATGTTGAATTTCCTGCCGGACTTTGGAAGCTGATTGGAAATAATAACAAAGTTGATCATCTGCATGCCTTACAGGGCCAAAAAGATACTATCCTAAAAGGCAGCCGTAAACATGATCTGCATATTGATGGACCGGGATTAAAAATCTGGGTGTGTGATTTTGTAAACTAAAACTTATTTTGTAAGATCAGAGATTTGTTTGCGCAATATTTGTTTTAGTTTGTACTGTTTTTCGAAAAGTTTCAGAAGATCGGGTTGGCTCAAGGAATAAAGGCTGGCATTTTGTTC
Source organism: Calditrichia bacterium (assembly GCA_020635035.1). Classification (GTDB taxonomy): domain Bacteria; phylum Calditrichota; class Calditrichia; order Calditrichales; family J004; genus JACKAO01. The sequence goes on from JACKAO010000005.1 coordinate 6,391, forward strand.
AAAAAAAGTATCCAGATTTCGCAGAATCAGTTTGCTCTGTTTTTTGAATAAAAATTCCCTGGAAAGACGGTTGCTGTTATCAAGATTTTCTGCAAATTGTTTTACAAATGAAGCAAATCCGGAATAAACTTTTGCATACTCTTCCCGGAGATTTTCCAACTGTCCGTTAAGCATTTTTTCCTGGAGATCTTCCAGAGTACCCATAAAAATTTCGGCTTTTTCTCTATAGGAATCCCACATATAACTTTACAATCTGCTGTTAATTAATTCAGCATAAGTAGATTCTGCTGTCTTTAAAGTTTCAGCTTTTTCCTGTATTGTGAGTTTTGTATCCAGTACCCGAAATAAAAAAGCTTTCTCCCGGGCATCATGATGATCGAGTAAATCCTTAAACCAGATATATCCTTCAAATAAATTCACAAGCCGGAATGATTTATCTGCACCGTGCAGTGCCAGATCGGTTAAGATTTTTGTATATTTTTTTAACTCTCGAAGGATAAGTTTTTTTTCACGTAATAAATATTCAGGCCTTCCACCTGCAGGAAATTCATCAAGATACTTTTTGTATAGATTAAGCCAGCTATGTTCCACAAGAGTCAGGTGTGCAATTCTGAGATTAGCAAACTCTTCAAAAAGCCCGTAAGCACTTTCAAAATCTTTTGACATTAAACTATATTGATGCCCTAACATAAGCTGGTCGCAATAGGATAAAATCTTTTGCAAAGATGTGAATGATTCAATTTTCAGACTGGACATGTTCCTGGTTTTCAAAAAAAGCGATCACGTTTTGGGCTGTATTTTTTGGCAGTTTGCCAATTTCAATAAGCTCTTCAATAGTTGCTGTCTTTATTTTTTTGATCGATCCGAAAGCTTTCAGCAGATGGATACGTCGATTTTCACCGATACCTTCTATTTGATCCAACTGCGATGTCAGAGTACGCTTTGAGCGTCGTTTTCTATGCGAAGTTACAGCAAAACGATGGGCTTCATCTCGAAGCTGCTGAACAAGGCGCAGACTGGATGAAGTGCGCGGCAGCATTTGTGCATCACTCACCCCGGGATAGAAAATTTCTTCAAGGCGTTTTGCCAGGCCAACAATCGGCTGGTTTTTTATTTCCAGCTTTTTCAGCACACTGACTGCACTGGATAACTGCCCTTTTCCACCATCGATGATAATTAAATCGGGTAGTTTTTTATTTTCACGCAAAATACGGCTATAACGTCTTTCAACCGCTTCACGAATCATCGCAAAATCATCGGGTGTGCTTTTTACACGGATATTAAATTTCCTGTACTCTGATTTTTTGGGCTTACCATCAATAAAACAAACCATAGAAGCAACAGGGTCTGTTCCCTGGATATTGGAAATATCGAAGCATTCAATACGCTTCGGTGGATGTGCAAGGTTTAAATCCCTTTGCAGCGCCTTAACAGCATGCGGGACAAAATCTTTGGCTTTTAAGCGTTGCAGCTTTAATTCTTCCAAAAGATATCCGGCATTTTTGGCACACAGATCTATAAGCTTTTTCTTCTCACCCATTTGTGGTGTAAGAAAACTAACCTTCCTGCCGGCACGTTCCCCCAGGTATTCTTCAATAACTTTCACTTCTTCCGGATTATACTGGACAAGAATATCATGCGGGATATCTTCCGTGGAAAAATAATAATCATTCACAAAAGTGTTTAGCAGCTTTTCTTCTGCAAACCATTCGGCATTTTTTATATACTTATGTATGCGCCCAAGAATTTTTCCATCTCGTATCTTTACAAGAACTGCACAGGCATCATCATCTTCTTTTTTTACAGCAATTACATCACGGTCACGTGTATCGCTCTGGACCATTTTTTGATTATTTCTGTAAGTGTCAAGCGCAATAAGTTTGTCTCTGGTGCGTGCCGCTTCTTCAAAAGTAAGATTTGCAGCCTGTTCATCCATTTCCTGTTTTAGTTCACGAACGATTTCATCCGTTTTGCCTTTAAGGAAACGCTTAACACGCGCCATAACTTCATCATATTGCTCTGTTGAAAACAACCCCTGGCATGGACCTTTGCACTTGTTGATATAATAATCCAGACAAAGTTGAACACTGCCTTTTTTTATCACTGCCGGGGATAAATCATGCTTGCAGGAACGAATCGGGAATATACGCTGCAGCGTTTTCAGGGTTAAACGCAGATTTTTAACATCTGTATAAGGTCCATAATAGGATGAACCGTCGCGGACAATTTTACGTGTTACAAATACTTGCGGAAAATTTTCATTTGTTATACGAATAAAAGGATAACTTTTATCATCTTTAAGGTTAACATTAAACCGCGGTTTACGGTCCTTTATCAGGTTATTCTCAAGAATCAGTGCTTCGATCTCAGAATCTACAACAAAAATCTCAACGTCATTTATTCGCGAAATCATTGCCGCAAGACGCGGTTCAACGGGACGGGATTTCTGAAAATAGGAACGGACCCTATTTTTTAAAATGGATGCCTTACCGACATAAAGGGTTTTGTTATTTTTGTCTTTAAAAAGATAACATCCGGGTTTGTCAGGGAGATTTTTAATCTTTTCGGTAATATTGAGCATTTTTAATATGTGAAGGGAATTTTAATGATCTTATAATTTCTGCCCAGCATTTTTCCAATTTTTTCCTGTCGTTCATTCAGGGCTTTATATTTATCCGTCTGGTAACTGATGACTGTATTAGTTATCTGGCTGTACCTGCTGTATGAAGCTTCAATCTGTGATCTGAATTTGTTTGATATAACTTCCAGACTGTCTTTATTTCCACTTAAAACAGTATCCGATATAAACCAATAGCGTGCCAGTTCCATAGATGTATCCGGCTCGCAAAAACAACCACAATCGAGAAAATAATAAACATGTTTATCAGCAGGGATAGTCTTTTTTAATGAATCCTGAGCATATACAGAGACCGTAAAAATAATAAAAAAAGTAATTATTCTTAACATGGTACCTCCACAAAAAACTTATACTTATTTTAACATGTCAGGACTTACTTAAAATTTCCGGGCCTTTCCATATTATCAACACCGATATTATCATTCAGTGTACGATATGTAATGAGATTAATATTATTTTGTTTCAAGGCATTGCGAAACTGCTTAGAAAGAATGGCATCCAGTTCACCCTGCCTTTGTGTACTCATATCGGCCGGTCCCCATGGATTAAGGTCTTTCATCGCTTTTAATTCCGCATCATCCAAACCCACATGTACAACCTGGAGATTGATCTTTCCTGCTTCCAGTTCACTTGCCCGCTTAGCAACACTGTCTGCTTTTGAGCCAAGGGGCGCATAATAGGTGGCATTGGAGTAATCTTCACCATAATACTGGGCAATCCCTAAATTGAATTCCTTTGCCAGTTTTTCAACTATTTCTCTTGTTTGTTCTGTTTGAACGGCTGCCCCCATATGGTAATCCAGGTAGTCTATTTTTACACCACTGTTTACTGCCCTTTCAACCTGGGCTCTTAGTTCCGCTTCAATCTGGGTTAAATCAGGGTTATTTCCGAAAAGCTTTGAACGTGACGGGAAGAAAAATCCATTGCTGTCAACCAGAGTTGATGCTGCTTCCGGTCCGATTATTGGTCCCCAGCGATAATTTTTCCATTCTGCGTTCAGGGTGAGATGTACACCCACGGATATCTGTGGATTTTCTTTTAAAATAGTCACCGCTTCCTGGTACCAGGGGCAGGCAAACATTACCGATGTTGAAAAAACCAATCCTGATTCCATTGCTTTTTGGATGGCCATATTTACTGAGTGGCACATACCGAAATCATCAAGGCGCAACAAAAGGTATTTATTCTGTGGTTCCGGAAAATGATTTTGAGAGAAAGTTAAGTTGGTAAGAAAAATAATTAAAACAATGATTCGCTTAATCATAATGAAATCCATTTTTTTTATTTGAGAGAAATAGATATGGAAAGCTATGCTATTTTTTCACACAATTCAATCAATATCCCGTTGCTGCTTTTAGGATGCACAAAGGCGATCAACTTACCTTCTGCTCCTTGCCGGGGTTGTTGGTCTATCAGCTGAAATCCTTTTGCTTGAAGGGTATCGAGTGTTTCCTGCAGATTGTCAACACGGTAGGCAATATGATGAATACCATTTCCTTTTTTTGCGATATATTTGGCTATCGGCGACTCTGAAGATGTTGCCTGAAGGTACTCAATGGTTGATTCGCCAACATGAAATCCTAATACTCTTACCATCTGATCCGTGACTTCTTCTGTGAACTCCGGCTCTACACCAAGAGCGGCAAATGTAGCTGCTACTGCTTCAAGGTCGTCAACAGCAATACCTATATGGTCAATTTTTTTTAACATTTTGGCGATATTTATTTTATCCAGTTTTCCAGCTTCAAACCAGGGAAAAGAAAAATATGATTTAAAGCCTATCGCATCCGGTAATTAGGTGATTCTTTGGTAATTATCACATCATGCGGGTGGCTTTCGGATAATCCCGCGGGGCTGATTTTTACAAACTGCGCTTTTGAATGCAATTCTTCAATATTACTACAGCCGGTATAACCCATCGCCGAGCGAAGGCCACCGACCATCTGAAAAATTGAATTACGAATCGGGCCTTTGTAAGGAACCCTTCCTTCAATACCTTCCGGAACTAATTTATCGACAGCTAATCCTTCCTGGAAATAACGATCTTTGCTGCCTTCTGCCATAGCACCAATCGATCCCATACCACGAACAGCTTTATAACTGCGTCCGTCCAGCAAGATTACTTCACCGGGACTCTCATCTGTTCCGGCAAACAAGCCACCGATCATTACCGAATTTGCACCCGCGACAAGTGCTTTGGCAATATCCCCGGAATATTTGATACCGCCATCAGCAATCACCGGGATATTCTTTTCTTTTGCTGCACGAACTGTCTCAAGAATAGCATAAATCTGTGGCACACCTACCCCTGTTACCACGCGGGTTGTACAAATTGATCCCGGGCCAATTCCGACTTTTATGGCGTCCGCACCTGCTTCGATAAGATCCTTAGCGGCCTGATAGGTTGCAATATTACCGGCGATCACTTCCTGGTTTGGGAACTGCTTTTTAAATTTTGCAACTGTTTTCAACACTCCTTCCGAGTGTCCGTGAGCTGTGTCGATTACTACAACATCAACATTAGCTTCAATCAATGCAGCTGCTCTTTTCAGGCCGTCGTCACCTACACCAATGGCAGCACCAACGCGCAATCTGCCATGTTCATCCTTGCAGGCATCCGGATACATTTTTTTCTTCTGGATATCCTTTACAGTGATTAATCCTTTCAATCCGCCATTATTATCAACAATAAGCAGTTTTTCGATGCGGTTTTTCTGGAGTATTTTCTCAGCTTCTTCAAGCGAAGTTCCATAAGGTGCCGTTACTAGATTGTCTTTGGTCATGTAGCGATGAATGGGAAAACTAAAGTCTGTCTCAAAACGGATATCACGGTTTGTTAATATGCCTGTAAGTTTTCCATCCTGAACAACAGGAATCCCTGAAATATGAAAACGTTCCATCAGATTGATGGCATCCTGAAGTGTATTATCCGGACCAAGAGTAACAGGCTTTTGGATCATCCCGCTTTCAGAACGCTTAACCCGGTCAATTTGCTCAGCCTGATTGGCAATAGGCATATTTTTGTGAATAATCCCGATACCCCCTTCGCGGGCAATAGCAATGGCAAGGTCTTGTTCTGTTACAGTATCCATTGCGGCAGAGATAATTGGTATATTCAGAGTGATCTTATTTGTCAAGCGGGTTTGAGTATTGGCATCACGGGGTAACACTTCCGAACGCGCCGGTAAAAGTAACACATCATCAAATGTCAGAGCTTCGGTAATTAATTTTTCTTTCACTTTAGGTTCCTTTTGTTTTCATATTCAAGGATTTTTGCAACCCGTTTTTGATGCCGTTCTGCGCCGCCTTTTGTTGTAAGAAAAGCCGTTACAATATCTTTTGCCAGGGTTGAACCAACTATCATACTGCCAAGTGTTAAAACATTGGCATAATTATGTTCACGTGCACTCTTTGCTTCTGTACCGTTATTACATTTTGCTGCTAAAATTCCAGGGACTCTGTTTGCCACCATAGCAGATCCAATGCCAACGCTATCCACCATTATACCGCAGTCTGCTTTACCTTCAGAAACATGGGTTGCTACTTTGAGTGCAAAATCAGGATAATCGCAGGCTTTATTGTTTGCAGGTCCAAGATCAATAACCATATAATCCTTATCACGAAGAAATGTTTTCAGTTCTTCTTTCAGATAAAACCCACCATGATCCGATGCAATTGCCACTTTATTAAAGGGCCATTTATTTATTACCCTGCTGACGTAGTTTTCATGTTCATATTTTTCTTTACCGGTTACAAAAACTACAGACAGCTCTTTTGCCAGATCACGGGCACTAGGTGTGATTACTGTTTCATCATCAACAGTAATGTTGATATTCTTTTTGGCGGCTTCACGAATTTCTTCTTCGCGAATAAGTCTTTTCATAAATAATCTACTTAAAAAATTTGTGCAATTTATAAAGTTTGGATTTTTAGTTCAAGAAATTAGGTACCAGGAAACTTTCATTTACAAAAAATTATCAAACAAGCAAATTTAGCTTATCTGCCGTTAAAGTTAGTCTTCCTTCAACAACCATTTGAAAAGCCAGATCAATGTCTTTCTTCATCAGGCGGTCTTCTTCCCAAAATGGAATTTGAGTACGAACAAGATCAAGCACTGCTTTTGTGATTGGCCCAGGTATTACCGGTGCCCTTAAATCTAATGCCTGACATGCACACAATAGTTCAATTGCCAGAACATATTCTGTATTTTTAACAACTTCCAATGCTTTGCGGGCAGCATGCATACCCATACTGACGTGATCTTCCTTATTCGCAGATGTTGGTATTGAATCCACACTTGCCGGGTGGGCGAGTACTTTGTTTTCTGCTACAAGGGCTGCTGCAGTGACCTGAGCAATCATAAATCCGGAATTAAGACCGCCTTCACGTGTTAAAAATCCTTCTGCTTCATTCATTGTTGGATCCATCATGTGTTCGATGCGTCGCTCCGATATACTTGCCATCTCACTTACAAGTATTGAGAGATAATCGGCGGCTAATGCAACGGGTTCTCCATGGAAATTCCCGCCGGATAAAACATCCCCGTTTTCCGGGAAGACAAGAGGGTTATCTGTTACCCCATTGATCTCGTTTTCAAAAACAGATTGCACATAAGCCAAACCATCACGCACCGCTCCATGTACTTGTGGAATGCAGCGCAAACAATAAGCATCCTGAACGCGGTGATCTGATTCTTTGTGTGAAGCAACGATAGGACTATCCTTAAGAATATGCAAAAAATTGGCTGCGACCTGCTGTTGTCCGTTATGACGCCGTACCTGCTGAATTCTCTGATCAAATGCAGTTAATGTTCCCAGTAATCCTTCCAGGCTCATTGCACCTATAATATCTGCAGATTTTACTAATTCAAGAATATGTATCAATGCTAAGCTGCCGCATGCCTGGATGGCCTGAGTACCGTTCAATATGGCCAGACCTTCTTTTTCCATAAGCTGAACAGGTTTTAAACCAGCTTTTGCCAGTGCTTCTTTGGCCGGTACAATTTTTCTTTGACCATCTTCAAAAATAAATGTTTCCCCTTCACCAATCATCGTAAGTGCCATGTGTGCTAAAGGTGCAAGATCGCCGCTGGCACCTACCGAGCCTTTTTCGGGTATGATCGGGATTAAACCCCGATTAAGAATATCAATGAGTAATTCAACCACTTCGAGACGCACACCACTGTAACCATGGGAAACGTTTTTTATTTTCAGCAGCATCATTAATCTCACAATGTCATCGGCAAGCGGCTCACCAACTCCGGCTGCATGGCTTAAAACCAGCCGGCGTTGCAGATCACGAGTTTGGGTCTTTGGAATACGAATATCGGCAAATTTACCAAAGCCGGTGTTTACACCATATACAACACGACCATCCTGCAGAATCTTTTCAATAACAGCTCTGCTTTGGATAATCTTCTCTTTAACGGCACCAGATATTTTTACAACAGGCTTTTCCTTAATAAATCGTGCCAGACTCTCCATAGTCAGGTCATTTTCATCAATTATAAAAACATTTTCAGGCATACAATGCTCCAATAACTTACGATGAGCGATACCATCACTTCAAGCGATGGCATCGTTAGTTTTCTCTTCCTTTTGCCTGAACCATTCATGCATTTCATCAATCATTTTGTTTTTATTAAAATAAACCGAAGCTTCAACCGGCAGACTGTTCAGGAATTGTTTTCCGTATTGCATTCGACTTAAGCGGTTATCACAACAAATCACTGCTCCATAATCTGATTTGCTGCGGATCAAACGTCCAAAGCCCTGCCGGAACTTTATTATAGCTTCCGGAACCGAATACTCGAAAAACGGATTCCCGCCGCGTTCTTTGATTTGTTCCATACGTGCAGCTATCAACGGATCTGTAGGGACATCGAATGGAAGCTTTGGAATCATAAGAATTTGCAGAGCATTCCCGGGAACATCTACCCCTTCCCAGAAACTATCCGTACCGAGAAGAACAGAATCCGTATTTTCTTTGAATTGATTGATAATATTGGTCCTGCTGCCGCTTTTTCCCTGGGCTAGAAGCAAAATCTTTTCTGCTTCAAAATGTGGTTTTAAAATGTTGTATACCATATTCAACAGCGAATAGCTGGTAAACAAAACCATTAAACCTTTGTGTTCTGCGCTGTGGATATCACGAATCAGTTCAATCAGTTCCTGAGAAAATAGCTGATTGCGTGGATCCGGCATAAAATCAGTAACAGCAAGAAAAATCTGCTGATTAAAATTGAAGGGTGAACCATGTATTTGAGTATGAACTTCCCGGTCATGCAATACACTCAGGCCGACTCTTTGTTTAAAATAATCGAACTTTTTATCAACACTAAGTGTGGCAGATGTCATTACCAGCGAACGCAAATTTTGAAAAAGCCTGTCCTTAAGAATATCGGCTATCTGCAGAGGAACGGCATTCATCAGAACGTCCGTATTGCGTTCATTAAAAGGCACTTCAAACCAGTATACGTATTTGTTTTCTTCAGCCAAAACACAAAAATCAAAAGCTTCCTGCAATTCCATTATATCCTGTGCCAAAGCTAAAAATTCCCTATGAATCTGGTCCTGAAACTCAAAACGGTTCTCATCAAGATCATAGAAATAATCACTCAATTCATTTAACTGCTTGCTCAAATAACCAAGTGTCTTTTTGATCTCTGCAATCTGATCTTCTGATTCACGAAAAAATTTGAAGTTCTTATAGTAGCGGATTTTTTGTGAATCAGTAGTCTGGTTTGCATTTTTCGCAATCTGGCTGCGCATATAACGGTTAAATTCGTTATAAAATTGCTGCACATTCAGTTTTAAGCGCATACTGTTTGATTTGATGCCATTGATATGTTTATATAAGTCTGATGTTTCCTGGTCTGTTAAAATACCCTTAGACATGCGAAATTCAAGTTGCAGAACAGCACCTGTTTTTTTAGGATCTTCTTCATATAAACGGTGATAAATATTCCGGAATGTCCAGAATGATACACGTACTCCCAGATGCTCTGCTGCACTTTTTTCTATATTGTGGGCTTCATCAATAATAAGATTATTAAATTCGCCAAGAATGGAATGATCGGAGGCGAGATCCGAAAACAGCAATGCATGATTCACCACTACAAGATCTGCTTTACGGGCATTATCACGAGCTTTCATTAAAAAACAATCATTGTAAAATTTACATGCTTTTCCCGGACAATAGGAAGGCTCTGCAATAAACTTCTGCCAAATCCCGCGATTTGCTTCCAGCTGAAATGCTGAATTCTCAGCAATATCTCCGGTCCTGGTCTGACGCACCCACAGCACTAAAGGCAGAATGCGAGCCCTTTCATCCTGCGACAGCCGCTGATTCATATCCGTCATGACTGTTTTCCATTTATCAAGGCAAAGATAATTGGATCGCCCCTTGAGCAGAACCGCTTTAAAATTACCCTTACGTGCCTGAAATAACGTTGGGAGATCTTTGAAAAAGAGCTGTTCCTGCAGGTTTTTTGTATTTGTAGAAACGACTACCCTTTCATGCATTGAACGATTTCTTACTGCCCATTCCACTGAAGGCGTAAGATAAGCCATTGATTTGCCGGTGCCTGTCCCTGCTTCAGAAACAATAAAAGCATTTGTGTTAACGGCATCGGTGATACGTTCTGCCATATGCAGCTGTTCTTCACGAAGTTCATAGTTTTCAAGAGTCCCGGCCAGATCACCATCATTTTTAAAATAATCTGTTATTACCCGTGCTTCGATTTCATTAAAATCCTGTTCTTCGTCAGAAGGTGAAAATCGATATTCTTTCTCACCAATAACATTATAATAATCCTGCGCATGTTTAATATCATCGATGATTGAAACAGAGGGTACAGATATATTGTTTTCTGTTTTGAATTTTAACAAAGGCACAAAAAAGGATTTAGCCCTTACTGAGTTGGCAAACAATAACTGTATTATCTCCGAAATAACATTATTATCGAGCGCCAATGCCCGATCCAGTAATTCGAGAAAGATCTGCCCTGTCGCCCTGGCATCATCGATAGCACGATGTGCATTCTCAAGGTCATGACCAAAATATTGGGCTAAATATCCCAGCTTTAATTTAGGCAGAAACGGGAGCAAAATACGAGAGAGAAAAAGCGTATCAATACGGACCCTGCCAAAGTATTTAAAACGATTTAGCTGATCCTGCCACTGGTCAAAATCTTTATTCTGGCGGCGGTACATATATTCAATAAAAGAAGCATCAAAATTTACCTGGTGTCCTACAAAGGGTATGTCTTTCAGAAAATGATCCAGTTTATCAAAAACATCTTCTATTTTTGGAGCGGATGCAACATCTTCATCTTTAATTCCGGTAAGACGGGTAATAAATTCAGGTATTGGCCGTCCGGGATTTACCAGTGTTTCAAAGGTTTCTTTTTCTACACCATTTACAAACTTAATAGCGCCTATTTCAATAATTTCATCTTCTTCAGGGACGAGTCCGGTTGTTTCAAGGTCAACAACAACAAATTCATTAATCCCCAGTTTTTTTAGCAACTCTGCTCTTAAATCCATTTTACTCCAAACTTTTATTTCTTATTAAAAAATTACCCGTCATTGATAAGGCCAATGTTAAGAACAAAATGCCTAAACTATACTTCATATACATATTCCAGGGTATATTCACAATAACTTTTGATTGTGCGAAATTTTCAGGATTATAGTGAATTTCAATTTCCTGACCTTTCTTATATTCTTTAAGAATATTTCTCGCTGTTTGATCACGAAACCGTTTATTTCCAAATGCGGGAGCAGTCAGATTAGATTTCCCGGTAAAAATCTTGCCTTCAATTTTATATTGATAGGTTATTTCCGGCATTTTAGCGCGCTCTCCGGTGACATGTGCATCAATAATTTCAGCTTTTACCGTTATCCAATGCTGCATTGTTCTGTATTGAGAATACGTGCCTGCTGCCGTATAAATCAACCCGATACCAGCTATAAATAACAGAAAATTCAGCAGATACAAATAAGAAGATTTTTTGATGTGAACCTTATAACGACTGAATAAAAAAAGTAAAATGGCGGCAAGAGTTATAGCTATTGCCGGAGCAAGTATATATATCATAGTAATATTTTATTTATTTAGGATAGAATAATTTAACACACTTTGGATAAAAAAGAAGGTTTAAATACGGTGCGATAAAAATTAAAACTTAACGCCAATCTGGCATTAGACCTGATTCAATCAGTTTTTTCCGATCGGACCCATCACTGTTCATTACCCAGATGGATCGTTTTGAATCGTCATAATTAGGGGCACTGCAGAAAATGATCTTTGCTCCGTCTGGTGACCAGCGTGGAAAACTATCATTTGAACCATCAGGTTTATTTTGTGATACATCTGTCGTATCTGATGAATCTGTTGAAAGAATAATGATATGCGAATCAAGCTGTCTGCCGCTTGTAACTTCATAGCCTGAAACATCATGGGTAAATAAAATCTTGTTTCCAGAAGGAGCAAAAGCCGGATTCTCAACAGCACCTGGCAGATCATCTAACAATAATTGTTGATCGCTTCCATCCGTATCCATCAGGTAAATCTGTGAAGAATAGAAAGAATTGCCGACAGCCAGGGTAACAATTTTATCATCTGTTGGTGCCCAGTCGCATTCCCTGAATTGCATGCCGGAAGGAGCCTGAGCAATTTGTCTTAACTCCGAACCATCCGATTTAATTCGCATTAGTTTATCATAACTGCAATAAATCAAATAGTCTCCATTTGCACTCCAGGCGAAACCAATTCCATTATTATAATTTGCCGAAACCGGAACGTCCGTTAGTCTTTCTTTTTCCTTCCCTTCAGTGTTAATGATATAAATATGATTATCAACTTCTTCGTTTGAAGAAAATGCAATTTTACTTTTATCCGGACTAAATCTTGGCCACCAGTTTCTGTACAGGGAGTTTGTCAGCTGCAAAGTGACTATTCCTTCTTCTGCGTCAGTTGCAAAAATATTATAATTCTGATCTGTAATTTTTGCATATATAACAGAATACTCCGGAAAGACTTTCGTTTTGAATGTCCAGATATCACTCGCAGCTTTATTTCCAGCATTATCTTTCGCGTCAACTTTCCAGTTGTAGATAGTATTATAGCTTAGATCTTCGAGATAAAGCGACGTGTCTGTCTGGTTAGAAGCTATTATCTCGGGAGCAGCATTAGGTCTGAATAGATATACATCGTAATAAACGCTGTCAGAAGAGATTAATGATTGTGCTTTCCAGGTCAGTAAAATGTTAATTGGTTGGTCTGTTGAATTATTCGCGGGAAATGGACCCGATGGAATTTCCGGTAATATTGTTTCTTCAGGTGTCAACAAAATAGTTGCCTGTGCTGTACGATCATTTCTTACTTCAACGCTTACACTGTTTTTTTTATAATTAAGTTTTGTTGCAGATATTGAGTATGTATTTACAGGGATATCAGGCAGAATAAATTTGCCTTCATTATCAGTAACAATAGCATTTGTTGCGGGTGATGTCGTAATAATAGCTCCCGAAATGGCATTGCTGGAAACCTGGTCTAATACAATCCCTTCTATTGTTCCTTCATCTTCAGGCTTTATGGTATTGTCTTCGCAGCTGAAAAGAAAAAAAATCAAAATAATACAAATTCCGAAAGCTCTATAAATTTTATTCATAACTTTACTTTCTACCATTTTAAAACAACCTGTAAACTTAAATAATCATCAATCTGGTTCTCATCTTCAAAGAAACTATTCTTCTCAAGAAAACTTTCATTTTTAATTCTTTTAATGCTGCAATCTAATCCATTCTTTCTAAAAAAACCGATAATATTATTTTTCCTTTCAAGATCTGCCTGAACTATATTATTCTGGTAGAAATCAAGCAAGTTATAGGATATTATCGCTTCTTTTTTAACTTTAAAATATTCCAAAATGCGGGAAAAAACTTTTTTGCCAAATTCTGTAAATTCCGGACTGCTTTCTCTAAAATATATATCTTTTAATATTGAAATATATATGTTATTTTCATGCAGTTCAATGATCATAAATCTTTTTTCAGTCTCTGATCTGAAATGAAAAACAAATTCCGAATACACAGATTTGTAAGATTTTATTTCAACATTTGCTCCAAGTGCGTTTTCATTGTCATTATTTATTTCCGCCTGAAAAAGAGCAATCGAAGCATTAATCTTAGCATAATTAGAATGAAACCATATTACACTTTTGTTAATTGAGTTCACTTCTTCCTGCTTAAAAAAAATAATTTTAATTTTTCTTGAAGTTCCGGGTAGCAGGATAAATTCAGACGGCTCTAACTTAATCCATCTAATATCAAATGAAGAAGTAATTTCCAAAGATTTATCCGAATTGTTTGTCAATTTTATTTCTGAACTGAACAACTCATTATCAGAAATATGCACCTGTAATGAGCCTGGAAAAACTTCAAGCCCCTGGCTACAAACAAATGTGTTTAAAGTGAAGAGATAAACAAAGACTTTAAAATTTATTATTGATCGCATTTTATAAATTTGAATTGAAAAAGGGAGAAAAATTCTCCCTTTTCTTTCTTACTTTTTCTTTGATTCAGGTTTATTTTTGTGTCCGTTAACATTAATCACTGCTTTATTATTCTGACCTTGTTGAAATACTTTAATCTCAGATTTAGCGGAATCTCCCTGTACATTGATCCTGCTAACATTGTCAGCACCTGTTTGTTTTGAAAGTACCTTACTGTCCGTGTTTTCAATATTTAATTCAAGAAGATTATTCTTTCCTTCAGAATCATGAACAACTTTAACAGAATTAGCCGTGTCCGTTGAATCCGCAATTTTTAAGTCAGAAAATGCAATTAATTCTGTTCCTAAAGTAAAAAAACTGATGAGAACAACGAATAATATACTAAGTGATTTGATCATTTGCAGACACCTTCCATAAATCAATTGGAATTGTTGTCACCATTTTGAGTAACAGTTATTGTATTATTATCACCTTGCTGGCTTATAATAACACTATTATTGTTTCCATATTGATAGACTTCAGCGAAATTATTCCAGCCATTTTGATGCACTTGAACCGGGTCAGGATTATTGTCTCCTGTTATATCGACTGTACCATTATAATTACCATAGCTTTCGATAATCGCTTCATTATCCATCCCGCTTTGCTGTATATCAAGCACATTGCCTTCTCCACCCACTTTCTGAGAAGCATTATTATGATAGCCATCCTGAACAATGGACAGCATGTTTTCCAGGTTTGTGTAAGTGGATGGCAGGTGTTGAAATGCGCTATTACTCCCATCACCCGACTGGATTACAGAAACATTGTTGTCATAACCGTTTACCCATTGAGTAACAATATTCCGATCAGAATAATCAAGATCAGAACCCTGATCTATATTTGTCTGATTTCGGTCACCATTGACTGTAAGCTCGATTGAGTTTCTTTCACCAAACTGATCCGAATAACTTTTATTTTCATCACCGACCTGGTGTACGCGACTAATCGTATTTTGCTCACCAACCTGGTTTATATCAGCCATGTTTTCATTACCAAATTGCAGTAATTCTCCAAGCATATTAGCTCCGGCGCCAGCCTGATCAATCTCAGCATCATTATCCTGCCCAATTTGTTCAATGGCACCATGATAAGCATATTCCCATGTACCAATGCGGTTGGCATCTCCTGATTGCTGAATACGTGCTGAGTTTCCTGCACCTTGCTGAACAACAGCTTCAAACACATTTTGCTCAGGCCGGAACTGACCAATCCGATTACTGTTATCACTCTGGTTTATCTCAACCATATTTGCAGAACCGGATTGAATGATCCCTTTTGCATCCATCTGGCCTGGGGTACCAACCTGGTTTTGATTTCCATCCTGCAGGATATTGACAGAGTTGGCGCTCCCGATTTGCTCTATTTGTGAAAAATTGTCATTCAGCTTTTGGGTGATATAAGCTTCGTTACTCTGGGCAATAACAAGTCCACAAGAAAAAGACAGAAGTATTAAAAACACAAATAATCTTTGCATTTTTTTATCCTTATAATTTAGTTACTCTGTGTAACTGAAGCTGCATTGCTGCTTCCCATTTGGTTGATTGTAGCTGTATGTCCTGTTCCATCCTGATCAACCATAAATGTGTTTAAACTGCCTGTAATATCTATATCGACGGTATTTCCAGTACCTACAGAAGAAGATGATCCTGAGTTTCCATCTCCTGTAATATCAATATCAGCGTAGTTGTCTGTACCGTCCTGTTCAAGCAAAGAAACATTGTTTCCAACACCATCCTGATCAACAAATGCGTTATTTTCTGTTCCATTCTGATTAATTGTAGCATTATTATCTGTCTGAAATTGTCTTACCCTGGCCTGATTATTAAATGGAGCATTTGGCCAACTTGCTGAATACCGGGTATTACTTCCATCAAAGGCATTACCAGCTTGAATAATATTTGCAGTGTTGTCAGAGTTTTGCTGATAGGTACTGGCTGTATGATTTTGACCGGTTTGAGTTATTGTAGATTTTTGATTATCACCATACTGTGTCACATCAGCAGCATTATTATCTCCGTTGTAACTATAAACACCTGTAATTCCGGTTTGGTTTATAGTCACTTCACCATTTGATCCCCATTGGTGAACCTGAGCATTGTCATCGTAACCGTTTTGGTTAACATCAGCCATATTACTTTGACTACCTGTACCAGTATTATAATAGGTGTAGTTGTCATCTCCGATTTGATCAACATACAAATCATGATTATCACCTTGTTGAGCATTGCTATAATATCCATCATCTCCTGCATCAATTTTATTTCCTTTGCCTACTTGATTTAACCAGGCTTGATTATCATTTCCAGATTGTCTTAAATAAATTTGATTTCCGTTTTCATCGACTCCTGGTGAACCACTTTGATTGATATCAGCAAAATTATTATCTCCAAGCTGTTTCACGTAAGATTTATGGCCGGCATTATTCCATCCACCACCAGATTGATCCACATTTACTTCATTTGATATTCCATCCTGTAAAATATTTGTGTATTGGTTGGTTCCACCTTGGGTGTTTGTGGATTTATTTCCATCCTGATATTGCTCAACAATAGATGTGTTCCACTTAGGATCACCACTGTTTGTCTGGTCTTGCTTAGATGTATTATCAGAGCCAATTTGTTTCAAAGTAGCTGTATTATTGTAAGCTTTTTGATATTGTTCACCCTTATTGTTTGTGCCTGTTTGTTCAATTTTTTCAAATCCGTATCCAGGCCAGGGACCAAGCTGTTTTTGAACAGCCTGGTTTTGAGATCCGTTTTGTGTTGTAAATGCGCGCTGTGTCCCTCCAGTAGCAGCTTCCTGTTCAATGTAGCTCGTGTTCACTCCCAAACTACCGTCATTCTGTAAAACTGTAGCTTCATTTCCAGTCGCTATAGTAGTCTGTTTAATTTCTGATTTGTTTGTGCCTGTTTGCGTGACATTGGCTTTGTTGTTCGGTCCGTTTTGATCAACATCTGAAATGTTTTGAGCAAATGAAAACGATACAAAAAATAAAAGAGCCAAAATAAAAATAATAGTTTTCATATATCCTCCATGACTAATTAGTTTGAGTTATTGTTGCTGTGTTATTATTACCCGTTTGATTTATAACAGCATCATTTAAATTTCCAGTCTGGTTAATAACACCCATATTAAAATCACCTGTTTGGATGATTTCAGCATCATTTAAGTCACCATCAACCACAACACCATCTTTTGCACTATATTGACCGGAAGCGGTAACCATATTTGTATTGCCGGTCTGACTGATATTAACATTGTTATCGGTCCCACGAATATGTCCGGTGGCATAGTTTCCATTGCCCAAAACCATAACGTCAATATCATTGGATGTTGCATTAGCATTTAATAACCAGAACCCTCTGTTACCATCACCCGTTTTGGTTATATAAACTTCATTTGAGCTACCAAAATTTTGAACATACTCTCTGTTTCCATCACCGACCTGAGTTAATTCAACACTATTTGAAGCACCTTTTACAGTAAGGTAACCCTGGTTACTGTTTCCATCCTGGTCAATTATAACACTATTAAATTCAGCTGTTGTTGCAGCATCACCATAATAATCAACTGTGACATTACCGATATTACTATTACCAAACTGGTTTACATCAACAGTATTATTATTTCCGGTAGTTAAAAGTGTTGAAGTGTTTGATAGTCCTCCATCTGGTCCAACGTTTAATCCATTCTGAACCAAAAATGTTTTATTATCGTCGCCTTCCTGAAACAATTTTGAATAATTCAAATCACCTTTTTGGTAAGCTTTTGCTGTATTATTATTTCCTACCTGATCAATATCCGTTTCATTACCTGAAACTACACCGCCAAATGCTTGTTGCCAAACATCAACCGCGTTAGTTGAACCACCCTGATTAACATTTGCTATATTTTTTTGATTGTTCTGGAAAAGACCAAGAACATTACCATCACCGTTTTGATCAAGGTTTAAAACACTTGTTGCACGTTGTTTTGCAAAATCACCATAAGCTGTAACTAATTCAGAATTCTTTAGAATATTTTCTGCTCCATTTTGAACGATATTTGCAGTGTTATCCTTAACTTCCTGGATTAGTTTACTCACATTATCACTGCCTGTTTGGGCTACATCAGCTGAATTACCATTATTGTTCTGGATTATTGTCGCACTATTATTTTGTGCAGACAAAAACGAAGCCATAAACAGAACTGCAAAAATAAATGAAAATGATCTCATTATGATTCCTTTCATTTAATTTGATTGTGTAACATTAATTAGATTATTGTTACCTGTAACATTATTTATAGAACTGTTTCCATCACCGGTCTGGCTTATGTTGACAGCATTTTCATTCCCGGAAACGACAACACCATCATTAGTATACCAACTGGTGCCAATCATATTATTAGATCCGTCCTGAGTGATGTTTATTGTATTCAAATCACCGTCAATACTACCAGTATTATAGTTATGTGTACCGTTCACTGTAATATTAAGAGCATTTTGATCAGCATATTCAGGGAAAGCAGATGACATTCCCCAGCTACCACGATTCTGGTCACCCGTAGCAGTCATATTAACGGTATTCTGATCGCCGCGGATTCCAACCCGAAAATAGTTATCACTACCATCCTGCGAAGCGTTAACGACATTATTTTCTGCTGTAACAAGTTTTGATTCCAGGTAATTATTAGTTCCTGTCTGAGTGAAATTAACATCATTAAAAGAAGCTCCTCCATATACACCAGCTTCTATAAGGGTTTTGTTTTCATCACCGGTTTGGGTTACAAATGTCCTGTTTTCATCACCAACAACAGCTGTGCTTATTTCATTTAAATTACCTGTTTGATCAGCACCTTTAGGGCCCGAATAATAAGGTTTTGTCCCCGCAATATTTAGGTTTCCTGTTTGTGAAATCAGAACAGAATTACCTGAACCAGCACTGGAAACCGTGGCAACATTTTCATCACCTGCTTGTGACACACTCTGAAAATTGTTTCCGGTGTTTGCAGATGTATAACCATAGTTACTATTACCGGATTGCATTATTACTGCAGTATTACCCGACTGGGCTTGTTTCACCATTGACCAGTTGTCATTACCGTTTTGATTAACCGTTGCAGTGTTCCCGCCATTATATTGATCAACCTGAGAGAAGTTATCATTATTGATCTGATCTATATCTACAATATTTGACAAATTATCCCAATTGGTCCGGGAATAAACATTGGCAGTATTATTATTACCTACCTGATCAATTGTCGCATTGTTATCACCGTCTTTGGGTTCCAATGGATCTTCCTGTAAAACAGTGACACTATTATCATTACCGTTTTGGTTGGCAACAACACTGTTAGTATTTCCAACCTGGTCAATATCTGAAATATTGCCGGAACCTGACTGTGAAACAGTTGAAATATTCTGGTCACCGGTCTGGTCAATTGTTGAAACATTTTGACCAAAGGAAAATGAAATACAAACCGCTATAAAGATTATTAAAGCTATTTTTATCATTTTTACACCTTCCCTAGTTTGATCACATGGATCTAACATAAAAGCAAAGCCTGCAGATTAACTGCAGGCTTTAATACGATTTTATTGCTGTTGTTGCGTTACTGTTGCAGTATTGCTGTTACCCCATTGTTGAATATCAGCTGTATGAGCTCCACCATCTTGGGAAAGAATTGCAGTATTCAAATTACCTTCCTGGATAATTGTAGCATAATCATCCGCTCCCTGGGTCATATCAATATCATTATCATCACCTGTCTGACGGCTTGTAGGATCAAGTGTGGCACCATCAGTTTGTTCCAACAAATATTTCGATCTCCATCTTGCTCAAAGTATGCATTTCTTGGTCCTTAATCCAGAGCATGGATCATAACCAACTGTATTACCATTACATTTTGGTTTAATGTAAACGTTGTTATCACCTAATTGCATTGCTTTACCAATGTTATTATCACCTTCTTGATTAATGGTTCATTATTGTTTACATTATAAACAGGATGGCTATAATTATAAGCATCTTCATAAATAAAACCTTGGGCAATAGAAGCGCTATATTCATCCTAATCCGACTGTTTAATGGTAACATGATCATTATTGCCACCATATTGCCATGCTCTGGCATCATTACCATCAGAAGTTTGATCAATTGAAACCGAACTGTTTGTTACTGAAAGAGCTGAAGTAGTTGCTGTTTCCCCCAAAACCATTGGCCAACCTTCATATGAGTATGCCGTATTGTTATTACCTGTTTGAGAAATATTAGCTATATTCGCTTCACCATATTGCTCTGAACTTGCCATATTTGCTGCACCAACCTGAGTAACAATTGCACTACTATTGTTTCCAGTCAACTCGGAGCTGGTGTATCCATAGAAATCCGTAAGCATTCCTTGATTTACATAAGCCTCGTTTGCATTTCCTGCAGACTGACTGATAGTAATTGTATTATTATCACCATTTAATTGATCGGCGTATGCAGCATTACCATCTGTGCTTTGGGTTATACCAGCGTTATTCGAATTTCCAAACTGATTGATTTCCGCATAGTTATTAAATACATCGCTTCCTTGTTGAGTGATTGTCGCGTTATTGTCATCACCTTGTTGGTCTGTATATGCTTGATTAAAATCACCTTGCTGAGTTGATTTAGCAGTGTTGCCATAGCCGTCGGCTGACTGTTCTGCTTTGTTATTATCCCCATATTGATTTATATCAAGATCGCTTGCTTTTCCATTACTATTTTGAGTTGCATCATTTAAATCACCTTCCTGCCAGATATCACCCCGCTGCACATCTCCACTACCACCGCCTGAAAATATCTGAGTAGCATTATTTTCATTACCATGCTGGTTAATATTTATTCCACCAGAGTAACCATGATTGGCTCCAGTCAGATTTTGCACTGAATTATTTTTATTTCCAACTATATCAATATTACCGTGAGAATGACTTGCTGACATAGTCTGATTTGTAACATTCTCGTCACCCAAAATATCAGTTTTATAACTGTCTGTATGACCTGCCATAATTGATTGCGTTGATACGTTTTGACTGCCAACTTGCTTTGCCCACACATTTTGCCCACTATTTGAACCAGGAGCATATGTGGTTTGATTTACGGTATTATCTGCTCCATCCTGATCAACGGTCGCATTATTTGTAACATGACCACCACCACCAGTTTCAGTTTGGTGAATAGTAGCATTATTGCCAGTTCCATTTTGTTTTACATCAGCAATTTGTTGCCCAACAGGTGTAGATGTCGCAGTTTCAACTTGAGTAACGTTTGCAGTGTTTGAGCCTGTTTGATCTACAGTTATTTGGCCATTATCACCTGTTTGACTAGTTGTTGCTGTATTTTGTGCAAAAGAAAAAGATGCGAAAAATAAAATGCTTAAAATAAATGTTAACTGTTTCATCTTTGAATCCTTTCGTGGTTAATTAGCTGTATGGCCGGTTTCACGATTCGCTCCGTTATGCCCCATTCGTGACCAGTTAAAAGGCAAAACATCATCACGTCCACGAAAAGTAAAAATACCCGCAGAATGACCACGGGTATAAGCTTCACTATTGTTGAGAAACAATCGCATTATTATTATTACCTATCTGAGAAACAGTGACTTCACCATTTGCATTTAGCTTAAGGGTATTTGCATCGCCCTGTTGCAAGACACTTAAATCAAGTCCATCAATAGCGCCTGCGCCGCTAAAAGAAGCAATTTCAGGATCTGTATCTGTATCAAGACCTTTTACTTTGTTTGTGTTTCCATCCTGTGTTATATCAGCAACGCCACCACCACTCTGGGCAAGATTCACAGTATTATAGTCTCCATTTTGCTGAAGAATTTTTACAGAATTTGAAAGACCTGATTGAGATAACCCAACGGTGTTTTCATTTCCTAATTGATCAACATCTGCATAATTTAAGGCTCCTGATACATTGATATCAGCATCATTTTCAGTGCCATTTTGTTTTAAATTCACTTTATTTGATGAATGATATCGAGGCCCTGCTGTAATTTGTGAATCGTCTCCCAAAATGTTAACATCAGCAGAATTATCATTACCATCCTGATCTATTAAAACATAATTTTCTGCAGGATAATTAGCTTCATCTCCCGGACTCCACCTATATTTTCCATTACCGTAAATATTTGCTTTAGCTGAATTGTCATTACCAGTTTGCCAGGTTCTCATTTTTGTATCTGATCCATCTTTTGATTGAGAAGCATAATTCGAAAAACCATTTTGGTAAATATCAGCATCACTAATGGAATTACCACTGTTTGTCCCCGTTATTGTTTGGTGTGCTTCATTGTCATCTCCAATCTGGTCAATCAAAACATAATTTGCACTATACCCTCCATTGACTGCACCTCTAATATATTGGTCAGCAATGTTTTCATTTCCCAAAATATTGATTTTACCTTTGCTATGCCCGCCACCAACTGATTGATCCACGTCGTTTTTATTTCCAGTAATATATGTTTCAGCATAATTAGTATATCCAGAATAAATTGATTGATCAGTCTTGTTTTCATCTCCTGTTATTTCACCAATAATAGTTTGTCCTATACTTGTACCATTTGCTTCTATAAAGACATTTGAAATATTTGCATCTCCGATTTGTTTAATCGTAGCCGTACTTTTCCCTGAATAGGAGCTGTACATATCCACATCAAAGTCAATAGAGTTATTGTCTCCTTGCTGTATCCCTTTAACTTCTGTGTTCTTTATTCCAGCACTATTTTGATCAGATGTAATTGTATTTGAATTTCCCTGCTGATTAACAATTGCTTTTTGAACTGCTCCATCCTGATTAATATCTGTATTATTTCCTGTTCCATTTTGATATACAGATGCGTCATGAGAACCATTTATTTGATCTATTGTTGCGATATTAGAACCAATCTGTTCAACATCTGCGTCATTTGAATTGCCTGTTTGGTTCACTTGAGCAGTATTCTGTGCAAATGAAAATGACACCAAAAGCATTAAAGCAATTAATAATGTTATCTGTTTCATCTTTGAATCCTTTCGTGGTTAATTAGCTGTATGGCCGGTTTCACGATTCGCTCCGCTTTGCCCCATTCGTGACCAGTTGAAGGGCAAAACATCATCACGTCCACGAAATTATCGATTATGAAATAAGTGAGAAAAAATTTAAGTTGTGTGATTTTTGTTACAGAGAAAAACGCAGATGCTTTAAAATATTACCATGTTACACAACGGTGGCATCTAATTTGGATTTTCTTTCACTTGCCGGTGTCCTGAGAATCCGGGTGCTGCCGTTTTTTTCTGTTGAATCACAATGTGTCATCACCTCCTTCGTTTAGATTTATACTCCTTTATACCTGAAAAAATAGTTATTGATGTCCTCCTTTCCATCAACAGTTTAATTTTTAGTTAAATAGAATATTATTCCAAATTGTCCATCCCAATACTGATCATTACGGTTACCATATTTTATTCCATCAAGTAAATCAGTAAAGGTATAATTGTAGTTGATCTGTAAATTTATACCAACCATGTCACTAATAAGATAGTCAAAACCCGAACCCATCGAGATTAAAGGACGAATTCTGTCTTCACGACTGGTGTTATTAATTCCGTTTTTATCCTTAGCATCGAAGTAAAACAGACTGGTTCCTGCTCTTACCAAAGGCGAAAAGTTGAATTGCGGGAAAAAATGATATTTAACAGCAAAATCTGCCATGTAAATATCTGTATTAAAATTACTTTCGGCAGCGAGCATTCCCTTTCCCGCACCAAACGATAATGTAAAATTCTTTGATATCCCTGTATCTAAATAGATATTACCGCCTAATTTAAATTGTGGATCAGGATAATCTCCTGTATACAATGTATTTAAAAGGTTAATCCCCAATCCAACACGATTTCTTTTCGAAGGAAGATATTCAGCGAGTAAAGGTTCATTACGCGCATCTTCTTTTTCCCGGAAATAAGCATCGAAAGCCAAAGAATTAACATCTCTCGGATTTTTTAATTGCCATAAATTATCAACAACCCCTTCTATAATAAGGCTTCTAACCGCTTTTTGGATAGCTTCTGTAACACAAATCTGAACCGGTTCATTGTAACTGTATCCCGCTTCGGCTTCAAACAGGCGTTTATATTCAACATAACGGTAAAAACCAACATCAACCACTTCGGATAATATTGTTTTTGTAGTATACACCGTTTTTAAAATGCGTCCGTTTTGTGTTGAGACTGCCCTTAAATAGATTGTAACTTTATCCTGGCGATATTGAGTTGATGCACCCAAACCGAAATATTTTGCTCCGGCACCACCGGTAAGAATATTCTTGTCATAAGAAATGATTCCACCTTCAAATATAACTCCGGCATATAATAATGGAGGAAGCGGTGCCAACTCCTGTCCATCGGCGCCCTTAAAATTTGCTCTGCTCGATCGGATAATCTTTCTTTCATTCAGAAGATTTGATAATCCTTCACGCTCAATTACTACAAACCAACCAGATTCTTCCAAGGCCTTGATAAGTACAGATGTTGCTCCCTGTGTAACAGCTGTGGACCAACTGACTCCTGTTGCCGATGTCTGGTATTGTCCGCTCTGATCACGAAATTTATAAACAGCCGCAACAATTTTCTCTGAAGGATCAGGTAAGGACACAAGCTCATGTTCAACCCGTGTTGAAGAACCGACTTTCGCCGGGTTTTGTTTAACCAATGATTCTGTCATCATGCAGCCTGACAGAAATAAAGCGATTAAAAAAACTATTATAAAGTTTTTAACCATCATATTTCCTTAAAAATAAGGTACAACCACTGTAGTTTCACCACCAGTTGCCGCATCAATAATCTGAATGGTTACTCCTTCGGCACCTTCAGTTACTTCAATTTCAAAATCGCCAATCTCGTATTTTCCTGCTTCAAGTGTATTTTCTCCAAAAGCATCCGTTACTATTTGTCTTGATAGACGGCTCAGAATGGATCGGTTGAGACTTTCTGTAAAATTATCTAAAGCATCAGCACTCTGATAACTGGATGTAGTTCTTTTTGCTGTAAATTTATTTTGAGCTTCTGCCTGGGATTGAAGCCAGGATGCGTTGTAAGGATTACCTCCAAAAGACGGGTTAACCGGAGTGTAAACTAATTCTGTCGCATAGGACAAACTAGCTAATAAAAAAAGAAAAAAAACAGTAAACCTGTACATCTATACCTCCCTTTTAATAAATACCACTTCCACTTAAATCTTCATTATCCAATTCACTTTTCGCATCATTCAATTTTATTAAATAATCCAAAATAATTTCTGCAGCTTCCGTTGCAGCATTTTCTATCGTTTCACCACGTGGATTTACAACCTTGGAAAAAACAGGTGTATCATTTACATCAGCTGAAACAATTGAACCAATGTTGGGCAGGGGTTTTTCGGAAATACTGATATTATAATCGTTTATACCATAAGGTGCTTCCCAGACAGAATAAAAATTATCAAAGAAATCTCTTCCAACATTAGAGATAGTATAATCAATTATTAAACCATCTATCTCTATTTCAAGAGAATCGGTTTGAGAAAAGATAAGAGAAGGATATAAAAAAAATAGTAAGCTAAAAATCCTAAAATATTTAAGTATTTTTTTAGAATACATAGTACAAATCCATTTGGATAGCTTGCTTATAATATAACTGTTTAAATCAACGCCTTGTGAAGCAGATCACATTAATTTTATTAAATAAGTTTTTACACTTTAAAAACCATAAATAAAAATTTTCAATGTTTTAAATTGGGTATTGATTATTTTCATATCTTTTGTAAATTCATCGACTCAGTTGTTCATTTACATATTTCGGAGGATTGGCAGAATGGTATTGCAGCGGTCTTGAAAACCGTCGCCCTTAGGGCTTGTGGGTTCGAATCCTACATCCTCCGCTTCAAATTTCATTATTCTTCTTTTTCACTAAGTTTATTTTAGGAGAGATGGCCGAGTGGCTGAAGGCGCTCGCCTGCTAAGCGAGTATAGGGCAAAACTCTATCGTGGGTTCGAATCCCACTCTCTCCGCAATTATTCATACCACATAAATACATCGCAAAATTAATGCCAAACAGCTTACTTCCTATTAATCAGTTTCCGATAAACTCTTAATAATGAATAGCGTTTCCATTTGGAAACATTTTTAGTTATAGATGTTGCAATTTGGAAACATCGTTTAAATAAATTATTGGCCATTCGATCTGTTATTGCATCTCGTTTATGAATTTCTAACGTTTTAATTAGATAAAATCATTTAAAAAATTTTAATCAAATGTTATCCTGTGCTGTACGATGCATTTGGCACAATTATTTCATATATTTTCTGGAGCGATTTAACATTACCAGGATGTAGCAATGGCAGCTGACAAGAAATATTATATTCCGACAGAATTTGTAACTATTCGTGAATTAGCAGAGAAAACTCTTCTTGATAATAATATGAACTTCAAGCCCGGACAAAGAGCGCGACAGTTCCGGGTAACTACAGTTAAGGCTTTAGAAACTGCGATGGCAATGAAATCATCGCGGGATAAAAATGGGATTTATTTTTACGAAAGTACTTCTGAGAATTTGCCGGAGCTGGATACTGAGTTTATCAATGATTTCAATAAGTTAACAGATGAAGAGAAGTTAAGCCTGAAAATAATCGTTAAAAAACTTGCTTCTGTCGTTTCAAAGAAAGATGATATTCTAAACAAAGTTATTGGAAGTAAATCCGATTAGTCAGTACTTTGTGAAAGTAAAGCATTGTAAACATCTAATGCTGAAATCTGCCTTGCTGCATCTCCCGTATCAAAAGGTCCACTCCACATTAAACCAATTTGTCCAGATTCTATATCTCTTGCCTTTTGCCAAATACTATTAGCATTATTTTTAATAAACAGTTTGTAATTTAAATCATTTTTTATTTCATCTAAGATTGCCAGGTTACGAATAAAAATCCCTTTAAACTGCACCTGGTCGGCATTGCAATTTGGTTCATTGGGCTCCTTCAAAATCCCCCTGTTATCCACCAGTGTGGCAATTGCGGCATTCGCAATTTTTACTGCTGTATTTAAATAAAGTGAATCGTTGGTTGCTTTAAACAAGTAAGTAAATGCACCCATGATAACACCCTGATTATACGTCCAGGTTATTCCATTATTATTTCTGCAATGATCTAATCCATCATTTACCAAGTAATCACTATTTATCATTCCTGATTTTATAAACCAGCTGGCAGCGGATTGGGCCCATTCAAAAGCCGTTCTGTCATTAAAAACAGATTCTATTCCACTGAGATGCAGGCGGGAAGCTACTGCAATAAACAATTCATTCGAAATAGCATTTTTATACTTAAAATCTTTTCTCCAATAAATGCCACCTTTGCATTTTTTATCCCAACCTTTTACCATATCTGAAAAAATATCAGCAGATTTTTTAAGAAATCTTATATCATTAAATACGTCATAAGCATCCAGCCAGGCGATGGCCCACCAACCCTGGTCATCAAAATAATAATTCAGAAAATCATTCGGGTCGGCATAAGCAAATGTATGATAAATGCGTTTGTCAAAAGTAGTGTCTTTTGAAAACCTGTGATAATTACAAAGTGCGGTTATACCATTGGCTGCATTCCACCAGCTTGTTGTTTCCCATAAAGCACTGTCCGGATTGTACCATTTGTCCAGCGTCTCAGCTATTGTTTTAGACTTATCAGCTGTTGTAATATTCTGAGAATGAAGAACATTAAACAACAGTGCAGTTAAAAGTAAATATCTTATACTAATCAAGCTCAATAATCCCACTGAGACCGCTGTCTGAACTTCCACCTACTTGTATCCTGAAATCACCAGGCTCTATTCCGCGCTGCATTTTTGCATCATACAAAGCAAAATCATCCCAGGATAAGGTGAATTTTATTTCTCTGAACTCACCCTGTTTAATGAAAACTTTTTTAAATGCTTTCAGTGATTTTTGTGCAACAGGTACCGAAGCTTCCAGATCTGAAACATAAACCTGGACTACTTCATCACCATCACGTGACCCAATATTTTTAACTTTTACTGAAACATCCACACCATCTGCTCCAGGACCAACTTCTAAATCTGAATACTCAAAATTTGTAAAACTTAATCCATAACCAAAAGGAAATAGCGGATCTCCTTTAAAATACCTGTAGGTTCTTCCATCCATATCGTAATTCTCAAATGCCGGTAACTGATCAATTGATTTATACACTGTTACAGGAAGTTTTCCTGAAGGATTATATTTGCCAAAAATTACATCTGCAATGGCCTGTCCACCATTTTGACCCGGATACCATGCCTGAATTATTGCTGGCAGATTTTCATTTTCCCAATTTGCAGCCACTGCACTTCCGGATTGGATCACCAGAACAATCTGTTTTCCCATTCCCTTAAGTTCTTTAATAAGCTCTGTCTGCACATCCGGAAGATTGATACTGGTTCGGTCCCCGCGAAAAAAGCCTTCATAATTAACCTGAGACCCCATCTCTTCACCTTCAAGACGCGGAGAGATACCACCAACAAAGACAACTACATCCGCATCATTAACTGCTGTAAGTAACTCTGCGCGTGTATCCTGATCCGGTTCCTGCCAGCCTAACTGAACAACAGCATCACCTCCGTTTTGAAAGTATTCTACTTTTATCGGGTAGCTTTTTCCTGCGGTAAGCTCTCTTTCGATAATACGTGTTGTTGCACCCTGGTTTACCCAGGCATCTATGACTAATTCATCATCAAAATAAAATCGTGAACCATCGTCAGACGTTACACCAATGGTATACTTACCACTTATTTTGGGGGTTAATTCACCTGTCCATCGTGCGGATATTTGTTCTGTTGGTAAGCCGGGAACCGGATTGCCCTGTGCCCAGTTGCAGTCCAGATTCGGGTCAACCCGGCTGGAAAAAGGCTTTCCTTTAAGTTCCATGTTATCGAAATATTCTGCAAGAAGCCCATCCTGCCCTTCATATGTGAAGAATCCTTGCGGGATGGCCATCAACTCAATGATACCTTTGGTGTAACTTACCCCTTTTACATAACTTACAGTAGTTTTTTCAGAGACTGCTCTCCTGATCCCTTCCAGCGGAGTAATATATGCAGAAGGTGTCCCGTTGTAGTTACCAAGAAGTGCATCCAGGTTATCTGCATTTGGCCCGATCACAGCAATCTTTTTCAAATCCGCAGACAGGGGAAGAAAATTATTTTCATTTTTAAGAAGAACTATCGATTCTCTTGCGACTTCAAGTGCAAGACGATCATGATCCGCGTTATTGTTCATTGAATAAGGAATTTCGCTGTATTTAACTTTCTGCGGTGGATCAAACATCCCGAGTTTAAAACGGGTACGAAACAATCTGCTTACTGCCAGATCAATTTCTTTTTCAGTCACCAATCCTTGTTGTAATGCATCTTTCAGATAACTATACATATTTCCGCAGTTAACATCTGTACCGCTGTTCAATGCAACAGCTGCTGCTTCTTCTGCAGAGTTAACTATTTTATGGTATTCAAAAATATCAGCGATTGCCCCACAGTCAGAAACAATATGTCCATTAAATCCCCACTCTTTGCGCAATATTTCATTTAACAGGAAAGGACTCCCGCAGCACGCTTCACCATCATATCTGTTATATGCACACATGACAGCTTCCACATTTGCTTCCTGTACAAGAGCCCGGAAAGCTGGCAGGTAGGTTTCCCATAAATCGCGATCACTTACTTTTACATCAAACTGATGCCTTAAATTTTCTGGTCCGCTATGCACAGCAAAATGCTTGGCACACGCTGCAGCTTTTAAATAATCCGGATCTGTCCCCTGGATACCTTTTACAAAAGCAATCCCGATTCTTGAAGTGAGATAAGGATCTTCTCCATACGTTTCCTGGCCCCGTCCCCATCGTGGATCACGAAAAATATTGATATTTGGTGACCAGAATGTCAATCCCTGGTAAATGCCATGCTCTCCGTTTCGGATTGCTTCCTGGTACTTTGCCCGGGCTTCGGTGGAAATAACATCTGCCATCTCATAAATTCTATCAGGATTCCATGTTGCTGCCAGTCCAATAGCCTGCGGAAAAACGGTTGCAACTCCGGCACGCGCGACACCGTGCAACGCTTCGTTCCACCAGTTATATGCAGGTATACCAAGCCGGTCAATTGCAGGTGCATTATTCATCAGCTGACTGATTTTCTCATCAATAGTTAATTGATTTACGAGATCATTTATCCTTGTTTCCAATGGTTGTGATGAATCTCGAAAAAGCATATCATCTCCGGCGAAAACAAACTGAGTGTACATTAAAAATACAAATAAAATCATTAGTCGCATCTTGGCATCCCGTGTAATAGTGAAAGTTTTTGTGTAGATGAAATGGATATTTTTCTTTGAAGAATTTACAACTATTCATTTTTTTAGATCAAGAATAAATCTTTAAAAATTAAATATATAAAAATCTGCATCAATTTCAGCTTTAAAATAGCACTGCAAATTGTTTTTATACATAAAAGATTTAAATTTATTCCTTTTAATATAAGGGGCTTGGATTCAGCATGAAGTTACTATTTGCCATTATATCATCTTTACCAATTTTTCTTTTTTATCCGCATTCAGCACTGTCACAAGAGAATTTTTTAAGTGATAAATCCAATGTGCTCTACCCTGTCTATCGCGGAGAAAAACTTGCTTTTATTAATGCCGGCGGACATATCATTTTTTCAACTGAAACAAAATCGCATTACCGTGAAGCAGATATATTAATCGACAATAAAAAACAAGCCGGGTTTATACGCAATGACCTTTCAACACAATTCAGCGAAGGCCTTGTGATTTTAGGTGACCGTTTCATCTTTCCTTTTGATCTGAACCAGAAGTATCTGTGTTTCGATAATAACGGCAATCTGGTTTTTGAAAAAGAGTGCGAATGGCTTGGCGCATTTAGTGACGGCTATGCTCAAATTTGCATTGCTGACAGGTTTTTGGGGTTAAAAATCGGTGAATTATGGGGCTTTATTAATAAAACAGGTGATATCGTGATTACCCCTGAATACGATTTTGCAGGTCCGTTTTCTGAAGGATTAGCAACTTTTAAAGATAATGATAAATGGGGTTATATTGATACTTCAGGAAGCATTGTTTTAGAACCACAATATACTACTGCCGGATCTTTTTCGGGTGATCTGGCCTGTGTAAGCATATCAGGTAAATGCGGGTACATTAATAAAACCGGACAAAAAGTGATCCCTTTTCAATACCAAAAAGCCTGGTCATTTAAAGACGGTGTTGCACGGGTTTATGCAGAAAACGCCTATGCCTACATTGATACATCAGGAAATTTTATAAATGATCAGTATTATATATTTGCCCATGACTTTTCAGAAAACCTGGCTGCTGTCACGATAGCGAATAAAAGCGGTTTTATCAATCCAAAAGGAGATCTTGTCATTGATGCTGATTTCTCAAAATGCAGCTATTTCAGTAGTGGTCTTGCTGCTGTTCAGATTGATGAAAACTGGGGATTCATAAACCGATCCGGCAATCTGGTGATCCCGGCAAATTTTACCTATGCGTTGCCATTCAAAAATGATCTTGCACTGGTTTGGGATGGACCACGTGCTTATTACATTGATAAAGCAGGAAATGAGATTGCCAGTTTATTTGGCCCTGATATTAAATAAAAAGCTTGTTTGATGACAAAAAAATCTGAGTATTTTAAACGCTATCTTATCTCAACAGGCCCTTATTGGAAGTATATGTATGTGGCCCTTGTCATGATGATTATTATCGTTGCCATTCAGGTTCTGCTTCCAAAATTTTTTGAAAAAATAATTGATGACTATATCCCAAACCGCAAATTAGATGAGTTACTTTGGATAAGTGCCGGATTATTGGTTTTATATTTTATCCGCATGGGCGCATTTATTCTTCGAAACAACAAGATGCTCAATTTTGGATATCATTATATTTACGATTTACGAAATCGTTTAATGCATCATTTTCAACTGCTTTCATTTCGTTATTATGATATCAACAAAACCGGGGATATCATGAATCATATGCTCGATGACGTGATGAACACTGAACTGATGACGACTAACTCACTGATTTATTTACTTGAAGATATCTTAATAATACTGGTTGTAAGCATCCTTCTCATCTTAATGAATGTAAAACTGGCATTGATTGCAGTTCTTGTAATTCCGGTTTATGCATCTGTTCATCGCTATTTCAGAAAAAAGATAGGCGAAAAAAATCAATCCATCCGCGAAAACTACGCTCAACTATCCAGCAATTTTCATGATTCAATCGCAGGATTACGTATTGTGCGGGCTTTTAATCTTGAACATTACCGAAAAAATGAATTCAATAAATATCTTCTGGAAGATCGACACCTTAGAATAAGTACCTATACTTTTAATGCTGTTTTTATTGGAATTACAGAATATCTGACGGTTATTGGAATTATTTTAGTTTTAGCCGGCGGAAGTTATCTGGCTATTATTAAAGGCACAATGAAACCCGGTGAAATTGTTGCCTTTTACAGCTATCTGGGTTACTTATATAATCCAATTATACGATTAAGCAGTACAACAACAATTATTGAAGCCGGTATAAGTTCAATAAAACGTATTTTTAAAGTATTAGATACAACACCCGCTCCTTCGGAAAAACCTGATGCCATTATTCCTGCCAGGCGTGCAAATGGAAACTTTGTCTTTAGCAATGTAACTTTTTTTTATGATGACGCTAAAACACCTGCTTTAGATAACCTGTCTTTTGATATTGAGCCCGGTAAAACTATTGCTTTAGTTGGAGAAAGCGGAGGCGGGAAAAGTACTGTGATAAACCTGTTAATGCGCTTTTATGATCCCACTTCCGGCCACATTATGCTGGATGGTATTGACCTGAGAAATCTTCAAACGCAATGGTTGCGTAAAAATATTGCCCTTGTTTTACAGGAAGGATTCCTGTTTTGGGGAACAATTAGAGAAAATATCCGCTATGGAAAAATAGATGCTACAGATAATGAAATAGAATGGGCATTGGATCAGGCGAATGCACGGGATTTCATCGAAAAATTACCACGGGGTATTGATACTCCGCTTGGAGAAAGGGGCTCGGGATTGTCCGGCGGACAAAGGCAAAGGATTGCCATAGCACGAGCAATATTAAAAGACGCTCCAATTTTAATTCTGGATGAAGCTACTTCAGCATTGGATAATGAATCCGAAGTGAAAATTCAGCAAGCCCTGAAAAAACTGACCAATAACCGGACTACTTTTATAATTGCCCACCGCCTTAGTACCATTCGAAAAGCTGATGAAATTTTTGTATTACACAGAGGAAAGATCATTGAACGCGGTACGCATGACCAACTGCTTGAAAAACAGGGTAAATACAATAATTTGTTCAATGCTCATAACTTTTTAAGTGATTAAAAAACTCTAAACTATACTTCTAAATATTATTAAAAACATGATTAATCCGAGTATTTACATGAAGTGAATTGGACAGAGCGGTATTAAGATCAATTACCCCGAATTAATTTTTGAATAATGTAATCCGAGTATATATATTGCTAAAAGATAACTATTTATTACCACAGGAGTGCAAAAATGATTACACGGCGAACTTTCATAAAAAATATGTCCCTGGCCAGCGGTGCCCTTGTTTTAAATCCTTTTAATCACCGTCTTTTCGGAAATACAGCAGGACAATTTTTTGCTTTACATCCATTTATTGAAAATAATCCTGATGCCGTTTTTATTATGCGTACAAATGTGGATTCAAAACTCAACTCTGATGCATTGAAACAAGCTGGTCTCGATTTTGGACGTTCCGTTTTTATGAACACTGATGATGAAGCAACTGGGACTCCCCTGGACAATGCATTTGCCATCAAACCAAACCTGACATCACGCGGTACCTGGGAAAGGGGTTATACTGTTGAAGGCACAATGGGTGTTATTACTGATGCCCATTTTGTTGAAGGAACGATTGAAAGCATGAAAGAAATCGGTATCAGCTCTGACAATATTGCTATCCGCGAAGTAAACGGTACCGAAAATCTTACAGACGGCGGGTATGGAGATATGGCTGATCGCACCGGTGCTGATGTACAAATTATCCCAACACCCATCGGAACTATTTCAGAGAATAAAATTCAGTGGGTTGATGTTCCAGATGGTGTTTGGTTTAACCGCATACCGTTCCTTGATCCGGTCCACAGACCGGGAAGCTGGTTGTTGAATATCTCAAAATTTAAAACGCATTCGATGGGTTTAACCTTATGTGCCAAAAACATCCAGGGTACCATCGCAGCTAAATATCAGCAGCATTGTACAGACTATAATTCAAAAATGTCAATCAATGCAGATCATATTAACAGTGATGCTTTTGTAAAAATTAAAGCAAACTACGATCGTCATGTTGCCGATGGTGTGCCCAGATGGGATGTACCGGGTTGGTCCGTGGCCGGTGGTCTTGGAATGGAAACCTGGGCAAGCCGTTGTCTTGATAATAATTCTGTTACAAAACCGGGTCTGCATGTAATTGAAGGTGTTTATGGCCGAGATGGAGATTTTGTGGTTGGCCCGCATGATGGTCTTGCGATGGATTATATGACCAATGTTATTATTTTTGGAAAGAATGCATTCAATGTTGATAATGTCGGCCATTGGCTGGCTGGTCATGAGCCCGGTAATTTTGGACTTTTTCACCTTGCTTTGGAACGCGGCTTAACTTCTGTTCTTAACCCGCTGGACATTCCGATCTACGAATGGAAAAATGACTCAACAGCAACACTAACGCCACTTGACAGTTTTGAACGCACACTTCTAGTCACCAATTACCTGCAAAAAGATGGTGAAGAATTCTGGCATATGTGCGATGAGCCGTTCTTATATCCTACCAGTATTGAAGCTGAAAAAATTCAGAAGCCATCATCTTATGTTTTGATGCAGAACTATCCGAATCCATTTAATCCATCGACAACCATTCAGTTTAATCTTAGTGAAAATGGCAATGTTAAACTCGATATTTTTAACAGCCAGGGAACAGTCGTAGATGTTTTAGCTGAAGGTCATTTTAGCCGCGGTTCTCATATGGTTGTCTGGAACAGCAAAAACCTGCCATCCGGTACCTATTTTTATCGTTTACGTGCCGGGGCTTTTAATCAAACACGCAAGATGCTTTTATTGAAATAATGAAGAAATTATTAATTCTGTTTTTATCGATTAGTGCATTTTCTTCAGCATCTGAATGGACCATTTTCACAAAATCGAACAGCACGATTCCTGCGGATAGAATATCTGCCATTGTTATAGATGATAACGGTAACAAATGGATTGCAAGCGACCAGGGGCTGATCTTTTTTAATGACTTAAACTGGACTCTTTATACCCAGAAAGATAGTCTTTTAAGCACTTCCGTTACCGATTTATTAATTGATCGTGCTGAATCAACACTTTGGGTTGCAACTCAAAATGGTGTTTCTGTTTTTGATATCAGCATCCCAAGTTCCATTCGATTTATAAAAAATTACAGTAAAGAAACAAGTAATCTTGTTGATAACTCTGTTATTTCACTTGGACTTACAAAGAATACCCATTGGCTTGGTACAAAAAAAGGGTTATCTCTCATGTCTGGTGAAAAATGGGAAACCTTAACCAGGTATGATTGGCTGCCGCACAATGTGATAAAAGCAATGGCAGCTCAGGCAGATGGCTGGAACTTCATTTCCACGGAAGGTGGTGGTGTTGCACGCATCAAATATGATGATGTCGACGGAATATCATCTGCATCTCCACTTGTAAGTGCCTGGAGCGGAATCCAAAGTGATACTGTTTTTTGCGCCTTTGTTGCAAAAGACCAGTCGCGCTGGTTCGGCACTGCCTATGGAATGGCTTCACATTTTGGCGATGAAAGCCGTGTTAACTGGACAACCTATTCAACTGTGGATGGGTTGATCAATAATTATGTATTAGCCATTACCCAGGATAGTTCTGATGCCATCTGGGCTGGTACTGCAAACGGTGTAAGCAGATTTAAGGAAAACCTTTGGCAAAATTGGGATAACACTACCCTTCCCGGAGATTCCGTCTTTGATATTGCCAGTGCTCAGGATGGATCGCTTTGGTTTGCAACAAATAGCGGTCTGGCACATTATAATAATCCGACAACAGCAATAAATACTTCCAGCACAGCAAATTCTGACAAAAATCATGAAGTTTTTATTTACCCTAATCCGTTCAACGCTGGGACAACTATTAGCTTTGACATAAGAGAAGCTGGCAACCTGAATATTTATGTTTACAATATTCATGGACAGTTAATAAAAATCCTTTATAAAAACAACTCTACCGGATCCGGATCCTTATTCTGGGATGGCAAAAATGACTTTGGCAGCATTGTGCCTTCAGGTGTTTATTATATTAGATTTACAACAGAAAAACGCCAGTTCTATCAAAAAGTGATTTTGTTGAAATAAATCCACAGATTGCTCTTAAATAAAATAGCTTCAGAAGTGTGGTATATTTACATTTAATTGATCAGTTCAAACCTGCTTTTCCGTTTTAAATACGGAAATCATCATACAATTAAAAAATCATTTTTATAAAATATTATCGGAGAAGAATGCATGAGTCAGGAAAAAATGCGGCATCCCGCCACCTGGGTTCCTACACTTTATTTTGCTGAAGGTCTGCCTTTTGTAGCTACCGGGACCGTTTCGGTTTTGATGTATAAAAGTCTTGGGCTCGGGGATGCAGAGATCGCATTCTTTACAACATTGATAATGTGGCCTTGGACTTTAAAACCGTTGTGGGGTCCTTTACTGGAAATGTTCAAAACAAAGAAATATTTTGTTGTGGGAACACAGTTCATTGGTGGTGTTGTTTTTGGACTCTTATCGCTGTCACTGCCCCTGGAAGGATTCTTTCAATATTCTCTTGCACTCTTTGTAATCATCGCCTTCAATTCAGCCACACATGATATCGCTGCAGATGGTGTCTATATCAACACGCTGCCGCCAAAAATGCAGGCACAATATGTCGGCTGGCAGGGAGCTTCTTACAATATTGCCAAAGTTTTATCACAGGGAGCACTGGTTTATGTTGCCGGTAAACTGGAGCTGGTTTTAGGCATTGTTGAAGCCTGGATGATCGTTATGGCGTTATTTGGTGTTATTCTAATTTTAATAGGATTTTATCATACAAAAATGCTTCCATCCGGAGGTTCATCCACATCAGTTAACAGTGTTAAAGAAGCTTTCCAGACATTTTGGATTGTAGTTAAATCTTTCTTTGAAAAGAAACACATTTTATGGGGGATGGCATTTATCATTCTTTTCCGATCAGCAGAAGGCCAGCTGACAAAAATAGTACCGCTGTTTATGCGTGCAGCCCGTGAAAATGGTGGTCTTGGCTTACTCACTTCAGATATTGGAATTGCTTATGGGGTATTTGGTGCATCTGCGTTTGTGTTAGGCTCAATCGCAGGTGGTTATTTTGTAGCAAAACGCGGTCTGAAAAGTTCAATCTTGCTTCTTGCTGTTGTTTTTAATGTACCGGATGCCGTGTATGCTTACCTGGCATTCACACTGCCTGAAAGTTTTACCATCGTCTGCACTGCAATAACTATTGAATGGTTTGGATATGGTTTTGGATTTGTCGGAGTTATACTTTTTATAATGCAGCAGATTGCACCAGGGAAATATAAGATGGCGCATTATGCTTTCGCTTCGGCACTTATGAATCTTGGATTTATGCTTCCATCGATGATCAGCGGATATTTAAGCGATTTCTTTGGATATAGAAACTTCTTTGTGTGGGTTATGTTCGCAACAATTCCGTCATTCCTGGTGGCCTGGTTGGTACCCTTCAAAGAAGTTGAGACCGAAGAATAATTATCGTTTAGCCCATAATTACAACTATTTCATTAACTGATCCCTGTGCCTGTTCAGGGATAGGGCCTGTAATAGTTTTTCCATTAAGTGATATACTTTTAACTCCTTTTTCCACACTATCAGGATTTTTAACGGTGATATTATACTGAGCACCGCGCCATTCTCTTTTAACATCAAAACCCGTCCATTCAGCCGGAATACATGGATCAACAACCATACTATCATATTTTAAACGGATACCCAGGATATATTTTGTTGCAGCGGTGTAAAACCAGGCTGCTGTTCCTGTAAGCCAGGGGTGCCGTGCACGACCATGGGCTTTGTGATCTTTCCCATATATAAACTGACAATAAGAATATGGCTCTGCCTGCCTGATTTCAATCATATCATTTTGGTTATAAGGTAATATGGAATCATAAAACTTCATTGCACGGTTGCCACGGCCAAGCATGCATTCTGCGATTACTGCCCATGGATTCGGATGGCTGAAGATTGCCGCGTTTTCTTTAATACCTTTATATACTCTTGTAACGTAACCGATATCATCATCGGGGCTGGCATATGCCGGCCATAAAAGGTGCAAACCATAACCGGATGATAAATACTGATCAACGTTATCCATACACTGTACCGCTCTCTCAGGAGAAGCCACCCCGGAATAAACGGCCCATGTTTGCGCATTCAGAAACAGTTTTCCTTCTTTATTAGCGCGACTTCCTATTTTGTGGCCTTTTTTTGTGAATCCACGTAAATACCATTCACCATCCCACAAAACATTTTCGCAGGCTGTTTTTACTTTTTCAGCAATTTGTCTGTAATGTTCAGCATCTCCTTTGTTGTTAAGAAATTCTGCTGCTTCAATAAAGTATTGCAGTGCCCAGTAGTGCATAAAAGACACCATCGCACTCTCACCACCACCCAGGTTCAGGCAATCATTCCAATCAGCACGTAATCCCTGGCAAATACCTGTCTGTCCCGTATATTCAGTAGAAAAATCAAGGATCTTTTTCAAATGTTGATATACTGTTCCCGTACCTTTATCCGCATAAGCTATCTGCTGGTTAAAAAATTCAAAATCACCTGTTTCCATGATCCATTCACAGGTTGATGCAACCAGCCAGATTGCATCATCAGCGCACACATCTTCCAGGCCATGAATGATATCTTCCCTGCTTGGCGTCGGTACAACAGTAGGAAGCTTCACACCGGGGAGTTTATCTTCACGAGGTTTAAAGACATCAGGATCAAAAAGGTGAAGTCCATAACCCATGCTTGTATGCCCCTGAAATAACTCAACTATACGTTGTTTGCATTTTTCAGGATTACTATGAACAACACCCATCACATCCTGGGATGTATCACGATAACCCAGCCCCGTGCGGCCGCCGACTTCAATAAAAGAAGCAAATCGTGACCAGACAA
Source organism: Calditrichia bacterium (assembly GCA_020635035.1). Lineage (GTDB taxonomy): Bacteria > Calditrichota > Calditrichia > Calditrichales > J004 > JACKAO01. Next base: position 45,931 of record JACKAO010000005.1, read on the forward strand.
CACATGTTTCGGCCTGGAAAAGAGTCCAGCTGTTTAACATGGTATTCATTCCGGCATGTGGCGTGTTAATGACAAACTTTCCACATTTAACATCCCAATATTTTTTCAACTGGTTGAAGGCATTATCCACTTCTTTAAAATTGCTGTATTTTTCACGAAGTGCCATGCCCTTATTTTCTCGGGATCCAACACCAAGTATACAAATAATACGACGTTCTTCGCCGGGCTGAAGAGTTATATTTTTATGAAGCGATGCACAATGATTACCGCCAAGTTCTGAACTATTTGAACATTGGCCGTTTATTACAGCAATCGGATTACTTTCAGTGTGATAATTCCCCAAAAAAGTATCACGAACACAATCGTAACTGTCCGGTTCAAAACTGGCGGTAAAAAAATGATAGGTCCATGGTTCATAGAAAAAATCAAATTCGATGATATTATCTGAATAGTTTGAGCCACTGGCGTAGAGACTCATTTGTAAATTCTGATTATCTATTTCAACATGCTGAAACGAAAACTCAAGATATGTAAAAACACTTAAATCTTTAACTTCACTGGAATTATTACGAATTCTGATATCCCAAAGCTCGACATCGTCATCAATTGGTATGAAAATGCATTTCTCAGCTTCAATGCCTTTGTAACGTGACTTAAACCTGGAATAAGACAATCCATGCCGGCATTCATAAGATGCTTCATTAAGGTCTTTTCCCACCGGCTGCCAGGATATGCTCCAGAAATCGCCATCTGCATTATCACGAATATAAAAATAATGCCCGGGACGGTCCAAAGGTATGCCATTGGGACGAAAACGTGTCAGCCGGCCATGCTCCGCCGATTTATAAAAAGTATAGCCACCGGCATTATGAGAAAGCACGGTACATAAATCTTTTACACCCAGATAATTGGTCCATGAAACTGGCACATCCGGGCGCTTTATTACATATTCCTTGCTTTCATCATCAAAATAACCGTATTTCATAGTTCCCTGAAGTTATAGGTTGATTTTTTTAAGTTTACATTCTGCCAAAATATGGAGCGCCGTGTTGCCCCATTATTATGCGTAACAAACCGGAATCGCTGTCTTCAGCGCCTACACGATTTAAAAACAGGTAATTTCCGCTTCCCCAGGCTAACTGGAAAATGGGTCCGTCAATCACATCCTGGTACAGTACTTTTAATGTACGTTCGGGTGTTAAAATAACAATCGGATTGGAAGCATCCGTGGCTATATACATTTTTCCATCATCTGAAAATGTTATATCGTTAATAGCAGCAATTGCATAAGCCCCGGCCTCATTAGTCCAGTGAAAAACCAACTCCTGATCGCCCATTTCCCCGCTTCCCAATAATTCATGCCGGTAAATAGCCCGGAAAAACCCGTCTTCATCGACGTCTAGAAGAGTATCAGCTGCAACATACACATAGCCATCGAAAACACGTAAACCGGTAATTCTATAATTGCCATCATACAGTTCATATTCTGTACTGGTGACACCATCAGGAGTCGTAACTGAAAAGCCGCTGCGTTCACCACCTGAATAAATATAGCCTTCGCTATCGAAATCAAATACACTGGAATTTCTCCTTACCCTGGTAAGCTGAACAGCTTCGCCACCACCGGCCGGAACAGTAAACAAAGCACGGTTTTCTTTTCTTTGAACATATAACACACCAGCAGGCCCCATGCGCATTTCTGAACTTACAAAACCCAAATTACAATATTCTGTACGTTCACCATTGCTTTGTATCAGATAGATAATTTCGTCTGATTCCGCAAAAAGACTGTCTCCATTTCCAACAGTAACAGAGTTATATGTTTCACCGTCTCTCAAAGAAATAACACCCGGTTCTAAAGAATAAGATGGAAATTCTGCCGGAAGGAACGCGCTGCGTTTAACAGCTTTTATTGTATATAAACCACCGATTCCTATGGGTCTCCTTACCACAAGCTGGGTGGGAGTTGCAGATAACACTTCACTTATACCGGAGCCAAAGTAAACAAAGTTTTCATCCACATTACCTGAAAAGTTTTCGCCGTTTATAGTGATATCCATAACACCGTTTACAGCACTATCCGGTGAAACAGAAGAAATAACAGGATCTGCTTCAGACGTACCGGGATAAATATCTGTTGTTTTATCCAATTCAGAACAGGCAAACATAAACACCGTCATTAAAAAAAGCCTGCCGATAAATAAAATTATTTTTTTATACATGATCTTCTCCTAAATCTATCCAATTACATTGAATAGCTGAACGAAATTTTCTGAACATCTGAAAATACACCAAATGGTATATACGCGTAATCAAAAGACAACCCAAACTTTTTAATTCCTAATCCATAACTCAGATCGTATTCATCCTGGCCTGATGCATAGCCAAGTCTTACAGAAAAGGTATTCATAAATGTGTAATCCAGGCCAAATGCAACAAACTCATCCTGCGCTCTTGGATGAACAGCATCTATTGATAAGTATAAGGAATTATCATCAGCATATGATGGTAAAAAGTCCACCATGTTCATCGCAACACCTATGCGAAATGTTAATGGCAGCTGGAAGCCTTCCTGTTCAAATTTAATTTCTTCAGAAAAATTTCTGATTGACATACCAAAAGCCAGACTTTTGAATCCGGTCTCGTAAATAGTACCAAAATCAAATGCTAAAGCTTCGACTACATATTTTTTAACAGCAAGTCCGGAAGATGATGATGAACTTGGTATAACCGACTCCCCGGAAGATTGTACAACATATTTAACCTGCCCGCCAACAGAGAACTTATCAGTCAGACTTTTTCCATAACCAAGTCCGATTGCCATCGCCTGCGGTGAAAATTTTTCGGTATCAATAAATCCTTTGTCGTTATTCCAAAACATTGTTCCAAGGAATTCACCATAGTCAATCCACAGAAAACTCAATCCGAAAACACCGTACTGCCCGCCTTCGGGAGCAATTGCCAGTGTCATCGACTGGTATTGTATATCTGCAATAAAATCATTATAACTTCCCGATACATCCAGAAAACCATCCATAAGTGCCAGACCGGCAGGATTAAATAACAAAGCGGACGATCCTGAATTAATCGCTGTAAAAGCATCTCCTAAGGCAGCTGCCTTTCCCGTCGGGCTTACACTCAAAAACTGAAACCCGGTCTGGGCGAGTTTTTCCTGCCCGTACACTGTTACTGTTAACAGCGATAGGAACAAAAATATTATTTTCTTAAAAGCACTCATTATATGCTCCTGTTTTACCATTATTTCCGAGGTAATTATTTTCATCATTATAAAACCACAACCCTGAAAGCAGGGACTGTTTCTGGTTTTGATACTGTAAACTGAACCAGGTATTGGCCGGCTTCAAGTTCGTACTCAAGCCGGGCGCGGATTTTTGGATATACTTCTTCTTTATTACCAAGATCAACTGCTTCGGCACAACCTGCAACGGAAGATAAATCCAGGGCATTACTTAAAAGTTTAAGCATGGTCCCATCTTTGCGGTATATCCTGAGAGTGATGTATGTTGAAAGATTTTCAAGGGTTAAATCCCAACTTAGATAAAAATATGTCTGCAAAGAGCTGCCGGCAGATTTTTCAAAAATAGCATAAGAATCGGCCGCCAGTAACGCATTATCCACAAGAACAGTGGTATCAGATAGCATAATATCAAAATCAGCAGAAATGGCTGAATCTGTTGCATTTACCCAGGCAGCTGCAACTGTTGTATCGGTATATCCTGCCTGCACAGGCTGATAATAACGGGTTGTGTCCATAACAGTTGTATCAACATCCATCAACTGCGAAGAAAGCATCAGGCATGCTTTTTTATCCTGATCCGAAATTGAGTATTTTTTATTATCTTTAAATTCCGATGAAAATTGTTCGGCACAGGCCGAGAACATCAGCAGAAAGATAATTGAAATCTTTAATATGTGTTTTAAAAGATTGTTTTTCACCTTTACCTCCAAGAGTTTTCTGCCTTGCCGTTAACGAATTATAAAAAATTTCCTGATTTTTTTGTCTCCTTTACGGAATAACAATTTACCGTCTTCGGCACTATAAAAATTTCGTGGTACTTCAAAGTAAGCAATATATACACCACTCACGATAAACTGGCGATTTTTTGTTAAAGAATCCCAAAGCTCATCAGCTGTTCCATCATCATGAATTATTGTGTCAATCAGATCGCCACGCTCTGTATAAATCTTTATTGTGCACTCAGGGGGTAAACCGTAAAAACCTATACGATCGGGTGCATCTGTGCCAAATTGCAGGCTGTTTGCACGGATGTTATACGGATTTGGAACCACCCGAATTGAATCCATGGTAGATAAAACGGCGGGTTTTCTCAGGAAAGCCGGTTCATTTGTAACCGTGTAAAAAAGATTACTCTTCAACGGAATACCTGCTGCCCTTGTATTTTGAGATCCGTCATCTTTGGTTACGATGTAATAGTAATAATCGAGACCACGGATGGCATTTTTATCTTCATAACGATTCACAACATCTGAAGCATCACAACTGAATATTTTCGTGAATAGTGTGTCCGGTTTACCAACAGCCCGGTACAATTCATATCCGTCAAAATAAGGATATGATTCTGCAGAGTTTGACCAGGACAGGATAATTCTGTCACCACCCGATTTTACTTCAAAAAGATCCGGTGGTGGTGGCGCCTTAGGTATGCCGTAGCCACTGTTATAGTTTTCCACTGCCGAGTTAAATGTTTTCAACAGCGAATCTTCACCGGTTTTAACCCATTGCTTTTTGTATTCGTTATGATTTGTTGTCGTCGATCCATCCGGAAGCACTAATTCGGGTTGTGATGTATTAGACTGCCATAGATACCATTTGCGTCCAACTTCCTGTGTTTTTAAACGGTCGATACCTGCAACGCCTTCAGCAATTACCAGGTGAATGCTGTCACCCGGAGCTAATGTATATGGGCCAAAACCCTGTCCCTGAGAATATCCACCCGGATCTGTTCCGTACTGATCTGCAAATCCTTCACCAACCTGATCGGCATGTGTAACATCGGGATGCCCGGCAGCCATAGCATCATAGCGGGCGTTCATCGTTGCCGGAGTGTATTGATCACTGCCAAAAGTCTGCGGCCGGGAATCGGAACCAATAAACATTGTTGTCCTGGGCTGTTCACGGTTGTCCGCTGTATTTTGTGGTGAAGTGTCAGCATGCAGTATTACGCTTCCTACATAGTGAATTGCTGATAAACGGCCGCTGTTAGGATCAGGACCACCCCAATCATTAACCCTGCTGCTGGAGTTTAAACCATACCATGAATATTGCGCCCGATGCGGAAAACTTGCAGCATTGGGGCCGATTCCAACAACCTGATTCATGGTGTTTCGTCCCCAGCTGATGCTGTTTATTGGTGCATAATTATTTACAAATGCATCCCAGCCACCACCATAGCGGTAGAGAAAATAGAAATAAACACCATTAAGTGTTTTCGAATCTGTATTGCCATCGAGATCAACAACCCCGGTATTTTTGAAGACATAATCATAAATGATATAATTATCATTATATTGCTGCGAGAATTGCATTATTTTACGGGTTACTTCAATTCCCAGATATGTAACAAGTTTGTTAACAATCAGACGATCGCAAAACAGGTTTTCATCATATTCATCAACAACATCGTTCAGGTCGTTATCTGTGGCCAAAACACCATCCACATAAACCAGCGGATGGGCAATACGGCCAATCATTTTGAATTCACTTGGAATAAACTGGTATTGTGCGTCCACTTGCCTGGGACCTGCAACAATTACCTTTTTGGAGTATGTTTCACCATTTCTATCAGGATAGTCCGTACATCCAATCCACATAGCTTTGGCGATTGAAACATCCTGATTGGCAAATTGAGCCGGCCAGCGAAGGCCGTCCGTCTGCTCAGTTACACGGCCGGTTCTTCCATCTTCAATTTCAGCACCATAATTAAGCAGATAATGATGCAGCATACCCATGCGCAGCCATTTTATTTCCTTCCCGACCTGCGCCGAAAGGTGCGTTTGCTGAAGCGCAACCAACAAAATGACCATAATCATTCTTTGGAAAAGTATCGTTTTATTTTGTTTCATCAGCTAACCTCTTTCAAAGTTTTTATTCAAATACGCTGTTAAAAGTTAAAGCTTAAATTAATTCCATAAAAAATCTGGCGTGGATTCAGGAAGTTAAAATAACTGTGATTGGGCATATCGATATATGCTTTGTCATCCAGTATTCTACTCATTCTGCTTTTACTTACTTCAGCCCATGCCCCATTTGTGTAATTCATATATTTTCCACTGTTCTGATCATAATAAATGGCGCGCTGACTGATTTCGTTTTCAGCAAGATTTGATACACTTCCCACTAATTCGATCGGTTGATAGGCAACACCCGGTTTACGGTAGTCGCCGATACGGTCATCGCCAACAATATTCGAATAGTCATTGCTCTTTGGCAGGTGTAATGAAGAGAAGTAGGAGATGTAGTCATTTACATCCAGAAATCCGTTAAGCGATAAACGACGGGTATCGAGTGCATTATAAACATCCACAAAGAAAGTTAATGTAACAGGTTCAAGATTGATGGATTTCATAAAACGCAACTGCAGGTTATACCAGTCTTTCGCCTGCACATTTGCATTTACACTCGGATCATTTGTGGGATTCCATGTCAGCCATGCACCTTCACGCCAGTCCGCAAGAACATTTAACCGCCAGTCGGAAAGGGGCTGAACACCAGCTATCTCCGGTCCGAAATCTGTCGGCGTAAAAAAGTTCAGATTTGCCCTGGCATAAGGTTGTGGGATAGGCCTTTCCTGCGATTGCTGACGTGTATTGCGATCATATTCGGCCTGTTCACGCGCATCCTGATAAATCTCAGCTTTGCCAAAGTGTCCAAGCGTGCTAACCTGGTAGGTGTAATTCATAAATCCCTGAACCCATGCACCACCGGTTTTACGAACGGTTAATTCAAAACCGCGAATATCTTCGTAAAGATTATTGTTAGCCTTCGCATAGCTGATGGTCTGATCCGCACTCTGGTAAAGCGTCACATCGCGCTGATTGGAAATATCACGGTAGAAACCGGCAAGCTGCACAAGGTATTCATCCGCAATTGAGTGATCATAGCCCAGCTCGTAGGCAATTGTCTTTTCCGGTTCCAGATTGGGATCACCAATACCAAGAAGGTTACCCCCACCACCGCGAGAAAGACGCAGCATTTGTTCATAAGTAGGTAACTGCTTAAAGTGTCCGTAATTGAAGAATAACTTCGCTTTTTCAGAAATCGGATGAGAAATACTCAAACGCGGACTGAGTGAGAATTCTGCTTTGGATTCTTTTTCGGGAAAGACAGCATTTTCGTTATAGTTTGATGAATAAAAGTTTTTATCCCATGTGTCAACACTGGCCCATTTTGTATTGGCATCGCTGTAATCCAGACGTAAACCGGCGTTTACTATTAAACCATCCAGTTCCAGTTTATCCTGAACATATAATGCTGCACGCAGCGGTGAATGCTGCCGTTTAACATAAACATTAACTTCCGGAAACTCCGGTTTAACATCACCATAATCGAGATTCAGATCATTATAGACAAATTCAAAACCAGTTTTTAAAAGGTTGTAATAATTAACCTGGCTGGAAAAATCGAATTTTAGAGTTGTTGCCGAAATTTCACTGTAATCGCGGGCAGTGCTTGTATGGCCGCCTGTCAGCATCCCATCCACACCGGGTTGATCTTCAGGGCTGTAGCCAAAGGGTGATTCATTTGTAAAATACCCGGGGATAAACTCAATATTGTTGGTATAATCACGCAAACCGATGGGTTCCACATTGTACTTTGTCGCAATATGTTCAAGGCTGGCATCATAAAATGTCGTCGGACTGATTGCATGCGTGATCTTTGCAGAAAAAGTACTGAACTGTGTTGTACCGGCAGAAAAATAAGAATCGCTGAACAAACGGGCATTCGTGGCGCGGCTTACACCAAGGTTGGCAATCTGGCTGGCCACCTGGTCTGCACTGCGGATATATTGCGTGCTGTAATTTAAACCGGCTTCATTTTGTGCAACTACAAAATTTTTCCCAAGCATTGCTAAAACTGTCAGTTTCATCTGCGGATTGATATCAGAATTTACCTTCATCGACCAGTTATATTCTTTGTAATCCGGCCTGGATAAAGGTAATAATAACATTTCACGCTGTGTGCGATAGGAAGTAAAGAAGCGCAGATTACCAAGCTGTTCGCTTACAAACGGTACCGGTCCCCCCAGACTGAGATCAACATTGTAATCAGGCTGATCTGTTTCTTCCTGCTTACGGTGCTGCCAACGGAAAAGTTGTTGAGCCGCGGCCGGAGAAAGATCATTATCCGGGTTGTTATCAGACATTAGCTGTCTTGAAATTTCATTCCACCCTTCGAAAGATGGATATTGTGCCTGCTCATACTTGTCCCAGGCACCATTGTCTGTTCCTGTCCAGGCAACTTCATCATCCAGAAAAGGACGCAGCATTGTTGAATTAGGATCATAAGGAGATGAACCAAAATACTTACGCGTTGGAGGACTGTATTTGGCAATCACATTCACATTGTATTGGTTTTTAGCACCTTCCTTAGTAACAACCTTTACAATACCGGATCGAACTTCACCATATTCGGCATTGAAACCACCGCGTTCAACGGAAACTTCTTCTACCGAACTGAGTGCAAGACTCGTAATTGGCGCATTATTCCTTGGATCGCGCATGGAAACACCATCCACCTGGAACAGTGCCTGATCAGCTCCACCACCACGGATTTGAAATCCTGATTCAACACCTGCCTGAAGTGAAACAATGTCTTCAACGTTGGAAAATGGAATAACATTGATCTCTTCAGATGAAAATGTTGAAACACTGGTTGCCACATCCTGCTTCACTATTTCACGTTCAGCGACAATAACAACAGCATCACTTTCCAGCAGTTCCGATTGCAGTGAAAAGTCCAGCTTTGTGGTTTGATCCGTTATCACTTTGACTTCCTTTATGGTCACTTCTGTGTAACCTACAAAGGAAGTGGACAAAGTATAAACACCGGGCGGAACATTCAGAATGGTGTAATTACCATTGATGTCCGTAGCCGCTCCAATCGTTTCCCCAACAAGGAAAATATTTACACCGATCAGCGGTTCACCGGTTTCTTTATCTGTAACAGTTCCTGCTATTTTACCGGTAACGCCGGCCATTAAAGCATAATAGTTTGTTGAAACAAACAACAAAATAAGCCACAAAATAAATTTGTTGTTCTTTTGCATAACATCCTCCTAATTAAACATCCCTTATTTTAAAGCGGATGCGGCTTTTATTAATTTTTCAATGGATGTAACCACAGCCAGCTCAACCTGCCCGTATGAAGTGCGTGCATTTTGAAATAGCTCTGAATCTGGTTTTAAAGTATTATGGATATCTTCTGAATTTAAGATTTTTACTGCCACTAAAGCCTGGCCCGCTAATTTAGATAAGCTCTCAGAAAGCGGTAGAATTTCATTTATAGCAGGAGCTTCTAAACTCAGCTCTGAAAGTTTTTTATGGTTTTCCTGCCAGCAGTTAAGCTGTTTTTCGAGCTTTTGTGCTGTTTCTTTATCCGGCTGTAAAAGAAAGGCATCTACAGAATCATTAAATTCCCTGGCAACTCTGGCATCAGGTGTCGCAATATCGACGACACGGGTCAAAGGTGAAAAAGTAGTATAGATACGTTTTTGTCCTCGTTGGTAACCTTTTAACGGTTCAACAACAGAAGTAAATGTTTTTAATGGTGCAATAGATTGATTCTGTAGCAGGCGACGCATCATCATTTCAGGATTTTTGATATGTGTCAAACCAAGCTCTTCAAGCTGGTAACTTATATATTCCAGCCGGCGATACATATCATTTACATCTTTAATATAGCCTGGTGACCAGAATCTTTCAGCAATAGCAGCTGTACGCGGCCATACTCGTGAATCAATCGTCTCAGGACTGATGTATTCTGCCCACATGGTTGCTTCTCCGCCTAAAATCATTTGTTTTTGATCATCTGTAAGATCCACATCATCCGGAAGCGGATCATTCAGATAATGATCTTTTGCAGGGTAAATCAGATCAATATAATAGCCGTTGGAAAGCAAGCTGCGCACTCCCCTTTTAGCGGCTTTAATCATTGCTTCCTTCCCGCGCCATGATTGAATTACAATGTTCTCAGGCATGGAGTCATGTAAAATTTCATCCCAGCCGATCATAACGCGGTCATATTTTTCAAGGATTTTTTCAACCCGCTGGTTAAAATAATTTTGCAGGGCTGAATTGTCTTTAAAGTTGTGCTGTTTTTTAAATGCCACAATGTCTTTATTTATATTCCAGTGTGCATCCTGATGCTCATCTCCACGCCAGACTTCATCTCCGCCGATATGGAAAAATTTATCCGGAAAGAGTGTCACCATTTCACCAAAGAAATTATCGAGAAAAGTATAAGTGAATTCCTGCGCTGGATTCAAAGCAGGGACAAAAACTCCAAATTTTCGTTCTATAGAATATGGCCCCGGAACACTGGCCAACTCTGGATAGGCCGTTAACCAGGATGTAACATGTCCCGGTACATCAAATTCCGGAACAACCCGGATCCCAAGCATTGCTGCATAAGCAACAATATCCTTTATCTGTTCCTGGGTGTAATATTTTCCATCAGAACCCAGTTCATGTAATTTCGGATACACCCTACTTTCAACCCTGAAACCCTGGTCTTCACTTAAATGCCAGTGTAACACATTCATTTTTACAGCAGACATTCCGTCCAGATTTCGTTTGATTACATCTACCGGCATAAAGTGCCGTCCGGCATCGATCAGTAAGCCCCGCCATTTAAATCGTGGTTTATCTTTTATTTCAACAGCCGGGAAATAATAACCGTCTTTGTCTGCTTCCAATAACTGCAGCAGAGTTTCTAAAGCATTTTTTGCGCCGAAATCTGTTTCAGCAGAAATTTTAATATTCTCGGGGCTCACCACAATTTCATATGCTTCATCTTCACCTAATTCAAGTTTTCCCTGCCGGGCTACGTTTATAACAAGATGAGCATTTTGTTCAGGTTTTTTAGATGTAATGTAGTCCTGCGGAAAAAAGAGACCTGTTCTCCCGGAAAGGCGTCTGAGAAAACGTGTAGTATTAAAATTCAGACGTTCATTTATGCTTCCGTTGGTGCTGACAATAAATTGCTCATTCAGTCTGAAATTCCCGTCCTTCAGGTTAACCTGTCCGGGATAAGGCATCAGTTTGAGTGGTGTTTCTTGTGCCATGATAAATTGGAAAATTAAAAATACAGTAATTAGTGTAATCTTCATAAAACCTACTTTATTAATGAACTGAAACCACGTTTTTTAATATGAAAATATATCAGCAGCGCGCTTGCCAGACAGACAATCATGTAAATCGTTCCCTGCATATACTCCAGGAATAAATAACTGCCGATACTGAACAAAAAAGAATACAGCATAACTACACCGGCAATCCAGTCAACAAAGAGACCGGCGAAATCATTATCAATATCAACACCCGGTAATTGCTTTTGTATTCTCCTCCAGCCAATACCACCAGGATGAACCTTTTTGTAAAAGGATATCAACACTTTTTCATTTTCAGGTTTCGTCATATAGGTTACCAGCAGCCAGATAATGGTTGTACCAAAAACAATCGGATAGAGCGTGATTGGTGATTGCATTCCAAAACCGTAATGCGCAACCGGATAAATTATTAAAGGAGCAATCATGGCAGATATTTCTGACCAGGCGTTTATGCGCCACCAGTACCAGCGCAGAATCAGTACAGCACCCATCCCGGCACTGGCGTTAATAATAAACTCCCATGCTCCGGAAATTGTAGTTAAGACATAACGTGTAATCAATAATGAAAATACCGTCATTAAAACAATTCCCAGACGGGAAATGAGCACATAATGTTTCTCTGTAGCATTCGTTCGAATAAATCTTTTATAAAAATCATTAATCAGATACGATGTACCCCAATTAAGCTGCGAAGAAATTGTTGACATATAGGCTGCAAGAAAAACTGCAATTAATAATCCTAATAACCCTGCCGGCAAATATTTAACCATCAGTTTAGGATACATTACGCCGGGATCCACTGTGTTTTCATATTTTTCATAAAATTCAGCAAAAGCCGGATCCTGCTCTTTATCTCTTTCTGATAAAACAGTTTTAGTCTGGAAAGCCTGCTCAACCCTGACAAACATTTCCGGATTTTCCTGCTGCAGCGCATCTTTAGACTGAGCACGTGGCAATAGGACAAGAGCTGAAAGACCAACCAAAATCCATGGCCATGGACGAACAGCATAGTGGGCAATTGAAAACCACAAAGTTGCAAATAAACTGTGTTTTTCATCTTTTGCTGACATCATTCTCTGAGCGATATACCCGCCGCCGCCGGGATCTGCTCCCGGGTACCAGCTGGACCACCATTGTAAACCTATATGGGCGATAAATGCTCCGACGCTCAGTGAAAGTATGCCGCCGGCCAGCGCACTGCCATCAACTTTTCCTACACGCGGGAAGAAATCAAGCACATGTGGTGCAAGTTTTGATTTAATACCGGCAAGGCCTTCCACAGCAGGAATATTCACCACAATTACAGCAAGAATAATTGTCCCTGCCATGGCAAAAACAAACTGAAATGAATCGGTTCTGGCTGTGCCTAATAGTCCGGAAGCTGATGCATAAACAGCAATAACAATGGAACTAATAACAACAAGCATGAAGGCATCATACCCCGGGAATGTTACAGTGAAGATTTTTTCCATTGCCTTGTTTACCCAACCCAGGACAATGGCATTCATAAACAGCCCGAGATAGAGTGCCCGAAATCCACGCAAAACCGCCGCCGTCTTTCCGGAATAGCGCATTTCTGTAAACTCAACATCCGTCATTATGCCTGCGCGGCGCCATAAGCGTGAAAAGAAAAACACTGTAAGCATACTGCCGATAGCCAGGTTCCACCAGAGCCAGTTTCCGCCGACACCATTTAGCGCCACAAGCTCGGTTACAGCTAATGGTGTGTCTGCTGCAAAAGTAGTGGCAACCATTGCTGTTCCGGCAAGATACCAGGGTAAATTACGACCGGAAAGAAAGAACTCACTGGTTCCTTTTCCGGCACTTCTTGCATAGTAGGCACTTATAGAAATGATCACGATGAAAAAGGCAATAATGACTAAAAAATCTGCCAATTGTAAAATCTGCATAGAAATAAGCCTGGTTTAAATTATTGATTAATGTCCATCACCAGTGAAGCAGCTCCAAGAACGGCAATCCTGCTGTCCGGATCAGAAACCCTTAGGTCAATGTCATGTTTATGTATATCAAGTAAACTAGAGAATAAAGCATCACGTACAGGGTTAATTAAAACATCTCCTGCACCTGTCATTCCACCTGACAAGCAAACACCCTGTGGATTTAATAAGGCAAAAACATCCGCCAGTTTATCTCCTAATATTTGCCCGGTAATATTATAAGCTTTGATCGCAATCGGATCCCCATCATGCGCATACTCAGCAATAAGTTTTGGATTAAGATCATTGTAATTGACTGATCGTAATTCACTTTCATCCTGCCGGGCCGCAAGTAATTCGTATACTGTGCGGCGAATGCCATTTGCTGAAACATAAGTCTCCAGGCAGCCATAATGGCCACAGGTGCATAACCTGTGCCGGTCACTGATTTTTGTATGCCCCAGTTCACCGGCAAATCCATCTTTACCATTAATTACTTTATTTTCGTAAATAATACTGCTTCCAAGTCCGGTGCCAAGTGTAACATGAATAAAACTATGCCAGTCTTTTGCCCGGCCAAATCTAAGCTCACCAAGTGCAGCGGCATTTGCATCATTGATTAGTTTGACAGGAACATGAAATCTTTGATTAAAAATTTTAGAGATTTCAACAGTACCCCATTTTAAATTTATCGGATTATCAAGACAGCCTTTTTCAGGATTTGCACTCGGAGCGCCGATACCAATCCCGAGATACTTTTCGCCATTTGTGATTTTTGTAATCGCTTCACAGGTTTCTGCAAAAAACGTTTCAAATCCGTTGCCGGTCGTTTTGATAGATTCCAGGCATTTAACAGATCCATCTCTTTCAATCAGTCCGATTTCTGTATTTGTACCGCCAATATCAATACCAACATAATAACCGGATGCGGAACTCATAGTGTTTTCCTGTCTGCGTATTATCGTATAATGCGATAATCGTTAAAAAATTCTTTTAATGCCAGTGTTGCTGCGCCGATCAGCCGTGGCCGTTCTTTTAAAGATGACGGCAAAATTTTAACACTCTTTTCAAGACCGAAGAAAGTCCGGTGTGATAATCCTTTCAGTATCTCAGGATATATCAGATCCCAAACCTGCAGAATACGCCCGCCAAGGACGATTGCTTGCGGGTCCAAAGCACGGATGATATTGGAAATACCATAACCGATATAACTTCCTGTTTCTTTTATAACATTTATTGCTTTTTCATCTTTTCTATTGACTGCTTCGAGTACATCAAGCAATGTTATATCCTGATTACTTTCTGCAATATTCTTGGAGCGTTTGTACCATTTTACAGTTGCCCGGTCACTGGCATAGGCTTCCCAACAGCCGTAGTATCCGCAGATACACGGTTCCCCGCGCTCAAAAATCGGGATATGGCCAAACTCGCCGGCTGCGTAAATACGGCCTTCGATAACTTTATAATCAATTACAATACCGGTTCCGATACCTGCACCAATTGAAACAAAAACAAAACTTGAATACTTTTTAATTTCACCTTTGCCAAACCAAAGTTCAGCCAGTGCAGATGCTTCTGCATCATTTTCGAAATAAAAAGTTGTATTGGCCGTATAGCGCTTAAAAATTTCACCTAATTCAACATTTTTCCAGTCAAGATTTGGCGCGACAATCACAAAACCACTCTTAGGATCAATTAATCCTGCAACAGTGACGCCTACTCCGACAAGACTAGTTATACCCATATTTTTTGTCAGTTCATCAAGTTTTTCAATTGCCTGTTTTACACGGTATTCCGGATCATTTTCAATGCTGTCAAATTCTTCCTTTTTCCGGATAGTTCCGTCAATATCTGCAATTGCAATACGCAATATTTTTGATTCAAAATTTATTGCGCCTACATAATGGCTGCCAAGCTTCAGACGCAGATCAAGCGGATTACGTCCTACATTCTGATCCGAAACGATTTCTTCATATATAAGATCTTCATCCAGCAGCTCGTTAACAATGTTGGAAACAGTGCTTTTGTTTAAACCCATAATGCGCGAAATCCGTATACGTGAAATCGGTTGCTGCTCGCGGATCAGGTTTAAAATAGCCGAGCGATTAATGCTGCGGACAAGCTTGGAGTTGCCGCCAATTATGTTATCTTTATATTGCATGAAGGAATTAGTTGTTTTGATGAACTATTAAAGATAGGATTAAAAAAGACTACTGTCAATCATTAAATCTTTTGTTTTTAACAAAAATATTAAAAAGATTTATCGTGTATTTTTTATATATCAGTTTGTTACTGATTTAGTAGAAAATGTTATTTTTCCAAATTTATCCGGAGCGTGAAAACCACGTTTATCCGTTTTATTCCAGGCTGAAATTTCAGGTTTCTGAGCAAGGTCTTTAGGATAATTGTAACGGCAAAGAAGCATTCGCCAGGAATCACCATCTTTGGGCGGGAAAGATTTATTTTGAGTCATAAACGAAATTTCTCTGAATGGGATTGCAATCTCGCTGCTCCAGCTGTTATCCGTGTCTGTTGAATCATTCAAAGTTCCATTTATTTTAACAGCTGTTCTCACATAATCAAAATTCCAGCCACGATCGGCCTGCCTGTTCTCAGGCATGAAAAGATCAAATGTTGTCCCAAGGGGATTGACCTGGAATTCAAAGTAATTAAGCCCATCGCCCTGCGGATCACAAAAAACTTCATTTACATCCTGGTCCCACAAATTTGAATCATGTTTATTGTAAGTAGCTGCAACATTTTCATCTGCAGATTGAAAGCCTATATAGATATACTTTTCATCCCATAAAATTTTACAACGTGTTTGCTTTTCAGCAGGATGCCCATCACGGTAAAGAACAAATGCTTCAGTATATTTTGCAGCTTGCCACTCCTGTTCATCCAGAACCCCGTCTATACTTAATGCAGTTTGTGTTCTGAAAACAGTGTATTCAGGAATGGCATCTGGTTTGATAAAAAGTAAACAAAACAACAATAGATATATCATAAATCTTATTCCTGCCAGGAAATCAGTATAAACCTGCTTTCGAAAGGCTTTAAGTTAACCGCCGCTGTTTCTTTTATTTTTTGACCTAAAGCATTTGAATTATGGTATGATATTTTTTTTCCTGATGCTGTTATTTTAAATTCAGCAGGATTCCCGCTGCATTCCCGTAACTGCAGCAAAGCACTTCCCTGTCCGGTCGGAATGGCATTCACAACTAATACGTTTTCCGGGATACCCGCCATAAAAGTTTTGGGTGAGACAGTGTTTTTTCTTTCGTTACCTGGAATTACCCTTACCAGGAATGGAATCCTGTTGCCCCAGTTTTGTCGCGTCGTTGCATCAAAAGATTCTTTCTTCTTTGATGTCAGAGAATAATGCCATTCATGATAGCCCACCTGGTCTGCATTAAAATTTGTAGTCCAGTAATTGTTCATTGGCCAGCCATAAATATGAGTTGATGAAGGTTTTGCACCGGCCTTATATCGGCCTGTATTGATATCACCCATTTGCATTAATGGCGCTTCATAAGGGGTAACAATAATTTCATTTTGCTCATTGCGGATACTTACAAAGTTCTGTACTGTATTCCAGTCATTCGCAGATCCGGGAATCTGATCATATCCTGCCTTAACAACTCCACCGGGAACATCAAAATAAATGTTGCCCTTATCCAACTGAAAAGGCATGGCAATATAAATACCTTCCGCATCAACCACAGGTTTTTTAATAACACTATACAATAAATCAACTTTTTTCTCAGTGTTATACAGCCTGATTTCCACATTACAATCACCTGGATTCATAGCTGCTGCGCTGCTGCCTTTAAGAAACAGGCTATTCCAGATCGGACCTTTTTGAAAACCCGCAAACTCAATTTCAGTCATTGGAGTCCGGCTATAATCTTCCAGAGTAAAGCGCTCCATCTGGTTACGATTTGCGAGCTGTTCATAGATGAATTGTCCAAGCGCCCAATCTGCCCCTTCATCACACAATTCAATTTTTAATTCTTTATCAAACAGACTGCTGATCACGCCTTTTTCATAATCAATTTTAATATCATACCATTTGTTGGAAAATGACGATGGCTTGTTCCGTTCCGCAAAGACAGGTTTTCTCTCTTCATGCAATTGTTTTAAAACATAACTTTTATGTCCCATAGCCGGGATATCATTCAGCCACATAGCCCAGTATGTTCCATCTGAACGGCTCTCCAGGGGCTGTATCAACATCAGATTACCCTGTTCATCTTTAATTTCAAACTGTTTCTCCGGATCCAGTATCTGGTGATCAATATAAACCACTGCCAGTCCGCTGCGAATCCAGTTCAGTGTATTGAAAATGTGAATAGTGACATTCTCATCTGTATTTACAACTGTCTGCAACATCCCCAACGCTTCTTCCCTGGCAATACGTGCACGACGTAATGCTTCCCAGGCGTAGGCTTCCTTTAGTGAACGCTGTTCCATCGTGCTTTTTCCAAACGGTTCACGCACACTTTCGGAATAACCCACGGTGTGCTCACCATAGTAAAGCAGCGCTTCGTTTGCAATACGGATGCGTTCATCAAATCCATCCGGAAGCTGCACCCCGGCAAGAGCAGCCATTGTGAATGCTCCCTGAGCGCTGATCAGATCAGTCTGCGCTTCACGCATTGCCATTACTTCTCTGGCTGATGCCCCAAACCCATCTGTCCACCAATCCGGCCAGGCGGCACGGAATACCGGCAATTGATCAGAATATTTTTCTTCAACAGTTTCAAAAAACTCACTAACCAGTGCTGTTTTTAGTTTGGGATAGCTGTATTTATTGTTCCATTGGCGGATCAGATCGCTGGCAACGGTGGAAGGCGGCGCATTATCGGTAAGATATCCGGAATGCTGGATGGCTATTATATCCAATGGATAATCTTTCTTTTCAAGACTTGAAAGATAGTTCATAACCGCCGCTTCGAAGCGTTCAAAGTTACCAGTATGGATGGCAAAAGCAGTATTTCCTGTCATGTAATGCTCTGCCCTGAACGCCAGCATCCGGTTACCGGCGGGTGATTCCCACCAGAAGGCAGTCGGTTTATCAAAAGCAATCAGTGCACGGTGGCCATGGGTGCCCATATTCAGATATTTTATTCCAAGCTGATTGAAATAATCGTTAAAACACCAACCGATACCATTAACATCATCCTGCATGGCTGTTTTAACTGGAATATTATATTTTTTAACAATTTTCAGGGGCTGAAGTGATGCAGCCAGCACCTGTTCATCGGGTAATTCATCAAAATTAAAATGCATGCCCGTTACTTCGATTCGTCCTTCTTTGATACGCTTTAAAAAACGCTCAATCTGCTGCTGCGGGCGCGTCTGCAGGAACTTCTCTACTGCCCAGGATGCTTCGCAGGTCCAGCGAAATTTTGAATCATCCGGGTAATTATCCGTTGCATCACAATAATCCAGAACATAATCCAGGAAACGTATATGCTCGGCAAGGATTTCTGTCTGCGGACGGGTATATCCTATATCAGTGTGGACATGCTGAACGAAATTCATCTGCCATTTTTTGGCAGGCTTCAGGTTAAAATTCTCGCTGAATTTTACATCGGCAGTTTCCAGACTTACTTTTACTACTCTGCTTTTTTCCTGGTACGCAGTGGATATCAGGTAGCGGTTATATCCAAATTTCAGGTCAATATTTTTATAGAATTCTCCATCCAGCAGAATTTTTCCCTTAACAGGGACGCCATAGTACATGCAGTTCAGACTGAATTGCTGCTTTAAATCACCCTTCTCATTAACCAGTGCAGGAATATATTCACAGTTCATGCCCTGCTTCATGTATGATTTAAACACCATAAACCAGGCCCAGGACCCAACCGGATCTCCTTTTACCTGAAGTTCTACAGACTTACCCGGTTCAAGCAGGGATTTTGGTACTTCAAGAAACATAAAGCCAAAACGATCATTATTTTCATCAAGACTGTATTCTTTGAACGAGAGAACTGCCCCATTTTTATTCGGCTTCTGCCATTCTTTTCCATCAGAATAACTAAAATCAAACCATTCCTGTCCATTCACAGAAACATGAAAACTTCCGTCCATTGGTTGTCGCCCCATACCGGAGAACCAGCTAAAGACGACGTTATTTTCCTTTAAATCTGACGGAACCACAGCCGTTATCCAGGCTGAAGCTTTATACTCGCTTAACCCACGGGTAATCATGGCGTGATTGATTCCCGCAATGGTTGAGTTGTAGGTTATCGTATCTCCGGCAAGCTGTTTTTGGTAACCGTCAAGATAAATTTTTCCTGCAGTACTCTCCTGCGAGAAAAGATTTAATGAAAACAAAAAGATTAAGAAATAGATAAGAGTAAAAAATTGCGCCTTCATAAAAGACCTTCTTTCCTGTTAGTCTTTATTCCAGATTTCTTTGATTATGGATGGATTTTTCATAAATGCTACAACAAGCTTTGCTTCTTTTTCAGCCAGATTTGTTATTGTGACTGATTTTGCTGCTGCCGGTACAACAAATGTTTCTGCATAATTAAAAAGGGTTCTTATTCCATTAAACGTTTCTACTGAGATAGTAATACCTTCAACCAGGCTCATAACCAAGACTTTATTATTTGTACTAAGTGTAATGCTGCTGCTGAAATGAAAACGTTCAACCATGTAGGTATGGTTCTCATGGGTAGGTAAACTAAAGCACTGCCAGTCACTCCCGCTTTCAATCAAGACCGGTTTGGAAAGCAGATTTTCTTTTACATAATCACCACATCGCTCAAAATAAAGATTCTCCATTCCACGACTGATATTAAGTGGACGCGCTTTACCATCAAGATCCAGACGCAGCCAGTCATACATTTTAAATGTAAAAATATATGGAGTTGTACTGATTTCCAGCACCAAGTTATTTTTTCCGGAAGCGTGGATAGTACCGGGCGGGATAAGAAATAAATCGTGATTTTGAGCAGGATGCTTTTGCACAAATTGTTCGATTTCTAATTCTTCTTTTTTGCTGAAGCTTTCTTTAAGAGCCGTCTCAAATTCTGATGGCATTATATTATCCTGAAAACCCAGATACACAACAGCATCATCTCCGCTGTCGAGAATATAATATGTCTCTTCCTGAGTAAACCGTTCTCCAAAGTATTTACGGATATATGATGGCCGCGGATGACACTGGATGGATAAATTACCACCATCAAAAGTATCCAGAAAATCAAAGCGAATGGGAAAGTCTGGTCCGTACAACTCATAATGTTCACCCATTATAGCCGCACCATTCATAAACATCAGCGAATCAAAAGAAATCTCCAGCAGATTTTCTTCACTCTGCAGAAGAATACCGTTTTCAGGAACTATCAGTTCAAAAGACCAGGCGTAGTTCACAACATTTTTGTTCAGACCTTGAATTTTATTTTTTATCCACTGCCCGCCCCAGGCGCCCGGTTCAAACCAGGGCCTGACCCTGAAAACACTGCCTGACATTTCCTGAAAAGCATTTTGCAGATCAATGGCTTTTATCCATGCCGGTTCAAGCGGTCGCTGCCCATCAACAAAATAATCGGTTTGTGGCAGAAGCTCTCTTTTATGATTGTTTAGCACCGGCCAATCAACAAAATAGGCACGTTTGTACATAGATTTTATATCAGCGGATTTCTCAGCGCCAAGATTGGTTATACTTCCTGCCCGCATACGGAATTGCTGTTCATTTTTTGGCAGATCGATATATATAAGCCGCCCATCAAGATGTGTCAGAGCTGCACCGGCACCATAGACAATCAATACATTATCCACTGATTTTTCACCGATTTTCCGCAGTTTTCCGTGATCAAAAAAATCAATGAGCTCAAGTGTACTGCGGCTTCCGAAAAGTGGATCATCTCCCCCAAGAAAAGGTTCGATTAGTTGATCAATTTCATCGAATGCTTTCATGGCTGATTTAATATCAACTGTTTGGCAGCGGCGTCCTTTCGCCATCAGCCCGGCTTTGAGCTTATCAGCGAATTCTTCAAAAAAGACACCATTAAAACCATCAAGCAGGATTATTTCTTCATCCTTTAATGCTTCTGTAAGACGATCAAAACCGTTGTTTATCTTTCCGGCAGGAATTTGAAAGGCAGGGTAAATATCATATCCGGATGTATGTTGCGGTTTTTGCGCAGGCAGCAGGTGCTGTTCTGTTTTGCGCCAGGATGTTTTTAACACGCATTTTTCCTATTCATTAAATTTATTCAGCAATAATTTCATCGCAAAAGATCCAGGCTTTCCCCCCCGCGCCATGATGCCATTCCGGGCAATACTGCCTGTTTTCAGCATGCACTTTAATATATCTCGCAGCGACCGGATTAAAATCAGCCTGTGCATCAACTACTTTTGCTCCGGCACTGTAATTTGATTCATTAAAAGAGTGTGCGCCAACCCGCTGATAATCTGTGCCATCCTTTGAAACGAAGAACAGAACGTTATGCGGCAGGAAAATCCAGGCATCCTGGCTCTGTAGAAATCCGGCACGTAGTTTTTTGATATCCATAACTTTTCCGAGATCCAAAATGGCAATGATATCATCTTTTTCAAAACCCTGCCACAGGCCATCTGTAAAATCGGTCGTTCCGCGTCGTCCATCAACCAACCCGGACTCTCCGCCGGCGCTGTATTTCCGGCTATACATTTTCTCCAGCTGTACTTTGGCTCCTACTGCCAGGTGTGTAACATTTTTATGAGCCTGATAGATTCGTCCCACTTCACGGTTGCCCTGACCTTCGACACCGGTGAGTGAATCACCCAGATCTGCCCTGACGCGATCGGCAATTTTTTCAATTTCAGATACTATTTCCGGATGATCTGCAGCAACATTGCGTGTTTCAGATATGTCTGTCTCAAGATTATACAATTCATTTTGCAGAGCAATGCGGTTATAGGGTCCCGGGTATCCGTCTCTGCCGGCTTCCACACCTTCATACGATCGCGATGAATGCGGAAAGTATAATTTCCAGGGGCCTTTGCGGATAGCCCGCAATTCTTTACCATAATAATAATAAAATTCATCACGCGGGCGGGCATTCTTTTCATTTTTCATCAAAGAAAGAATGTTAACCCCATCGATTTTCTTTTCGGGTAATGCAGCCGAAGTGACCGCACACAAGGTTGGCAGGATATCTATGGTTGATGCCATTTTATCTGTCACAACATTTTCCGGTATTATGCCCGGCCAGCGCATTATACAAGGAACGCGAACCCCTCCTTCAAAGGCCGTGCCCTTTCCTTCTCTCAAAGGTTTTGCCGATCCGGCATGATTGCCAAAATTGAGCCAGGGGCCGTTATCACTGGTGTAAATTACCAGTGTATTTTCTTCAAGATTCAATTCTTTAAGGGTTTGCAAAACCTGGCCAACAGACCAATCCACTTCCTGCATAACATCCCCGAATAAACCCTGTTTGCTGGTGCCGACAAAATCAGAGTCTGCTGCAATCGGTACATGCACCATACTGTGCGCCAGGTACAGAAAAAATGGATTCGCTTTGTTTCGCTGAATAAAATCGAGTGCTTTCTCGGTATAGCGTTTTGTAAGACGGGACTGATCTTCCAGCGTTTCAATAATATCCAGCGTTTCATTGTCTTTTATCAACGGCAGCGGCGGATATTTAGCTTTTCGCGGATCAGCATTCGGAGTCCCGTCATAATCTACCGGCCACATATCGTTTGAATACGGTAATCCGAAATATTCGTCAAAACCATGCTGAAGGGGCAGAAACTGCTTTTCATGACCCAGATGCCATTTGCCGATAATACTTGTAGAATACCCGCGTTTTTTAAGGAGCTCCGGCAGCAGTTCTTCATCCGCATTGATGCCATGCTGCGCATAAGGGCCAAGTGCGCCCTGGATACCAACACGCCCGGAATAACATCCGCTTAAAAGGGATGCCCGAGAAGCGCTGCAAACCGCCTGGCTGACATAAAAATTTGTAAATCGCATCCCCTTCTTTGCCAGCTGATCTATATTTGGCGTTTCAAATTCGGTAGCACCGTAACTGCCCAGGTCAGCGTAACCCTGATCGTCAATAAAGATTAGAACTATGTTTGGTGGAGTCTGCCCTTCCGCGCAAGAAAGCATTTGTGTTAAGGGTAATAACGATACACCTGCCGCCCCGGCACTGATCGTTTTTAAAAATTCCCGGCGATTTTTATGGATCATTGTATAAACTCCGGATTACTAATTTGGACTTTTGCTGCTTTAAACTAATTTTGGGGATAAAAGAGTATGCTGACTTTGATTGGAATAACTTATATAATTGTAACTAATATATCCATAAAAATTTGAAGTCTATTCCCTTCCAGTTTATGTGTCGGAAAGCAATAGCAACAGGGAAGGATTTATAAATCGAGAAGCATTGTCATCCCGACCGTAGCGCCGGGATCCCCTGCAAGGAAGGCCAAAGATCCCTGTGTTACTGCGTAAACCGTGATTATGATGTCTTTTTATGACGAAATTTCTGTTGAAGCCTGTATATTTTTCTAATTGCCTATGTCCTTGTGCGACTTAAATTTCGTCTTGATCTTTTGGTCCTTTTGTATCAAGACAAACATACGTTCAACAGCAAGAACCGCCTTCATGATCTTACAAATTTTAACTGTAATATATAGTGATTTACCGTGATATTTGTACCACCTTTCGGGGTCCTACAAAAAACGAATTTGACAAATTTCTGGAAGCTCGTATATTGCAAAATCAGAAGTACTTAAATTTCGTCTTGATTTTTTGGTCCTTTTGTATCAAGACAAAAGGACATAGAACTTTTAGATTATATGTTCTTTTTGTTTAGCCAAAAAGAACCAAAAAGCATATGCAAACAGAAACTCGAACAGCTCTTCAATTGGATCTTATTTCATAGAATTTTAACACGTATAAATCTAATTCGACTCAAACATCTGTTTGCATTTTGCCTGCAAATTAGGTTATACTGATTTGTCATCCTAGGCTTGCTCCAGGGTCTCCTGCCTGTTAAACAAGTTTTTTGCACGAAATTTCTGTTGAGCTCGTATATTTTTAATTGCCGATGCATGTGCGACTTAAATTTCGTCTTGATCTTTTGGTCCTTTTGTATCAAGACAAAAGGACATAGAACTTTTGTATTATATGTTCTTTTGTTTAGCCAAAGAACCAAAAGATGAAAGCAACATCATTATCTTAGAATTTTAGTAAATCTTGCTTGCCTGGGAAGTATGATTTGTCATCCGGCGGCCTGCCTGTAAAAGTTTTGAAATTTCTGTTGAGGTATTTTTCAAATTGCGTGCTGGACTTAATTTCGTCTGATTTTGGTCCTATCAAGACAAAAGGACATAGAACTATTATTATGTTACTTTTGAGCAGAACAAAAAGTCCTTTGCAAATACAAACTCAAACAGATTATCAAAGGACGATTACTAAAGGGATTCAATTAATAATTTATTGGTTAACGACTCAGACATGTATTTGCATTTTGCCTGCGGCAAATAGGTTTTACATTTGTCTTCCAGCCCAGCGCCGGATCCCATTCCTTATAAAAAGATCCCGGTATCACTTTGTGAACCGGATGACAGCTATAGGTACTATTATTCAAAACAACTTTATAAACCCGGGCATAAAGGAAATCGTACTTGGGAGCTGTAAGCGATAACCTATTCTCCTGATAACTCCAATCCGGCGCTGTATCAGATCCTAACTGGGATACAGATTTTATCTTTGGAAGGTTTTCAAGAATAAGCTGTAGCTGTTCATCATTATGTAACTGGTGGATGTACAAAGTTTTATTGTCCTTGCTCCTGGTGAAACGAATATTTTCACCTAAACCAAATGTTTTCCAGGGTCGGGTTTTATAAATCGATTCACCATTTATATCCAGCCACTTGCCAATTTCTGCCAATCGCTGGTAGGCTTCATCTTCAAGTGTACCTTGCGGAGTCGGGCCGACATTCAGCAGGTAATTCCCGCCTTTGGAGACAATATCAATCAGTTTATGAATGATCTCTTCTGCCGGTTTATATTTGGGATTGGGAACATAACCCCAGCTTTGCGACATGGTCATCACTGTTTCCCAGGGGTAGTCAAGGATTTTATCCGGGATATGCTGTTCCGGAGTGCGATAATTTTCATAAAGACCATGAACAGTGCGGTCAACAACCAGCAAACCCGGCTGATGACTACGTGCCATTTTTGCAATATGCGGGATATCAACATCCTGCTCCCATGGGGCAATATCAAATCCCCAGGAACGCACTTCATCGTTAATTGTAGATGTTGGCCGAACCCAGCCGGCGTCAAGCCACAGGATATCCATTCTGCCATACTTGGTCATCAGCTCTTCAATCTGGTTAAAAGTGAAATCCTTGAAACTCTGCCACTTCTCAGGGTACTTGCGGATATCATAATTATTATTACGATTAGGTGTGGCCCACAATGGCGACCAGTAATCGGGATGATGCCAGTCGGCTTTGGAGAAATAGGCACCGATCATAAAATCCTGATCGCGGAAAGCTTTAAAAATTTCGCCGGCAATGTCATGTTTGGGATGATTTTTAAAAGGAGAATCCGGTCCGCCAATCTTAAAATCGGATTGTTTTGTGTCCCACATGGAAAAGCCGTCGTGATGTTTGGTGGTGAACACAAGGTATTTCATGCCAGCTGCTTTGGTTGCTTTAGCCCAGGGTGCCGGATCAAACTGCTGCGGATTGAATTTTTTGATCTGGCCAAAATACATTTCCTTAAATTCGCAATAAGGCACGCCGCCGCGATCCTGGAAGTCCTGATCTTCCGAGCATAATGCCCAGGATTCCACGATACCGAGCTGGGCATAGATGCCCCAGTGCATCATGAAGCCAAATTTCAAATCCTGCCATTGTTCAAGTTTTTCCATTACCTGCAGATCTGTTGGATAAACGTAGGGTTGTGTCTGGCTAAAACCATTTACAACTAATACAAACATAATAGTAAGAAATATTTTTATAGTTGATTGCATACCGTTCCTTTTCTAAATCGTAATTCTGAAGGTTCTAATCTCAAAAGGATTAAAACTAAGTTTTAAAATATTATTTTTTATCTCAATCGCATCCAAAGGTCGTTCCAGCAAATCCGTTTCATGTACACGCGCGTCTACTATATTTATTTTAATTTCAGCCTGACCTTCTCTGCCCTTTAATTCTACCAGGCGCACAATCCATGCATCTTCCTTCTCAGATTTTTTGAGTGCTTCCAGGCTAATCTGATCGGATTCAAAGGAAATGGGTAATTTGAAAGATTCTGCCACGAGTCCATCAAAAATCAGCGGTTTCTGGTTCAGCTGCTGTGCTTCGCTGATAACATTGGATTGGATCAGGCTGCCTGTATGTGGCAATAAGCTGTATGTAAAATAATGCTCACCCTGGTCGGCAGTCGGATCGGGCATAGTTGGCGACCGCAGGATATTCAGATCAATTGTATTACCATAAATCTTGTGCCCGTATTTGCAGTCATTTAGCAATGCTATGCCATAATCATTGTCTGAGAGATCAGCGTATTTGTGAGCGCAGACTTCAAACTTTGCCATATCCCAACTGGTATTGCGGTGAGTTGATCGTTTAACATAACCATACTGAATATCAAATGTGGCTGTGTCACTGTTTATCTCAACCGGGAAAGCCACCCGCAGCATTTTATGCTGTTCATGCCACTGCACAGATGTATCAAAATCAAGCCGTTTTGAATTTTCAGTAAGTCTTACTGTTTGCTCAATTTCAGATTTACCGATGCTGAAGTTAAGCTTTAAACTTTGCAGCAACGGGCCGTCAGCGACACATACAATTTGATTAACTTTGGCTGATTCCAGCAACTGCTGTTCATAAAAAATATCAATATCCCAGGCATCCCAGTTTATCGGCCTGTCTTCATACAAATTAAAAACATTGGCCGGAGAATCAGATTTAATAACCTGTTTCTGTACTTCTTTATCATATATCGAGATAATCTGTCCGTTTTTATCAAACTGGTAGCGGATCAGGTCATTCTCCAGAACAAGATTGTTTTTTTTGATATTTGGTTCATCAGTTGATTTCTTCGAGCTTCGTTTAAGTGATATAGCTGTTAAAGGCAGGATTTCGACCAGGGCAACAAACGTCCCGTTATTTTCCTGAATTTCTATTCTTTCACCGTTTTGAGATTCAACCTGATAACCCTGCCAGCTGCCAGGCAAAGATATGACACCGTTATAAGGTGTCGACAAAGAGTTGAAAATGGTCAGATAATCCTTGTTCTCATCGCAATGATGTTTTACTGCATGGTCAATCATTCCATCACAGGTTTGATCGATATAATGATAATCCTGACGGCTGCGTTCATACACAGGTGTAATACTTGACCCGGGAATAATATCATGGAATTGATTGATGAGCAGAGTTTTCCAGAGTTTGTCCAGTTCCTGTGACGGGTATTCTGAAAATGGCAAGGTACTGTATAACATTTCAACCTGGCGCAGCTTATATTCCATTTTTCGGTTCATGCGCTTGTTATAAGCCTGCGTGGTCAGCGTGCCACGATGATATTCCAGGTACAATTCACCCACCCAGCGTGGCAGTTCAGCTTTGAATGCATCGAGATGATGCAGCATTTCAGCAGCCGGGCCAAATTTCAGGCGCGGGCTACCTTCAAGATTTTGCTGACGCAGCCCGGACTCGATTATTTCTTCAGTGGGTCCGCCGCCACCGTCGCCAATACCAAACAATACCAGGAATTTATCCAGGTAAGCTTTTTCACGAAAATTATCCTGTGCTTTAATCATCTGCGATGGTTTAAGCTCGCTGTTGTAATTATCTTCCGGAGGGAAATGCGTAATGACTTCGGATCCATCAATACCCTGCCATAAAAAAGTATTGTTGGGAAAACGGTTGAACTGGTTCCAGGATATTTTTTGTGTGACAAAATAATTTATTCCGCTCTTTTTTAATATTTGTGGCAACGCAGCTGAATAGCCGAAAACATCCGGCAGCCACAGGTTATCCACTTCAATTTCGAACTCATCCATAAAAAAGTTTTTACCATACAGGATCTGCCGGACCATTGATTCTCCGCTGATCAGGTTGCAGTCTGCTTCCACCCACATACCGCCCTGCAGTTCAAAACGTCCGGCAGCGACCTTTTCTTTTATTTTGTGGTATAGTCCGGGATAATGCTCTTTTATAAATGCAAAATGCTGCGGCTGCGATGCTCCGAAGACAAAACCGGGATATTTGTCAATCAGCTCGAGCTGTGATGAAAAACTGCGCGC
Source organism: Calditrichia bacterium (assembly GCA_020635035.1). GTDB lineage: Bacteria > Calditrichota > Calditrichia > Calditrichales > J004 > JACKAO01. The sequence continues at coordinate 74,509 of JACKAO010000005.1, forward strand.
ACATTTGCGGATCGTTTCTTCCAGCGGCCACAGCCAGGCGGTATCGATGTGGGCATGCCCGACAGCATGCGCGGTTAATGACGATGCTTCTGCAGGACTTTCCAGCAAAGGTTTTATTCTTTCACGAATCCCGGCAACCGAATCTGCATCAGACTTAAATTTATCTATTCCCTTGTTTAATACATGCAAGATACGCGCTTTACGCACTGAATTTTCTGGCAATGCTTTCATCAAATCATGCAGAACGCTGAAGTCATAAAAAAGCTGCTGAATATCTTCACGATAAATCCCGATCACTGCTTCCTTAAAGACCGCCTGGTAGTTACCGTAATGTTTTGGCGTCAGATCGCCGTAATCATTTTCCAGTTTAAGACCGAACAACTGCCCGGCACTGGCTTCGAACCACCAATCGATTTTTTCATTACCTTCAGATTGTTTGGCGATCTCAATCCTGTCGCGATGGAAATCATAATTTTCCCACATGGTCCATAAACTTATCGCGGATTCTGGGGTACCGTTTTCATCGAACAGAAGTGCTTCACCACCAAAGTCAAATCTTGCACAGACATATTTTCCTTTCCATGCAGCAGGAACATTACCGGTAACATGAAACCAGCCGCGCTGATAGTTGCTGCCCCAGCTCTGACCTGAATTAATCTTTTTATAAATTCCTGATTTTCTTTGTTCAAAGGTAACAATAGGATCAAAGGCACAGAACTCGACATCAAGAGCCTGCACATTTTCATATAATAAGGTTTTTAGCCGGTTAATAAAGACACGGATACGCTCATCAAAAAGCTTGAATTCCTGCGCCGTCATTTAAGCTCCGTTTCAGTTGAAATATTTAAGTTAGCGAAATATAAGATAGACAGGACTTTGAATATTGAACTAATATTATTTATTGTAAAGTTTTTTCAAAACAGAATAATGTTCATCTTTTAAAGCGGAAGCATCAAAAAGGGCGATTCCGTTGGCTCCGGCATCCAAAGAAGTACGTATGGCACTTTTAAAAGTATCCTGATCATAGGAGTTAACAAAAAGTCCGCTGTTTATTTGCTGATGCTGGCGGATTGAGGCTACTTCTTTTTCAATATTTTCTTTCAGCCACTCATCTCCGCCGTTATAGAACTTCGCGTACAGCATAGGTAAAAAGGCATCAAGATCCCAATCAAACCATTTCTGTCGTACGTTCTCCCAATTTGGGAAAACAGCTGCTGTGATCATTCTGCCGGCCTGCCGGGCTTCAGGAACGAGATAATTATTAACCAATTCTGTAACACTGTTCTGTCTGAATATTTTCCAATCTTTATTTTTAACAGGATCATCAACTTCACGGATATTTATCCCGGATTGATTTTTAAACTTTTCAACACAGCGGTCACAATAGCAATAATCGTACTGCGGGTATTCACGATCCTGGATAATATTATATTTTGGCTGTAATGCCGGTGGTAAAATGACATCCGGGAATCTAATATAGTCAAGATGTACTCCGCTTAAGCCTTCAATCGCAGAAATTTCAGCAACATTTGCACTCACAAACTGCCGGACATCTTCATGATTAGGACACATAAATTTATAGTAACCGACATAGGCAGGTTTTTGATAAGCCGGTTCACCCAAAGCATTCACGACATACCAGTCCCGATGGTTCTCAACATACTCTTCCTGGTTATTTGGCATGGACCACATCCAGCCATGTACTTCAAGATTTTGCCCGTTCGCCAGCGGCAGAATTGTTTCCAGCCAGTTATCCAGCACTTTATGTCGGCTGCTCTGGTAATGGGCACCCCAACTGTTATATATTTCCGGCAGGATTGCATCAACACCCGATTGCTTCATCTTTATAAAAAGCCGGTTGTACAGCTCAGGAGTGTAATTTTTAAGTGGCCGAAGCCAGACCCATATTTTTGGTTTTTCTTTCATAGAAGACGCATTATTACACGATAAAAGACCCAAGGAACTTGAGTACAGAGCAGCAAGAGATCCATTCAGTGTGCGAATAAAATGTCTTCTTTTCAACCGCTTCCCTTCTATTTACCGGCTTTTTTATCCCAGATCCGGCCATCCTGATTAATATGCCATTCCTGGGTTTTATCATTGCTGTACAATATTGCTTCAAACATAGTCGGAGTTGCGTAAACTTCCGCAGGCCATGAATAGTATTTCAGTTTTACATCCTGCAATCCCAATTTGTTCAGATCAGTGCTGAAAGAATCGTTATTAAGCTGATAAGTTCTCTGGTTATAATAAAGTTTTCGCAAAACCCAGCGCACTTCTTCATCTTCTTTTTTTATAAACGCAACATCAGATGAAGCAACCCTTTCTGAGAACTGCACAATCCCCCAGGTTTCCGGCGCATGCATGGCGATCAGTCCCTGCGGGGACCAGACCCAGTTGAATTCTGGAAAAGGTTGATTGGTTTCAGGGTTTATTTTTTTTACATAACCATTGGGTGTTATTTCCCTTTGCCACTGCACCCGTGAAAAATTGACCCGCCATTGATCTTTATCCTGCGGTGGTAATGGAGTATGTGCACAATCCTTGAATGTTTTCCAGGGGATGGCAACTTCCACCGTCCAGCTGCTGTCAATATCCGACGGATCGTTAATAGTTCCTTGCAGAGATACGGCTGTTTTCAGACCCGGATAGTTAAAACCATCCAGTGCACAAGCTCCGTCTCGATAAGGTTTTGTTAAAAACAGGTCCCATTCTGTGGCATACGCATTTACTTCATATTCATAATAGCCGTGAGTATCACCATCGGGATCAATAAATATTTCAAAATCATTATCCCTGAAGATGACTGTGTCACGCTGTTTTAAACGCGCCCACAAATGCGGTTCTTCTATTTCTGCTGCAAAATAAAAACAGGAATCATCCCACAGCATTTTGACACGTGTTTTATGCAATGGCAGGGGTTTAATATCACCTTCAATATCAACAAAATATTTTGTCCAGACGGCTTTATCCCAATCGGATTCATCCATCTGTCCATCGATTGTTATTTGTTGTGCCGTTTTAAAACAAACATATGTTTCAGGATTGTATGGGATTTGAGTCTGATCAAAAATTTTACCTTTTTCCTGCGCCCAACAGGCAAGGATCAATACAAAAATCAATAACAGTGAACGTTTCATTCATTCATCAACTTAACGATTGTCTATTGCGTTAAGAGCAAATGAGTAAGCGCCCAAAGCAACTGCTTTGCTTGTGCCAATTTTTGACAAGCCAACGCCAACCCGTGCTAATGGATCATACATAACCTTAGTGCCAGAGCCGGGAACTGTTATTTCTTTTGACTCACCTTTTAAGAAACCTGCAAGCTGAGAATCATCTTCCAGATTGTAAGCCATTGGGGATAACCGCCTGAATGTATTTCCATCGGGCCCGGTATAGCTGCTGTTTATTTCATCTAGCAGTGGTTGCATAAAAAGATCACGTGCCCCGGAGATGCCACCACCGATAACCGCAATTCCATCGACAATTGTGAGCACATTGCCAAGAGCATCACCTAAAACTTCCGCCATTTTACGATATGCTTTAGCAGCTGCCTGTCTGTTACCTTCTTTATTCCCGATACCAATTTCATAAATATCACGTGGTTCCGGTGCCTGTTCAAATGAAGTCCCGGTTTCCTGTGCATACACACGCCGGATCGCCCTTATACTTACACCTTCTTCCGCATTCATTTGCGGGGCCAGTTTATTGCGTAAAAGCCAAACTTCAGCCGCCCCGGAATTGTCACCTATAAAGAGCTCGCCATTACGGACAATACCGCCACCAAAACCGGTACCCAGGGTAAAACCAACCAGGTTTTTATATCGTTTCGGACTTCCCGCTTCTTCAAGTTTTTGATTGATGTACGGAAGGTATCCCGCCAACGCTTCGCCATAGGCGAAAAGATCACCGTCATTATTTATAAAAACCGGTAACTTAAATTTATCAGCGAGCATTGGCCCGAGAGCGATTCCACCACGAAACGAAGGCAGATTTCCCAGGTCACCAATTATGCCGTTTGGATAATCAGCGGGACCGGGAAAAGCGAAACTAATAGCAACCGGGTTTTCCTTTAAAACACTCTTGACCTGGCTAAAGCCTTCAACAATATTATTAAGACATTTTTCCAGGTTATCTGCATCTGATGGCAAACGGATCGGCTCAATTATTTCTTCATTAGCCCGGATAGCGGAAAAAACAAAATTTGTACCACCGGCATCCAGAGTCATGACGGTTCTTTTATCATTTTTATATTTCATTTATTCACATTCCTGATTTTGTGTTTCATATTCAATTTATAAACAGATTTATCCTGTTGAATTCAGGCTGTCTTTTTTGCTTTCTTCATGGAAATAATAAGCAGGTATACAAAACAGACCAATGGTACGATATACGAGAAAGCCCCCATGCCGCTATCATAAAATTTGCTCATCAACAATGGAACAAGCGCACCGCCACTGATGGCCATAACCATTAGGCCGGAAAGTTCGCTGGAGCGTTCGGGTTTTTCTTCAATTGTTATTGAAAAAAGCATTGGCCAGATATTGGCAAAACCCAGACCGGAAAGCACAACTCCCGGAATTGTTAAAGCTTCAGCTCCTGTTAAAACCAGGAAAACTCCTATTGCCCCCAATGCTGCTGATATCCTGAAAAAAGTATGTGCATTTATATTTACACTACCGGCAATAAGACGGCCAACCGTTAATGAGCCCAGAAAAAACGTTGGCCCAAGCAACGCTGCTTTATCTGCCGTAAAGCCAAAGCTTTCCAGTGTTGGTTTCAGGAATCGCGCCATAGAAACTTCAGCACCTACATACAAAAATATCCCCAGAACTGCCAGTGCAAAAGCCGGTTCTTTTAACAGCCCCAATGAAGAACCGATGCTGGGTGGAATGTCGGCTTTTGTTTCTTCTATTTTTAGGAGTGCTACAAAGATAAAAGCTAATATCATCAAAACAAGAAATATCGGGAAAACACCACGCCAGCCCATGGCACTGAAAACAGGAAGTATTAAAACCAGCCCCACCAGATACGATGAACCGGATGAGCCAACCCCCTTGATTCCCTGGGCAAGAGCCAGGTTACGGCTGTAATTACCTTCTAAGCTGACATCGCGCATAATCGGATTGCCGGCCACCTGCAGAAATGTTGTACCTATTCCTAAAAGGAAAATGCAGGTTAACAGTACAAAATATCCTGGATTGGTAAATGTTGGAACAGCCATAGCCGCAATATTAAATCCAAGACCCAAAAGTAAAAGATTTTTCTTTCCTATTCGTGCGGCGAGCACCCCGCCGGGTACACTGAAAACAGCAAATGCAATAAACACAAAAAAAGTAATCAAGGTCGCCATGACATTGCTTAACTCGTAATTATCTTTTACAGCATCTGCCATTGGACCCATTGCATCCGCAACACCCATAACCAGAAACGCAAGAAAAATAGGAATCGTTTTAAAGTTCATTTAAGGCCTCCCCACATAAGTAAATTTATTAAGTTAGTTCGTTTTCATTTTATTACCGTAATCTAATCTAAAATCTGTTGTAACAACCGGGAAACCGGGAACCGGTTTTGCATAAGGTACGTTTTCCTGAGTTACACTCATATCAATTCGTGTAAGCCGTACTGAATCGAGAGCGGCAAGATTTATTTCTACAAGATCAGAATACTTCTTCTGTAATGTGTCTACATGTGGATTAAGATACTTATCCAGGACAACTGAAGGATCCATATTATCAACAGAGTCTCCTGCCACTGAACGCAGAAATTTTTCTTTTTCATAAAGATAATTATAATTATCCATCCACATCATCACTTCTCTTTGGACACCTACCGCTTTATCATAGCCTTCTTTATAAGCATTACGCGTAAGATAGACATCCCGGACAAGGTCCATTATAGCCATTTGTAATTCTTTTCCAAAATTTTTGGGTTCAAGCCGCCGTTCTCTGAAAACCAGGGGATGAGATGAAACAGCTTCTATTAAATCTGCAACTTTCCAGACATCTTCACCCACTTTAAATAATGATTGTTCACGAATTTCCTGCAACGCTTCATTGAAGTTCTCAAATGATGGTCGTTTTAAGTTATCATTGTCAGCGGTTTCTTCAAATCTGTTTTTGCGTAAAATTTCTTTTTCTTCATCCGAAAGGAAATAATATGGTCCCAGAATCTGAGTAAATTGTAAAAATGTCTCCCGGGAGAATTCAATATTTTTACCTGCCATTACAGAAACAATAAAGCTGTCATAGAAGTTTTTAGATAATTTTTCTTTTAATAATTGAGATACCTGGTTTTCCCGCAAGGTATAATCTCTTTGAGTAATCAATGGTGTATTCTGCCAATCTTTAACCTTAATAAAGATATACTCATCTGCAGCTGTATTGATCGGACCAATAACCTGGTTCTTTTCTACAACATCTCCATAAAGAGCATCAAGAATTTTAAGGTTTTCCGTTTTCTCAAGCTTTATTTCTCGCGCCGGTATTTCTGAGAACAATCCAAGATTTGACAAGCCCTGCTCAAAACTCATTTCACCGGAACGAATCGCTTTATCAATAACAGAAGCTGTTTGCCTATCACCGGCATTATAATATTCAACCATATATGTACGACCTGCATTTCGGATAAACTGCTCTAATTTAAGAGAATCAATCTCTACTTTTTTATAAGCATTATCTAAAAATTGCAGATAGCGCATGGCCTGTTCTTTTCTGCCACGCAAAAAAGCCTGAACACGTTCAGATTTAATAAATGTATTGGTATCTCCTGCTTCGATGGAAAAAAGTTTTTCAGCAATCAGACTGTTTAAAACAATTTTTTTATGTACACGACTGTTTGAATTGCAGTATGAAGGGCGGACAACATACTCCGCCCTGCGGATAAATTCGTTAACTGAAATATTTTTATCACCAATTCTGGCCAGAATCAGTTCGTTGTTTTGCGGTTCTTTCGAGCAGAAAAACAACAGAATAAAACATCCAAATAAACAGGCAGATTTTTTCAACATATCAGGCAGTTTATTTAATTACTGCAAATTTACCTGTTTTAGTGTCACCGGTCAGCTTGGATTTTACATGATAGATATAATATCCGGCAGCTATTTCCAGACCGTTTTTATTTAATAAATCCCAGAAAGCTGTTCCATTAGCATCTGAATTCAGATCAAATTCACTGCTTCTGTTTTCCGTGCTGTTATTCACATCGATTTCATCCACCAGCAGGCCGTTCACTGTAAAAATTTTAATAGTACACTGTGCCGGGATATTTGTAAACATCAGGCGCCGTGATTGATTGCGATCCCAGTTTGCGACTGCAGGCTCCATCGTGTTAACCATTACATATGGATTTGGTACAACCCTGATGTCATCCATTCTTTCTGAAATTTCAGATTTATCAATATCATCAGGAACATTAACACTAAAAGTAATCGAGTCGCTGGTTATCATACCCCGCAAAAACGTTACATGATAGACATCGTTTGGTTTTGGCAGCAACTCTTCTGATGTCACATTCTTAAAATCAAATCCGAAAGATGCATAGGTAAATCGATTTTTCTGAGTACCGCGGGCATTATCCAGATCATTCAGATGACCAACATAAATTCGATCCTCCATCATATCATATTGGCCGTTGCCATTTAAATCCTGTACAATTACTTCTGTATGTATCGGATTGCCCAGTGTATCTTTCAGACTGCGGTTTACAACATAAAAAGGTAATGGTTCACCAAACAGCAGATTGGAATTAAAAATCAGTTCATTATTTACTCCAACAATATTCTGCGGTGCGCGGATTTGACTCTCATTTTGCAGGGTTTCAGTGAAAACAATGTCGTAATCAAAAGGGAAAATTCGATTTTCCGCTGCCCAGTCGTAATGAATTTTTATATCCGAATTACCCGTGATCCATCCTGAATTAACAGAGTCCCACTGCGCTTCCAGTGTTGGTACTCTGTAACGCATACGGATGCCTTCAAATACACCGGATTCCAACTCTTTGGTTGTGTCAAATTCATACCTTACTATTTTAGTTGTTGAGTTTGGCTCATCAACAAAAAGCTTAAAATTTGAACCGGCAAAATTATCTTCATCTTCATGATAAACAAGGGCATTGTTTTCGGTCATGTTGTAAACCGAAACGCCATTGTTACGATAGGAAAGAGCAAATGAATTAAAGATAATCTGATCTGTAGTTACTGTATCAACTTCAAATTTAACTTTATACTGATTGTTGTTCTTAAGGTTAGACTTAACAAGCACTTCAGGCTGAATAGTGTTCTTTCCAAAACTGTTATTGTAATCCAGGTTCTGGGTTTCCGGTTCTTTGTGACCAATAGCCAGCTGATGCGGTGTTACAATTGCAACATTCTGTGAAATGGCATTAACCGATTCATCTCTGGAAACATCAATTGTGTAGGTATTTTCTGACGGCCCGACTTCTACATCACCTTCATTGATACCGTAATCATAAGCGACCAGAACATAATAATAGGTTCGTCCGTTTTCTACATCCGTATCGATATAGTAGTTTTGGATACCGCTGTCATCACCTAAATAATATCCGGAACCATTTCGGTAGCCATAGTCTGTAAAACCTTTTTTCTCATTGACCAAATCACACTGAAAAATAGGTTTAATCAGGCTTGGTGTTCCAAATCCATCTGTTATAACTTTGTTATCCGCCATAAACGGATCTGTAGACTTATAGAGTTTATATCCTTCAAAATCGTTGATATTGCCCAGTAAAGGTTCAGTAGTAAATTTTTCAGCAATATTATCCCAAGAAAGTACCACCTGTCCATCTCCCGGTGTAGCCTTAAGTTTTGGCATCAAAGGTGGTTGTGCAAACTGATAATCCGATTCATAAATATTCTGAGTTACTTCTTTTAATTTAAACAATGCCGGGGCAGAAAAAGGCGGTCCGCTTTGTTCATGCAGTGCATCAAAAGCATGCAGTTCTGCAAAAGATACACGTTCAGTACGTCCTTTCTCCATTTTAAAAATACCGGAAGCAAAGTTTTCCACAAAATTACGCGGATCATCAAGATATTCATCAAAAGGTTTTGGATTTTCAACAAGCCAGAACCATTCATTTTCATCATGATTCGGTCCGTAGGTACCCCAGTCAAGATTGTATTTAAAAGATGTCAATCCCAGCATGTCCGATTCACCAATGTCCGTTAATGCAAAATTGGGTTCACTGCCAATGCCTTCAACAAAATCGGGTCGGTGGTTTCCTTCACTGCCATCCGGATCAGGACCGGGATAATCCAGGTCAAAAGGGCTGCTGCCGTCAACACCCACATCATCACCGGGAACTTCGCCTTCTTCAAGACGCCAGGTATTTGTTGAAGTATCAAAATAAACATAAGTATTGTTGCCGTTCAGGTCCAGGCCATCGTGCCAGTCCATATCTTCATCGGCATCCCAATGCCAGCGTATAGTGCTCGTGTCTGCCGGATCATCAATACCCTGGGCTTCGTTCCAGACAGCGAGGTCAAAATTCGGGTCAGATAACGGATCAATAAAATTCACCGCTTCGTTATCTCTTTTTTCATCTGTCAATCCGTCTTTGTCGTTATCAATTCCATCATCCGGGATGCCAGGGCTTTCAAGGAAGGCAATTCCCATAATTCCGGGAACACCACCGCCAACCTGAACACCGTCAAGATCCCAGGAATAGCACATGGCGAGCGATTCGTCATAATATGCAATATCATCAGCACCTGTATGTTCTTCACCACCAACAGCATTATCAATATGAAAACCAAAATACATTTCTGCGAGATCATAATCAGAGATATTTGCAATATTATATTCAAAGAAAATTGCATCTGCTGCTTCAGGATTTTTCCATTGGAATCCGCGCACTTCCACCCGGATTCCGATTCCCCCCCAGGGTAATCCTTTTTGGATTGAGACATCAGGGTTTTTGTCACCAATAAGAACGCCCGGGCGCGGGTAGTAATGAGCGCCTTTGTGATTATTATTCACCGGAAGATATTCCTGATCCTGGGCATCATTGGCAACATAGTAGGTTTCAAGGTCTGCACGAAACTCACCAAGTCCAAAGCGTCCGTTCCAAACGCCCGGCCATTTTAACTCATCACCGCGTGCAGGCCAACCTGCAGGCGGCCACGACTCTGATTTATTACTCATTGCCGGGGTTGTTTCCGCTACATTGAAATAACCGAAAACCGGGTATAAAGCCCATTCAAGAGTACCTGTAAAATCAGAAATATCCATTAATTCACGATAGGATGACTGGCAATAATATAATGTATCAATAATTGTTGACGATCCAAGCAGATCCAGATCAGTAATCGGCAAAGAGTCCTGATCAAGATAAACTCTTGCCCCTATCAGCGAAGCAATCCCGTCATGCATTTTTGTACCATTGTAATCTGCAGGCCAGCGCGAAACCCAATACCCTTTATCGCAGCAATCTGAAAGCTCGGTTGTATTCCTGAATTGCAGATAGACATTATTACCGTTCATAAAACCGACACGTTCTGCCTGAATATCACCGGCAGGATCATCCGGTCCTTCATACGGACGTCCCGTTTGTGCAAATACAGAACTGAACACACCCCATAAAATAAAAACTAAGACTAAGTTTAAGCATGCATTTTTACGCATTTTTGATGTCCTTTCAACGAAAAGATTTTTCATCTAAAACTCGATTCCAACAGTGTAAGACTGAATACTTCCAAGGACTGAGTGATCCCGGAAGGCATAATCCACCTTTATTGCATTGTTTCCAAGCTTGTTGATCACTACACCAAATCCGAGAGTTAAACCAAAATCAGAATCTTTCAGATTAAGCCCCTTGTAGCCACCACGAAGGTGCAGCTGGCCAAATGCCGGAGAATTTAAGGTGTACTGGGCGCCAAAATTCATGTATTCATTACTGCTTGTGGAATGTAAAAAATCAGCCCCTACTGTTATGCGATGCTGATCTACAATCAACGGATTAACCGAAACACCAATTCTTGCGGTTAAAGGCAGCTCCCATTCATTGGTTTCATAGCGTACCGGGATAAATCCATAATTCCCGTTTTTGTCAGGTTCGATATCAATAATCTCGCGAATATCCTGACCATCGTATTTCATGCGTGTGCCATAATTGGTGATGCTCATTCCGATATTCAATCCATCACCGGGCTGATCACTCCAGGCAAAAAAGGATGTATTTACAATCGCGCCCAGGTCGAGTGCTACTGCGCTTGCGCTTTCGTGCCAGATACGTGAATTGACGTATTTGAAGGTTGCTCCGAATGCAAACCAGTTGGTCAGACGACGGCCGTAGGTTAATCCGACTGCCAGATCTGTTCCATCATAAACTTCCCCGGTACCATTTGGCCTGGCTACGGTTGTAACTTCTTCTTCTCCAAAACTTGTCTGGATTAATGATAAGGCAAAAGTTCCATAAAGGGGATGCGCAAAACCACCCGTAATAAAGGATGATTTAATTCCAACAATCCATGGCATGTAAGTAATTTGTAGTTCGCTTTGATCAAGATATCCGACAGATGCAGGATTGTAGTACAAAGCAGAAATATCAGGATGAACAAAGGATTGAGTTTCTCCCATTGCATTGCCCACTGTACTGAATCCCATCTCCAAAAATGCTCCGGAAGTAGTTGCCACGCCCTGCCCGATAACTTTTCCTGAAACAGCGAAGAAGAATAAGACGACAAACAGTTTTAATATATTTGTTTTCATTTTTTTCTCCATCTCACCTAAGATTTAATAATTAAAACAGGTACCCTACGCCTAGTTTAATTTCACGCGGCGCAGAATACATGGCAGGATTTTCATATTGGTCGTTAATATTATTAAAATTACTTCTGAATACTTCTTCGTCCGATTCAAAAACAATATTTGTATAGGCCCTTCCTGTACGGCCATATACCTGAAGTTCATTCAGCACATCTGTCAGGTTTTTAACATACAGGAAAAAACGCAGTTTTGTAGCTTCACTCAGCGGAACATCATAATGTCCCTGCAAATCGAGCCGGTAGTTTGAAGGCTTTACCCCGGTATTCGGAAGAATATTCTGGCGGGCCAAGCGGCTTTGCGGTATTGCATCAATGGTATAAGGAAAACCAGAGTTGTAATATCCGGTTAAACTGAGTGCATAATCCTGTTGCGCATAGCCAACATTCATAGTAACGGTATGTCTTTGATCCCACGCGAGTGGAATTAACACAGGAATCGGGTCCTGATTTTGACCAAGACGGTTAAAAGTAGACAAGGGATTGTCTGCATTTCCCCTGGTAAATTGCAATGTATAATTCAGATCGGAATAAATACCTCCGGCACCCCATTTTAAAACAACTTCCAAACCTTTGGTATTAGCATTATCCTTGTTGCCAAAAACTGCATATTCAATCTGGTTCGTCGAAGTGTAAACAACGGCGGTCAGCAGATCCTTTACATCACTGGAATAAACCGATACTTCAAGAGATAATTCCGGGGTCAGTTCCTGCCATAAGCCCATTTCATACTTAATTGTTTTCTGAGCATTTATCTGGGCATTCCCATGCTGAATTGCAAAGGAATTTGTCGGAACCAGGAAATGATGATTTTGATACAGTGCATAAAATGGCGGAATCTGAAAAAAATGACCATAACTGAAATGCAGCACTGCCGACTTGCCTAAAGTATATGACAAACCTATTCGCGGACTGATCTGAACTTCAGGGTCTGCTTTGGGATATTCTGATTGCTGCGCATTCAGATCCTGGTTTGCCGGATTGGCGCGGTTTGTGGGATAAACGGTATTGGCATTAAAATAATCATAACGCAGACCGTAATTTATTACAAGGTCATCATATTCCATTTTATCCTGAACATACAGCGAAAAATCGTACGGCTTCCGGACATACTGATCAACAGAAATATGCCCATAAGGTATCAGCTCAGGAATCCAGGGATACACAATTACGCGGTCTGTTTCAGGATCATATGTTTTTTCACTCAGCTCAGGAGCGCCTTCATCGACATGCCGAACCGGTTCCGGCCGATTTTCAACCCGGTACTGCGTATACTGTACACCGGTCTTTATGCTGTGATGTTTATTTATTTGCCATGTTAAATCAAATTTACCCAGGTACTGATCTGTAAATTGTTCACTATGCGTTTTATCATCACCACCACTGCTGAAGCCGCCAACGCCACTGCTGTAACTTGAGCTTACATATCGCGAATCAAGTGGATCTTTATAAAGGTAGCGGCCATACCAGTTGTAGTTGTAGGAAAATTTTAAATCATAAAAAATCTGGTTCGAAATCAGATGGTTAAATTGCAAAGACAACAAATCGGATTGATTATGATTCGTTGCCATGCCATCCGGGTTATATTTAAGAGAATGATTATAACCGGCATTTTCGGATTGATCATGACTGAATAGCAGAGCCATTTTCAGGCGGTCAAAGAATTTAAAAGTCAATTTTCCAAAAAGAGTCAGACTTTCTTCAAAGTTCATCGGGACATAACTGCCATCTCCTGTATGTTCAGAATATAGCAGGTCACCGTCTACATCCGTAGCCCATTTACTGTTTTCATAGCCGGGAATCTGATCCTGCGGTGTATTAAAATCAGAATAGTTATCAACTTCAAAACGTCGTATACCGTTCAGATAACCTTGATCATTCACATAACGGGCATTTGCAATAAAAAATACTTTATCTTTGATAACCGGCCCTTCAAGCTGCATTTTGTAATCCTGTTTGCGGCTGAAATCAAGATTATCCAATCCAATAAAAATATTATCATTCGTTGTTACATAATTAGCGAAATTGGCATAAGCCGATCCATGAAATTCATTACTTCCGTCTTTTGTTACAATATTTACAATTCCGCTCATTGCCTTTCCATATTCGGCATTAAACGTACCTGTAATCACTTCCAGATCGCTTACAACTTCTTTTTCAAGGTTAATCGTGCTGGATTCACCGCTGAAAACTTCATCCACCTGCAAACCATCAATAAGATAGGAGACTTCGTTGGAACGCCCACCACGAAAATGACCATCTATTACACCGGCTTGCATTTCGACTACTTCATTTATGCTTTCAACCGGCAATACTTCGATCTGTTTATCAGAAACATTTTTGATTGAACTTGTCTGGTCTTTCTTTTGAGAAACCTTTTCAGCAGAAACAACAATAGTTTCCCCTTCCATAATGGATTCCTTCATCTTTATCTCTAAATTTGAAGAACGGTTCACAGAGACCTGGACATCTTTAACGGTATAAAGCTCGTATCCGATTACCTGGACATTAACCGTATAAGACCCGGGCGGCACATTGATGATATAAAAATCCCCTTCAGAATCCGTAGCCGCGCCCAGTGGTGCTTCATCAAGATAAATGTTTGCACCAACCAAGGGCTCGCCGGTATTAAAATCGGAGACATTACCAATAATCTTGCCTGTTGTCTGGGCAAAAAGCGACAGGCTTCCCGGGAAGATCATCAGCATTGAAAAGAAGGCGAATAAATAACAGCGTTTCAAATTCATGATTAGCCTCACTGAATATGAAGAATTATATCTTTTTAAGAATATTCAAAAGTTACATAATTATAATTAATATACAACGAATGAATTTAAAAACTTTGCATTTTATTTTTCCGAGATTGTTATTTCATCAGCAAAAAGCCAGCATTTTTCGCCGGGAGATCCATGCCATTCAGGATTTGTTGACTGATTTTCCGCAATAACCTTCAAGTAACGCACACCATCTTTATTGACATTCAGAGTAATTTCTTTTATCTCGTCATCTTCGAAATCTTTTGGCGGAACAAGTTCCTGTCTGGCAACTTCAGTAAAGGAAGTGCCATCCTGAGAAACCAGGCAAATTACTGATCGTGGCAGGTAAATCCATGAACCCTGGCTTTTTAAAAATCGTGCCTTAACATCTGCGATATCAAAGCTGCCGCCTAAATCAAAGGTTGCTTCAAGATCATCACCCTGGAAACCAAGCCATTTACCATCACCATAAACTTTTGAACCATAAGTTCGGTCGATAAGAGCATATTTACCGCCATTATTATAATTGCCATGTGGTTCATTTTTAAGTGTAAGATTTATTTTATCAAAGTTACTGAAATTTACCTTTGTAAACTTTCTTGAAAATACAAAACTGGGCTGGAAACCGTCCTTAAATGCGCTCGCTTTAACCGTGCATGTTTTATCGATAGAAAACGGTCCTGTGTATAAATTTGATTTTTTACCCGGATCAGAACCATCCAATGTATAATAAATCTCAGAATTGGAAGTTATTGTTGCCAGTGTAATTTCTTTATTCCCTGAGAAGAGATTTTCTTCATCATTAAAATAAGGCATCATTGCATGTGTTTTTTCAACCCGCTCAATTTTTAATCCTTCAGGAATTTTATCGGAATGAACGCGGTCTGTTTCTTTTTGGGCCCATTCTTTATTTGGTTCTTTTGACAATTTAAACTCAAGACGGCCGTTCTTTATAAGATCTGCATGGCGAATATAATTTTTAGAATAGTCAGATCCGTTTAAACTGAAACTTTTTATATAAAACCCATCTGTTGTACTTTTATCCGAAGTAATTGTAAAGCTGGTTCCTTTTCCATTATCGAAAACAACTTTATCGAAAGTGGGTGTTCCGATCACATACTGATTTTGTCCTGGTGCTACCGGATAAAAACCCATCGCGCTAAACACATACCATGCCGACATCTGACCGCAATCTTCATTTCCCGGCAGACCTTGCGGACCGGTCTTATACATTTCATTCTTAATGCGGTTTATGATCTCCTGCGTCTTAAAAGATTTACCGGCATAACTGTATAGATAACCAATGTGATGGCTTGGTTCGTTTCCATGAGCATAATTACCGATCAGTCCGGATACATCCGGTGAATGTTCAAGACCAAAAAGTTCGCCTTCATTAAAAAGCAGATCGAGTTTTTGATCGAATGCATCTAGTCCGCCGATCAGGTCAATGAGATGGTTAACATTATGCGGGACAAAAAATGTATACTGCCAGCTGTTTCCTTCAGTAAAATCAGAGTTTCCTAAATGTGACACATCTCTTGGATCAAAAGGAGTACGCCACATACCGCTGGCTAATCTGCCGCGCATAAATTTTGTTTCAGGATCAAAATGATTAACATAATTCTGAGAACGCTTAATATACGTTTTATAGTCATCATCTTTACCAAGCTGTTTTGCCATCTGGGCAATACACCAATCATCAAAAGTATATTCAACGCATTTTGAAACAGAATTAACTTCTTTATCGGATGGTATATATCCAATTTTTCTGTAATCACTCAAACCACGGTAATCACGTGTAGAAGTGTGTTTCATGGCTTCCATCGCCAATTCCGTATCAAAGTCATCCTGACCTTTCATAAAAGCATCAACTATTACAGGAACGGAGTGATAACCTATCATTGTACCCGTCTCATTGGCAGATAATTCCCAGATTGGCAGATCGCCGCCCTGCTGATATTGTATTAGCATTGTTTTGATAAAATCCCTGTTAAAATCAGGGGCTATCAAAGTATACAAAGGATGGGCTGCACGGAACGTATCCCAAAGTGAAAAGAGCGTATAATAATTCATATCTTTAGCCTGGTGAATTTCCAGATCTCTTCCACGATACTTTCCATCGACATCCATATACAGATTTGGAGTGAGTAGCGAATGATAGAGCGCCGTATAAAAAACAGTCTTCTCATCATCACTTCCGCCTTCAACTTTAATTTTAGAAAGCCAGGATTCCCACAATGCCCGGGCGTCTGTTAATGCTTTCTCGAAATCCCATCCCGGAATTTCAGTGAACAAGTTGTTTTTTGCACCATCTGTACTTACTGCCGAAATTCCAACCTTTGCATAAACTGTTTCGCCTTCTTCCGTATCAAATACAAAAGCAGTTTTGATAATCTTCCCGGATGCTTCACTAACCATGCCTTCTTTATTATCTACCATCGAGACCGAGCTTTTAAAAGGCTTGGAAAAACTTATATAAAAATATAAATACTGATCATTTGCCCAACCATTTGAACGTCTTAGTCCCATAACTTCATGATCATTTACGATTGTAAACTGCGCTTCCTTTACACGATCTGAAATACCATGCGCGAGATCCAACATGATAGCAGATTGTTTACCGGCAGGAAAAGAATATTTGTGGAATCCTGCCCTGCTTGTTGCAGTTAACTCAACATTTATTTTGTAATCATCCAGAAGGACTCTGTAATATCCAGGAGATGCTTCTTCATTGTCATGCGAAAAACGTGAACGATAACCTTCATCCGGATTTTGTTTAGATCCCGGCTTCCATTTAATTTCACCAGTGAACGGCATCAACAAAATATCGCCATAATCTCCTACCCCTGTTCCACTTAAATGGGTATGACTGAATCCAATCATGGAATTGTCTGTAATGTGGTAACCGGAGCTCCAGTCCCAGCCTTGTGTATCGGTATCAGGACTTAATTGCACCATACCGAAAGGTGTGGTCGGCCCGGGAAAAGTATGGCCATGTCCCCCTGTCCCGATGAAGGGATCCACGTATTTTGTATAATCCTGCGCTGAAAGCAGGGAAATTGAAAAAAGGAAAAAAAGAATCGTTCTCATTGTTGTAAGTCCACTTATTTTATAAGAATAATTTGTTTAGTTTGCCGGAAATTGCCGGCTTGCATTGTATAATAGTATATCCCGCTGCTTATTTTATTGTTTTTATTTAGAGTTGTATTCCAAATGATTTCATGCTCTCCGGCACTAACTATTTCATCCAGGAGTGTTACTATTTTATTACCCATTATGTCAAAGATTTCAATTGTTACATTTTGCGTGTTTTCGATTCTAAAACCAATAGTTGTTGAAGGATTGAATGGATTCGGATACGCATTATATAATTTAGCTGAAACAGGTGCAATCTTGTTTTCTCCATTTTCCAGAGCAGATGCAGGGCCGGTGTATTCAACAAGATAAATTTTGCCTTCATTGGCATCGCTGGAATTAAAATTACCGTCCGGAGAGATATCAGAAATAAAAAGCTTGTTTGAAAACGCCAGGAGACCATCCATATGGCCAACATCCTGATCGTTGTCCACAAAATGAAAATAATCCCAGGAGTTATCAACATATACCAGCGGATTCTCTTCATTGGAAACACCACTTAATGACCATTTTCCATGAAAACCTACAAAAATCCCATCATTTAAACCTTCCGGAAACAATGGTGGTGCAAATGTAATTTCATTTGGCCC
Organism: Calditrichia bacterium; assembly: GCA_020635035.1. Taxonomy (GTDB): domain Bacteria; phylum Calditrichota; class Calditrichia; order Calditrichales; family J004; genus JACKAO01. Next base: position 92,769 of record JACKAO010000005.1, read on the forward strand.
TTCACTTTCCGAACCTGTTTGCGGATCAGGAAGTGGTTGAAATGCCACCAGCGGTGGTATACCTTCTCCGCCAACAAATTCTCCACTGCGATAAGCAATAAAATTATCAGGAAAACCAAAATTTTCAATCGAGCCGCCAATTGAATCTTTTGCAATAAAATTGATTTCATCTGCACTATGCGGTTCATTGGGATCTGTCAGACCATCTATACCATTATCTTCAAAATACAGATCGCCCGTTACCGGGTGGAAAGCAAGGCCTGATGCGCTTCTTAAGCCGGTTGCGATTTGTTTGTGCTCAATTCCAGAAACATTTCCATCTGAAATTTCCAGAGTAACCATATGAATTGCATCTCCATTCAGTGATGCACTAAAATCAAAATCAGAAGATAAGCTCACTGTCGGCAATGTTTTTTCAAAATTCTCTTTTGATCCAATAGGGAAAAATAAATCATAACGATTTTCGAAACCTGGTGTTTTTCGTACTGTTAAAGCTGAACTTGGGTGCAACCAGCCGCTATTACCATAGGATAAATTAATTTTTCCTATCTGCTGAAAACTGTCATTGGCTTGTGGATTAAACTCATAAATAACTATAGGCTTACCCTGTCCCATTGTAAATATAAGATTATCAATAACAAATAAAGCACTTAAACCACCCACAGAAACATTATCTACAAGGATGTTCTGCTCATCTGCAATTCCATCGTCATCTGTGTCGATGAGCTGTATTAAAGAACCACTTGTGGAACCAAAATAAGATGTGCCGTTTGAGACAGCCACCAGAACTGAACTGTCTGCCAACGTTGCCATACCAACCGGAAAGTTTAGACCTGTGGCAAATGTTGTGACTCTGAAATCTTCAGCAACAACTCGATCATCTCCACCGATTACAAATGGTGATTGTGCAGAAAGTAAACTAACCAAAGCCAATAAAATAAAAAGACGTAAAAACATATGTTCCCCCTTAAAAAGTTATAAATAATAGTGCGGATTATGACTGAATTCAGCAATTATTTTTGCCCGCAGCACTTGGAACATATTTTTCACAGTTTTTACTCCATCTATCATAAACAAATTTTCATATACTACAGACATTAGAAGATTGTAAAGTAAACACTTACTTCCAGAATTAAAACCCCGTAATTCAGAGAAATATGTCTCCGTAATAAATCAATGAAATTATCTGGATAAGTGTATGAGAAATTGCAATCTGAACTAAAAGAACGCACTGAATTAAATGTGGGAATCATTCGTATTAAGAAGTAAAAAGGGGTATCCGAAGATACCCCTGTAAAGAAGAATTATTTTACTAAAAGCATTTTCTGCTGCAGACGTTCTGCACCATTGCTCAATTCAGCAAAATAAACACCACTGCTGTATCCGTTCATATCAACAGTAACTTCGTAAGAACCGGCTGTGCGTAATTCATTATTCAGAATTGTTTTTACCAGTTTACCTGTTACGTCAAAGATTTTGAGATCAACACGGCTTGCTTTTTCCATCGAGAAAGCAATTCTTGTTGTCGGGTTGAAAGGATTCGGATAGTTCGGTTGTAAATTGAATTTAGATGGAACGAGACTGATCTGCTGATCTTCAAGAGCTGTCAGATTCGGATAATTATCATTGATGTAGTCAATAAATGTACCGCCCTTAACATCAACATACTGCCAGCCAGGACCAGCGCCCATCCAGGCTGCATAACCTTTAGGTGTATATGCAAGACCCTGGAAATCAGCTGAATTTTCAGTTTCATCTATATCATAAAGGCTCCATGTAAAAGGAATACGGTAGCCTTCGGTAAAATCTAAAGTATTGCCAGTCGTTGGGCTTTCAAGTGCTGCTAAAGATAATCTGCCTTCCAGATCATAACCTGCGCCATCATCCCAGATTGTGTATGCAACAGCGTTCGGATCTTCATTGAATGTCTGAGCAAATTCACCCCAAACCATCAAAGAAGTAGTATCAAGGGACTCATCAAAAGATACAGTAATCTGCAGTGCATAGTCACCTGTAGTTGCATCATTAGGCATACCTTTTTCATCAGGAATGGTTAATGAGCCAATATCCCAGTTACCCCAGTAAAATTCAACCGCATCAGCTGCCCAGCTTACGTCTGAGAAGTGGCCCGGTTCATCATCCTGAACATGTGCAGCAAAGTATAAGTATTCATCATCATACATGGTCATGATGGTACCTTTTAAGTCTTCATCACTTGCAGGAAACCAACCAGGATTTTCGGCATTAAAACGGCCGCTGTCAGGAATAGAAGAACGCCAATGATCTGCATGGAACGCATAGCTCCACTCATCAAGCATACCATCTACTTCAACAGGTTTTACAGCTCTTTTTATATAAGGATGAACAAAATCAAAATCAGCATTATCATTCCATGCCATTCCACGTGGGGTTTCTAAAACGTCACAAACCTGCCATCCAGGACCAGCACCCATCCATCCTGCATAACCTTTAGGAGTATATGCAAAACCCTGGAAGTCAGCTGAGCTTTCAGTTTCATCGATGTCATATAAAGACCATGTCATCGGAATGCGTGTTCCCGGTGTAAAAGACATGGTATTACCTGTTGTCGGAGACTCAAGAGCTGCTAAGGATAAACGGCCTTCAAGAGTGTAACCATCGCCAAGATCCCAGATTCTGTAAGAAACAGCATTTGGATCTTCATTGAATGTGGTACCAAAAGCCCAAACCATTAAAGAAGTAGTATCAAGAGATGCGTCAAAAGAAATAGTAATCTGGAGAGCATAATCACCTGTTACTGCATCATCAGGCATTCCAGGATCATGAGGCGGAGGAATTATGGCATCACCAACATCCCAGTTACCCCAGTAAATTTCAACAGCATCAGCTGCCCAGCTTACATCAGAGAAGTGACCAGGTTCGTCATCGCGTACATCTGCTGCAAAATAAAGATAGTCATCATCATACATCATGTAAATTGTACCACTGCAATCATAAGGATCAGCAATATACCAGCCAGGATTTTCAGCGTTAAAACGACCGCTATCCGGCATTGATTTCTGGCTGTGATCCAAAGGGAAAGCAAATGCCCATTCATCGAGATAACCATCAACTACAACTTCACCCGGTGCTTTAAGAATATAGGGTACAACTATATTCTCATTCTGGGCTAACAAGATTCCTGAAAATAAAAATACAGGAAACAATAACAGTAAAAGTCTCTTCATAACAAACACTCCTTAAATAAATTAAATTAATTGACCATTATAAAAAAAAGATGATGAGAGTCGATACCTCCTTACTTTTATGATAACTGTGGAAAGAATTTAGATTAGATATTTTGTTATACTTTTATAATTATTAGATAATAACATATAAAATCTTAAAATTCAATAAAGTAATTTTGTTTTTATAATTATATTTTATCTGTAGTGTATATTAGGCTCTGCAAACGTCGTGCAAAAAGGCGTTATATCAATTAGTTGTTTTAATCAACAATTAAAGATAGGGGTAATTTTTTTGTATGTCAATCATTTTATTTGTTTCTTTTAAAAAAATCTTTCGAAATAAAAGGCATTTTAATAGTCTGCAATTAATAATTTAATTAAACCTGCTATATAACAATAAGAAGACATTTAATTATATAATACTTATCAATTTTAGTATTTTTTGTACCTTTTACTGTTAAATCGACTGCAAATAAAACATAATAAATTTCCAGTATGTAACTTTTTAAGACTTTTTAATTATTTTTTATTATTTTATATACAAATAACAGTCTGATTAGGAAAGAATTTGATATCCATAATTGAAAAACTCAGCAGAAACGAATTAAGAATCTTTAGAGCCGTTTATGAAAAAGGTCCTGTTTCCAGAGTACGCGTCGCTCGTGGTCTGAATCTCACCCGTCCAGCCGTTACTTTATACACCAAAAAGCTAACCGATCTGGGATTGATTAAAGAAGTTGGAAAAGGTGCTTCATCCCAGAAACGTGGTCGTCGCGAAATAATGCTTGCTGTAAACCCTGATGCCGGTATTATTCTTGCTGTTCATATTACCTTATCAAGCATTAATTTTGGACTAATAAAACTTAACGGTCAGATCATAAGTAAGGAAAAGCAGGAGTTCTCGGAAGACTCAAAACCCGAAGAAATCTTAAGTCTGATTCACCAGTCATTAAAAAGAATGATTAAGCAGCATCATTATATTGATGACCAGATTTTTGGTATCAGCATCGCACTACCTGGTATAATTGATTATAATGCAGGTACCGTTAAAGAAAAAACACGGTATGGATGGGAAGGCTTTAATCTTAAAAAGTATTTTGAAGACAATTTTAAATTAAAAGCATTCATTGAAAATGACGTCAAAGCTTTAACACTTGGTGAATTTTACTTTGGTATCGGTCGCCGTGTGAATGATATGGTCTGTTTTTGGTTGAAAGACGGGATCGGTGCCGGAATAATCTTCCAGGGAAAATTATTACGCGGTTTCACATCCAGTGCCGGCGAAATCGGCTTTAATGAATTTGTTTTAGATATAAATGCCAATAAATCAATTCTGATAGATGGTTCTATTAAATGTTGGGGAAACATACTTTCATACATGAATATCAGGAAAGCCATTGGACGCGGTATTTCAGATGGATGGGAAACAATCTTATCAAAAGACGCAAGCATTGATGACTTCATAGCTGCATTAAAGAAAAATGATCCGCTGGCCAGATATATTTTCAGCCTGATAAGTAATGTACTTGGTTCTATCAGCTGCAACATTGCTTATTCATATAATCCAAGACTCTTAGTTTTAGCCGGCCCCCTGTTCGAAAAGATCCCGGAGCTTTCTTCTGAAACAAAACACCACATGGAAAAAGGAACTCTTAAAGCTGCATTAGAATCACTTGACCTTAAAACAAGTATTCTTGGTGAAGACGGTTTCCTTATAGGTTGTGCTGCATTACACCTGGAATATATTTTTAAAGCTGCTGAAAGCTCTGTAATGGATGAAGATATTTAAGTGACAGTTACATCCCCCCGAATACCTAAAACTTGATTTATAAGGAACTTAAATGACATATATTATTAACACTGACAAAATAAAACGTGCTGCGATTCCCTGGGAAGAGAGACCACAAAACAGTGATTCTCCAATCTGGCGTTATTCAAAAAACCCGGTTATACCACGAAATCTTCTTCCAGATTCGAACAGTATTTTCAACAGTGCAGTAGCTTATCATCAGGATGGTTTTGCAGGTGTGTTCCGTTGCGATGATACACGCAGATATATGCGTATTCATAGTGGACGGAGTGAAGATGGAATTAATTGGAAAATAAATCCGGAACCCATAAGATTTATACCTTCTCAAAGCAGTATCAACGACCTTAAGTTTGATTTTGCTTATGATCCGCGTGTATGCTGGATCGAAGATCGCTATTATGTTACATGGTGCAATGGTTATGCAAATCATCCGACGATAGGGGTCGCATATACCAACGATTTCGAAAAATTTTACCAAATGGAAAATGCCTTTTTGCCACACAACCGAAATGGTGTTCTTTTCCCCCGTAAAATAAACGGTTTGTACATGATGCTTAGCCGCCCCAGCGATAACGGACACACACCTTTTGGCGATATCTATTTGAGCCAGAGTCCTGATTTAACGTTTTGGGGAAAACACAGATTTGTTATGGGTGCCTGCGGGCCAGGCTGGCAAAGTACTAAAATTGGCGCAGGACCTGTACCAATTGAAACCAATGAAGGTTGGCTGCTATTTTATCATGGAGTTCTAACATCTTGTAACGGCTTTGTTTACAGTATGGGAGCTGCCCTGTTGGATCTCGAAAAACCCTGGCAGGTAATTGCACGCACCGAGCCCTATATTATGTCGCCACAAACGCTGTATGAGTGCGTTGGCGATGTTCCCAATGTTGTTTTTCCCTGTGGGGCATTAACCGATCCGGAGACCGGTCAGATCGCAATTTATTATGGTGCTGCCGATACTGTAAGCGGACTGGCATTTACAAAAGTTGATTTAATCGTTGACTTCGTAAAAAGAAATTCATCAATCTAAAGTTTTGAATGAATGGATTTATCAATAATTATTCCGGTTTGGAATGAAGAAAATAAAATCCGGAATGATATAATTGCTATAAATGACTTTTTCTCAAAGAATAACAGACAAACTGAAATTATTTTAGTAGATGATGGCAGCAGCGATAAAACCAAAGAAATTATCATGGCTGCCACTTCTTTCTCATCCATTAGAGTCGCGCCCTTAATATTAAAAAAGCACTGCGGTAAAGGATATGCGGTTCGTCAGGGTGTGTTAAATGCAGAAGGCCGTTTCATAATGTTTATGGATTCAGGTCTGACCGTTCCCCTGAAATTTATTGAAAATGCTATTCAGCAAATAAATGATAAAAATCTCGGATTCATTATCGGGTCAAGGCATTTACCGGAAAGTAAGATCGGTTATTCGCAGAATTGGTACAGAAAAGCCTTTTCAGCTTCTTTCAGATTTATTACTAAAAGATTACTGGGATTACCGGATTTTATAACGGATACGCAGTGTGGTTTTAAGGTATTCAAAAGAGATGTAGCCAAACAATTATTTCAGCAATCGCAAGAGAATGGCTACTTATTTGATCTTGAAATCATTCTGTTGGCATTAAGATCAAAGATACCGTTTGCAGAATTGGCAATAGAATGGAACTGGGACCGCGATACACGTCTGTCTGTAGGAAAAACCAGCCTGAATATTATGCACGATCTTTATTATTTAAAGCAGCGATTTTTATAAAACTTTTAACCCCATTCACCAAAGAACTTGAAAGTAAAAAGTTCATTATTTTCAATAATCAGTGCCCCGGTTTCTTCATTTTTATCACAAAACTCTTCAATCTTATCTTCTGGCATAAGCATAAAAGCTGTTGACAATGCATCCGAAACAGCTGCGTTTTTTGCAATTGCCCATGCAGCAATTTTATCATTTACGGGCTCACCTGAAACAGGATTAATGATATGTTGTCCTTTATTTATTCCTGAACCGCTAAGCGCATTGCCCTTCAGATTAATCTCATGGATTATTTTGCCTGAAACAGGATGGCTTAACGAAATGCACCAATCATGATCTTCGCTGGCTAAAACAGTGCTCATACCACCATTTAGCATAAAACTTTTTGTGCCCCATTCATACAATATATCTTTAACGATCTCCAGTGCATAACCTTTGCCAAAACCGCCCAAATCAATACTTATATTTTCGTTTACCTTTTTAACAGTAAAGCTTTCAGAATCGATATAAAGCCAGGGGAAAAGGGACTTGTTTGAATTATTTCCACTTTGATGATTACTGGAATATTTCCATGAATCATATAATGAGCCTGCCGTAATATCAAACAATCCTTCTGTATTCTTGTAAAGATCGGCACACATTTTAAGACAGTTTAAAACATCCGGTCCAACAATTGCCGATTCATTTAATTTTAATGCATTTATTCGTGATACGTCACTGTTTTCTATGAAGCGGCTTAATTCGGTTTCAAGTCTGTCAATTTCAATAAATGCCGCCTGGGCGGCTTGAGCAGTATAATCATAGCGATCGCTGTTTATATAGATCTCAAAAATTGTAGCCATCGCTTTGTGTGAAAATTTTTGAATATTTTGTAGCGATGAACTATTTGGAGATAAAATTATTTGATCAGATGGATTATTCATTTTTAATACCAGATATTAGTTCAGATTATCCCAGGCATTTTTTTGTATCAGTAAATCAAAACTTATCCCACTCCTTACAACAAAAGAATGATCCCGATATGGCATATACATTACCCGCCTGCCCGGTGGCGGAACCTGGTAAATATTATACAAAACATCATCTTTTAAAGCAGTGTTGCTTATGATCAATGGTGCGGGTGCCTGCAGTGTATCCACATGATTATACCAGCCAATGTTTTTTATATCCCTGAAGTACCATGGTAATGGCCAGTAGTCATTTCCCGGTGCAATTACTTCCGAATAAAAACCGGCATATTCCATGTTTTTTTCAACAATCTGGTGAACAGATTCAACCAGTTCTTCTATTTCACGGACCGGTTGGGCATAAGCATAAGGATTAGATGCACGGTCGTAATCAACATAATTTATACGAATCGATTCCCATGATAATTGCAAAAATCCGGCTGAAATCAGTACCCAAAAAATAATTTGTTTTTTCTGATTTAATTTTTGGTTGAAAAACGCCAGGCTATAGCCCGATAGAACAATAAATCCGAACCAGAATGTAAGCATATTCCATGGGGTTTTGTAAGGTAGTGCAGAAAATAACATTAAATTCAAAAGACTAAAAATTGCAATTATTTTTCCTGAAATTACAAAATTATCCGTATCTGGATTCTTAAATACAAATATGATCCCTGGAATTGCACAAAGGAGCACAAATAATTCTGAAAAGAATGAACCGCCACTCCGGTAAAAAAGAATCCATTCCAGGTACTTGTACCATGGATAATTATGCTGATCGGTTTGTATACCACGATTGAAATAGACAGAAAAGCTATCTAAGAAACGCGATAAGCCATTCAAATCATTCAAAAATGAAGTGTAAAACAGCAGGATAACAATCCCGGTGGAAGCGACCATAAACATCCAGTCTATTTTTGAATCAAGCACATTCCTGAAATAATCCCTGGGAATTAACTTAAAAAGGTATAAGACAAAAATGGTAAGTGCAAAAGCTGCCATAATGATAGTCCAGGTTTCCTTTGTAGCTATCATCAATCCCAGGAACAAACCTGAACTTATTGACATTACCCTGCTCTGTTTTTCAATAAAACCTGCAAAACTGAAAACAAAAGCATATGTAAAAAAAACAAACATCATTTCATGAATAAAATAGCGGCTATAAAAGACAAATGCCGGAGAAACGGCGGCAATCAGTGCACTGAACCATAAATGATCTCGGGTTTGATTGGTTTTAAAAACAAACAAAAGAAGAATAAGCCCAATACCAAAAGTCAGCGGGATGGCTCTGAGTATTTCTGCGTTAAATTCTGTTATGTTGTTAATATTTCCAGTCCAAAGGAAAGGCAGGCTAAAGTAATATAGAGCAGGCCCATGATATTCATTCGGGTTATAATTGTATTGATTTTCAATAAGCAGATCTGCCAGCTTAAAAGCATTTATTGCTTCATCACCATGCATTGGCCGCAAGTCCAGATCCCATGTCCGCAATAATAATGCAACAAAAATTATCAGGATCATTAAACTATATTTAAAATAAATCTGCTTCATAATAAAAAAGGGGCTATCCCAAAAGTTTTGCCTTTAGGACAGCCCCTGCTGGTTAATACCATACAGGACTTTTAGACTTTATTTTACAGGTTTTCCATAGACTTCAACTTCAATATAATGGTTCAGATCGTTGTTTGTATTGCCATTACTGTAACAACGTACATAGCGTCCCTGAACTCCTTTTGCATCTATAAGTTTTCCTTCAGAAGTTTCAACATAATGCATATCTTTTCCTATGCCCTGCCCCGAAGAATTATCGATATCATTATTAAAGACAGTTTTAACGTTTTCGATAAAATCAGGATCATCTGCTACCTGAACAATAACATCAAAATAAACACGTGGCTGCTTATGGAAGTGCCATAAAACAACTGCATAAATATCAGACTTTTGTCCTAAATCTATTGTAACATGTTGCGTAAATGGCCCTAATTCAACGAAACTGCCGTCACCCGCTTCTTTATCTTCATCAGTGATCATGGCAATTTCACCGATGATCGGTTCTTCATCCGTAGATTTAACAGATTTACCGGCAGCCAGATTAATTGTACCGGCAGGTGCCAGAAAAGGCGGACGGGCTTTCCCAAGCGGCTTTTCAAGATTTGGAACCTGCATGTTTTGCGGAGTGCCAATAAACATGGGTTTGGGTAGTTTAATGTCGACTGGCTTCAGATCCTGTTTTTTATCCTGTGCAAAGGCAAATGTTAAACTTATCATTAAAAGAATGGCTGTTATTTTAATAACCTTCAAAAATTTCATTGTAATAATTCCTCCAGACTAATTTTTATTAATTTTTTTGTGCAAATTTATTAACGAGTGCAAATCCAAAAACAGATAGTAACACCAGAACGCTGTACCTGTGAATATCCAACAATGTAATCTGGCCATTCGTTCCAAAAATTGGATACATGCTTAATAGAACCGAGAGAATGGCTGTAATCACGAATAAAACAAAGATCCAGAAGTATACTTTTAACCGAAAAGATTCCGGTTCTTTGACCTTTTCCTTTGAAACATTGCTGTTCATCTTATCCAACAAATATTTTAATTCAGCATTGCTGAACTGAAAATCATGCGCTTTTAATACTACAAAGACCGTAACACAGATTACAAAGACAGGTGCTGCTAACAAATGTAAGATCAGAAATAAACCGCTCATTGCATTACCAGAAATAACAGGTAACATACTGCTTAAAACAAGGATAAAAAACATAAGCACTGCCAGACTGAAAACAGACTTTTTAAGAAACCCGAATCCATTATTTGTTTTACTGATCTCTTTAAAAGATTTTATCTGGTCAATCATTTCCTTTAAGAAGTTTCTGCTGAATTCCCTGAAACCTGTTTTTTCTGAATTTCTTTTTTGAAGAATCAAAATTATAAAAAACACAATAACTAGTATTACTAATATCTGGTATATCATTTATCTGCCTGTACTATTATCTTTTTCGTTTTCAGAAACCGCTGTTAGAATTCTGCTGAAACCTTTAAAACCGTAGATTATTATGACTGCGATCAGAATAAAACTGCATACAAACATAAGGTACTTTAACCATGGACGGAATAAAAAGGAAAATGAGAAAAGGCGGGATTCAAGATAGTTTTGTCCCATCAGATCAGTCATTGAAAGTGGCTGCAATCCGGCCTGTTTCAGTGCCGTATCTTTTCTGATATCTGCAAAATAAAAAGGTGATGAAAGGCTATGGCAATCCGCACATCCATTCATCCCCAGAGCCTGGCTGGCAGGACGAACATCATGGGCGATGGGCCAGGTATAAGGCTTAGCCTGTTCATGATCTTTGTTCCTGAGATTATTCTGATCATCCAGGTAAAAAATCTTCCCTGCACTTACATATACTGCTTTGCCTCTACTAATTTTTGTCTGCAAAGAATCAAGAACTTTGCTCAGTGTTGAATCAGCTAAAACAGGCCAATCGCCGGTCCCTAAACTATCAAGGTGTGCAATTATAGGACGTGTAACTTCTGCAAATAACTGAATTTCTAAAGGAACAAGCTTGTTGCTGTCTAATGTTGCCCAGTACGACGGCCATAATAAATTATTAGGCTCTATGACCCCGTTTTCATTTTCAACAAACACAGGTGTTATAATGTGTGGTAATACCTGGTCATTTTTGTTTGTTTTATGCAATCCAATACCATGAGCCATTGAAGTTTTCAACTGCAGTAAATTTTCTTCCGGGCGATTTCCGGAATGGCAGGATGTACACGATAGCTTTTCAAAATGAATTGCCGGGATTCCTTCATGCAAGGGTTTTGGTGCTCCCAATCTTCCGGCAAACTGAGTGTTATCATCTGTACCCAAATGACAACCTTTACAAGTAAGCGATAACTGCATCATATCCGATCGGCTATCATCAGCATAACCGCGGGTTATATCATGATCAAGTCCGTTACGATGGCAATCCACACAATGCATACCGGCTTTCAGATGAACATCTTCATCAAAATGCCAGGTTTCTGTCCTTCTGCTGTCTATGGTTTTATTGGAATGACAGAAATAACAGCGCTCATCTGGAACATCACGGGTTATATCAAAAAACACTTCACTTTTATCGTTAAATCTTTCTGACTGATACGAAACTGCAGGTTCAATAGCCCGGGACGGAAGTGTTGCACTGCCAGCATAAATATCGTAGTTATCAGGCATATCCTTTGCAGAACCTTTTACAGATGCAAACCCGGATGCTGCAGTAGCTGCCCAGCGGAAATTCTGTCTTATAATGTGGGCTGCATATTCTGCCTGATCATGTGAACGTTCGGCATCGTGGCAACTGAGACAGTTGATCTCCTGTTTTCCGCTTACCTGCCAGCGCCAGAACATTTCCAGCGATTGTGCATTTTCATCATCACCCACGCTGCCGCCGGGCATTTGCCGGCCAAAACGTGCTATGTAATCAAAGTTGCTCATACCAATCTGCGCAGGTTTGAAGGCACCTTGCCAGTCACGCATAGACAGTGGAATCTGGCTTGCAGAATAAGGATCGCTATATATCCATGGCTGACCGTTACGACCTGCTGCTACCCCAGAATCCCCTGCATTAAAATGCCAGCCTTTACGGACAGTTTGATAACTATGACAGGCTCCACAGGTTTTTTCAGTTGAAAAAGGCATCAATGGTGTTTCATCCAGCCATATGACGGAACTGTCCGGGTCAATTAATTTGATAACGTGCACAGGAATGGCGCGGCTGCCATCAGGATTATCACCAATTTTATTATCCTTTGCATAACTAACAGACAACAAAATAAATGTTAATAAAAATATCTTACTTATTTTGCCCGGGATGGATCTATCTTTATTTTTCTGCATTCTTTGTAGTAATCGTTTCAATTTTTTATTATCCGTTACAGTCGTAATTGTTAAATTTTAAATTCTTCGGGATTGTAATTGATGCGGCGTCCTGCTTTAACGGCTTCATTCACTTTTAATACTGTTACCGCTGTCTCATAACCAACTTCCACGGGGCAATTTAATTTTTCTTTACCACGGATCGAGTTAAAGAAATTTTCAAGATGTGGTTTATGGTAGGGATCGTTAAAGACAACCGGGAGTTCGTGTTTTGGCGGAGCCACTGTCTCACGAACATCAAGCACAACACCCGGTTTTGGTTGAGCAGCATTTTCAACGGGAGCTTTTAATATCCCGGAATCTACCCATTTATCCCATGGCGGAGCAGACTGTTCCCTGTAAACACCCCCACGTGCAGCAGATTCAGAAATCTGCAGGGTGCCCTGATCACCCATAAAATTTTCATAATAACCCTGGCTGCTATTGGTTGTGATTGTCTGATAAAATGCACGGACAGGTCCTTCTGCTGTTTCATACTCAAAGGTTACCAGAACAGTATCATACCACTCATGTGTTGCTTTATCATAATAATCTGTTCCGCCACTGGCCATCACCGATTTGGGAACAGCATCCAGAAACCAATTATAAATATCAATCTGATGCGAACCCAGATCCACAATCGGACCGCCACCTAATCCTTTATACCAGCGCCAGTTACGGTATTGCAGCATGTTGCTGAAACCATATTTTTTTAAATTTGAAGTAGATATCGCGTATTTTTCAGGCCAGCCTAAATCAGGCTGAACCGCACGATTCCATTGACCATTAATTGTTGTTATGCGCCCAAGTACTTTTGCTTCATTGAGCAGCTTTTCTTTACAATAAATATAGCGTGGGTTGCTGCGGCGCTGATGGCCAATCTGAACAAGCTTCCCTGTTCTTTTTGCAGCACGAACAATTTGCCTGGCGCCTTCCAGCGTATTGGACATCTCTTTTTCACAGTAAACATTGATGCCGGCATCCATACAGGCAACGGCATGAGGAGCATGCCAGAAATCGGGAGTGGCAATAATTACAGCATCCAGATCTTTCTCATTCGCAAGCATATCTTTATAATCTTCATAGGCATTAAGATCATGACCATATTTTTTCAGTAATCGATAAGCGCGCGTCTGATTGTAATCCGTCCAGATGTCACAGACTGCTTTAAATCGAATCCCGGGAATTTTTAATGTGGCATTCATCAATACCTGTCCCTGTGCTCCTGCCCCAAGCAACGCAATATTCAGGTCATTACTGTCATTCGCTCTTGCCTGTTTTAATATTGCCGGGGCAAAAATCAAACCCGTTCCGGCAGCAGCGCTTGTCTTCAGAAAGCTGCGTCTGTTGATTGTGTTTTGTGGTTGTTCTTTTGGTATATCCTGTTTATGCATGTGTTTTTACCCGTTATTACCTGTTATTACTTATAATTCTTTAATTTTAATGTTGCGAAAATAAATAGGATGACCATGATACTGCAAACCTAAATAACCTTCACGCGGCATATCTTTGTAGGCAGTATTGAATTTATTCGGGGTACCATCCGGATTTTTATGAGCTTCTGTCCATTTATCCAGGTTCATGTTGATAACCTGGGTGCCATTCAAAACGACATAAATCATATTGTCTTTGCATGTTATGGTGTAACGATTCCATTCACCGGGTTTATTAACCATATTTTTTGCAGGGGCAAGACAATCAAAAATCGCACCGCAATCCTGTCTTGTGATTTCTTTTGAATCATGCGAATCAAGAATCTGCACTTCGATAGCCGTGTGCAGCCATTCTTCAATGCTTCCTGTGCGCACAAAAACTCCGCTGTTGGTCTCTGGCTCAAGTCTAAAGTCCAGGTTTAATACAAAATTTCCAAACTTTTCTTTGGACCAAATATCACCTGCGCCATTCGCAGAAAGAACTCCTTCAAAAATCTTCCAGCCGCCATCTTCAAACTGCCATTGAGAGATTTCATCATCAAGCAGATTTTTCCATTCTACAGGTTGAATCTCAGCCACAGCTTTATTAAAAAATTTAATACTTTCACGAATCTCAGGGATTGAAGCTTCCCAGTTGTACTCATACTCGATGGAGAAGACACCCTTAAAACCCTGATCTTTCATTTCTTTAAAAACACCCCTAAGATCAGCTACACCTGCCCCCCAGGGAACATCATGTGCTTCCTTATCACCAAATGCATTCAGGTCACCAAAATGAAAACTTTTGATCCGGCCTTTAAGCTTTCTAAGTGCATCAATCGGATCGATTCCTGAGCGCATCCAATGCCCGATGTCTGCACATGAACCGATATATTTACTGCGACCTTTGGCAAATTCTAAAACCTTATCCGGATTCCAGAAATAAGATGGTTCCGGGTGATTATGTACTGCAACGTTTATCTTATATTCATCACAAAGCTTGCTAACAAGGTCCCATGCTTCATCAGGCGGTTCAGATGCTATCGTTTCAATCCCCATCTCTTTGGCAAAATCAAAAACAGCGCGACATTCTGCTTCATCGTTTGGCAGACCTACTACTCCGTAATTCACCAGAGTAAGTCCCAGTTCCTTAAGTCTGTCTTTAGCTATTTTGCGATACTTTTCATCCATATGATGATCAAATTTTACATCAGGATATTCTTCTCCAAAAGCCTGTCCCGGGAATGCTTCTACCCATGAGACACCAAGAGAAGCGGTTTTATCAAGTGCTTCAAAGAATGTATATTTATGAAACGTCCATAATTGCATTGATAATCGCCAGTCTTTGGTAACATCGGGAGATGCATGATGGTTTATTGGAAGGTCCTGGGCAGATAAAGACATAAATGTCAGTAAGATTGCAATTAAGAATTTTCTCATCTCAATTCCTTTTTACGTATTATGGTAATTCTGTTAATTTTATATTTCTGTATTCAACACGGGTGCTATGATTCTGTAATCCTATAAATCCTTTACGTCTTTTGATACCGGGATGTGCTTTAATTTCACTACCAAAATTGATCAGGTTGGTATTTACAATCTCCTGCTCATTTAATTCAACCCGAATTTTGGGTCCCTGGCAGGTAATATGCATTTTTTGCCATTCGCCCGCTTTTTTGGTTACACGCTTTGCAGGCGCCTGCAAGCCATACACACTGCCAGTATATTGCCATGGTTTTAATGTTGCATACTTTTCCGCATAATCATCAAGTACCTGGATTTCCATACCGGTATAGGCCGGATCACCTTCATGGGGAGCTCGGATAAAAACACCGCTGTTTCCGCCTTCAGGGACACGAAACTCGAGCTGCAGATCAAAGTCACCATATTCTTTTTCTGTGGAAATCCAGCCTCCGCCCTGACCTTCTGTGTATAAAATGCCATCTTCCACATGCCAGCTGTCATCTGTGTTGTTGATTACCTGCCAGCCACTCAAATCTTTTCCATTAAAAAGATCCCCTGAGAATAGAGGTTCACCAGCCGGTAATTCTTTTATGTAAATGTTTCGGAAATAGAGCGGATTGTTATGCGCCTGTAGTTCAATCTGATCCGATGCATAAAGCGCTTTATCACGCTCCCAGTAATTTTCAAGGACAATATTATCCACAACCAATTCATTGTTAAGATATACAGTAACCCTTTCACCCTGCATGATAATATGAAATGTGTTCCATTCACCAATCGGTTTATCTGCCTTCTTTAATGGCGTTCGCGGATTTTTCTGATTATTATAAAGACCGCCCGATCCTTCATCCCATTGACCCGGATCCCAGATCTGCACCTGCGGAGTTCCACGCAGATAAATACCACTGTCACCGCCCTTTTCTATTTTCCAGTCCATATACATTTCAAAATTTTGATAACTCTTTACCGTACAGATATTCTGATAGCCAATCCCTTTAAAATAAAGGATACCATCGACGACTGACCATTGTGCGTTCATAATACTGTCTGCTTTTTGTTGTTCTTTCAGCATCTCGTCTGCAGACATTTGTGCTCTTTTCGCAGGATTTGCTACCAGACCTTTCCAGCCGCTGAGATCTTTTCCATTAAATAGTGCGGTAAAACCTTCAGGTGGTTTGGATTCAAATTGCTCCTGCCGATATTTTGTTATCTTTTGTGACAGGCTTTTTGATACACGGCCATTGAGTACATACACTATCAAATCTTCGATAGAGTAATGATCAGGATTTCTTTCAGACTCGGCCCATTTTAACAGGGCCAGAAATGCTTCATATTCTACATCAGGATCATCCAGATTTTTAAGGATTAAATTCAAGGCTGATTTATTCTTCAGGCCAGTCAGAACAGACATCACAAGACGTTTTTCTTCAGGTCGTTCAGATGCTTTTAAAAGTAAATCACAATAACTAACCAGGTCATCTTTATTGATATTTCTTTCCCTTAAAATTTGAACACTATTTTGAATTGCATTAATTCTTCGTTTACTGTCCCGGGTTGTTTGAGCTATCTTTAGCTGATCTTCTAGTGCGTTTTCATCCTTCCATGAAAAAACTATTTCTGCTGCCTGCTCACTGACTTCTTTGCCATTGTAAGATTCGAGAGCTACAGCTTTGTGATAAAACGCCTGACCTTTTAATCTGCTGTAGAGTTTTAATAATTTTATTTTTTGCTGATCAGATACATCATCGATTTTTTTAATCAGAAAATCAGTATGAAGCCTGCCGTCAAAGGAAGATGCAAGCGCCTTTATTGTTTTTGATGTTTCCTGGCCATCATTTGTTTGCAGGTAAAAATCGGTTAATATCTCAAAATTCTTCTTCAAAGCCAACTGGTCTAATGCGCCAAGTGCACCAGAGCGAATTTCTGATTGATCTGATTTGAGTGACGCAGTAAGAAAATTATTGAATGCGCTTAAGTTTTTTTCAGCAACTAATGAGAGAATGATTTTTTGCCCGGAAACCGAATAACTTTCAAATCTGTTTACGATGCTCGCAAGAGCCGTACTGTCTGGTACTTCATCCAAAAGAGCATGCGTCTCTTTTTCAAATTCACCCTCTAATTCTCCTTGTAACACAGTTACCAAATCATCGCTGATACCGGAACCCTTAATTTTATAGATGGAGCGGATTGCTGCTGCCTGGATTATTGGTTCATTATCCGAGAGCTTCTCCTGCAGGAAAGGAATACTGTTTGTACTTTTGATGTCTCCGAAAAATTCAATCAATTCAAGCTGTTTTTCGGTATCAAGAGACGGCATCAGGCTCAGCCATTTTTCAACGAAAACATTACTATTATGGGGTTTGGCCAAATTTAAAGCTGCCATCCGCATTTTCTTATCACTTGATTGATAAACCTGAAAAATTTCTGCAAATGCATCATCTCCCAGCAGGTTGCTCAAACCACTTAAGGCTGCTTTACGGCTTGTTTCAGAATATTGACCGGATTCATTTTGTAAAACTTCCCTGAAGATCGCAGCACTTGTTGCTTTTTGTCCTTGTTCAGTCAGAGCATCTGCAAAAGTAATCAGCAAAGCATTCTGTTCGGGATTTTTATCAGCATAATCACGAATCGCTTTTTCTGCATCAGCAAATCCCAATTCAGACAATGCTATCATAATTGCTGACTCCAGATTTTCATTATCCACAGGCAGCATACTATTTACGACTTCAGCAAGCGGTTTATAATCCATTTCCGCCAAAGCCAGAATTCTTGCAATTTTCAACGGAGTTGATGTATCTCCAAGGTTAGCAAGTAGCACTTCCGCTGCCTGATGAGAATTATTTGAGCGTAAGACCATAACAGCTGTTTCACCAAGATCATTGTCACTCAGATACTTCCCGGCTATTTTTACTGTTAGAGCACCCGGAACAAATTTTAGTTGTTCAAGCAGGAAAATCCTGTTTTCGAAGTTTAATTTTTGCTGAAGAGCTTTATCAACAAGAGATAAGTACTTTTCACGATTATAAACTATTCCATCAGCAGAGACATATAAAGCAAGTCCATGCCAGGCATATTCAGCATGAACCCTGGTATTTGCATCGTCTGATTCCAGCTCTGAAGCTAAACTTAAAAGAACCTGCTCACTTTGTTCAAGGATAGCAGACAAAACAAGATCACGCTGAATATCATTTTCTGCAGGTAACTGCTGAAGCAAGTCATTTAATATAAATACCTCATTGCCAGCGCTTTGTTTTTGAGTTGCAGAACAACCATAAAAAAAAGTAATAGACAGTATTGAAAAAAATATGACTCTTTTTATCATATCAAACCTTTTGGAAATTAGAGATGCCATGGTGCACGCATGGGTTGATCAATCAACAGATTAGCACCATCATCATTTATAAAGCGTTGTAAATCAGGGTCGAATGTCAGTTTACGACCCAATCGTATTGCAATTTTACCCAGATTTACCAAAGTAGCTGAGCGATGTCCGTTTACTTCATTCAGTGCAAATTTTGAACGATTTCTTACGGCTTCATGGAAATCAGTTATTTGCGGGGCAGGATCGGGCAACTGCTGCAGCTTTTTCTCAAGATTGGGGATATCCGACTCCAGGTTTTTAAATAACTTGCCCTCCGGACCTTCAATAAACGGTCCATCCTGCTCATAGCCTTCACCTTCCAGGAGTATCTCACAGCCGTCGGCATATTTCATACGTATTCGCCGCCACTTGCCTACAGCGTCGGGATGTACCTGCGGGGCATCCGCTTCTATCTCTACCGGACTGGTATTATCCTTGTTTAAAATGTATTGTACCGGGTCAAGGTAATGCTGCCCCATATCACCCAGTCCGCCACCGTCATAGTCCCAATACCCGCGAAACGATCCGTGAACACGATGATGATGGTAAGGTTTGAATGGCGCCGGGCCAAGCCAGAAATCGTAATCCAGTTCTTCCGGGATCCATTCCGGCTGCAGATTAGTTTTTCCACTCCAGTAAAACTTCCAGGCAAATCCTGTTTTAGCGTTTATCCGGACCTTTAACGGCCAGCCTAATAACCCGTTCTGTACAATCTTTTTTATAGGTTTCGCAGGAGTACCAAAGCCATAAAAAGTACTATCAAACCTGAACCATGTATTAATCCTGAAAATATTACCATGATTTGCGATAGTTTGCACCAGTTTTTGGCCTTCGGCAATTGTGCGTGTCATAGGTTTCTCACACCAGATGTCTTTACCGGCAAGGGCAGCATCAATAGCTATTAGACCATGCCAGTGTGGCGGCGTCGCAATATGCACTATATCTATATCCTTACGGTCCAAAAGATCTCTATAATCAGAATAGCCTGCAACATCCGTCCCGCCTAATTCCATAGCCGAGCGGAGATGATTTTTATCCACATCACAGACTGCTAATAGTTTACCAGGGGCATACTTTACATGCCAGCGTCCCATTCCGCCAACACCAATAACAGCTTTGGTTAGCTGATCACTGGGCGGCGTATATCCGGTTCCTCCCAGCACAAAACGGGGAACAATACTGAATAATGCTGCCGAAGCAGAAGATTTTATAAATTTTCTTCGATTCATAAGATAAAATTCAACTTACTTTTGCTTTTGAAACATGATCGTTCTTAAAAGTAGTTACAAAGAATACCGCTACAATACCTGCAAACAATGCAGGAATCCACCAGATAGTTGTCCAATCTTTAATACCGTTGCTGGTAAAGTAATCCACTATCTGACCTGAAATTACAGATCCCAGACCAATGCCGATACCATAGGTTACAAGTGAAATAAAACCCTGTGCCTGTGCACGGATTTCAACGCCTGCTTTTTTATCCACATAAATCATGCCTGTAACAAAGAAGAAATCATAGCACAATCCATGGAGTAAAATACCAAGATAAAGCATCCAAACCATACCGCCCAAATCACCATGAGCAAATAAGATATACCGGAGAACCCATGACAGCATACCAACCATAAGCATCTTTTTAACACCAAGACGCACAAAAAACCATGGCATCAGGAACATAAAAATCACTTCCGACATTTGTCCCATAGATTGTTTAGCTGCTGTTCCGGTCATACCCAGTTCATTTAAAAACATATTTGTGAAATTGTAATAAAAGGCCAGGGGGATACAGATGAAAAGTGAACTGATTACAAATATGGTAAAGTTTTTGTCTTTCAACAGTTTAAGCGCTTTAATGCCAACAATATCACCCATGGTAATATCTTTGCCAATATTTTTCGGCGGAGTATCCGGCAGGAAGAAAGCATAAATACCAAGAATAATGGAACCTGCTGCTGCCATTTTCATCGGAACGGCTGTCGCTTCAACCTGGTTAACATAATTTGCAAGGACAAAACTTATAATTAATCCTGCAACGATCCAGCCTATCGTTCCCCAAACACGAACATAGGGAAACTGGGCATCCGGGTTTTCCATCTGGTTAAAGGAGACTGCATTGGACAATGCAATTGTCGGCATATACAGAATATTGTATATCAAAAGCCCAAAAATCAGGTAACTGCCGGTTGTGGCATCGGAAACATAATAAATAACCACACCACCCAGCAGATGTAAAACCGCCATCACTTTTTGAGAAGAGAAAAAGCGGTCGGCAATCATACCGACAAAAAATGGCGAAATGATGGCTGCGATATTATTCATAAGATACGTATATCCAACATCGCTGCCGGAAAAATTTAGTGCATTCAGATACGTTCCAAGGGTTACAAACCATGCGCCCCAGATAAAAAACTGCAAAAACATCATCACACTCAGCTGTGTGTAAATTTTCGGTTTCACTTTAGGCCTCCCTCAATTCCCTTAATTTTCCATGATTTACAATTATTATTTTAAGATAAAGTTATTATTTTCCCTGTCCTTACAGATTCATCTGCTGCCAGGACAATACGCAGACTGTTTATTGCATCATTTAAATGATCTGTAAGATCACGATTGTTCATAATGGTCTCATACAGAAAGATCTGTTCCCGTGTGCACAATCCCTGGTGATCAGGTTCATCGTGTGTATCAATAATCTGATCTGGTTTTGTAAATGTACCATCTGCAGTACGCTCTGCTTTGTGAACTAGAAGACTGTTTGTCTTTGTATGCCCGTCTATTTCGGAAGAATCTGTTTTTGCGAGTTTATTTGGATCTACAATACTGACACAGCCTTTGGGCCCTATCACATCTTTTACAAAAAAGGCTGTTTCACTCATCATCGGGCCCCAGCCTGCTTCGTACCATCCGATAGAACCATCAGCAAATCGGACCTGCAAATTACCATAATTATACATATCATCAGCAATTTCATCGCTCAGCCGTGCACCGATTGCCTGAACCTGAAGCGGTTCGCTGCGCGTCATCTGGCACATTACATCCACATAATGCACCCCGCAATCAACTATAGGCGACATCGATTTCATGAGTTGTTTGTGCGTTTCCCATTGTGTCCCGCTGCTCTGCTGATTAAGATTCATACGCATTACAAGCGGTTTGCCCAAAGTCCGGGCTATGTTAATAAATTCCATCCAGGCGGGATGCTGTCGCAAAATGTAGCCGACGACAACTTTTAAATTTTTCTTATTTGCCAACGCCACAATTTCACGAGCCTGCTCGACTGTCTCGGCAATGGGCTTTTCCATAAACAGGTGTGCACCATGCTCAAGGCTCTGCATTGCATAGGAATAATGTGTATCAGGATAAGAATTTATTGATACAACATCGGCATCGATATTCTTTAAAGCATCATCCAGAGCTGCAAATTCTGCTATATTTCCCAACTCTTTAGCCAATGGTGTTCTTCTTGAAGAAGATGGAGCAACAATAGCTGCAAGTTCAAAGCCATCAAGCTGCCGGTAAGCACGGGCATGGGAAGCGCCCATATGGCCCGCGCCTACAACAACAACTTTTAGTTTGCTATCTCTTTCAGACATCTAAAGTCCAGCCTTTGCGGTATTCCATCTGTAAGTATTGATTAGCTTCTTCCAGATTTGTGATACGGCCTTCTGCACCATCCCACTCAAGAATAGTATTTTTGTCTTTAAAACGTACAGCCAGATTACCCAGCAACATTGTTTCCGTTAATTTACTGGCATAACCAAAATGCGATGTTGTTTTACCATTGCCTTTACAGGCATCAATCCATTCCTGGTGAATACCCGGTGATCTTGGAATAGTTTTTTCAGGACGTTTATATTCTTTCATTTTGGTTTCCGGGAAAATGCGCGGGTTATCACCATAGCAACTGCACATCATCTTACCTTTCGATCCAAAAAATAAAACACCGCCATCATCATCACCCATTTTACGGCCGGGTTCAAGTTCTTCCGGACGCGGGGGCATAAACCCTCCATCATACCAGGTAAGTTTTACCGGCGGCTTACTTCCCCTTTCGGGAAATCTGTAAGTAATCATAGATGCAAGCGGATAGGTTTCATTATTAAAATCTGTAGAAGCTGCCTGTATCGTTGTCGGATACTCAAGCCCAAGTGCCCAGTATGGCTGATCCAGAATATGGGCACCCATATCTCCAATCACACCTGTCCCGAAATCCCACCAGCCGCGCCAGGAAAATGGCACATAATCCGGATGATATGCACGCCAGGGGGATGGTCCTAACCATAAATTCCAGTCAAGGCTTGGCGGCACAGACGGGATTTCTTGCGGTTTTTCAATTCCCTGTGGCCATACAGGACGGTTCGTCCAGGCATGAACTTCATAAACATCTCCGATAGCTCCGTCCCAAATCCATTCATTTATCAGTCGTGCACCTTCACCGGCATGGCCCTGGTTACCCATTTGTGTTACAACGCCTTCTTCTTCTGCAGCTTTGGCAAGCTGACGCGCTTCATAAACTGTGTGGGTTAACGGTTTCTGCACAAACACATGTTTTCCCATACGAATAGCTGTCATGGCAACAACGGCATGCGTATGATCCGGGGTGCTGACAGTAACGGCATCAATATCATCTTCATGTTCATCGAGCATTACCCTGAAATCCCTGTATGTTTTTACATTTGGAAACTTTTTATAGGTGTTGGCTGCTCTTTCATCATCCACATCACAGAAAGCAACGAGATTTTCATTACTTACAGCTGCAATATCAGAATTACCCTTGCCTCCGGCACCAACACAGGCAATATTTAATTTATCACTTGGTGCAACATAACCCGGTCCGCCTAATACGTGTCTTGGGACAATCGTAAATGCACCAACCGCCATAGCTGAAGCTCCGATGAACTGCCTGCGGCTTAGGGGGGAACCAGCTTTATGTTTATTATTTTTACTCATTTTTACCGCCTTTCTGTAATAAAATTTATTTGCGTTTATACCGTTCCGGGAACAGGAATGGTTTTATCAACATCGACAGCCCCAAGTTTGTATTCTTTTGGTTTTAACTGCAGATCCGAGCTCATCATTTCTTCCCAGGTCATTTCTTTACCTGTATAAGCAGAAATTCTGGCCATGATTGCAGCAAGTGTCGAAACGGCTGTGGCTTCTGCTTCAACATAAGGCTTATTTTTACGGATAGCTGTCACAAGGTCAATGTGTTCCTGATCATATGGAGAAATCTTTACACTACCCGTTGATTTTCCTTCTTCATCCAGCGGATACTGGTACTGCCATTTAACAGATCCGTCTAAATTATAAATAGTATTGCTGCAATTTGTATAACCTTCTGTTCCGCGGACATATTCTGAAACATTGTCAGCACAGTTATTGATTTGCCTGCACATACTATGAACATGGATGTCACCATCATAAATAAAATCTGTACTGAAGTGATCGTACTGATCACCTGTCACACGGCGGTGTCTGCCGCCAAAAGCAACCGCACTCAAGGGGTGCTTTTCAGTGAACCAGTTTATCACATCAATATTGTGTACATGCTGTTCAACAATGTGGTCACCGGACAGCCATTTCCAGTTCACCCAATCGCGAATCATGTATTCCATTTCAGACCACTCTTTACGTGGTTCACGATACCATAACTGCGATTGATTCCAATAACATGTTGCAGAGACTATCTTCCCGATTGCACCTTCATAAACCTGTTTAAATGTGGCAACATAATCTCGCTGATGGCGCCGTTGTGTTCCTGTACCCACACAGAGTCCAAGGGCTTCTGCTTTTTTTGAAGAAGCTATTACAGACCGTGCACCGACAGGATCCACGGCAACCGGTTTTTCCATAAAAACATGTTTTTTAGCATTTACTGCGGCAGCAAAATGTTCGGGGCGAAAATGCGGGGGGGTTGCCAGGATTACCATGTTGACGTCTGACTCAAGTACCTTTTGGAAAGCATCGAATCCGACAAAACAATTGGCATCAGCCACTTCCATGTTTTTCTCATCTTTGAGTTTTTTACGCATTTCATCAATCTTGTCCTGAAATACATCCCCCAAAGCTGTAATCTTAAGATTAGGACCGGCATTCAAAAAATTAATGGCAGCACCACTGCCCCGGCCTCCGCAGCCTATTAATCCGGCACGGATTTCCATTCCATCCGGTGCCTGGTCCAAAAAAGGCGGTACTTCAAGTACTCTTTTAGGAGACGTGCTGCAGCCAATGATAAGCCCTGCCGCGGCGGCAGTTCCCAAACCGATAAACTCGCGTCTGTTAAAATCTTTTTCCATCTTCAGCCTCTCAATTTTTTTGTACAGGATATTCGCAAACGACTCTGAAACCAACATCATTACAATCTGAATACCACCAACGGCTTTTTGGAATCTGCGGATCGGTTACCAGCCAGGCATCCTGACGGGTAAAATCCCGGGCAGCACTCCGTGTTTTGCTGGCATCACTTTTAAATGAACCGCCACGTACTACAAATTCCTGTCCGCTGGCAGGCCCTTTTGGATTTTCTGTAACTTGATCTTTTGGGTACGTTTTATAGATATCTTCCTGGTAATAGTCTCCGCAAAACTCCCTTGCGTTGCCAAGCATGTTTATAAGGCCAAAAGGATTCGCTTTGACATCTTGCGGTAAATGGGTCTGACTATTGCTGTTTAAAGCATAAATGATGAAACGGTTTATCGTTCCGGTATCAGCACCAAAAAATTTATTCAGAGTTGCCTTTTCAGAATAATCAGATGGGCTTCCTTCAAAAAAGTACGCATTTTCTGTTCCTGCACGGCAGGCATATTCCCATTCTGCTTCCGTTGGTAACCGGTAATTTTTACCGGTTTTTTGAGAAAGCCATTCACAATATGTACGTGCTGCAAAATGTGTCATTGTAATTGCAGGACGTTTACCGCGCCCCCATCCCTGGTCCGGATTGCCGTAAGCAGGTGTTGGCCCGGTGATGCCGTCGACTTCCTGTACATAATGCACTTGTTTAATCTGATCTTCACTGCGCCCCTGGGAAGCTGTTTCTTTATAAAACTGTGCATATTCATCCCAGCTTACTTCAATCTTGCCCATCCAGAAAGGACTGATTTTAATCCTGCGCCGCGGACCTTCATTTTCATCACGGAACTCTTCATCTGCAGGACTGCCAATCTCAAATTCACCGCCGGGAACAGCAACCATTTCAAAATCGACAAAGGAATCGGGTATTCGCTCCTTGAAATCAACAAAGGAATCCGGCCAGGCCGGGTAATTGTATTTTTCGTTCTTTTTCATCTCAACAGATAGGTCTTGTTCTTTTTTTTTGTCGTGGAAATGTCCTGTTTCAAGATGACAATTTATACAGCGTAACCGGGCTGATTTCTGATCATAATAGAGATGAGCTTCTTCACCCTTTTTTGAAAGCGTGCGCGGGAAAAGATTCTGATGACAATGCAGGCAGGCAGCTTTGTAAACATGCTTTTCTGCCGCGTCTCTGCCTGATTTTTGCTGCCAGTTAAAATCCGATGAATCTTTAAACATATAGCCGTAAAAATCCCGCACCCCGGTAATTGCTTTTGCCTGCAGATAATCCCAGCCCTGCGGGGGCAAATGACAATCGACACAACCGACAATAACACCGCTTTTGTTATCATAATGGTTACCAAGACGCCAGCTTTGTGTTGCTTGCGGATGGACATGGCAGGATTCGCAAAATTCGTTTTCTGAAGAATATTGCATTGTTTGGTTAAACAGAATTACTGAAGCCCCCCCCATCAAAAAAACGAACAAAACGATATATTTTCTCAGCCCCTTTTTATTCCCTTTTTTCATCAGTTCCGTTTAATACTTAATTCAATGGCTCAAGAAAAATATTTTTAAACTCGATTGGTTTACCTTCACTTTGCAGGCCAATCATACCTTTTTGCAGTGATGTTGCACTTGCACTGTTTTGTTTTATATCATTTATAAAAACAGTAATGGTACTGTCTGCAACAACAATCTTGTAGTGATTCCATTCTCCTGCGGGTCTTTCACTGCTCTCATTTTGTTTTTGCACCCTGTTTGAAGATGGATCTTCCTGTTCGCGCATCGTGCTTCCGCCAATCAGATAAAAATCGCCTGCATTTCCAGACATTAATTGCGCTTCGATACAGAGCGGCCAGACCTTATCAGGACCGGTAATATGCAGCAAAACACCACTGTTGCCAGGTTCATCCGGCCAGCGCCAGTCTATATTAAGGATGTAATTACTGAATTTTTCTTTTGTACGCATATAACCATTCACAGCACCACTACAATGGACAATGCTATCTTTTAGAGTCCAGATTGTTTGTGCGTCAACCGAACTATCAGACAAAACAAAATCCCATTGATCAAACGAGTCATTGCTAATCAGGTTGATTTTCTGTTGTTGCTGTACTTCATTTTCAGATTGTTTTTTCTCAGCGCAGCTAAGAAGCACAAGCACCAGAAGAAAAATTAGTATTTTCAAAGCAATCCCCTAAAAATTGTCGCAATATCTGTATGCTGCAATTACCGCCTGTTCCCCGTCTTTGCCTTCTTTACTATTGCCGTGCTCCATTCCCAGGACACCCTTATAACCTTTTCCGTGGATATGCTTAAAAACATTTTGATAATTAATCTCACCGGTTGTAGGCTCATTTCTGCCCGGATTATCTCCCATCTGGAAGTAGGCAATCTCATCCCATGCAAGATCAATGTTTGGGATCAGGTTGCCTTCCGTTACCTGCTGATGATAAAGATCATCCAGGATTTTGCAGGAAGGGCTGTTCACCGCTTTACAAATCTGGTATGCCTGCGGAATTTTACTTAAAAATAATCCGGGGTGATTTATCCAGGGATTCAATGGCTCAAGCACCATAATCAACCCTGATTTTTCGCAGATATCAGCACACCATTTTAAATTTTCGATAACATTGGCAGTCTGGTAATCCCATTCCATGCCATTTTCAAATGCACCCGGAACAACAGTTGCCCAACGGGCATTCACCCTTTTGGCAACTTCAACTGCATCATTCATCTGCTTTTTAAGCATCTCCCGGGTTTCCGGTTTATTATGCACAAATGTTTTTTCACCAAATTCTGCATAGGCAACAAAAACACCCATTTTCATATCATGTTTTTGCAGACGTGCAGCAATTTTTTCCTGCATATCAACGGATCTGCCCATCATCCCATTGTCTTCGAAAGCAGTAAATCCCTGCTCTGCCATAAAATCCAGTTGGGCTAATTCATCATCTCCGGCACTGTTTTTAAACATTCCGAAATGCGGGGCATAATTAAGTTTAAATTTTTTGTTTTCAGAAGTTGTAAAAACTTTGGATACAGCTTTCAGCGGATTAAGTCCTGTTACTGCAACAGCCGCCGCTGCGCCTGTTAAAAACTTACGCCTGTTTATTTGTGCCATTTTATTCACCTTCGTTGGTTTCTAATATCCAAATATTTCTATATTGAACCAGGTCACCATGATCCTGCAGCAGTAAAGGTCCGGGGATAGACATCTCTTTATCCAATCCACCGTCAGTGGCAACAGGAATCTCAAGATCATCATGAATAACCACACCATTGTGCCGGATTGTTGCACGGGCACTTTTTAATTTGTTTCCGTTTGCATCATAACGTGCTGCTTTAAAATCGATATCATATGTCTGCCATTGAGCAGGCGGAGCGCACATATTTACTTTAGGAACAGCAACTTTGTAAATTCCGCCGCACTCATTATCTTTTCCTTCCAGTCCATAGCTGTCCAGTACCTGAACTTCATACCTTCCCTGCAGATAAACTCCGCTATTCCCACGGGCTTGTCCGGTTTCATCAGGCATAAATGGTGAACGAAACTCAAGATGCAGTTTAAAGTCAGTAAATTTTTGCTTTGTCATAACAGATCCTGCGCCCGGACGAACTTGCATAGCGTCATCAATAATCGTCCAGGTTGCCGGTTGTTCTTTCGCATCGGTAACTTTGTAAATCTGCCACTTAGCTGCGTTTAAATCATTCTCAGGAGCAAAGGCGACATCAAAAAGATCTTCGGGTGAAAGGTCATCCTGAGTATAAGCTTCACTTATCTTCCAAAGCGTAAGATAACCATCATTTGCTTCCAGGTACTCTGAAGCAGATGCATCATTTTTTGCAAAATCTTTCTCGCTGATCCCTTCCAGTGGTGCGCCATCACTATCTGTAAGCTGTGCAACCGCACCCCAACCGCCATCACCATTGGTTATTTTAATCAGAATCGTATTCCAGCCGGCATTTAAGGCCACTTTTGCTGTATCTGAAGCCGGTGTAACTCCCCGGCTAACATTGTTTGCATGAACAAGAGTACCGTTCAGCCAAACTTTAATTCCATCATCACTGCCTAGTAACAGCACTGCATCCTGCTTTTCAGCAGCAGAGATTTCACTATACAGATATGCAACCCTGTTTTTACCGCCAACAATTTCTGCCAGATTTACAAAACCTGTTATCCCTTTAGGGTGTACCCAATAAGCAAGATCTTTCCCTTCAAAAAGACGGATTGCACCTTCAGGTGCTTCTGCTCCCAAAGTGGGTGATAAACGTTCGGTTTTATTTAAGCTGAATGAACCACTCTCATCTCCGTCAATCACGCCTGTAAATTTTTTCCCTTTTATGGTTCCGTTCCAGCTTCTTCCCTGCGCATCTGTTCCGGAAACGGATATCTCTCCAGAGCTGCGTTCACCTTCAAATTTAGCAATAAGTGTGTCACGCGTATCAAATTTATGCATAAGATTTATAGTATAATTATTATCGGCATAGGCTATCACCTGAGCAACTAATGGCTCATTGTCTCCATTTTCCATTTGCATGGTGCCCTGCCAATCGCCCATTAAACTATCCGGACTGAACATCTGATCATTTGTCATGTTTGTATTTTTTTTCGCCTGACAGGCTAACAGTAATAAAGCAATAGCAGCAACGCTAAGAGTCCTGTAAATCGTATTCATTATATTTTCCGGGGTTGTGAGATTAAATGTTTGCAATGTAGTAATCATTAAAAATAAAAACCATATAATATTTATTATATCAGTTGTTTTTTTCCCGCCATTTTTTCAATAAATCTGTGCTCTTTTTAACAATGTTTTGATCATCCGTTTTTTTAGAAATTTTTTCCATAATCATGACCGCTTCTTCATCGGGGGGGCCCTGTAGTTTTTCTCCAATTGCAATTACCGAAACAATTGCAGACTCTTCAAGCTGTGGTTTCTCCAGATATAAGGAAGCCATTTTTAATGCATTCAAATCACTGCTTTTTGATAGATTCGACAAGAGTAACTGGAAATCACTGTTGTCTTTTGCTGTTTCTGCAATCTTTCTCATGTGTGCGTTTTTTTCAGAGTCCGGAAAGAAATTGTCCTGCTGGATAATCCTTAAATAACCGCGAAAAGCAAGTGTATGATATATTTTATTATTTGAATTAGAAAGATTATAAAGATCATCAAGGACTTCAATATTTGGCCAGCCAGATATTGCCCTAACAGCACTGGTTTTGATTTCATTTTCAGGATTTTTCAGTCCTAGTCTTATAGCTGGTAAAAACTCTTCGTTTGCAATTTGTGACATAATTGAAAAGAATGAATTGAATGTCAGATTTTTTTTTGCCAGGGAGAATTTTTTCAGTATCACCTGTGATGTTTCTTCAACATCTGACCTTACAGCAATTGCCACAATTGCTTTTTCAATTTCCTGATTTTGAGATTCATCATCAGATTCAAGAAGATTTTGAAACAGACCGTTAAGTAATTCCTGCTTACCAATCACAGCAAGAGTGCCGTAGGCTGACTTGCGCAGCAGCGGATCAGGGTTAACCGTTTCATTGAAGACAACATCAGCAGCTTCGCTAATCTGTCGCTGGCCGGCAGCAATGATTAGCTCATTTTTTATTTTACCTGCAGATTCAGGGATTAATTTAATTATTTCCTGATCAATTCCTGCACCATCAATCAGAGACAGCGTTTCCCGTGATATTTCTTTCTCATCACCATCTGCCTGCGCACAAAATTCTGCGAGTACTTTAACACTGTTTTTATCTGCATTTTCAACCAGACTTTTTAATGCAGACTCACGAACAGCAGCATTTTTACTTTGAAGCGCTTTTTCAATCACCCGGGTTAATGCCGAATTGTTTTTGCCTTTAAATGCTGCAAGTAACTGTACCTGTTCAATCTCCGGGAGTGAGAAAAGCAAAGATGCTATTGAGCTTAAATCAGCTTTTTTATCTAAGCTGTTTACCAGTTGAATGGCAATTCGCCGATCATCTTCATTGCTCCCGTTAATCTTCTCATATATCAATTTCTCAGGGTGATCTGCCAGCATCACGATACCTTGAAACGCGGCGAAACGAACATTGTATGGATTGCCGCTGCTAATAAGCCTGTTATAGATTTTAAGTGCTGAATCTTTTTCGTTTGATGACTTTGTTGAGGCACATTTAAGCAATGCATCATAAACAGCATATTTTTTTTCGACACCGCTATCATCAGATTCTAATTGAAGAGTTTGAATAAATTCGGGATTGCAGGATAAAGCCAAAGCGTTTATTGCAGCAGTAGAAACATTTTCATTCTTATTGTCCACATATTTCAACAAAACTTTATTTACTTCTTCACTGCCAACCTTTGACAAAGCATTTATAATTGCGATTTGTTGTACCGCGGAACCTTTATCCAGTGCATTTACAAGTACAGGGACAGCATCTTCACTGCCGATTCGATCAATAGCAAATACGGCCATTTCAAACGTTTCATCTTTATTTAACAGTTCACT
Source organism: Calditrichia bacterium (assembly GCA_020635035.1). GTDB lineage: Bacteria > Calditrichota > Calditrichia > Calditrichales > J004 > JACKAO01. The sequence goes on from JACKAO010000005.1 coordinate 124,417, forward strand.
AAGAGCGGGCAGGGATTTGGTCGTTCCATAAATACTCAGCTGTTCGCAGATAAATTGTTTTGCAGCAAGCGATGCATCGGACTTTAGAAAGCCAATAAATTGATTTTCAGCATTCACTATCAGATCAGATCCGGCAGAATATCTTAAATACGCCGTAATATTATTCTGTATTGCTTTGCTTTGGCCATACTCATAATCTTTACTTTGATCCAGGTAGTTTCTAAGCTCATCAGGGTTTATCTGGCTTTTTGCATCAAAAGGCAACGGTTCTGTTTCGGCATCAATCTCACCAAGGGCAAAACGTATACCTGATAGATAATGAGCAAGAATTTGTTCATTCCAGTAAATGTCTGCATTATGCCCGAATGAACAATAAAAAAGCCGGCCTTTTCCAAACTTTCTGATCCAGCTGATTGGTATATCTTTATCTGTTGCTAAAACACCATCTGCTGCCAGATTTGTTTTATCTTTCATATCCAGGGCTAAAAGAACACGGCTGTTCTTTCTGAGATTAAAGGGCTTAACCCGGTAAATTTCATCACTAACCCTGAAATCCCTGCCATTAAAACTTTTATTGATAATGTGTTCCGGATCTGTATTTTTAACTGCCCAGGTTCCTGAAGATCCCCAGGGATGTCCGTCAAAAACGCCACCCATCATTTCAAGCGCATCAGGCCAGTTTTTGAAATTATCTGTGGCAGCATGAATGCCAATGATGCCCTTGCCATTTTTAATAAAGTCTAAAAGACTTTTGCGCTGCTCTTCGCTAAACTCAAGGTCTGTTGTGTTGTTAAAAAGAATACCGTCAAAAGCATCTAAATCTGTTTCATTAAAGATTTGCATATCTTTTGAAAATTCCACATCAAAAGCACCGGTTTTATCGGCCATTATTTGCAGCATTTTATCCGCGTAATCAATCGCCTGGTGTTTGTAGCCCTTTGACAAAGAAAAAACTAACAATTTTTTTGGTGAATCATTCGATATATTTGGAAGTTGTGCAAGCGCATTCTCAATTTTTATGATTTCATTATGACCGACCTGTGCACACAAAATCCCGGCTGAAAAAGTAATCGTTAAAAGTACAACTATTATTTTATTCATATAGACCTGCTTTTTTAAGCATATTCGCGCACTGGCCTGGCCAGTAATCTGTTTGCTTGTTCATTATTGGTAAATTTTTCCTGTGAATAATCCCATTGCAGCGGTTGCTTCAATTTCATTGCAATACTTCCGAGAACACATGCCGTGTTAGACCGATGGGCATTTTCCACAGGGGCAACTGTTTCCGATCTGTTTTTTATGCAATTAACAAAGTTACGTTTATGATCTGTACTCTTATAAAGATGAATTTCATCCGGTTTTAGCCTGTAATTTAGCAAAGATTTCGGATAGGCATCTATATATCCGCGTTTAACATAAACCCAGCCGGATGTCCCTTTAAAAAGAACGCCCTGCTTAACCGTTTTGTTATCAGTAACAATCATTTTTATACCATTGGGGTAGGTGTAAGTTATATAAAAGCGCTGGTGCACATCGAAAAGACCATCTTTAGGGTAATCAGCCCAGGCTTCAATAAATTCGGGTCCGCTGTTATTTAACCCCATCCCCCAATGTGCGATATCAATATGATGGGCTCCCCAGTTTGTTATCATTCCATGGCTGTAATCTCTGATAGTCATCCAGCCGGGACGGTTGTAACTGTCGTCCGGATGTACCCTTTTTTCGGTGTATGGTTTCTGTGGAGCGGGTCCAAGCCACTGCAGATAATCCAGGTGATCAGGTACGGACATAGGAGCAAAATTTGCAGCGACCGGATCAATTCCAAAACCAACTTCTATTGATTTCAGATCGCCGATCATCCTGTTCTGCACAAGTTCACAGGCAAACCTGAATTTATCATCTGAACGCTGTTGGCTGCCTACCTGAAAAACTGAACGGCCATTTTTTACTGCATTGGCTAGGTTACGGCCTTCACCGATTGTGTAAGTTAAGGGCTTTTGTAAAAATATATCTTTACCTGCTTTAGCTGCTGCTATTGCCGGAATAGCATGCCAGTGGTCTGGTGTGCAAACCATAACTGCATCTATATCATCACGCCAGACTACTTCCTGGTAATTTTTGTAAAGACGACAATCACTTTTGTAATTAAGACCATATTTTTCTGTATATTTGTTCTGAACAATTTGCCTTGCGTTTTCAGCTCTTTTCTTATCCACATCACAAAGTGCCGTCACCAGGACATCATCCATCTCAAGAAATGCTTTAAGATCTTCACTTCCCATTCTTCCTAAACCAATGCATCCAAGCCGGATCTGTTCAGAAGGCGCATTTTGTCCAAATACCCTGAATGGTACTACAAAAGATGAATAGGATAATGCAGCACCGCTAAGAAAGGTAGCTTTTTTTAAAAATGTTCTGCGATTTAGGTTAACTTTTGACATATCAAGAATAAAAATTGTTTTATAAATGCCACGGTCCGCGCATGGGACGGGTTAGAAAACGATCCGCCTGCGGATCATTGACAAATTTTTCAGTTTTCATATCCCAGTGCAGCTCTCTGCCCAAATGCATTGCTGCATTTCCAAGGTGCGCAACCATTATCGCGTAATGGGCTGCTTTTACAGGAGTGACGGTTAATTTTCTTGTTCTTACACAATCCAGGAAATTCTGAACATGATTGTCGCTTTTATACAGATGAATTTCATCCGGCTTTAATTTTGATTTTAATATTGAATCTGAAGATGCGCTTATCCCAACCCTATTGACGTGGATCCATCCTTCATCACCGATGAAATGAACCCCCATACCTTTCGGCTGCTGAGTCGAATCTGCTACAATAAGCCTGAAACCTTCACGATACTGGCATTCAAACCTGTAACTTTCGGCTGTATCAAAAAGCCCGTCTCTTGCATCCGGATAATGTGCAATACCTTCAATAGTCTGTGGGGCAGATTCTTCCGTTCCCATCCCCCAATTTGCAATATCACAATGATGACCGGCCCAATCTGTCAGCTGCCCCTGCGAATAATCACTGATCCAGCGAAAATTCCAATGACAACGGCTTGGATTGTAAGGGCGCCAGGGTGCCGGTCCGAGCCACATTTCATAATCAAATCCATCAGGTGGGCTGCCGGGCTGTGTTCCTCGATTATCGATACTATTTCCATACGGTAAACCGACACGTACAGTATGTATATGTCCGATTCTGCCATTACGAACTAATTCGCAGGCATGACGAAAATGCTGTTGCGAACGCTGCCAGCTTCCTGTTTGCCAAACCACACCATATTGTTCAACAGCATCTACAATGGCTCTTCCTTCGGAGATATTGAATGCCAGCGGCTTTTCAGCATAGATATCCTTATTTACTCGTGCCGCTGCTACTGCAATAAGGGCATGCCAATGGTCCGGTGTTGCGGTCATTATAGCATCAATATCATCTCTTACCAAAACTTCACGAAAATCATGATAAGTATGGCAGTCATTATTCTGATACTTTTTATTAACCAATTGTCTGGCATTTTCACAGTGCTGTTTATCAACATCGCAAACTGCGACTACAGTACAGTCTTTTTTTTCGAGGAAATCTTTAAGGTTAGCTGTACCCATGCCACCCACACCAATACAAGCAACATTTATGCGGTCATTAATAGATCTGTTTTTTAAGAATGGGATGAAGGCAAAGGAAAACCTGGGCGCAATTACTTTTACAGCAGCAACAGCTGTGGAATTTTTTAGAAATTGTCGACGTGAAATTTTTTTCATAAAATCAGCCGTTTAGTCATAAAAAACCATCTTGAAAATCTTTAAGAAGGTTTGAATCTTTATTCTATTTATTTAAATTTATGTAACAATATAAGCAAAATACGTTAAGGTGGGTTTTCCCGTTATCGCGTGCTCTGATTTACTTTTTTAATTGTAAACAACAAGAGCCTTTTAAAATCGAAGTAATATATTTAATTCAAAATTAAAACAAAATATTTTCATTGAAAAATTATATCGAGACTCCTATTTTGGAGATTATATTTTGTTGATCACATCCCATTACAGTTCTGAAAGGAATTCTTATGAGTAATAAACTTAAACTTGGAATGATCGGTGCCGGATTTGTTGCTAATTTTCATGCACGGGCTCTAAAGCAAGTTAGAAATGTTGATCTTGCCGGTGTAATGTCGGTTAGTCCAGAATTATCTGAAAAATTATCGCGGGCTTCACAAAGCTATGGAACAGGCACATGCAAAGTATATAATACAATTGCCGACCTGGCAGAAAATGTTGATGCCATAGCTATTTTTGCTCCTAATTTTGCCCGTGTTGAAATAATGGAAGCAATTGTTGATGCAGTAAAAAAAGGAGCCAACCTTAAAGGCATCATCTGCGAAAAGCCATTAGGCAGAAATATGAAGGAAGCTCGCCGCCTTGTTGAGCTTGCCAGAGAAGTGAACTTGAAAACAGCATATTTTGAAAACCAGATTTTTATGAAACCAATGCAGGCACAACTTTCTCAATTGCAACCCCAGGTTAAAACAATGGGGCCGTTGGTTTTAACACGATCTGCCGAAGAACACGGCGGTCCGCATGAAGGTTGGTTCTGGGATCCGACTCGCCAAGGTGGCGGAGTTTTATCCGATATGGGTTGCCACAGTATTGCCGTTGGCTGGTATGCACTTACGCCTGTGGATAAAAGCCCCAGGTTTCTTGAGCCGGTATCAATCAGTGCTGAAACTGCACTGTTAAAATGGGGTTTACCAGAGTGGCGCAAAAAACTAAAGGAAAACATGGGAGTAGACTATACAAAAACTCCAGCGGAAGATTTTACAACAGGTATCGTAACTTTTAAGAATCCCGAAACCGGCCAAATGGTTAAAGCTCAGTTTACTGATTCATGGATGTTTGAAAAACAGGGATTGCGGCTCTTTATGGATGGTATGGGACCCGGTTATGCTTTTGAAATCAATACATTGGTTTCTTCTCTTCAGATATTTATTGGAGATATTGCAGCGGAAGCTACGGCGAATGCAGAACTTGCCCTTGAAAAATCAACTGCTTCACGCGGATTGCTGGCAGTACAGCACAACGAAGCAGATTTATATGGCTATACCGATGAAAATGAAGATGCCGCCAATGCATTTCTTGCAGGTAAAGATGGTTTATTAGACTGGGAGTATGGCCTGGAAATAACTAAAATGATTATGGCCGGCTATATGTCTGCTGAAAGAGGAAAAGTTATTGACCTGACAGATCCGAAAATCCTACAGGAGCTTGAAACTTTTATACCGTTGATTCAACAGGGTAAAGGAACCGAAGTTCTTCATGTAGTAAAATAAAAAACAAATGATTAAAGAGTCTGCTCTAGAAACATTAGAACAGGCTCTTTTATTTTACACCGTTATAAATTTCAAACCATTTTTCTTTAAGTAAACCCATTCGAATTACATCGTGGTAAACATCATTGATCTGCATTTCTTTAAAAAGAAATCCTTCAAGACTAAATCCGAATTTACTGTTAAGGTTAATATTTTTAATATTTGTATCCATGGAATGTATAAAGACTTTATTGAAATTGTAATTGTTAAAAATGTGGTATAAGAACAGGAAAGTAGCACTCTTTCCAATCCCTTTACCCCTGAAGTTACTGTCACCCACCAGTTTTTTCATTTCAAGCTTTTTAGAAATATCATCTTTTCTTTCTGCACCTATAAACCCCACAAAAGAAGATCGCTTGTAATAAATACTAAAGTATTCCTTGTCTTTGGATTTTAAAAAATAGCTTTCCAGTTCTTTTTTTGTCTTCGGGAATAAACCGATAAATGTATTGCGGATTTCTTCTGAAGAAAGCCATTCGACGATTGTATCAATCTCCTTTTTTTGCATAGGTTTAATTGTTACATCCAAAATACCAAGCTCTTTTTTCTGCTGCCAGCTATCATTAATATCATTAATTTTAAATGGGAAATATCCGTTTTTACTCTGTAGGTTATTGCCATTTGTATCCGTTGCATAATCCAGCAAGTTCATACTGACTGAGACTATATCACTGTTATCAACGCCATATTTTACTAACTCCTTGTAAAAAGAGCTGCTTACTATTTTAAGCATTTGCTTTTGTTTTAACTTATTTATTTCCTGAAACGAATTATCCATCTGCAATCCTTCAGTTATTTATTTTGTTCAAGAATGGCCATTGTTATACGACTCACACACACCAATCTCTCACTTTCATCCGTGATTTTTATTTCCCAAATTTGAGTTGTTTTGCCGCGATGAAGTGCGACTCCTTTTCCGGTTACGACACCGCTCTTTTTTGCTTTTATATGATTGGCATTTATCTCAAGACCAACACAGTTATATTTTTGGGGATCGACGGTTAAATGTGACCCGACACTGCCAATTGTTTCTGCTAAAGCCACAGACGCACCACCGTGAAGTAAACCGGCCGGTTGTATTGTGTTTTTGTTTACAGGCATCGTTGCTTTGATAAAATCTGCACCAATCTCAGTAAATTCAATCCCAAGATGCGAAACCATTGTATTTACACCAAAACTGTTTATCTCATCCAAACTATATTCTTTAAACCAAATCATTATTTATATATTTCCGATAATAATCCCACAGCTTCTTACTGTAAAACTGCGCTTTTTTAATAATTTTCTCCCTATCAACCTGTTCGCTCGCAACATCTGATACAATCTTATACGAAAAAAACGGGATTTTATATGTATCAGCTATATGTGCAATTGACCAAAGCTCCATATCAACAAGTGCAACAGATGGTTCAAGTTTTTTTAACACATGCGAAGATATAGGTTGTTTTACACTTACGCAATCAAATTTTGAATCTGATGATGCGCTTTGAAATTGAATGCTTGAAATCTCCGGAGCTAAAACTTTCCGGACTGAGTAAATTTCATCTGTTTTAATTTTTGAGCTTAAACAACCTGCTGTTCCCATATTAATAATTCTTTTAATGCCAGAATTATTTTTCAAAAATGATTCTATTTTATGTGATGCATTTTCCAGCCCCTGCCCTGTTATAAGGAGAAAACCTTGCTTATTTTGATAAATGCCTTTCATCTGAAATATTTTATCGGCAAAACCGTTATTATTCAAAAAAGCCAGTGCTTCTTTTTTATGCGCAAAAACGAGTAAATCCATACAACTTTCAGACCTTTCTTCGTCTGGAAAAAAAGTTCAGTAATTTAGTAAATTTACTTAAAATTCAAATATGCACGAAATTCAGCTTTTGAAATCAGCAAAACTTAGATTTGCAACTCTTTCAGTTAGCAAATCTCTTCATAACCAAAATATGCAAGATTTTTATGAAGCGCTAATTGCGGTTATAGATGCAATCGAAAATGAAGCTTTTCTTACCCCTGCAGGGAAACGTTGGTTTAAAGGTCAATTAAAACTTTACCCGGCAACTGATTTATTCTACCATCAATGGAAAGATAGCAGTCAGGGTAAAAGCAAACCGCCCTTCAATATTGTGCAATATCAAAAATGTATGGATGAACTGGATAAAATCATTGAAAGCGGCGTGAGACGCTACATATCAGGCTAATATTTATGGAACGTATTGAAACGAAAATTACAATAGCAGATTACAATATCTCACTGATACTTAACAAACCCCGCGTTTTTAAGGAATGCCTGATAATTGCCAATGGTGCCGGTGGAAATATGCATTCACCTTTTATTTTAAAGTTTCACAAGCTTATAGCTGACCAAGGTATTATGACTGTTAAATTTAATTTCCATTACCAGGAGATTGGAAAAAAATTTCCAGATTCCAATAAAAAATGCCAGGAAACCTATCTTGGTGTAATTAATTATCTGGATAGTGAACATGTAAATATTAAAAATATTGTTCCCGGTGGTAAATCCATGGGTGGCAGAATTGCAACTCAGATAGCAGGACAAATTGAATCACCCAAATTAATAGTTTTTGGATACCCCCTTCACCCTCCGGGAAAACCCGGTCAATTAAGAGACCAACACCTTTATGAATTGGATAAAAAGATTTTAATTTTCCAGGGTGAAAACGACTCTTTTGGAAACAGGAATGAAATAACACCTGTTATTAATAAGTTAAAAGATGCACGAATCGTTTTTATAAGTAATGCCGATCATTCACTAAAAACTCCCAAAAAATCATTAATGACAGAGCAACAAGTGAATGAAATAATTCTAAAAGAAGTAAAAGACTTTTTGGATTAAATCTGTTATTTACATTTTTTTTTATTATTTTCAGCATTATCCCTTTGGAATGCTTTGAACAGGAGTTTGCATGGCTTATACTATTGATCAGTTTGCCGAATCTTGGCAAAAAGAAGTAAATGAGTTGACCCATCTTGATTTTTTTACCTACAAGTTAATATGTAAGATTGAGAACCATCTTAAGGATGAAATATTTAATCAGACTAACACATTGGCGAATCTGAAACTCTCGGATGGTGAAAATATCAATCTTGCTTTTTCTTTAGGCGACGGCCTGCAATTCTTTTTTGAAAAAATGTGCTTTGGCGAAGGCTGTTCTTTGGGTTGTCCGAATAAACTTGAAGCACCATTTGATGAAAAAGACAAGAAATTACGGGAAGGAATTGTGACCTACGAATTTAAAGGTGATTTTGAAGCATGCAAACAAAGACGTGATTGCTTTTCATATGATATAGTTAACTATGTTATTAAAGATACTCTTATTGATTTCTACAATTATCAAAAAGGCATTCAGCTTGAAGAAGAAGACAGCAATATCCGCATACTGACAAAGAACATCGGAGATGTGGTTTTATCTTTTACTTCCGCCTATGGTGCAACTATTTTACAAAATCCTACTGCTCCTGCAACGAATATGATCACCGACGAACTACAATAGTTTAAGTCAATATTAATCATCCGATTTAAACCCGGTTTTTCAACAAGAACCGGGTTTTTTATTTTATATTACTACTATTTAGTTCGAGTATAAAAAAGTACTTTCAATAAAATTAACTACCGGAAAAATTATGAGAAAAATCTTATTGCTGAATAATGAAAAAATGGTCATTGAAGCTTATGAAGACGCCATCCAATCGGGTGATAAACGTTGGGCAATTCATTTAGCCGATAACGACATACAGGCACTTAAAATAATTGAAAGTGAAAATATTGAAGCAATAATTTCCACACCCATAATTCAAAACACAGATGTGGTTGGGTTATTCAATATTATCAAAGAAAGACACCCCCAGATTATCAGAGTTTTACAATCAAATTTACTGGAGAGTACTGCAATTCAAAAAGAGCTTCTAAAGAAATTTAAATCAACACATATGTTGCTCATACGCGGTTTGTTTGATTTTAAGCAGTTTATGCAGGATTTAGAAAATATATTCCAATACAGTGCGCTTATTTCAAATGGTAAGTTGAAAAATCTTGTTTCAAATATAAATAGCTTGCCAAGCTTACCCGAACTTTACATCAGGATAAATGAAAAACTTAACACTGAAGATGCTTCACTCAGAGAAATTGCCGGGATAATTAAACATGATGTTTCGATGACAGCAGAAATACTCAAAGTTGTTAACTCATCTTTATTTGGATTTGCAAATAAAATCAGCAGCATTGAGCAGGCGGTTGCTTTATTGGGTATCGAAATGATAAAAACACTGGTTCTGTCCCTAAAACTTTTTTCACAATTTCCCAGGATGGACCAGATTTCTGTTTCCATTGATGAACTATGGGACCACAGCTTTTTAACAGCTGTCTTTGCAGGAAGAATCGCCTTTGCTGTTACAAAAGATAAAAATGTCCAGGAAAATGCTTTCACGGCCGGCCTGCTTCATGATATCGGAATGATAACTCTGGCAAGTCAAATGCCGCAGACTTATAAAAAAGCATACGAAGATGCTTTTATTAACAAAACCCCAATCAACTATTCTGAAAATAAATTTTTTGAAGTATCTCACTGCGAAGTTGGTGCATACCTGGCAGGATTATGGAGCCTGCCCTTAGATATATGCAGATCAATTGCCAGGCATCATCTTCCGGACGTTTCGGAAAATGAACCTGACATTCTTACTCTGGCTGTACATTGTGCAGATGTGTTTGCCCAATCTTTGAAAGATAAGAACCAGGGTCTGCCGCTTGAAGAGTTAAATCCGCAATTAAACCACATTGAACTGTTTATGGATAATCATGAGCAGTGGTTTAGTATGTGCGAAGAAATTATTGAAAGTGAGAATAATAATTCTAAAACCTGATACTAATGGTCCCCAAGAATTTTTTTTATTTTTTCAATAAATGACGGAAAGAAAATAGGCTTTTCAAAAAATATATCTCTGTGCTCTGTTAGAACGGTGCTAAATCCCATTGCGTGTGCTGAAACAAGGATAACAGGTATTTCTTTATATTCTGATTCTACCATCCATTCGTAAAATTGTGTACCTGTCTCGCCCGGTAAACCGATATCAGTAATAACCAGGTCAATTTTTTTGTCTGCCAGCACCTTTCGCGCTTCCCGTGTGTTTAATACTATTTCAACATTCATGCGTGCGCGTTCCAGAAATACTTTTGCCAATACCCCTGCCTGGTAATCGTCATCAATATACAGAATAGTTTTCAGATCATTACTCATAAATTTTCTTAATTCTTTTGTGATAGAAATAGATGTTAATTAAATTTCGGGTTTTTAATTTCAGACTTCTGTCAAATTAATAATTTTTAAGCAGAGTAAACTTTACAGCCAGGAAAAAACATAGATTAAGTTAATAAAGATAAATTGAAAAACAACGAGTAATTTTATGACTTCTAATGAAATTCGCAAACAGTTTATAGAGTTCTTCAAAAGTAAGAAACACACATTCGTTCCCAGCGCATCAGTTGTGCCGCTGGATGACCCTACTCTGCTGTTTACCAACGCAGGAATGAACCAGTTTAAAGACGTTTTTCTTGCAAAAGGAGAACGCCCCTATTCTAGAGCTGCAAATGCCCAGAAATGTATCCGTGTAAGCGGCAAGCATAACGATCTTGAAGAAGTCGGCCACGATACTTATCATCATACTTTTTTTGAAATGTTAGGTAACTGGTCCTTTGGTGACTATTACAAGAAAGAAGCCATTGCCTGGGCTTGGGAATTATTAACACAAGTATGGAAACTTCCTAAAGAGAGATTGTATGCAACTGTTTTTGGCGGTGATACTGAAGATGGTTTGGAAGCCGATACTGAAGCAGAACAACTTTGGAAAGAGATGACGAATATTCCCCATGACCATATATTGCGTTTCGGCAAGAAAGACAACTTTTGGGAAATGGGTGCAACAGGGCCTTGCGGGCCTTGCTCAGAAATACATATCGATCTTACTGATGATTTATCTGGTGGGCCACTTGTAAATGCCGGGGTGCCCGAAGTAATCGAAATATGGAATCTTGTATTTATCCAATATAATCGTGATGAGCAGGGAAAGCTAACTCTGCTGCCGGCAAAACATGTCGATACCGGAGCCGGTTTTGAACGGATTGTTGCAGTTTTACAGAAAAAAAATTCCAATTATGATACGGATGTATTCAGCCCGCTCCTGGATGAAATTGGCAAACTTGCCGGAGAAAAATACGAACAGTCAGCTGAAAAGATTGCCTTTCGAGTAATAGCAGATCACATACGGATGCTGTCTTTTTCTATCGCGGACGGCGGATTACCTTCAAACGAAGGGCGCGGTTATGTTATGCGACGTATTCTCAGACGTGCTGCCCGCTATGGACGCAAACTGAATATGCGTGAACCATTTATTTATAAACTTGTGCCGCGTCTGGTTGAACATATGGGTGATGCTTACCCCGAATTAAAAGACCGTGCCGATCATGTTGCAAAAGTCATTCAGTCTGAAGAAGTGCATTTTAACCGCACTTTGGATCGCGGGCTTGAAATATTTGAAAAGATTACTACTTCGCTTCAGAAAAAGAAAAAAACTGTTATCCCGGGAACTGACGTTTTTAAGCTTTATGATACTTTTGGATTTCCGGTTGATTTAACCCGGATTCTTGCAGAAGAAAAAAATCTTTCCATCGATATGGACGCTTTTGAAAAAGAGATGGATCAGCAAAGAGAACGTGCCCGATCTGCTGCAAAGTTTACATCACAAACCGTCAGCACCGATCAATGGACCATTTTAAATGAAGGCGATGATTCCAGTTTTGTCGGCTATGAAGAAGTTGCATTTAATACGCAAATAAGCCGTTTCTGGCAAAACGGCAATGAAGTACGTATTCGTTTGATGAAAACACCTTTTTATGCTGAATCCGGCGGCCAGGTCGGTGATAAAGGGAAAATTGAAGGTGAAGGTTTTGTTCTTGACGTTATTGATACACAGAAAGAAGGAAATGCAATCATTCATATATGCCGCTATGAAGGTGAATTTAATCCGGAAAATGATAAAGTATACGCTGAAATTTTAAACTCAGAACGTCGTAAAACCATAAAAAATCATACCGCCACTCATCTCCTTCATGGCGCCTTGCGACGGGTTTTAGGAGATCATGTACACCAGGCGGGGTCACTTGTTACGCCAGACCGGCTCCGTTTTGATTTTACGCATTTTGAAAAGGTTAAAGATGAGCAACTCACTGAAATTGAACAGATTGTTAATAGTGAAATTCAAAAAGACACCCACCTGGAGATTGTGAACAAAAAGTTCACTGAAGCAAAAGCAATGGGTGCGATGGCTTTGTTTGGCGAAAAATACGGTGATGTTGTAAGAACTGTACGTATAGGTGAATTTAGCCTGGAATTATGCGGTGGTACGCATGTAAAGGATACCGGGGAAATTGGCCCCTTTATTATCGTCAGTGAAGAAGGCATTGCTTCCGGTGTACGGCGTATTGAAGCGATCACCGGGCCCAAAGCGGTGCATTTTATCCAGCAAACCCGCAGCTATGTAACGGATATAACTCAAATTTTAAACAGTCCTGAAAATTTAATATCCGATAAAATTAATGGGTTACTAGACGACAAAAAACGTTTGGAAAAAGAGCTGGCTGACCTTAAAGCCCAGCAGCTCAGCGGGAATCTTGACGGCATCATCGCATCTGCGAAAAGCAAAAATGATATAAAGATGATTCTGCATAAGGTTGAAAATGCTGACATGAACCAATTAAAAGATCTTGGTGATAAAATCCGTGAAAAAGTACAATCCACCGTTGGTTTAATCGGTAGCAAAAATGACGATAAGCTGGCTTTTGTGGCATTTGTATCGGATGATCTTTTAAAATCGTATAATGCCGGCAATCTGGTTCGTGAAGTGGCAAAAGTTGCCGGTGGCGGTGGTGGCGGACGCCCGCATATGGCAACTGCAGGTGGAAAAGATGTGGCAAAATTAGATGAAGCAATGCAAAAATTTGAAGAATTAATAGGTTGAAAATCCGGTATTCTACTCTTTTTCAAAACAATGGATTTTGTCCAGCTGTAAAGCAACCTGGGCTTCTTCAGCCGTTTTAAAAGTGCAGTTTGGATTTGCCCGCATACAAATATTCCGGTTGCCTATATTTGTATAAATCAATATTTCGTTTCCAACCGGCTCAATAACTTCCGGAATAATTGTAAAAGGTTCTGACAAATTTTGTTTTACAGCTGTATTCTTAAAATCTAGCAGATGCTCAGGCCTTATCCCAAGCATAATATTCTTATTTTCTGATATTTTCCATTTCTCAATAAAAAAAGCCGGTAATTTTACGATTAAATCATTTGCCTTGAAAATCCAGCCGTTTTCATTGATAAACATTCCATCAATAAAATTCATAGCCGGACTTCCAATAAATCCGGCAACAAATTTGTTCGCCGGCTGATTATAAACACGATCAGGTGTATCGATTTGCTGAATGTTACCATCCTTTAAAACAACGATCTGGCTTCCCAGGGTCATTGCTTCCATCTGGTCATGTGTAACATAAATCATAGTTGTTTGTAATTGTTTATGCAGCTTTTTGATCTCGATCCGCATTTGAGTGCGCAGCTTGGCATCAAGATTAGAAAGCGGTTCATCAAACAGAAAAACCTGCGGATGGCGCACAATAGACCGGCCTATTGCCACGCGCTGGCGCTGACCACCGGACAAGGCCTTAGGGCGGCGATCGAGATACTGTTCAATATCAAGAATTTTTGCAGCTTCGGTAACTCGTTTTTTTATTTCATCTTTTGGCATCTTGCGCAGTTTTAATCCAAATGCAATATTTTCAAAAACCGTCATATGCGGGTATAACGCATAGTTCTGGAATACCATGGCAATGTCCCTGTCTTTTGGCGCAACATCATTTACCCGCTTATTGCCAATAAATAATTCACCAGAAGTAATTTCTTCCAATCCCGCGATCATTCTCAGAATGGTTGATTTCCCACAGCCTGAAGGCCCGACCAATACTACAAATTCTTTATCCGGGATTTCTATGCTTACATTGTTAACCGCAGAAACATTGTTATCATATACTTTACTTATATTTTTAAGAACAACTTCAGCCATTCCCGTGCTCCCTAACTGGTCAGATTTATTTGCGATCTGCTGTATTCAAAATGTATAAGGATATAAAATTTAATTATAGATAATATCAACATCAGCAGGAAATTCTGCGATTTTAATTTTATTTTCATCAAAACCCTGAATTTCATTACCATTAACGATAACCTTTTTTGGAACCTTTCCATCAAAATTTGATAATTGGATTTTACCGATCGGAATTTTTAGTGATCCGGCGATTTTTATGTGATATCCATTTTTTATCTTGTTAATAGCGTAATCCAGGTTCCCGTAATAGGTTGGCAGTTTTTTAACTGAAATGCCTGTTTCACTTCGCAGCCATTCCTTGTATAGTCCGGCACCAATCACAAGAGATTGATTTAGCTCATCTTCATAAACAAACATACTGCGAACAGCACTGATGAAATCCGATCCAACCCATGTGTGTGGCATATCACCGATAAATCCGGGGGTTCTGTAACCCGGTCGAACGACTTCTGCCCAATGATTCCAAGCGTTTGGGCGCTGGTCCTTAAAAAAGAAATCTATCAGGGCGTGTGCACGTTCTATCTGCCCAAGATAAATAAATGTTCCGATAAGCCGGACTTCATAAGGTGTGTAATCTTTCCATGATATTTTATCATCCCGTCTTTTTTCAAAATATTCAAAGTAGCGGTCAAAAGTATTATGCGCATAGGGTTCCGGAAGATTTTTAAGTTCATTACAGGGATAAACGGCAATTGCCGTACTTGTTGCATCAAAATCTCCAAGTTCCACACATCCCGGAATGAAATTAATTTGTTTGTTACTTATGGCCATGTCAATTGACCGGTATAAATTGTTATGGAATGTATCACGGGCGGATACAAAATTTTTAACCTGTTCATCTTTACCAAGTATTTTGGCAATCTGAACAGCATCCTTGTAACCTTTCAATCCAAAAAAGTCATCCCAATATGAATGCATGGGCTTGGCTGAATAACCTTCATGACTGATGGATTCCGGAAGCAATCCATAACAGGCTTTTTGGGTTTCGTTTCCTTCAAGGTATTCTTTTGTCCGGCGCTCTGCCGTAAGTTTATCCATGTACTCAACAGCTTTTCGGACATTTTCAAAATGACTGGCTAAAAAAGTTGTGTCCCCTGTAAAAAGAAAATACTGCAAAATCGCAAAAATCAGCTGCCCGTGACTGTCATTCTCTGCAGTGGGATCCGGGCCGCGCTTGTCGACAACACAAGGCACTTTTCCATCCGGGTACTGGTAACCGGCGTACCAATTAATAAAATCTTTAACTTCCGGCTTAACTCCAAGCTTTAGCAAGGCAGATGACGTTAAAGAACCATCACGGATCCATGACCGTTCATACGAACGAGAACCAGGTTGAATTCCATATCCGTCGCGATTTATCAGGATATATGCCAGGTTTGATCTTATTGTGTTCAGCAGATGATTGGCAGATGCGGGAAGGTTAAAGTCCACTGTATTGATTTTCTTTTCCCAAAAGGCGCAGACATCTTCTAAACGCTTGCTCACCTGTTCTCTCTTAACAACGTGCGCATCGCTCTCATGGAAAGGAACTGCAAGAACTACTTGCTTTTTCTCATCCGGGTTGAGTTTAAAATTGTATTGCATAGCCGCAGATGCATATTGATGTGAATCATTTATCTCAGTAGATGTGGGTAACTTATCATTTGAAATAAACTGGATAATATCACCTTCATCAAATTCAACAGCTGCAAAATTATCAGGTTTATCCAGTGGGATAACATCTTTGATTCCGTTAATAGTAATCTTAGATGGTTTCTTTCCCACAGATGAAATTTTAGTCGTACCCCCCGGCCAGTTTATGAATTGCCAGGGCGGGTTAACCTGAAAAGGACGGATTGCAAGATATAAGCTCCCTGAAACAGGTTTTGCTGACATGTTTTTAATGGAATATATCGTGTATAAAACAGATTCACCGGGGGGGCCGTCGGCAAAAATTTTTGTCTCCAGTGTCCAGTTTTCAGAATTCCATTCCACTGATGGTACAGGCAGGTAATCTTTCTCAAGTTTTGTTTTTGTTGATACATCATTCCAGGTATATAACTTCTTTTTATTATTCTTAATAACCAGAAAGGGTTCAATTGAAAACATGGATTTGTCAACTTCAACCGCACCATCTTCACTAATTAACGCTTCATCCTGATCGTTATTTACGCCGGTCAGCGTCCAGTAACTTTGCTCATTATAAAAATACCTGGGGAAATAGCCGCGCGGATTATCTTTGCTCATCTCCTTATACACATTTTCCATTTTCTCAGAGAAAAAATAATCCTGCACCGAAATTTCTTTTATCCCATAAAAACTATTTCTACTGCTTTTAAACATTTTCAGCTTAAGGTACCTTGATTCGTAGTCTTTTACAGGAATATATGCCCGGCCGCCTTTTCCATTGGTTACGTGATAGATCGGCTGCCAGCTTTTCATATCATGGCTGTTGTATATTTCATAGGATTTCGCATAATTATCTTTGTCCCAATCTATGATTAATCCACCATACTCATAGTGTTTCTTAAGGTCAACGATAATTTCAGGCTGGGGATCATCTGTATTGCTGCGCCAGCCTTTTGTAAGATCGCCGTCAAAAATATGGCTGGCAAAATGTGGCTCGGCTTCGGATGAAACATACGCAACAGGTTTGGGCGGGATGGTATCTGCAACAGAAAGTGATTCAAACTTAAAATCATCCAGATAAATCGACCCTGCTCCGCCCGTTGCGGATGCAATAAAAAACTGAATCTTATCTATTTTCCGTAGTGATTTATCGTTTGTAGGCCCCCAGGCAAACTGGATATGTCGTTTTTTTATGATGATCCTGCGCCATTGCTTATCAAATTCATAATTCCTTTGGTTAAGCCACCAGACATTATCACCACTGGCATCAACAAGCTTAAACTCAAAATTATTAACCGGGGCGTCGCCTTTCAGGTAAAAAGAGAAACTGAAATTATCCGGCAATTCCATTGGAATTTGTTTTTGAATACCACAAAATCCACTGCCTTTTGTAAAATCAAAATGTATTTCAAGTGCATTTCCGATTTTACCGGGAACAGTTTGAGTATGTATTTTTACTGATTCATCCGAAGTGATATTTTGCCAACCCTGTGTTGATTCAAAATCATCTAAAACTTCATTGGAATTTTGAGAATAAAATCCGCTGAAAAAAAGGATACACGAGACTATAATCAGGATATGATTCATATATGGCACCTTAAAATTCTGAATATAGCAAAGCTTATTTATGCTTGCTTAAAAACCAATCATACAATTCAGGATTTGCATAGGTCTCTGTCCAGCTGTCATGCCCGGCTTCCGGGTAAACTGTGAACCGGACATCGGAACCAACCTTTTTTAAAGCATCTACCATTTCCTGCGAACGTCCGATAGGAACAGTATTGTCTTTTGCTCCATGAAAAACCCAGACAGGTAGTTCTTTCAAACGCCACGCTAAACGACTATCGCCTCCACCACAGATTGGTGCAATAGCAGCAAATCGTTGTGGTTGATCAGTTGCCCAGGCCCACGTTCCAAAACCGCCCATACTTAATCCGGTCAGATAAATTCGATTCTGATCTATGGGCAAGTTTTTTAATAAATAATCCAGCATCTTATCCAAATCGGCCACTGACCACCATTGGTCCCGGGGGCATTGCGGAGCTACAAGGATAAAAGGAAATTCGGCACCTTCTTTGATGCGGCGAGTTGGTCCATGAATTTTAACTTTTTCAAGATCGTTGCCCTGCTCCCCCCTGCCATGCAAAAAAATCATTAAGGGCCATGTACTATCCGTTGTGTAATCTTCAGGAAAATATATCAGAAAATTTATATTGAGATCCGTTTGCAGATTGTAGTCTTTCAAATGAACTTCCTGCATTAAACTTTCCGTGGGTTTCAGTTCCTGGCGCATTGTTGAACATGAAAAAAGAAATAGCAGCGATAAAATAATTTTAACATTAATTACATACCTGGTCATAATAACTTTGCTTTATTTTTAATAGTGCCTTTGTAAAATCAGTTTACAAGCTGGAAACGGCTGGATTTCAGATTTTCTGAATCTGCTCCGCTGTATATGGTAAACCAGCCTGGTTCTGACTTATAATTCAGATTGCTATCATAAAATTTTAAATTATCCGGTTGGATCACAAATTGTATACTCCTACTCTCACCTGATTTAAGAAATATTTTATTAAAAGCAACGAGCTGTTTTACAGGTGGTGTAATCGATCGGACTTCGTCTCTCAGATATAATTGTACTACTTCCTGGCCATCGTATTTACCGGTATTTTTAACATGAACAGATACAACAATTTTATCACCAGAATGAATCACTTGTTTTTCCGGAACCGGAGCACTGATATCAAAAGAACTGTAGCCCAAACCATAACCAAAAGGAAATTGCGGGGTCCAGGGTACATCGAGGTATTTTGAACGGAAGAAATCATCTTCAACCGGGGGACGGCCGGTATTTTTGTGATTATAATAAATGGGAATCTGGCCGGTAACCCTTGGAAATGTGGCTGGTAATTTTCCGGAAGGATTGAAATCGCCAAAAAGTACATCAGCAACGGCATGACCCATTTCAACACCCAAAAACCAGCATTCAACTATTACAGGCATTTCATGTGCGATTTGAGATAGTGCTAAAGGTCTGCCGTTCATCAACAATATGACTAATGGTTTGCCGGTTCTTTTTAGAATTTGCGCCAGTTTGTTTTGCTCTCCTGGTAATTCAATACTGGATCGATTGGAAGCTTCACCTGTCATGCGGGCTGTTTCACCTAAAACCAGAATAAATACATCCGTTTCAGGAACTGATTTTTGAATTCTATCTTTAATATCATCCTGATTTTTAAATTCCGGTAAGTCGTAGGCTGCTTCATAGCCGATGCGAGCGCCGGGCAAGGCTTCTTTAATACCCTGGAGAACCGTAATAACATCTTCTTTACGCCCCTGTCCGCGCCACGCTCCAAGCGGTGCATCGTTATCCGCAGCTAATGCTCCTACAACAGTAATATTTTTAATTGTTTTTGATAAGGGAAGCAGATGATTGTCATTTTTAAGTAATACAATCGATTCCCGTGCTACATTTCTGGCAACCTGACGATGTTCATTTGTTAATATATTTTCTTTCTCACGTTCCAGATTATGATAACGGTAAGGATCATCAAACAGACCAAGTTTATATTTTAAACGTAATACACGGGCCACGGCATTATTTAAAACTTTTTCGCTAACCCGGTTATCAGTGACCGCTGAAGCCAGTTCTCCTGCATATATATCACTTTCCATGTCAATATCAACACCGGCATTTAACGCCAGAACTCCTGCATCTTCAGGCGTAGCAGCGATGCCATGACGCTGCAGTTCCATAACCGCTGTAAAATCACTGATAAGCAGCCCTGAGAATCCCCACTGTTGATGCAGAACTTTATTTATCAGGAAATCATTGGCATGCATCGGAACGCCGTTAACTTCATTAAAAGCCCCCATGAAAGTCTCTACACCGGCATCAACTGCTGCTTTAAAAGGGGGAAGATATATTCCGAACAAAGTTTGCAAAGACATATCGGCAATATTATAATCACGTCCGCCTTCTGCTGCCCCATAAGCGCAAAAGTGTTTAGCGCAGGCAAGCAAAGTGTTCCCGGCAGAAATATCATCCCCCTGGAATCCTTTTACTCTTGCTGTTGCCATTGCCGAACCCAGAAAAGGATCTTCTCCGGAACCTTCTGTTATCCTTCCCCAGCGCGGATCTCTTGAGATGTCCACCATCGGTGCGAAGGTCCAATGTATACCGGCTGATGTAGCTTCAACAGCAGCAACCCGAGCCGACTGCCCAACCAAATCGGGGTTCCAGCTGGCAGCTTCCGCCAGGGGTACCGGAAAAATTGTTCGCCAGCCATGAATAACATCCTGTGCAAAAAGCAATGGTATTTTAAGGCGGCTTTCTTCAACTGCAATGCGCTGTAATTCGCAGGTTAAAGCGACACCATGAACACCCAGGAATGAACCAAGTGTTCCTTGTTTTACACGTTCTTTATATAACTTTTGAGTCGCTGCTGCTTGCGGACTATCGCCCCAGGACCAGCGCATTTGTGCAAGCTGACCAAGCTTTTCATTTACAGTCATTTGACTGATTAAATTATCTATTAAAGCTTCACCCTGCTGATTTAGTTTAGTCTGTGCATGAATTGCAGATGAGATTAAAAGCAGCAGGAAAACTATTACCTTATGGTTTATTTTCACCTTTTATTTATCCCGGCTAAGTTTTAGCTATTAAACTATAATGAATTAATCTATACCTTATTAAAAAAAGCATCGTTTTAAAGTGATTGGAAACCAATAATTTCAAGGCCTTTATGTAATAAGGGGTCTTTCATACTGTATTTCCAGATAAGGCCGCTTCTAAGGTTTTCGGCCATAATAATGATTGGACCCTGGTCTATTCCCAGGTAATCTTTATTATACCAGTTCAGAGTCGGGTTAAAGGAATCCAGAAAGCCGTATTTTCCCCATAATCCTTTTTTACCATACATCTGTTTCATGTGCTTTAATGCTGCCAACGTTTCCTGTGGAGCAAAAGGAAGCGACCCGCCGGCTGCAGTGGGAGCAATTGTCCCGTCATCGTACTCAATATGATCAGGTCCCGCATTTCCCCTTGCCGAATAAGTGCGAAATGTGCGGTCATCAAAATTAAACTCACGACCCGGTCCATCACAGGCAGTCCAGCCCCATGTCAAGCTATCATAACCTGTCCATTTCATCGGATTGTCGCGGCCATACAAACGTTGCGTCAAAGTTGCACGCCTTGCATTTTCGAAGTAATCGATATTTTTTGTGCGCATATAGTTATCCGCTATCCCCCTGAAATCAATAAAAAGGTGTGAATACTGATGACCAAAAAGGGGTTCAAACAGCGCGTGTGCCATTCCCGGATAAGGTTCATCCCAACGGTAATAGCTCAGCCAGGTCTGATAGCCTTCTTTAGCTTTAGTCATGCCGCTGCCAGCTGCCAAAGCATAAATGTACAATGCTTCATTAAAACCGCGCCAGCCGTGGCTGTTAAAACCTTTTTCAGGATGCCAGCCCATGGATAATGTAAATGGATATTCGGATTGTTCCGAAAGTGTAAACCAATCCCAATCGATACGCAAAGTCAGATCATCAACCAGCTTCCGCAGCAATGCTTCATTATCATCTCCGCGGTCAAAATATTGTGCAGCAAATCGCAAACCGGCAATCAGCCATGCTGTATCTACGGTTGATAATTCGCATTTCCATTGCCGCTGCCCTTTTTCCATATCCAGAAAATGATAATAAAAACCTTTATATCCTGTAGCGAGCTCGTCTTCGGATTGACTGGATGTCATCAAAAAGTTAAGCATATTCAGGGTATACTGAACCGCTTGATCCCGCTCCATCCAACCCCTTTCAACCCCAATTACCCAGGCCGGAACAGCAAATCCCATAGCCGCAATACTCGCTGGAGAAGTTGCGCTAGAACGGTCTTTAACCAGGCCTAATTCAGGATTTATTTCTTCAAGAAAATATTGCAGGGTATAAAACTGAAGTGTGTCCAGGAAAGCTTCATCCTGCCCTGAAAGTGTGTAATCAACCGATTGATAGGGTTTGTAATTTACAGCAGCTGATTCTTTTTCTGTACAATTCAATACCAGTAAAATACTGATTGTAAAAATTATATTGAACCGGATTGAGTTCATATTATCTTCCTGTTTTCTAGATACCTTCAAGAATTATTTCAACCTGGTATGTACCCGGTTGTTGCGGTGGAATCAAATTAGAGTTTATTTTTTTACCATCCAGTAAAATCGATTTAACGCCGCCCGTTTTATGCTCAGGGTTTTTAATCGAAATGTTGAACACTGCTCCCCGGAAATTCCTTGTTACGGACAACTGATCCCAATGTGCAGGAATGCAGGGATCAATTAATAATCCGTTAAAAGAAGCCTTAACACCGCAAATCGCTTCATGAGCAATACTGAAAAGCCAGCCTGCTGAACCGGTATACCAGGACCAGCCTGCACGGCCATAGTATGGTGAATCTTTGCCATCAACATTGCCCGGTAAAACATAAGGCTCTGCCTGGTAACGATCGGCATCTTTTTCTGATTGCAGGATCGGGTTTAGTTTATGGAAAATCCGCAGCGCGTCATCGGGCATTTTTTGTTCGGCCATCGCCAAAACACCCCAGGTGGATGCATGTGTGTAGACACCGCCATTTTCACGCAGACCCGGCGCATATCGCGTAATGTAGCCGATAAAAGGATCGCTTTTTGAAAATGCCGGTTGAAAAAGCTGGAAGCCATTATCCGATTCCAAATGTTCAAGCATTGCTGAACTGATCATTTTGCGACGTTCATCATCGGCAACTCCCGATAAAATCGCCCAGGTTTGCGACATAAGATAAATTTTGCATTCTTCCTGAGAAGGATCACCGATTGGTGTGCCGTCATCTTTTGTTGCGGCAATATACCAGTGCCCGTTCCAGCCATGAGTATTTAATGCATTCTTTAGTAACGATGCACGTTCAGCATAATATGCTGCCTTTTGCGGATCAGGATCGGGAGTGAGATTAGTCAATATTTTTTGCCAGCGATTTAAAATTTCGTATAAAAACATTCCCAGCCAGATACTTTCGCCTTTCCAATCCAGGCCAACAGCACTGAACCCATCACACCAGTCTCCTTCACCGATTAATGGCAGACCACGCTCACTGAAACGTTTCAAAACCACATCAATCGCCCGGATGCAATGTTCCTGAAGTGATGCTTTATCACCATCATAGAAAGGCTCCACATCACGCAGACAGGCACTATTACCGCTTTCATAAATATATTTTGTAAGCATAAAAGGCATCCACAGCAGATCATCGGTCATGCCGGTACGTAAGCCCTGCTCCGACAGCGGATGCCACCAGTGCAGAACGGTTCCTTCTTTAAACTGATGCCGGGAATTCAACTTAACATGCTCAAGCATCTTTTGCGGATCAAGCGGCAGCCAAACCTGGCTCGTCTGCATCTGGTCACGGTAACCAAAGGCGCCTGATTGCTGAAAATATCCCGTTCGTGCCCACAGATGCCCTGATATAGCCTGGTACTTTAACCAGACGTTCGTAAGCAAATTAAAAGCTGCATCAGGTGTTTTTACATTTACACGACCCGTTAATTCTTTCCAGAAATCTTTAACATTGTGAAGTTCCTGTTCGCAGTTTTTTACATCATGATAATAGTTGCAAAGCTTCTGTGCTTCATTCAGGGAATCATTAGTATCATTTTTATCGAGTTGTCCGAGTAGAAATACAACCGTTTGTTCATTCCCGGATTCAATTTCCAGATTACCGGCCAGGCTGGCAACAGCGTCCTGAAAACGGCCTGATTTTTTCGTAAAAGTTCCCTGTTTAATCCCTTTTGGGTTATGATAGCCGCCATGCCGCCCAAGCAGGTCATCTTTACTGCAATCCCAGCCAGCTGCATCACAATTAATGGAATGAAACCCAACATATGGCCAATCTGTGTTCCAGTGTCCCCTTTCGGTTGGAATTTCCCACAATGTTTTTGTTGCCGTAATAAGATTGTTTTGCGGGACGAATTTCGTCTCAATAAAAATTTTATGGAATTCCCGGTTAACATCGGGGGCGGCCCCCAGATTCCATTCCAGGTATGAACTAAGTTGCAGTTTTTTTGTTTTCGCTGATGTGTTTTTAATTTTTACAAGCCAGATCTCCAGCGGTGCATCCTTGGCAGCAAAAAGCGTCCAGCTGGTTTCAATATCATCAAATTTTTGTTCAAAAACAGTATATCCAAGTCCATGACGAACCTGGTATTTTTTATATTCTGCCTGCACAGGCTGCCAGGATAATGATCGCAGAGTTCCTTTCTCAACATCACGCAGATAAAGCCATTTCCCCCAGTCATCCTTAATCAGATCCTGATTCCAACGGGTAAGCCGGTTTAGTGAAACGTGCGTTTTCCAGCTGAAACCGCCGCCGGCCTGACTGACGACCAGTCCAAAATCTCCATTGCTGATAACATTTACCCATGGGCGTGGAGTATCAGGGTTTGTAATAACAAACTCAAAACCATCTTCACTGAAATAGCCATACTTGTTTTTAAACATTTCCAGTTTATTCATTTACACCTCGTGTCAAACCTTGTTAATAAAAACCGGTACAACCTTTATCGGTCGTCCAGAGTCAATAGCGGAAAACCCGGAGTCGCTAATGGAAAAGGAACATTTTTCTGGAGAGCAAAAAGCTGAACATCAGCGATGTCCGTTTCTGCGAGCATTTTCTCATTTATCTGTATTCTTTCTTTATAAGCATTACGCAAATCACGCACCTTCCTATCCAGGTATTCCAGGTCATTCATTTGCCCATCATTTTTTTGCGATAATAGTTGCTCACGCATCATTACAGTATAAAAATAATCTCTCCATAGCCGTTCGCTTCGTTGTATCTGCTCATCCTTGTCATAGCCTTTTTCGTAAGCATCTTCGGTTAAATAACGGTCGCGTATCATATCTGCCAGCGCGAATTTGAGTTGTTCTCCGAACTCTTTTTTTGCAAACTTCTTTTGCCTGAAAACCAAAGGATGAACTGTCATTTCAGCAAGTATTTTATCTATTGTCCAGCGCTTATCATTAACACGCAGTACAATCTGACTTTCGAATTTCCCTGAAGAGTTTCTTAGGGAATCAAGCCGTACTTCCTGCATCATTCTTTGAGAAGGATCATTTAAAAAATCAGTATCGGAATCTTCACGTAATAATACCGGTCCCAGCATATTTATCAAAGGAATTAGACCCTGCGTTTCAAAAACAATGCTTTTCCCGGCCATCAGCTCTGCAACAACCTGCTCATATTTTTCTCCGGCAGCGGCATTTTGCAAATATTTACCGATCTCATCTTTTATTTGAGTGATCTCTGTTTCCGAAGAAATTACCCTGTTTTCCCAACTGTCCACTTTAAAGAAAAAAACCCGGTCATCGGATCTTTTTACAGGTCCTATAAGTTGACCCGGTTCGGTGCGATTTACATACAACGCATCAAAAAGTTCTGTATTAAAAACATCTTTCCAGCCGATGTGCTGCTGTGGTATTTTCTGCCCGGGATAAATGCTATTAAATGTTTGTTCAAACATCTGCGGTTGCTTCTGCAGGATGGAATTTAACGAATCGTAATTGACTGCAGATGAAACGTCAAAATGTTGCAGCTGGTAAATCCTTCCGGCAGCATCACTTATTTTTTGAACAGTCTGCTCATCAACTTTTACATGGTCAAGTGCATTTTTTTTGTAATGCAGCGATCGCATTTTTTGTTCTTTAATCCCCGTTACATAAGCAGCCAGTTTTTCATTGTTTCTTATGTTGATATTTTTTTCAGCCTCAAGTGCCAGTATTTTTTCTGCAATCAGGGTATTCAGGATCAGCCTTTTCTGATCGCCGGCATCTTTAAAAAGTGCCGGGCGTATCGTAAGTTCTGCCCGGTCTTTAAAATCTTCCAGATATATATTTTTATTTTCAACAGAAGCAAGTATAGGGGTCTGTTTTTTTTCCGATACACAAGCAGAGAGAACGAAAAAAAACAAAGATATGATTAGAATTTTGGACTTCATAACCTATAATAAAAATCCATCCGGATTGGGGTTTATCATTATTTAATCAGCAACATACGCCTGGTAAACTCAGAATCTCTTGCACGGAGTTTGTAAAAGTATATGCCGCTTGTTAAATCTTCTGTATTTATTCTTATCGTGTGTTTTCCCGGGCTGACAAATTCGTTAAACGCTGTAATAACTTCCCTTCCGCTGATATCATATATAACGAGACGGGCTTGTGTACTGACGGGTATGTCGAAAGCAATCGATGTCCATCCGTTGAACGGATTGGGGTAGTTTTGATCAAGAGAAAACAAGTGTGGTATTTTTTCTTGGTCTTTGATAGATGCGGTTAAAGTAAATCCGGCTTTATCCAATCCTGCGCTTATGTATTCATTATGCATAAAATCATCCCAAACGCCGGCGTTAAAATAGTTTTCGATCATCATAATAATCGGACCTTCATCAATCCCGATTACATCGGATGCCCACCAGTCTTCACCTATATTAAAAGCATCGCGAAAACCATACTCTTTCCAGATTTTTGCCTGGTAGTTATCATACATGAAACGCAGGGAAGCAATCGATTCTTGTGGAGTAAATGCGATGGACCCGCCCACAGCTGTCGGCGAAATCGTGCCATCATCATTTTGTGCCGGCGGAGCTCCACGCGCAATATACCCATTTGGCCCGTCACCGGCAGTCAGTCCCCAAATGTTTTCGCCGTAACCGGAAAATCCGCCCGGATTTGCAATGCAATAAGCGCGTTGAGCCAGTGTTGCTCTGCGGGAATTTTCAAAATAGGTGATTCCTTTATTTCGCATATATTCATCCTGAATATTGCGGAAATCAATCCAGCAATGCGAATACTGATGACCAAACAAAGGTGGAAAAGTTACATATTCGAAACCATAAAAACTTTGCCAGTCGTAGCCTGTAGTCCAGGCTTTCCAGATGCTTGCCGGAGATGGGTGCGTAGGTGAGCCAAGTGCCAGAATATTCATTATCATAGCTTCGTTATAGCCGCGCCACCAGGCATTAATAAACCCGGTCTCAGGATTCCAGCCAAGGGTAATATTAGGAGAAAAATTGCGCATGAATTCCCAATCCACCCGGAAATAGATTGAATCAGCTAACTGACGGATTAAAACTTCATCGTCTGCCTGTCCGTCAAAATATTCCTGTGCATGCAGAATACCTGCCAGCAGGAGTCCCGTATCTATTGAAGATAACTCACTGTTCCAGGCACGGGCTGCTGTATTCATATCCAGGAAGTGATAGAAAAATCCTTTGTAACCAATGTAACCTGAAGCATCGCGTCCCTGGGGTTTAGTCCAGAAAGTATTCAGGGTGGTCTTGACTCGATCTATGGCATCCTGACGGCTTACCCAGCCATGATCAACTGCAATACAAATTGCAGAAAGGCCAAATCCTACAGAAGCGATACTACAGGGGGAACCCGGAGTATCCCTGTCCTTAATTAAACCGTTTGACGGGTTTGCTTCGTTCCAGAAAAAATCAAAACATGCCTTTTGAACCATCTCCAGAAAAGTAGAATCACTCATGACAGCACCATTAAGCGGATCAACTTCGGCACAGACCTTTGCTGAACCTGAAAGAATAACAATCAATGTAAAAATGTATATGAACCCGGATAAAAATTTCATTACTACCTGCATTGTTTTGTCGTAAACGAAACTATCTTGAACGACATGATTAACGGTTAAAATATTTAAGCCGCTAATTTAACCTTTCAGAATAATATTCCCAAAGTAAAACGTTGTGTATTCTGTAATCTGCCGAAATCAGCCCAGGCATAATCCAGGTTTAGCTGATATTCGGCAATCGCTACATTTAATCCAAGACCTGCTGTAAGACCGACTTCGGAATCTTTCAGGAAGAGATTTTGATACCCGCTGCGCAGGGCAAGTGTTTTAAAAATTTCCCATTCCATTCCCATCGAAACACTTTCTGTATTGTCATTTGGATGATACGCGTTAACAGAAAACTGCATTTTATGATCTTCTGTAATTTGAAATGGATAACTCAGGCCGACTCTGAATAAAACCGGCAAAGGATATTCTTCTGTATGCACATCACCGGGTAGTCCGCTGTTATCGCCGTATTTGTCCTTGTCCAGGTCATATTGAATTCGCAGATCACGCCCGGAGTAAGCAGCAGGCAGCCCGTAATTTGATATACTTGCCCCCAAAACCAATCCATCGCGGGTTAGGTCAAACATGGTACCTACACTTAATGAAACAGTGGATAGTGATGAATGAAATATAGTTTCCTGGATATAATTTATCTGGACTCCCATGGAAAAGCGATCTGTTAAACGTCTGCCATAACCCACGCCAAGTGCAACATTGGAAACAGTATATTTTTCACCTGTACCCAAAGGCTGCTCAACCGTCCGGACATCAATATCACCTGAATTAAGCGCCGTAACATTAAAAAACAGATTTCCCATTTCACCCAGATCTACCATCGCTATGGCATAATCATACGTAATATCAGCAATCCATAAACTGTGGGTAAATTGCAGCCCCGTTCCTGAAAGTCGCCCGATCGCTGCAGGATTATAATATGCAGCCGTTATCTCATCAGCAGAAGCCACACCGGTATTTCCCATCGCGGCATAACGGGCGCTCGGTTCAATCAGCAGGAATTGTCCAATCGTGGTACCTGTGTTTGATTGTCCAAAACACTGCACTGCAATAACCAGTGTATAAACAAGAATATTAACTTTCAGTATATTTGAAACATTTTTCATATCAGGCACCTGCTATTTAATAATTGCAAATTTACCAATTTTTTCTCCTAATTTTCCGCCGTCAACATGGAAAATATAAAGTCCGGGAGCCACATCCAGGTTATCCTTTGTCCGCAGATTCCAGGCGACAAAACTTTGCGTACTGCCTTCGTGACGCAGAGTCCGGACAAGCTCGCCTTTTACAGTATAGATTCTGATAGTGCACTCATTTGGCAGATTACGGAATTCCATGCGGCGTTCTCCACGTCCGGAGATAGCAAACCGTTCCGGTTCAAAGCTGGCTGATCCGATATACGGATTAGGGACCACATATGGATCTCCCTTATCAAACTGCTCATTTGCCAGTTGCTGATCGATATATTCTGCGGTTGTCGTAAAAATAAAGCGATCATCGTTACGTAAAGGATAATTCAGATACATGTTGTAAACATCGCCAACTGTTGGTGCCACAACAGGATTATTACCCAGCCCTGTTGTGTCGAGTGCAATTCTCCAGGTTATCTGCGGGCGTGTTCCACGATCCGGTACATATGTAACCGCATCAATAAATTCTTCCGGTGAATTCAGTACACCATCCGCATTAGGATCGTAAAAAAGAAAATTAAGCTGGTAAGGAATGGAATCGGTGATTGCTTCAATCTTAAATTTAGATGGACGCGCCGGCTTTCCTATCTGGGCAATGGATGTATCCAATGCAACATCACTAAAAGTAATTTTAAGATCATTGGGGAAACCGTCCCTGCGGCGGTTTATATCTAATTGTGTCTGATAAGTAATTTTTAGTTTAACATTTGTGACGCTTCCTGATGCAAAGCCACTGTTTACACTGTCAATACTGACCGATTTTGGCGTCCAGACAACAGGAAGCAGACCTTTACCAACAGAACCAATTCCCAGGCCATCAAGATCGTTGGCATTGGTAAAAACTTCTTCATTTGCTGTGCTGTCAATCAGATCATAAAAGGAGGCACGTACACTGTCGGCTGACGGGACCCTGAACTTAAGCAGGAAGGTATGATCTTCCGGTACTTCAGAAGAGTTAACCACTTCCACGCGAACGGTACCTATGCCGCCACCATTAATTTTTACACCATCAGTAGCAGTCGCGGGTTTAAATCCCATAACTTTTGGTTCAGGCCGTACTTCAACAACATTGGATGGCAAAACAGTGCCCGCTCTTGCGGATCGTGAAACGGTAATAGGATTTTCAGATGGATAGAAACCAAGCGAATCGGATCCGAAATCGTAAGCACAAACTGCATAATAATACAACTGACCATTTGTTACAGTTGAATCGGTCCATGTATGAACAATGCCAGATTCATTTCCATAATAGTAGGCAATCCCTTCCACAGTAAATGGTGAGTAATCACGGATGCCGTCAATCAGGTCAAACTGGGCAATCGGCCGGCCATTCCCAAAAGGACCGGTTCCACGACCGTTGCTGATCACCTTCGGATCGCGAAATTCAGGATCGGTTGAGCGGTAAATACGATAGCCTTCAAAATCCGCTTCCAAAGAAACCGGATCGATACCTTTTTCGGCTAGGTCGTTCCAGTTCAGACGGACCCAACCGTCACCAACTTCTGCAGAAACAACCGGCTGCGTAGGCGGAACAGCATAGCGGTAGTTGGCATTGTAAATCTGCTGAACAATGCGCACAGTATTGCGCAATTCATAATTGTCTGCACCATAAGCAAGCGCCAGGCTGAAACGTTCCGTTGTTTCAGTATTAAGAATAAAAGGCCCTGAAGCAAACAGGAAACCGATGTTATAATCAGTAACCAGGGCATCATCAAAGGGTGCAGAGCTGGAAAAGAAATCATACAACCGGCGCGGCCATTCGCTGCCATTATCAAAAAATACAATATTGTCTGTGGGCCGCCCGGATACTGAGCGGATGCGATTCATTTTAAAACCGGTTAAACCAATCTGATCAGACTCGTTTAAATCTGTACGATCGAAATTGCCTTCACCGGCAGTCGGCATCATGTCACCTTCACCTGTATCACCGGTACCCCAAACGCCATCAGTCCCGGCATCAAATAATTCCGGTATCCAGTCCATATCTTCATCACCTGTCCACCAGCGCGCAAACTTGTAAGCCGGGCGGGTTTCCAGTGATCCGATTTCTTTTTCAAAAAGATCCATATCATAATGGGCTTCAACATAGGCGCGAATCGCTTCACGGCCTTCAATCAATTGACCGGGGCCACTGTCACGTTTTTCATCAATCATACCATCGGAATCATTGTCTAAGCCATCAAAAGGGTTGCCGGGTGTTTCAAGATAGGCATAACCAAGATAACCGGTTTCAAAACAATTGGAACTCAAACTTATACCATGTCCATTTTTATCCCAGGTATAGACAAGGTTAAGCCCAAGGGATTTATCATAATAAGCATTATCATCATCAGACTCTGCTATACCGTCACAGGAGATTCCGGAGCCCCCGATACCGGAATCCATATACAGACCAAAAATAATATTGTCATCAAAATTTGTTGTGCCTTCATTGGTGACATCATAATGCCAGAATACTACATTATTAGCCTGCGGATTGGACCACTGAAAGCCGCGCACATCCGTTCTTAAAGCCAGCCCGTTTCGGGTTGAATCACGCGAGTCAGGTGTGTAGTTCCATTTGTCATAATAGTCATCGTCCATTACCGTGAAGCTTTCCTGGTCTGCAAGGGCCTGCTTGCCAAAATATCCATTCCAGCTGCCTGGCCAACCCGGATCATCAATATCACTCTCCTTGTCCGGCCAGGTGTCCGGCCAGGTACGCGGATCGTTACTTATTGCCGGGGCTTCGCCTGTATTAATGGAGAAATCCTGCTGAAAAAATCCAGGACGCGGTTCAAAACGCATGGTAAGATTGCGGTATGGCGATGTCTCCTGGCGTTCACGATAGCCGGTTTCCATAATATAAAAAGTGTTCCCGTCATCGTCGATAACTTTTGCAAGAATGAATGGTGTAGTACCATCACCATAGTTTACACCGCTGCCTTTTGGAACTTCCATTGAGTGAAAAACACTTAAATCCACATTAACCGGATCGCTTGGATAGTCGCCAACCATACCGTAATTCCAATAACGTGTACGGAAATTATTTGCATCATGATGGCCAACGTGTTCATACAGATGGTTTCCCCTTTCTTCAGGCGGCACCGGTGTGTCTGAAAAAGCGAATACAGGATAAAGAACCAGGCTTATAATGAAATAGTAAAATTTGCAGCGTTTCATTGTTTAACTCCAGAATTTAATTCAGTTTGCAGACACACTTATACCAAGCTCAACACGGCGCGGCGGATAGTACCGGTTTGGATTTGCCAGGGTTGTTGCAGAGCTTGCAGGTGTAAGAGAGTAATCCGGGCTTCCTGTGTCTCCGAAAACAAATCCATTAACAAAGTCCGTATCAAACAGGTTAAGGATGCGCATATAAACACTAAGGTTTAAATTATCCAGCATAAAAGCTTTTTCTGCACGCAGGTCAACCCTGACGGATGCATCCTTTCGTCCGGAATTTTCTTCCAATTCCCCGCCAAATCCGGACCGGATTGATGGTGTATAAGGCTGTCCACTGTTATATCGCGCAATGCCACTGATTGTAAAATTGTCACCGGGCTCATAGATAAGAGAAACATTAAGTGTGTGGCGCTGATCCCAGTTGAGCGGTATCAGCCGCGGACGCGGATCTTCGCCTGCTTCTGCGCGGGTGGCTGTTTCTGTTGGATTACTGGCATTACCCATGGCACGCTGCCATGTATAATCCACAGATGTGCTGAACGGCCCCATCTGACGCTGATCAAATGTAACGGTATAACCAATCACATTGCCAAAATCAATATTCGTTAATCGCGCATAATCTGCTGCAGTGTAGGTTGAGATAAACTCGACCCCGAGTAAATTTCGGATATCTTTAAAAAAGACATTCACATTCACACCCGTTGTGGGAGTAATAGCATGCTTATATCCAAACTCATACTGAACTGTTTTCTCCGGTTTCAGATCCGGGTTTCCCAGTACACCATAACTTATACCACCGGCCTGCAGGTTAATCAGCACATCATAGTTGGAGTTTGTAAAGAATTCTCGCAGGGGCGGCATCTGGTAAAAATGGCCATATGCGAAAAATAGTGCAGCATTTTCTGAAACCGGGTACGAAACACCTAAACGTGGTGCCACAGAAGATTTTACAGATGTTTCTTTTGGTGTTGATTCCGGGACTCCTGGAATAGCATTTGCCGGATTTCTCAAATTACCCGGTGTTGTCGACTGTGCATCAAAATATTCCCAGCGTAAACCGGCCCGGAAGATAAAATCCTGCCATTCAATCTGGTCCTGGGCATAACCAACAAAAGCCAGCGGATAATAGGTTTGCACTCCGGGATAGTCCGGTGGTTCATTAATATGCCTGGTAAAAAAGGACCCTGTGCTTACCAAATAACCCGGTGTTCCAAAACGCATCTCAGAATATTGCGCTTCTGCACCTACTTTTACCAGGTGTTCACGATTCATCTGGCTGGTGAATGCTCCCTTGACAACAAGTGTGTTTGTGGTCTGTTCAAAGCGGTTTGCGCTTACACCCTGGACGAGCGCACCAAGCTCGTATGACTGATCGATGGACTGAACCGGCCCTGCTAAATCGTAGCGTTCATCATAAAAATCTTTGTAAACATAATCACTGTAATCAAAATAGTTTTGCCGCACACTCAAAGTATAGAATGTTTTATCAGAAAGCTGATGCGACAAATCCAGCCCGTGCACTATTGAAAACGTATTTTGAGTTGAGACACCATCAGGGTTTAACCTGAAGCTAAAATTATAAGGCTTTTTTTCGATCATATTCAGGATCGCCTGATACTCAATTTTAATATTTCCCAGCGCATTATTGCTCAATTTTAAAAGGCCTGTAATCTCTTTTGATTCAGACATGGCTATCTCTTTACCATCACCGGTGGGATTTGGAATTTTTAATTCCAGGTCCGATTTATCAGTAGTATTAAATCGACGTTCACCATAAATGTAGCCGTTATCTTCAAAATACCTGACACTTGTAAGGAAAAAGGTTTTTGGAATAAATGTTGGGCCGCTGAGGCTTGCCTGGTAGTTTTGAATAGAAAATGGCCTGAATTTATCAGTTTGATTGCGTCTGTCTCCGCTGGTGTAAATATAATCAGAGATAAATGACTCAGCTGTCCAGTTAAAATCCTGCGAACCGGACTTGAGAACAACATTAACAACACCACTCATCGCCTGGCCATATTCAGCATCGAAAGTGCCGCTGATAACCTGAACTTCTTCCAGTAAAGAACGGTCGAGTTGCAGTGACATGCTGTTATCATAAATATTATTAACCGTTACACCATTTATCTGGTACTGCACTTCACCGATTCTACCGCCACGGAAATGACCATCTACCACACCTGCCTGAAGGTCAACAATATCATTTAGATTCAATACCGGCATGGCTTCAATTTCGCTGCTTGATACTGTGGAAACAGAACTTGTTGCTTTCAATTCCACAATGGGCCGTTCGGCAATAACGGTGACTGTTTCGCCTTCCAGCGCTGCAACTTCAAGATTTGCTTCGATGGTTGTTGTTTGGTCCGCGCTTATATTAACGTCTTTAACAATCCTCGTTTTATAACCAATAAAAGAAAACTCAACATCATACGTACCGGCCGGAATATTTATGATATAATAAAATCCTTCTATATCCGAACTTGCTCCCATTGCGCTGTTTTGAATAATAATATTTACTCCGACCAATGGCTCATTGTTTTCATCAAAAACACGCCCGGCTAGTTTTCCTGTTGTTCCTGACCACAAAAACGAACAGCTGAGCAGGATCATAAAAACCGCCTGGTAAAAATGCCATACAATGGAATGCCGATTAGATTTTGTAATTTTAAACATAATCATTCCTTAACCGGTTAAAACTATTAAAAAGCCTCCCCGGACGATACCGGAGAGGCTTCCTTTCTTTCTTAGGGATTTTATTTTATTAGAAGCATTTTCTGGGTTTTTGTGACCTGGCGTTTACCTGCATGAGTAAACTCAAGATTATAAAAATAAAGCCCTGTACTCAGATGGTTTGCAGTATACTGAACTTCATTTGTCCCAGCCGAATATTTACCTAAAACTGACTCGGCTAATTTCTGTCCTTTAACATTAAATACATTCAGCTTTACAGTTCCCGATTCTGCCAGAGTGAATTTAATTCGTGTTGAAGGATTAAAAGGATTAGGATAATTACCCAATAATTCAAATTTAGACGGGATAGCCGAAACTTCATCACTTATAGCAGTTTCTCCACCGACCATTTTTGTGGCATCCATAAATGTCCATGCCGGAGCGGCAGGACTTGCACTTTCTCTGAAAAACCAGGTGCGTGTTCCATAATTATCAGCTGCGTTGTCAAATTTTTCGCCATCAAACAGCGTTGCGCTGAAGAACAGTACACCATCTCCACGATCAGCCGGGTATCCCAGACCTGTCAAATCAATAGCAATTTCAATTGAGTAACCATTATCCACATCATTAAAATCATTAACCGTTGTTCCTGAGTTAAGAGCTAACGCAGCCTGAGCTGAACCAGAATCGATCATTGTTGTCAGATAGTCAGCAGTCATCAGCTGACCAAGAGAATCAACAACTGCTGAAATTACACGAGGTTCAAGTACGTTATCTGCATTCTGAACTGCCCTGTCATTTATCACAAAACGGATACCATCCCACAGATCAAATTGACTGTTTCCCCATACTGCCTGATCACGGGCATCTACACCCAGATATAACATATTGCCTTTAAAAAACGCTTTGATAGTTGCATCGCCGGGATCTACAACAGCAGCTTTTACACCATTAATTTCAGGCTGGAACTGGCCGCTGCGCCATGGACCGATTCCGGGGTATGAACTGCGCAGTTCTTCATCACCATAACGAATATCAAACCCTTTAACTTTACCCCAAACATCTTCATCAAGCTTTCCGTCAATAACAGGATCATCAAAGTTAGCGCCATTTTCAAAAACTAACTCTGGTCCAACTTCAGGAACAGCACCAGAACTGGTTGTTACATCGGGTCGCGCATAGATCCGCACAATATCATAAGAAGATGCATTGCCCCAGGGTCCTGCCCACCAGGCACGGTTTCCGGAAAATTTATCCGCATTTAATGGCCACTGCCAATCAGCATCATAGACAGAAATGTTAAATTCAACAATATCTCCTTCCGTCTTGGTAACATCATATCCGCGTGCTGCCAGATTAAACATAAATTCAACTGTGTAACCTTCATCAGGTGTAGAATCATCGTTTGATGTACCATTCACAACAGTGACTGCATTCCAGACTTCGCCATTTGTTAATCCTGTCCTGCTGTCAATTGAATCCCTGCTGCCGGCAGCCCAGCCAAAAAATCCGGGTGAAGCACCAACTTCGCCCGTAGCAGGATCAGCCCAGCCTTCTGTGACCCAACCATAGAAGTATTCAAAAGGAGGTGCAATACCACCGGTAACTTGTTCTGCTCTGTTACGGATATTAATCAAAAATCCGTCAAATTTATTAAACAGACCACCACCAACAGAACTATCCATAACCGTAGCTGCCAGGTACAGATTATTTCCGTTTACAAGCAGTTTAAATGTGACATCTGTAGGATCACTGGGGGCAACACCCTGTTCCTGGCGATAACCACTGCCGGGAATAAACTGGGTATTTTCTCCATATGTCATATGGAATGATTCGGCATCCTGCCATGCTGACTCATTCAGGACACCATCAAGCGTGATGGTTTCTGAAGTTGTTCTCGCCCATATTAAATTAGAGCGTTCCATCTCCTGTGCAAACAGGAAACCAAACGAAAACAACAAAAACAAAGATAATATCTGTAACTTAAGCTTCATTTAACCCTCCTAAAATGGTGAATATTTATTGAAACCTTATCTGTATTTAAATTTGCAAAGATCAAAAAGGAATTTTACGAAATTGAATGAATCGAATCAGGCAGTATTAATGTAAACGTTTACATTTTAAAGATGATGGAATCGATTGTCAAATAATTTTTATACTTGTAAGCGGTACGTAACCTTGTTCATAAGATAATGTTTTTTTAACATTTAAAATTTAATTATAAAAAATAAACAAATAAAAAACCTGAATTTTGTTTCAAAAATAGAACTTAAAAATTAGTAAAACGGTTTCACAAAATAGATTAAATACCTGACCTTTTGGCGAAGAAAATGGCGTTAAGAAATTAACTTTATTTCGACTTACAGCCACATGATTCTCCGATAACCAAACCTGTGGAAAGCTCTTCATGGTAGGATTCGGCCGGATCTTTGGTGCCATCAATCATGCCAACAAGATAATTCAAGGCACGTCTGCCCAGTTCAACTACAGGCACATGCACCGTTGTAAGCCGCGGATGGATAATCCTGCTGGTAAAAATATCATCAAATCCAACAATAGCAACATCTTCCGGAATTTTTAAGTTCAGGTTTCGCGCAGCCTGGTAAGCACCTATTGCCATGTAGTCATTTGCAGCAAAGATTGCCTGCGGTTTATCGTCTGAACCCATCAGCCGCAACATGCCGTAATTACCTGAAGTAAGCGAGAAATCACCTGAAATTACATAATTTTCTTTATACTCGAGTCCCCTTTCCACAAGTATATCATGAAAACCTTCGAAGCGTGCCTGTGCTTCAATATTGCGATCGGGCCCCTTGATCATTCCTATTTTCCTGTATCCGTGATCAATCAGGTGTGCAACAATCTGACGTGCACCACGATAATTATCAATATTGAAGCTGACAACATTTGTTTTACTCGAGCAACAGTTAAGCAGGACAACCGGACGTTTACTTTTTTTTATCACTTCATAGATTTCATCATGCAGACTGGGTGCCATAATGATAGCACCATCCGTTCTGCCACTGCCCATAAATTCCATAATTGTTTCAATATCATTACGCTGAGAATGGGAACTGGAAATCATCAGGTATTTATTAAACAGATGCGCTTCTTCATCTATGCCCTGAATTATATCCATAAAATATTCATCCACAAGCTCCGGTAAAATTACACCTATCGTGTCTGTCCTTCGGCTTGAAAGTGCCCTTGCATGGGGGCTTGGTTTATAATTTAACTGTTTGGCCAGCGTTAATATCTTATTGCGTGTTTCAGGTTTAACAGGTCCTTTGTTATTTAATACCCGCGACACAGTAGCAATAGATACATTTGAGCGGCGCGCTATTTCCTGAATATTTATTTTCATCCTGATCCAATAATTTTAATTTTAATAGTGATTATTCTTTAATACTGCCCATCATGATACCTTCCATGTAATACTTCTGCAGAACAAGGAATACAATAATAACGGGTATAATTGTCAGAACCGATCCTGCCATCATCAGCTCAGGATCTTTTGTGTGTTCTCCCATCAGATTGGCGAGCGCGACAGGAAGTGTGTACATCGAGTTATCTGTTAAGGCGATTAATGGCCACAAGAAATCATTCCATGTTGTAAAAAAAGTAAAAAGTGCCAGTGTTATCAGAATAGGTTTACACAAAGGCATGATGATTTTTACAAAAATATAGAATTCTGAAGCTCCATCGATCCGGGCGGCTTCAATAAGACTATCTGGAATTGAAAGAATGTACTGGCGGACAAGAAATATTCCGAAAATAGTCGCCAATCCCGGGATGATAATAGCCATGTATGTATTTATCAAACCTATATTCTTGAGCATCAAAAACAACGGTAGCATTGTCACCTGGGCAGGAATAATCATTGCGCCTAAAAGTACTTTGAATAGTTTATCTTTTGATTTGAATTTAAATTTCGCAAAAGCATAAGCAGCCATAGAATTAAAAAGTAATGAAATCAATGTAATCAGAACAGACAGGAATAAACTATTAAAAAAGTTCCAGCCGATGTTCATGTGCACAAACAATTTTGCATATTGGGTAAAAGTGAAATCTTTTGGAAAAAAAGGCGGGGGAAATACACTAGCCTGGCCATCATTCATAAAAGATGCTGAAAGCATCCAAATGAAGGGCACCAGAGTTACCACTGATGTAATGATCAGAAAACTATAAATAAATACTTTTTTAACCTGGTCAGACATTTTCCGGCTTTTGTATTTTAAATTGGATGATTGTAAAAATTAAAAGAAAAACAAAAAGAATAAATGCTATTGCTGCAGAATAGCCCATATTCCACCAGCGAAATCCGTTTTCATACATATACAAAACAATACTAAGAGTCTGATTCAACGGACCGCCGTTGGTCATAACATATGGCTCTGCAAAAATCTGGAACATCCCGATCATTGTGATCAGGCTGACAAACAAGGTGGTTGGTGCAAGCATGGGCAAAGTAATATTCCTGAAAATTTGCCAGCGTCCTGCACCTTCTATAGCGGCCGCTTCGTACAGCTGAACCGGAATGTTTTGCAGCCCGGCAATAAAAATAATCATATTATAACCAAAAGTTTTCCAAACCGACATTATAATAATTGCCGGCATTGCCCAAAAAGGATCCCCCAACCAATCAATGGCAGAAATTCCAAGAAAATCCAGTATATAATTCAGGATTCCAAAGCGTGGATGATATATAAACCGCCACACAATCGCCACTGCAACGAGAGTTGTAATAACAGGTATAAAATATGTTAATCTGAAAATCGCTTTAAATCTTACAAGTTTGTTATTCAGTAAAAGTGCAGCATATAATGCAACGATTACACTTAAAGGTCCGGCAACTACAACGAAATAAAATGTATTCTTTATCGCCTGCCAAAAAACGGGATCACTAATCAACAGCATGTAGTTTTTAAAACCGGTAAAACGAACATTTGAAAAATCTGCAAGCCCGTAAATATCAAAATCTGTGAAACTTATTAATAATGCCATCAATACCGGGATAAAGAAGAACAAAACTATCGCTCCGATAGCCGGCCCAAGAAATAAAATTAAAGTTGTCCTGTTCGATTTAAGCATGAATGAACTTCAAGGTTAATTTTTATTTTCAAGAATCCAGCGGCGTTTTTCCAGGATACGGTCCACATCGCTGTCAAGTTTTGCCAGAGCATCATCAACTGTTAATGCACCCCGAATAGCAAATTCTGCATAATGCTGCACTTTTGAAAAAGCAATCTGTTCCCATTCAGCAACTTTAGGCGTCGGTACAACATGATGAAATTGATTAAAAAACGCCTGCATATAAGGATCATTAACAAAAATGGAATCCTGCCATGCAGATTTAACCGCCGGTAAATCATTCACCAGATGATAAAACTGCAATTGTGTTTCAGGCCTGGAAAGAAATTCAACCAGTTTCCAGGCAAAGTCTTTATGCAGCGATTGCTTTGAAACCACAAGACTCGAACCGCCTGCAAGAGAAACACCTGGAGTATTTTTATCCGGACCGGGTAATTCGGCTGTCATCCATTTATCACTCAGACTATCCGTCATCCACTTTTTAAATTCCCGTATATTCCAAGGTCCCGAAATATACATCGAGATATATTCTTCAGAAAAAGCCTGGTATATGTTTGTTGTCTGTGAAATACCTATCGGAGCCAGACCTTGTTTATGGAATTTTATTAGGTATTCGAAGGCGGATTTAAATTCCGGAGAAGAAAAATTTCCATAACAGGCGTTTTCCTTCAACAGGTCTGCCCCATTCTGCAATCCGAATATTACGAAAGATGCCCACTCGTTTGCAGGCAGGTAGATGGCATATTTCTCATCTATGCCCACTGTTTTTTTTATTCTCAGGGAAACATCATAGAGCTCTTCCCAGGTTGCAGGCGGATGGTTATAACCTACTCGTTCAAACACATCCGTCCGGTAGAAAAGCACCCGCGTATCTATGTACCAGGGAATACCGAACACAACCGAATCGATTACATTGGTTTCCCAAATACCTTCAAAGTAGTTTTCTTTTTTAATAACGGGCGAGTTTTCGATCAATTTATTCAAAGGTTGAATAGATTCCAGTGACGAAAATTGCGGTATCCAGGTATTACCCAGTTGGAAAACATCCGGCAGGTTGTCGCTAGCGAAAGCAGTAATTAATTTTTCCTGAGCAGCTGTCCAGGGAAACATTTGCACTTTTACTGTCACGCTAGGATTTTCCTTTTCAAACGCAGGAATTAATTTTTTTACATTTTCTCCTTCCGCACCAAGTGCCCAGATTTTCAAAAGCACCCGATCGTTATCAACCGTTGTACATCCAGTGGCAACAAGTAATAAAAGAAGTATAAGAGAAGGAAATATACGCATCTTGAAAGATCCGAATGTAAATGAAATGTAAACGTTTACATAAAATAGTGTGTTAATTTAACAATATCAACAAAACATTTACTGATTAACTCTTATACATCTATTCTGAAAAATCGTTGGAAAAATTAACAATTTAATATTTATATTCTTTTCGATATTTATCCAACCTAACCCGGGATCCAGCCATGAAAATATTTCAATTATTCCTGATGCTTTTCTTTTTTATTAATCTCGATGTATCTGCACAAAATTCTACAGCAACTGAGCAGGATAAACGTATGCAATGGTGGCGTGAAGCTCGTTTCGGGATGTTTATTCATTGGGGACTTTACGCAATTCCAGCGGGCGAATGGAAAGGTGAAACCGGATATGGCGAGTGGATTCGTACCAGCGCTGAAATTCCGCTGGAAGAGTATAATCAATTTATAAACCAGTTCAATCCGGTAAACTTTGATGCAGACCAATGGGTTAAAATGGCTAAAAATGCCGGAATGAAATATATCGTAATAACCAGTAAGCATCATGACGGATTTTGCCTGTGGGATTCTAAACAAACAGATTTTGATGTAATGAGTAGTCCCTTTAAACGTGATATAATGAAAGAACTGGCTGAAGCGTGCCGTAAAAATGACATGAAAATTTGCTGGTATCATTCGATTATGGACTGGCATCATCCTGATTATCTGCCACGCCGAAACTGGGAGACAGATCGTTCATCGGAAGGTGCTGATTTTGATCGCTATGTTGATTATATGAAAGCTCAACTTAAAGAATTATTAACAAACTATGGTGATATCTCTGTTCTGTGGTTTGATGGTGAATGGGAGTCAACCTGGACGCGTAACAGGGGTAAAGATTTATACGATTATGTGCGGAGTATACAGCCAGACATTATCATTAACAACAGGGTTGGGGCCGGTCGTTCAGGAATGGAAGGCCTTAATAAAGAAGGTGAATATGCAGGCGATTTCGGTACGCCGGAACAACAAATCCCGGCAACAGGTCTTCCGGGAGTTGACTGGGAAACTTGCATGACAATGAATTCTCATTGGGGCTGGAATAAAAATGATACAAAATGGAAATCAACGTCTCAGATCATCCAGATGCTTGC
Organism: Calditrichia bacterium; assembly: GCA_020635035.1. Taxonomy (GTDB): domain Bacteria; phylum Calditrichota; class Calditrichia; order Calditrichales; family J004; genus JACKAO01. Next base: position 166,741 of record JACKAO010000005.1, read on the forward strand.
TGATATTGCAAGTAAAGGCGGAAATTACCTGCTAAATGTCGGCCCTAAGGCAGATGGAACATTTCCCCAAAAAGCCATTGACCGTCTGCAGCAAATCGGGGATTGGATGAAAACTAACGGTGAAGCAATTTATGGAACCACAGCCAGTCCCTTTAAAAATTTAAACTGGGGTCGATGTACCCAAAAGCCCCTTCCCATCGGTACACGATTATATCTGCATGTTTTCGATTGGCCAAAAGACAATAATCTCGTAATTCCCGGTATTTTCAATGAGCCTGTTCAGGCATATTTACTTGCCGAAAAAGATTCTAAACTAAAAATTTCAAGAAATGAAGATGCTCTGACCATTACTATTCCTGAGAAAGCCCCTGATTTGATTAACAGTGTTGTAGTTTTGGATATAGAAGGCAAACCGGATGTCAGCAATCCACCAATTATTTTTGCTGAAACAGAAATATTTATTGATAGTCTTAGGGTCCATTTCAGCAGCGACCGGGATAATATAGAATTTCATTATACGGTCGACGGTAGTGAACCAACGATTAACTCTCCAAAAGGCAATCAGGTATTTGTCAAACAATCATCAACTGTAAAGGCGCGCAGTTTCCGTAATGGAAAGATTGTTAGCAGTTCGGGTTCAGCTTCGTTCAAAAAAGTAAGTGCTGAAAAAGCTGCCATTAATACGAAAGCAATGCCTGGGCTCGCCTACTCTTACTACGAAGGTAAATGGGATTCACTTCCGGATTTTTCAATGATGCTACCAAAGAAGACAGGTGTCTGCAATAATTTTATTTTCGATCCAAGAGAGCAAATTGAAGAGTTTGGTTTTGTTTATGAAGGATATATTCAAATCAATAAAACCGGTGTTTATACATTTTTTACAGATTCTGATGATGGCAGCCGTTTATACATTAATAACACGTTGGTTGCAGATAACGACGGGTTGCACAGTCTTCACGAAGAAAGCGGAGCTGTTGCTTTGCAGAAAGGCTTGCATTTGATAAAAGTTACCTTTTTTGAAAACTCTGGTGGTGATGACTTAATAGTTTCTTGGAAAGGCCCGGACTTTGACAAACAATTAATCCCGGAAAAAGTCTTGTTTCATGCAGAATAAAAAGATAAAAAAATGTTGGAATAAATAGTTACCGTTTTATAATTTTTTATTTTGTCCGGGATATATTATGTCAAAAAACAGTAATCTTATTTTCTTCAGCCTGGTATCTGCCACTGGTGGCTTTCTGTTTGGTTTTGACACCGCAGTTATTTCAGGAACCATCTCATTTGTTCGTGATCAATTTGCATTATCGTCTCTCTGGGAAGGCTGGTTTGTCGGTTCAGCACTGCTAGGCTGCATCATTGGCGTTGCTTTTACCGGTTTTTTAGCTGATCAGTTTGGCAGAAAACCAACCTTGATTTTTTCAGCAATTTTATTTTTTATTTCAGCACTCGGCTGCATGATTGCTGAAAATCTGACAAGTCTGGTTGCATACAGACTGATTGGCGGAATTGGTGTAGGGATCGCTTCGTTATCATCCCCATTGTATATTTCAGAAATCTCCCGCCCGGATATACGCGGCCGTTTAGTTACACTTTATCAGCTGGCAATAACAATCGGAATTTTAACTGCATATTTCTCAAACGCATTTTTATTATCCGTCAGCATAACAGAGCACGAAGTTTGGCGCAACATGTTTGGTGCCGAAATGCTCCCTGCCCTTATATTTTTAATTTTGTTATTTTTTATTCCAAGAAGTCCGCGCTGGCTGCTTGCAAAAAACCGCGAAGCAGAAGCACGGTCAGTACTGGCAGGTATTACCGCATCATCAACTATTGACAAAGAAGTAACGGACATAAAAGATGTATTATCAAAAGAAGAAGGTACGTTAAAAGATTTATGGGAACCAAGGATAAGGACCGCCCTTTTTATCGGTATTATCCTTGCCGTATTATCTCAATTTTCAGGGATAAATGCCATCATTTACTATGGTCCAAGGATATTTGAAGAAGCCGGTTTTAACACAGGTAATGCTCTGAACGGACAGGTAATTATTGGTTTTGTAAATGTTTTATTTACTTTAATTGCTATTTGGAAGATAGATTCTCTTGGCAGAAGGTTTCTATTATTAAGCGGATGTGCAATGATGCTTTTAATGCACACGACAATCGGATTTCTGTTTTTTACCGGAAATGCATCAGGGATTTTACTTCTGATCTTTATCACACTTTTTATTGCCGCTTTTGCATTTTCTTATGGTCCTGTTGTCTGGACACTTATTGCTGAAATGTATCCTACGAAAATACGTGGCCGGGCCATGTCTGTCGCAACACTTGCATTATGGGTTGGCAATTACATTATAGGACAGGTTGTACCATGGATGCTGGAGGTATTAAAGCCCGCCGGGACATTCTGGATATTTGCAATTACTTTTGTACCTGCGATTCTGATAATAAAATTTTTAGTACCAGAAACAAAAGGAAAATCTCTCGAAGATATTGAACGTTTCTGGATGGCAAAAACCAACAGATAAAAATCACTTTCATTGATAGACAGGAGGTATTGTGAAGATTCTATTTATAACATTTTTATTAATTTTATTCTGGGGATGCTCCGGACAGAATGATAATCAAAATACTCAGGCAGCGGCATCTTTGGCACAGCAGGTAAAACAGGAAGCAAAACGATCCTGGGATGCTTATAAAAAATACGCATGGGGCCATGATGTATTGTTACCAATCTCAAAAAGTTATAAAGACTGGTATGAACAATCGCTGCACATTTCTCCTATTGATGCATACAGTACTATAAAACTTATGGGGCTGGAAGACGATGCAAAGTATATCGAAAATTATGTTAGTGACAGCATTTCATTTAACAAAGACATCTATGTAAAAGTGTTTGAAGTTAACATTCGCATTCTGGGCGGCCTGCTGGCTATGTACGAACAGACAGAAAATCCAAAAGTACTTAAACAGGCTGAAGATTTCGGCAATCGTATGTTAAAAGCTTTTGATTCAAAAACAGGAATCCCCTATTACTGGGTTAATCTGAAAACAGGCGCGGTAAAAGGAGACACGATTAATGTTGCTGAAGCCGGATCCTATACTTTTGAAATGGGTATTTTAAGCTATTATACTCAAAATCCGGTGTATTATCAGGCTGCTAAAAAAGCCACGAAAGCCGTTTTTGATCGCCGCTCAGAAATAGGGCTCATTGGCGAAATAATCAATGTGAATACCGGAGAATGGGTAGTTAGCAACGATACGCACATCGGTGCCGGCGTAGATTCATATTATGAATACATGTACAAAAGTGTACTGATGTTTGGTGATCCGGAGATGCAGGAAGTATGGAATGCCAGTATTGCAGCTATCGAAAAATATATCCCGGAAGAATTTGAAGGCCGTTTATGGTATGGCCATGTTGACAAGGATAGCGGCAAGAAAACCACACCACAGGTCACCTTATATGACGCCTTTTTTCCGGCAATTTTAGCTGTTTCAGGTCACCTGAATCAGGCGGAAAGACTTCAGCAGACTTGGGATTGGTTATGGAATCAATATGGTCTTGAGCCCATGGTTTATAACTACAAAGAAAAGAAAGCAACCTACCCTGTGTATGATCTGAATCCGGAAATTATTGAATCAGCTTACTATTTATACCATTTTACAAAAGATGAAAAATACCGTAAGATGGCAGAAAAATACTGGCAGGATATTCTTAAATACTGTCGCACAGATGTTGCTTTTACCCAGGTAAAAGATGTTCAGACAATGGAGCAGAATGACTATATGGCAACATTCTTCTTTGCGGAAACACTAAAATATTTTTACCTGATCTTCAGTTCTCCTGAGACATTTGATTTTGATAACCATGTTTTCAGTACGGAAGCACATCCGTTTCAAAGAGATAAATTTCAACCTGATCAAGTAAAAATCAGGCTTGGCATATAAATTTTTTAATAAAAAAAGGCTTTCAAAATCAATCAAATCCGTCATTCCGAATTTATTTCGGAATCCTTAATTGGATCCTGAAACAGGTTCAGGATGACGAAAGTCATCAAGATTTTGACAGCCTTTTTTATTTGTGGAGACGCCGGGAGTTGAACCCGGGTCCGGACAAGGACCAACGTAAACGTCTACAATCATAGTCGCCTATTAAATCTTATCTGCCGGCAGGTTAAGCAACTGACCAACCAGAAGACCAGCCTGTTAAATTATGAACTTAAAGCCACAGACATGAATCAAGCTCAATCCACCTAAAATGGCGTTTCAAAAATCCCCGGTGAATTAGAGAAAGATGAAACGTGACAGTCAATTAAGCTGCCAGTGCGTAATTATTATCGGCACTTATTAGTGCTTTCCGGCTAATTACGGGGTAACCGAAAATCCCGGATTGCAGTGTACATCCTTCACAAGCCCGTCGAATCCAAAATCGTCCCCAGTTTTCAGACAAGCTCTCTTAACTCTTTTAATTCCTTAAAACTCATAATGTTCTTTTCACCACAATAAGGTGGACAAGGAAAGGCTTTTTCTAAGATCAAACCATTCAAAATATCATTCCCTTTTACATCCACGCCAATCATGATTACTACATTATCTCCATCTTCATTCTGCCCGAAATAATATCGGACCGAAACACAATCAGGTTGCTGCAACAGCTGAAGAATACTTTCCTTATCAAAAAGACCACCAATGATACCATTGTTTTGCTTTCTGAAATTTTTAATAAGCTGCTGAGCTTCTTCTAATGAAATCTGATGATTTTTTTTACCTGTCATCTCAATCTCACTTGTTTTATTAACACAGCGCTTAATATAGCTTGCTCTAAAGCAATTGCAATAATTTTATCATTATTTGCTAAAAACTGTCTGAAATGTTTCCTGTTATTTCAGAATATTTTTATACATTTTAATATATTCTTTTACCTGGATCGTCCATGAGTAATTCATGGACATAGCGTTTTTAACAATTTTATTCCAAGCTTCGGGATAACTGAATGTTTCAATAGCATAGTTTAACGCCCACTCCAATCCTTGTTCAGAATAGTCTTCAAAAACAAAACCTGTGCCTGTCTGAGTTTCCCATTGGTATAATTCAACCGTATCAGCAAGCCCCCCTGTTTTTCTCACAATCGGAATAGTGCCGTATTTAAGGCTGTAAATCTGATTTAAGCCGCACGGTTCATAGCGTGAAGGCATTAAAAACATATCTGAACCGGCTTCTATTAGGTGTGATAATTCATTTTTGTAACCGGTAAAAAAGGCCAGTTTATTCGGATATTTATCAGCCATATACTGAAAGAACTGTTCATATCTGTGATGTCCGCTTCCAAGAATAACAAATTGGACATCGTTGTAATTGATTATATTCTCCAGAACTGCAATTATCAGATCAAAACCTTTTTGTTCTACAAGCCTGGAAACTACTCCAATCAACGGTGTCTTCTCATCGTATTGAAAACCGATTTTTTCAAGCAAATACTTTTTGTTCTTTTGTTTGCCGGATGGGGCTTTAAGTGAAAATTTAAAAGGAATATATTTGTCCGTCTGCGGATCCCATTCATCATAATCCACCCCGTTTACAATACCGGTTAAAATATACTTTCGATAGGAAAGCATTGCTTCCATCCCTGCTCCATATTCAGCGGTTTGTATCTCATGGGCATACGTTTTACTTACAGTTGAGAGCCAGTCTGCGTGTATAACTCCCAATTTAAGAAAATTAAACAAGTTGGATTTTAAATCATAGGAATCCAGAAGATGCAAATAGTCCTGAAAACCTAATGCTCCGATAATATACGTACTGAATAAGCCCTGATAACCAATATTATGAATCGATAAGACAGTCCTTGTATTTTTAAAAAGTGTATCCCATTTATAAGTCGTTTTGAGATACAAAGGAATTAAGGCTGTTTGCCAGTCATTACAATGAATGATATCCGGTGCCCAACCCATCCGCTGACAAATCTCAAGGGTTGCCCGGTTTAAAACTGCAAATCTTAGAAATTCATCAGGGTCTTCGGTGTAAATGGACCATCTGTTGTATAATTCAGGACAGGAGATAAAATAAACATCTGTGTTTGAGTCCGGTAATTTAGCAGTATGAACAGAATACACTATTTTGCGATCCGCAAACCACATCTCCATATCCTGTAAAAAATCAACGGGATAAAATGTGGATACTGAAAAATCAGTCGCCGAATAAAGTGGTGTAAACATGCGGATGTCTATTTTTTGTTTTGAAAGATATTTTCCCAGGGCTCCCGCAACATCAGCAAGCCCGCCTGTTTTTGCAAAAGGGAAAATTTCAGAAGAAGCTAATGCAATTTTCATAATGTTTTTAATATAGATTAAATTTTAAGGACAAAAATTATTGATAATAAATCAGAAACAATACCGGTAGAATTATCCCTATGGTTACCAGCCATGTTCCGCGCCATTTCATTCCTTTACGGCCTTTTAAAAGAAACATGCCGCTGATTGCCAGGAAAATCAGATTAACAGCGTAAAAATCGGAGAACCAGGTCCATGCCTGCTTGGGTTCATTTAAATGCAGAACATTAAATTCCCGTAATAAAAACCGGGAGTTTACCTGTTCAATCCTGGCTTTAGAAGTATGGATGTTATAATCTATAGTCATTCCTTCTAAAAATATTCTTACAACTTCAGGATTTACGCGATGCCAGCCGTCTGCTTTCTTTTCAATCCCAAGTTTATCTATAACCTGCGTGGTAATTTTTTCAATTGCAGATGTATCAATACCGTTTAATTCTGTTTCTGATGTTTCAATTGAATAATTAGGATTCCAGTCATGGATATGATTTACTGCGATCCCTGAAACGGCAAAAATAACAGTCAGGCCAACCGCAAGATACCCAATATCACGATGTAAATCTCTTAATAATTTCCTTACTTTCATTAATCACAACTCCTGATAAAAAAAAAGCCGCCGTCAATAGTGGACAGCGGCTTAAATATTACAAAAAAAATTTACATTTCAATTGCGGCGCCGGTTGCTTTTAAACGATACATAACATCCGGTTTTGTTACCTTAGAAGCATCAAACTCTTTACCTTCTTTTTCGCATTCATGCTTTTCTTTGGCTAACGTTTCTTCCATGGAAAATTCAATCTTTTCAATAACGCCTTCAACCCTGGCCATTTTACCCTTAGATTCCTGCGGAAAAACAATTACACCATCTTCAACTTTTACCATGATCGATTCAAAATCCTTGTCACTGGAAACCGTAATCCAGCAACCGCGTTTTTTACAGACATCGAGTACACGGCCTTCAACCATCACTTTTTGATCAACATATTTTTCGGGACTTTCAAGGATTGTTGAAATGGCGGTTGTTTCTTTTAAAGTAAGGTCTTCACCAAAATTTTTAGTATCTGCAGCCCACAAAATACTTATAAAAAGAACAGCTATTATAAACTTCTTCATATTTTTCTCCTGAATTTTCAATTTTAAAAATCTAAAATTATAAAAGAAAATATTTATTTGCAAAGCAGTTTATTTTGCTTTGATTACATTTGATTTACTTTCCCAAGATGATCATCCAGCCAGATGAGAATTTCTTTAACCTGTTCTGTTCGCGGAACAGAATGTCCTCCATCATATACAATGATCTTTTTATCGTTTTCCGGAGTACCGAGTAATTTAAAAAATGGTAGCTGGGCACTTTCGTAGGGGAAGAAGAAATCATATTTTCCATTAAGCATAAGTACCGGCGCTTTTATTCGTGGTAAAAAATTGACTGCTTCGGCTTCTGGCAAGGAGCGCTGAAACTGCAATCCTGCAACAAGAAGTACAACATTTTTTATACGCTTTTCAACGGCAGGAATGATTCCCCCCATTGCTCCGCCCCAGCTGGCACCAAAATAAACAAGTTTACCAGAATCAATATCTTCACGTGTTTCAAGGTAATCAATAGTGCGGCTGAAATCCTTAGTCCACATAATTATGTGATCTTTCCAGAAATTTGTAGAATCGGGATAATCCGAGACAAGGTTGTCACCGCGTTCATATGTACTTTTGTAAATTGGAAAGACGAAGGCACGGCCACTCTTAGGCAGAAAGCTGTTTCGTGAGCCAAGGGTCAGGTCTTTACTGGAACGTGTATGTATAGCGCCTGATCCGGGGAAATAAATTACCGTCTGGTATGGCGGTTTTGTGTTTTTTGGAAGAAATATGTATGCGGCCATACGTTCTCCGCCATAAGCTGCATCAAAGGAAACATATTGTTTGATCCATTCTTCAGCTTCTTCTTCCGATTCAATTTTTGAGTTTAAACTGTTTTTATCATAAGCATATTGTTTTAGAAAAAAGTTAAAAACTTCATCACTCACGGGTTTTTCACTTAAAAAATCCCGCCATGGCAATTTTATTTCTGCGGTTAACCCCGCCGTGTTTTGATTTTCTATATATTTCATACAGCGAAAACCATTTGTTTCCGAACGATCAAAAGCATCCTGGGCGTATGCATCATTAAAGCCATAGGCAGGATCGGTCCAGCCGCCACCAAGAATAAAATTCCCGCCACGGCTGCTTTTATTAAAAGTCCATTCGCGAACATTACCTGCAAGGTTATAAACACCCAATCTGTTCATGCTTCGCCGGTTATCAGCTGATATAGGTTCTTTGCTGCCAAGATTGCTTAACGGAACTATTACCGGACTTGCCCAGGTAAAAGCAACGCGATCCCAATGAAAAATAGTCGGCAGACTTTTACCTGCAAATTCAGCATAAGCCGCTGCTTCATACCAGCTGATGCCACTCACTGGTATATCAGCCTTACCTGCAGTATAGTCTCCAACTTCCCAGGTCGACGGACCATTCTGTCCTGTTCTGTCAATAAAAATTTGCATAGCCTGCGCCCACGGAATCTGCTTACCGTCTTTAATAAACGGGTATTTCCAGTATTTTTCATTTTTATACCCACCGGCACTAATAAATTCTTTGTAGGCCTTATTAGAAACTTCAAAACGGTCCATGTAAAAATCACCAACCGGGGCAAGTTTTATCATCTCAAGACCAGGCATATGCAAACTGGCAGGAGCAGCCTTAATATTGAACCAACTTGCATTACGCGGTATAAAAACCATTCCATGCGGAGATGTATTTTCGCTTTGTAATGTTATGGATACTGTATCTTCAACAAATCCGGCGTTCCAGATAAGGTCCGTTGCCGGCTCATAACCTTCTTTTTCAAATCTTATTTTTGAAAAACCAATCGGGATCACGGCACTGTCCATTGAACTTTCTCCAAGAAAAATCCAATTATCTGATGTGTCATTGTAAGACTGAACATAAATATTTAAATTTTCCGGCTCTGTTTTAAAGATAACTTTGTCGGTAATTTTATCATGTATGTTTTTAAGCAGCGGATCATCAGGGATAATCGATGCGACCTGCCGGTAAAGATCAAATGCCTGCCAGGATTTAGTACCTTCTCCTGTCCACGGCATATCCTGTATTATGTTTTCCATTTGTGGCAAAATTTCCGATCTTGCCCAATCACGTTCATTTGATTTTTGAATCCAATAGTAAATCACTGATGCAGTAACAATTACAAATAGTGCGGCGGAAATTTTAATTAGCGGAGATTTAAAAACAGGATTTTGCTCCTTGACTAAGACAATCCGCGAAGAAGATGATTCAATATAATCACTCAGAATTTTTAGGATTTCGTCAAAACTGCTGAAGCGTTCTTCTTTGTTTTTTTTAAGACATTTTGAAATTATATCTATTATTTTTTGATCAGCATCCGGATTGAATTGTTCTACAGGTTCAGGGTCTTCGTTTAAAATAGAATAAATGATGGCTTGCTCATAATCACCCTTAAAAGGCAGTTCACCTGTTAAAATTTCATACAATAAAACACCGTAGGACCAGATATCTGTTCTGTGATCAACATCTCTTCCCTGGGTTTGCTCAGGTGACATATAAGCAATAGTCCCCACTGTGGTCCCAACCTGGGTCATATTTATATTGCCGCGGAATTTAGCCAATCCAAAATCCATGATTTTAACATTTCCGCTTTCTGTGATCATAATATTGGCCGACTTTATGTCGCGGTGGACAATTCCTTTATTATGAGCAGCCTTGAGGCCTTCTGCAATTTGGATGGCAATTTGTAATACCCCCTTCAATCCCCCCTTAATAAGGGGTGAAGAAAAGGAAGGTGGGGAATCCAGGGGGGTATTTACAATATCTTTCAACTCTCTGCCTTCAATATATTCCATCACCAGGAACAATTCACCGTCCGCTTCTTCAATGGCATGAATGGTGGCAATATTGGGATGATTTAATGCAGCTGCAGCTTTGGCTTCAATTTCGAAACGTTTACGTTCATCCGAATTTGCCGAGATATGAGATGGCAGGAACTTGATGGCTACTTTTCGTTCCAGTTTTGTATCTTCGGCAAGGTATACGACTCCCATACCACCCTGTCCGAGTTTTTCAATAATATTATAGTGTAATACATTTTTCCTTGTCATTCTTTATACCTGATTCCTTTATACCATTTATTCAACTGATATTAATCAAAACTTTTACCGCTTATCATCTCATAGTGGGAAACAGTCATATCATCTTTTGAAATACTGTGACGGCCTTCTTTTTGCTCAAAAGCCATTTTATACTTATACAGATCCGACATGGTGTGGCTAATTTTATCCAGCAATTTATTAAACTGGCCGCTTTTTTCATATTTCTCCGCATGCCAGGCTGATTCCCATGCTGTAATCGAAAGAACCTGGTTCTCAGTCTGCTGGCTTTCTGTCAAAAATACATGGCGGCATCCTTTTGTTTCTTTCAGGGCCGGCATAATTTCTTTGATATACAAACGACGAAATTCTTTCAGTTTGTCTTTAGCAATGGACAATGATACTATACGAATATGCATTTCTTTGATTCCCTGTTCTTCTGACCATTGTTGTTTATTTGCCTGGGCTGTTACCGATAGTTGTTTTACTTCAGGTTCTTCATGAACAGGAGCATATTCTAATTCTAAATCCTTGCTTAACTGGATTTTATACTCGCTGCCTTCAGCAAGATAATTACTCACTTCTTCCATAATCTGTTTATAAGGACCGGTATTTTCATATTCCTGTGCTTTTTTAGGATCTGTCCACATGGTTAAGGAAATAAAATCCTGCGGATCCGGCGCACTTTGAATTAATCCTGCAAAAACACATCCCGGGATATCCTGTAATTGAGAGAGAACTTTTTCTTCATATATCCTTTCAATGTCGCTTATATATTTCTGATCCACACGGATCTGTACAAAACGCATAAACATGATGTCTCTCCTTTGTCTTTTTGCAGGATTGCCTAAAAATCAAATCCCGATACCAGCATTTATCAGGGTAGTTGTTCTGTTTTTTCAGAGAAATATTTTTTCTTAAAAGCTTCATGTTTTGCTTTAGCTTTTGTTAATATATTTTTAAAAGCTTCATCATCTCTGATGTTGTCAAACGCTTTATCTATAAGCATCCCGTTATAATTAAAATAACCCAGACTCACTGCCTTTTCCAAAGACTTTACCACTTTGGCAGGCTTATTTAATATTCCATATTCCTGAGCTATTCCATACCACATTTCGCCATCTGTAAAATTTTCATCTTCAACTGATTGCAGGTATTTAAAGCCCTTTTCTTTATCATTATCCATATATGCAAGCAGTGCCCTGGTGAAATATGAATTTGCCGTATTAGATTCCACTTCCAGCAATTTATTAAAATATTCCCGTGCTTTAATGGTATCACCTTTTGCTAAATAAATATATCCGAAATTTGAGTAATAAAAGGCACTTCCTTTATCCAAAGCATAGAATTTCAGTGCCTTATCATATTCACCCGAAACAGCAAATACATGCCCCCCTGAACGGTAAGCCGGATCAGGATTAATTTTAACAGCCTTTTCCGCTTCTTTCTTTGCTTCATCAATCATACCTGCATAACGATAAATATAACTTAGCAGAAAGTGTGCGTCCGGATTATTCGGATTGATTTCAAGAATTTTGCGGCTTATTTCAAGTGCTTTTTCTTTCTGATTCAATTCCGTGTATAAAACAGCCAGTGAGCCTAAAGTGCGGGTTAAATTAGGATTCAGTTCAAGGGATTTTTTATAATTTTCAATGGCTTTGGATCGATATTGTTTACCATCCAGTGAATAAGCTGCAAGCCTGTGATAACGCCAGCCCAATACACCCCAGGCCGGTGCGTAGGATGAATCTAATTCAAGAGATTTATTTAATAATTCTATAGAAAGCTTATTGTTGCCTTCTGTTCCCGGCAAGGCAACAGCTCTCAAAAAATATTCATACGCTAAAGGATTATTCGGAACATCGGCATTGGCTAATTCTTTCTCATCTGAAGAAAACTGGATTTTAAGTCCGTTGATTATTTTTTCGGTTAACAGATCCTGTAAACGAAAAGTATTCTCAAACTTTTCATCAATGACATCACGCCATAATAGTTCATTATCTTTAGAATTAACCAGTTCAACATTTAACCTGACAAGATCACCTTGTTTAAGATAATTACCTGTCAGGATATAGTTAACGCTCAGATCAGTTCCGACAGATGCAATGTCTATTGTTTGTCCCTGGTATTTACGAATGGCACTTGATGGCCGGACAGCAATGTTTTTTACATAACTCATCGCCCCTATAATCTGATCAGCCAAAGCGTACCCCAGGTAGTCGGTTTCCGGATCAGGTTTAAGATTGCTGAATGGCAGAATTGCCAGTTTCTTTATCTCCTGCCGGTTCACAATGGTATCGGGAACAGGATCAGCAGTATCATCACGCATATATATGATTACAGATACAAGCACCGCGAAAACAAACAGAAAGTAGATCAGTGACATTTTGCGTTTACTTTGATTTTGACTGGCCATAGGCTTTATTGAAGAAACAGCCGATGTCGTCCCGCTATGGACACTTTCAAGATCATTAATGATTTCGCCGACATCCTGGTAACGATTTTCTAGTTTTTTCTGCAGGCATTTTTCAACGATGGAAACAAGTGCTTGCGGTACATCCGAATTTAATTTTGAAATGCTCTCCGCTTCTTCATTAAGCATCGCGTACATAACCGCCTGTTCATATTCTCCTTTAAATGGAAGCTGTCCGGTCAGCATTTCATATAAAACTACGCCGAACGACCATATATCAGAGCGTTTATCGGCATCTTCGCCGCGGGCCTGTTCCGGCGACATATAAGCAGCGGTGCCTATTGTTGTTCCGATCTGTGTTAGCTGAGCAGAACCGCGGAACTTGGCCAGACCAAAATCCATTATCTTAATAACATCATCTTCATTACTCATGATATTGGCTGTTTTCACATCCCGGTGAACAATACCATTCTTATGTGCTGTCTTTAAAGCCTGTGATAGTTGCAGGGCGATTTTGAGACTCTCCTGCCAGGTGAGTTTTCTGTCTTTAAGGTAATCTTTAAGATTTTTACCGCTGATATATTCCATCACCAGGAAAAGTTCTTCATCTGCTTCTTCAATGGAATATATTGTGGCAATATTTGGATGATTCAATGCTGCGGCCGCTTTCGCTTCTATCTCAAAACGTTTACGTTCATCGGAATTGGCCGAAATGTGATGGGGTAAAAACTTGATGGCAACCTGCCGCTCAAGCTTGGTATCTTCAGCAAGGTAGACAACACCCATGCCACCTTCACCCAGCTTTTCAATAATTCTGTAGTGTAATATTGACTTACCGGTCATTATGATCCGCCTTTACTCCTTGATATATAACATTAATTCTGGTGAAACCCACATGATTTTTATCTCACAGGGTGAACCAAGTTTATCAATAATTCGATAGTGCAAAATCAATCTACCGCTCATACAGATTTCCGGTTAATTCCATTTAATCGAATAATTTGGTAAAACATCGATGGGAAGTGACTGCACTTTATCCAGGCTGTGCTGGACTTCAGGAATAATTTTCGCCCATGTATCAACAAATGTTTGAACTTTTGCAGCGTCGCCATCTCCTTCAAGAATCACTATTTCTCTGACAAGGCTTTTTATAACCGGTCTGAAATTGGCAAAATTCACAGACCAACGTTGTGTTGCTGCATCAAATTTGATACCATCATTCTTATAAAGATAATTGAGCGCAATCGCACAGGCTGCTGCATGTGCTTCTGCAAGGCCAAATCTTATGGACCGGAACAGGCTTCCCATATATGACACATAAAAGCTTTTTTCCTGGGATTCGTCAACAACGCCTTTGTCTATCAGGTAAGCAAGTGAAAGTAAGCCGGCAACATCCGCCTTGCATTCTTCTAATTGATTGTAATCTGGTCCTATCGCCGCATTAACAGCCATTCCTTTATTGGGCCCTGTCTTAACCGATTGCGGGCCTATGGCATGGCAGATTTCATGCATCAGCACAAATTGAAAAAATCCATCCGGCGACAAAAAAGGAAGCTGTGATTGATCAATAATTTTAGCGCTTACCGGCTTAATTATGGCATTGAAACGGGCTTTCATCATATTCTTCCAGAATGTTTTTACCGATCCTTTCTTTTCCTGAACTTCAGGGTCATTGGGTAGATTTGTTGCAACCGCCTGGTAACCGACCGCTGTTTCACCTTTACGAATGACGTCCTGCACCACGGTAAATCTTGCCGTGATATCATGAACCACAGATTTATAGACATCCGCAACCGGTAGATTCTCTTCAAGTTCAGGTAAATATTTAATGTAGATATCCAGCTTCTTCGATTGTTCCTGATCAACAATTTCAATGGAAGCTTCATACTTTGCTTTTACACCTTTTATGCCATCCGAATATGTTTCAAATGGACCAAAGACCATATCCAAAGTGTTATCTTTCAGATCAATCCAGGCAACATCCGCATCATAATAATTATCTGTTGTCAGGGCTTGCGCTTTAAGCCGTAAAAATTTTGCAAATGAAGCGTTATCAGTGAGATCTGCACATTCGTTCAATATTTCAACAACCGGCGTCAGGTAGTGTTTATATTCTTCATGATAAGGAATAGCCTGATAACCACCGTTTCCATCTTCACGGATGACCGTATAAGGTGACATAAATTTTTGTTGCTGATCCGCCGGTAGTTTTTCAATATAATTGTCAAATTGCTCGGCCGTCATCCCACGGGGATATAATTCATCGCCCTGATAGTAAGCTTGATTGCCCATAAAAGATTCATAATCATTAAGCTGTTCAAACGGACCGGCATTGCGCACTACCAGAGTGAGCAGTTTTTCAGCCAACGGATCATTTTTGATGTTAGCCAGACTGTCCCGCAGATACATGCCATATCGTGATGTCTGGAGCCAGTAAATAGAATCAATATAGGCAGAAGCCTTAACAAGCTTTTTAAGGATGGTTTTATCCGGTTCTTTCATTGTGCTGGCATCAAATGTCATGTCATAGGGTACATATTGATCCATGAGTTGATTAATCTCAACTTGCTGCCCTGCTTTATAATTTGCTTGTTTTTGTGTGCATCCGGTTAAAAATAATATCACGATTATTAATGAATATCTCACTACTTGTATTCCTTTCAGATAAATCCACAAAGTTCTGTTTTTCTAATAATCTGTTTCCAGTTTATTTTTTAAATCCTGAAACATAGATTGTGTTTCGCTAAGCTGTTGCTGAATTTTAGGATCATGTTTAACCGGATCAAGAAAAAAATCCATGGACATTGACGGATAACTCAAATAGCCCAACTCAACCGACTTTTTTAACGCCTGATAACAATCTTCCACCTTTGAAAAAAGTCCGTATAACCTGGCAATCTCATACCATATTTCCCCATCCGCCGGATTTTCTGCGGCCCGTTTATTATTATATTCAACCGCTTTTTGCATGTCACCGGAAAGATAGGCAATAAACGACTGGGCAAAATACAACTCACCTATTTCATCATCGATATTGACAACCCTGTTAAAATAATCGATGGCCAGATCTTTTTTACCGGCACGGAAAGCGACTTCACCTAGGTAATTGAGCATAAACGGACTTTCTTTATCCAGGTTGAATTTCTCTAAAATCTGATCATATTTTCCCAGAAACATTAGCGTTACAATTCCCGATCTGAAGCGCGGGTTATTAGCATCAATCGCTAGTGCCAGATTCAGCTCTTTCTCAGATTCTTCCAGAAAGCCGATATAGCGGTAGTGGTAACTCATGGCAAAGTGCAGCCAGGCGTGATTCGGATTTATCTTGAGAGCCCTGATGAGCAGCTTGTGTGCTTCTTCATGTTTGCCAATATCAGAATAGATAAGTCCCAAATTAGCCAGCGCTGGTAAAAGATCGTTTTTAAGCGAAAGAGCCTTTAGCAAAGCTTTTTCCGATTTTTCCAGGGCATGAGCCGTGTCACTGCCAACCTGTGCCAACTGATGAAAACGAATACCAAGATCAAGATATAAAGGGGCATACAAGGGGTCCAGCTCTATTGCTTTTTCAATCAAATCGATCGCTGTTTTATTGCCATCAACAGTAAAAGGCAATGAGATGGCCCGTAAATAATAATCATAGGCTTGCGGATCCTGGGGTGTTTCGGGTTTCATCCGCTCACGTTCTTCATCGGAAAAATGTACCTTCAGTTCTTTTACTACTTTTTGAGAAACGATATCCTGCAATTCAAAAACATTCTTATACTCGATTTGAATAGAATCCCGCCAGATCAAATCTCCCGACAGATGATCAACCAGTTCAATATTCAGCCGGATAATATCCGCTTCTTTTAAATAATTACCGGCAACAATAAAACTGACATTTAGCTGTTCTGCTGCCTGCTGGATATCTATTATTTCATTCTGGTATTTACGAACCATGCTTGAAGGTCGGATCAATACATTTTTTGAATAAGCCATTGCTCCGATGATCTGATCAGCTATAGCAAATCCCAAAAAGTTGGATTGCGGATCATCTTTCAGATTTATAAAAGGGAGAACTGCAAGTTTTTTTATATCACCAGGTATTTTTTTAATCGATATTGTGCTGTCGGATTCCACCGTGAATTGTAAGGCGTTAATAATCTCAGATACACTCTGATAGCGCTCATCAGGATTTTTTTGCAGAGCTTTCTGAACAATTTTGTAAAGTAACGGATCATCTTTTATTACAGCGGGATAATCCGGCTCTTCATTGAGAATCGAATAAATGATGGCCTGATCATAGGCTCCTTTAAAAGGTAATTCTCCGGCTAACATTTCGTAAAGGACAATACCAAAAGACCAGATATCGGTTCGTTTGTCCACATCACTGCCCTGTGTTTGTTCAGGAGACATGAAGGCAATCGTTCCAACAGTGGTTTGTAAGTTTGTTATTTCTTCTCCACCACCAATTTTAGCCAGACCAAAATCCATAATTTTAACCTGGTTGTCCTTTGTCAGCATAATATTGGATGACTTTATGTCGCGGTGGATGATACCTTTTTCATGAGCAGCCTGCAAACCTTTGGCAATCTGGGTGGCAATTTGTAAGGGTGAAGCAATCCCGCGCACTATATTTGTTTTCTCCGAAGTTTCAGTAGATGATTGCTTCCCCCTTACTAAGTCTTTCAACTCTTTCCCCTCAATATATTCCATCACAAGAAACATCTCCCTGCCCGATCCAGCGGAGGGATTATCCGCTTCTTCTATGGCATGGATAGTGGCAATATTGGGATGGTTTAACGCGGCAGCGGCCTGTGCTTCAATCTCAAAGCGTTTTCGTTCATCGGCATTTGCGGATATATGGTGTGGTAAAAATTTTATGGCAACATTTCGTTTAAGCTTACAATCTTCAGCAAGGTAGACAACGCCCATGCCACCCTGGCCTAATTTATCTATAATTTTATAATGAAGGATCTTTGTACCAACCATTACACCGCCTTTACCCAGTGAGATATCACATTTACATTAAACATTAATATGAAAACTATTATCTCACGGGGTGAACCAAGCTTTTCAATGATCTTATAGTGTAATATAGTTTTACCGATCATGTTTATTTGCTCATGCATTATATTTCAACAATATATCCTGAAATTTCGGATCTGTGTTTATTGATTCTAAATCAGGATCCGATTTTACCCATTCGCCAATCTTGGAAAACCCGCTTTCAAGGGCGGTTTCCAAATAATTCAGAGCTTCTTCTTTCATATTCAAAACAGCAAATGTACAGGCACAATTATAAAGCGCCAGTCCGTCATCCGGATCAATCTCCACTACTTTTTTAGCTGCTTCAATGGCTTTTTCCTTTTCACCTTTTTCAGCATAAATTGTGGCAACCCGGCTTAAAGTGATGCTGTCAGCGGCGTTGGTCTCCAGCTTTTTGAGCCCCAGCTCAAGAACCTTTTTTTGAGCTTCCAGTGCTTTCTGCATATCACTTATTCTTCTGTATGTCATTTCCAGGTAAGTCCATGGTTCCTCACTGTAAGGTTTTATATCAGCAGCCCGCAGATAATGTGTTACCGCCTCTTCTGATTTGTTCAGTATGTCCGCAGTGTTTCCCAGAAAAATAAAAGCCTGGTAAAAATCAGGACTTTTACTGATCACTTTTTCAAAAATGCTCTTAGCTTTATCAAAACGTTTTTGATGAAAATAAACCATGCCCAGACTGAACTGTGCTTCGGTCAGATCGGGATCTAATCGAATTGCCGCTTCACTCATCTCCATCATTTTTTCCAGCCAGACTCTGTCCCCGTTATACAACCAATATTTCCAGAAATACCCTTCGGCAAGTGCCGTATAAGCCAACGGAAATTTGGGATCAATTGAAACAGCATGTTCAAACATTTGAATGGCGGAGTCATTATTTTTCTTACCGCGACGATATAAAAAGTCGTTGCCGCGCATATAGAAATCATATGCACGAAGATCATCGGTAGGCTTTTTGGCCAGCGATTTCTTTTCAGAGTCGGTTAGTGAAACCTTCAGGGCTTCAGCTATTTTTTGTGAGACTTCCATCTGAATTTCAAAGATGTCCTCAAGTGAGCGGTCATAACGTTCAGCCCAAACCTGGAAGCCGCTTCTGATATCAATAAGCTGCGCTGTGATTCTTATTTTATTGCCGCCTTTACGTACACTTCCTTCTAAGATATAATTAACTCCTAAAGTCTCACCTACCTGCCGCGAATTTACTTCACGATTCTTGAAGGGTAAAATATCAGAACGGGGAATGATTTTCAGCTCTTTAATTTTAGACAGGTCAATGATCAGGTCTTCGGTTATACCGGCACAGAAATATTCGTTCTCTTTTTCTGAGCTCATGTTCTCAAAATAAAGGACAGCTACCGAATTTTTGTTTTCAGTGACATTTTTTTGGGGCTGTGGTTCTTTAAGCATATTCAAAATTTCGTCTGCCGACTGAATACGGTTTTTAACATCTTTTTGCAGCAGTTTAGATACCAGCTTTAAAAGATAATCCGGTGTATCCGGACGTTTATTTTGAATAGCTGTGGGTTCTTCATTTAAAATCTCAAAAACGATGGCTGCTTCATAATCACCCTGGAACGGCAACTCGCCGGTAAGCATTTCATAAAGAACGACCCCGAGTGACCACAAATCGGACCTGTAATCCACATCTTCGCTGCGGGCTTGTTCTGGTGACATATAAGATGTGGTGCCCAGGGTTGTGCCAACCTTTGTTACCTGTGCAGATCCTTTGAACTTGGCAATACCAAAGTCCATGATTTTAGGAATACCGTTTTCGGCAATCATAATATTAGCGCTTTTAATATCACGATGCGTGATACCTTTTGAGTGAGCTTCGCGCATGCCTTCGGTTAACTGTTTAAAAATACTTACAATTTCATTTATGGAAGGTGTGTTATTTTTCA
Organism: Calditrichia bacterium; assembly: GCA_020635035.1. Lineage (GTDB taxonomy): Bacteria > Calditrichota > Calditrichia > Calditrichales > J004 > JACKAO01. Next base: position 186,572 of record JACKAO010000005.1, read on the forward strand.
GATATTCTTTAAGCTCGATGCCCGGTACATATTCCATGACGATGAATTTTTGGTTATCTGCATCTTCAATAGAATAAATATGAGCAATATTCAGATGATTTAAGGCAGCAGAAGCCTGTGCTTCGTTTTCAAAGCGTTGGTTTTCTTCTTCATTATCAGCTATATGACCAGGCAGAAACTTGATCGCCACTTCACGCTTTAATCGTGTATCCAGGGCTTTGTAAACAATACCCATACCACCCTGGCCCAGTTTTTCAATTATCTGATAGTGAAGGATTTGTTTATCCATTTGGTTGACTTCTCCCTTAATTATTTCTGAAAAATTTTATCCAGTTCAGCTGTCCAGTTATAAATCATATTAAAAGATTTAAGCTGCTCCTGGGTATCACTGTTTTTAATCATAATAAAATGCTCCCCATCAGGAGTAATATCATAATTATCAGCATTGTCACTTGGAAAATAATAGGAACTGACATCCATTATTTCATTTTGTTTGCCGGGAGAAAATACCGGTTGAAGTTTTACCGGAAGTTCCATCATAATCCCATTCATGCTTATGTAATAGAGCTTTTTCCCATCTGGTGACCAGCGTGGCGAAAAACCGCCGTCGTTCGAGATCTGCCATTTGAGTTCAAATTTTGGAAAATCCGTAACATAAATTTCCTGTATTTCTGTTTCAAGTGAAGAGTATGCCAAATACCGACCATCCGGTGAAAAATTTCCCCCTAACCCACTAATATTTAATTTTTCACTTTCTTTGTTCTGCAAATTTAATAACTCCAGATCCCATGCAGCAGCATCACCAAGAACATTGACAAACATATATTTATCATCCGGTGAAACAGAAAGAATACTGGTTGCCGTTCCTGCATTAAAAGAATTAACCACCTTGTTTGATCCATCCTTAAGGGATTGGTATATAATTTCACCATTACCCTTATCTGTGCTTAAAAAATAAAATCCATCTTTGTTATTACTCCAAAGGGGATACAATGCCTTCATACCAAATGTAAGGCGCCGGAAAAGCTCCGTCTGCAGGTCATAAATCCAGATATCACGGGCTGTACTTTGTGTGCCAACATTAACAAGAATTTTTGTACCATCCGGCGAAATACGTGGTAACAAAAATGGATTTGCAGGAACCGGAAGTATTTCGGATTCTTCTTTATTACTCACCAGAACTATGTTCATGGCCTGGTTACGGTTCCCTTTGACATAGACGATATTTCCGTTGTCTGATAAACCAAAAAATGAAATCCCGCTCCCAACATCACCCTCCACATTACTTAACACCGGCTCCGGCGCAGATAAAAATTTATAATTCTCAAGATCAAAAGGAGCCGCCAACAGTTTCCCATCTTTTCCGATGATTATATAACCGGGTTCTAAATAACGAGCCATTTCACCTTTTACGGATAAAATATGTTTACTATTGTCATCAAGTGAAAGAATAGCCAGCTCCGCATCTTCATATGAATTTGGGCTGTTTACGCTACCAATTGTAAAAATGATATGTTTGCCATCTGGTAATACCTGCGGCCAGCGATGCGTTCTTTCGCCTCTTAAGGAATCCAGATCGGTAAGCTTTGTTTCTTTCCCGCTGGATAAATTAAGCATGGTTAAACCCGAGTGGTAGGTTTGCGAATATACAATTCTGTTATTATCCATCCAGCTTGCACCGCGGTAAACAGGTTTATTAATGAGTACATCAACCGTCCGGTTTAAAAGTGATACTCTTTTAAGCTGACCATCTGCATTAAAACCAATGTAATTTCCATCGGGAGAGAAAAAAGGTTCTCCAGACACAGACCCGAGACCTTCAAGTTTGGTTATTTTAAAGTCTTTTAAAGATTTGACATAAATATTTGTTTTTCCCCCTTCAACAACTATATAGGCGATTCTGCTTCCATCCGGGGAAATAGCAATTACTTGCATATCAGATTTATATAACTGCACTTTATTGTTTTCAATGGCTGAAATATTAAAATGCAGACTTTCATCGGAAGACTTATTGACCTGGTAAAAATAGTGTATGATAAAATAAACCAGGAACAATGTTGCTACGACAGCTATTGGCTTATAAGGATCAATTCTTTTCTCTTTTTTGGGCGATTTTTCCGCTGGTTTTTGAACAGTTGTTTTTGTAATCCTGGACATACCGGTGTTACTTAAATCAATCGCTTTTAAATCTATGATCAGGTCATTGGCCGATTGATATCTTTCCCCGGCATCCTTGGCCATAAGTTTAGCTACAATCCATTCCAGGGACATGGGAACGCCACTGCGGATGGAAGTCAGCGCTTCCGGCTCTTCATTCTGGATGGCATAAAAGATTGCCTGGTCGTAGTCAGCAGCAAAAGGTAAGCGCCCGCTGATCATTTCGTATAATGCAACACCCAGTGACCATAAATCCGTGCGATGATCAACTTCTTTACCCTGCACCTGCTCCGGGCTCATATAAGCAACCGTGCCGATGGTTGTACCCATCTGGGTCAGTTTTGTGGACATGGAGGTTTTGGCCAAACCAAAATCAAGAATTTTTGCCTGTTTTTCCGTGCTGATCAGAATATTTGATGGCTTTATATCACGATGAACGATGCCTTTGTTATGCGCAGCTTTCAGTCCTTCGGACACCTGGAGAGCAATAGCAATAGCATCCTGCAAGGGCAGAAGATTTTCCGCCCCTACGATATCGTTCAGGGTTTTACCATCCACGTATTCCATCACAATAAACGGCTTGCCTTCAAACTCGTTTATCTCATACACTGTAGCGATGTTGGAATGATTAAGGGCAGCAGCAGCCTTAGCTTCACGGCTGAAACGGGCGCGGTCATCTTCGGAGACCAGCATGTGCGGCGGCAGAATTTTTATGGCCACTTCACGGTTAAGCTTGGTATCTTCGGCTTTGTAGACAATTCCCATCCCGCCTTCGCCGAGTTTTTCGATGATGCAATAATGTAGTATAGATTTACTGATCATATTTTATTTTTTCCTGGCCTTATTGATAATCTACGTATTCTCTTTGGAATACTTTTTTAATAATTGCTGAAAGCCGGGATCATTTTTCAACATTTCCCATCTTGGATCAATTTTTAAAAGTGCTACGGATATTACGTCTGTGGGAAGAGTAAGCAATTTATCCAGAGTTTTAACAGCTAGCTCTGTATCACCGTTAATAGCATAAATCTGCGCCAAGTCAAATAATCTGAATGTCCCGCGCCATGCTTCTTTTGTTACAGGTAATAATTCATAACCATATTTTCCTTCTTTAAGCGCCAGTTCCTTCTCCCCTATACCAGCATAGGCAATACCCAGTGATGTATACAATCTTGAATCATCAGGGCTGTTATTTATTTTTTGTTTAAGCACGGCAATGGCAGTATTGTAATGCTTTTCTGCTAATTTTTTATCACCCATCAAATTATAAATTTCAGCTAAATAAAGGTCTTCAGGTTTATAAAAAAACTGATCATCAATCTCTTTGATGCCTTTGACCCGCTCAATGGCATTTTTAAAGTCGCCCTCGATTATTTCACACAAATAAAGCACATTAATATACAAATGTGAATCCAGTCCGATTTTATTGGTCCTGGCTGCATTAATAACATCTCTGCATTTTTCGACATCACCGGTTCTAAGAAGGTAGCTCAGCCCTATTGAGAAATAAGGATGAATCGCTTCCGGAGATATTATGTTAACCTTTTCTAAATATGAAATCGCCTGATTGTAATCACGTAAAAGACAATAAGTCTCCCCAATTGAAAAAACCGTATCATAATCCTTTGGATTAAGCGCGTAGGCTTTCATTAAATAATCAATCGTTTTGCGCATATCTCCCTGTCGTCTTGCTACATAAGCAATCCCCGAGATAGCGTTTAAATGATTTGGGCTGATTTTCAGAGCTTGATCATATTCCTGCAAAGCTTTCTCATAATCAAGCAGTCCATGATAAAAGAAATCACCCATCGCTGTATGAGCTTCAGGAAGGTTGCTATTAATTGCTAATGCTTTTTGAGCGTTACTTTTTGATTTATTCAAAATTGCATCTGACCGATCGAAATATGACCAGTATAAATTTGACTGGACTGTTGATAACAATGCAAAAGCATGGGCAAATTGGTTATCCAGCGCAATGGCTTTTCCAAGCATGTCTTCAGCAATCCTGTGATTTTTTTCATTGGAAATATCCTGTGCATAGTAGATCGCCTTTAAATACAAATCATAAGCTTCTGAACTGTTTGTAATAGTTTTTTGAAGCGCTTGCTGTTCTGAATTAACTAATTTTAAATTTAAAGCCGACGCTACTTTTCCTGCGATGTCTGCCTGTAGTGTGAAGGCGCTACTAAAATCCGCTTCATAAGGGCTGGACCATATTTGTGTAGAATTTTCAATTTTGATAAGTTCAGGATTGACACGTATTCTCTTCCGGCCGTTTTCTGTATTTTCCCACTGAATCGTACCTTCAAGGACAAATTGAACACCCAATTCTTCAGCAATTTGTTTCAATGTTTTCTGACTGTTTTTATACTGCATGGCACTTGATCGTGCAATAACTCTGAGATTTGAAAGTGCTGACAAATTGCTGATAATTTCACCTGTAATTCCATCTGCAAAATATTCGTCCTCTGTATTACCAAGATTTTGAAAAGGAAGGACAGCCAGCATCTTCACAGAGTCCGTTGTTTTTTCAGTGGTTGGTTTGAACAGAAAAAATAATGCAGCAATTATAACAATAACACCAGAAACTGCAAAAATCCATTTTGGCAAGGAAGACTTTGATTTACTCTTGTCATCCATTGCAGGTTGTGGTTCAGAAATAACCCTGCTTATGTGCAATGAAGACGTCTGCATGGCATTCAGGTCATCAATAACCTGATCCATTGATTGATAACGCTGTTCTTTATCTTTTTCCAGGCATTTGCTGACAATGGAAATAAAATTTTCTGAGATATCAGGTTTTTTTAAAAGCTGCATATCAGCCGGATCGTTAATAATCGAAAACATTATTGCCGCTTCATATGCGCCTTTAAAGGGCATTTCTCCTGAAAGCAGTTCATATAAAATTATACCAAAAGACCAGATGTCTGAGCGCGGATCCGCTTCTTCTCCCCTTGCCTGCTCAGGCGACATGTATGCAGCTGTTCCAATGGTTGTACCAACCCGGGTTAATTGTCCCGAATCACGAAACTTGGCCAATCCAAAATCCATGATTTTAACTTTACCTTTGTCGGTAACCATGATATTTGAAGATTTAATATCACGATGAATAATACCCTTTTCGTGGGCGGCCTGCAGGCCTTCGGCGATTTGGGTGGCAATCTGTACGGGTGAAGCATTATTCATCAAAATTGATGTATCTGTTAAAGCTTTTTCTGATGAATGCTTCACCCTTACGATATCCTTCAACTCTTTACCATCGATATATTCCATCACCAGGAACATTTCGTTATTGGCTTCTTCAATTGCAAATATCGTGGCAATATTGGGATGGTTTAAAGCAGCGGCGGCCTTGGCTTCAATCTCAAAGCGTTTGCGTTCATCAGAGTTGGCTGATATATGCTGCGGCAGGAACTTGATAGCGACCTGGCGTTCCAGTTTTGTATCTTCAGCAAGATATACCACACCCATCCCGCCCTGACCCAATTTTTCAATAATCTTATAATGTAAAATTAATTTACCAATCATCTTTATCCTTTAATCGCTGTCTCCTTCTATCCTGCAAAAGAAATTTCTGCTTTTCCACTAAGCAGCATTACAAAATTTTATTTACTGTAAAAACTGAAAAAATAAACAATAGCAGCGCGGCGCCAATCTCCCGGCCCTTCAACTGTACCGCGTGATGAGCTTCCTATCCAGACTTTTCCACCTTCTGTAATTGAGCCTGCCCGGCTTCCACTTTTCCAGACTTCTCCACTTGCTGTTAATGTTCCAACCTGATTACCCCTATGCCAGACATCACCGTTTTTTTCAATGGATCCAACAGAGTTACCGTTAACCCATATTTCTCCATCCCCTTCAATATAACCGACATATTTACTGTTAATCCAAACTTCCCCTTTTTGGGTAATCTCACAGAATTGACTGCCATCGAGCCATAATTTTTGGCTCGTTGATTTACTTTTTGGTTTTTTAGGCATGGATGCAAGCTCCTGGCGAACTATGGCATCTTTTATTTTGAATCGTTCAAGTTTGTCTTTAGCTGCTTTAAGTAATTCCTTTTGTTGATTTCTTTTTTGGGGATCGTATTGATTTAAACCTTTATCAAACTCAGAAACAACATCAATATGGAAAAGTCCGGCTTCCAATGTTTCTTTGTTATCCTGATAATAATTAGATCCACCAATATTCATCACCTTGTTTTTATCATTTTCATCCGCATTATTAATGAAATTTGCACGATCAAGTGAATTACCAAGTTCGCTTTCTGCATTCTCACTGGCTATTTTAATTTGATCGACAATCTGATTATACCATGTCTGTTGTGTCCAGCGGTCAAAACGCTCTTTATCCTGTTTAGTAACTTTACCTGATGCGAAATAGGCTTCCATTTGCTGTGTATCTTTTACAAGCTGGGGACCGATCAGATTTTGCATGGCTGAAACCCACTCAGCAGCTTGTTTTGGAGTAGCTGCCGGAGATAATTTTGGTCTGTTCTGCGTTTGATATTTTTGGATCATAGCATTATATATTTGTGAACTGCTCTGCTGCGGTGCAGCAGCTTCAGGTTTTACATACTGTGGTTTTTGCCACTCGGCTGCGATAGCTATTAGTTTATCTTTAGCAGCATTCCAGCGGTTAACCAGAGAATTATAATCTTTGTGAGTTTTAGATTTTGTTGATTCCAGCAAAGTTCGGCAATCAGATAATTTTGCAGATAAGTTATTATATGCAGCGGTATCATTTCTTTTAAGGTATTTGAAACCATTTTCAATCTGATCAAGTGTTTTTTGTGCCCTGACAAAGTCGGAATCCTGGGCTTTTAATTCACAAATGGAAAATAAAAAAAGCAATGAAAATACAATGTATTTCATTAAAAAACTCCCTGTTACATTTAACCTGACATGCTTTATGGATAAAATAAAAGAAAAAAATATGCAGAATAATTAAGTATTATCAGCACAGAATTTGTTTTAATTAAGTCGATCGGCTTTTATAACAACTATTTTTTGAATGGGTGTTGTAATGAGATTATTCCCAAATTCAAGACATAAACCACAGGCTGCAACCATGCCGATATTGATGACACTTCCACCCCATGTGCAGCCCCTGATATTTATCTTTGATGGCGACATGCCTTTGCGGTCAAACCAACCACCTGATACTTCAAACATATTTTCTTCGGCTTTGCGGATTTTATAAACAGAATTATTCGTCATTGCCAAAACATAATCACCACATTCAAGACTGTTTTTTGCAACATGTTTTATATTTTCTGAAGAAGAAACTATATCTGACAGGCTTTGGCCATATTTATACCGTTTACTTTCCATACATTAATTCCAGATATTCCGGTTCTTTTCTGATATTTTCCAAATCCGTATCTCTTTTAATCCATTCATAATCTTCCAATCCTTTAGCAACAGAATTTTTAAGTGCATTTATTGCTAACTTTGTTTCATTCATTCTGGCATAACTGCAGGCTGCATTATAATACATTAATGGATCATCCGGGCTTAACTGTAAAGCTTTTTCTGCTTCATTTTTTGCTTCTTCGTTGCGCCCGACCGTGGCTAAATCAATGGCATAATAAATATGCGAACGGGCATCTTCCGGATGCTGCGCCAGGTATTTCGGATAAACATCCAGCAGCTTCTGCAGAATGTCATCATGTTTTTCTTTCTCATTCAACCGCTCATACACAATACGTAAATCGCCATATGCAGTGTGAAAATTTGGATTTAATTCAATTACTTTTTTTTGCATTTCGATAGCTTCTCTGTCACGATCGAGCAGATGATAAACCCTGCCTAAAATCCAGTAGCTGCTAAAATTATTCGGATCAAGCCCGATTGCTTTTTGACAGGCTTCTGCGGCTTCATTCAAAGAGCGTTTACTCATATATGCCAATCCAAGGGCAGCATAGGCTTCCGATAAACTGGAATCATACATTAATGCTTTTAAGCTTGACTCAATCGCCTTATCGAACCAGACATCTTTCGTATCATAATCAAAATGCATTGTAGCATAAGCTTCACCCAATCCTGCATATGCAGCAGCATAACGTTCATCCAGCTGAATAGCCTGTTTAAATAACTGAATTGCAAATTGTATACCATTTTTTGTTCTCTGATATAAATAATTCCGTGCACGCAGGTAACAATCAAACGCTTCCGGATTAACGGTTGAGCGTTTTGACAACACAACTTTTTCAGTTGGTGTAAGTTTTAGCATCAGGGCATCTACAATTTGTTTGGAAACCTGTTCCTGGATATCAAAAACATCTGCAAGGTCACCCTTGTAAGTTTCCGCCCATAATTGAGTATCCGTTGCAACATCGATTAACTGTGCGGTTATGCGCAGCTTATCCTGGAATTTCCTGACACTGCCTTCAATCAGGTAGCGGACGCCCAGTTCCTTGCCGATTGTTTTAATACCCTTGGTCGTTCCTTTGTATTGCATCGTTGTGGTGCGCGAAACAACACGCATATCTTTTAACCTGGAAAGATTCATAATCAGCTCTTCAGCAAGGCCGTCACTGAAATAATCCGTTTCTTTTTCCGAGCTGATGTTATTAAAAGGCAGAACTGCAATAGCTTTCGTTTTTGTTTGCTGGTCGGCTGAGCTGATTCCCTTTTCTGCATCTGATATGCTGTTGATAAGTTCATCGGCAGAAGCAAATCTTTTCTCACGATCCTTCTCTAGCAGTTTCAGAACAATATCATCAATATGTGCAGGTATTTTACGATCCAGTTCACTTGGTTCCAGCGGGTGTTCGTTAACAATCACATATGACCATGCCGCTTCATGCTCTGCTTTAAATGGCAGCTCACTCGTAAGCATTTCGTAAAAAATAACGCCAAGAGACCATAAATCAGTGCGATGATCAAGCTTTATTCCCTGTGCCTGTTCCGGCGACATATAAGCTGCTGTCCCCAGAGTTGTTCCAACCCGTGTGACCAACTCACTTCCCTTAACTTTTGCCAGACCAAAATCCATTACTTTTACTTTACCATCTTTGGTAATCATTATGTTGCTACTCTTTATATCACGATGAATGATGCCTTTTTCATGGGCAGCTTTTAACCCTTCTGCAATTGCGCGGGTTATATTCAAAGCACTGTCAATAGCAATATTGGATTCAAGAATTTTATTTTTTAACTCAACCCCATCAATAAATTCCATGACAATGAATACTTCGTTTTCATTATCATTTAATCGGGCTTCTTCAATAGCATATATGGTTGCAATATTCGGATGATTAAATGATGCCGCGGCCTGCGCTTCAACTTCAAAACGTTTACGCTCTTCCGTATTTGCGGCAATGTGTTTGGGTAAAAACTTTATGGCAACATCTCGTTTCAGTTTTAAATCCTGGGCCTTATAAACAACACCCATGCCGCCTTCGCCTAATTTTTCCTGGATTTTATAATGCAGAATTGTTTTACCGATCATTCCTGTTCCTTCGGCCAAATATTTTTCTTGTCATTAAGTGAGTTTAACATTACTATTTGTCTTTCATCAGTTCAATATAACCCGGTTCTTCACGGATAGTATCAAGATCTGTGTCTCTTTTGAACCATTCATAATCCTGGTGACCTGCTTCAATGGATTTTTTCAATAGTTCAACTCCTTTTTGCTTGTCACCTATTCTTGAATAAAAACAAGCTGCATTATAAATCATCAATGAATCATTAGGATTAAGCTCCAGGGCATTAGCAGCCTGAATTTTTGCATCTTCTATTTTATCTACTTGCGCCAGTGCAATGGCATAGAACATCCGGGCCCTGGCATCATCCGGAAATTGTATCAAATATCTGGGATAAACCTGTAATTCTGCTTTTAGCAACTGGTCATAATTTTGCTTCTCATTTAAACGCTCATAAATCATCAGCAAATCAGAATAAGCGACGTAAAAATCCGGATTAATCTCAATGACCCTGGTAAAATATTGCTGGGCTTCTTTATCCTGATCCGTTGAATGATAAATTCTGCCTATGGTCCAATGCGCAATATAATTATGCGGGTCGAGATCAATTGCCTTTTTACTGCTTTCGAGAGCTTCATTATATTCTTGTTTATTGAAATAACATAAACTCATTGAAGCGTAAGCTTCAGAAAGAGAAGAATCATACATTAACGCTTTCATACCGGATTCAATCGCTTTATCCAGCCATTCGCTTTTTTTATCAAAAACCTGGTATAATGTTGCAAAGGATTCACTTAATCCGGCATACGCATTGGCATAGCGCGGATCCAGTTCAAGGGCTTTTTCAAACAATTGAATTGCCACTTTTATTTTGGTCATACTTCGTTGATTAAGGAATTCACGTGCTCTAAGGTTGTAATCAAATGCTTCAGCATTGAGTGTTGCTCTTTTAGTCAGTGTAATTTTTTCCTGCGGAGAAAGTTTAAGCAGCAAGGCATCTGCTATTTGCTTTGAAACCTGTTCCTGGATATCAAAAACATCTTCCACCTTACCTTTGTATGTTTCCGACCACAACTGCGTGCCTTTAGCCACATCGATCAGTTGAACTGAAATACGCAGGTTATCCTGGAATTTACGCACACTACCTTCCATGATGTAACGGGCCTCCAGCTCGCGTCCAATGGTTTTTATGTCCTTATTTGTGTCTTTGTACTGGGCCGTTGTGGTGCGTGATACCACACTCATATCTTTTATCTTGGAAAGATTAATGATCAGCTCTTCTGCAAGGCCGGCCGCAAAGTAGTCCGCGTCTTTATCCGGGCTGATGTTTTCAAATGGCAATACTGCAATAACCTTGCTGTCATCTTCTTTCTTTTCAGTAACACCACTCTTCAATTCCATCAAACTTTTTAGTACTTCGCCCGCATATTGAAAGCGATGCTTGGGATCTTTTTCCATCATTTTTAGCACAATATCATCAAGCTTTGTGGAAATAGTAGAATTCAGGGAACTGGGTTTTTCAGGTTTTTCGTTCACTATCACATAGGTCCAGGCGCCTTTATGTTCTGCTTTTAAGGGAAGTTCTCCTGTCAACATTTCATAAAAGACAACCCCAAACGACCAAATGTCCGAACGATTATCAGCCGGATAACCCTGTGCCTGCTCAGGAGACATATATGCCAGCGTGCCAAGTGTGGTTCCTTCGACTGTAACAAGCGACTTATCAGCAATTTTTGCCAGACCAAAATCCATGATTTTAGCCTGGCCGTCTTCCGCAATCATGATATTGCTGCTTTTGATATCTCGGTGGATTATATTCTTCTTGTGTGCGGCCTGCAATCCCCTGGCAATCTGAATAGCAATGTCAATCGCCTGATCGACTGTCAGGCGTTTTTCTTCTATGATATCTTTCAGCTCATGTCCATTAATAAACTCCATAACAATAAACCGTGTATTATCATCAGTTTTTGGTTTGGAATCTTCTTCAATGGCATGAATGGTAGCAATGTTTGGGTGGTTTAGAGCTGCAGCTGCCTGTGCTTCAACCATAAAGCGTTCGCCTTCTTTACTGTTTGCCATAATATGTTCCGGCAAAAATTTGATGGCAACATCACGCTGCAGCTTAGTATCAAAAGCTTTATAAACAATGCCCATGCCGCCCTTGCCAACCTGTTCATCTATCTGGTAGTGAAGGATTTTTTTACCGAGCAAATGCTCCATTTAAACTCTCCGAATTCTCCTAAAACAAAATTTTATTCAAAAATCAAAAAAGATATATCAATTGTTTTCAACGATAATTATTGGAGGAGAATTTCCCTCTGCAAACTCCATATCCGCAGTACAAAAAACAGCGTAACTGTTCTCACCCACTTTGGCATTCGGGCCTATATTTAAACTAATCTTTTTACCGTCTTTTAAGGCATGTTTAAACTTCCCTACAAGTTTTTCATCCATAAATTGGAAATAAACATCTGTGCCCTCGGCAGTCCAGGTTATTTTTTGCCCTTTTTTTGCTTTGACGTGGGTAATTGTTGAATCGGTTGCATCAAAAACCTTCCACTTACCGTCTATCTTCTTGATAACGATATCCACTTCATTCTTTGGCAACGCAGATGCATCGTTTACTGCAAGCATATTTATTGCAAACATTATTATTATGAGCATCAGTAATGCCTGAATATATTTCTTCATTTATACCCCCTGGTTGATTAACCTTTAATCTGTAATTTATATTTTGGATCGTTTACAACATTGATTAACTCGGGCTGGCTTTCAATTTCGCCCAGACTATAACCTTCCTTAACTGCTTTTACCAGCCATTCAATAGCTTTGTCTCTTTCTCCCAGCTGTTCATATGTTGTACCACTTACATAGGCAACATATGCATTATTTTGATCTTGCTGCTGGGCCTCTTTGAGATAGCTTAATGCTTTTTCTTTCTGTCCGAGCATGGAATAATAACCGGCAATATCAGCAACAACATCACTGACAGATGGATTAACATTTCTTATCTCTTCAGCAAGATCGATCGCTTTTTGATAAATAGATGGTGCTTTGGTTTTATTTTTGGTTGACCGGAAATATGCCGATGCCAGGTTTCCCCAGATCCGGTAATCCGCTTTGTTTAATTCAAGCGCCATTTCGTACATATAGGCAGCTTCATCATATTTTTGTTCAATATAATAGAGTGTGCCAAGGTTGGAACAAACCCGGTAAGTTTTCTTTATATCAAGTGATTTTTCAAACATTTCTTTGGCTTCAGGCAAACGTTTGATCATATAATATATCCCGCCAAGATTGCTGTAACCACGTGCATTATCGGGGGTTAATTTTATTACCTGGCGAAATTGGGTTATAGCTTCTTCATATTTTCCCTGTTTAAAATAAAGCACACCTAATGCATTATACCCGCCCCAATAATCGGGTTTTAATGCTATCGCTCTCTTATAAACAGATTCAGCTTTATCCATTTGCTGCTGCGCTTCATAAGCTGCAGCAGTGCCACGCAAAGCAGCTGCGTTGGTGGGATCATTGGCCAGGGCACGGTCAAACACATCAATTGCTTCACGATACCTTCCTGTACCCGCATAAACCAAACCAAGACTATTATTTGCCTCCGGTAAATCCGCGTTGATTCTTATAGCTTTTTCACTTGCAGAATTGGCCAGATCTATCCATTTTTTTTCACGCTGGGATTCGTACAATCGCCAATAGGATTCACCCAATCCGGCATATGCTAATGCATAAGAAGAATCCAGTTCAACTGCCTGGCTGAACAGTTTAACAGCGGTTTCAAGATTATTATTGCTTTCATAACGCTGCAGATAACCAATCCCCTGTAAATAAAATTCGTAAGCACCGGGAACAGTTGTCGTTCCAGCACTGATAATCTTAACAGATTCCGGATTTAGCTGAATTTTGATCAATTTTAACAGTTCAGTAACAGATTTATCCTGCAATGAAGCAAGCTTGTTGGAAGAAACGTCAATAACTGCAGAATTCAGCTGACGCATTTCTGCCGCATCAATCAAATTGATTGTAAGCCGGATAAGATCCTTCATTATCTGCAGGCTGCCGGATACCACCAAATTTACGCCAAAAGCAATCTGTGCATCTTTGGCACTCTGTACTTTGTTTCTCCTGATCTCGCTAGCCGGTACCACCCATAACGTGCCGTGAAACTGTTCCATCTGTGTAAGTTTACTGGTCATTGTTTCAACCAGACCATCACAAAATGCCGTTTTTTCCGGATCACCATTGATCATTTCAAAAGGAAGCACAGCCACATGCTGCTCAGAAGGAAGGCTGGTAAACCATTTGTCGTAATTTTTAAAAATGATCCATACTAAGGCTAAAACCACTATAATTACAGTAAAAGGAATAGCATATTTTTTTTTGACTGGTTCTTTTTGAATCAATGGTTTTAAAGGTATTTCTTTTGTTACAGAGTCAGATCCGTTATGCAAATCATCTATCAATTGCTGAAGATCCTGATAGCGTTCCTGCGGATTTTTTTTAAGACATCTCTGATATATATTCTGAAACAAAGCACTCTCTGCATCAGATAATTCAATCAGTGTAGGGGCATCTTCGTTAAGAATTGAATAAAATACTGCCTGCTCGTAAGCTCCCCGGAAAGGCAGTTGTTTTGTTAAAAGTTCGCAGATTATAACACCCAAAGCCCATATATCTGTTGCAGGACTGACTTCTTCTGCCCTGATTTGTTCCGGTGCCATATAACCGGTTGTACCAACGGTTGCCCCAACCTGGGTCAACTCTTCACCACCGCTAATTTTTGCCAGGCCAAAATCCATTATTTTTACCTGCCCCGCAGCAGTAACCATAATATTACTACTCTTAATATCACGATGGACGATGCCTTTGGAGTGTGCAGCTTTCAGGCCTTCAGCAATCTGTAAAATTATCTTTTCTGGATTTAAATTTTTATCTGGACGGCTAATTTTGTCATTTTCAATCAGTGTCTTTAATTCTGAACCTTCAACATATTCCATTGCAATAAAAATGTAATCATCTGTCTCTTCTATGGCATAAATTGAAGCAATATTTGGATGATTAAGCGCTGCTGCTGCCTGAGCTTCTGCTTTAAAACGTCTGCGGTCATCTGCAAGGCTGGCGATGTGCACAGGTAAAAACTTAAGGGCAACTTTACGATTTAATTTTTTATCATCAGCAAGATATACCACCCCCATTCCGCCGGCACCAAGCTGCTCAATAATATGATAGTGCAAAATGGTTTTATTAACCATAAAGATACCTTAATAAATTTCAGATTGGGAAAGACAACACTATAAATTGCTGAAACAAAAACGTAAACGGAACTAACCAGTTAAAAATTTCTATAATAGTGCAAAATTACTTTATTGAATGAAAAATCTTGTAAAATTAATTAATCCGATTTTAAACCAAGTTTTTCTATGAGTTTCTTAGTCCGCGGATCACCGAGAATTTTTTTAAACCAGGGATCCGTTGCCAGATAAATCAGTCTGTATGATTTTTCTTTGTAGGCTTTATAAAGCCATTCAATAGCCAGATCCGTTTTAAACAGGCAGGCATAAAAAGCAGCAATGGAATACATGGAATAGGCGCTTGTAATTTCATTATCGATTGTATCCTGGATTTGCCTGTAAATCTCAAGAGCATCATTTATTTCACCACACATGGCATAAACACATCCCAGTTCAGCCTGCAAAGCAACACTGTCGCCCGAAATTGAAATCGCTTTTTTCATGGATTGTATGGCTTTTTTATGGTCGGATACCTGGGCATAAGCCCAGCCTGAAAAATAATAGACAACCGCAAAATTTTCATTAAAAGCAAGCGTTTCTTCATATTTTTCGATGGCTTTTTTATATTCACCGGAAAAATAATAAACCAGCCCGGCCGTTGTATTTATGATCAGCGACAAAGGATCTATTTCAAGTGCTTTGTTAATCTCAATAATCGCTTCTTTATATCTTAAATGGGGCACAAGAAAATTTATTGCATACCAGTGATGCGAAATGGCGTAATCCGCACTAAGCCTTTGCGCCAGCCCAAATTCTTTTTCAGCACCCGGCCAATCCCATTCGTAAACAGATTTGATACAAGCCAAGGCTGTATGGGCCTGAGCAAGTTTATCATTTATAGTCAGTGCTTTTTCTGCTGCCTGTCGTGCTTTTGGAAAAGCTTCATTAGGAGTCAGGTAATTATAATCGCCAAAAATGATGTAAGCATCGGCGAGAGCGGCATAGGCAAGTGCAAAATCCGGATCTGATTCAATAGCAGAATCAAGAAATTCTATACAGCGGATTAAATCGCTTTCAGTGCGTTTATTCCAGAAAAAACGTGCCTTAAGATATTGGTTATAGGCAAAAGTATTCGGGACTGGTTGTTTATTAAATGTTTCCTTTTCACGATTCAACAAATTTACTTTTAAAGCATCTGCAACATTTTTTGCAATATCGGATTGTATGGCAAAAATATCCTTAAACTCCCGGTCATAGTCCTGTGACCATAACAACTCTTCGCTTTGTGCATCAATCAATTGAACCGAAATTCTTAATTGGTTTAATGATTTTCGGACACTGCCCTGCAGAATTGTTCCGGCATGAAGCTCACTTCCAATCTGGCCGATATTTTTTTGAGATCCTTTATATTGCATAACTGATGTACGGGCGATTATCCGTAGTTCACCAATCCTTGACAGGGTTGAAATCAATTCTTCTGTCATGCCATCTGCAAAGTACTCATCATCTTTTTCTGAGCTGATATTTGTAAAGGGAAGAACAGCGACCCGTTTAT
The DNA here is from genome assembly GCA_020635035.1 of Calditrichia bacterium. Classification (GTDB taxonomy): domain Bacteria; phylum Calditrichota; class Calditrichia; order Calditrichales; family J004; genus JACKAO01. The sequence continues at coordinate 202,959 of JACKAO010000005.1, forward strand.
GTTCAATAATGGCTGTTTTAGTTTCTGTTTTAGAAGTATCTGGTGTGGTAAACGATTTTAAAGTTGAAATTAACTGATCTAAATTTTTAAGGCGTTTATTTTTGTCTTTTGTAAGGCACTCAAGAATAATTGATTTAACAGCAGGTGGCGCAAGTGCCAAACGTTGTTCCGCATCGATAGGTTCTTCATTTAAAATGGCATAAGAAACAGCCTGTTCGTAAGCACCTTCAAAAGGCAATTTTCCACTAAATAATTCAAACAATACAACACCCAGTGCCCAGATGTCAGTAAGATAGTCAACATCCAACCCGGATGTTTGCTCAGGCGACATATAACCCACCGTGCCTAAGGTAGATTTATTTTCTGTGGCAATTTTACTGTCACCGATCTGTGCCAATCCGAAATCCATAATTTTTACTTTACCACTTTCCGTAACCATGATATTATTTGATTTGATATCGCGGTGGATTATTCCTTTACTGTGAGCGGCAAGCAACCCTTCTGTAATTTGAATAGCAATATCTGTGAACATTGAAATTTTTGCTTGTTTTATTTTGGTATTTGATTGGATTTTATTCCAGGAATCTTCAATAATATCTTTCAATTCCAGGCCTTCAATAAACTCCATAACCAGGAATATCCGGCCTTCAGATTCTTCTATTGCGTGAATGGTTGCTATGTTGGGATGGTTTAATGCGGCTGTTGCCTGAGCTTCGGTTAGAAAACGCGAATATTCTGTATCAGACGCAGAAATTCTATTGGGGAAGAACTTAATAGCCACATATCTCTTAAGCTTTAAATCTTCAGCTTTATAAACAATTCCCATACCACCTTCTCCGATTTTTTCAAGAATGCGGTAATGAAGAATCGATTGTCCGATCATTTAATATCCGGCGATAAATTCAATATCATTGTTTTTAAAGCACTTTAACGAAATACAAAGTTTAATATTTCAGAATATAAGTTATTATAAGGAAGGAGTTTGTTAAAGCCTGACTTAATTTTTTTTAAGAACAATCATGGTTATATCATCCATTTGTTCTGCACCGCTGGCATGATTATCAATGGCTTCAAGAATAGCATCAAGAATTTCCCGGGCACTTTTGTCCTGATTGTTTTTTACGATACTTTTTACATTGTCAAGACCAAATTCATCTTCATTACGATTCATTGCTTCCGTTACACCATCCGTATAAATAACAAGAATCTGGTTTTGATTAAAAGTCATTGAATATTTCTGATAGTCAAAATGTTGCAGAAATCCAAGCGGAACACCGCCAGTTTGTAATTCCTGAAATGATCCGCTATTGTAGTCTAAAGGTTTATCATGTCCGGCATTACAATAGTCAAACACATTGTTTTTAACATCCAGTATACCGAGAAAAAAAGTAATAAATTTATCTGAAGTCGTTGTTGCATGAATAAGTGTGTTTGTTTGCTGAACAATAAGCGCAGGATCATGATTACTAAGCATCAAAGAGCGAATCGTTGCCTGAAGATTTGACATTAACAACGCTGCTGGCATCCCTTTTCCGGAGACATCCCCGAAACAAAATGCAAATTTATGTTCATCAATTTTGATAACATCATAATAATCACCGCCAACTTCTTTAGCAGGAATGTTACTTGCAGCAACCTGGTAGCCTTTAATATCCGGCAAATTACTTGGCAGAAGTTTCTGTTGTATCAAACCAGAAATGCGTAATTCTTCGGTTACAGAAAGCAGTTTCTTTTCTTCTTCAAGTAAGCGGGCATTTTCGATAACCTGTGACGACTCGGTAGCAATAATAGATAGTAAACGTAAATCATTCTTATCAAATGATTCATTATTTCGCTTATTAAAAAGAGACAGGACACCGATTAATTTTCCTTTATACATCATAGCTACACAAATAAGTGATTTGTAGGGGATGTCATTTCCAAGAAAAGCAAAACGTGTATCCTGAGAGATGTCATTAATGATTAGTGGTTCTTTTTTGGCAAGCATCCATCCGATAAGCTGTTGGTCCAGCCTGAACGGTATTCTGCCAGCATCCGAATCATATTGCCTAACCATTGTTTGCAGCGGAGCAGCCATTTCCTGATGCGAGATCAGTGAAATATTACCCTGATCAACATTAAAATGAGTTATACATTTTTTTACAATAGTCTCAATAATCCGGTCCAGATCAATAGTTGAACTTATGGTTGTAGCTATTTCATTTAAAATAGCCAGTTCCTGAATACCGGTTTTAAGTCTTTCGTAATCTGCTTTTAGGCGCTCGAATTCCTGTTCGCTAACCATATTTCCTGTTTTAAAAAATTGTATTAAGAGAAGCTTTTGACAGCATCATCAACATTATCAAATGTTTCAAAGATATTAATTAATTGTGTAAGCACCAGAACGCTGTTTACTTTTTCGGATATTCTGGCAAGACAAAAACGCCCACCCGAATTGCTTACAGTGGTATGGCTGCGCATTATAGCGCCTATCCCGAGACTATTCATCCATTTTACACCATCCAAATCAAGAACAATTTTATTGATCTTTTGTCCAAGCATGGCGCGTACTTCATCCTGCAACTCATCTGTTTCAGGCAATCCCATTAATTTTCCTTTTAATGAAATAACCCCAACATCACCATAAATTTTATCTTTGAATTTCATAGCTCCCTCTGAAATATGTTTTATGATTTGTCTTGTGAGTGGTTAGAACCGTAATATCAATCATTCAAGGCAAAATGTCAAACAATCCTATATTCTTAAATATACTGTTCAAAACAAAATCCGGCATAAAACTACTGCTGTTATCAATCCGGCAAGATCGGCCAATAAACCGGCGGTTATTGCATAACGGGTATTTCTGATACCGACTGCACCAAAATATACAGCAACTACATAAAATGTTGTTTCAGTGCTGCCAAACATAGTTGAAGCTGTAAAACCTATTAGAGAATCAACACCATGTGTATTCATTAATTCTGTCATAACACCAAGTGATCCGCTGCCGGATAGTGGTCTCATCAATGCCATCGGTAAAAGTTCCGGAGCCATACCAATAAGGTTTGTAACCGGAGCAACCATCCAGGTTAAAACATCCAGCGCCCCACTTGCACGAAACATGGCAATTGCCACAAGCATTGCCACCAGGTAAGGAATAATTTTTACACCAACATTAAATCCTTCCTTTGCACCTTCTACAAATACCTCGTACACCTTAACCTTCTTTAAACCACCATAACCAATAAAAAACAGAATAATCAGCGGAATAGCCAGAATAGACATCCAGTCGATAATACTTTTAAAAATTTCCATTTATTTGTCCTCCGTGGCTTTTAAGCTTTTTTTCCCTTGAAAATACTGGATCAGCTTAACAGTTGTTAAACCAACAATCGTTGCCATAGATGCGGCAATAATCGATGGTACTATAATTTGCTGTGGATTAGATGATCCCAATGATGCACGGATTGCAATAGCCGAAGCCGGGATTAAAGTTATTGCACTTGTATTTATAACCAGGAATGTAATCATATCATTACTTGCAGTACTTTTATCCTTATTTAATGTTTGCAGGTCTTCCATGGCTTTTAATCCTAATGGAGTGGCTGCGTTACTTAAACCAAGCATATTCGCGGCAATATTCATTATCATTGATCCGATTGAAGGATGATCCGGTGGAATGGTTGGAAACAAGCGTCGCGTTATGGGTTGTACAATCTTAGCCAGAATTTTGATAAATCCTGCTTCTTCGGCTATCTTCATTATGCCCAGCCACAATGCCATCACACCAACAAGGCCGATGGCAATTTCAACACCTGTTGATGCAGCTTTAATTGCAGCATCGGTTACCTGGCCGAGTTTTGTATCGGTACTTAGATTTCTTTTTGCCTGTTGCTCCGCATTTGGTGGTGCAGTTACTTCTTTATAAATATCTGTTCCCGCAGCAATAAACAAACTGCCTATTATCATCCAGAACCAAATGTGGTTTAACATAAATTGCCTCCTGTTCCTTTTTAGTCATTGTATTAATTCAAGAAATATGTTGTCCCAATTCTTCAATAAATCCATAAATGAGATGAATTATTTAGCATAAATATTGAGGAATATTTTTGATCAAAATTTTCATTTTTCAGTAGAAATTTGTAAGTTTTTTTCCGCTCAACATTAAGAATAAATATTACAACTCTAAAAAGAAAATTTAAAATCAAAATAATCTGCTATAGATAAAAGCAATGATGTATTCTTAGTGACTTTAATCACCATACCTTAGTCGTTGTTTCTTATTATAAGCAACCGCAAAACAAATCGAATTTTTTGGAAACCGGATGACTCAAAGGGAATTTGAAAATATTTTTGGAAGAAAATTGCTTAGGCGAAGCGGCGATTATCTTCCATACATAATGCTCGCCTCCATAATATTCACTTTTCTAGTTGTAATATTTTTGGCAAATATCTCATTTAATTCACTCGAGATACACCAGGAAATTGCTGATCGTTATCAACAACTAATTATTGAAAAATTCCGCAACGAATCTATAACAGAATTTATTGAACAGCAGCCCGAAGAAAAGCCGGACTTTTACATTCCACCTTCCAATAAGGCAGGATCCGGCCGGGAAAAAATCGTAAAGGATCTTTCGGCTTCGGGTAAAATTAATCCCTATGCCGGTTTACCGGAAACTGATATAGGTTCAATGGAAATTGAAGAACTCAGCGGGGAAGACAGCGGCAACAAAGGTACACGTTTTTTTAAGCGCTCCAATCAGGCAAGGGCTGATTATGCCAAAGATCCCGGGGAAGATCTTATGCGTGATCCTTATGAATACAAGATCTATCGAACCGCCAATCTTTATCTTGACATGCCTGAATATCTTGTTGAAGAACAACAGGAAAAAGAAGAATACGGGTTCAGGGATCAGGATGAAATTTTACGTGTGATTTACCGAAAAAGCAGTATTATTGAGTCTTGTTATCAAAAAGCATTAAGGAGCAATACGGTTAGCAGCGGATATGTAAAAGTTGAATTTAAAATTGCTCCGGATGGATATGTTCTCCCAGGAAGTATTAATATTATCAACTCAACGATCAGAAACCGTTTAGTGGAAGAATGTATAAAGAAGAATATTCGTCGCTGGCGGGATTTTGAAAAACTGGATGACACAAGAGGTATCGCTCATGTCGTTCATAAATTTGTTTTTAACTAGCAGCTTTTTTTTCTGATTGTTTTTGTTTTGCCATTAGATCATCAAATATCTTGCGGGTATTTGTTTCCAGTTCTTCAACAGTTCCTTTATTATAGATAACATAATCCGACCATTTAACCTTATCTTCCAAAAGAAGCTGTTTTGAAACCCGGTCATTAAATTGTTTTCTGGAAATATTGTCACGTTGAAAAACGCGTTGCTGACGTAATTTAATGGATGCATGCACTGTAATTATATAATCAAAATTACGTTCAATACTAATTTCAAAAATTAAAGCTGCATCAATTACAATCATTGGAAATCTGCCTGAAAAGCGAGCTCGTTCCATTTCTTCAATCAGGCTTTCTACCATTCGCGGATGCACCAGCTGATTTAATTTTCGTGTCTGCAGCTCATCATTAAATGCAAGTTCTGCCAGTCTTTTTGCATTCAGTGTATTGTTATTAAAAAATATATCATTTCCGAAAACCTTTTTTAAATCATGCTGCAGCTGTTTATTCTTGCTTATTACTTCTTTAGCCTGAGCATCTGCATTGATGACTTTGCATCCCCATTTTTCCAGAAAAGAACAGACGGTCGACTGCCCGCTGCCCATTCCGCCTGTTACCCCTACAATTAATGGATTCTGATATCTCATTTTTATTCCTTTATCTGACAATAACTAGTTTACCCTGTTTTGTCTTTCCATTCCAGTGAATATCATATAAATATACCCCGCTTGGCACTTTTTCATCATGCGAATCTTTTAAATCCCATGGTATACCGCCATAATATGAATCTCTGCTTATTGCGCGGATAAACGCTCCATTCATTGAAAATATCCGGATTAAAAAATCACCATCCGGAAGGTTTGAAAACATCAGTTGAGCATTCCCGGCTTTTAACGGTTGCGGATATATGACTATTTTCTCCAGCTCTGTTTGTACCTTAAAAAGGTTAATAATATTTGCTTCATCCATCAAAATACCGCTGGTGCTTTTTAAATTTATTAACTCCAGATAGCTTTGCTGTCCTTTTGCCCCTATAATGGTTTGATCATTAAAGGTGAGTAATACAGACTTAGATGAACTGTCTGCAAGGTGTGCATTTTTCACAGAACCCGATGGATATAATTTGTAATTATTAACATCCAGCAATAAAGCAGGAATCATGTTTTGACTGAATTGAATTTGCAAAGTCTTATCTGATTGCCAAAAACTCTCTTTAACATAAGGCTTTGCTGCATCCGATGTCATATAAATAAATGGGATTCTCCGGAACGTTGCAGATAGAGGAACCCCGATTGCACTGAAAACATTTTCAAGAATTAATGTGTCGGGCACCGTGTTTAAAAAAGGATCCGCGAAACTTACCAGAATCGCTTTTTCCCCATTTGTCAGAATATCCGAACTAGAGTTTAGCATTCCCCTGCTGCGTAAAATTTTAACGGGTGATGTATTTAAAAAGGCAAGTTTTTTATCAAAATATATGATCATCTGCCTGTCATTCACAAATTCAAGCGACTCAAATTTTGGTGAAAGACCTGTCTTTGCCGAATCAATTACGCTGAAAAAGCTTTCAGGTATCGCATATACAGAATCAACAGATGTTACAGCATAGTAATACTTTTCTTCGGTAATTACAGTGCTGTCCGGGAAAAAGGTTGAGTCAGTTGAAGCAATCTTATGCAGGTTTTCTTTTTCATTACCACGATACACATTATATAACCAAGCATTCTGCACTTTTTGCCATCTCACATCAATTCTTGCACTATCATGGATTATAGTTTGCAATAATAAGGGTGGTTGCGGTCTCTCAGAAATTTTATTGGTGTATCCCGATATTGCTTTGCCCGTATTAAAATAAAATTCATCAAAACCATCACCATCAAAATCATCCACAAGAACCGTATTAGATCTGGTTTCAGAAGAATGCCATACTATCTGCCACTGCTTGTCCTTTTTTTCAAAAACAAACAAATCCGGGAAAAAGGATGCAAACAAGAATAACCGGTCATCAAATTGCTTATAAACAAGTCCACTATCAAAATCACGGGTATCACTGAAACCAAAAGTGTTAACTGTATCAATCGAAGCTGTGCTGATTAATGGATTTACAAAGCTTTCAACCGACCAGTAGCGTGCATCAAATTCATGTTCATAATTAAACTCGGATGATGTATGAGTTGCTGACAGAAGTAATCCTTCTTTGTCGGATGTCAGCATTTCAGTCGCATTAAGATGAATAGACTTAAAATGGGCAATTTGCTCAAATACATTATCAGAGATCATAGAAAACCCAAGAATATCACCATCATAGTCACCATAAAAAAGATCTTTTTTCCCATCACCATTGAGATCACAGATTTCTATTTTAGGAATTCCCTGGCGATTTTCACCCGGGCTGCTGTTTATTAATGTCGCCGTTTTTACAAAGGTGTTATCTTCCGTATTTTCAAGTAACACATAATCACTTCCTATACGTCCGCAAATTTCAGATTTTCCATCATTATCCAAATCTGTATACGCAGCACCCCAGAAATCACTCGTATCCTGCCAGATTAATTCAGTCGGGAAGGTGTTATAATCTGGAGCTTCATATAAAAAAGTAAATTGACCAAATCCCAGCAGCATATCACTTTTACCGTCATTATCAACATCACCGGCAGCGCGTGGTATAGCCGTAAACGAAGTTTTTAAGCGGAGATCAAAACGCCCGTTATTAAACTCGTATATTTCAATTGGTCCAAAAGCAAAATCATCACTATAGCGGCTTAATATAATTTCGCGGTTTCCATCATGATCTAGATCCGTGCTTTGATTGAACACATAACCACAAGGCAGATTCCAGTCAACCCGGGAAAAATTTTCCAATACGGTGTTGTGGGTAAAGCTAAGTTTAAACAAGTGTCCATTATTATCATTTTCTGTCCGCAGATTACTGCCATTTCGAACCCTGATCTTAAACAAATCTAATTTTCCCGCGAACTCATCGTCCACTTTTATACGATGCTGAGTTGTTTCAAATGGCGATGCAAGTGATTCAAATTCACCATTACTATTTTCTGATTTTAATAATAATTCTGCATTACAAATATCATCTGTCCTGAACGTCACCAATACAGATGAAGACGTGCCGTCCCATAGCGGAATAATATTAATATCGCTGATTCGTGGTACAGAGCGATCTATAGAAAAATTTGTGTGAAGCTCGTCTACGGAACCATTCAACAGTTTCATCTTCAGTTTAAGAGCAAGAATAGTATCAGGAAATGTACTGCAATTTAAAGTACCCAATGTGTCATCAAGAATCTGTTCATTCTCGAATTTATTCAAAAGGAACCATTCCGGTGGCGACTCTCCAAAGCCATATTCAAGAGTAACAGATTGCAGATCTGGATGAGCTGCACTGCCTTGCACAACAATATTATCCGCAGAACTTGCGCTAAAAGCAGCCGGTGAATCAATCCGCAGTTTTCCACCAAATGGAATATTTAAAGATTTGCCGGCATTGACTCTGCCAGCTCCACTATAAGAATCCCATCCATTATAAAGAATATCATCTGATGAGCTTTTTAAAATATTTCTGATCTGTTCAACAGTAGCTGTATTGTTTTCAGATAAGATTAAAGCTGCAACAGCGCTTACAACCGGGGCACTGAAAGAAGTCCCGTTTACACTGTTGTAAGTATTTCCAACCGCTGTACTGACCATTTCAGTCCCGGGGGCAACAAGGTCTATGGTATTACCAAAATTAGAAAAACCCGCTAACCCGTCATTTTCAGTGCTTGCTCCAACTGAAATGGTCTGGCTTAAACCGGAAGGAAAATGTGTCTCATTGGTTGCGCTGTTTCCTGATGAAGCAACCATGACGATGCCTTTTTCATAAGCATATTGAATGACATCCTTTAAAAATCTTGATAACGCAATATCACCAAAACTCATATTAATTATTGAAGCGCCATTTTCAATCGCGTAAACGATAGCTTTAGCAACATCATCTTCTTCCAGATATCCACTTGCAGTTCCTGCTCTTAAATTCATTACTTTTACACCCGGTGCGATTCCGCAAATCCCGATAGTATTATTGTCTGTGGCTGCAATAATACCGGCAACCTGGGTACCATGCCCGGAACCAAACTCATCCCAGGGTTCATTGTCAGGAATACTATAATCGCCTCCATCTGCAAAGCGCGGTGCATCTGTGAAATCCCACCCTGCGACATCATCTGTATAACCATTTCCATCATCATCAATATGGTTAATATCTTCCGGATCAAAAATGCCGTTTCCATTTATGTCTTCTCCTGTATTGATCCAAATTGATTTTTGCAAATCAGGATGCACATAATCAATCCCTGTATCAATAATTGCTACAATAACTTTTTTGTTTCCTTTTGTTTTTTTCCAGGCAGCAGTCAAATCAATTTTATCAAGATACCATTGATCAGCAGATAATGAGTCAGCACTTTCAAAATCAATTTTGAAATGACCTGCGGGCTCAACAAAAGCTATATTTTCGTTTGTTTTGAGCGTTTCAGGATCTGTATCATCAGGCACGGAAATAAGCATCCAGTCCGAAAACTTACTTTCCATTGATTTTTGCGGTATTATTTCTTTGTAAATAAGATTAGGTTTTTTTGATCGGGATGCAGAAGTTAAACTGGAATTATTTTGTTGTAAAAGTAATTCGGAGCGATTTTGTTTGCCTGTTTCTGATAATTTTACAAAAAAATCTTTCGCAGCTGCTGAAGCGACTAAAAAGAAAATGATAAAAAAAACATATCTGGACATCAAAAATCACGGTGTTAAAATGAATTTTGTGCTTCCAGGAATTTGTCCAAAAACTGAATTTTCTTCAGAATGCGTGTGTTGTCAGGCTCACGCTTAGATAATTCCTGAAAAACATGCCGTGCTTCAAAAAACTTACGTTGGGCAATTAGAATTTCACCGAAAGTAGGCGTAACAAGGTTTGGATTCTCCATCAGATCTTTAATACCGACTTCTTCATCAGTCAAAGGCTCATCGGATTCCTGAACCGGAATTTGTTCAAATTTGAAAGGAGTATTATGAACTTCTTCTGGCTCGGTGCTTTGGGGTTGAAATGGGGCATTTTCTTCAGGTTGCGGGCTTTCAAGTAACTGATCAGATTCAGACTCTTCGTACGGTAAAGAATCATCAACAATCAGAATAGTTTCATCTGCATCAACAGGTGGCACCAATTCAGATGTTTTACCCTTTTCACCTAAATTTTCAGCCATGTCATCCAAGTCAGATTCATCATCAGAACTTGACAATTCTTCAAGAAGTAATTCTGTTTCATCCTGGGCAACGTCTGCCATGGGATCAATATCCTTATAATTCTCTGCAGCGGATCGATCTTTTTCATCACCGGGTTCTGCTTCAAATGGCATTTCTTCATCCATTAACAGATTTTCAACTTCAATCCAGTCATCATTTTCTTCTGTCGATTTTTCTTTCTTTGGCTCTTCCTTGTCGAAATAACCTTCCATTATTGTAGAAAAATCATCTTCCAGGTTAGCATACTGACTAAGATCGGGTTTTTTTGCCGGTTCCTTCTCGACATCCTTTTCATCAGGATTGTCTTGGGTATAATGTGCATTTGCCGAAAGCGGGTCGAGTTTTTCAATAACCGGCTCATCATCTGCTTCTTTTTGCGGCTCGGAGTTTTCAACTTCACTTTGTAAATCTGCAAGATCTTTATCAGCGTCAATCTCAGAAAGCGGGTCCGTTTCTGTTTCTAATGAAACCAAGTCTTCTTCAATATCGGAAGCGACATCTTCCCGTGATATATTAAATAATTCATCTTCAGTTTCGTTTGTCTCTTTTTCTGATTCAACATCAGGATTGAGACGGTCATATAATTCTCTTTCAATAATTTGGTTTATTAAATTTTTATCAAGTGGATTATACAATGCCGCATTGACAAGCCACTCATTGGAAACTTCGGGTAATCCGTTTGTTTCATAATACTCTGCCAGTTTTTGCATTGCTTTTGTGTGTCCCGGATCATAAACAAGCACTCTCTCATATTCGCTTTTTGCTTCTTCCCGTTGCCCGCTTTGATCGTAGCATAATCCCAGGACAAAATGCCCAGGAGCATAAGAAGGAAAACGTTTTACACCTGCTTCACACAGGTTTAAAGCATGTTTTACATTGCCTTCTTTAATCAGCCTGTTCGCTTTACTTGCAAATAGGATAAACTCTTTGTCCATTAATTGATTTTGGTCTGCCATAATTTAATCCGGTTTTTTTAATTACCAACCACCTAAAGTAGTGTTGACTATATCTTCTGTAATCAGTTCAACTGCACTGTTTATTGCGGCGTCTTTTTCATCTTGTCCACCAGTATTCGACATTAAACCGTATTGACTGAATACTTTTTCATAGAGTTTTTTTGACATTTTAACGTCTTCACAGACTACTTTAACATTAACATAAATCTGATACTCTGAAACCGTTTCTCCAGATTTCACCGCAGCTGCTCTTTGATTTACAGACTGAATCGTTCCTGTTAGTATGATATCGGCTTTGCTTTCATCAACAACTTTTAAAGTATTGTCTGTAACGAATGCTTCAATCACACTGTCGGTTATCAGTTCCTGTATCCCGGGATATGCCGTTCTGTCGACAAAAATCGGAATTGCGACAGATTTCAAATAAGATGGCAGTGCACCTTTAAAAGAATAATATCCACAACCGGCGAACAAACTAAAAATCATTGCGGTCAATATAAAATATTTATTCATCTTATTCTTAAAACACATCACAAATGAGCCTGATAAATTTATAAGCCGTATTCTTTAATCTTCCGGTATAATGTACGTTCACTTATTTGCAGGGCGCGTGCTGTTTTTCTTCTGCTACCGGCGTATTTGTTGAGCGTTTCTTTTATCATCTCACGCTCCATACCAGAGAGTGTTGTCGGTTTAATTTCATTAACCCCGATTTCATTGCCAATTATTTCTTCATCCGGTAGTTCATTATAACTTCTTTCCTGAATTCCGCGTTGCAGAAAATTACTGAACATTTGTTTAAGTTCAGTCATATCAAGCTTTAAAGCAATTAAAGTTCTGTAAATTAGTTCTCTTTCAGCTTGTTCCGGCGATTTGTTAACAGGCATTGGTAATGCATCAGTATGTGACGATCTTATATTAAGTGACGAAAGTACGAACTCGGAACGAACCACTTCACCCCGATTCAATATGATGGAAGTCTCAATAAAATTGCGCAACTCCCTTACATTTCCGGGCCATTCATAGCGCATCATTTCTTCGACAGCATCAGGCGAAAAACCTTTAAATGTAATATTGTTTTTTTCAGCGTATTGTTTCGCAAACAAAGCAACCAGTTCAGGTATATCTTCTTTTCTTCTGCGTAACGGCGGAATCTCCAGAGTAATCGCCTTGAGCCGGTAATACAAATCCCGCCGGAACTCATTCTCATTAACTGCCTGTTCAAGGTTTCTGTTCGTTGCAGCGATTAAACGTACATCTACTTTTTGTATATCTGTTCCACCAACACGCATAAATTCCGAAGTTTCCAAAACACGTAAAAGTTTGACCTGTGTATTAAGGGACATCTCACCAATTTCATCCAGAAAAATAGTACCCTTATGTGCCGCTTCAAAATATCCTTTTTTCTGCCCGACCGCACCGGTAAACGATCCTTTTTCATGACCAAATAATTCTGATTCCAGAATGCCTTCCGGTATAGCACCACAGTTAACCGATATCAGGGTTTTCGATTTTCGCTGACTTAAAGAATGAATTGCATTGGCAACAACTTCTTTTCCTGTGCCGCTTTCCCCAATAATCAAAACAGAAAGATCGGTGGGTGCAACCATGGCAATTGTTTGCAGCAGGTCTTCAACTTTCTGGCTTCTTCCGTAAAATCCGGTAAGCGATTTTAATTCTTGAAATTTTTCTTGATCCATAATCAGGCTGTTTTTAACTAACTTTTAAAGGTATATATATTTTAAACTTATTTCAATTCGTCTGTTCCAAATTTATTTCAGGCCCTGGGATGAAATTTTCGATACTCTTTTTCAATATGGCTGCGGTCCAGATGTGTATAGATTTGTGTTGTACTGATATCAGAATGACCCAGCATTTCCTGAACTGCTCTTAAATCGGCTCCATTTTCAATTAAATGTGTCGCAAAAGAATGGCGCATGGTATGGGGATGCACTTTTTTTTTGATGCCGGCGAGATGCGCTGCTTCATCCAGTATTTTCCAAAAGCCCATTCTGGACATAGGTTTGCCCCGGTTATTAAGGAAAATTGTAAGTCCCCCGTGTCCACTTTTATTCAAAGACGGGCGAGCAAAATCAATATATTTTTTAATCCAGCTTAAAGCGTCTTCGGTTATGGGTACAAGCCTTTCCTTGCGCCCTTTTCCAAAAATTCTGAGTATTTCCTGTTCAAAATAAACTTGCGTGGTTTGCAGCGTTAACAATTCAGATATCCTTAAACCAGAAGCATAAATTGTTTCGAACATTGCTCTGTTCCTTAGCCCAAGCGATGTCTTTATATCTGGTATTTCAAGAATCATATTAACTTCTTCAATCGTCAGGACGGATGGTAAATAACGTGGAATTTTTGGCCGGTCCACATGCATTGTTGGATCTTTTTCGATATAACTTTCACCAATTAAAAATCGATAAAAGCCTCGAATGGAAGAAAGATTTCTTGCAAGACTGTTTTCGGAAAGACCAATTTCAGTTAAAGCCTGGAGTAATCTGTGCACATGAACAGGTTGTGCGTGTTCCGGTGAGTTGATACCGTTTTTGTTTAAATAATTTAAATACCTGGTGATGTCTTTTTTGTAAGCATCAATTGAATTTTCTGTAAGATTTTGTTCGAAAGTCAGATGACTTATATAAAGCTTGAGCAATGCATGCATTATTTCTCAGATTTATGCTCCAGCAAAGGTTCTGTAAGTGACAAAGCGATCCCCGAAAGCATTACTTCAGGTGCCAGTTTAGTAAAATCTCCTGACAGCAACTCAGAATCCACATTAGTAAAAATGGAACAACCTGCTTGTCTTTCAACAATAATCCCGGAAAGATGGCCTTTAAACTCGGCAAAAAAAGTAACTTCTTCCAGGACATCACTGGCAACAAATCCATTACAAAAATGAAGCTGAGAATGTGTATAAGGTGTAAAAATTGAAACAAGGTTTCCGGTTTTCTTCCCGATCTGGATATCTGGATAAATTTCAATGGTAAGCTTTCGCCCCATTTCAGTATTAAAAAGTACAGCACGGTATTGGTCACGGCGTTTTACGAACTTTGTATCCAATACATTTTCAATTTCTTTAAATTTTTCTTTTGTGAATTTAAAACTCATAGCTCTTTTTGCCTTCTGATAATTGAGTCAATTTACGCAAATATATCAAATATGTTGTCTATCTTTAATGCAGATTTTACAAAATACGGTTCACCATATTCAACAGCTATTTGAAAGCCAAAATATTTCGCCCTGTTCTCAACAGAATCCAGAAACTCAGGCTGACTGATGAAAGTATTGGGTGCTTCCTGGTCCGGATTATAGAACTGGCTTTTATAGGCTTTAACTGCGTTCATTTTTGTCGGGAATTCATCACTAATATCTACAATAAAAGACGGCTTGGCAGTCTCATGTTGAAAATAATATATCAGGTTTTTGGGACGATAAGCTTCATACTCCGACTCCATTCTGGTAAGCCCGCTGTAAAAAAACGATGCACTTACTAAGCGGGAAGCATAAACATGATCCGGATGACGATCTTCCCAATAGGGAGCCAATATTATTTTAGGTTTATATTTCCTGATAAAATTAATCACGACTTTTTTGGACAAAGCATCAACCTGAATATTTCCATCTTCAAGTTTCGCATTTTCGCGCACATCCAGATTTAAAACTTTTGCTGCTTCTTTAGCTTCCTGCTCCCGTATGTCCGGTGTACCGCGTGTTCCCATTTCACCTCGGGTAAGATCGATTATACCAACCTTTTTACCCTGTTTTTTAAGCTTTGATAATAAACCACCGCAAAAAAGTTCTACATCATCCGGATGTGCTCCAAAAGCCAGAACATCAAGCATCAATAAAAACCTGTATTATTTATGTTAGTTCAGAAATTTATGTAAAAGAATGTTTAAAATAAAAAGAAAATTCCCGTTAAAATTTTAAACGGGAATTCCATTGAATTTAAATATGTACAGGATTATTGTTTTTCTGAGATTTATTAATCAAGAGTTTTGGTAAGTTTCCAGTCAAACTTTCCATTCCCAACATAGGAGTAGGTAACTGTGTCCATTAATTTTGTAACGATAGACATTCCCAAGCCGTTGTCTGCTAATTTATCAAAATTTGCCAGGTCATCCAGTTCAACATCCTGCTTTTCTTCAAATTCAAAAGAGATGCTAAACGGATCGAGAACTTTATAATAAACAATTCCGTCAATCACATCACGCAATTTATATTTTTTCCCGATACATTCTTTGGGATATGGCGGGATATTGCCATCGGCTTTAAAACCTGGACCATAATCATAAATAGAAATTGAGAAGTATTTCAATCCTATCTCAAATTGGAAACGGATAATTTCATTTTCTGCGGCTGTATTAGAATGCCTTACAATGTTTATAAAAACTTCATTCATTACAGAACAAAGTTTTGTTACAAAATCATTTGATCCATTCGGATGAAGATAACGGGCTGATATCTTGATAAAATCTTCTACAAGTTTTGTATATTCAATTTTACATGGAACATGGAAACGTAAAATATCGCGCATACTATTCCTTTAAGGGTTTCACAGGGAGGTTTATTAAGAAGCGCATCCATTCGCCGGGTTTTGATTCTGCTGTGATTGATCCTTCATGCAGTTCAACAATATGTTTTACAGTAAACAATCCGATTCCAATATTAGTTTTGTTATATTTTGTATGAAACCTTGAAAACTTGTCAAAGATACGATTAATATACTTTTTTTCAAGTCCATTTCCCTTGTTAAAAACTTCAATCAGGATTCGGTCGATAATTTTTTCTATACGAATTTCAATATCCGTATTTTCAAATCCATATTGAATTGCATTCAGTGCAAGATTGCGAAGAACAATCTGAAAAAGTGCCGGGTCTCCGGTCAGCTTTAACTCATCTTCTTTAGAAATGATTTCAATCGCCATTCCTTTTTCCTGCAGCTGAACATACAGTTCATCTATAATGGGTTGTATAACTTCATTGATAAGTCCGTAATTCCGGCTTTCAAGTTTTAATTTGTTTTGCTCAATAAGAGACATGTTAAGCAATGTTTCAACCAGTGAAAACAACTTTTTTGAAAGCCTGTCTACTTGTGCTGTTATTTCTTCCAGTTTTTCAGTTCTGCCTTCTGAAATCCTTTTACTTATTATCCTGTTATAGCCATAAATCGACGTTAGGGAATTTTTAAATTCATGTGTTACTACGCTCAGTAAATCACGATAATTACGGTTAACTGTCTGAAAATGATTAAGAATGCTTGAATTTTCTTTTATTAAAGCGGCTTGCGTACCAAAAAGAACAAGGGCCTTCAGTTTTTCTTTTGTTTCTTCATCGAAGTGACCGTTGTTAAGTGAATTTGCTTCAAAATTGGGCAGTTCACCAAGACGCAACATATACTCATCGAGAATCTTAAGTAACAGATCCTTTGGATATGGTTCTGTTTTGATAAGATCCAAGCCTTTTTCAAACAGTTCTTCGTAATGCCCCAGGTTAACTCTTGTATCTCCAAGGTATTTATAATCTATTTCTTTGAGTTCTTTTGTGTTCATTCCATCCAGCCAGTCATCAAGGCGGTCAAGATAAAAAAGGTTTTCCATTAAAAATTTGCCATAAGTGATTAATCGTTAAAAAAACCGATATTATTAATATATTCATGGTCAATTATCGAATGTTTTTAATTCATGTTAAATAAAAAAAGGGGTGCGGATAATATCCAACACCCCTTAAGTAAAATTAATATGGTATTTTAACTGTTCTGCACTTCCTTTGACTTTTTCTTCTTATTATCCCAGCCCATCAGTAGTCCGACAGCTGCACCATAAACAGTACTTATATAGGGATTGCTGCTGATTGGACAGCTTCCACTGTAGCAGCCAATAAAATAATAATAGGAAAAACCGGCAATAGCACCAAGAACTGCAAACAAACCAAATTTGATATATTTATTTTTCATATTTTTTTCCGTTTTAGCGATTTGATGCATTATCAATAATTAGGTGACAATTATTTTTTATGAATTTTAATGCCTCCTGAATCCGCATCAACAGTTATCTTTTGTCCTTCTCCAATGTTACCGGCAATAATTTCCCGCGCGATGTGATCAATTAATTGCTTTTGTATAAGCCGCTTAAGCGGTCGGGCTCCATAAGCCGGATCGTATCCGTTTTCCATCAGAAAATCTAGAGCATTTTCTGATATTTCCGCTTCAATTTGTTTTTGAAGTAATATTTTCTGAACGTATTTAAACTGTAATTTTACAATCTCCCGAATATGCTGCCTGCTCAGCGGGTGAAAAACAATAATATCATCTATTCTGTTTAAAAATTCTGGCCGCAGTGACTTTTTGAGAACCTGCATAACATTGATTTTTATATCTTCATATGTTTTATCCAGGTTTTCAGTACGTGTTGTTTCTGTAACACTCCGGATATATTCAGCACCCATATTCGATGTCATAATAACTATAGTGTTCTTAAAACTGACCGTTCTGCCTTTGTTATCGGTCAATCGGCCATCATCTAAAACCTGGAGAAGAATATTAAAAACTTCGGGATGTGCTTTTTCAATTTCATCCAGCAGAACAACAGAGTATGGTTTTCTTCTTACCTGCTCTGTTAGCTGACCGCCTTCTTCATACCCAACATAACCGGGTGGTGAACCGATTAATCTCGAAACACTGTGACGTTCCATATATTCTGACATATCAATACGAACAATGTTTGATTCATCATCAAAAAGAAATTCAGCTAATGCCCTGGCTAATTCTGTTTTTCCCACTCCTGTTGATCCAAGAAAGATAAATGAACCAAGCGGCCTGTTCTGATCACTTAACCCGGCGCGGGATCTGCGGATTGCATTGGAAATCGCAGTAATAGCTTCCGGTTGCCCGATAACGCGAAGGCTGAGTCTTTCCTCCATTTTCAGTAGCTTTTCTTTTTCACCTTCAAGCATTTTTTTTACAGGTATTCCGGTCCATTTAGAAACAATTTCGGCAATATCTTCATCTTCCACATCTTCCTTTAAAAGTTTTGTTGAAGATTGTGCCTGTTTAAGTTGTTCTTGTAGCTGGGCTATTTCTTGTTCTGCCGTCGGAATTTTGCCAAATCTTAATTCAGCTACTTTATCGAGATTGCCATCACGTTCAAAACGATCCATTTGACTGCGATATTCATCAATCCTGCCTTTTATACTATTGATACCATTGATTATGCCTTTCTCAGTCTTCCATTGAAGCTGAAGCTCATTGGATCTCTCGCGCAGGTTTGCCGCTTCTTTTACAACATCATCAAGCCTTTCTCTGGATTTTTTGTCTTTTTCTTTTCTCAGGGCTACGGCTTCAATCTCTAACTGTTTTATCCGGCGTGAAACATCATCCAGTTCTTCCGGCATGGAATTCATCTCAATACGTAAGCGGGAAGCGGCTTCATCAATAAGGTCGATAGCTTTATCGGGGAGAAATCGATCTGTGATATACCGGTCTGATAAAACAGCTGCTGAGATGATTGCTGAATCAAGGATTCGCACACCATGGTGGATCTCATATTTTTCTTTAAGACCACGCAGGATTGAAATTGTATCTTCCACCGAAGGCTGATCGATCAGAACTGGTTGGAAACGCCGCTCCAGGGCAGCATCTTTCTCAATATATTTACGGTATTCATCTAATGTAGTGGCACCAATGGTATGTAATTCACCGCGGGCAAGTGCCGGTTTGAGCATATTCGATGCATCCATAGCACCTTCTGTGGCACCTGCTCCTACAAGAGTGTGCAATTCATCAATAAAAAGTACAATTTTGCCTTCTGCACTAATGACTTCTTTCAGCACAGCTTTTAGACGCTCTTCAAATTCACCACGGAATTTTGCACCGGCAATAAGTGCACCCAAATCAAGAACGACTACTTTTTTGTCTTTAAGATTATCCGGGATATCACCCGACACAATGCGGTGGGCTATACCCTCAACAACAGCTGTTTTGCCAACACCCGGTTCACCAATAAGCACAGGATTATTTTTTGTACGCCGGGATAATACCTGTAAGACACGCCTAATTTCTTCATCCCGGCCGATAACAGGGTCAAGCTTCCCCTTCCGCGCCAGTTCAGTTAAATCTCTGCCGTATTTTTCAAGGGCCTGGTATTTCGCTTCCGGATTCTGATCTGTTACACGCTGGTTACCGCGAATTTCTTTTAGTGCAGACAGAATTGCATTCTGGTTTATTCCGTACTTTTCGAGCAGATTTGCAATAGTGTTTCTACCCTGAACTAGGCTCAGGAGAATATGTTCTGTGCTGATAAATTCATCTTTTAATGTTTCGGCTTCTTTTTCTGCAATTTCAAAAATACGGCTTGTCTGCTGACTTAAATAAACCTGCCCCTGGGATCCGCCATAAACACGGGGTAATTGATTTATTTTTTGGTTCAGTTCACTTGCAAGTTTTTCACGCGGAACATTGTATTTTTTAATGACAGCATTTACAACACCATCATCATCAGCCATCAATCCATGAAGAAGGTGTTCTGGTTCTACCTGCTGATTTTCATTATTGCGGGCAAATTTTGTAGCTTCAGAAATGGCTTCCTGGGCTTTGATTGTAAATTTTTCAAAATTCATTTTTTTCCCTTTTAATTTTTTAAAAATTTTCTATCCATATCTCAGGCAAATTCGATGCCAGTGGATAAAAAGGAAAAAAAGTCATACAAACGGCACAAGTATTTGTAATAATTACAGTTACACGTCAGTGGTGGGACAAATCGGCAGGTCAGTTATCGTTCTTATCTTTTTCTTCTCCTTCATCAATACCTTTTTTGAATTGCTTAACACTGGATCCCAGGCTTTTTGCCAATTCCGGCAAACGTTTGGCACCGAAAAGAAGAATTATGATAAAAGCAATTATCAGGATTTCTGTCATTCCAAAATTCATTTTTTCCCCATGTGGTTAAAGTTGAACAGCTGAATTTCAATGTAGTCAGAGAAACATAAAAGAGCAAGAAAGAACAGATGACATAAAATCATAATTTTTGTGGCGTATTAAACTCAGATTTATTAAATATTTCTACGCTTAATTCATATTAAAACCTAAGAATAACAAGGAGTTATTATGGCTGATGTAATCGATTATCGTATTCATGGGGATGACATGCAGATTGTTGAGATTGAACTGGATCCGGGTGAAGGTGTGCGGGCCGAAGCAGGAGCAATGATGTACATGGAACAAGATATTGAAATGCAGACCAACACAGGCGGTGGTATTTTCAGTGGTTTTAAACGCATGTTTACCGGAGAAAGCTTTTTTATAACTACTTTCCTTTTTAACGGTAAAGGCAAAGGACATATCGCATTTGGAGCACCTTATCCCGGCAAGATTATCCCAATTTACCTGGCAGACTTTAATGAATCTTTTATTTGCCAGAAAGATGCTTTTTTATGTGCTGCAAGCGGGACAGAAATTGAAGTTGCATTCACTAAAAAGCTGGGTGCCGGGATTTTTGGCGGCGAAGGATTTATCCTGCAAAGACTGACCGGTGACGGTATGGCGTTTATTCATGCTGGTGGAACAATTATTGAAAAAAATCTCCTGGCAGGCGAAACTCTAAGAGTGGATACCGGTTGTCTGGTTGGTATGTCCAGAACTGTGGATTATGACATTCAGTTTGTGGGTGGATTCCGTAATGCATTGTTTGGCGGTGAAGGGTTATTTCTTGCCAATCTCAGCGGACCGGGAACCGTTTTTCTGCAGAGCCTGCCTTTTTCCCGTTTAGCTGACCGGATTATTTCTGCAGCCGGTCATAAAAACAAAGGCGAACAGAAAGGTATTGCGGGCTTTGGCGGCAGTATTCTTGGAGATATCATCAGCGGCGACCGATAGTTTTAAAAGATAGCTGATTTTCAAAAACTACTTCGAAAAACCGGCAAAACTGATTGATAAGCCCTATTTCAAGATTAAAGTCCATACTTATCAACCAAATAGATCATAGCAGCCAGAGATGCGGTACCTAGTTCCAGCTCACGGCGGTTAACAGCAGAAAAAACATCTGCCGGTGAATGATGAAAATCAAAATAACGCTGTGAATCGGGAACAAGTCCTAAAAGCGGCGTATCACAGGATTTATTTAAGGGACCTATATCAGCACCGCCACCGCCACTTATGATTGACTCAATTGTATATGGCGGAAAGTATGGCAGATAAGATTGCAGGTGCATCAGTATTGAATCAGCGCCTTTAAAAGAAAAACCACGCGGCACAAAACCACCGGCATCCGATTCAATTGCAAGAATATGATTTTCACGATTTATAAGCGCTTCTTCAGCATATTTTTTTCCACCTAATAGACCATTTTCTTCATTCATAAACAATACAACACGCATCGTATGCTTGGGTATATAGCCAAGCATTTTAAGAACCCGCAGCGCACCTATGGATTGCATCACGCCAGCGCCATCATCATGTGCCCCCTGCCCTGTATCCCAGGCATCCAGGTGGCCGCCTATAAGAATAATCTGATCACGTTTTTCACTTCCTGAAATTTCACCAATTACATTATGAGAAGGCTCATCTGGGAAAGTATGGCTATTAATTTTAAGGGTTAATTTTAAATCCGGATCTTTTTGCAGTGCGTCATACAGTTTGTCAGCAGATTGATATCCTAAAGCTGCAGCAGGAATTTGCGGTGCATCTTCTGCATAGGATAAAGAACCTGTGTGGGGATGATCATCCATTGCTGTACCAACCGACCTGATCACTACAGCAACAGCACCATAACGAGCTGCATGAGAAGGTCCTTTGGAACGCTTTGTAACACTTTCCGAATAGCCGCTAAAGGTATGAATATGACTCTGGGCAAAGGGTTCATTGTAAAAAACAATTTTTCCGGAAATATTTTCTGCACCTAAACTATCAACTTCATCCAATGAATTAACAACCAAAACCTTCGCTGTAATTCCTGCTTCCGGCGTAGAAACCGAACGGCCTAAAGCCAGGACTGACAAATCATTTCTTTCCCCGGATATAATAAAGTAAGCCTGTTCTTTTTCACCACGCTCCCAGTGTGGACCCATAAATTCCTGCAGGAAAACCCGATCATAATTATAATTTTCCAACAATTTTTTGGTCCACTTTACTGCTCCTGCCGCACCTTTTGAGCCGGTTAAACGGCTCGGGAACTTTTCACACAACAAACCCAGATTTGAATATGTTATATCTTTCGTAAGACATGTCTGATATATCGATCTTATAAACTCTGTTTCTTCTGCAGGTTCTCCGGCATATAAAATACCCGATAAAAAAATAATTATAGATAAAACGACATTCATTTTCACTTAATCATCCTTTACAAAATCAATATTCTGGTTCTTTAACAAATCCATTCTCCGAATCCCAGACCAGTTTGGGAAAATATTCATCGTCTTTTATTCCAGCCCAGTGCCTTTCTTTGGGATAGGCCAGACACTGTGCTATATAGGTAACACCATCAATCTCGCGCTGACGATTGCGATGCTGATGTCCAAAAATATGAAGAGATGAACCAATATTTCTTAACTGCCGGTCAATTAACACACTTCCGGCCACACGGCTGAAATTAAATGCAGGAAAAGGATCCGTAAACTTTTTTTTTACTGACGGATTTGCTAACCCGAAAATCAATTCCTGCCGCGGTAAAAAATGAGTAAATGTAATTACCGGGAATTCATCCGTCAAATCATGCTGCCATTCATTCATATTAATAAACTTTTCTGCAGGATGACGAAATCCATTCATTGACGGCCATTTGATAGCTTTATTATCTGCCCACATGCTCAGATTCGGATCTTCACCTGGCTTTGCAAGATAAAGGCTGTCTTCTCCTTGTTCAGGCTTGGTATACCACGAAAATAATGGTTGTATCTGCACAGACCGCCGATCCTTCACAAGAAAGCTTTTTGTTTTAATTCCCATTACTTCACAAATATTATTGAGCAGGTAGAATTTTTCCATCGAATCGGATGAATCTGTTCCCCTAACCCACAAATCATGATTTCCGGGTACGAAAGCTACATTCTCAAATTTTTTTTGTAAACACTCCAGGGCCTTGCTGAATAAAAGCGGTTTATTAGAAATATCTCCGGCAACGACCAATGTATCATTCCTGAAATCAAGCCCGGAGAGACTGTCGACCCAGTCCATATTTTGTTTGTAATCAACATGAATATCTGAAATGGCAAAGACACGCTTCATAAATGTATAAAAGTAAATTATTAAAGAGACTAATTTTAATAGCACAAATTTTTAAATCAAAATTGAATTTAAATAGAAAAAATCATCAAAGGCTAAAGAAAACATTCAAGATATTGAACACTGAAGAGTTCTTTTTCATCTGTCCAGACTTTGCGGACTCTGAATCCTGCGGATTGGGCAAGTTGTTCAAATTCTTTGAGAGAGTATTTATATGAAGATTCCGTCCAGATGCGTTCTCCCCTGCTGAAATCGAAAACTTTTCCATTAAGTTTTACACGCTGATCATCAAGGCTTTCCAGGTGCATTTCGACCCTGCCTTTTTCTTCATTATAGAAGGCTTTATGCTTAAACTTATCAAGGTTAAAATTACTGCCGAGTTCACGATTAATGTGCATTAACTGATTCAGGTTAAACTCTGCTGTAACACCACGTGCATCATTATATGCCTTATCCAGAATTGTTTTATTTTTTTTGAGATCTACACCAATCAGTAATCCGCCATTTTCACCGGCAACTTTTACAATTTTTTCCAGAAAAACCCTGGCATCCTGTGGATGAAAATTCCCGATCGTTGACCCTGGAAAATATACGATGCGGTGCTTTATCTCAGATTTTGGTTCCGGAATTTCGAAGGGTTTGCTGTAATCTGCACAAACAGGGATCACTTCCAGATGATTGTATTCTGAAGCGATTTGTGCTGCACTTTTTGCCAGATGCCGGCAGGAAATATCGATAGGCACATAAACATTTATGCCTTTCACCTGGTCAAGAATAATTTTGATTTTCTCACTGCTGCCGCTGCCATACTCGATAAACATAAGTTTTTTTCCAAGGATTTCAGAAATATCACTGATGTTCTCTTTCATTATTTCTAATTCAGTACGGGTAATATAGTATTCTTCCAGATTACAAATTTCTTCGAATAATTCAGACCCGCGCTCATCGTAGAAATATTTTGATGGTAATTCTTTACGTGATTTAGATAGTCCTTCAATAACATCTGCATACATCGATTTAATACCGGTTGAATCTGCTTTTTTTACTTCCATAATCACTATTCTTTTGGTTTAGGAATAACCGGGCCAAAATTTTCAGGTCTTAATCCCGTTATATTTTTGTAAAAATCGTTTATGTTTCTGAAATCACTTTCTATATCGCCGCGTGGTATAAAATTAGGCCCAATACCACCGACTTTATTTTTATAATCAAGAAAACCCAATGCAATTGGTATTGCTGCACCACTTGCGATATGATAAAATCCTGTACGCCAATATGGAGTGAAACTACGTGTTCCTTCCGGGGCAATCACAATGATCAGATTTTTTGAATTATTAAAAATAGAAACAACCTGTTCTGTAAAATTGGTCCTGGATTTCCTGTTTACCGGAATTCCGCCAAGCCAGCGCAGGTAGCTACCAAACCAGCCCTTAAACAAAGTGTCTTTGGCAACCCATTTAAGCTTAATTCCCATCACTATTGAAATGAGTAACATAACAGGTAGATCCCAATTTGATGTATGGGGAGCTGCGATAAGAATAAACTTAGGACTTTCAGGTAACTTGTAATCAATCCGCCAGCCAATGATCTTGAGAACTGACAATGCAAGACTGTACCTTATTCCTTTTTTACGTTGATAGTGCGTTTGTAGTACTGTGTTCATTATTCTGTCCTGGCAAACGTAATAATCCTGGATTTTATTTCGATTTAAATGAATAAACCGGAGCCTTATTTTTAAAAAATTCATTGATAATGATAGCTGCAAAAATAACCGTTCCCCCAAGCAATAACCTTTTCCAGTCGCCATTTTCACCGAATACCGTGATTGAGATCAGTACCCCAAGCGGAACTTTCAAATTGTTCAGAACAGCCAGCGTGCCGTTATTTACCTTTGTTGCCCCATAATTCCACAGGAAAAAACAAATTCCTGATGAAAGAATTCCCAAATACAACAGAACCATTATCTGATTACTGTTTATTTGCAGGCTGCTCCAGTCTGTGATGAACATGCTGTTAACACCACTCACTAATAATGCGCCTGCGTAAAGCCAGCTAAATAAATAGCCGTCTTTTATACCTTTAAAATCTGCTTTCACTTTTTTGTACCAAACCTGACCGGCAGCAAAACACATATTTGAAAGCTGCATCAGCACAAAACCTGTTCGTAATTCAACCGACATTAAATCCCGGGCTATAATAATTGCAGCTCCTGCCACGGACATTATTGCAACAAGCAGGTATAATACCTGAAATCTTTTTCGTATCAGATCACCTATTAGTACAACATACAATGGTGTAAATATTGTAAATAAAGCGATCTGCCAGGCATCAAGGAAATTATATGCATAAATATACAGGATATACATCAGTCCGAATTGAACAGCACCTATGCCCATTAAAATTTTAATTTGTTTAGATTTAAAAATAGTGGTTCGTAAAAAAAATGCGAAGAATATAAAAGATAGTGCCAATCGGGCAAAGGCTATAAAATGAGAATCCAGACCATTAAGCTGACCCTTTATGAGTCCGAATGAAAAGGCCCAAATCAGGGAAACAAGTATAAGATAAATCATAATTTTAATTGATTGAATAT
Organism: Calditrichia bacterium; assembly: GCA_020635035.1. Classification (GTDB taxonomy): domain Bacteria; phylum Calditrichota; class Calditrichia; order Calditrichales; family J004; genus JACKAO01. The sequence continues at coordinate 229,190 of JACKAO010000005.1, forward strand.
GGCAGCGAATTCATATCCATAAATGTCTTGTTAGGCTTTGGCCCCATATTAAAAATTAATTTTCCGCCTTTGATTATATCTTCATGCCGGAGATAAGTTTTAGTGTAGCTTTTTCCGTTTAAAGTCATGGACTGGATATAAATATTTTTATCAGACAAATTATTGGCTTCAATTAAAAAATGCTTTCCATTTTCAAGCTTCAGATCAGCACTTTTAACACAGGGACTGCCGATAACATATTCGTTACTGCCTGGTGTAACCGGATAAAAACCTAAAACACTGAAAATATACCAGGCCGACATCTGACCGCAATCATCATTTCCGCACAGACCATCGGTTTTATTCCGGTACATGGTGTTCACTATTTGATGGACACGTTCCTGTGTTCGCCAGGGCTGTCCGGCATAAACATACATGTACGGGACGTGATGACTGGGTTCATTACCGTGCACGTAATTGCCAATCATCCCGGAACGCGTAACATCTTCTGTTTGAGCAATGCTTTCATCCGAAACCTGCATTGTAAAAAGTGAATCAAGCCAGGTTGTCAGCCGGTTTTTCCCGCCGATCGTTTTAATAAAACCGCTTATATCCTGCGGCACATACAGTGAATAATTCCAGGCATTGCCTTCAATAAAACCCTGTCCATGTGTGCTCATCGGGTCGAAAGGTTTTTTCCAGCTGCCATCCGAGTTTTTCGCCTGGATAAAACCGCTCTTCTCATTATAGATATTTTTCCAGGATTGCGCCCTTTTTAAAAATTCAGCTGCGTCGGATTTACGACCCAGACTCTCAGCAAATTTGTAAATTGTCCAGTCGTCATAAGCATACTCCAGGGTTTTTGATGCCGAGTAGCCATTTAAATCTTCCGGGACATAACCGTATTTTTTATAGAGACCGATGCCATCATACGGCTCATAATTGGCACTGGAAAGAACAGCATCAAAAGCTTTGCTAACATCATACTCGCGCAGACCCTTCATGTATGCATCCACAATAACTGGAACCGCATGATAGCCGATCATACACCAGTTTTCGTTGCTGTAATGCGACCAGACCGGTAAAATTTTATGAACGCTTTGTTCATAATGAGCCAGCATGGAATTGACAATATCATTGGTACGCTTTTGCTGGACAATTGTAAACAAGGGGTGCAACGCCCGGTAGGTGTCCCATAGTGAGAAAATAGTATAATTTGTAAAATCATTAGCTTTGTGAATATTCTGATCCAGCCCGCGATATTCTCCGTTTACATCCGAGTAAACAACCGGCGCCAGGAAACTGTGGTACAGCGATGTATAGAAATTTACTTTGCGATCATCATTGGCTTCAATTGTAATTTTTGAGAGCTCTTTGTTCCACTTTTGCGTTGCTGACTCTTTAACTTCATCAAAATGCCAGCCGGGCGTTTCTGTCTGCATATTTTCGATAGCATTTCTTGTACTGACAGCGGATAAAGCAAATTTAATCTGAATATCGTCACCATCTTTTGTTGCAAAGTCAAAATGGGCTTTCACATTATGACCGGCTCTTTCCGGGAAATTTTCATCTTCATTCCAGTCGCGCCAGAAACCCTTATAAACCAGTTTTTCATCATTTCTTATACCATAAGATTTGATTGGCCTGGAAAAAGCCATCGCAAAATACAGGTAGCGCGTGCGTGCCCAACCGTTTGTCTGGCGGAATCCGGTAACAAGTGTATCATTCTCCACACGGACAGAAGACCAGACCACCTTGCCATCGTAGTTGTAAATTCCGCTCGTTAAATCCAGGATGATATGCGCTTTATCCGTTTCAGGAAAAGTATATTTGTGAAATCCAACCCGTTCGGTGGCTGTTAATTCTGCCTTAATGTTATAGTCATCCAGCCTAACGGAATAGTAACCCGGATGCGCTTCTTCGTTTGCATGAGAAAAAGTTGAACGATAACCTGTTTTAGGATTTGCAGCTGTTCCGGGATTTAACCGGAGATCTCCAACCGTGGGCATAATCAAAAAATCACCCAGATCAGAATGTCCTGTTCCGCTGAAATGGGTGTGGCTGAAACCAACAATTGTATTGTCATTATACTGATATCCGGCGCAGTAGCGATAGACATCGGGATTATAACCTTTGCCATAGCTGTACAGCAGCGTATCTGTTTCCGGGCTGAGCTGTACAAAGCCAAACGGCACGGCTGCTCCCGGAAAGGTATGCCCCATCTCCTGTGTGCCAATAAACGGATTTACATAATCAATGGGTTGTTTGGAATCCTGTTTTGAAGTTATTCCGGGGTAAACATGAGCTGAAAAAACAAATACAAAAAAAACTGAAAATTTTAACAAAAATTTCATGACCACTCTCTGAAATGTTTTTTGTGTGTTTAGGTTTTACAATTTTGAATTAAGCATGTGGCAAGTTACCCGTTTTCGCTGACATTAAAAAAAACTTTTTTGTGAGTTTTTCATCGCTTTACTGTCTATTATTTAAACAGCTAAACAGGGAGATTAAAATGAAGTATTTACTTTTTATCAGGAAGATAGTTCTTTTTATTTTATTAGCAGGTATTCTCAACTGTAGTGAAAGCACGGGAACAGACAGCAAAACTCAGCAAAATAATCTGCCCGACATCAGCGGTTATCCTGTTGTCGGAACAAATCAAATCACATTTTATAACAACAGCATTGAAATATCAGCACCTTCTGCCGGGGATGCTTTTTATGGGCAGGACGCTCAATATATTAAAAATTCCCCGAAATACAGGGACAACGGTGACGGCACGGTTACTGATCTCGTTACGGGTTTGATGTGGTCCCAAAGTCCGGATTTAAATGGTGACGGGAAAATAAATATTGAAGATAAACTGACTTATGAAGAAGCTCTGGCAAATGCCGACAAATTTAATCTCGCCGGTTACAACGACTGGCGCTTGCCAACTATAAAAGAACAATATTCCCTGATTATTTTTAGCGGAAAGGATCCCAGCGGCTATGAAGGAACAGCAACCGATGGCCTGGTGCCCTTTATCGACACCAATTATTTTGAGTTTGGCTACGGTGACTCTGACGCCGGTGAACGGATAATCGATGCCCAATTTGCCACTACGACAAAATATGTCAGCACCACCATGGACGGTAATGAAACCATGTTTGGTGTTAATTTTGCCGATGGCCGTATCAAGGGATATCCAAGCGGAACCACCCCCATAGACCCTAAAGGTAAAGGATTCTATGTTTTTTATGTTCGCGGCAATGAAACTTATGGGATAAATAATCTCGTTGATAATGGTGACAGTACTGTCACAGATAATGCTACCGGCCTGATGTGGATGCAATTCGATAGCGCTTCACCAATGACATGGGAAGAAGCACTTAGTTATGCTGAAAACCTTGAATTTGGTGGTTATAATGACTGGCGTCTGCCTGATGTAAAAGAATTGCAGAGCATCGTGGACTATACCCGTTCACCGGAAACAACCAGCAGCCCGGCCATTGATCCGCTCTTCCAATGCACGCAGATTACAAATGAAGCCGGACAAACCGATTATCCATTTTACTGGAGCGGCACCACACACGCCAACTGGACGGCTATTTCAGGCGGAAATGCGGCCTATGTCAGTTTCGGCAGGGCCATGGGTTACATGTTTAACTGGGTTGATGTCCATGGCGCAGGGGCACAACGCAGTGATCCCAAAGTTGGTGATCCTGCAGATTATCCAACCGGTCATGGACCGCAGGGTGATGCTATCCGTGTCTTTAATTATGTACGCTGTGTAAGAGGTATAAAGTAAACTTTATAAAACAAAAAACCAGCCGGGGATACCGTCTTTCCCGGCCGGTTAGTTTTAGCTATTCTTAGAATTAATCAGTTCATGACGGGCTTTAATCTCCGCTTCCACTTTTTTTTGCCACAACCTGTCACGTATACTTTTGGCTCTAAGCCAATGTTCTTCCGCACTTTCGTGATAACCCAGGCGCTCATAACTTTCAGCTATTCCTTCCCAGGCAGGCGCAAACAAAGTATCCTTTTCAACACAATAACGGAACTGTTCCATGGCTTCCTGCGGCATACCGTTTTTTAAAAAGTCCATCGCCAGATTATAATGACTCTGCAGATCAGAAATCTGGTAATCAATAAAAGGTTCAATCACATTTTCAGATTTCAAAGTTACAATACTGCATGGAAGTTCACGTAATACATGCTCGGTATTGCTGCCAGTCAAAATTCGTGGATTATCCGATTCACCGCTTGTTCCCATCACGATAAGATCAGCATTGAGACTCTTTGCTGCTTCAAGAATTACTTTATACACATTGCCCGGTGCTATCATTTTAGCAAAATCCACATCATGAAAATCGAACTTTTCGATGAAACGATTCAGCTGTTTTTCATGATTTAGAATCTTTTCAGACTGTTTTTCTTCAGATCCGCCGAGCATTTTTAAGTACAGATCTGACATTGACGGGACAGCATGTAAAATATGCAACTTAGCTTTCATTTTTCTTGAAAGGTGAATGGCGTTCTTTAATGCCCGTTCAGCCGGCCGCGAAAAATCGACAGGACAAAGAACGTTTTGAATATCCATTTTAGCACCGGATTTACTGATCCAGACCGGTTTTGCAGATTTATGAAGAACTTTCAGTGACGTTACACCAAGTTTATCTGAAGCATTTCTGCCATTGCTATCACCTATAACAATCAGATTAGCATTATGTTTTTCTGCTTCCTGGATGATCCTGATAAACGGGATTCCAATCTGGATACCGATATCGCTGACTTTAATCCCCTGGCTGCGAATTTCATTAAAGACATTCTTTAATTCCGTTCTCACACCCTTTTCAATCATTTCCCTGTTCAGTTTGGACATTTCCATCGACGGGATAACATGCAGCACAAGGATCTCCGAGTTGAAGAGTTTTGCCAGTCGAATGGATTGCTTAACAGCCTGTCCTGCCGAATCTCCAAAATCGGTTGCCAGTAAAATCTTGTTTAAAAGCTTCATGACGCTTCTCCTTTAATTAAATATTACATTCAGAATATTTAAACCACTGCCCTTTTTCTTTACAGCAAGCACAGGAATATTAAGGCTTTCTATGAGTTTTTCAGAAACACTGCCGAGCATCAAAGCTGCACCGGCACTTCTGCCTTTGGCGCCCACTGCGAGAAAACTAATCTTATTTTCATTGACATGTTTCCGGATGGCTTCTGCCGTTTTACTTTCAATTAGATAATTCTCAATAATCTCCAGATTACCGGTTTCAAAGTCTGAAGCTAACTGCTGAAAATTCTTTTTCGCATTATTCTTCATTATTTCAGCAAATTCCACATAGGATCTGCCGGTCTTATGAAAACCTGTCGGTATCTCATATACATGAATCATTTCCATTTTTACAGCTTTCCCTGCTTTGGCAAAAGCCAGCCCCTGATCATACGCATCCTTTGAGTGCTCTGAAAAATCAAGTGCTACGCCAGGATTACTGAAATCCAGTTCAACACCCTGCGGAACAACTAAGACCGAGCATGGTGCTTTGCGTGCTAATTTTGTTGCCAATTCCCGCGACTCAGGAAGATGACTGGAAACACCGCTGATAACCAGATCGATTCCGTTAATTCGAACCTGTTTTAAAATCTCATCCAAAGCCGATCCTTCATTTACAAGTACGAGTGGTTCCGGATTCAGCAAGGAGCTGTTAACAATCTGGATTGTATCCTTTATTTTATCACGGGCAAAATCTGCCACGGATTCTATCAGTTGCGGATATTCCTTTACCAGTTCTGCCGGCACGTCCAGTTTCTCTTCAACATACTGGAAATACAGCTTTTCCGAATTTGCCATCTCTGCTATTTTATATGCTTTCTGAATAAGACCTGTATCATGCTCATTCATGTTCAGGTTTACCAATATCCTTTTAAATCTGTACATAACGCATTCCTTTCACTTAGTTTGTTTAATAATTTTAAGCTGTTCTTTTAAATCTTTTATTTGTAATCCATTTTTCTATAGCAACAACCAGTGACGTAGCCAGGGCAATAAGCAGCACTCGTCCCCAGACATCCCACCCTATAGGCGCACTCTGGAACATGCTGTTAAACAGTGGCACATAGGTAAACAGCATCTGCAGGGTAATCATTATGGCAACCCCGGCAAACAAAATGGGATTCGAGAAAAATCCTATTTTAAATACAGATCCGCTTAATGAACGACTGTTAAACAGATAAAATATCTCAATAAAAACGAACACATTTACCGCTGCGGTACGGGCTTCTTCAAGCGACATTCCGCGATCCAGCTCCCATTTAAAAATTCCGAAAGCACCTAATAACATCATGCCACCTACCAGTAAAATTCTTAGAATCAAATTTCCTGTTAGTATGGGTGTCTGCGGATTTCTTGGTTTACGCATCATTATCCCCGGCTCTTTTGGTTCAAATGCCAGCATTAAACCCAGTAAGATGGCAGTGGTCATATTTATCCATAAAATCTGCAACGGTATTATCGGGAGCATTACCCCGGCAAAAATCGCCGCAAGAATAACCAGACCTTCGCCCAGGTTTGTTGGCAATGTCCAGACAATAAATTTTGTCAGATTGTCAAATACACCACGCCCTTCTTCAACAGCTGCCTCGATGGATGCAAAATTATCGTCTGTAAGCACCATATCCGATGCTTCCTTGGCAACTTCTGTCCCTGTTATTCCCATCGCTGTACCGATATCTGCGCGCTTCAAAGCCGGGGCATCATTCACACCATCTCCGGTCATCGCTACAACATGTGCAGAAGATTGCAGAGCCTGCACAAGGCGCAGTTTCTGTTCCGGTGTGACCCGTGCGAAAATACCGGCATAATTCGCAGCCCTGATGAACTCACTGTCAGAAAGCTGTTCCAGCTCTTTTCCTGTATAGGCAGACTTAAGTCCGTTTTGCTCACCGGAATTTGTTATTCCTATCTGCCGGCCGATTTCCTTAGCTGTAAGGACATGATCACCTGTGATCATTTTAACACTGACTCCCGCAGTCTGGCACGCTTTAACCGCCTTAATCGCTTCCGGTCTTGGTGGATCAATCATAGCTTGCAGGCCAATAAATTCCAGATCGTTTTGAATATCTGCATGATCTATTTTTTCATCCGCTTTATTTATTGTTTTCCGTGCAAAAGCAAGTACCCGCAATCCCCTGGCTGCCATTGTTTCAGCTGACTTTTCAATTGCATCGGCAACCAATTCACCCGGTTGCAAATTGCTGCCCAGGGCAACAGAAGATCTCTCAAGAATTGCTTCCAAAGATCCCTTAACGTAAATGATATTGTAATCAGCATCCGGTATCGCGTGCAGCGTAGCCATATACTGGTGTTGCGATTCAAACGGGATAGCATCAATCCGTGAATAATGTTCTGATAATTCAGTTTCATCAAAACCGGCTTTTCTGCCTGCAACCAGCAATGCGCCTTCAGTTGGATCGCCCTGCACAACCCAGCTGCCTTCCTTTTCCTTCAATGATGTGTCATTGCATAAAACCCCTGCCAGTAAAAGTTCTTTTAATAAGGGCTGATCTGCAGGAACGATTCTTTTATTGTTTAATAAAATTTCACCGTTTGGCGAATAGCCACTGCCAGTTACACTGTATTTTTTATCCGCACCGACTATTTCTGTAACAGTCATCTGGTTTTCAGTCAAGGTACCGGTTTTATCAGAACAGATAACCGTTGTGCTGCCAAGCGTTTCAACCGCAGGTAATTTGCGGATTATAGCCCGGCGTTTAGCCATACGGGAAACACCAATTGCCAGTGTTATTGTAACTGCCGCAGGCAGCCCTTCAGGAATAGCACCTACAGCCAAAGCGACAGCAGCCATAAACATATCCACCATATTCTCACCGCGGTATACACCAACCGCGAAGGTTAAAGCAGCCAGGCCGATTATGATGTAGAGAAGAATATGACTGAAATGGGCGATCTTTTTCGTTAATGGTGTTTCCAGCTCTTCTGTTTCAGAAATAAGCTGCGATATTTTTCCCACTTCAGTTTTATCACCAGTGGCAACAACAATACCTACCCCCTGGCCAAATGTTACTAGTGATGATGCATAAGCCATGTTACGGCGATCCGCCAGCACAACATCATGGGCAAGAATATCCTGATTCTTTTCAACCGGCAGCGATTCGCCTGTTAGTGCAGATTCATCCACCTGTAAATCCCTTATCTCGATCAGGCGCAAATCCGCGGGAACTTTATCCCCGGACTGAAGGATGACAATATCTCCGGGCACTAATTCCGTTGAATCCACCTGTTGCTTTTTACCGGAGCGGATCACAGTTGCCTGGGCTGTCATCGTTTTTGAGAGTGCATCAATGGCTTTTACAGCTTTGGATTCCTGTGAAAAACCAACAATCGCGTTCACCAACACCACCGCAAGAATTACACCGGCATCAACCCATTCCTGCAGCAGCAGAGTAATAATTCCGGCGCTCAACAGGATATAAACCAATGGCTGATTGAACTGAAGCATGAATCGTGTGAAGGCACTCTTACCTGCCTTTGCAGTCAGACGGTTTGGTCCAAACTGTTTTGCACGTTCTTCTGTTTCAAAAATATCCAATCCTTTCTTCTTATCTGAATTCAAGAGATCGAGCACTTCATCTTCCGGTAAATGATGCCAATGCGGGCTTAGAATTCTCTCCATCTTTTCTCCTTTTTTGTTTAGTATTCTTTTAAGCAAAAATTTATTATGCGCAGACCGTCTTCCGTAATAGCTGAGTGCACTTTTCCAACATCCCTGCCAAGGATTGTACTGATCTGTTCTTTTAGTTCATCTTTTACAGATTCAAATTGCCTGCTCTTAAAATCAATCAACATTTTCTGATCACCAGACTTCATTACATTCAGTTCTGCCGGACTTGCAACTCCGAAAGCATAAACTGTAACAATCTCATTATTAAGATGGCAGGACAGTGCATGTGGATTTTCTCCAAGCTGCGTAAATAAGAATTCACGAACAGCATCATCGATATGATATGTTTTGTCTTTTGTCAGGTATACCATGTGCATTCACTCCTAAAAAAAAGGCCGGTACTCACCCTTCAGAAGGATGAAAGTACCGGCCCACGATTTAGCTTAAGCAGAACTTATTTAAAGGTTCTGCTTCTTCCAGATTGTCTGCCAGAATTAAATTCTGCTTTTATTTATTGTTCTTTTCGTTTATGAATTAATTAATCTTTTTGCCTTTTTGTTTCTCACAACCAACCAGTAACCAATGCTCATGGCAAGTGTAACAGCAGCCGTAGCAAAAACATATTCAGCTGACATTTCTTTGTAATCCAAAACGATTACTTTTCTTGCAATAGCCATCAACGCCGTCGCCATTACTATCTCTACATGGATAACATCTTCACGCAGATAAACAGTAATATTTTCGAAAATTTCGATTGCAATCATTACCGCAATAAAAGCACCGAATGTTGCTAAAATATCGCTGATCGTAAGCAGCATAAACGGTGTCTCAATCAGGCGTTTATAAATTACCCAGCCAACATCAATCACCCCCCACACTATAACCAGTGTCATAATTACTGCCAGAACCCGGACCGAAAAACGAATAATCTTTTGCAGGTTACGCAGCAATGGATCATTCAGGATGTTTTTATTTGCCGGTTGCTGTTCAATATTCTCGTCACTCATCTTTACCATTTTTTCTCCCTGATAAAAAAAAAGCCGGCACACCTTCTAGTCAGGCTGCCGGCTTACACTTTTGCTCATCTTTATCAGATGCTCAAAATTGTCTTCCAGTTAATTTTTGTCTATCTACGCAAAGTTTTTGTCCGGGTTTCAAAAAATTAATTATTTTTTTAAAAGTTGGTTTTCCAGGTTTTGCGGTAGTGTAAAAATAAAGATACGTTCGCCGGATTTTGGATTGATATCCGTTAAAAGACTGCTAACTTTTTGTCCGGTTATTTCTTCGATTATTTCTTCCAGAAGTTTCTGGGAGCTGTCAATCAACCGCATCCGCATTTGTTTAATAAGCTGAGCGCCGCCATCTTCGACGGCTAGTTTTTCTTCAGCCGGTGTCAGTATCCCTTTTAAACGAATAATCACCATGTCTTCGATTATAAAAGATTTGGATTCTTTTGGCCCCCTGCCGATATAATCTTTCTCGAACTTGGTTACAGCAGTACTGATTTCAGCTTCAAGCTGACCTTTACTTTTTTTCATTATTCTTACCTGTAACGTTTTTTTGTGTTCATTAAATTTAAGACCAAAGTTCATAAGTAAAAAATATTTTGCCCGTGATAACAACTAGTTTTTATTGCCATTCGGAATGCCTGAAGATTTTTTTTGGTTTGTAAAAAAGCACTTCTCTAAATTTAATCACACAAACAGGTATTTTATGAAAACATTGATATTAATTGCACTTGCGCTGTTATTCTTTCATTCTGCTAATGCACAAGACAGCGTTCAGGTTTACCGGATGGATGATGATATTACGGTTACGGCAACCCGCATCCCTACCGCTTTCAGCGATGTTTCCCGGGAAGTAACTGTTATTTCCGGTAAAGAAATAGAACTGATACCTGCGCAATCTGTACCCGAATTATTGGAAAATATCGTTGGCGTGGATGTAAAACAACGCGGGATGCAGGGGGTTCAGGCTGATATAAGCATTCGCGGAGCGGGTTTTGAACAGACTCTTATTCTTATAAACGGACTCAAACTGATTGACCCGCAAACCGGGCATCATAACATGAATCTGCCATTACATATCAGCGATATCGAACGTATAGAGATTCTGCGTGGTCCGGGATCAAGGCTTTACGGACCAAATGCTTTTGGTGGCGTGATCAATATAATAACAAAAAAAACAAATACGGCAAGAGCAACAATGGGTGCATCTCTTGGTCAACACAATCTTTATGATTCTTACATAAACCTTTATTATCCTTTCATGGATAGCTTTCACCGTTTTACAATTTCGAAAAGCGGAAGTGATGGCTACCGGTTTAATACTGATTTTAATAACCTGTTATTTTCTCACAATTCAATTATAAATATCGGTAAGCACCAACTGGAAATATCAACAGGCCATAACGAAAAAAAATTCGGAGCAAACAGTTTTTACACAACCCGTTTTCCGGAACAGTATGAAGAAACGCGATTGCAATTTGTACAGAGTGCTGTGCATTTTAACTATGATAATTTTTCCATAAAACCACAGGCTTTTTATCGGGTAAACCGCGATAAATTCAGGCTTGTGCGCAGCGATCCGGATTTTTATCAGAATATTCATAAAACATATGTCTACGGGATGGATTTGCAGGGGCATTTCAACTCGCCGGCAGGTATCACAACTTTTGGCGGGGAATGGGTTGAAGAACGTATTGACAGCAATAACCTGGGTGATCATTTACGCAAAAGGAACGGCATGTTTTTACAGCAACAGATTAACTTTTACCCTGTAAACATTGCTGTTGGCGGCTCAGCTTATTATTATACCGGCGAAGGATGGAACGGCTGGCCGGGGATTGATATCGGGATCAGTCTTGCAGAAAAAACACGCATATTTTTGAGTGCAGCAAAAGCATTCAGAGTCCCGACATACACCGAATTGTATTACCGTGATGCCGCTACCCGGGGAAACAGTGATTTAGAGCCTGAAGAATCCATTAACCTTGAAGCAGGGATTGACCATAAACCGGGCAACTGGGAAATGCAGTTTTCATATTTTTACAGGGAAAACAGCAACCTGATCGATTATGTTTTAAATGCATCCGATCAAATTTTTTATGCCCGTAATTTTACACAAATGATCACACGCGGAGCTGAAGCATCAATTAGCCTGATGAACCCGCTTCCTTTCTTAAATAAGGTTTCCATGCAATTTACTCATTTAGATTCTGATCTGGACTTGAAAGGAGAGACAACCCGCTATTCACTGACACATTTTGAGAATCAATTTATCCTGATGTTTGGCTATCCTGTCCCGCTGCTGAGCGGTCTTTCTCAAAACTGGCAAATTCGGTACGAAGAAAGTCTTCTGCCATCCAAACAAACCATCACCGATACACGTTTTCTCTGGCAGCAGGAATCATTTAATATTTATTTAGATATAACAAACATTTTTGCCGAAAAATATGAGCAGGTCCCGGGAGTTCCTATGCCCGGTCGCTGGATTAAAGCAGGATTCGAATACCGTTTACTGGGAAATGATTAAAATATGATCCTTTCTGATGTTACGTTAATTATTCCTACAAAAAATGAAGAAAAAAACATTCAGACGTTTCTCTCCAGTCTGCCTTCAGATATAAAGCTGATCGTTGTAGATGCCAGCACTGACAGGACGCGGGAATTGATCAATATTCAGCGACCTTACAATACCCATGTCATGCATGAGCTTTCAACAATTCCCAGGGCAAGGCAATCCGGTGCCGACAACGCTGTAACAGAATGGCTGCTCTATTCCGATGCAGATATGAGTTTTGATACAAAATATTTCATTGAACTTGAGAAGATGGCTGTTTCTGCAAACGTGGGTGCAATAATGGGGGCAAAGAAAAGCAAAAACAAATATCGCTGGTATTATTTCCTGTATTCAAATTCTATACGAATATTCTCCTATTTAGGTATTCCGATCGGCAGCGGATCAAACATGCTGCTCAAAAAAGAAGCGCTCGATGCCATAGGTGGCTTTGATTTTGCATTGACACACAGTGAAGACAATGATATTCTGATGCGCATAAAAAAAGCAGGGTGGCATGTTATATACAACGGGAAATTGCGAGTTTATGAAAACGATCACCGCCGGCTGGATCAGGGTGTTTTCAAAAAATTCTGGCATGGAACGCTGCGCGCATTTCTGCTATATACCGGGATTTTAAAAGAACGTGTCCGTGAATCCGACTGGGGATATTGGCAAAAAAAAGATAGTCTTAAACAATAAACATTAGCTCTTTAAAAATACAGACGTACTTAACTTTACCAGGACAAATATGAGATCGTATCTGCTTAGCGTTTGTTTATTTTTCTGTTTTATTAACATTCTTTCTGCCGGTGATTGGCAACGTATCCATGGGAGATTTGTAACTGTAGAATATACTGCCGGGTTTGAAGAGCTGGCTGATTCACTTGTTGATATTGCCGATAATTCGATTCCGCGCTTAAGTGCATTGCACGGAGTGGCACTATCAGAGTTTAAACATGATAAAGTAAGAATCATTCTAACCGATGCCCCAGATATTAGTAATGGATATGCCATCTCTGATGCAATTGTTATTTTTGCCAGGTCATCAATGTATATGGAAAATTGGAGTGGCCCGTTCTCCTGGTATAAACAGGTAATGGAACATGAGATGGTCCATCATATTACATTCCGGGCAATTAAACGCAAAAGTTCTTTTCTTGGACTTGTTACAAGCGCAACCGCACCCCGCTGGTTTATGGAAGGAATTGCCCAGTATTTTGCCGAATCATGGACAATGTTTCGCGGGGATATTTATTTAAAGGAATCTGTCTTAAACGGACGATTTAAATATGATGCCTTAAACAACCTGGAAGACGGGCGTTTACTTTATGCAGCCGGTCATGCTTTTGTCCGCTACCTTGCGCAGCAGTATGGTGACTCTTCGTTAATCAAACTTGTACGGTACAATAAGGATGGTTGGTTTTACGATTTTGATTTGGCATTCCAGGCAGTTTATGATAAATCTCCTGCTTCGATATTTCCATTTTTTCATCGGCATCTGATTATTTATTATGGAAATCAGGCTGCTGATTATCCGGTAATAGATTTTACAGAAACATTACCATCTTTTGGTTATCGTGATTTACAGGTTATTCCATTGGAAACAGATTCCAGCTATCTGGTATCAACAGTCAAACAAGAAAATCACCTCTATAAAACAGCCTTTATTGCTGAAATTAATCAAGGTAAAATACACATCAGCGAGCAGATTTCAGATAACTTCAGTACTAAGCTTTTTATAAGCCCGGACCAGCAAAGAATTGCTTATGGCAGATTTAGTTTTGACACAAAGATGAACCAGGATCTAATAAGATACGATTGGTATGTCTACGACCGGAGTAGCAGAAAAGCTGAAATTATTGCAACCGAAGTCCGTGCCAGAAATGCAATTTTTGATTATCAGGACAATTTATTTCTGGCAGTTACGGAAGCAGACAGTACATTCATCCGGAAATATAAGGCAAACACATTCATTGATGTGTATAAAACAGACATGCCAATCGGCAAAATGATAATAGACTCATCTAACGCTATTATTTTTGAAGCACAACTTAAAAATAGTCAGCGCGACTTTTTTAAACTTGCAAACAATCATGTAAGCAACATCAGTTCTGATACGACAGAGAATCGCAATCCAGTGTATATAAACAAGCGATATATAGCTGAAAACCGTATTATTAACAATCAACCGGCTCTTGCACTGCTGGATCAAAAAAACGGAACAAGTGAAGTGCTCGTAAATCCCCAATCTGCTTTATGGCTCGAAGATTATGATGCTAAAAGAAAGAAGCTTATTGTAAAAGCGAGTGATGCTGCAGGTAAAACCCATTTCGCCGGACTTTCTTTAGACAGTTTGCTTATCAAGCCGATACTTCCGGAAAAAAGTGATTCCAAACCCTATTATTCGGCATGGACTTCTAAAAAGGCCAAAGCGGATTCCATCGAATCTCTCCCGGTTACTGCTGAGAATTATAAGGCTATCGGATCCCTTTCTTTCCCGCAGGGGGATTTGATCAATTTGCAGACAATACCTTTTGTTTTTTATGACAATAAGTATGGTACTGCACTGTTTTTAACAACCACCTGGATGGAGGCCATGCAGAGGCAATTACTGAACATAAATGCCTATGTTTTTCCGGAGAACTGGCATAACTCTTTTTTATCTGCCGCTCATTTACTCAAATTAATGAATATAAACATGCAGACATTCTATTATCACGGACCAGTATTATTTACCCGAATAAATGGCAAAAGTATTGATTTAACCCACGATTACGGGCAGATCGGATTCTCTTTTAATCGTTTTATCAACGGCAATTCCCGTCTGCCTTATTATGGAGGTGTTTCCTATACCCTGGATGCTGTGGAAAATAAATCCGGGATTATTGATTACACATATCATGGAGCCGGGTTAAATCTTTCTTTAGCTTACGAGCTTCCGTCTGCATACCGTTATGTATTTTCCAGAAGAGCTATTCGCGGAGATGTCTCGTATTTCAAGTCATTCAGAGAACCCTGGAATTTTTCAACATTTAACGCGGCTTTATATGCGTCAACGAATCTTTTATTTGAGAGACTGGGGCTGGAATCAACACTGAAATATACACAGGTAAGCGGATCAGTTTCTCCTTCGGCTATAACCGGTATTGACCGGGATTATGAATACAATGTTCCGCGAGACTTCCGAAATACACAGACCATACGTGGAATCGATAAGGATATTTTTGGAAATCGTTTACTGTGGGGCAGTGTAGAGATGAAGTATTTCCTGGCAGAACAAAGCGGATTGAAATTGTTATTTATTCCTGTTAACGAACTTGCTGTAAGTATTTTTGCAGACGGTGCTATGATCTCAGATTCCGAAACAACTGTTACGAGCGATGTTTACAGTTATGGCAGTGAACTTTCATTTGGATTTAATATCATTCGTTTCTCAGCAGGGGTTGCCCGCGGAGCTGTTAACAGTAACCTGCTGGATACACAGTTTTACGGACGTCTGAATATTAAAATTATGGATTTGATGTAAGTTTGTATTAACCGCGGGGGATGCAAAAACCTTGCACAGCTCAAAAGCCCCAAGCCCATGCCTTCCCCCGCAGCTAAAGTTTTGATACATCATAACAGTAATTTAAAACTGAATGATGTAAATACACCGTTTGAATAAACCGGTAAAATTGCTTTACACATGGCATACGAAAAATCAAGTGCAATCGGCCCGGCGTGAATGCCAAAACCTGTGCCAAACAGAAAAACTTCTTTTCCGCCTGCCGCGAAACCGCTTCTTACAGGAAGCCAGTTAAAAATTTTATATTCAGCTCCAAAACCAACCCTTGGAACTGTGCTGTTACCAAAAGCTGTATTTAAGCCCTGGTGATAATCCATACTCAACTTAAGATCAGCCAGCATTCTTAAGCTTAAACCCATACGCATTTGTACAGGCAGTGACGTTCTGAATGACTTTCCTTCTACCTTAGTTTCAAATTCGTTATGCGTATCGGGCTTAGAATTACGAATAAAAACAGAATCCACTTGTCCGTAATCCACAAACTGTGTGTGGCCATACCAGTTTATTGAACCAAACAGATTGCTGAAAGCAAGAGAAAAATGCCAGGCTCTTGCAAAACGTGCTGTAATTCCAAGATCGATTCCCATACCTGTTCCGGCGATACCCTGCCCGGGATCGGCAGTTTGTGCTTTTAGATGCGTTTCGTAACGGAAAAGTTCTTCGTCAGAGTTAAGCCCATCGAGATCAACCCTGTTCATACTCACAGTTGACGCAAGAGTAATTGCTGCAGTAAGACCAAGATAATAATTGAAACTGCCACCAATCGCCAGATGCGAAATACTGTAAAAACTGCGATCCATACGAAAAAGGTAACTATAGGCGATAGAATTTTTTACAGCGCTAAACATTGATGCATCAATAACATCTTTTTCTTTAAAGGAATAGTCCGTTTCAATAGTTTCACCAAACAAAAATATTTCTAAAGGTTTACCTGCGCGTATCTGTGCTTGTCCATTACCGATAAGCTGAATACCAAATCCAAAATTTCCCGCAGCGATTCCAAAAACATTTGTAGCAAAATCCATATTCATTCTTAAGCCGTCTCCGGAAAATGAATTCAGGATTTGTTTTTTATCGGAGTCACTCCAATAACCATTGTGCCCATGAGTTGTAAAATAGGTATTGTAATCGTTCACAGACAAACTGCTGTTAAACAGGGCTGCATTTGCTGCAATAAAATTCATCTCAAAATTGGTGGAACGATACATCGACAAATTTGCAGGATTCCATGCAATTGCTTCAACACCGCGGCTTATTGCCGTATAATTCCCGGCCATTCCAAGACTAAATCCGTCAAAAGCCTGCGCTGTGAGTGAAATGCTTAACAATGAAACAAACAAAATAATATACCGGATAAGAATCATTAAAATTTCTCCGGATCCATTAAAACATTAAAAGTCAAAACCGGTTGATAAATAAGCTGATCGGCACTTCTGAACCGCACCGGACTATCTGTCGGATCAAGCGAAACTTTAAAGCCATAATAAACCGGATATTGTTCAAATAATGCAATCTGTGTTTTTGTCAATTCCATAGTGTGTTCATTTTTAACTGTTGCGTTTGCATAGCCCTGGTTATCTGTTTTAGCGGCAACAATCTGGTTACGAAGTATAAATTTTTGAGTCGAATCATTTATTGATTCGCTGAAAAGATCTGCGGAATCAGCACTTACATAAAAACTGAACTCAGAACCAACAGGTAAACCATTTTCAGTAGAAAGTGAAACAAGAATCTGAGTCAGGTTTTCTGAAATATGATTTCTTTTTTCCGCATCCAGGTCTTTTTCCGAGATTATTTTTTTATCACTATCAATAATCAATGATTCATTGATTTTAAGTTCAAAAGGTGAATCTATTGTATAATCCATCCAGACTTTATCGCCGGTGTTCACAGAACCGGGGCCTTCAACATAAGCAACACCATCCACAACTATTTCGTCGGGAAAAATGGACATTAAATCTACAATCGAAGGCGTGCTGCTTTTTTTATCCAGAACAATGCAATTATCCGCACTTTCCGATTCACCGGGTGTAATAGTATGCACCATGTCGATTATAATAGAATCTTCAATAGTCGTGCGTGATTCTCCATATTTATAACCTTTAACCTGCAACTGAACATCTATATCATAGTTTATCTGGTTGTGAAAATTAAATTGGAGTAAAAGTTCGGGCATCACAAATGAACCCTGAAAATCTGCAAAATCGAGAATATTAGTCTTTCGCAATGGTTCAAAAGGGATTTCCGTTCTGCCAAGATCACCTTGCAAATAATCAAAGTAGAGTGTATCAAACAACACAGAAACTGAGACAGAGTCGTTTGCATGAACCCAGGTAAAGTCATCCTGACTGTGCGTTCTGGATGTTACCGTATAGATTATATTTTCAATTTCAGTGTTATTTTTATTTTCATTCTGGAATGTATATCCTTCCAGATTAACAGGTATATTTTTATGATGACCTGCTTTAATAAAATCATTTACAATAAGTAATTCACCATTTTTATCAGCAAAATTCGGCAATTTAATTTGAAGTTCATTATCCAGATTTAAATGGTTTTCCACCTGCAGGAAAATCTTTCCGCGATCTATATGTGCTTGCTGGATAGTATGATCATCCGCGTCAACGGGGGCAGTGTTTTCGCGGATGAAACTTTGCTCTGGTATTTTTGCCAAAGCACTGCTGACCATAAGTGATGACATGACAACTTCCGTATAAAAAAAGCTGTTAAGTTCATCCTGGCTCAGGGTCATCATACTATCAGTTCCTGAAAAAGGAATATGATATATAAAATTTATCTGATTAGAAATCGATTTACCGGATAGATCGAGTGGAAGGCTTTCTAAAGTTGAATTTGCAGGAATTGCGGCATCAAAGCTTATCGTATCAATCACACCGCCATTCGCGTCGTCAGATCTCATTGCATCATAAAGAACGATATACATATTATTATCAATACCAACCATCATTCTGTTATGGAATATTATACTTAATGTAGCTGATTCAATACCGATTTCCTGAAAGTTATCAAACACGACAGATCTTGGACCTGCTTGAATTGTCCTTGGTTCTATCACAGGTAACACCATACCGGTTTGTGGATTCAGATCTGCGAATAATTCCGAGAACGTGCTTCCCTGAACTTCTTCTATATCCGGTTTATCTATCTCAAAAACGCCTACTGTTTGAGTGATATACTGATCTGAAGTTTTAATAAACAAATCCTTTTCAGCGATTGATTGTTTTTCAGATGTATCTGAAATACTTATGAACAGTGTATTTTTATTGTTTTCAGTATTGAGACTGTCTTTAATAATATCCTGTGAATCAATTATATCAGAGATGCGGATAACATCCTGCTGTAATTCTATTTTCCAGGAAGTATCCCATTTGGGCAGGCTTGGCTCATAAAGCTGGCAGGAACCAAGTATTAAAATTATGAGAAATAAAGACATCCTTGTCATTTAATCTCTTCCATGAGTTATCGTTTCTTTTAACTATTTAAATTATCGGTAAGTAATCTCTTTATGTAAGGCTATTTTCTGCATCTTAACTTTTTTATGGAAGTTTTACAGATTACAAAAAAGGCAATTAATTGTGCTAAGTCCTTATCTTTTATAGACAAAGGCTGTTTACTAAACCCTGCAAAACTGTGTCGGTATTTCAAACAATTTTTAGATTCTCTGGTCAATATCTTTTCAATATTAAACTATGGACTTTATAAAAGGAATAAACTCTCAGCATTTTTTGAAATATTACATGAAACAGTGCCGTTCTATACAAGACCATTAATGATATTTTGACGATCAGCAGATTGTTTTGTAATTTTAGCAGCTTTTTAATAAGGATACATGATGAATAATATTGAATTACTAATGCCGGCAGGCGATTTTGAAAAAATGCAATACGCCTTTGCATTTGGTGCAGATGCAGTTTATATGGGAATACCGATGTTTTCTTTACGGGCCAGGGAAAACGGATTTAAAAGAGACTCAGTGGTCCAAGCCATCGAATATGCCCACAGCCTGGGTAAAAAAATCTATGTTACCGCAAACATACTCCCACATAACCACAAAGTTAATCCTTTTATGAATTATATCGGGCAATTACTGGAACAAGCTCAGCCCGATGCCTGGATTATGTCTGACCCGGGAATAATAATGATGACAAAGGAAAGATATCCGGATCAGGAAATTCATCTGTCCGTTCAGGCAAATACTGTTAACTACGCCACTGCAAAATTCTGGGAGAAAACCGGGGTAAGCAGGATTATACTTTCCCGTGAGCTCACCATTAGGGAAATCAGGCAGATTCGTGAATATTGCCCCAACCTGGAATTGGAAGCTTTTGTTCATGGTGCCATTTGTATCGCCTACTCCGGACGTTGCCTTATTTCCAATTATATGTCCTATCGTGACCCTAACCAGGGAACATGCTCGCATTCATGCCGCTGGCAGTTTAAAATGTATCAGAAAGAAAACAATCAACCGGCACACTGGCTGCAGGAAGCGCAATCCGCAGGTATAGAAACGGCCATAACCCAGCAAGGTGAAAGTTACGTTCCGGTAAAAGGCGATTATTACCTTGAAGAGACGGACCGTCCTGGTGAGTATATGCAACTGGATGAAGATGAGAACGGTACTTACCTGATGAATGCCCGTGATTTGTGTGCAATCGAATATCTAGAAGAATTAAAGGATGCCGGGGTAAACAGTTTTAAAGTTGAAGGCCGCAATAAATCATTATACTATGCATCACTGGTTGCCCGTGCTTACCGCAATGCGATTGATGACATGCACAATGGCCGACCATTTAATCCGCAAAATCTTACTGATGTCTTTGCCGCCGCCAATAAAGGATATATCGCCGGTTTTCTTAACGGCAATCCTGGAAAATCAGCACAGAAATTTGATGGGACTCGTGCTGAACAACAATGCTATCAATTTTCAGGGATTGTAAGGGAATATGATGAAGAACGTAAAATGATGAAGGTTGAACCCCGCAATCCGATTCGTAAAGGAATGGAACTGGAGCTTTTTGACAAAACAACAACCCAGACCATCAAAGTCGAAAAAATATTAAATCCTAAATTCCGGGAAATCGAAGAGATACATGGAGGTTTGCACTATTGCTGGATTCCTTACCCGAAAAAACCTGCAGAATTTTCATTGCTGCGTGAGCAGACCGCAGAATTTAATCCTTATGAAGTTGAACTGACAAAACAACAAAGCGGTGGTTGCGGAGATGGCTGTGGATGTAATTAACAATTCTTGAATATTTGAAGGTTTTCACGCTTACTGTGTTAAAATTTCAGGCACACTCCCCCACCTAATAATCCGGGTTGAGAGTAGATCTTCCTTTCAAAAAGATATTGCAACCTGATCAGGTTTATTCAACAGGAGATCATTACAATTTTCAGGCGTTAAATTTAAGATTAATAAAGTTTTCTTCCCGGATACACACAATGTTCAAGAATATACTCAACCAATATAAAGCATCTTTCGGCGGTTTATCCCGTGATGCCTGGCTGTTAGCATGGGTCATGTTTATTAATCGTTCCGGATCGATGGTCATGTTTTTTCTGATGTTGTACCTGACAAACGAGATTAATATGGGTATTGAAACCGCAGGCAGATTATTCAGTCTTTACGGATTTGGTGCAATGGCCGGGGCATTTTTAGGTGGTTGGCTGAGCGACAAATACGGAACAAAACTTATTCAGATTTCCAGCTTGATAGTAAGCGGAATAGGTTACATCGTACTTTCATATGTCAAGGCACCTTTTACGATCGGTCTGATGCTTTTTTGCATAGCAGTTGTTGCTGAAGCGTTTCGCCCTGCGAGTACTGCTGCGATGGCCAGTGTATGTTCTCCGGAAACCCGCTTACGTGGATTTGCCTTGAATCGCCTGGCATTAAATCTTGGTATCGCCATCGGACCGGCAATCGGGGGATTTCTTGCTGTTTATGATTATTCACTTATTTTCTGGGTGGAAGGTTTTTCAAGCATTGCAGCTGCCACTTTTTTAATTTTACTTTTCCGTGATTCACAGATGGGCAAGAAGCTGACCGGTGCATTTTCATCGCCATTGGTTATATCCCCATTAAAAGATGTTATTTACATTCAGTTTCTAATAATACTAATTGCAATAGGTATAAGCTTTAATCAGCTTTTTAACACGTGGCCAATTTATTTAAAGGAATTCTACAATCTGAATGAAGATAATATCGGGCTATTGATCGCCATTAACGCGATCATTATAGTCTTGTTTGAGATGCCGCTTGTTCACAGGCTTGAACGAAAAAACATAATACATACAATTGCAATCGGTTCTTTTCTGCTTTGTTTTGGTTTTGGAGCAATAATGTTCTCTAACAGTGTCCCTTATGCCGTGTTTACAGTTATTATCTGGACCATAGGAGAAATGCTCACTTTTCCGCTGGTGGTTACATTTATTGCAAATCGTGCACATGACAGCCGGCGCGGAGCATATATGGGTCTGATGACTTTTACTTTTTCAGTATCATCAGTTATTGGCCCTGTCTATGGCTCATGGATATACAAAAACATGGGTGAAAATACGTTATGGCTTTCTTTGATTATTTTAGGGCTTTTAACAATTCCAGGTTATCTTTTTATAGATTACAGTTCTAAAAAAATGGCATTAAAATCAGCTATTTAATCTTTTTTCCCAAATTTCATCTCAATTAAGTAGTCGAAGCTTAATCTTCCCGGGCCATAAACAATAAGAGTTAAAAGCATGACCATATATGTAACCACATTTTCTGCACCGTTCTGAAGGATTACAAATTTACCCTTCTCAGTAAGCCAATCATAATTACCATATTCCTGTAATATCTCACGGCCCATATTTAATCTTTCAGCGATTTCAGGTACACTGGACTGTCCGATTACAGACCATCCGTTATCAATATGAACTGTAAAAAATGCAACCAGCAAAGTAATAATAAGTGGAATCGAGATAATACGTGTTCCCAAACCGAAGAACAAAAGAACAAATCCAGCACTTTCTGTTACAGCAGATAAATAAGCATTCAAATATGGAAATGGGATTCCCAGGCTGTCAAACCACATAGCTGTTCCATCAATATGGCCTAATTTCATTGTAGCCGGCCCGATGAAAACAAATACAAGTAATAATCTCAAACCCAATAAAGGTATATCCTGAAAAAGTCTAACCTTTTCCCTGAATGTGTTAAGTAAATTTAACATTTTATTCTCCTGTGATTTGCAATGATGGGCTTAAAATAAGGAAAAGGAATTTTTGATTTATCACTTTATTATATGGAAAATTGTATCTTTTTTATCACATAGAAACACAAGAAGTGCATGTGTAAATACTGGTATTAATCTTCCCATTCATAAAGATAATCTGAAGGATGGAATTTGTTTTCATTCCCGTCATTCACAGAGAATTCGGCCGGACCGTAAATGCTGGCAGATCCAAACTGTCCCTGCTTGTTTAGCGCATAATATCGGATATTGAATGCTGGACGGCCATTTTCTTTAATCAGTTCTTTTGTTTTTGCATGAGAAATAACTCTTTTGATTCCTTCCATGCAGGCATCTTTAGGAGACATTCCATTTCGCATCAGCTCGACTATAAGGAAACTGGTTAAGTTTTTAAGATTTTCTTCGCCACGGCCGGTTGATCCGCAAGCACCAACCTCGTTATCAACATACAGCCCGGCACCGATAATAGGGCTATCACCTATTCTTCCGGCTATTTTATAACTCAACCCACTGGTTGTAGTTACACCGGAAATATTTCCTTTAAGATCTATACCCAGGCAGGTAATTGTACCATATGTGTAATTAACACCCTTATAAGCTTTCCCTTTATTATCAATTTCAGGTGGAAACCAATTATCATCCGGATCGCGCGTTTCTTTCCATTTTAACCATTGTTCACGCGCTCTTTCTGTTAAAAGATTTGTCTCTTTAAAGCCGTGTGCCTTAGCGAAACGCAATGCTCCTTTGCCAACCAACAACACATGATCAGACCTTTCCATAACCAACCGTGCCACTTTACTTGGAGTTTTAATATTTTGAAGTGCACCAACTGCTCCCGCATTGTGTGTGGGACCATGCATGCAGCAGGAATCAAGCTCAACAACACCATCTTCATTTGGTAAGCCGCCAAAACCTACCGTCATATCTTCCGGATCTTCTTCAACTATATTTACACCGGCAATAACAGCATCCAGTGCATCCGCTCCCTTATTAATCATTTCCATGGCTTTCTCAGTTGCACGGATACCATTATAACTCGAGATAACCAAGGGCGTTGAACCATTTTGAATTATTTCATTTTCAAGAATTGCACTATGGCTTTTAAAAACAAAAGTGCTGCCTATACCAAATGCACTTGTTTTTAGAAAAGATCTGCGTATCATAGTAATTCTCCGGTAGCTTTACTCCTTATAATTTGTAAGAAGAATACATATTTTATCCTGAAAATTATTAATATACGATGTAGGTACTGAATAATGATTTACCATAATAACAAAAAGATAATCATTCCCATCTCTGTCGGTTGTATACCCGGATAAACTTCTTACATAACGGACATAACCTGTTTTTGCCCTTACAACCCCCTGGGCAACAGTATCCTTCATACGGCTTTTTATTGTTCCATCAACTCCAGCTATAGGCAGAGAATCATAAAATGGTTTAAAATTTTTACTCTTGTACATATGTCTTAATATTGCAGCAGTTGAAAACGGACTGACTAAATTCATTCTGCTGAGTCCTGATCCGTCTACTGATATTGCAAGATTATCCGGGACACCTATCCCTGCCAGCCAATCTGAAATTATCTGTGAACTTTCCCGTGCAGAACCTTTTTTATTTATTTCTGCCCCAAGAGTTTTAAATATTTGTTCCGCATAAAAATTATGACTGCCTTTATTAACAACTTTCACCATTTGTGCCAGATTTTTTGAATAAGCTGTAAAAATGTGGGATAATGAATCTGGCGAATTTAGATTAAAGTTACTATCATCAGTCAGAATATGCCCCTTTAAAGATATACCTTCTCTGATTAAAACATCAGCCAACACAGTTACAAACCAGGATGCCGGGTCTTCAATTGTTATTGAAAGCGAAGATTCTCTTTTAGATACCGGTAAGCCTCCAGTGATAACAATCTCATTTTTACCCCGGGTACGATCAATCCTTAGGGTTGAATTTGAGTCACTGCTAATGGTCGTTGCAGTATTAAGAATATTAAAATATTCTGAGACCGGATTCGTTGTTACTACAACATTGTCACCGGGCTTTTCTCCCGGTTTAATGGTAATATCAACGCAATTATCATTAAAGGATAGCGCACCTATCTGAGCTGAATACCAGTATGGCTCGTCATCCCAATTCCAGCCATAACCAAGTTTATTTCCGCTAAAGAATGATTCATTTCCGATTAAATCACCATCAATTTCATTTATTCCATGTGCTTTTAATGAATCTGCCCAATCCTTAAAAAATGCAAGAATATCGCTATCCCTGAAACGTCCTGAAATGGAAGGATCACCCATTCCCCTTACAATAAGATTCCCGTCAAGAACCCCTGCATTTATCTTCCCGGATTGGTAAAATTCAGTCTTAAACTGGTAAGTGCTATCAAGTAATTCCAGCGCACTTGCTGTTGTATAAAGCTTTTCATTAGAAGCTGGAACAAACAGTTTTTTTTCATTATGGCTGTATATCGTTTCATTATCTTTAAGTGCTTCTATATATAAACCGACTTGGGCGTTTGCTAATTCAGGATCATCTACGAGATAATTAACTTCCTGAATAAATTTTTCCCTGTTTGTTAAACTATGTTCTATTTTGGTTGGAGCGCAGGATATAAAAAGAAATATGCTGCCAAAGGTAATAGCAAAAAGAATTGGTTTCATGGGACAAACCTGTTTTTATTTAAATTCAAGAAAAAAAAAGGCGGAAAGATATTTCTCCCCGCCTCAAAAAGATCAGATAAAATTAAGCAACAGCGTCTTTTAAACCTTTACCTGCTTTAAAAGTAGGAACTTTTCTTGCAGGAATTTTAATTTCTGCGCCGGTCTGCGGATTGCGTCCGGTACGTGCACTTCTTTGAGAAACACCGAATGTGCCAAAACCAACAAGGCTAACACTATCACCTTTACCAAGAGCACCTTTAACTGCATCAACAAAAGAATTTAATGCATCTTCAGCTGCTTTTTTGGAAACGCCTGCATCTTCAGCCATTTTGGCAACGAGTTCTTGCTTAGTCATTTTACACGACCTCCTGTAGTTAGTAAATTTGTTTAATTTAAGTTAGATCTATTAGTCAAAATGTGGATTTTCAAATATCTGTAGTATCCCATACAAAAGCAAGAAAAACTTGATATAACAACAATTATTCTTGCATCACATCTCGAATAAAATAAGATAACAACACAAAACATAATATAAAAATCTAAAATTGCAACATAATATCCAAGTATACATTTCATTGGTTATTTTTTTAGATCAAATATTTGTTGTAATATTTTTTTTGTGTAAATTTTAGGCTCACCGTTAAACATACCAAAGGTATAAGAATGAAAAGTGTCAAAAAACAAGAGATTAATTCAGTAGTTGAACAAACTGCTGTACAGGAAAGCGGGATGAAAATAATATATCCGCCTACAGAAAAGATCCGAACAATCATTGTAGACAACTTTCCAATGTTAGGTAAATTAACTGCTTTAAGGTTTATTGAGTGGGCTCAGCAAAATGAAGGTTGGACAATTTCTCTTCCTACCGGTAAAACACCTGAACATTTTATTAAATGGGTCAATTACCTGCTTGCAAACTGGGATACAGCCCAGGTTAAAAAAATACTCGAATCCGGTGGGGTTAACCCATCAAAAAAACCTAAAATGTCCAGTTTTCATTTTATTCAAATCGACGAGTTTTATCCGATAAATTCATCTCAGCACAATAGTTTTTACTACTACGTGAACAAATTTTATCTTAAAGGATTTGGACTGGATCCTAATAAAGCACTTTTAATGAATCCTAATACAATTGGCCTGGGAGACACTTTTCATCTTGATGAGATTTGGCCGGAACAAATGGTGGACTTATCACTAAGAACAAGAATTGCCAAATCGGTACTGGAAGAAAAACAAAAAAGAGTACTTGAAGGAGTTGATCAATTCTGCACAGAATATGAAAATCAGATTCGTACTTTAGGTGGTATTGGATTTTTCCTCGGTGGTATTGGACCGGATGGACATATAGGTTTTAACGTAAAAGGATCAGACCATTATTCGACAACACGTTTAACCCCGACAAATTATGAAACACAGGCTGCTGCTGCGTCCGACTTGGGGGGGATTGAAGTTTCCAGAAATCGGTTGGTCATCACGATAGGCTTAAAGACAATAACATATAATCCTGATTCTACAGCGATCATTATTGCAGCTGGCGAAGCAAAAGCACAGGTCATTAAAGACGCTATCCAAACAGAAAAATCAAATCAGGTTCCTGCATCGGTTTTACAAAACCTTAAGAATTCTTGTTTTTATATTACAAAAGGTGCGGCAAAATTACTTAATGAACGACGTTTTTACTACCTGTCGCAAAAAGAAAACCTTAGTGAACAGGATCAGCTTCAGATTATTTCTGATCTTTCCCTGGAAAATAATAAAAAGCTAACCGATCTGACCCGTGAAGATTTCAATACAGTTCGTTCAGCTAAGCTGCTTTTAAGTAATACTAAGAAAAAATTTGATGATATTGCTAAAGAAACAGAACAGCTATATCAGAAAAGAATACATGATGCATTAGATATTCCAAAGAATAAGACAATCCTGCATACAGCTCCGCACCATGATGATATTATGCTTGGATATCTCCCCTATCTTGTAAGATTGATGCGAGAAGGAAGCAATGTGCATTATTTCAATTATCTTACAAGCGGTTTTAATGCAGTTACAAATCAATACATGTTACGAGAAGTAAAAAATGCGAATGATTTTATTAATAGTGAAGATTTTAAACATTTAATAAAAGAAAACTATTTTGATCCGCAGAATACCTTATTCCGTGACCGCGACGTATACCAGTATCTGGATGGAATTGCAGCTGACAATAAATTTGATATGCGCGAAGGTTGTGCACGACGTCTGCTAAGAAATCTTGTGGAAATTTTTGAAGAAGATTCTTTTGACAATCTTGAATTCAGAATTCATGAGCTCCTGAATTACTTTTCAACTCAATACCCGGGTAAAAAAGATTTACCTTACATACAGCAACTTAAAGGCATGACTCGTGAATGGGAAGCTGATATTTTATGGGGTTATTTCGGATTCAGCTCAAAATCTGTCATTCACAGCAGACTCGGTTTCTATAAAGGAGATATCTTTACTGAAGAGCCAACTATTGATCGCGACGTAATGCCAATCCTGAATAATCTTAAAAAAATTAAACCCGATATCATCTCCGTTGCATTTGATCCTGAAGGAAGCGGCCCAGACACACATTACAAAGTATTGCAGGCTGTTGCAGAAGCATTAAAATTATATGAAAAAGATTCCGGAAGAACCGATATCAAAATCTGGGGATACCGGAATGTTTGGTATCGCTATCATCCAAGTGAAGCAAATTTATATGTACCGGTTACCCATAACACACGTGCAATTTTAAACGATTCATTCTTAAATTCATTCGGTTCGCAAGCAGAAGCGTCGTTCCCGAGTTATGAGTATGATGGA
The DNA here is from genome assembly GCA_020635035.1 of Calditrichia bacterium. Classification (GTDB taxonomy): domain Bacteria; phylum Calditrichota; class Calditrichia; order Calditrichales; family J004; genus JACKAO01. The sequence goes on from JACKAO010000005.1 coordinate 257,703, forward strand.
CCGTTCAGTGGATTAGCTCAAAAAATTCAGGTTGAGCAATATCAAAAAATGAAGACATTACTTGGCAGAGACTTTTTCTACCAAAATCCGGATTCAAGAATCCGATCAACACGCGGACTTGTTTTTCTTAAAGTAATGGATTCAAAAGAATTTTTCGAAAAATCATTTGAATTGCGCAAGAAAACAGAAAATATAAAACAATAGTATTTATAAAGATGCATCTCACTAAAGGCTATTCATATTATTGGATAGCCTTTTTTATTATAAATGTCTATATTTTGATCAGTCTTTGATTCTCACTTATATTATGGCCATTCTTTTAAATGTGTCAGGTTTTAATCATCAGTAGTGAAAATAATTAATTATGAATTGGCCCGTTATTTTAATCCTTTCTTTTCCTGCTTTTATCATGGGAGCACTGTCTTTAAAAGGCCTGACACAGAACAAAGAATTATATCTCTGGATGAGCCTAGGAACTATTTGCATAGGTTATGTTTTTTTTTATGTTCATTCGCATCCTTTTTTTCATTTGTTTATAATTGGTTTTCTTTGGGGAATTTTTAACGCTGTTGTTCAATCTCTGTATTACAATTCTTATATCACCCACAACCCAAAAGCAGCCGCTGGATACGCTAAGATAGCAAAATCAATGAATCCCCGATTCATCTTAATTTTAATCGGAATTGCAACAGGGACAGCAACTGGTTTAGTTTTAGGTACAATATCCTGGATTGTAAAAAAACTACTCTACAATCTATAAAAGTGTTTCCAAATGGAAACATAATTTGTCTATGATGTTGCAAAACTGCAACATTTAGGAAAATCATCTCTAGTAAAATCAACAAATTTTTGTTGGCTTAGTTTTTGCATAATTATTAATCGCTTCCCAAATAATGAGTTGTAATTTATTGAGATCCCCCTCTTAAAATAATATTACAACTCATTTCTTTTTATACGATATTAATTATTATCAAGCGCACAGTATAACAAATTGAGTTCGCGCATCAATATGCATAATTCAAAATTTTGGGATAATTATTGGCAGAATAACCACACACCTTGGGATATGGGTCATATTTCACCGCCACTCAAAGCATATTTCGATCAACTGACCAATCAAGAGATAAAAATCTTTATTCCTGGAGCGGGAAATTCGTGGGAAGCTGAATACCTGTGGAAAGCGGGTTTTAGCAATCTCTATATTGCAGATATCGCTTATATACCTTTACAGAATTTTTTAAACAGGGTTAAAGACTTTCCCCAAAATAATGTAATACATAAAGATTTTTTTGAGATTTCTGACACTTTTGATCTGATAATTGAGCAAACTTTTTTTTGTTCTTTGCTCCCTTCACAAAGACTAAAATATGTTAAACATATTAAAAATTTATTATCCCCATCCGGGAGAGTTGCAGGATTACTTTTCACGTTCCCTTTAAATCCGGTACAAAAGAATCCACCATTTGGTGGGAGTATCTCAGAGTACAGAGAGCTGTTTGCTCCATTTAAATTTAAAACTTTCGAAACTGCATATAATTCTCATCCCGCACGACAGGGCAATGAAATCTTTTTCATACTTGAAAAAGAGTGATCTATAGCTTTTGACCAATTACAATCCTTTTTTTTATTGGCAATAAAGAGCATTATTCATATTCCGAATTTACCTTTATCAACCAATTGTTTCGGAGTAAAAATGTTAAAAATGTTAAATTCAATTAGTCTGACTAAACGTATTCTGCTGATTGTGGGAATTGGCGCTTTTATTGTTATTGGCAGTGTTTTTATGAATTTTGTAAGTGATTTTAAAGATAATTCATTAAACGCTTTAATTGAGAAAGCTGCGTCATTTACTGCTGTGGCGGACGAAACTAAAAATCATATGGCAAGATTACACAGCAATAAATCATTTGACGAAAAAATGATGTTAGATGAACTCCACTCCATTCTGTCTAATGGTGGCGATTACAGTTCTTCTAAATACTTTAAAACAATACCGGTGGTTGCAGGCTGGACAGCTGCTGAAAATGCGGCTGCCAAAGAGAATATTAATTTCAAAATTTTATCCATTGACTCGCGTAACCCTGAACATGAGCCCGAATCCGATAAAGTGAATGGACCGTTTAGAAGAAAATTACTGCAGGACCTATATAAGCAGGTTGCTGAAAACGGGCAGGAAGTTATTTATAGAAAAAATGAAAACAATAACAGTTTCTATTTCTTAAGAGCTATCCGTTTGCAAAAAGGTTGTTTAAAATGTCATGGCGATCCTGCGACAAGCCCTACTGGTGATGGAAAAGATATCGTCGGTTTTGATATGGAAAACTGGCATGAAGGTGACGTGCATGGAGCATATGAAGTTATCATGCCCCTCGATACAATAGATGCTCAGGTAGGAAATATAATTCAGAGTAATACACTAATTACTGGACTTCTGGCAATAATAATTATTGGATCAATTATATTCCTAATAAAGAAAACAGTTATTTCACCTATAAAAAGATGTGTGGACTTCGCATCTGCCGTTGAAAAAGGCGATCTTTCTCTTGAGATGGAAATTGAACAGGATGATGAGATAGGCAATCTTGTAGGTGCATTAAACAGCATGGTTCGTCAGTTAAAAACAATGTTTAATGATATAGTAAACAATGCTGTTAGTTTAAACACCATGTCTGATAACCTGCTGAATGCTTCTGAAAGGGCTACAAATAATGCTGATAATATAAATGAAAAATCTAATTCAGTTGCATCTGCCACTGAAGAATTAAGTACCAGTATGGCAAGTGTTTCTGCTGCTGCTCAGCAAACTTCAGATAATATTGGAATTGTTGCAAGCAGTGCTGAAGAGATGACCGCCACTGTTGCTGAAATCGCACAGAATACATCAAGAGCACAAATTATTACCCAGAGGGCTGTAACTGTTGTTAAGACTGCTTCTGAGCAGGTTGATAAGCTGGGAATCTCTGCCAAAGAAATTACTACGGTTATTGAGTCCATTAATGAAATAGCTGAGCAAACCAAACTGCTGGCTTTAAATGCAACAATTGAAGCTGCCAGGGCTGGCGAAGCCGGAAAAGGATTTGCTGTTGTTGCCAATGAAGTTAAAGAACTGGCCAAGCAAACAAATACTGCCATTGAAGACATAAAAAGTAAAATTGAGTCGATGCAGCACTCAACTGGAACAACGATTGTCGAAATTAACCAAATCAATGATGTTATAAATGAAGTCAATGAGATTGTGACAGGTATAGCTTCTGCAATTGAAGAACAATCGATTACCACAAGAGATATTTCCGGCAATGTAGCGCAGGCTGCAATGGGTACCCAGGAAATGGCTGCAAATATCACACAAGCGGCCACGGTTACACATGATGTTGCTAAGGATATCGCAGCTGTAAATTCAAATCATTCTGAAATAAAAACTGTCAATGTCGAAGTCACCAGGAATGCATCAGAACTTGCCAATATCAGTAATGTACTTAGTGGATTAATCAAACGCTTTAAATTGAATTAGTCTTGATTTCTTCAAGAATCTGCCTGTTTTGACAGGCAGATTTTACTTCTTGTTAACTCTATAATTTTTGCAACAAAAAGTTATTTTCCCGACATTCTATCCTTGAAATTTAAAAAAAAAGGTATTTTTACAATGGAAAGTGTGTTTGATATTGTTATTGTTGGGGGTGGTCCTATTGGGATTGCCTGTGCTATCGAAGCAAAAAAAGCAGGTTACAATTATCTGATTTTGGAAAAAGGCGTACTTGTTAACTCCGTCTTCAATTTCCCAACAAATATGACATTCTTCTCAACTTCTCAGCTTCTTGAAATCGGTGATATCCCCTTTATTGCGCATGGTGATAAACCTACACGTCGTGAAGCCCTTGAATATTTCAGAAGAGTTGTACAAAGTTGGGATTTAAATCTACATGTTTATGAAAAAGTAGAAGCAATTCAGAAAAAAAATGACCTGTTCCAAATCCAATCTTCAAAACATACATATAGTACAAAAAAAATTATAATAGCCACGGGTTTTTATGACACACCGAACCTATTAAACATACCAGGTGAAAATCTTGCAAAGGTTAAGCATTACTATGATGAACCACATCCTTATGTAGGTCAAAAAATTGTTGTTATCGGTGCCGGTAATTCAGCAGCAGATGTGGCCCTGGAAACTTATCTAAAGGGAGCGGAAGTAACTATGGTTATTCGGGAAAACGAGTTTAAAGAGGGACTTAAATACTGGATAAAACCTAATATTTTGAACCGAATTAAAGAAGGATCCATCAAGGCTTACTTTAATAGCTCTGTAATCGAAATCCATGAAAAATCAGTTTTAATACAAACAGAAAAAGAAATATTATCAATTGATAATGATTTCGTTTTGGCAATGACCGGTTACAGGCCGGATTATATTTTTCTTAAAAGCTGTGGCATAGAAATATCGGAAGATGAATATATGTCACCGGCACACAATCCCGATACATTAGAATCTAATGCAGATGGTATTTATTTAGCGGGTGTTGTTCTTGGCGGCTTGCATACCGGACGATGGTTTATAGAAAATGCCCGAGAACATGCAGATAAAATTATGAATGATATTAAAAGAAGTTTTTAGAAAAAACCGCCCCTTTAATAGATCTTTGGGGCGGTATATATCAGCTATTTAACTGTAATTATTATTTTCTTGGATAACACCGGTGGATCATGCGGAATATGCGCATAGTTTCCTAAAAGCAGCTGTAAGGTATGTTGCCCTGGAGCAAGGTTCAATGTTGTTTCAGTTTGCCCCCCACCAAAATGTACAATATTATCATTAGCAGGTAGTGGTTTTGTCATATCTGGCAATTCATTCACGTCTATAAGAATATGATGATGACCTGTATTTTTCTGATCTGTTCCTGCTGGTGCGACACCCATGTTTTTCAAGCCAAATTGCACTTTTACAGGTCCTTCAATAATATCACCGTCCTGTGGGGTTATAAAATATACTTCTGCCCCTTCCGGTGCTTTGCTGCGAACCATTTCTGTCATCTGATCATGAGACATTTCACTGTGTTTATCTTCATTTTTTTCGGTATTGCAGGCAAAAAAGCTAAAGGATAACACAGTTACTACTAAAATCTTAAACATTTTATCTCCTTTAATTATTATAAAGTCTTCTAAAACAATTCATGATTAAAAAATATTTCATATGTTATTGATTATACAGGAGTTTTAACACCCTATTCTTTCATCAGTTCCTTTTTATATTTTTCAAGTTTTTGAACATAAATAAGATGATCAACCTGGCGTTTTTTCGCTCCATTGATAATAATCTTCAATTTTTTAATAATTTCTTGTAGCGCCTCTTTTCGGTATTCAATTCGTAAATACGGATCAGACAAAAGTTTCTCGATTGTTTTAACACGATATTTGTCCATAACAGGATATTTTGTTGAAAGTTGATCTGTATGACCACCATATTTTATTGTTCCTGGCTGTTTATCTAAGCCAATAGGATGATTCTTTGCGATACGTAACCAGAAATCATAATCTTCACACACAGGGATTGTTTCATCAAATCCGCCAATTTTATCCCAAAGGGATTTCTTAAAAACAACTGTTGAAGGAGATACAATGCAGGACAACAGGCACTGTTTAAAAATCATACCACCATATTTTCTATGGTTTTTCTTTTGATTTACTCTCACACCATTTCGAATCCATATCTCTTCTGAGTGAAATATTTCGTACTCCGGGTTTAAACTATTGTACTTGAATGCCTTTTGCAGCTTATCGATTTGCCACTCATCATCACTATCGAGAAGTGCTATCCATTCACCTGCTGCACTTTTAATACCATTATTTCTTGCATTGGAAACACCTGAATTGTTCTGACTGATTATAAGAACATCTGTAGCAAATTCTTTCAAAACTGTCTGCGTGTTATCAGTACTGCCATCATCAACAACGATAATCTCAAGTGCTTTGTATGTTTGTTTCAGAACGGATTTGATAGCACGCGGTAATACATCTGCCCGGTTGAATGTGGGAATTACAACAGAAATATGCATAAAGTAATTTGAATTTATTGAGAATAAGGTGCAAAAAAAACTGGCGAAAGTATATAAATGAAAAAACCCGGTGGGGGGCCGGGTTTTCTGTGGGCTTTGGTTTAAGCTAATTAAATAAAGCCGAAATCACGCTTATAACTGCAGGTTTTGCTTTTTTAGTTATTGCCAAATACATTTTTTTTGAAAGATCAAAAACAACATCATAAATCATATAAACAAATGGTACCGCAAACAATACAACGACAGCAACTTTTAAAATCTCATTCATTTTAATCTCCGTTTAACTTTGATGTATTAGTACGGAGATAATTTTTATAGGTTGCAATCTTTTTAATTTTTTTAATATAAATCTTCTTCAAAAGAAGAATAATTATCATCTTCTTTATCCAGCATACTGCTGAGCATATCTCTGAAGTGTAATCTTGAGTCCTGCGCTGTCTTACTCAAAAAGGAGTATTCTGCCAGCCCGAATAGCGCGAATTCCATAAATAATTTTTTTTCTTCTTCCGATGCTTCCGCCTGATATTTCTTAACCAACTCCTTCAAACCACTAATACTCTCCAGATTTTCTTTAAATTCTCTGTCGGGTGCGTTTAGTTTTAAATCCAGACTTTTCCCGGAACTGAACCAATTGATAATATCATTATATGGATTCCTTAATTCATCTTTTTTGATTCTTTCCGGATTCGGAAAATATTTTTTAAAATGTGCTCGAATTGCTTTATTGATAAGGATATGTGCTATTTTTAAAGGACCTTCCTGCTCACCTTCATAAACAAGCTCAACCTTTCCGGTAATGGACGGTATTACACCATACAAATCAAGGATTCTTGCTGTGGTTTGTTTTTCTTTATTCAAAAGCAGTCTTCGTTCAGCAGCACTATGAAGATTTTCAAAAGCTGAAATTGTTAAACGGGCAGAAACACCGCTATTCGCATCAATATATTCACTTTCACGGGCCTGGAAAGAAATTTCTTCCACCAGGTCTTTAAGCAAATCAGGAATACATATTTTTTCCTTTTGAACCGAAGGAATTTGAGCTTCCTGTTCTGTTATTATTCTTGAAACTTTGATAGACTTCGGATAATGAGTTAAAATCTGACTATCGATTCTGTCTTTTAAAGGAGTTACAATTGAACCACGGTTTGTGTAGTCTTCAGGATTTGCAGTAAATATAAATTGTATATCCAAAGGAAGACGCAAACGAAATCCACGAATCTGAATATCTTCTTCCTGCAAGATATTAAATAATGCAACCTGTATTCGTGCCTGCAAATCCGGCAATTCATTTATCACAAATATACAGCGATTCGAACGCGGGATAAGTCCGAAATGTATAACGCGCTCATCTGAGTACGGTAATTTTAAAGCTGCTGCTTTGATAGGATCAACATCGCCGATAAGATCTGCAACAGTTACATCGGGTGTTGCGAGTTTTTCAGTATATCTGGCCGATCTGTGAATCCATTCAATCGGTGTATCATCCCCCTTTTCTGCTATTACATCTTTTGCATACTTAGATATTGGGTGCAAAGGGTCATCATTTAATTCTGATCCGGCAACAACCGGCATATATGGATCGAGCAGGTTATCCATCAGGCGGGCCATTCTTGTTTTTGCCTGTCCGCGCAGTCCCAGGAAAATAATATTATGCCTGGATAAAACAGCTCTTTCAAGCTCGGGGATAACGGTTTCTTCATACCCAATAATTCCCTGAAATAATGGCTCTTTTTCTCCCAGTTTTTGAATCAGGTTTTCTCTTAGTTCATCCTTTATTGAGCGTGTTTGATAACCTGATTTTTTAAGATCAGCAATTGTTTTTATCTTTTCATGATTCTTTAAATACATAAATTTCCTTTTAGTCGTCTCATCTTATCTTAGTTTTTTTCGGCGGTTTCGAACATAGTCTTCAAAAATATATTCACCCAATCCTTTAAGACTGCTGTAAAATGCCCTTCCGTGATTTATTTTCGTAAAATCCTGAACAAAACGTTGCAGGTAGGGATCACGGGCAATCATAAAAGTTGTAATAGGTATATTCAGCTTTCTGCAACGTGCTGCCTGTGTTAATGTTTTATTAACGATCTTACGGTCTAATCCAAAACTGTTTTTATAAAATCTGCCGTTTTCAATAAGGCATGTTGGCTTCCCGTCTGTTATCATAAATATTTGTTTATTTGCTGTTTTACGGCGCCGCAATATATCCATTGCCAGTTCTAACCCGGAATACGTATTAGTGTGGTAAGGCCCTACCTGCAAATAAGGCAGATCTTTTATTTCAATTGGCCACGCCTGGTTTCCGAAGACAATAATATCAAGTGTATCTTTCGGATAACGTGTTGTAATTAGTTCAGCCAATGCCATTGCCACTTTTTTCGCCGGAGTTATCCTATCTTCACCATAAAGGATCATTGAATGCGAAATATCAATCATTAGTACTGTAGATGTCTGGGTTTTATATTCCCGTTCTTCAACAACAAGGTCATTTTCAGTCATATTAAATTCATCTATACCATGATTTATCTGGGCATTTCTTATGGATGAAGTGGAATCAATCTGATCAGGCTCATCACCAAATGCATAGTTTCTGCGTTCCGCAGATGATTCATCACCGTTTCCGGCAAAGGGAGTCCGATGGTTTCCACGACTAGCCTTTTTAATCTTTCCGAAAATCTCTTCAAGGGAACGCTGGCGGATTGTTTGTCCGGACTTTGGTGTTACATTAAAGGTCCCGGAGCCGGGTTCTTCTTCATCAATGTAACCTTTTTCTTTCAAATCCTGGATAAAATCACCCATACCATACTCATCATTTGTCAACCCATTTTGCTCATCGAGCTGATTCATCCAATTTAATGCTTCGCCAACATCTCCGGAAGAATATGTGAGCAATTGCAGGAAGATATCCAGGAGTTTATCAAAATCTGCTTTATTTGAACCGGAAGGTATAAACTGTGAAAAATTAAAACCAATCATAGTATTCCTGTGTTTTTGGTCTTTGCAACGCTTAAACACAAGATTAGTTTTAATTATTCTTAATTTTTAAAGGATTTAACAAAAATGGTGAAAAAAATATCGCAATACTGGATTATTCATCAGATGTTTTTTGTATTATTTTATAAGCTGCTGCAAAAGCCGCATTTACAGGTAATAACACTGCTATTATCATATAATTATCCTGATCAAAAACTGGAATTATTTTCAAAAGGATTGCTAAAATTGACGTAATCGCCAAACCAAGCCACAAATAATAGATCCCTCTTTGCAGTTTTTTCGATCTGCTGAATACGCTGGCGATAGTAAGGAAAAAAACAACCAAAGTAACGGGATTTGCCAATAACAGGTTTTCATTGCCTTGTGTTACCAGATGATCGGTAAACATACTCATGAAAAACAAACTTGATCCAATGAAACCGAAAACAAGGGTTATAATAGCAGAATAAATCATAAATATAATGTTAAAAAGTCTTTTTCCTTGTTTAACCCTGACGGCTAATAAAATTGTAAATCCTGCAAGAAATAAGCCTGTAAAGATAGTCCATAGTGGTAATTGACTTGTTTGCCCGGGAATAGACGGCCTGTGTGCATCAAAATAAACAAATGATCTGGAAACCAGTGGCAAATTGTTTTCCAGCTTTAATTGTCCAACATACTTTGCCAGTTCATCAGGAAGAAACATCTCATCCCATTGTTTTATTGGTTTATCAATACTATCATTCATCAGAAACATTAATAACCACTGCATCAATGGACTTTGCGCAGTATAGCGCCTGGTATGCTCACGGTATGTATATTCAGCAGGGTCTTGTGTCGATTTATATAATTGTCCGTCAACAGCTTTATCAATCAGGTCTCTTAATCGTGTGGCACAATTTTCTTCATAATGATGATAAAGATAGTGACTATTTTCGGGAAGAACAGCATTTGCCAGCTCTTTTGCCAATTCAAGTTTTTTGTCATTCTCGATATTCAATACCTGGTAGGAGATTGTCCTGTTTGCCTTCATATAGCGTGACATGATTGCACCCAACGATGCATCGCCTGCCCAAAAAATTAATCGCCCCATTACAAAACGATTAATAAATCCATCATCAAAAGAAAAAAGTCCAAAATTATAAACCCGAGCATAATTATAAAAAGTGTCCTGAACAGCAATGGCGGTGTGACCAAACCAATCGGTTAAATAATCACCGGGACTGAATGTAATAAGTGAGATTTCTAAATTTTCTGCTTTACTGTGATTATCCTGCCATGGAACATCAACACTATTTTGACGTGCAAAGAGAAAATTACTAATTGCCAGAACAATAAGAATTGTTGTTTTATTAATTTTAGTCAAAGTTGTAACCACCTGCGTTTGTTTTTATCAAACATAAATTCGCGCTGGTAAAGCTAATTGGAAGATTTTTTTAAATCAACCGAATTAATGAAATAATAAAAAGCCGGTTATCGTTCAAACTGATGCAAAAACAATATATATAATTATAATTTTAACAGGAGTTTTAAAAATGTTTCAAATGCAATCATTATACCCTGAAGAACTTGTTTCACCTATGCGTGAAGAATTGACATCTGTTGGTTTTCAGGAATTAAAAACAACAGATGAAGTAGACAGTATACTAGCCAACCAGCAAGGCACCACGTTAGTTGTTGTTAACTCTGTCTGTGGATGTGCTGCCGGAAATGCTCGACCCGGCGTTCGGATGGCAATGAGCCATTCTGTTAAACCGGATCAATTAACAACTGTCTTCGCCGGAGTTGATCGTGAAGCCACTGAGCGCGCACGCAGTTACATGTTGGGTTATCCACCTTCTTCACCTTCTATGGCCTTATTCAAAGACGGTGAACTTGTCCATTTTATTCCAAGATTAGCAATTGAAGGTAATATGCCTGAATATATTGCTGCTGATTTGAAACAAGCATTCGATAAATATTGCAAATAAGAAAATAAGAGAGTTAAAATGTTTGAACAATTTTCAGATAAATCACAAATCTGGATTTATGGCTTTAATAAAAATCTGACTGAAAAAGAAAAAATGATTGTGAAAGATGCGTTGAATCAGTTCAAGGCGGGCTGGCTGTATCATGGCCAGCCTGTTTTGGGTGATTTTTCCATACTTCATGACAGATTTGCTTTACTGGTTACCAATGATAACATTTCCGGTTGTTCTATCGACAGTAGTGTAGCCGTATTTAAAAACTTAAAAACAAACAATAATCTGGATGCACTTGATCAGGATCTGATTTTCATTCGCAGTTCTGATGGTATTGTAAGTTTGAGCAGATCTGAATTCAGAGAACTTGTTAATAATGATGCAATTCCTGATGATACTATCGTCTTTAACCTGATGATCAATAATTTAGGTGATTTCAGAAATGGCCAGTTTGAACTTAAATTTGCTGATAGCTGGCATAGTAAAGCATTTAAAAAGAGATTGAAAGAGTCAGTGTAATCAGGTTTGAAATAAAATGTAAAAGATTAGCGATAAACCGGCTAAAATCCCATAACTCCATGGTATCCATTGTTTACCAACCCAGAACCCACCCCAGAACCATGTAACCCAGCTTTCCGGATTTAGCTGCTTTTCCTTGTGAAAAGTATAAAAAACTATATCTTCAACGAGCAATGCCAGCGGGACTGTCCATATTTGGGGGATGGCAGCGATGATAAACATAATTAGCATACGCACATGGTACCAGGCAAAATGATCCAATATTACCTTTTTGCCTGCCTGCCAACCATTCATGGCGGCTTCCGCTTCAAAAATGCCATAAAGTGCAGCAAACACGATAACTTTAAAAAAATTAAATAATTCCATCGCAGATTTAGATAAATAGTTTGTTTAAATATACAACTCTATATGATACAAAAATCAAAAAAAAAGCCTGTTCAAAATGAACAGGCTTTTTTGCTTATGTCCTCCACGAATCCGGTGCTAGCGGATTGGCGCGGAGGCTCCTATACTTCGACTACTAATAGGATCACCTCCTTCCTTCAGGGTACCCAACATACGCTCAAAGAAGCTCCCTGTTAACCTCAATGTGCAGCGTCAAATTGTTTCTACTTTAAAATGATTTTTGGGTTCATTATTATTCCTGGATTTTTAAAAATTTTTAAATCAGAGTAATTCATTTATCTTTGAAATTAAAGTATCACCGTCAAAAGGTTTATAAAGAGCATCACTGGCGCCCATTATTTTTGCCAGTTTTAAATGATTATGCGGAGAGATTCTGCCGCCACCTGATATAGCAAGAATAGGGACATTTTTGTCTATTTCGCGGATATCCTTAATCGTCTCAAGTCCTTCCTTATTGGGCATAACAATATCTGTAATAACAGCATCAAATTTTTTCTTATTCAAAGCGCCCTTAACATAACTGCCATCATGAACAGCAGTCACATCAAAACCTTTTTTTTCGAGAATTGCACAATAAGCTTCCCGCAAAATATCATCATCATCAACAAATAATATTTTTTTCCTGGAATTGTCTTTTTTAGTCATAATTACTTAATCGGATGTGAAACTGCCATCTTAAAAAAAAACTTTCAATCTATAGGAAATGCTAAAAACTACAGGAATAATTTTGCCACTTTGCCGACAATGAGATATTTTTCCTTTACTTCAACAAATCGGGGAGTATATCATGACAAACCAACAAAAAGAAAAATTTATATATATGCGGGCAATTGCAGGAAAAAGTATTCCTTTCATATCAAAGGAAACAGGTTTATCTGTTGGAGAATTGAATGATTATGATCTTAAGCTTGCGAATGAATTACTTAAAGCAAAAGCTGATGAATATGATAAGCTGCTTGAAAAAAACTCTGTAAACAGTATTAATCGTTTTCAGCATCTCCTGGAGATTTACAACAGACTAAAAACTGAAATTGATAAACGTGATTTTTCGGGACTGCCAACAGATAAACTTTATTATATGATGAATGATGTTTATGAATTAATTGAATTTTTAAAAGATAACGGGCACGACAATCCGATTGAATAAGCTATCGAAAGAATATGGGGAGTTTTATGTTTAAGAAAAATTTGATCCTGGTTTTTGCATTTTTGCTGATCATCCAATCCTGTACTTATAGAAAAAAAGATACACATACTTTTTCCAACTATAATGATGTGGCTGTCAGGCACCTGGATCTTGATATAAATGTTGATTTTGACAACAGAAAAATTTTGGGAACTGCATCTCTATCGATCGAAAATATAACCGAATGCGATACATTAGCATTAGACACGCGTGACTTAACTATCTCTAAAGTAACACTGGATAACGGAAAAGAAACCACGTTCAGACTGGGTAGGATGCAAGACCTATTCGGGCAACCACTAATTATTAATATTCAGCCGGAAACAAAAGTCGTTCATATTTCTTACTCTACTTCTCCGAATGCAGAAGCATTGCAATGGTTGGAACCCCAACAAACCAGTTCGGGAACTTATCCGTTTTTATTTACACAAAGTCAGTCAATCCTTGCCAGGACGTGGGTTCCATGTCAGGATACTCCGGATATAAGGATGACTTATAACGCATCCGTTAAAACAAATCCTGAATTACTTGCTTTAATGAGTGCAACAAACCCTACCGTAAAAAACAGCGAAGGCACATATTCGTTTGTGATGGACAAACCAATCCCAGCCTACCTGCTTGCTCTGGCTGTTGGCGATTTAGAATTTCGTCCACTTGGTGAAAACTGTGGTGTTTATGCCGAACCAGCCATGATTGACAAAGCTGCTTATGAATTTGTTGATACTGAGAAAATGATTAAGGCTGCTGAATCTCTTTACGGTCCGTACCGTTGGGGAAGATACGATATGCTGGTTTTACCGCCCAGTTTCCCTTTTGGCGGTATGGAAAATCCAAGACTTACATTTTTAACCCCAACCATAATTGCCGGAGACCGCTCCCTTGTTTCTCTTGTTGCTCATGAACTGGCTCATTCATGGTCCGGAAATCTTGTAACAAATGCTACCTGGGACGATTTTTGGCTGAATGAAGGCTTTACAACTTACTCCGAATACAGGATAATGGAAAAACTTTATGGTGCCGATTATGCACAGATGATAGCTCAGCTCGGATATCAGGATCTGCTGCGAACCCTTGAGCGCCTTGGCTATGATAATCCGGATACACGTTTGGCTCTGGATTTGACAGGCCGTCATCCTGATGAAACAACAAACGTTGCCTATGATAAAGGCCAGTTGTTTCTAACCGCCCTTGAAAAAGCATACGGAAGGGATAAATTTGATGCATTTCTACAAAAATATATCAATACGTTTGCTTTTAAAACGATGACTTCAGAGCATTTTTTAAAATTTCTGGAAAAAAATCTTATTAAAGACACCGAAAGCACACACCAGGCTGTCAGAGTTTACGAATGGGTTTATGATCCGGGTTTACCTGACAACTGCCCTGTACCAGACTCTCCTGAATTCAGAAAAGTTGACGGGCAACGACAGGATTTTATAAATGGAAAACCGGCAAATGAATTAAATACTGATGGTTGGACGACGCATCACTGGATACATTTTTTAAGGGCTATTCCACATAATCTTAATCATGAAAGTCTTACCGATCTTGATAAAACCTATAATTTAACTGCTTCAGGAAATTCTGAGATTCTATTTGCCTGGTTTACCAGGGCATTAGATTTAGACTACAAACCGGTTTTACCTGCACTTGAAAAATTTTTGTTACATGTTGGAAGGGCAAAATTTGTTGTTCCACTGTACACTGCCCTGGCTCGTACTGAAGATGGAAGGATATTGGCAAAAGATATATATAAGAAAGCCCGGCCGCTTTATCACCCGGTTACCTATAATGTTGTTGATAAAGTAATTGGAATTCCAGAATAAAAGGTGTTTAAATCCTGTCTTTAATAATATCTGCAACACGGAAAGCATTGGCATAGATTGTCCATGTGTAGGGAACACTTCCTCCGGTAGGCATAAAACTGGCATCTGTGATATAAAGATTATCCAATTCGTGTGCTTTACATGAAGCATCTAATACAGAAGTTGCCGGATCGGTACCAAAACGGCAGCCTCCTGCCTGTAAATTGGGCGGCGGGTTTCCGCTAATCCCGGAACGGATATCTTTTGCACCCATCGTTTCAAGAACTTTTTCGGCCTTTTCTGCAAGAAACCGACCTACCTTTAAATCATGTTCATGGGCATTTAAACGGAATCGGGCAACAGGATCACCCCATTTATCCTTTACATCACCATCAAGAGCAACAAAACAATCATCAGTCGGAAGCCAATCATTAAAAATTTCGAAACGCAGATAGCGTCCGCCTTTAAAAAATTCTTCGAGTTTTCGTTTAAGAGGTTTCCCCCAAAGCAACGATCCGTCACTGTCCCACTTTTGAGCATTAGCCCTTACAATGCCGTTTGAATGACGCCACAGAAAATCAATCGTACCTCCCTTTGTTTCGCCTGAGAAATCTTTATCATTGAAATAATACCAATCCTGCAGTGAGCGGTTTACAAAAACACCCGGAACCGATATCGCCTGAATCTGTTCAGAAGTAAGCTGATCAAAATAAAAATTCCCCTGCCCGGATCCACCTGCAGAAAATATCAGATTTTTACCAACCTGGCCATGGTTATTGGCCAGTCCATTTGGAAAAGCAGGACCTTTCGATGCCAACAAAAGTCTTGATGTTTCAATCGCCTGGCAGGCAACAACATATATCTTAGCATCAACAAATTGTTTTTTCCCGGTTTTATCATAGTAGCCAACACCCGCGATTTTACCTTTTTCATTTGTCTTAATTTCATAAACTTTTGATTCAGCCCGTATTTCACAATTACCATTATCGATGACACGGTTTAATAGGGCTGCACGGGCACTTCCTTTAGCATCACTGGAGCATCCATAGCTGCCACAAAAATTTGAATAATAGCAGGCATTTCTGCCATCAGCAGATTTCGACAAAATAGCTCTTGCTGTCGGTAATGAGATATAACCCAACTCCCGGCAGGCATTATCAATCCAACCCGAAACCGGGTTTTCAGCCAATGGCGGATAGGGAAAATCAGTTGTTGATCTTGGCTCAAGAAACTTGTGGTTAACCACTTTACCGGATACACCAACAATTTGTTCAACCATTGTGTAATATGGTTCAAGTTCATCATACGAGACTGGCCAATCAACAACATTTGCTCCTTCAATTTTACCAAATTCTGATAAAAGCCGGAAATCCTTCGGCTTTAAACGATGAAAATAACCGCTCATAAGATTCGATGAACCACCAACCATGTTGCCGTTCCAGAAATCCCAACCTGAATCAAAAGTAGATTCTGCCGACCATCCTTCATCAGCTTTTTCTTCTACAACATGTCGTTCATCTCTAAGATTTGGAGTATAAACACTACGCCGGCAACAGGCTATTTCGTCCTTTGAAAAATCAGCCGTTTTAAACCATTTTCCTTTTTCCAGGACTACAACTTTGAAACCGGCACTTGCAAGTGTGTATGCTACAGGGCCACCTCCTGCGCCACTACCGATTACACAAACATCAAAATCACTCATACAGGTTTTTACGTTTCAAGATTAAAATTACCATACATTTTATTTATTACAGGACGCGGCAGCCCGGGATTGTAATCCAGCCATTTCCACCCGACACCATCCGGATTTGCCCCATATAATGGATCAGAAAGGAGCGCTTCAAAAATATACATTAACATGACTGACAACCATGATTCTCCCCAGCTATGGGTTTCTGCATGTCTTAAAAGTTTTTCGCGCTCATCAGATTCTAATTCAAGAAAAGGTTTATCCCACCTGTCAACCGCTTCTTCATCTATCCAGGTCAACCCATTTTTTAAAAACTCTGTTTCTTCCGGATCAAGTTCCTGGTCAGATATAACCCATTGTACATAACCCGCAGCATTCAGATCTTTTGCACCCGGTGCACCCGGTTCCGAAGGAAATAAAATGTCCTGAACGGCAAGAAGAATCAACCACTCTTTTTCACTTAATATTTGCGGGTTTCTATTACCGCCAATTTTTGGTTTTTTATCTGTTCTACAACCTGTAACAGGCAAAGCAGCAGATACCGTGATAAGCGCCATTTTAAAAAGAAAAGAACGCCGATCCATATCACTTCTGTGCATTTTCTTTATTACCAAGGGTTCTTTAAAATCCCTGTTTTTATTTTTAATCAAACGCATATTATCTCTCTGAGATCAAGAATTATAAAACAATATAGAAAAAAGGAAGGTGAAGAAGAATCAAATTTTTATAACAAAAATATATTCAGGACGCCAAGTTGTTAATAAAAAAATACTAATTGAGCCAATTTTTTAATACAGCACCCAGATGGTCCGGTTTAATTGGTTTACTTATATAGTCATCCATACCTGCTTCGATACACTTTTCCCGGTCACCTTTCATGGCATTTGCAGTCATTGCAATGATAGGAATTCTATAATCGGAATTTTCTCCTGACCTGATCGAACGGGTAGCATCAAGTCCATCCATTTCCGGCATTTGCACATCCATTAAAACGATATCATAGCTTTGTGATTGAACTGCTTTCACAGCTTCTTTTCCATTATGAACACAATCAGCATTATAGCCTAATCTTTGTAATAATTTTATCGCAACTTTTTGATTTACCATATTGTCTTCTGCAATCAGTATTCTTTTTTCAGAATAGATTTCTTCTTTTGCAACAGAAACCACCTGTCTGACTAGGTTGTTTTCTGTGTTCTCTGAATGATAAAACACATTCATCAGGCAATCATATAATTGCGATTGCTTAATAGGTTTTTTAATAAAAGCTTTGTATCCGTTAAAAACTTTCTCATTGGGCAGTTTTCTTAAATTTGTATCGGTCAGCATGATCAATGCCGTATTATGAAGATGTGCATCCTGGCTGATCAAATCGTAGAGTGCTTTATCATCTTCCTGAGACGTTGCAGACTGAACCATTATTATATCCGGCACATTTTGTTTTTTTCCGGAAATCATTTTAATTGCACTTTTAATATCACCGGATTCGGTAATTTGGCAATTCCATGACTCCAGCTGAAAGGCTATAGCTTTTCTCTCATCTTCAATATTGTCAATTATCATCAAATGCTTGTTACTAAGCTCCAATGGATTGAAAGATTTTTCATCATGGATATTTTTATTTTTAATTAATGGAAGGGTAAACCAGAAATTTGAGCCTTTTCCAAGGGTGGTTTCGACACCTATTTCACCACCCATCAGTTCTACAAGTTTTTTACTTATTGTTAAACCAAGACCTGTCCCGCCATACTTACGGGTAGTTGAAGCATCGACCTGAGTAAACGAATCGAATAATCGACTCAGAGACTCTTCAGGAATCCCAATACCAGTGTCCCGGATATTAAATTTTACAAAAAGAATATTATCGGATTCTGTTATCAATTCCCCAAAAACCGAAATCTGACCTTTTTGTGTAAATTTTATTGCATTACCAATCAGGTTAATAAGTACCTGGCGGATTCTATTCGGATCACCTTTCACTTCAGCATGAACCTGCGGATGAACAAAACATGAAAAAAGAAGGTTTTTGTCTTTGGCTTTGTAGATAAACATATCTGAAATTTCTTCTATCATCTTGTTGAGATTAAAATCAAACTGTTCGATTTCCATCTTGCCGGCTTCAATTTTCGAAAAATCAAGAATATCATTAATTACAGTTAACAAAGCATTTGCGGAAGATTTTATAGTCTCAGCATATTCAAGTTGTTCGCCATTCAAACTCGTTTCCATTAACAGGCTGGACATGCCAATTACCCCATTCATTGGCGTTCTGATTTCATGACTCATTGAAGCAAGAAATTCACTTTTAATTCTGGATGCTGTTTCTGCCTGCTCTTTCGCTACTTTAAGTTCTTCTTCGGCTTTTTTACTGATGATCATCATGGAGATCTTATCTGCAATAAAATTCATCAGATCTATATGTTCTTCATTATATGCATCCGGGTTTTCATAATCCTGAATTACCAGAACTCCAATAACCGAATTGTCACTTTTTAAAGGTACTCCAAGAAAAGATGCCGATGGCCTTCCGATGATTTCAACTTCACCTGCTTCCATCAGTTTTTCATTAAGCTTTTCTTCGATTATAACAGATTCAGCTACACGGCGGACATAATCTGTACAGCTTTTTTTCATATCCAGGGGTCTTTGCCCAAAATATTCTTCACCGTTTTCGTAAATCACCGGGAATGAATATCGCTCGGATTCTTCATTATATAATGCAATGAAAAAATTTCGGGTGTCAATCAAAGGACTTATCTGAATTCTGACATTATTTATTAAATCCTTCAGATTGCTGGAAACACCCGCTGTTTGGGATAATTTAAAAAGTACATTTTGCAGATATTCCATTTTCTTTCTTTTAGAGATATCTCTAACAGCCGCCTGGATTACATTTCTTCCATTAATGTTTACTTTATTTAAAAGCACTTCCGCATTAAATAATTCACCATTTATGCGTTTGAGAACCCATTCAAATCTGTTTGTACCTTCTTTGTATGCTTTTCCCAAATGTTTCATAATGGTGCTTTCAGAAGGTGAGCCGTCCGGTTGTGTTTCAGGAGACCAGTCTGATGTTTGGTATTGTTTTATCTTTTCAAAAGAATCAATTCTAAACATTTCAAGTGTTGCAGGATTACAGTCAAAAAATCCATTTTCATCTAAAAGGAGGACGGAATCACTTGATGATTCATAAAGCGCTTTGAATTTTTTTTCGCTTTCAGTTAACTCTGCTGTTCTTTGAAAAACTTTTTCTTCCAGTAAAGTATTAAGTGTTTTTATTTCTTCAGCATTGCGTGTTGCTTCACTGGTTCTGTTCTGCAGTTTTGTAATAAGTTTTAAAATAGCCTTGCTTAACTTTCCTATCTCATCATCACTATTGAGGGAGATATAGGTTCCGGTCTTATCATTTAGAATAAGCTCCGCATTTTGTGTCAGCTTCCTGATTGGATCTGTTAATTTTGTTACTACAATAAAACCTATTATTCCTGTGAATAAAACAACAAGTAAAGTCAGAAAAGCAGTTTGAATACGAAGATCATTTGTGCTTGCAAGTACATCCGATTTATAGGCAGAAAGGACAATCCCAAGAAAATTAGATGCATTATTTTTTTTAAGAATAATGTTTCTGCCAATATGGTATTCTTCATCTTCATCAACAATAAGATCACGTCTGTTTTGAACAAGGGCAGACCAGGCTTTAAAATGATACTCCTTAAGATTAAATTTACCTACCCATGCATAATCCCAATTTATATCATCCTGCGCCTGGTAAATTATTTCACCATTTTTATTTACCACCATTGTGCTGTAAACCGTATTGCTTTCTATTACTTTCAGAATAACCCTGGCATCCAGTTTAATACAAAGAACGGCTTTAACTTCGTTGTTTGCTGAAAAAACAGGTACTAAGTAGTTTTGGAACGGGACTTTTTTATTTTCTGCCTGTCGATGTTCAAAATAGATCGAAGAAATTATTGATTCGTTTTTATCGAAATTTTCAGGTGTGATTAAAATATCATCAATTACTTTATTAGTAACAGAATCTGCCGGAAAAGAGTGTCTGATATTATCATTCTTATTATTGTTTTCTACACCGACAAGTGTTTTCCTGGTATCTACTGAAACAATTGAAATCTGCTTATAATCTTTTGAATTAATCATTAAAGCAAAAATTTCTTCAATATGCTCAAACCACTCATCATGTTTTTCGGGAGAAGTAAGTTCATGGATTTGTTCACCATGATTGACCAGGCTGGTGATATCGGGAGCCTGACTCAGGAAGAAAGCGTCTTTCTCGATCTGATGGATTCTTGACTGTAGTCGTTCCACTTGTCTGTCCGCAGCTTCAATCATTGAAGCTTTTACTGAATCTGACAATAAGGTATCTGCTTTCTCAAAAGAAAGCCACCCTGATAGCCATACAGAAATAATCGTCGTTCCTGTGGACGCCAGAACAATTTTCCAAACGAGTGATAGACTGCGAAGTTTATTTATCAAATCTGCCTTCAGGTTTTTATTCGCTATTAAATGTATCGGATAAATGAAGATATTTTTAAAGGATAGTATCTATGTGGTCAGCTTTTTGTCTTTATAATTCAGCTAATCAAAGGAAATAACAAAACGGGAACGGGATTTTGTAAAAAAAAGCCCCAATGCAGATTATACACCGGGGCTAAATATTTGTAATTTTACTGACTTATTTCTTTACATAAACAATTTTATACATTACAGGAACAACTATTAGGGTAAGAAAAGTTGCAAAAGTTAAACCAAAAATGATCGTCCAGGCCAGGGGATTCCAGAATGCCACACTATCACCACCGAAATATATTTGCGGATCTAGATCTGTAAATAAAGTCAGAAAATTAATATTGATCCCTATTGCAAGTGGCAGTAAACCCAGAATTGTGGACAAAGCCGTCAGCATGACCGGTGTTAAACGCGTTGCTCCAGCCTGGATAATAGCTTCTACTTTATCATCATAGTTTTTGATAATTTCATCGATGTAGTCAATCAGGATAATAGCATTTTTTACAACAATACCCGCAACGGCAATGGTCCCCATTCCGGTCATCATGATGGAAATATCAATGTTAAAAAATACAAAACCCAACAAAACCCCGATAATACTGAAAATAATCTGGGTAGTTATTATAAGCGGTTTACCAATGGAATCAAATTGAGCAACCAGGATAATCAGAATCAGTGCGACCGCGATAAATAGCGCTTTAACCATAAAGTCACCAATTTCTTTCTGTGATTCCTGTTCACCGGAGAAGCGGATCGTGTAGCCTTCTGGAAGATTAAACTCGGGTAACTCTTTTTTGATGTTTGCGATTATTTCATTGGCATTATATCCGGTAAGAATGTTGGAAGCAAGGGTGATAACTCGCTCATTATCGAGCCTTTTTATTGCCCCATATGATGATGTATAATCCACATTAGCAAGAGCTGAGATAGGAACATTTGATGCCGGTCCGCCATTTCTTCCCGGAATAGATATTTCCTGGCTCAGCAGTACATCCACATCATCCCGATACTTTTCATCGAGACGCAATTGAATGGGATACTCATCTTCACCATCCCGGAATTTTGAAATTTCCTTACCATAAACAGCGGTTCGCAACATTGAGCCAACCTGTCCTGTTGTCGTCCCGAGTTTTGACGCTTTATCCCGATCAACTGTTAATACGATTTCCGGTTTAAAAACATCCATACTGGATTTCAATTCTTCAATACCAGGTATGCCCAAGCTTTCGATGTACGTTTTTAAATCTTCGGAGATTGAGATCAGTTTATCGATACTTTCACCGGCAATTTCAATATTGATTGGCTTTCCTGCCGGCGGTCCCATAGCATCACGATCCACTTCGATTTTTGCCCCCGGAATACCCTGAAGTTTTTCGCGAACCTTATCCAGGTAATCCAAAGTTGAAAGACCACTTTTGCGGAATTTATACTCAACAAATGAGATGGTTACTTTAGCCAGTTTTTCCTGTGTTGTGCGATCAAATAATCCGCTTCCGGCATTCACTGCCACATTGGCCACAACCGATTCCACATCCGGATTGTTTTCACCAAGAACTTCAAAAATTCTGCCTTCTACTTTTTCCGTAACCTTGTTTGTTTCTTCAATATCCGTTCCTTCCGGCATTGTTATATAAACATAAATATAATTCGGGTCACCACTCGGCATAAACACCACCTTGGGTGTGGCAATTCCGGTGAGAATAAAAGAAGCAAATAATAACACAACCATTCCGGTTACTACAGCATAAGGTCTTTTTCCCTTCATGAAGAAGGCCAGCGATCTGCGGTAAACATTCATAAACAATGGCAGTATTTTAGCCTGAAAAACGTCAATCATCCTTACAACGAATGTTTTTAAAGACACATAGACAATGATGCCAAATAAAATCAGATTGGCAAGGAACATCCAGCCAATCGCATAGAAAACGGCTGAAATCACAAGCAGAGCAATCAGAATCTTCCAGAATTTTGGATTTAGCTTTCCATGGCCTTCATTCTCTCCCATCGATTTTTCATTCATAAAAGAAACAGCAAAAACAGGATTCATAAAATATGCAACAAGCATGGAAGCAGATAAAGTAATAATCAATGTGATTGGTAAATAGGAGATAAATTCACCCATAATACCCGGCATAAACATCAGCGGTACAAAAGGTGCCAGGGTAGTTAATGTTCCGGTAAACACAGGGATTGCCACTTCACCTACCGCTTCTTTTGTGGCCTCTACTATACCTTTTCCTTTTGATGTGGTAAAATGACGATAGATATTTTCTACAACAACAATGGAATTGTCGACCACGATACCCAGCACCAGGATAAAAGCAAACAGCACAATCATATTCATTGTAAAATGGATAGCCGGGATAACGCTGAATGCAATCAGCATAGATAAAGGAATGGCCACCCCCACAAACACAGCGTCCAGTTCCCCCATAAAAAACATCAGAACCAGAACAACAACAAGGAAGCCCAGAATAATGGTATTGAAAAGATCACTTACAGAATTTCGGGTTTGAGTGCTGCTGTCACCCGTTGCTGTAATTACAAGATTACTCGCTGATTTTTCTTTAAAGTCATTTAACAGCACTTTTATTTTATCAACCGCATCTATCAGGTTTTTGCCGCTTTTCTTAATAACACCAAGAGAAATTACATTTTCGCCATTAAAACGCGCATAGCTCTCCCGTTGTTTAAAGCCATCCACTACTTCAGCGATGTCCTTCAAATAGATTCCATCTTTAAGAAGAATGTTGCCAACCTGGGCAACCCTGGTAAATTCACCTACAACACGAAAATTCCTTTTCATGCCTTTGGTTCTGACCAGCCCACCGGATATTGTAAGATTTTCAGCTTTAACCATATTTTCAATGGTGTTAAAAGTGATACCTGCCGCCTGCATTTTGTAGATATCAACATTGATCTGTACTTCCCTTTCAAGTGCGCCGACGATATCCACACGTGAAATTTCTTCCATCGATTCTATTTCATCCTGCAGGTCATCTGCATATTCTTTCAGTTTGATCAACCCCATATCTCCTGAAAGATTCACAAAAAGAATCGGAATCTCTGAAACATCAATCTGGGTTAGTTCCGGTTCCTGGAACAAGTCATTTGGCAGATCGGCCCGCGAATCATCAACAGCTTTCTTAACATCCAGATAAGCCTGCATCTCATCAGCTGTAACTTCAAACTCAATAATTACAAGCGACACATCCTGCATGGACTGACTATTGATATGTTTAATGCCTTTTATGCCTTTCAGCTGCTTTTCAATTGGCCGGGTAATCAGGTTTTCAACATCCGAAGGAGATGTCCCCGGATGGATAGTTGTAATCATAAAATAAGGGAAAACCACTTCCGGAAATTTTTCTTTCGGTGTGCTTATGTACTGCATAATACCAAAAATAACCAGCAATACGGTGAACACATAAATAGTAGTTCTGTTGTCAATTGCTTTATTCGATAGATTAAATTGTCTCATTCTGTTTGCCTTTTAAGCCATTTTTATAAATAATTTGTTGGTTCGCTACTGCTGTACTTCTGTTTTTACTTTCTGACCATCCGCCAGATTCTGATAACCGACAGAGACAATCAGATCATTTTCCTGTATGCCATCATATATTTCAACCATATTATCATAATTCATACCGGTTTTTACACTACTCTTCTTAACGATCCAAAGATCATCTTTGCCTGCTTCCTTTGTTGCAGTAAACAGGAAATTTTCATTTCCGCTGTTTTGAACAAGGTTAAGCGGAACACTAATAGCCTGCGGATTTGTATAATCATTTATTGTTAAAACAGTGAGCATATTAGGTTTAATATTACCGAGATCCGATGATAATTTAATTTCAATCGGGAATGTACGGTTTTTAGCATCGATAACCTGCGAGACAGCAGTAATTTTTGCATCAAAACTTTTAGCGATTACCGGTATTTCAACAGTTACGATATCCCCAAGATGGATCTGGTTAATAAATTTTTCTGAAAGAAATGATTCGATTTTAAGATCGGTTACTTTTACGATCCGGATAGTCCCAAATCCTGCAGCAGCTGATTCAGCTTCTTTAATCAGGATCTGGTCAACCTGCCCGTTTATTGGAGCAATAATCTTTGTAAGGCGATATTGTTCTTCAACTGTTGCCAACCTGTTTTCGAGCGATTCTTTATTGGTTTTTGCCTGCAAAAATTGAATTTCGCTGCCGATTTTTTTGTCCCATAATCTTTTCTGGCGTTCATATACTGTTGTTGCCAGCTCGAGATTCGTTTTTATCTCAGCGATATTGCGTTCATAAATCGCACCATCAAGTTCCGCCAGAAGCTGACCTTTAGAAACCATTTCACCTTCTTTTACATGTATTTTTTTAACAACACCGGACGCTTGTGCCGGAATCAAAATATTGTTATCTGAAACAACCGTACCCTGTGCTTTTATAAAATGTTTAAAAACAACCGGCTGAACAGTCTGCAGATTAACAATTTTATGATTTTCAGGTGCACCGCCACTTGCAACAATCTCAGAACGAAGCTTTTCGATTTCAGCATTGATTTTGTTCCGCTGATCTTCAAGGGCTTTAAGTTTTGTCTGCGGATCATCCGTTCCGCAAGCGGCCAAAATTAACATTACTAGCAGAATTATTGTCTTTTTCATTTTTAAGTTCCCTGTTAGGTTTAAAATCTGATTTTATAATTTTGTTATTAATAATTTTCCAGCAGTTTATCTAGGGTATTCTGCGCACTTAACAGCTCCGATTCCGATGCCATATATTCAGATTGGCTCTGCAGGTACTGGTTGTAGCTTTGTATCAAATCCAGACTGGAAAGCATGCCTTCTTTAAATTTAAATAGATTTGTTTCATATATTTCTTCTGAAAGCTGGCGGCTTTTAGTACTGTTCTTAAATTTTTTATATGCAGTGGAAAGATCTGCCTGAGCCTTGTCATATTGCAATTGCAGTCCCTGACCTGCCTGTTTCAGTTGGAGTTCCGCTTGTTTCAGCTCAATTTTAGCTTTCTGAATTTTAAATATTTTCTGTCCCCCGCTGAAAATCGGCCAGCTGAACTGCAAACCTACTACTGTAGTCGGGAACCAATCCAGGTCACTGTTAAAAAAGTTGAATTCATCTCGCTGGGCATTGCGCTCCATCCTGCCAAATGCAGAAATGGTCGGTAAAAATCCTGTCATCTCATTCTTCAGTGTGAGATCGGCCAGACGCTGGTTTGTTAATAATAACTTATATGATGTGTTTTCT
Source organism: Calditrichia bacterium (assembly GCA_020635035.1). Taxonomy (GTDB): domain Bacteria; phylum Calditrichota; class Calditrichia; order Calditrichales; family J004; genus JACKAO01. The sequence continues at coordinate 284,070 of JACKAO010000005.1, forward strand.
TCCTTTTCAAAGGGGTGTTGCAACAAATCATTTACATCTGTTCTGCCAATTAATTCTGATAAATTTTCTTTTAATTTGACCTTCTTGTCAAAATCAATTCCCAACTGCATTTTGAGAAGTTTATACGCATTATCAATCTGCAGATCGAGTGAAGAAATGTTATTCTCCATGCTGCTGACGGCAATGGCGAGTTGCTTTACATCGGTATCTTCAGTGAATCCTTCCTGGTTCATCGCGCTTACTTCTGCATGTGTTTTACGTAGATTTTCCAGGCTTGTATTGAGAATAGCCCTGTTTTCTTCAGCAACAAGAATCAGATAACAGGTTTGGGCCACACTTTCCTGTACCTGCAACTCTGTGACACGATGGTTTTGTTCAGAAAACTGCAAATAGATACTGGATGCCTGAAGGCCAACAAAATAACTTCCACTGAATATTAATTGTGAAACTGAAATGCCGTAGGTAGCATTATGTGGTTTACCAAATTTTACCGGAATTGTGGATCCTGCCGGTTCCCCGAAAAATTCGCCGGGAATCAGCTGCGTTGGAATATCAATAAGGTTTTGATATTGTGCACTGATTGTAACTTGTGGAAAACCGGAAGCAGTAACTTCCCAGCGTTGTTTATCGGCAACATCTATATTTAAACGTGCGTTACGAACATCATAATTGTTTTCCAATGCATATTTTTGTGCTTCTTTTACTGTAAATGAAAGGCTGTCCTGAGACCACCCGGTCTTTAACAGAAGCACAACAAACATGATAAAAACCGTGGTTATATTATTTATTCTTCGAAACATAAATTAATTCCTTGTTTTCAAACCGTTTAATATTATATCAAGCATAAAAAGTGATTCCTGTTTCATGCGTACAAAATCTTTATCTGTTAGATGCACAGTACTTATGGAACGAAAAACTTCCATGCGATGGGCATCAAACATTGTTCTTAAAAACTGGGCTATTTTTTGAGCATCGTTTTTACGGAATTCACCACTGTCAATTCCTTCCTGAATTAAATTTGAAAGATAATCACAATTCTTCTCCTTAAGCTGCTGATGAAGCTTCAGAATTATGCTGTGGTTATCGATCATTGCACTTATATTTAACTCCAGTATTTCAGAGTTTTTCTTTAAATTATCTACAAATCCTGAAATAAATAATGTCAGTTTTTCAGAAATGCTTGCTCCAGCTTTAAAACTATCATTGATGTATTCATGAATTGTTATTAGTTCCCGCTCTAAAGCATCCACGAATATCGCTTCTTTGTTTTTGTAATAATAATACAATGAAGCTTTTTTCATACCCAGCTCATGAGCGATATCATCCATTGTTGCTTTTATCACTCCATAACGCGCCATGCAACGCATTGCAGCATCCAAAATTTGTGTCTTTTTTAAGTTTTCTTTTTGCATATCACTTTCTCAAATATTCGACCAATTTACTATATTGTTCGAATAATGCAAAAAATATTTTACACTTTTTTACGCATTTTTATAAGGAGGGTTACATCAATTTTAAAAGAATATATTTAGTAAGAAATACCTGCTCTCATTGATACTTTTCTATGAATTTGCGGTCATTTTCTTCGGAATCATTATATTTTAGCCGAAGATTCTGCAATTTCTCTTTTAATTCCTTTACTACAGTTGAATATGCGGGATCGTCATATACATTTCTTAACTCATGCGGATCATTTTTTCGGTCATATAACTCCCATTCATCCACATCATAATAAAAGTGAGCAAGTTTATATTTTTTTGTTACAACTCCATAATGTCTTTTCACCATATGGATTGAAGGATATTCGTAGTAATGATAATAAACAGCATCTCTATCCCAATGCAAACTATCTGCCCTGAACAATGGCATCATACTTTCACCCTGCATGTCAGCAGGTTCTTTAATGCCGGCCACATCAAGAAAAGTTTGCGCAAAATCAAGATTCTGTACCAATTCATCAGAAGTTGATCCGGCTTTGATAACGGCGGGCCAGCGTATCATCAATGGAGTTCTGAAGGATTCTTCATAAATAAATCTTTTGTCAAACCAGCCATGTTCACCAAGGTAAAATCCCTGGTCTGATGTGTATACAACTATTGTATTTTCAGTGAGATTATTTGCATCAAGATAATCAAGCACCCTTCCTACACCTTCATCCACCGCTGCAATACAGCCAAGATAATCCTGCATATATCTTTGATAGCGCCAGCGCATTAATTCCGTTTTTGACATGTTTTTATATTTGGCTTTAAAATCGTCATTAATCGGTCCGTAAACAGCGTCCCACGCAGCACGCTGTGCTTTATTCTGACGACCAACTTCACCATAAAATGCATTTTTATCCCAGTTTAATGTTTGGGGAATACCCAGTTCATCCATAATCTCCGGGTATATCTTAGAATCCCCTGCCCAATTCATATCTTTTAAGATATTCATTTCAGCAGTTTTTGCTGCAGTACCGCGATTTTCATAGTCGTCAAAAAGTGTTTCAGGCTCCCTGAAAGTTTTTTGAGTGTATTTTTTATAATGTCGCTCAGCCGGCAGCCATTCCCTGTGTGGCGCTTTGTGCAGATACATCAGCAAAAAGGGATCTTCAGTATTGCGCTCATTTTGCAACCATTCAAGAGACATATCTGTAATAATGTCTGTCGCATATCCTTCTACTGTAATTTTCCCATCATTTTTCGTGATAAAATCCGGATTATAATAATGCCCCTGCCCAGGAAGTATTTTAAACTGATCAAAACCTTTCGGATTATTACCAAAATGCAGTTTGCCAAACATAGCTGTCTGATAACCTGCTTTTTGCAAAAGTTGTGGAAAAGTCACCTGCGAATCATCAAAAGGAAAATTATTATCAATTTTACCATGAATATGTGCATGTTTACCAGTCAGAATAGTGGCACGCGACGGAGCACAAATCGAGTTTGTGACACAACTATTGGTAAACCTGATTCCTTCATTTGAAATTCGGTCTATATTTGGTGTCTCGATTAAATCGCGGGAGTACGCGCTTATCGCCTGATAGGCATGATCATCTGCCATAATAAATACAATATTAGGCCTGGCCGATTTTTTTGCACATCCATAACCAGAAAGTAATAATCCTGCAGATGCCATACTTGTTGTCTTTATAAATTCACGACGGTTTTGCATAATGATCCCGAAATTATTTTAGTGATAGTTAATTTGAATTTTCCCAGGAATTATTGTCTGGATTAATATCAGGTATGTGGCTATTTCCTAACAAAACTGATTTAATCTCTTTTTGGGTATTTATTTCAATAGACACTTGTTGTGCATTATTCTTCCATACAGCTGCGGTTTTATAATAGGTCTCTGTTGTTCCATCTGTAAAAGTTATGGATAAAGCTGCGGGTATTGGCATTCTGCCAATTTTTTCAACAAGTATTTTACTTCTATTGGATTCTTTCAATACACTTTTTACAGCAAGATCTGGATAAGCAAAATCAAAAAACCAGGGTTTCCAGTACCAGGACAAATCTTCTCCGCTGATTTCATCAAAAGTGAAAAAGAAGTCATACGGAATGGGGTGTTTTCCATTCCAGCGTGACATATACGTGTGAAGCGCTTTTTTAAATAGGTCATCACCAAGCACATCCCTAAGAAAATAATAAGCCATTGCCGGTTTATCATAGGCAGCATTCCTGTAAGGCACACCACGCAGATGCAATGAAGAAACCATGGATGGTGTTTCCAATTCATTTCCGGCGATACGCAGATATTTTTTCACCCTTGAAGCAATTACATCTTCTTCAGGGGCCATTTTGAGTTGAAAATCAAAACTGAGTGCGACCACCATTCCTTCATCCATCCAGGCGTATTTCTTTTCATTTGTACCCATATAAAAGGGAAAATAACTATGCAGTGCTTCATGCGATGTTAAACCGACTGTACTGGCATAGTTTGTTGTAGTACCATCGTTGATCATCATCGGGAACTCCATACCGCCGCGCCCATTAAAAACCGTCAATTCCGGAAACGGATAAGGTACTCCTGGCATTTCTTCAGAATAAAATTTTAAGGTCTGGCAGGCAATGAGCGCCACTTCATAAAAGTCCATAGATTTTGGTTTATAAGCTGCTGAGACAAAAACCGGATCATCCTGGCCATCAACAACAACATTCCCGGCATCCCACAGGTAGTAATCACTAAAAGAAAATGCAAAGTCCGTTACATTTTCCGCTTTAAAATGCCATGGGTTTTTTGCCGGATTCATCACAAGGTCTTCTTCGTGGTAGTCTTTTTCACGAATAATATTTATAATGTCTTTTGATGAATGGGCTTTTTTATACAGCTTTAACTGTTTTTCAGGAAGGACATCTTCAGGATTTTGCAGAACGCCTGTTGCCCAAACAGTATATGCATCCGGTAGATTTATTTTTACATCATAGTTGCAGAAATCATTGTAAAACTCCTGGTTGCCTGTGTAGTCCGATTTATCCCATCCGTTAATATCATCGTATACAGATATTCGGGGAAACCAGTATGAAACAAAAAATGAAGTTGCATCATAAGCACCGCCACGTATTTGTGAGACATCCGCGATGGTATATTGCCATTCCATTTCAATTTTAATTTTTTCACCTGGTAACAGTTTATCCGCCAATGGAATAGTTAAAACTGTTCCGGATCTCCAGGCTGCTGCCGTTTTTGAATTAAGGTCTATTTTCCGATTATTTATCCTGCACATCGAAATCAATACACCATCATGGAGCGCAGCAGGATCAAGACTGTTATCCCGGTTATTGCCGCGTTTATAAATATCAGGGTAAAGCCTGATTACAAGTTCGGATAAAGAGTCCGGGCTATTATTAAAATATATTATCGTTTCATTCCCCTTTAATAACCGGCTCCATGGATATACATGCACTTCAATTTCATAATTGGCTGAATTCTGCCAGTAGTTTTTACCAGGTATACCATCCATAGAACGGGTTTCGTTTGCGTATGCTTTTTGCATATTAACTGGAATGTACAGATTTTCCTGCCCGTATATTTGCAGCAGACCTGTAATGGAAATGAAAATCGCTAAGAGAAACTTCTTCATATCAACTCCGGGTAATCATAATAAAATTCTAATGTAATAAACTGGATTTAATTATGCATTCATTAATGGGATAAAAAGCCCCGAAACAGAAAATAAAATTGCGGAGAGAATGTTCAATCATTAATTTAAGACTAATTGATCTTAATTAAAAGGATAAAGAATGATTCATGGACATGCTGTAATTGAAATGATGATATCATCAGGGATAGCCTACACCCGCGAAACTTTGCGCCGGGCAATTCATTCACATTTTGGAGAAGAAACCCGTTTTTATACTTGTGCTGCTGAAAATATGACGGCAGACCAGTTAATTGATTTTCTTGCCGATCGTGGTAAGTTTATTGAAGATGATGAACAGTTTACATTTAACCAACAGAAAATGTGCAATCACTAGGATTCCATATAGTTTTAGAAATTTATTAAACTTTGGTTTTTTGTATTTATATCACTTATTTCTTGTAAATAAAATAAAACGCACTACCCCTACCAGGCTTATCAGTAACCAGAACAATTCTACAATAAATGCGGATAAATTAAAACGGAATATAAGTGAAACAATAATACAAAACGCCCCAATTGCATTCAGTATTGAATATGATAACGCATTGCTTTTTATTCTATCCAATTGAAGAAATAAGTATGTGCCTATAATGAGCACAACACCAATATTTCCCATGAAATCATAAATCGTGTATTCCATCAGTTTTCTTTTTTAAACTCCATTTTAAATCCTTTAGACTCACCCTTTTGGCTTCCTTCAACAATAACTGTGACTGATGCCGGACTGTTCTTTATATACGAGATTTTTTGCGGGAAATCATGTAAAGGATTTTCAAATACACTGCTGTCTGCAGTCATTTTTGTTAATTTAAAAGATACCGGACCAGGATTGTGTTTTACATAGGCTTGATAAAAAATTTGATCATGCATTTTCATCAAACGAAGAGATTCAACCAAAAGAGTATCTTTCGCTGAATTTTTTATAGTGAATCCTTCGCCTTCAAAAGTATTTGGACTCACCTGCTTCCACTGCTCACAAGCAATTGATTTTCCCATATCATACTGCCAGTTTCCAAGAATCCAGTTAAACGAATCTAAAGATATTTCTTCGCGGGAATATGCTAACCCCATTAAAAGAAAAGAAAATAAATATACGCTTTTATAACCCATTTAAGCCCCCGGTTAGTTTACTTGTTTTTATTTTTCTCCGGGATAATAAAAATCTGCATCATGCCGGATTTTATCCATTGTTTGCATAATTGAGAGTGTTTCAGAAAGTGGCATAAGCGGGTGTTCGAGCAGACCTTTGTCAAGCATGTCCATAACAGCAATTGCCTGGTATTGATAGGCATTTCCTTCATAGGGACAAGCGATGGTTTGAGAATCCTGATCTTCTATCTCCAGGCTCAGTTTTGAAGAACGAATCATCATACCGTGAACCTTCAGCCGTCCTTTGGTGCCGATAATATCAACACGTGCCGGTGATCTGAAACGGGTTGAACAGAGAACCTGTGCATTTTTACCATCGGGGTATTGCAGGATCGCTGTTACCTGTTCGTCAACACCAGTTGAAGCTTTGTGAACAATTGCTGATATCTTTTGCGGTGCTCCCCAAAGCATTGACACATATGAAATAGGATAAACACCCAGGTCGAGTAATGAGCCGCCGCCCAGCTTAGGATTATAGACACGATGTTCCGCATCAAATCCAAAACGGAAAGCAAGATCGGCGTTGATGTGCATTATCTCTCCAAGCATTCCTGAGTTGATAATTTCTCTTACCTTGCCGGTTACCGGCTGGAATCGATTCCACATGGCTTCCATAAGAAATACATTTTTTTTGCGGGCGATTTCGATTAATTCCTGTGCCTGCTGCGCATATAAAGTAAATGCTTTCTCACAAAGCACATGCTTTCCCGCATTCAGAGCGCCTTTTACATTTTCGTAATGCATATTATGCGGTGTGGCAACATAAATAATATCCACATCCGAATCATAATACAAATCTTCATAGCTGCCATGAGCATTCGGTATATTAAACTCTGTTGCAAATGCTTTTGCTTTAACCATTTCTCTTGATGCCACAGCCTGTAATTTGCCTGCTGTTGCATAGTGCATTCCGTTGGCAAAATGATGAGCGATATTTCCTGTTGCAAGAATGCCCCAATTATAATTTTTTTTCATATGAAGGTCCCGTTTTCAGAAGGTAAATCACTTTTAATGAATTGTTTAATATTATCCAAAAAATGTATTTTAATACAAGTGTCTTATAAAAATTATTGACAGTCGGAAATTAATTAACTATAATTGCCCAACAATTAACCGCGTGGAGTAAAATGTTATCTGCAACTTTAAATAGAAATATGTGCTGTTGTTGTATGATGATGTGTATCCCTGCGGAGGGCTTGAAGTAAGATATTTAAAAAATTAAAATTTTACAGAAACCCTTCACATCTCGAAGGGTTTTTTTATGGAGAAAAAGTACTAAGATAACATAACCAAAACATAAAAAATCTCTTATCGAGAAAGGTGGAGGGACTGGCCCTGTGAAACCTTGGCAACCTGTTCATTATGAACAAGGTGCCAACTCCTGCTCCGGCAAATGCCGAAGGAAGATGAGAGAAGAGTGAAATTTAAAAATCCTCTTCGTTGAATCTTCCGAAGAGGATTTTTTTTTGGTGAAAAATTAAAATAAAAGGCGCGCAAAAAAAACAAACCAACCAAGAGGAGAAACTACAATGAGTAACAATGGCGATAAAGACAGGACATATCATTTTGAGACCCTGCAGCTTCATGCCGGCCAGCAACCGGATTCAGCAACCAATGCCAGGGCTGTGCCTTTATACCAGACTACATCTTTTAACTTTAACAACTCAGAACATGCTGCATCACTTTTTGCGCTTAAAGAATTTGGGAACATATACACCCGGATCATGAATCCGACGACAGCAGTTTTTGAGGAACGTATCGCAGCTTTGGAAGGCGGTGTTGCTGCGGTTGCAACATCTTCGGGCCAGGCGGCACAATTCCTGGCAATATCAACAATTGCCCAGGCCGGTGAAAACATTGTATCCACCAGTTATCTGTATGGGGGAACATACAATCAATTCAAAGTTACTCTTCCGCGTCTTGGTATAGGCGTAAAATTCGTAGAGAAAGATACCCCGGAAGATTTTGAGAAAAAAATTGATGATAAAACCAAGGCTATTTATATCGAGACAATAGGCAATCCAAAGCTAAACATAGCAGATATAGAAAGCATTGCAGCCATTGCCCATAAGCATAACATACCTTTGATCGTTGATAATACTTTTGGCGCAGGCGGTTATCTTGTACAACCTATCAAACACGGTGCCGATATTGTAACACATTCTGCAACAAAATGGATCGGCGGGCATGGTACATCTATCGGAGGGGTTTTAATCGATTCCGGGAAATTTAACTGGGGTAACGGAAAGTTTCCCGTTTTCACTGAACCAAGTCCTGCTTATCACGGTCTGAAATTCTGGGAAATATTCGGAGCAGACGGACCTTTTGGCAATATCGCGTTTGCGATTCGCGCCCGCGTCGAACAGTTGCGTGATCTCGGCCCATGTGTAAGCCCCTTTAACTCATTCCTTTTTCTGCAGGGACTGGAAACACTATCACTCAGAGTTGAAAGGCACAACAGCAATGCCATAAAGTTAGCAAAATGGCTCGAAAAACATGAGCTGGTTGACTGGATCTGGTACCCGGGTCTGGAATCCCATCCTTATCATGAACTTGCTAAAAAATACTTAAGGAAAGATCACTTTGGCAGTATCCTGGTTTTCGGAGTAAAAGGCGGGTTAAAAGCCGGGAAGGCATTCATCGATAATGTAAAACTTTCATCACTGCTGGCAAATGTTGGCGATGCAAAAACATTGGTTATCCACCCTGCATCAACCACGCACCAGCAATTAAGTGATAAAGAGCAGCAAGATTCCGGTGTGCTGCCCGAACTGATTCGTGTTTCAGTTGGTATTGAGCATATCGATGATATTATAGAAGATTTTGATATAGCCCTTAAAGCAACAACAAAACAAACAGTAACAGCTTAGCGGAGAATAAGTAAAATGCGCATTCTGAAATTTGGTGGTTCTTCAATTGGTTCTCCTGATGGTTTTCGTAAAGTAGTTAATATAATTACACAGACAAAAAACGACGGTCCGCTGGTGATCGTCGTTTCTGCCCTGGGTGGCGTTACTAACAAGTTGATTGAGTTAATCGATGACAGTATAGCACAATCGGATAGTCTTGCAGGAAAACTGCATGACCTGCTTCAGCGACATCTGGATTATTCAGAAACATTTGTAGCCGAAACTTACCGTGACGCCTGCATCAGTTTTTTGAAAGATGAAAAAGAGAAGCTTCAAAAAAAACTTACGGGGATTGCCCTGCTGGAAGAATGCACACCTAAAGCACGTGACTTTATATTAAGTTTTGGAGAAAAATGTGCTCAAAGATTATTATACGATTCACTCAGATCCAATGGCTTAAAAGTTATATCACCGGAAGCCGGTTCATTGATACAAACAAACAGCCATTATGGTGCAGCACGTGTTAATCAGGCAGGAACGTTCCAGATAATTCGCGAGAAACTGCAAAATCTTGCGCCTGAAGAAGTTGCAGTAACCGCAGGCTTTCTGGGACATGATAAAGACGGATCTTTAACAACTTTGGGTCGCGATGGATCCGATTACACCGCCGCACTTATCGGTGCCGGTCTCAATGCCAGGCAAGTTGAGATATGGAGTGATGTTGACGGGGTTTTAAACAGTGATCCCGACATTATCAACGAAGCTGAGTTGTTATTGAACATGCATTACCGGGAAGCCGCTGAAATCGCGTTTTTTGGAGCGAAAGTCTTGCACCCGAAAACAATTCGCCCGCTTGAACAAGCCAATATAACGATCATCATGAAGAACACGTTTAACCCAGATTGCCCAGGTACAAGGATAAGTGCAGATCAGGATGATAATCCGAATAAGGTTAAAGTGATTACTGCAAAAAATGAGATTGTTCTTTTTAATATCTACGTAAAAAAAGCACGACAAAGCTCTTTGATTTTTTCACGTTTTCTGGAACTTCTTGATCATCTTGAGATTCCATCTTTCATGACAAACCAATCATCTTCAGATGCATCGTTTAGCGTGGCAATCAATGCAAAATATGCAGAAGAGTTACAAATCCATATAGACGATACTTTCAGTGATGGTTTTTCAGAAAATTATATCTCTCATATTGATAAACAATTTGGTTTTAGCGTAGTTTCTGCAATCGGACTTAATATTTCACGGTCAGCACCGGTAGTTGCCGGTTTTTTTAATGCGCTGAGTGATGCCGGAATTGAATCTCAAAATATTTCGTTTGGCGTTTCAGGACATAATATTTCAACGCTGGTCCGCAATGCTGATAGTATTGAAGCTGTAAAAATTTTATTCAGGAACCTGTTAATGAACAAAAACTATCAATCTTTAAAATTGGCGGTAAATCAATGAGTCAGACAAATTCAGAATCAGACACTTGCAGCGTAAAACGAATTCATAATACCAATATTCTGTTTTTAAATGACTTTAAATTAGAGAATGGCTTTACATTTTCGAAGGCTGAAATAGCCTTCGAAATTTATGGTAACTTAAACAGCGACAAATCAAATGTAATTTTGGTTTGTCACGCTCTTACAGGCAGTGCACATGCTGCTGACCTGGTTTCAATGAATGGTTTTGAAAAACTCGAGAACGACTTATCTGTATCCCCGCTCCTAAAATATGCTGCCCAGGGTCCCGGTTGGTGGGATTCTATAATAGGACCTGGTAAGCCCCTGGATACAAATAAGTATTGTATTATATCAAGTAATATTCTGGGCAGTTGTTATGGAACAACCGGCCCGGTAAATATAAACCCGCAGACATCAGAAAAATATGCCGCAGATTTCCCGGAAATCACTATACGCGATATGGTAAAGATGCAAAAATATCTTCTTGATTATCTTAAAGTGGAAGAATTACAGCTGGTCATTGGAGGATCATTGGGTGGTATGCAGGTTCTGGAATGGGCTTTGATGTATCCGCAGGTAGTAAAGCGAATAATGCCGGTAGCAACTTCTGCACAACATTCAGCATGGGCTATCGGTCTAAATGAAGCAGCACGCCTGGCCATTAAAAACGATCCTGATTGGAAACAGGGAAAATATGAAAAGCAACCCCAAAAAGGATTAGCGCTGGCACGGATTGTTGCAATGTTGTCTTATCGCAGTCAGCCATCATACCAGTTGCGCCAGGGAAGAAAAGCTGCCAAACCTTATCGTGAAGATAATGATTACCTTTTTTCCAACCAGAAACAGGATTTTGCTATGCAAAGCTATCTGCACTACCAGGGAGAAAAGCTTGTTGAGCGTTTTGATGCAAACACTTACCTGACAATTTCAAACGCTATGGATTCCCATGATATCGCAAGAGATCGGGGTACTATCGAAGAAGTGTTGGGAAGTATAAAAGCAAAAACGTGTTGTGTGGGCATTGATTCGGATTTGTTGTATCCTGCGGATGAGCAAAAACAGATCGCAGGAAAGATCACCGGGGCTGAATATAATGAAATAAAAAGCATCCATGGCCATGATGCTTTCCTGATTGAATTCGACCAGCTGGGTGAGATGGTTCGCCGGCTTCTTTCGCGTTAAAACTTATTTTTTGTAAATTTTTTGCGCAACCGATTCCCGTTTAACAGGTACATACTTTTTTGCAGACACCGATTGTATTGGCTGAATAGCCGCCATCTTTACATGTTTATCCATATCTATGAATAAAATCTCTTCTATTTCACGGATTGTAAAACCTTTAAACAATGTATCAAGTAGTTTAGCCATTTTTATTCTCCACTTTTAATGATCTATACTTCAAACAACATGCCAAAGTTATAGCATTTATATTTTTTATAGTCACGGAAATGAATCCTTATTTTAAAATCTGTATATTTAGACTTTTCTGAGAAAGACACCCACATGGAACGTACTGAATGTTGATGCGTAGCCTTTTTATTATTTTTATTAGCACTTTTTCACTTTTTGCCCAGGATAAGCATTACTATTTTTACAACCCGGATGCCCGTATCGGTTCAGAATATTATTTTAACCCGCTTAACATGATTTTAAACGGCTCTTATGATATTCTAAGAAATGGAGCGCATAGCAAGAGTTTTACAGAAATTAATTATGAAAAAGGGATGAATAATGTCTGGTGGAATATATCGCATCCGCTAAAAGCCATTGATCAATACGGTTGGAAATATTTTTTAAGCGAAGAAGTCTTTCCTGTAAGTATCCGTAAGGATGAAGCCCAGTATTTCCCGAACTATTTTCACCATGCTATCGGTGGCGGGATGCTTTATGTTAAAACAGCAGAATGGTATGATTATCACAACTTTCCATACCCAAAAACGGCTGCCTTTCTGTCTTCTTCAATATATCAGTTTCTCAATGAGTCCATTGAAAATGATTCTTATCAGGGAGTAAACACAGATCCGATTGCCGATCTGCTGATTTTTAATCCGCTTGGTTACATATTATTCGAATTTGATGTTGTTAAAGAGTTTTTCTCAAAAACTGCTCCCCTTCATGACTGGTCTTTACAGCCAATAATAGATCCGCGAAATAATTTTATGGAGAATGCAGGACAGCAATTCGTTCTTAAATACGATCCCGGATTTTTCGAAAATTACTCTTTTTTCTGGTATTGGGGAATATCAGGGATAGCTGGACTAACTTATTCTCAGGATAAAAAGCATAATTATTCCTTTGGTGCCGGCCAGGTTGTAAATAAATTGAAAGAAAATGTGCGACGCCACTCAAGACTCGTAACTCCAGAGTTGGATGGTGCGCTTGGCTTTTTTTATGATATTGATAATTCGCTTGTGGCTTCCATGATTGTCACCGGTCCCGGACTTTACAATGCACGGGTAAATATTTATCCCGGTTATTGGGATTTAGGATTTCTATCACCAGGATTTTACCTGGGTTTTGGAGAATGGGATAAATTTATTGCCGGTATTAGTTTTGTACACATTCCAGTAGGATTAGGAATAGCAAAATAAAAAAAAGCCGGCATAAACCGGCTTTTAAGTTAAAGAATTTTTAATTCTTTTTGTTATCATCATCTACTACTTCATAATCTGCATCTTCGACGGCGCCATCATCTTCTTTTGCACTACCCTTTGCAGATTGTTTTTTATCACTGTTTTTTGGATCCTGTTGCTGCTCAGCACCAGGCTGACCTTGTCCGGGACCCTGACCCTGTGCATACATTTTCTGGGCAATTTCATTCCAGGTTGTATTTACTGCATCCAGAGCTGATTTGATCTCATCAGTATTGGAGCCCTTTTGTGCTTCTTTAAGTCTGCCAATTGCTGTTTCAATTTTACCTTTGTCATCAGCACTTAGCTTATCTGCCATTTCTTTGATTTGCTTTTCTGTCTGATAAACAACAGAATCTGCCTGGTTTTTGATATCAATTTCTTCACGTTTTCTTTTATCTTCAGAAGCATGCGCCTGGGCATCTTTACGCATTTTTTCAATTTCAGATTCACTCAAACCACTGGATGCTTCAATCCGGATTGACTGCTCTTTACTGGTGGCTTTATCTTTTGCAGAAACATGCAGCATACCATTTGCATCTACATCAAATGTAACTTCCACTTGTGGAATACCGCGTGGTGCCGGTGGTAAACCATCCAGGATGAAACGTCCTAAGGAACGGTTATCAGCTGCCATTTCGCGTTCACCCTGCAAAATATGAATCTCAACAGAAGTCTGATTATCAGCTGCGGTTGAAAAGATTTGCGATTTCTTTGTAGGAATTGTGGTATTGGCTTCTATCAGTTTTGTACTCACATTACCAAGAGTTTCGATTCCAAGTGACAAAGGAATAACATCCAATAACAGAATATCATTCACATCACCTGTTAAAACAGCACCCTGGATAGCTGCACCGACTGCAACTACTTCATCCGGGTTAACACCCCTGTGCGGTTCCTTGCCGAAAAACTCTTTTACAACTTCCTGGACTTTAGGGATACGGGTCGAACCACCAACAAGAATCACTTCTTTTATCTCACTGGTCTTTAAACCTGCATCTTTCAAGGCTTGTTTACAAGGTTCAAGCGTTCTCTGTACCAGGTCATCAACAATCTGTTCAAATTTTGAACGGGATAATGTTATATTCAAATGTTTTGGTCCGGATTCTGTCGCAGTTACAAATGGCAGATTAACTTCAGTTTCCGATGAAGAAGATAATTCAATCTTTGCTTTTTCTGCGGCTTCTTTTAATCTCTGCAATGCCATCGGGTCTTTACGCAAATCAACACCTTCCTGATTTTTAAACTCATCAGCAAGGAAATCAATAATGCGCTGATCAAAATCATCACCACCAAGATGTGTATCACCATTTGTTGATTTTACTTCCACTACATTATCACCGATTTCCAAAATTGAAATATCGAATGTACCGCCACCAAGGTCAAATACAGCTATTGTTTCATCTTCTTTTTTATCTAAACCATAAGCCAAAGATGCTGCCGTTGGTTCATTTATGATACGCTTAACTTCAAGGCCGGCAATTTTCCCGGCGTCTTTTGTAGCCTGACGCTGAGCATCGTTAAAATAGGCCGGTACGGTAATAACTGCTTCTGTTACTTTTTCACCGAGATAATCTTCTGCCGTTTGTTTCATTTTTTGCAGAATCATAGCTGAAATTTCGGGTGGCGAGTATTGTTTATCACCAACATCTACCATAACAACATCGTTATTGCCTTTTACAATTTTGTAAGGCACTTCACTGCTTTCAGTTTTTACTTCATTAAAAAATCGTCCCATAAAACGCTTTATTGAGAACACTGTATTCTGCGGATTAGTAACCGCTTGTCTTTTTGCAGGGGCACCCACAAGTCGTTCACCTTTTTTTGTGAAGGCTACAACAGATGGTGTTGTACGGGTACCTTCCGCATTAGCAATTACGACTGGTTCGCCGCCTTCCATAACCGATACAACTGAGTTAGTTGTACCCAGGTCAATTCCAATAATTTTTCCCATTTAATTCCTCCGGTTTCAAAAATTTCAAAATTTCAATTAACTCTTTTCTTTATATTTGCAATGATCATGCCACCAAAAGAAAAAAGTTTAAGTTTATATATATCATATACTTAGACCACAAAAACCATATATCTCAAATCCTGTCATTATGACAGCAGGCTAAGCTTTTGTCAGGTTTGTCTCTTTTAAGACAAAAAAAAAGACAGCCATAAAGCTGTCTTTCTTGAAAAATATTTTAAAAACTATTGATTATTTTGACGGTATTTCCAGGAAAACCAGGCGATCAAGATTTTCATCATTTTCTATTTTGTTGCGAATTTTTAAACGTAGCACATCGCCTTTTTTGTGATCTTCAATTGATGAATTAAAATCATCCACATTGCTAACATTATCTTTGTCCAGCTGAAAGATAACATCGCCGGGTCTTATACCTGCATCTGCTGCTGCGCTGTATCTATCTACAGAACTTACCAGAACACCTCCGTCTAGATCAATACGATCAAGATCAGTTTTATTCAGATTCTTAAGGTTTAGCCCAAGATTAGGCAATTCTTTTTTGGGCTTTTCTTCTTCCTTATTGGATGTAAGCTTTGTTTCACCATCACGACTCTGTAAAACGACAGTAATTTTTTTACTTTTTCCATCTCGCCAGAGTTCGACATTTATTTCTTCACCAGGATTATATGTTCCAACTCTTGCCTGTAGTTCATTAGGTTGATTAACTTCAATATCATTTATTTTCAATATAACATCGCCTTCTTTTATACCGGCCTTATCAGCTGCACGATCTTCAATGACACTGCTTATATAAACACCACGTGGTTTATCAAGGCCAACACCCTTTGCAACCACAGGAGTCACTTCGCCGATATATACACCCAGGTAACCACGTTTTACTTCACCATATTTCATAAGATCGTCTATAACGCTCTTAGCAATATTTATCGGAACAGCAAAACCGTAACCCATATAGTAATTTGTCCGGGTTGCAATGGCAGAATTTACACCAATCACTTCACCATTAAGATTAATCAGCGCCCCTCCGCTGTTACCCGGATTGATTGCTGCATCAGTTTGAATAAAGTTTTCAATAGCATCTCCACCGCCTAAAATACTCACATTTCTTCCAATTGCACTTACAATACCTGCCGTAACTGTAGAGCGCAGATTCAGTGGATTTCCAATAGCCATCACCCACTCACCAATCTGCACATTATCGGAATTGCCAAGAACAGCAATTGGCAGCTCATCAGCTGTAATTTTTAATAAAGCGATATCTGTTTTGGGATCGCGGCCAATAAGCTCTGCTTCAAACTCACGATTATCCAGAAGCTGTACTTTTATTTCATCCATGTCTTCTACAACATGATTATTTGTAAGAACATAGCCATCTTTACTTATAATAATCCCCGATCCGGAACCTTGCTGACGAAAATTATGATTTTCATCATTAGGCATCTGTCTCTGGCCAAAAAACTCAAAGAAAGGATTCCTTCCGCCTTCAACAATTTTAGTCGTATAAATTGATACAATTGCAGGCAAGACACTATGTGCTTTGTCTACAAAAAGCTTGTTTGGATTAAAATCACCAATGGTCGGATTGGTATTTTGAACTGTTTTAATTTCTGCTTCGGTGTAAATCGATCCATCCTGCGGCCGTGCATCGGCTTTTGAATGAATCTGAAAATTAGATGTCATAACGACACCAATAACAATGCCAATAGTAATTAATCCGGCAATTAGTGCTAACGGGTTCTTCTGCTGTTTCATCTCTGACTCCTTCCGGGATAAATTTTGATTAATTATTCTTCGCCTCTTAAAATCAATAGTCTCACTAAATTGAGTAACGCCATCGATGCAGCAGCAACATAAGTTAAAGCTGCAGCATTTAATACTTTTTTTGCTCCATCAAGTTCCTGAGTAACCAGATATCCATTGTTTTTTAATATCGCCATCGCCCTGCTGCTGGCATTAAACTCTACAGGTAATGTGACAAGGTGAAATAAAACAACTGCTCCAAAAAAGAAAATCCCCAAATCCATTAGCATCGGGCTGCTCATAAACAATCCGATCAAAAACAAAGGAAAGGCGGCAAAGGAAGCGATATTTGTAACTGGTAATATTGAATGCCTTAATCTAAGCATGGCATACGCTTCTTTATCCTGGATAGCATGGCCTACTTCATGCGCAGCAATTGCCAAAGCAGACAAAGAATTTCCCTGGAAATTATGTTCCGAAAGCCGAACCGTTTTAGTTCTGGGATCATAATGATCTGAAAGTTCACCATTTACTGCTTCAACTTTAACATCATAAATTCCATTTTGACGCAGAATGCTCTCGGCTACCTTTGCACCGCTGAAACCCTGTGCTGAGCGGATCTGTGTATACTTACGATATGCAGACTTAACCTTCATCTGGGCCCACAAAGCAAAAAGTACCGCGGGTATTAATAGAACCATCGTTGGGTCATATAAAAAGAACGGCATCTCTGTTTCTCCTTTAAATTAATTTTTAATTTTCATCATTAACGATATTTAAATAGTTTTGTTCTGGTCATTAACAAAAATTATACCATAACATTATTTAAATAATTTGACACCCGTTTTTCATCAGACTGTTGATATTATTAACTCATTTTGTCAAACCTGAAAGACTCATTTGATCCTATTACGACATTATGACAGAAACCGTTTTTTGAATATAAAGCTATGAATTATATAATAGATGGTTTTAACCTGGCATTTAAGATAAGCACAATAAAATCAGAAATTGAATCCGGCAATATTGATGTTGCTATCCAAAAATTAATTCATTTTGTCCGGAGCAGAATCAATATGCATGGAAATCGCGTTATCTTAGTCCTTGATGGTCAGGAATTCAGTTCTGGCAATAGTTTTAATTCTCCGGGTGTAAAGATTATGTTTAGCAAAGCACCTCAATCAGCTGATGACATCATCCGGAATTTTATTAGAAACACAAAAAACATCCGTAAATGGTGCGTGGTCAGTTCCGATAATGAAATTTTATATACAGCACAGGACCATGGTGCAGGCCGGCAAAAATCAGCAGATTTTATTAGAAAAACATCTGATGACACATCTGATATTCCTGCGGCTTACAGCAAAAAGACAAACCCAACGAATATTGATTTGGATTACTGGCGTTCCATATTCGGCAAGGATGACGATGAATGAAGACATCTGAGCGCAAGTACACAGTATTTTTTTGGTTAGGTATTATAATAATTCTGGCACTCAATTTACTTCTTTGGCTTTATGTAAACCAGGTTGAAGACCGCTTTGCCAACGAATTAAAGGTAAGGCTTATAAGCAGCAACCGTTACATTGGAAGAATAATTGACAATGAATTACTCAACCGTATCATTCCCGGTGAGAGAAACTCCCTTGAATATATTTCCATCCAACAGCAAATCGAGACGATACGCCGGCAAGACACTTTGCAATCAATATTATTACTTTCAGCAGATGGCAGTATTCTGGTCTCTTCACCCGAACTGCTAAGCATACAAAAAGAAGTGAGCCGCCGTACAAACAGTAACTTTATTACTGCACTTAACGGACGTTTCAACGCCTCCGATCCTGAACAGATTAATGAATCCTGGTATATGTCAGCTTATGGTCCGATCCTGGATCTGGATGGATTTGTTGCCGGGGTCCTGATTGTTGAAGCAAAAGCTGCTTACTTCAGCACATTAGACCAATTACGTAACAGTCTGATTATTTTCAGTATTATTAATATTATTGTGATTTCCGCAATTGCAGTATTTCTTTTCCGGCAGATAAACAAAAGTCTGCAATACAGTGTAACCCTGCGTGATCAGGAACACCTTGTTCAGCTCGGGACAATGGCTGCTTCTGTTGCGCATGAAATACGGAATCCGCTGGGAATCATTTCGGGAAGTAATGAACTGATAAAAAAGAAGTATGGTAAAAATAATGATGAAATTTTTAATTTTATTCCTGCTGAAATTGCGCGTCTTTCACAACTGATTGAAAATTTTCTGGCATTTTCACGGACTCCCAAAATTCAGAAAACGGAATTTTTGATCTCCACACTATTTGAGAGAATTAAAATAGGCCTGGTAACCCAGACAGTTATTGATTTTGCAACTGCCCCAAAGTTATCAAAAGATAAAATTTTTGCTGATTTCAACATTCTGGAACAGGCCATATTAAACGTTTTACAAAACGCCATCGAAGTCTCCCCGGTTAATGAAAGAATTACAGTTAAAGCCAGTAAAAGCAGGAATCTGATCATAGAAATATCTGATCACGGACCGGGTATAGATAAGAGCATTTTGAAAGATGTTTTTCAACCATTTTTTACAACAAAAGAAAAAGGAACAGGTTTAGGCCTGGCGATAACAAAAAGGCTGGTCGAGCTTTCGGGCGGGAACATTGATGTCAAAGGCAATACACCAAACGGTACAGTTTTCATACTAACAATACCACAATAAGAATCAGGTTTCTTTAAAATGTTTTCCATCTTTCTCCCTACATTAAGCTATGCTTCGACATATTATAGATTTAAATATTTTTTCAGCTTTTTAAAAAAACGCCATCCACAGATAGTGGCAGATATTCCGCATCGTGTAAACAAAAACAAACCGCTTCCTGTTTTATTAATTGTTAAAAACTCTGATGTTTATAAAGCGGCAATTGAAGAAATCTGTATTATACTTGATGATAAAATCATAAAAAAACAAAAGCTGAATATTCAGCCTGATTGTGACTATTGGGACTCTGTATTTAAATTAGAAGTTTCAGAATATAGCGATGGATATCACCAGATTAATATTCAGGTTTCTTATACAATCGGCAAACATTCCTTTAGCTGTTTTAATGATAATTACAGGAGCACCTCGCATAAACCTATCCCCTGCTATTTTAGCTCTGATGATCTTCCGGGTTTTCCGGGATATTTAAAAACTGAAACGCATTCCCATTCAAATTACACAAATGATCAGATTGAGTTTGGAGCATCAATCGGCGCATCGCTGGAATTAGGCAAAGCAATCGGATTGGATTGTATCTGTATTACCGATCACTCTTACGATCTGGATGATCTGCCAGATAATTTTTTAATAAACGACCCCGATTTATCAAAATGGAAAGATTTTAGAAAGACTGTAGCCGAGCTCAATCAAACAAACCCCGAAATGCTGATAATCCCGGGAGAAGAAGTCAGCGTCCGCAATAAAGATAAAGAAACCGTCCACATGCTTGTATATAACTCTGACCGGTATTTCGAAGGAAGCGGTGATAGTGGTGAAAAATGGTTTAAATACTTCAGTCAGTATCATATCTCCGAAGTTACGTCGCTCCTGCCTGACAATGCCTTGGCTTTTGCGGCTCATCCGACAGAAACTATCCCAACTACTCATAAATTTTTATTAAACCGCAATGAATGGAATGTTGAAGATGCCCGGGATAAAAACCTTACCGGGGTTCAAATTATTAACGGGCATGGTGAAGATAAATTAGCAAAAGCTATACAATTCTGGAAAAGTCTGTTATTGCAGGGATATAAAAAATATGCCCTTGCCGGAAACGATGCTCACGGTAATTATGGAAGAAACCGTTCTATTCAAATTCCGTTTATTTCAATTAGCGAAACATACACGCAAATTTTTGGAAACTGGCGTACTGATGTTTTTCTGGGAAAAAAAGATCGTTCAGTTAAAAATTTCATTCAGGCGCTTAAAAACGGCAACTACTCTATGAGTAACGGACCTGCTCTTGATATGAAAATAATAAACAATGATAACACTGAGTATACCAGCGGAAGTACTGTCAGCAATCCGCATTCCATTTTATTAAAAGCTAAATCAACAAAAGAATTCGGCCAACTGGAAAAATATTATATTTATCATGGTGATATAAAAAATTCGCAGGAAGTTGTTTATAAATCCGGCACCTGCACCGATATTTATGAGTTGGAAATAAAAGTACCTATCGAAAGTATTTCTCAAAAAGGATATTTTAGAGCAGAAATTCAAAGCCGTGGCCCCAAAGGTCATCACTTTGCATTTACAAATCCTATTTGGATTGAACCCGATTTGTAAATAATTTTGGCGCCATCATTTTTAAGAACCAGGAGTTTTTTTGTCTAAACAGATTTATATTTTTCTTTTCTTTTCCTTTGCATCCATCCTTTTTGCACAAAATTTTACTGATAAAACGATTTCATCCATAATGGTCATAGGAAATGATATGACAGATGATGATGTGATCAAAAGAGAGATGCTTATAAATATTGGTGATGTTTACAGTGATTCGTTGATTGATCTGTCAGAAAAGCGCATTTTCAACCTTGCACTTTTTAATTATGTGGACATTATCGAGGTTCCTGATAACAACAATGTGTCATTGCTGATAAGTGTGACTGAGCGCTTTTATCTTTTCCCTTATCCAGAATTTCGCATCGAAGATCGTGATTGGGATAAACTGACTTACGGGTTCGGCATGGCCCATGTTAATTTCCGCGGGCGTAATGAAAAATTACTGGGGGTTGTATTATTTGGGTATCGTCCCGGGTTTGAAATCGAATATGCAAACCCATGGATAGGTACAAAAGCCCGTTACACAAACAGTATCTCAATCCGGAAATACAGCACCATGCATCGCACTATGGATTTTGATGAAAATCATTTTGCTGTGAACTGGAATATCGGCCGTTTTTGGACAAGATATTTTTCAAGCATTTTAGGATTTTATTATGATCACGTAAAAGTTCCGCAGGAAATCGCACCGATAATGCTTTCGGAACAAAGAAAAGAAGATCTCTTCGGGTTAGCCCTGTCTTTCAACTTTGACAATCGAGATCTGACATCTTATCCATCCCGGGGCTGGTATACAAAGGTGGCACTGTATCAGAATGGTTTCTTTGAACCGGATATTAACTATTTTCAATATAGCCTGGAAGCAAAACACTATAAGACGATCGGTAATTTTACACTTGCCGGCCGTGTATCCACGCTTCAAACCCTGGGAGATTTACCCATATATAAACTTGTTTACTTTGGTTTTACTGAACGGTTGCGAGGTCATTTTTCTGAAGTTTACCCTGGAAAACATTCTGCAATAGCAAATTTTGAAATCCGTATGCCACTTTTGGGGGAGCAACTTTTTAGCCTGCCATCTGCTTTTCTTCCGCCAAGCTCCACACGAAACCTTAAATTTGGATTAAACGCTGCCTTATTTTATGACACAGGTATTGTATGGAGTTATAAACGGGAATTCGGCTTTAAAAACTTTTTACAAGGATTTGGCGTCGGCCTGCATTTTCGCCTGCCTTATGTTGAAGTAGCACGTCTGGAACTGGCTTTCGATGAAGCAGCAAATTCTGAAATAATATTTGAGGTTGGAACATCTTTATAATATTTTGATTAGGTCAATCCAAAAGAGTGATGGCCTTATGTCGAAACCAATCAGCCAATTTGCTCACCCCATAAAGCGTTCAAAAGATTCTATATCAAACGCAACTTTATCTTACTTATATATAGATCAGGATTATGACGAGATAGTCATTTTTTTGCATGGCATACCTTCCAGCGCCGAACTTTGGCGGGAAGCACTGGTCCAACTCAGCAGGGACAGATTTGCTGTTTATGCCCCGGATTTAGCCGGTTATGGATATACCCGATTAGCATCCAATGGAGATTATTCACTTGCCGGCTCAGCAGACCTGGTCGCAACCTGGATTAAAACTAAGTTTGGAAAACCTGTCTGGCTGGTCGGGCATGATTTGGGGGGTGCAATCAGTCAGATTATTGTAACGCGTTATCCGGAAATAGTCAGCCGGTTAACTTTATGCAATACTCCGGTTGACAGATCTTGGCCGGTCTTACCGGTTAGATTAATCAGACTGGCAGCAAAAATTGGACTTTATCCTTTTTTAGCCTGTTGCAAAATAATACCCAATCCATATACCCGAAGAAAAATGCGCAAAGCATTCTTTGATTCGGATGTCATCTCCAGGGAAAAGATAAACCGTATATTCTGGGCTAATAAACTTAACGACAAAGAAGGCCGGCGACAATTTGCAAACCACTTGAAATCATTATCAAATCAGCAAACTCATAAAATCTTAAAAAAACTAAGTGAAATCAGATGTCCTGTGCAACTCATCTGGGCTAAAAATGACTATTATCAACCATGGATGATAGTGGGCCGCCGACTTGAAAAAATAATCCCCTCGTGCAATACGGTTCTTATAGAAAACACCGGACACTATCTCCCGATTGAAAAGCCTGCCGAACTTGTAAGAGCGATGCTCAACTGGTATGATACTTTATAGATCCTTCCGCAATATTAGAAGGTGAAATCACGTTTCAAAATGCACATATTGGTTATTTGCATTAACCTGTGTACTTTGTAATGGAAACGATAACCGGAAAGAAAACTATGCCTTTAGTGCCACAACATATTAAAGATTTAATACCGTATAAAGCGGGTAAATCTATTGAAGAATTACACAAGGAATACAATCCCCAGCGCATTGTAAAACTGGCTTCAAATGAGAATCCGATGGGTCCATCGCCAAAAGCGCTCGAAGCCATGCACAACTCTCTAAATTTTTTGAACCGCTATCCAAATCCTTCTTCGATCGATTTACGGGAAGCACTTGCTAAAAGATTTGATGTAAAAATTGAGAATGTGATAACCGGCCACGGCTCTGAAGGAATAATGTCGGTAATTATGCGGACATTTTTACTGGATGATGAAGAAGCACTTACTTCCGAAGGGACATTTATCGGTTTCAGAGTCCTTGCGCAATCCCGTGGGATAAATCTGAAAATGGTTCCTTTGAAAAATTACAGAATTGATCTTATTGCCATTGCTGAAAACATAACAGCGAAAACAAAAATTATTTACCTGGCAAATCCAAATAATCCTACAGGCACCATCTTCACTGTAAAAGAATTTCTGGAATTTAAAGAAAAAGTTCCCGCAAATGTTCTTGTAATTTTGGATGAAGCGTATTTTGAATTTTGCTCCGGCGATCCGGTATACCCCGATTCCATGAAATACAGGCTCGATAATGTGATAACATTACGTACCTATTCCAAAGCCTACGGTTTAGCCGGAATTCGCATAGGTTATGGATTTGCTCATCATGAACTTATAAATAATTTAATGAAGGTAAAATTACCTTTCGAACCAAGCATTACAGCTCAGGTAGCCGGTTTGGCTGCAATGAAAGATCAGGAATTTTTAGATACCTACCTGCGGATAAATCGCGAAGGAATACAGATTTTATACAAACTTTTTGAAGAAACCGGAATTAAGTATATTGAAAGTTATGCAAATTTTGTTACAATTATTCTTGATAGCGAAGAAAGAGTTAATAAATTAAACAATGATCTTTTGAAACAGGGAGTTATAGTTCGCCCCCTTAAAGCATTTGGTATTTCCAATGCCATCCGCATTAATACCGGCCTGCCTGATGAAATGGATTATTTTGTTAAAGTATTTAAAAAAGTTTTTTAGCATGTAAATCTTGACACTTTTTTATAAAATCTCTAAACTACATAAATCGTGCCAAAATTTTTAAAAGGTTTAACACAGGGAACTTAATGAATCAGGTTTATCTCGGACAATATCTAAAACTGGAACAAAAACTCACCCCGCAGCAGATATTGCTGTCAACTCTTTTACAATTGCCACTGCTTTCACTGGAGCAGCGGATAAAAAGTGAATTGGAACAAAATCCGGTGCTGGAAGAAGGTGAAGATGAAAATGAAAGTCCTGAAGAAGTAATTGAAAGCACATCCGATGAAATGGATGAACTGGAAAAAGAGTTGAGCCTGCACGAAAAAAATGGCAATGATTCTGACTACGACAAAAAAGAACTTGAAGAAGCTCAGGACGACACTGATCTGGAAAATCTTTTTAAAGATGAAGACACATTCGAAATTCGTATTCCCAAAGATAAAAACGAAGAAGAATACGAGCGCCCTGAAATCAGCCAGACCAGCCTGCCTGAACATCTGCTTGAGCAACTGCATATTTTAAATTTATCAGAAACCGAACATGCTATTGGTGAACAATTAGTCTGGAATATTCGTGATGACGGATACCTGGACGCCACTTTGAATTTAGATCAGCTTGCAGAAGAATATGAATCCAATACAGAAACAGTTGAAAAAGTGCTTAAACAGATTCACACACTCGACCCCATTGGTGTCGGATCTCGTAACTTGCGTGAATGCCTTTTAGTACAATTATATGAACAAAAGTTACCCGACCCGGTAGCGATTGAAATTATTGAGAATCATTTTGATGACTTTAAGAATAAGCGTTTTGATAAACTTATAAACATACTTGATATTGACAAAGAACGCCTGCAGGAAGCGGTTGATGAAATCTTACAGCTTAATCCTAAGCCCGGTGAAGGATTATTCGATTCCAGGACAAACTATATTGTTCCTGATTTTATAGTAGAAAAAGTGGATGGTAAATTTGTTGTAAGCCTGAATGACTGGAATGTACCGCCGCTAAGAATAAGCAATACTTACAAGAATATGCTTCTGGATAAGAAAAATACCGATAGTGAAACCCGCAATTATATTCGTAAAAAAGTAGAAAATGCACGTTGGTTTATTACATCAATTTATCAGCGTAAGATAACTATGATGAAGGTTATGGAAGCCATTGTGCAACGTCAACTAAAATTTTTCGACAAAGGTCCTGATTATATTGAACCGCTTATCATGCGTGAAATAGCTGAGATGATAAGTATGGATATTTCTACCGTTAGCCGTGTTTCCAATGGGAAATATGTCCAGACGGATTTTGGCGTTTTTGAATTAAAATACTTCTTTAATGAACGCATTGAAAATGAAGAAGGGGAAGAAATAGCAACACCGATCATTAAAAAACGTATTGCTGAAATTGTTGAGAAAGAAGACGGGAAAAAACCACTTAGTGATGACAAAATATCGGCAATGCTTAAAAAAGAAGGATTCCCGATTGCCAGACGAACAGTCGCAAAATACCGCGAGCAAATTGGCATTCCAGTCGCAAGGCTAAGACGCAGTATTTAATTTTTTGAACATAAAATATTCTTCTGTGTTTTAGCGAATTCTAATCATTTTCTCATAATAAATATTTTCCATTAGCTTTATATTTATTTCTTTAACAAAAAAACATAAGGATTAAACATGCTGCTCAAATCACTTAAACTGGTTTTCGTATTAGCTCTGCTATCGTTTGCTTCAGAAACTCCAAAAAATAT
Source organism: Calditrichia bacterium (assembly GCA_020635035.1). Taxonomy (GTDB): domain Bacteria; phylum Calditrichota; class Calditrichia; order Calditrichales; family J004; genus JACKAO01. The sequence continues at coordinate 310,502 of JACKAO010000005.1, forward strand.
TATTCTTTTTATCGGAGACGGTATGGGTCCTGCTCAAATAACCGCGCTGAAAACAGTTACTGGCACCCCTAATCTTGAACGTTTTAAAAATGCCGGATTTGCAACAACCTATTCAGAAGATGAGTATGTAACAGACTCTGCAGCAGGAGCAACTGCTTTGGCAACTGGTTTTAAAACCTATAATGGTGCAATTTCTGTTGATGCCGCTCATCAAAAATTAAAAACCGTACTGGAGTATGCAGAAGAACTTGGGAAATCAACCGGCCTTGTTGCAACCTGTTCAATAACACATGCAACACCCGCGGCTTTTGCAGCACATCAACCAAGCCGTAAAATGAACAATGAAATTGCTGATGATATCACAGCGAGCGGTACTGATGTAATCATCGGTGGCGGACTTTCGTTTTTCCTGCCAAAATCCGCAGATAACAGCGCCCGTGAAGATGAGAAAGATCTTTTTTCTAAACTTAAATCAAGCCATAACTTGGTAAACAATGACAACGAATTTAAAAATTTCCACGGGAAGAACCTGGTTTATCTTTACGCTAAGGAACATCCCGGAAAAGCAAACGAAAGAACGCTTTCTTTAAAAGAAATGACCAGCAAAGCTATCGAGGTTCTTTCCCAAAATGATAACGGTTTTTTTCTGATGGTTGAAGGTTCCCAAATTGACTGGGGTGGCCATGCAAATGAATCGGATTATATTATTTCTGAGATTGTTGATTTTGACGGAGCTGTCGGTGCAGGTTTGGATTTTGCTGAGAAAAACAAAGAAACCATGATTGTTGTAACAGCTGATCATGAAACGGGTGGTTATTCACTGCTGGGCGGGTCAATCGCTGAGAAGAAAGTGACAAAAACTGAATTTACTACAAAAGGTCATTCTGCGGTTATGGTTCCGGTTTTTTCTTTTGGACCAGGCAGTGATGTTTTAACAGGCATTATAGACAATACACTGATTGGTAAAACTATAATCAAGTATAATCAGAATTAAAGATTATAAGCCCACGCGGAAATCAATTGCAGTATAAATACCATTTGAATATGTTGGCCAAAGGGCTTCGCGCATGGCGTACGAGATGTTAAATTTAAAACCTTCAAAATCTAAGCCTGTGCCTAGCCCTAATAAAAATTGATTTCTTCCGCCAACGGATATCCCCCCGCGTAAAGGCAGCCAGGACAACACTTTATACTCTGCCCCGGCACTTATCTCAGGGATAACCGAGTTTCCAAAATCTTCCGTTAACCCTTGTCGCCACTGTGCGGTAAGGGTAAGATTATTCAGTATCTGGTAGCTTGCTGCGATGTAAAGATTTGCAGGCAAAGTGGTACTGAAAGAACTTTTTTCAATTGTTGTGTCTGTTTCGACAGAGCGGTCAACATCGTCATTACTTGTTAAAAAGACAGAGTCCGATTTAAAAAAGCGTACTTCTGCTGCATTAGTATTCCAGTTAATGAATGCAAACAGGTTTTCCAGAGAAACAGCAAAATTCCATTTTTTATCATAGATAGCCGCAGCCGATAAATCCAACCCGAAGCCGCTTCCTGCGGATATGCCCCCTGCCGGATAGGCGCGTCTGGCCCTTAGATTTAAACGATAAAAGCCAACATCTTCATCAGCCATTCCGCTACTGCTGGACCTGATATATGACGCATCTGAATCCTGTATTTCATACACTGCATTCCCTGACAAATAACTGAATTTTGCAGCAACAGCAAAAGCATCTAAATCACGCAGGCCAAAATCAGTCTTTATCTCCTGAGCATACGCAAAGGAATATTTGGTTGCAGCATAAAAAGCTCCGCTGGCTATCTCAGGTTTTTCAAATTTAAAATCTTCAGTAAAATTTAGATCAAAGAGCAGCCCCAGTGCTTCTCTTGATTTTATTTTTACACCACCACTTCCGATCACATCAACACTGAATCCCATATTATTTAGAGCCAGTGTAAAAATGTTTACACGTAAATTTGTACTCACACCTAATCCGTCCGTCGGCATTAAATCAAGAATTGCCTTTTCATCATTCGCATCCCACGCTTCACCATGATGACCTTCATAGGTAAAATACCTGTTGTAATCTGCCACAGAAATTGAGCTGTTGCTTATACCACTGTAGATCGAAAGAAATGCAAATTCATTGTTTTTTTCTTCAAGAGCCAGTCTTGCAGGGTTAAAAGACATAGCGTCCGTTCCCGAACCAAAGGCTGTAATACTGTGGGCCATGCTTAAACTTTTAGCATTAAAATTCTGTGCAAAAACAGAATTGCAGATTAATATCAATAAAATAATTTTTAGAATATTAGTCATTTTCAACATCCACTTTTACCCTGACATCCATGTAACCATTATATTTAAAAACATCATTTTTACGGAACAAAACCGGTTGTGTTTGCGGGCGGACTTTAATTTGTGCCCCATAATATAATGGTGATTTATTGAATAACTGAAGCTGTGCCGGCGTTAAGGCCAATTCATTCTCCGATGTTTTCGGACTAAGCACCAGACCATCGGAATTTTTATTACCTGAAATAACCGTCGAAGAGAGAAGAATCCGGGTTGAATCGGTACTTTCTTCATCAAACATGTTCGTTGAGTCATTGCTGATTGCAAATGAGAAATCAGCACCCAGAGGCAGACCATTAATAGAGTTTAAAAACAAGCTTACAGTCCTGATATCCTGTGTAATACGATCTCTTTCATCCTGGCTCAAATCGTCCCTAGTGATTGAATCAATATCAGTTTTTACATAAACCGGTTCATCAATAATTGCTTTAAGCGGCGATTCTATTGAATAATCAGCCCAGACTTTATCCGATAAGGCAACACTGCCCCGACCGTCAACAAAACCATCGCCAGCGATGCTGATCGAAGTTGGCTGAATACGCATCAGATCGACAATACTCGGATTCGTATTAGAACCGTTGAGCACGACAACCGTTTTTCCCGGCAGGCCGCTTGTTCCTTTATTTATAACAGTGTCTATCGGGATTTCCACTCTTTCGCCGGACTCTTTGTTTTCTCCGCTTAGCAACAGATCAATATTAATATCAAAGTTCATTTCATTATACAGATTTAGTGTAAGTACCAGATCCGGTAATGTGAATTCTCCTTCAAAGCTTGAATAATCTACAAGATCGGTTTCTTCAACCGGTTCAATATCAATCTCAAGATTTTCGACACTTCCTTCAAAATAAGAGACATAGGTTGAATCCATCGAAATATCAACTACAATGGAGTCTTCCGAGTCAATTGTTACCGGGCCATTACTCGGATAGCTGATTGCATTTATCTCATAACGGATCGAGTCAACTGCTTCTCCGGGATTTAACCTGTTCTTTATACTGTAACCTGAGATATCTATTTTTTTGTTAGTGGTTTGTTTTGCCGGCATAAATACAGTTATTTTTTTCTCTTCACCAAATTCATCCTGCATATTCAGGATTGTAACATTCAGATCAGCATCTATTTCGAGATAATTGTGAATTGCCAGATTCAACGAACCATTGTCAATCTCGGCAAAGTTGACAGATTTATCTTTGGTATCAATTGCTGTTGCTCCGCTGCGCGGGATGTCTTGTTGCGGGACATCCGCAACGGCATGAAGAACTTTCAGATTTTCGATAAAAATTTCTGTATCAAATCCTGCACTGATATCATCTGCTGTAAGCGTGCGGGAATCTGATGTTGCAGCTATCGGAACCTTATAATCCAGCTGAAACTGGTTTGAAATACTTTTACCCGCAAGGTTTATTATTGAACTTGTAGCGGATGCACCCGTTGGAATTGGATCATTAAATATTACCGAGTCTATTATCCCGCGATCAGGCTCATTACTGCGCTTTGCATCATATATTTTTATTTTTAATCCGCTGTCAATATCAAGGATCATGTTGTTATAAAATACAAGGTACATATCTGCGGAATCTATTGTCACAGATTGGAATTTATTCATCTCCACCTGATGTGGCGGGGGATCAACAACCTGCGCATCAAGCGGTGGCAGAACTGTTCCGGGTTCCACGTTCAGATCTGGAAAAATATCATCTATAGTTGTCAGGCCGGTTTTTACAGGATCCGGATTTTCGAGTTCGATAACACCAACTGTTTCATTGATCTTGTCATCATCGGCTTTAAAAGCCAGGTCAGACGGTTTTACTGATTGTGCTTCTGTAGTATCATTTATGCTGACATAGATAAGCGTGTCACCATAAACATCGCTGTATCCGGAACTGAATGAACTTTCCGTAAGCACTTCTTCCATTGAAATTTCATCTGTTCTGAAGTGCACTTTTACTTTGGATTCCCAGCCGGGAATTTCGGGATCGTTAATACTGCAACCCAGAAAAAATAGTACAAAAAGAACAATGATGGATCGGGTTAAAAACATCTTCATTACATTCCTTGTCGTTATTAGTGATATTTTTATCGTCACTAAAATTCAATATCTGATTTTTAAATGATTTTTATAATGTATAACGCTTTATACTTAAAAAAGTTGAGGACGCGCAAAATGAGTAAAATAATTAAAGTGGAGGGAAGAATTACAAAAATTATATTTCTTTCACTGTATTGATCATGGCCAAGTAATTTTCAAATTTTACGTATTCAGGTACGCTGTTGCCGGAACCGGCGCAATAACCGCCATTGTATCCTGCTTTTTCAATATTTTCTATAACTTTTTTACGAATCTGTTCTTCAGTTCCGCGGGATAGCAGGTCAACATCCACATGACCGAGTAAGGCCAGTTGCGCGCCCACCTTCTGTTTTACTTCACCGATATCCATGGCTTTGGGCTCGATGGGATGGATTGCATCCACCCCGCAGCGGATGATGTCATCAAACACATCGTACAGAATGCCATCCGTGTGATAAATCAGCGGTTTGTTATATTTTTTCGCCAGCTCGCCGATTTTTTTCAGCCAGGGAAACAGATAGCTGTTCAGCGTTTCGGGGGACACCAGCAGGCCGTTTGTAAAGGCGATGTCATCGCTGTACCACAGCACATCCACCACAGCGGACTGTGCAAAATACTCAAACATGCTCAGCACCAGGCCGCCGATTTTGTCATTGAGCAGTTTAACCAGGTCAGGATTCAGAAACAGGTTCATGGAAAATTCTTCAAAACCCATCATTTCCCAGGTCATGGTAAAAATATCGCCATACTGGCCGATCACACCCAGCCCGTCCGGCAGCAGCCTACTCACCTGTTCAAATTTTGTATAATCAAAATCCAATGCGGAAGGGAAATGATAGTTTTCAAAATCTTCAAGGCTGCTGATAACGCCCTTGCTGTGTGCTGCCCACTTCCGTGAAAGCGTACCGTCTTCATTAAACGTAACTTTGCCATCCAGCCCGACAGCCTGCGGGTTAAAATCCGCCCCGGGCTGCAGCTTGATGTAATCATAGCCGGCTTTATGCCAGAAATCCACATCATCTTTCAGGGTCGTAATGGGGCGTCCCAAAAGCTTTTCCTTGATCAGCGGATGAATGCCAAGTTCTGCCAGAGGGATATATTCCGCCTTTCCCCTTTTAAGTGTTTTTTTAAACTGTTCAATATCAGGTCTCATTTTTAACCTTTTTGTTCTGATCAATTTGTCTTTTATAGCAAAACTCAATATCACAAATATTACATTGATATTCTTTTTTTATAATATCCTTACCAAGACCAATAATTCCGCTGACTGATTTTATCGGCTGCATCAATGCTGTTTCTGTAAGTTTTATTCCACAATCATTTTCCAGCAAACTGAACAATTTATGCTGTTCTGATACACTCCAGCCGCAATAACCCGGGCTGTAACGATTGCTGTGGCCCAGATTGTTTTTTTCAGCAGTTTCAGCTATCCGCTCTTCCAGCCAGTCTGCCAGGGATTCGGCAAATTCTGAACCGATAAGATCAGCAATGTATGCCGCTAATGGATCACCGGTTTCGAAAAACCCTTTCGACCATTTGTCAAATTCAGACCCTATTGTCAGTGCAAAAATAGCAACAGAATCCATTTTCTTAAGCTGTCCGGAAATTATCTTGCCTGTTTTAAAATCAATCTTATTCAGCGAAACTTCACCCCGCGAAGCACTTGCCGTTCCCGGCGGATAGATCGAAAAAACAACACATGGATGAATATATTTCAAAGCATCATGATAAAGTTTATTTAAGATATTTCGGAAATCATCTGTTATATTGTTTTCGGTATAACCCATTTCATGCTCAACCCTTTTAAGATCAATAGTTAATTCATTGACGCCCGGGTTGTATTTCTTTGAAAGAATATCCATCTAGACCAGATTTTTCAGATTATATGATTCGGGAATAAAAAGACTGCCATAATTTTCATAAAGCCAGTTCAATGCTTCATCTTCTAAAACTGGAACTTCATCCAATTCCTGTTTTAGTTTTAAGAACCAGCTGCTTTCTATTTCACTCAGATGTACTAAACCTGAATCTGCCGCTTGCTGCATACAATGGAATGCGGTTTTGGCAGCAGCCAGTGTTTGATTGTATCCACCTGTTTGTTCAACGATGGCCCGGGAAATTTTAAGCACTGTTTCAGGTTCCAGCATGAGTGCCTGGATATTTTGCCGGATATCACTCTGTACAAAAAGTTCTCTCAATTGCCGTTGTGTATTATGTTTTGTGGCTGTGTTAAACAGCCGGCAGTCATATTCCAGAAGTTCATAAAAAACTTCCGGGGCATTGCCGCTGAGCAACCGTACATTCTGAACGGATTCATTACTCCATAAATCGGCAGCTGCAGCAGCGATGTTTCCCAAAGGACTAAAATGTGCACAACACGATGATTTCCCTTCCATGCTGATAGGCGTGCCGGTTATAGCTTTAATATAGGGGCCTTCGTAGGCACAGTCTTTGGATGGACCAATTGCACCATTTTCATACGCCGCCAGGCTGCGTGGTACACTTGCTGCCCTTACCAGAGCAGCAAGTATATCCGGCAGCATTCCCTGGCCTGCTAACTGCATCGCCGTATTGGCGAATCCGCAGGCTGTGTCCCCCCCAGCTATAATATTGTACCTGTTCGTAATCGTCTTAATTTGCTGCCATAACCATGAAACATCCCGGTAAGCCAGTATACCAAGTGATGCAATTATTCCTTTCAAATCGGCATACATTAATGCCTGATCATGAATTTCTTTTCCACCAACCGATTCAATCGATAAAATATCTGCACCCGCCTGTGCGGAAAGTTCAAAAGCAGAAAGGGTTTGATGGCAGGCATTTCCATCCCTTAATTGCGGCGGACGATCCGCATCCCGCAGATCAACAACCGTTACGCGCAGGGCATTCTTAATACCATCGTTTTGATAGAGCTGATTTAAAGCATTTTTAAGGATTTCAGTAATCTCTGCTCCCATTTGCGGATTCTGCGTCATTGGCGGAAGCTGCTCAAATTCTACTACAAAACCCGGTGCTTTAAGTGCACGGGCACGCCTGCTGATATTATCTGCAATTTCGCGGTATTGTTGTAAAACTTCTTTCCATGTTTCTCCCGAAATTTTTATAGATGGCAAGGTAAAGTTTATTTCAGGAAATACAACACCATCCCCGATTACCATTCCATTACCACATTTTACAGGATTCTGTGCATTCCCGAAAATGAGATCATCCGCATTGCTAATCGCCAGTGAATTAAATTTTTTCATTATTGCACTATACCGGACAGGTATTTCGCAAAACTCTGCGGATCACGAAAATATCCATCTGCTCCTATTTTATCACAAAATTCCTGTGATAATGGTGCCCCGCCCACAAAAACCTTTGTTCCCGGATAAGTATCTTTAATAACCTGCGTCGTATCCTGCATATGCAGCATTGTTGTCGTTAACAAGGCGCTTAATCCAACATAGCTGCCGGGATGCTCAGCAAGTGCATCAATAAACTTCTGAGAAGACACATCCACCCCAAGATCAATTACGTCCCATCCGCTGCCTTTCAGAACCATTTTTACGATATTCTTGCCGATATCATGTAAATCACCCGAGACGGTTCCCATGATAATTTTACCTTTGTGTTTTGCTTCACCGGATTCGAAAAAAGGTTTGAGATGTTCCATAGCAGCATTCATTGCTTTGGCGGCAATCAGAAGATCCGGGATAAATGCTTTGCCCTGTCCGAATTTTTCACCAATTCTTTGCATCCCGGTCATCAGGGCATCATTCAGGATTTTGGATGCCGGAATTTTATTTTCAATCGCTTTGCGGGTCAGTTCATCCGCGCCTTCCCGGCCTTTCATATCAGCAGGGAAAGGCGACTTAATATCCACTTTTCCGCGTTCTACGCAAATAGAGAGTTGTTCAAGAATATCATGCATATAAACCCCTTTTAAAAATAACCTGAGATGGTTTGATGAATAAAAATACAAAATCAGCTGTTCTAAACTAATGCAATTTTAACAAGTGCTTGTACTTAATTATCACAGTTTATTGAAAGCCGTTTGATTTTATCCGGCAAGTTTTACAACTTTAGCACACTTTTCTAATTGTATAAAAGGAAATAATGGGGATTCTGGAAGCAATCTGGATAAAAAGAGCCAAAGGCGGACCGATGGATCCTGTTGAACACGCTGAATTAGTGCAGCAGAAAGGAATTATCAGCAATGCCAATCAAAGGGGGAGAAGGCAAGTCACCATTATTGAATTGGAAACATGGGAAAGACTAATGCATGTTTTGAACGCTGATTTAAACCCTTCGACACGCCGGGCAAATTTTATGATATCGGGTTTATCGCTTTTGAACAGCCGGGGAAAAATCTTAAAAATTGGTGAATGCCGGATTAAAATAAACGGCGAAACCAAACCATGTGAACAAATGGAAACAGCTTTACCTGGCTTATTAAAACAGATGTGGCCGAACTGGCAAGGTGGCGCGTTTGGTGAAATATTAAATGACGGATCGGTATCAAAAGGTGATGCCGTTTCATGGGAAAAGTAACATTCTCAAGAGAATGAATCTTTACATAATTAAATGCGTTAATCCATTCCAGTATTTCTAATTATCTTTACATTTACCATTAATAGAAAAAAAGCTTATATTTCTGAATTAAATAAATTAACAAACCGGAAAACTAATCATGCACGATCAAAATAAAATTTATGCCACTACAATCTGCGGAATACGCCATAAAGGCAAAGTAGCGCTTGCCGGAGACGGCCAGGTAACACTCGGAAATACTGTAATGAAACATTCTGCAAAAAAAATAAGGCGACTGTACAACGATAAAATAATTGCCGGTTTTGCCGGTGCTGCTGCAGATGCTTTTACTCTGTTTGAACGTTTCGAAGAAAAACTGGAACGATTTTCGGGTAATCTTCCCAAATCGGCTGTAGAATTAGCAAAAGATTGGCGCAGTGACCGCTACCTTCGCAGATTGGAGGCACTACTTGTTGTAATGGATAACAGCAATACATTTATTATTTCGGGTACAGGTGACATCATTGAACCGGATGACGGGATCGCTGCTATTGGTTCCGGCGGCCCCTATGCATTGTCAGCCGCACGGGCCATGGTCAAATACTCAAACCTTCAGGCGGAAGAGATCGCCCGCGAAGCACTGCAGGTTGCCGCAGATATCTGCATATACACGAACACTAACATTGCTGTTGAAGTATTAAAATAATGAGATTCCCGGAATGTAGCCTGACTCAAGACTAAGTGATCAGGAAACATTTCCGGTATAAAGAAAGCGGAGTTTTTAATGAAAGAATTAACACCCAGACAAATTGTAAATGAATTAGATAAATATATAATCGGTCAGGACAAAGCAAAAAAAATGGTTGCTATTGCCCTGCGCAACCGTTGGCGTCGTCAGCAGGTTGATGGGGATTTACGTGAAGAAATTATACCTAATAACATCATACTCATCGGTGCGACAGGCGTTGGCAAAACTGAAATCTCACGCAGATTGGCACGTCTTGCAGGTGCGCCTTTCACAAAAGTGGAAGCATCAAAATTTACTGAAGTCGGTTATGTGGGACGTGATGTGGAGTCCATCATTCGTGACCTAATGGAAATTGGTGTGCAGATGGTCCGTGATGAACAGACGTCAAAGGTAGAAAACAAAGCCAAAGAGCACGCAACAGAACGGCTGCTTGATCTGCTTCTTCCGCCTATTTCCGGTAAGAAAAAACCTGTTGGTGAAATGAATGAATCAGATGAGCTGGAACTCCGACATGAACGCACCAGGGAAAAACTGCGTTCACAATTCCTGGATGGAAAACTAGATGACAGGCCTGTTGAGATTAATGTTCCTGCCGACTCAACCCCAATGATGCAAATTTTTTCACCTATGGGTATGGAGGAAATGGGGATGAATCTGCAGGAAATTTTTGGCGGAATGATGCCAAAAAAAGTTAAGAAACGCAAAACCACCGTTAAAGAAGCGTTTGTCATTCTTACCCAGCAGGAAGCCCAAAAATTGATCGATATGGATGAAGTAGTTCGCAAAGCAATCGATCGTGTACAAAATTCCGGTATTGTTTTTATAGATGAAATAGACAAGATCGCCGGCGCGTCAAGTGGCAAGCATGGTCCGGATGTATCCCGTGAAGGTGTTCAGCGCGACCTTCTTCCGATTGTTGAAGGAACAAGTGTAACCACCAAGTACGGTGTTGTAAAAACCGATCACGTCCTTTTTGTAGCAGCAGGTGCGTTTCATGTGAGCAAACCATCCGACCTTATTCCCGAACTGCAGGGTCGCTTCCCGATTCGTGTTGAACTTGCCAGTCTTAGTGAAGATGATTTTATACGAATACTGACCGAACCAAAAAATGCCTTAATTAAACAATATAAAGCACTGCTGGAAACTGAAAACGTGGAGATAGATTTTAAAAAATCAGCTATCAAAGAAATAGCACATATCGCAGCTATGGTTAATACGCGTGCTGAAAACATAGGAGCCCGCCGGCTGCACACAATCATGTCGTCTCTGCTGGAAGAAATTCTTTTTGATGTACCGGAAATTAAAGTTGATAAAATTTCAATAGATGCAGCGATGGTTAAAGATAAGCTTAAAAATATTGTCGAAGACGAAGACCTGAGTAAATACATTCTATAACAGATTTAATACTCTAAAGTCTACAATTGAATTGATCGATTCAAATCAGTATATTACTGCGCCTTTCGGTATTACCGTCAGGCGTTTTTTTATATGTATACCACACATTTTTTCTACAATGTTTCGGGAGGATTCGTGAAGAAGGATTTCATTTCAATAGCTGATTACACGCGTGAAGAAATTGAAGCTATTTTCGATTTAACAAAGGATTTAAAAGACAAAGTAAAAAAAGGGGAAGAACACCATTTGTGCAAAGGCAAAACCATGTCGATGATTTTTGCCAAGCCGTCTGCCCGCACACGTATCTCCTTCGAAACAGGTATGTACCAGTTGGGTGGATATGCACTGTATTTGTCACCCAACGACATCGGTATCGGGAAGCGCGAAGCTGTAAAGGATATCGCCCAGGTAATTTCTCGCTATAATGATATCATCATGGCACGATTATTTGAACATGAGCACATGGTTGAGCTTGCGAAACACGCAACTGTTCCTGTCATTAACGGTTTAACGGATTATAATCACCCCTGCCAAATTATGGCTGATATCTATACGGTAAAAGAACATAAAGGACGTTATAAGGATCTTAAGATAACTTATATAGGCGATGGTAATAATATCGCAAATTCTTGGATAAACCTGGCTGCAAAAATACCGATGCACCTGGTTATATGCTCACCATCAGGATATGAACCTGATGCGCATACATTAAAATATGCACGTGCACAAAAAGTAAGTACCATTGAAGTAATAAATGAACCAATGCGAGCTGTTAAAAAAGCCGATGTTATTTATACAGATGTTTGGGCAAGTATGGGTCAGGAAGAAGAAGCAGAAAAACGCCGTAAAATATTTATGCCTTTCCAGGTAAACAGTAAATTGATGGCCAACGCCGATAAAGATGCGCTTGTAATGCATTGTCTTCCTGCACATCGTGGTGATGAAATAACCGATGATGTTATTGATGGACCGCAATCTATTGTTTTTGATGAAGCTGAAAATCGTATGCATGTCCAAAAAGCGATCATTGTAAGCCTTCTAAATAAATAAATATAAACTGATTTACTTGCATATAAAACAAAACCATCTTCCCTTTCCAGGCTGCCTGCACTATGGCAGCCTTCAAAAATCCGATGAATAGTCCGCAAAAAAAAATCCAGACACGCTTTTTGACGGATGCAGATTACCCAAGATGGGATGCATTTGTAGAAGAATCACCACAAGGATGTATTTTTCATACGTCAAAATGGGCTGCCATAATCAAGAGTGTGTTTAAGCGTAAATTTGAAATCCTGGTAATAGAAAAAAAAGATATTATTCAGGCAGGAATATTATTTTGGCCTAAAAACCAATCTATTTTTAGAAGTATTACTTATATCCCAAATACCAGCTACCAGGGTCCATTATTTATACAAAGTGAATCAACTAAGTTATCTACAATTAATGCCCAGTACGAAAAGTACTCCAGTGAACTAATTGACTTCTTACTAAAAAACTATAACCTGATTGATATACCACTTTCACCCACCCTAACTGATTGCAGACCATTTCAATGGCATAATTTTAAAGTTAGCAGCAAATATACATATCGATTTCCTATAATAGATATGGCAGAGATGGAGAAACAATTCAGCCAGGATTTAAGGAGAAAATTAAAAGACTCCGCAACGGAACAGAACGATTTTAGAGAATCCAAAGACACAAATAATCTGGTTTCTTTTATTTACCAGAGTTATAAACAGCATGGTATGACACCTGCAATCAACAATAGTCAGCTTCAGGAGTTTTTAGATTTATGCCTATCCAGTGATGCGGGTAAATTGTATTATCAATATTACGACGATGCTGCCGTTGCCGGGATATTTGTGCTGACAGATAGCAGGAATGTTTATGCCCTTTTCAGTGGAATTGACAGCAATTACCGGCATAAAATAAACAGCGAACTATTGCATATTCATGTTTTAAGCCAGGAAATTTTCAAAGGAAAAATTTTTGATTTTCTGGGTGCAAATACAAAAGATCTTGAACAGTTTAAACGGAGCTTCGGTGGTGAGCTAACACCCTATTTTACTGTAACATACACAAAAAACAAGGTTATTAATTTGCTGCTCTCGGTGCGTTCAAAATCACATATTCTGAAGCGCAGGATAAAATCAAATTTATAATGATTAATTTTTCCCGGATTCATTTTTAACATGCAAAAAATGCTTTTTATATCCATCGATCCAATTCTATACCGCCGCCGGGTGATTAATCAGGCAAATGCTGCAAAAGGCAGCAACTGGGATGTGCATGTTATTTCAGTTGGTCCCAAATTTAAAGCCGAACAGCCATGGGAAATTACCTACGTTAAAAATCCGTTTAAAAAGGGGCCGCTAAGATTTTTATTTTTTAACATCCTTGTTCTGGTTCATATTTTAAGAAACGACTATTTTGCAATTCATGCGCGGGGACTTTGGGTACTTCCTTCGGTTTTAACAGCACGGATTGTAAAAAAATTTAAACTGATTTATGATGCACATGAATATTTTGCCGGACATGAACTTTTTCAAAAACACCTTTGGCGCAGAATAGCCTGGCTGCCTTTCGAACGTGCAACCGTTCCTTTAATGGATGTGTTAATTACAGTTTCAGAACCATTAGCAGAATTATATAAAAAACGATATCCCAAGTTAAAAAATATAAAGGTTATCAGAAGTTTACCTTTAAAATCGACGATATCTGCACCTGCTAAAAATGAAACATTGCAAATCGTTTTTCACGGATATTTTCTGCCAGGTCGTGGTATTTTTGAATTACTAAACGCCTTGCATCCTTTAAAAAATGAAGACTTCAGATTTACACTTTTTGGAGAAGGTCCGCTAAAAGATTCCATTGAAGAAACAATAAACCAATTAGATTTATCCGGTAAAATTCAGATCAAGCCTTTTGTACCTTCAGAAAAACTACTAAGTACAATAAATTTTGCCGATTTAGGCATTGCTTTAATAGAAGCAGATTGCCTTAACCGTAAATATGCTTTGCCCAATAAATTCTTTGAGTATATTCATGCAGGAGTGGCAGTTTTATCGAGCACCATCCCGACTTTGAAGGATTATGTCACCAAATACGATGTAGGATACTGCGCAGATGTAGAATCTGCTGCTGAAATCACAAAAACTATCCGGTATATATTAAATAATCGCCTTGATCTTGCGGCAAAAAGAGCAAACTGTGTTTCCGCGTCTGAAATTTTGTGCTGGCAGAACGAATCAATAAAACAAATTGAAATCTATAATGCTTTGCTGGACGGCAGATGGCGATAACAGACCAAACGAAGACATGGCTTGCCCAATATAATCTTCTCCCTGCACGTAAGACTGCGGAACGTACGCTATTCCTTTACTTTGCTATGATTATCAATCTCTTAATGGGATTTGTAGTAACAAAATTAAACAGTGCCTGGCTGGATATAAATGAATTTGGTATTTACAGCTTTTTGATAAACAGTATCCTCTTTACGCGGGTTGCGCTAAGCTTTGGTTTGTTTGAATCCGGTGCCAGATTGTTGGCAACATCAAAAGAAACCGAAGAATTATCCCCTGTTTCAGGAGTAATTATTTTATTTACTCTAAGCTTTGGACTTATTTTAAATGGTTTTATTTTCATATATTCATATTTCTTTGATTCCATTTTTGAAATTCATATTGCAGGTTTACTGGCATATTTTTCTCCCATAGTGTTCGTTTTAATGTTCCAGGCCATGTACAATGCTCTGCTTCGTGGTTTAGGAAAAATCAAATTGCTTGGTTTCTTTACAATTACACCCCGCTTTCTTTATGTGATCAGCATAAGCATACTCTACTATTTTGATGTCTTCTCATTAAAGTCCAGTATTGCTGCATACTTTATAACATTACTGGTAATTGTAATTATATTTTTACCCACATTGAATCCCGTCTTTTCAAATCTGAAATCTGCATTCAACAGGGTAACCGGAGAACTTAAGAGCTATGGCAGGCATATCTATGTCGCAAACATTATGACAGCTCTTTTTCAGCACTCCGACAAAATATTTCTTGCTTACTTTGTAAATGAACAACAGCTGGCATATTATGCCTTAGCATTTGCTTTGACATTTCCACTCGCTCATTTTCCCAATGCACTGGGTAATGCGTCGTTTAAAAACTATGCGAATCAGCGTCAATTAAATAAAAGGCATATTCAAGCCACTGTTGTCTATACAGTTGCATCAACTATCATTCTGATATTACTTAGAAATTTTATAATAATTGATTTATTTGGTGAACGTTTTGAACCTGCAATTATATCTTTCGTGGTATTGACAATTGCATTTGCAATTAATGGTATCTCAATTCCTTATACACTTTTTTTTAAAGCACAAAAGCTAGGTAAAACAGTACGTAATATTACATTTATTGCACAATCGGTCTATGTTATCCTTAATGTTTTGCTGATTCCATTCTTTGGAATTATCGGTGCAGCGTTAGCGGCATTAGTGGCATTTTCACTTGATTTAACTATGTATATTTTATACTACAATAAGCGTTTTCAAAGTTTTAAATAACAGAAATGAAAGATTTTTATTATATAAATACCAGGAAAATTCGTAAGTCTATAAAAAACAAAATAATATTTGCTTTTTCAATTTTGTTGATGTAATATTCAAACTCTAATTGTTGTACACGGTTTTTCGCCTGTCTGTTTTGGTGACTAAGCTTTTATGAAAAAATGCTGATTAATAAAAAGAACTCGTTAAGAATGGTAAATCCATAGGATTAATTATTCAAGACGATTTTTTTTTGCCTAAAAGGGGTTGAAGATACAGTTGTACGTAACAAAAATTTTTTTATAAGGATCATATTAATGGAAACAGGTACAGTCAAATGGTTCAATAGCGCTAAAGGCTATGGATTCATCAGCAGAGAAGAAGGCGAAGACGTCTTTGTACACTATAAAGCTATCGTTGGTGACGGCTTTAAAACTCTTGAAGAAGGAGATAAAGTACAGTTCGAAATCGGTGAAGGCCCTAAAGGTCTTCAGGCTGAAAAAGTTTCAAAAGTGTGAACTAGATCTTGATTAGCAAAAACCCCGACTATTTATAGCCGGGGTTTTTTGTTTTTAATACTATTTATAATTTTGTAAATAATTGTATAAAGCCTTCATTTCTGAATTTGTAAAATGGCTGAACGTTTGCCAGGGCATCATCTCACTTACTTCTGTACCATCCGGTCTTTTTCCTGTGCGTAAAAGCTTTTCAAAGCCATCAAAACCCCATGTCATAGCTGTTTGTAATCCTGGAATAGTTTCACCTGGTGCTTCTCCCGGCCCTCCTGTAAAATCTTGACCATGGCAATAGCTACAGGTAATATTTGCAAGATATCCACCATAAACTTCCGTTGAATCCGGTTCTGGTGCATTCTTGGGAGTTGACTCAGTAACAATGTGATCAGCAAGGTTAATTTCACCCATTCCCGCCAACATTGTTCCTAAGAATCTATATTCAGTTGCGGGCAGTTCATTATCAACAGCCGGTACACTTTTAATAAAGGCAATAATTGATTCCGCATCTTTATCACTCAGATTATTAAATGCCTTGCTTGGCATGACGAGCATTCCGGTGCCATCACTTTTAACACCATGCCGCATGGCTTTATCCCAACCGGAATCATCATAATTCAGTCCAACCCCACCCTTTCCGGTAGTCAGATTTGAAGCAACCGCTAAAAATGGCGGAATATCTAAAAATACTTTGCCTGACAAATCCGATCCATGACAATCTGTACAACCATTAATATTTGCCAGATGATGCCCGCGTTCAATAATTGCTGAATCAGACGGCACAGATGTGATAGATCCCTTTACATCCCAGGTACTATCCAGATGCATCATTCCTTTTATATAAATAACAAGAATGACAGCAAACAATAAAATTATAAAAATACCAAACCATTTAAGTACTTTAGCCATAGCCCCTCCATGCTAAGTAAAATTTTAAGAAAATTAAAAATGTGGATAATACAGATATACACATTTGTTAACATAAATAATTATTTGGCTATTCCCTCCGATATTGATCATAGAGAATATGATAAATCAAAAAGTAACAAACCATTACGTTTACTTAATAGATTGAAATAAGTATATTAATGACATCGTTCTATAATTGAATTATACCTGTCTCATACACCGAAGAAAGAAATGAAAACTACAAAGGTTTATCTTCCAAAAAACAAAATACGAATTGTTACAGCCGCTTCGCTTTTTGACGGCCATGATGCAGCTATTAATATTATGCGCAGACTGATTCAGGCGACCGGATGCGAAGTTATCCATCTTGGTCACGATCGCAGTGTTGAAGACGTTGTTCAAACTGCGATTCAGGAGGATGTTCAGGCAATTGCTATGACCAGTTACCAGGGTGGTCATATCGAGTATTTTAAATACATGTATGATTTGCTCCATAAATTCGGTTTCGGACATATAAAAATATTCGGTGGTGGCGGTGGCGTAATTTTACCGGAAGAAATAAAAGAACTCCATGGCTATGGCATTGCAAGAATTTATTCACCGGATGATGGCCGGGAAATGGGTTTACAGGGCATGATTAATGACCTGGTAAAAAGAAGTGATTTCGCCATTGGTGATAAACCAATCGAATTACCTGACCAGATTGAGAAACAAAATAAGACATTAATTGCCAGGCTTATCTCAGTTATTGAAAATTTTCCGGAGAAATCTTCAGTAATACTAAATAAAATCTCAGAAAAGTCAGAGAACTCTCAAACCCCTGTATTGGGTATTACGGGTACCGGTGGCGCAGGTAAATCTTCGCTGATTGATGAACTGGTGCGGCGCTTCCTTAATGATTTTAAAGAAAAACATATTGCCATTCTCTCAGTTGACCCATCCAAAAGGAAAACAGGCGGCGCCTTATTAGGTGATCGTATTCGGATGAATGCAATCCGTGATGATCGGGTTTATATGCGATCACTTGCAACACGCCAGGCAAACAGGGCTTTGAGTGCGTATATTAACGAAGCTTTAATGGTGCTTAAAGCAGCGCATTTTGACCTGATTATTTTAGAATCAAGCGGAATTGGGCAATCCGACACAGAAATTACAGATTATGCCGACTTAAGTCTTTATGTAATGACCCCTGAATACGGTGCTGCAACTCAGCTCGAAAAAATCGATATGCTCGATTTCGCTGACATCATTGCAATAAACAAATTTGATAAACGGGGAGCTCCGGATGCGCTTCGGGATGTAAAAAAACAATATAAGCGTAATCACCAGTTATTTGACACTGCTGATGAAGATATTCCTGTATTTGGCACTATTGCATCACAATTCAATGATCCCGGAATGAATACCCTTTATTTGAATACGATCGAATTGATAAACAAAAAATGTGCAAGCAGTTTAAAGTCATCCATTAATATAAACAGGGATGGTTCAGAAAAAATATATGTTATTCCCCCGAATCGTACACGCTATCTCTCAGAAATTTCAGAAAATAACAAAAAATATACTCAATGGGCAGAAGAACAAGCTGCCGTTGCTCAAAAATTATATGCTATCCAAAAATCCATAGACCTTTTGCAGGAAGTTAAACAGGCTGATTCACCTGAAACTGTTAATTCATTAATAGTTCTTCGTAAAAAGCTGTTATCCGAATTAACTCCTGAAAATCAAAAAATAATAGACGAATGGCCTCAAAGAAGGGAACGATATAAGAATGATTTCTACAAATTTAAAGTTCGCGGAAAAGAAATCGCTATCAAAACCTACACTGAAAGCCTGTCACGAACCCATATACCGAAAGTAATCCTTCCGCGCTTTGAAGCATGGGGAGATATTTTACGCTGGAGTTTGCGTGAAAATGTTCCGGGTTCTTTTCCATATACTGCAGGCATCTATCCGTTTAAACGTGAAGGTGAAGACCCGACACGCATGTTTGCCGGCGAAGGCGGTCCGGAGAGAACAAATAAACGCTTTCATTATGTCAGTCTGGGGATGCCGGCAAAGCGTCTTTCAACAGCATTCGACTCTGTGACACTATACGGACAGGATCCTGATCATCGTCCGGATATTTATGGTAAAATAGGTAATTCCGGAGTGTCCGTTTGCTGTCTGGATGACGCAAAAAAATTATATTCCGGATTTAATCTTTCTGATCCAAAAACATCTGTATCAATGACAATAAATGGTCCGGCTCCCATGATGCTGGCCTTTTTCCTGAATGCAGCTATTGATCAGCAATGCGAAGTTTATATAAATCAAAATGGACTTAAAGAACAAGTCCTTCAAAAAATCGGAACATTACTTAAGGGAAGTAAATTTGACCATCCACAGTACCAGGGCAGCCTGCCGGAAGGTAATGACGGTTTAGGCTTGATGCTGCTTGGCGTAAGTGGTGATCAGGTTTTACCCGCCGATGTTTATCAAAAAATAAAAGCCCACACACTAAAAAATGTGCGCGGAACCATTCAGGCAGATATTTTAAAAGAAGACCAGGCACAGAACACCTGTATTTTTTCCACTGAGTTTGCCTTAAAACTGATGGGAGATGTTCAGCAGTATTTCATCGACAAAAATGTCCGAAATTTTTATTCAGTCTCTATTTCAGGTTACCACATTGCTGAAGCTGGTGCCAATCCAATTACGCAGCTGGCATTAACGTTGGCGAATGGTTTCACTTATGTGGAATATTACCTAAGCCGCGGCATGGACATCAATGCTTTTGCACCCAACCTTTCTTTTTTCTTTTCCAATGGCATCGATCCGGAATACGCCGTAATTGGACGGGTGGCACGCCGCATCTGGTCAAAAGCTATGAAGTATAAGTATAATGCCGATGAGCGTTCTCAAATGCTTAAATATCATATCCAGACATCTGGCCGTTCGTTGCATGCCCAGGAGATTGACTTTAATGATATCCGTACAACCCTTCAGGCTTTATACGCCATTTACGACAATTGCAACAGTCTGCATACCAACGCCTATGATGAAGCAATTACAACTCCCACTGAAGAATCGGTACGCAGAGCTATGGCTATCCAGCTTATAATTAATAAAGAATTAGGTTTGGCTAAAAATGAAAATCCATTACAGGGTTCTTTTATTATTGAAGAGTTAACAGATCTTGTAGAAGAAGCTGTATATGCAGAATTTGATCGTATCACTGAGCGCGGTGGTGTGCTGGGTGCCATGGAAACAATGTACCAGCGTGGTAAAATCCAGGAAGAAAGCTTGTATTATGAAACACTGAAACATAACGGAGAATACCCGATTATTGGTGTGAATACCTTCCTGAACTCCAAAGGATCTCCCACAACTATCCCGATCGAAGTAATCCGGTCTACTCAAAAAGAAAAGGATTACCAGATTAAAATGCTTAATGATCTTCATAAGAGAAATAAAAACGAAGTAAATGTACAATTACAAAAAATAAAGGAAGCCGCCGTCCACAATAACAATATTTTTGAGACATTGATGGAGGCCGTTAAAGTCTGTTCTATTGGACAGATTACACAGGCACTTTTCGAAGTTGGAGGACAATACCGGAGAAATATGTAATTTGGGTTCAGGATTCGCGCCCCTTTAAGGGGAAAAGGAGTTGGTTATGTCAACAAAACAAAAAGCTGTTTTAATTTCAATTTTTGTTTATTACATACTTGCTTTTTCCGCGGAATTTATTCATAACAAAATTGATCCCACAGGTTTACAACAGCAAATTTCAGGATCATTGATTATTGCCGGAATCTATAACACTTTGTTTATTATACTTGCCGGTTTTATAGCCGCATCGATTTATAAAAAAGATCACCGCCATATTGCTACGTATATTGGTCTTATTATCATTATCATTAATTTTATTACATTTTTTGTTTTTCCGGATGAAGCATCACTTACATTCAGAATGCTAAAAGTTGTCATTCCTTTATACGCATCGATTACCGGCGGCGCTCTTTACAAAAAATTCCAGGGAATTAACTAACAGGATATAATAATAAATGACTTCTAAATTTATTCCATACGCACAATATGTTTCGTATCAACCGGAAGAAATGCTCCAACGATCCAAAGATTATTATGATGAGCTAAGACGAAGGCGAAGTATCCGTACGTTTTCGGATAAGCGGGTCGATAAAGAAATTATCGAAAACTGTATTCGCACAGCAGGTACAGCCCCGAGTGGAGCAAATCTGCAACCCTGGCATTTTGTTGCGGTTAATAATAAAGAATTAAAAAAAGAAATACGGTTGGCCGCGGAAAAAGAAGAGTATGAGTTCTACACCAGGAGAGCATCCGATGAATGGCTTGCAGATTTACAACCATTTGAGACAAATGAAAAAAAACCATTCCTGGAAGAAGCGCCCTGGCTGATTGCCATTTTTGAAAAACGTTATGGTATCAATCCCGATGGCAGCAAAAAGAAACATTATTACACCAGTGAGTCTGTCGGAATAGCCTGCGGATTGCTGATATCAGCGATTCACCATTCCGGCCTGGCAAGCCTTACACATACGCCCAGCCCAATGGGATTTCTTAATACAATATTGGATCGGCCTTCAAACGAAAAACCATTTTTGTTGTTAGTGGTTGGTTATCCTGCTGAAGGAATTAACATCCCGGATATTAAAAGAAAAGGGATAAACGAAATTGCCACATTCCTATTAGATTAACCATTATCATTACTTATATCTTCCGGAAATTAATTCGTAAAAAAATCAAAAAAACCGGTTTGCTGCCGTAAATATCAGAATTGAATTATTGGTTAAAGATCGCCATTCACATTTAATACAGGAGTCTTAATGAAAGTAGTAGTTACAGGCGGAGCAGGATTTATTGGCAGCCACATTGTTGAACATTGGCTGGGTGAAGGTGCTGAAGTGCATATTCTTGACAATTTCAGGTCCGGGCGGCGCGCAAATGTTGAATTGTTTCCTAAAGCAAAGTTGCATGAAGGAAGTATTACCGATCGTGAATTTGTTTTTAAAGTTTTACAGGATGCGGACTATGTGCACCACCTGGCAGCAATGATTTCTGTCCCGGAATCTATGGATAAACCTATTGAATGTGTTGACATAAATGTAAATGGATTAATAAATATTTTAGATGCGGCCCGTAAATTTAACATCAAAAAAGTCGTACACAGCAGTTCAGCGGCTGTTTATGGGGATAATCCGGTTTCACCTAAAACAGTGGATATGCGTCCCGAACCAAAATCACCCTATGGTATCACCAAACTGGATGGTGAATATTACCTTCAAATGTATAATGAAGCGTTTTCTGTTCCAACCGCATCATTACGCTATTTTAATGTGTTTGGTCCGCGCCAGGACCCCAAAAGTCAGTATGCAGCAGCGATTCCCATTTTTGTGAGTAAAGCCCTTAAGAACGAAGACATGATTATTTTTGGTGATGGCGAACAGACCCGGGATTTTGTTTTTGTCAAAGATGTTGTACAGGCTAATATTCTGGCTGCAACAAAACCGAATGCCGTTTCTATGTACAATGTTGCTAATGGATATGCAATAACCATTAAAGATTTATGTGAACTTATTATTGAAACGATCGGAAGTAAAAGTAAGATAGTTTTTGCAGACCCGCGACCCGGCGATATCAAACACAGCCTTGCCAGTGTTACTCAAACGAAAGAAGCTTTAGGCTATGAACCTAAGTATGATTTACGCAACGGGCTTAAACAAACGATTGAATATTTTATGGAATTGTTTAAATAAAATAAATCACTTTTCAACGGGGCTTTACTAAAAGAGTGCTGCTTTGTCATCCTGAAATTTTTTCAGGATCTTTAGAGTGTTTTTTAATAGCAAGATTCCGAAATACATCGGAATGGCGTATTTTGACTTTTAGAAAAACCCGTTTAACTTTTTATATCTTCTGTGTTGTTCTGAACCCATTTTTTGAGAATTTCAGTTAATTCATCCGGTTTAATCGGTTTTGAAAGGTAATCATTCATACCCGCTGCCAGGCATTTCTCCCGATCACCTTGCAAAGCATTTGCTGTCATTGCAATGACCGGTATCCCTGGATTTAACACATCTGTCTTTGTCTCCCGGATGTGCTGTGTTGCTTCAAAGCCATCCATAATCGGCATTTGAACATCCATCAACACGATGTCATACGGCATAACTTCAAGAGCATTTATTGCTTCTTTTCCATTATTAACCACATCCGCCTGGATGCCCATTTTTTTAAGAATTCCCAATGCAACTTTTTGATTAATCACATTGTCTTCGGCAATGAGAATGCGCATCGTTGATGGAACCAGGTCTTCCAGCGCAACCAATCTATCTTCGCTCGATTGCCTGATTGGGATAATTCCGTTCTGGATGTCCTGGATAAAACTAAATAAAAGAGTCTGACGAACAGGTTTTGGCATAAAAGCTGAAAATCCCAGTTCTGCAAACTTTTCAGGATCACCGGGTTTATTTAATGAAGTAAGCATAATCAGATGCGTATCTTTCAGGTCAGCATCTGCTTTAATTCTTTTACCAAGTTCAATACCGTCAACTTTGGGCATAATTAGATCAAGCAGGGCGATCTGGTATGGATCATTCTGTTTCAATGCTTCATGCAGCATCGAAATTGCTGTCTCTGCATCTACGGCTTCTTCCGGTCTTAATCCCCAGTGTTTTGCCTGACCAACAAGAATTTCGCGGTTAATTGAATTATCATCAACAATCAGAATGCGTGTATCTTTTAACTTTTCTGTAGCTGAAGATTTCTGCACAGCCGCCGGTTGTTTTCTTAGCCGGATTGTAAACCAGAATTCTGTACCTTTGCCTTCTTCACTTTCCAGACCTATTTCACCCCCCATCGCTTCGCTCAACTGCCGTGAAATAGCAAGACCCAATCCGGTTCCGCCGTACTTACGTGTTGTCGATGCATCCACCTGTGTAAATTGTTCGAAAAGCCGGGCTTGTTTATCTTTAGGAATCCCGATACCTGTATCACTGATTGTAAATTTGATAAAAACATCCTTGTTTATTTGACCAACCAGCGCTGCTTTTATAACAATCTCACCCTTCTCTGTAAATTTAACTGCGTTGCCTGTTAAATTAACAAGTATCTGCCGGATACGGCCTGGGTCTCCTTGCAGCATAACCGGTAATTTAGGTTCAATGGCACAAATAAATTCAATCCCTTTTTCCTGTGCTTTAAAAGCCATAATGCTTGCAAAATCTTCCAGCAATTTTTCTAAATCAAAGTCTATTTCTTCCAGTGTTACCTTTCCGGCTTCTATTTTTGAAAAATCCAGGATATCATTGATAATTGATAACAATGCTTCTCCGCTGGTCTTAATCATTTCAGCATATCTCAATTGTTCAGTGCTCAAGTTACTTTCCATCAGCAGGTTGGTCATACCAATCACACCATTCATTGGTGTTCTGATTTCATGACTCATATTTGCCAGAAATTCGCTTTTTGCCTTACTGGCAATCTCAGCTTGTTTGGCTAAATCGGTGGCTTTAATATTTGCTTGTTCAAGATATTCATTTGTCTGAGCCAGATCTTCCAAGCTGTTATTAAGTTTTTCTTCAGCTATTTTCAGAGCATTAATATCCATATGCGTACCAACCATACGGACAGGCTTATGAGCATCATTCCATTCAACGACTCTTCCACGATCTAAAACCCATACCCAGTCTCCATTTTTATGTTTCATCCGGATGCTGCAATCATAAATACCCGTTTTTCCTTTAAAGTGCTTTACTAACTCACGTTCTGCTTTTATTAAATCTTGTGGGTGTGTATGATTTTTCCATGTAGCAATGGTAGATTCAAGTTCATCAAGTTTATAACCAATCATTTCAGCCCAGCGGTCATTAAAGATTACATCCCCGGTCTGTACATTCCAATCCCATGTACCGGCATCCGTTCCTTTGATAGCCATATCAAGACGCTCACGGCTTTCTGAAAGTTCCTGGGTTTGCCTGCGTAAAGTAGACATATCTCTTGAAACAATTGTGATGCCATCAAATTCTTTATTACTATTATAACGGGGTGATGCCTTTGCACTGTACCAGTATTCTTTTCCATCGAGATTCATGCTGTATTCAAACTGCTGTACTTTTTTGGTTTCCTGTACAAGATGAAGGACATACGAAGTTTTTTCAGCAATATCAGCCGGTAAAACATCGCCGTATTTTTTTCCGATAAACTCTTCTGGTGAAACATACAGATTGCTTGAATCTGCCTGGTAATAATCCCTGAAAAATCCATCTTTATCAATTACAAAGATCAGATCATCCATGGACATAATTGTTGAATGCAGTTTTTCTTCACTTTGTATCAGGGCAGCTTCAGTCTTTGCCCGCACTAATGCTGATCCAATGTGATCTGTAAACACCTGGAATCGCTCCAGATCTTTCTGCGAGAATTTATTAGGTGTATAGCTTTGAATTGAAATAATACCAATCGTTTGATCATGATAACGAATGGGGACAAACATCAGTGACATTGAAAATCTTTGTTCACTCCCGTAGGCATACAACTCGCTTTTTTGCGGCTCATGATCCCGGTTTATAAGTTTTGATTGACCGGCAAGAACATCTTTATTTTTTATTTTTAACAGGTCATGTGAGTTTACCGCCGTTTCCCGGGGATGATTATCTCCGGTAAGTGTATCTTCATTATAAATACCAATCAGCATATTATCATTAAGGTCAACAATATCGAGACTGAAGGCATCGTAATTAAAAATCTTATAGGCCATTTCAGCAACAACTTTGCCGATGTCATGCAATTTCATCGGGTCTGTAAGACGGATTACAAGCTGATGTAAGATATCCCTTTCTCTTTCAATTTGCTTTAGCTCCGTGATGTTTTCTTTTGCAGCCAGGAAATGTGTAATCTCTCCCTTCTCATCCGTAAGACTGGTAATAGTTGCTTTTTCCCAATACAGCTCGCCATTCTTTTTCCTGTTATAAAATTCTCCATGCCATTGTTTTCCGCTTGATATGGTCTTCCAAAGATCAGCATAAAATTCTTTTGAATGTGTTCCGCTTGATAAAATTTTAGGATTTCTACCTGTGACTTCATCTGCACTATAACCGGTCAATTCAACGAATCTTGGGTTAACATATTCAATGATACCCTTATTATTTGTTATAACGATGCTGGCAGGACTTTGACTAACTGCAACACTTAATTTTTTTAGTTCTCTTTCAGCTTCTTTACGTTCCGTAATATCATGAATTATAGAAAACAGCAGTTTTTCACCATGCATGTAAACCGGTGATGAATGCACTTCTACTGTACGAAGGTCTCCTTTTTTATTTTTATGCTGAAAAATAAAAAAATTCTGCTCATCTTTAGAAGCCAGAAGTCTTTTTTTCTTAATCTCATCTGCACTTAAGGTATTTATCTCGTTTATCGACATCGATTTCAACTCAGTTTCAGAATATCCGTAGAAATCGATAGCCGATTGGTTTGCATCTATAATATTACCTGATTCAGGTTCAACAATAATCATTATAGAATTATGTTTTTCAAAAAACATTCTGAAACGGGATTCACTCTCATGCAGCAGTTCTTCTGCCTGCTTGCGGGCTGTTATATCCAGCGCTGTTGTATAATTATATTTTTTCCCATTGAGTTCCACCACTTCGGCTGAAAGTAATACATTGATTGGACAGCCGCTTTTTGTATATAAAATAGCTTCTTCATTCTCAATGATATTTTCTTTTTTTAATTTTTGGATTGTTTTATCACGGAATTCGTAATCAAGTTTTACAACTTCTGAAGCCCGTTTACCAATAACTTCGTCTTTTGTAAAGCCAAGTTTTTTATAGAATGTTTTATTTACTTCAACATATTCACCGGTTTCAAGATCACTTAACCCGGCTATGGCAGGATTTCTGTGAAAAGCTTTGGAAAAACGTTCTTCGGACAGTTTAATCTTAGTGATATCTTTACTTACACCGAATAGTGCCGGCCTGTTGTTCCATACACCTTCCGAGACATAAGTTTCAACTGCAATCTCTTCCCCGGTTTTTGTAATTAAGGGTACCGGGCAATAGTCTTTTTTACCCTGAAGCATCTCGCCGATTATTTGCATGGCTTCTTCGTGGCGTTTTTCAGGATGAACTGCAAGTACTGTCTTTCCATATAATTCTTCCTGTGTATATCCCAGGCGCCGGGTAACCGTGTCATTAACTTTGATGATTGATCCCTTTTCATCAAGGATAAACAGGAAGTCTTGTATGGTATTAAAGAATGTGCGGAAGTTTGCTTCATTCTGTTTAATTTTTTCAAGGGATTGCTTTCGTGAGAAGATATTTGAAAGTACCTGGGCAAATAGTTTAAGGATATCGATCTCATTCTCATCAAAAGTATGATGCGTTTTTACGGCGTCAAAACCAACAAATCCAACAAGTTGATCATTCAAAAACATGGGAACATTAATAAGACTTTTTATCCCTTGTGCTTCCATCAAGCTTTTTATCTTTTCATTTTCAAGAGTTGAAACATCAGGAATATGAAAAGGATTTCCCTTTTCCAGGGTTACCATTAATTCTGTTAATTCACCAAATGGAACGTTCTGAATATTTTGAATTTCAGGATTTATACCATCATTACACCATTCATATATATTTGAAGCTGTTTTATCTAAAAAGTTAAAATCAAAAACATAAGCACGGTCTGTTCCAACAAACTGTCCGATTTCTTTTAAAGCATTGTTTACGGACTGATCAACTTCTTCAACAGGGATGTTTATGTAGTTTAAAGAAATATCCATCAGGATTTTTTGCATATCCGATTTCTTTTTCAGGGCTTTCTGTGCCTTGATCTTTTCGGAGACATCCCTAAAACTCCAGACACGGGCAACATATTTTTCATCTAAGATTATAGGTCTGGAATACCTTTCAAAGATACGGCCGTCTTTAAATGGTACTTCGATATATTCTTCAACCACTTTGCTATTATACAATTTGTTAACTTTGTCAATAAACTCCTGTGGATCAGAAAGTTGATCAAGAACAAAATCCAGAAGTTTTTTATCATCATTTGTATTTAAAAGTTTCTTCGGAATGTTCCACATTTCTGCAAAGCGTTTATTAGCCTTGACAATTTTGCCATCTGTCCCTACTACAAGGATACCATCTGCAGTAGATTCCAATGTCGCTTCGATTAATGAATTTACCCGTACTATTTCATTTTCTATCTTTCTTCTTTCGGTAATATCACGAGCAACACCCAACACACCAATTACATTGCCATTTTCATCCTTCATGGGTGTTTTTATTGTTTCAACCAGCTCTTTATGGCCATCCGCAGCAAAAGTAAGTTCTTCTTCGTTTAAGTTGGATTTATCCACAGCCATTGCTTTTTTATCCATAGAACGGAAAAAGTCGGCTGTGTCCTTATCAACGAAATCATAATCTGTTTTGCCAATAATGTCTTTTTCACTGGCATTATAGAGTTGTTCAAATCTGGGGTTACAGTTCAGATAAACCCCGTCCGGATCCTTTAACCAGACAAGGTCAGGAATCGTATTTATAACTGCTTTAAGGTGAGTTCGGCTAAATTCCAGCTCTTTCTGGTAGTTATGAAGTTCTGTAATATCCTGCCCAAGGCAAATAAGGTGTTCAATTTTTCCTTTTTCATTGAATTTTGGTGAACGAAAAAGTTTTATTAACCGGTATTCACCTTCATAATTCTTTACCCATATCTCATCAAGACGTTTTTTCCCTGATTCGAAAACACTTCTGTTATCAGCAATGTACCGTTTCGCCGTCTGTTCAGGGAAAAAATCAACAATCTTCTTAAATGACATTTCCTGGGCAGTTTTTCCGCTAAATTCAGCATACGCCCTGTTTACGACGCCATGCGTTTCCGGATCGGTTAAATACCAGATGTGATGATCAATATTATCAAGAAGAATTCGCAGGTTTTCATTATAATTTCTTATATCAATTTTTTGATTTTCTTCTTTTTCCAGTAATTCCATAAAATCGGAGTTTATCTGAACCAATGAATCCTGGATAATCAGTAAAGGGCTGTCATCATCCAGCAGATCTTCGACATTAAAATTTTCATTCCAAAGGAAGTGCCCGGCCAATTTTACAAGTTTGTCAATTTCATTTTTCCTGACATTCAAAAATGTGTCATGATCATTTTTTACCCGGCTATGTTCATGATGGTTATTAATAATATTAAATGCTTCATTTAGATTATCCACGAAAACGAATTTTTGATTCATGAACTTTTCGGCAAACAATAAGGACGTACGGATCCAGATGTTTGAACCTATAACAAAAGATGTCAGCGGATTACAATTATGCTCGCTGAACAGGCGTTTCAAAGTTTTAACATAGGTTTTCCTGGTAAAATAGGAAGTTGCTTCAACATCTGTGTAATCAACAATACGGTAAATTTTCTGATGGTCAAAAGCAGCTGATTTAAAAAGCTTTTCAAGGAGCTTTGTTACGATTTCTGATGCATCCTGATCGAGATTTCCACCTAATTTGGAATAGAAAAGGCGGCCGGGAATAATTCCATTTTTATAATAGCCGCCATTCTCTTCATTAAGATACTGCCACTCTTTATTAAACAGTATATCTTCAAAAATGATTTTGTCCATAAAATTCTCACAATGAAAACGTTTACAAGCTTAAGAATAGTATACTTTCTCGGCTATTCTAACGCTGTATTTAATTCTATGTAAAACAAAATCAGAATTAAGCACCTGATAAGTTTTAAATGCATAATTGAAAATTTTTTGATAATTTTGAGTCATGCCGCTGCTTAATCAATTTCCCAGAATATCTGAACATTTTAATTTCAAATGCACGATGTGCGGTAATTGCTGCACGGGTGATCAGAAGGTTCACCTAAACTTGTATGATTTGTATAAAATGGCACGATTTAAAAACTTTGCCAGTACACGTCAGTTGCTTATTAAACAGATAATTACACTTGTAAAAGGGCAAAATAATGTTTTTGTCCCGATGATTAAATTTAAACGACTGATATCCCGAAAAAAAAGCAGTGACCTGCCCTTCACCTTCTGCCCTTTCCTGTTAAACTCCATCGAAGACGATGGTCAGCTAAAGGGCTACTGTCAGCTCCATCCGCGGCATAAGCCGCTTATCTGCAGCCTTGCACCTGTTGGAAGGGTTGTGGATCTGGATAGGAATAGCGAAGAATTTGTATTTGTAAAGCCTGCACCGGATTGCAATGGTGTTGAAAGTAATGAAAAAGTTTCCCTGTCCGCGACAGTTAATCATTACAAAACCGAACTGGATTACGAGATGCGTTTTTTCAAAATTCTACGTAGTATTTCCGAACGAAACCTGGAGAAAAACGAGATTATTGAAAACATCTATTCCTTTAATGTTGAAGAACCTTTCCCGGAAATATTAACGCGTATTGAAAATTCACTATAGTTATTCTTTTGGGCCGTTCTATCTCTTCCTGAACATCATGAAACCATCAGATTTCTGATACTCTATAAAATTTCTGATAATAAATCTGCTGATTTTTATTACTAATGCTTTGTTTACAAGCCGTTTTAAGTATTAAATTTTTGATGGCACACAAATTGTTATATAGAGTAATAATCCGTTTTTAAATATTTCTTTGGGGGATTTATGAAATCTGTTTTATATCTTGTAGTTACAACTATTATTATTGCTGCTTGCGAGTCACCTGTTGAAAAACAGCCTGACCCGCAGCCAATACGTGATCTTACCGCTGCTGAAAAACAAATAGTGGAAGCCGGTCAGGATTTTAGTTTTAAACTTTTCCAAAAAGTTAATGAATCCGATCCGTTGAACAATGTTTTTATCTCACCATTAAGTGTATCGATGGCGTTCGGCATGGCCCTGAATGGAGCCAACGGGCAAACATACAGTGATATGCGTTCAACTTTAGGTTTTGAATCGCTCGATAATAATGCTATAAATACATCTTATCAAAGCCTGATTGATTTACTGCACTCAGCAGATGACCAGGTGAAATTTGAGATCGCCAATTCGATCTGGTATGAAAAAACCTTTGCAGTTGAGCAACTTTTCCTGCAAACAAACCAGAATTATTTTGATGCCGAAGTGGCAGGGATGGATTTTTCAGATCCGGTAACTGTTGATGTTATCAATAACTGGATCAGTGAAAAAACCAATAATAAAATTAACAAAATGATCTCACAGCTTAGCCGCGAAACTGTTCTGGCGCTGATCAATGCCATCTACTTTAAGGCAAGCTGGAAGTATGAATTTGATCCGGATGAGACCACAGATGACCAATTTACAACTTATGCCAACGAACAGGTTGCCTGCAAAATGATGCAGTTGGGTGGTGAATTTAATTATTACCGGGATGACGATGTACAAATTCTGGATTTACCTTATGGTAACTCAAATTTCAGCATGACCATCCTGCAACCTGCTTACGGAAAAGACATAAACCAATTTATTAGCACTCTTGACAACTCCCGCTGGCAAAGTTATTTATCTCAAATGGAACCTGACAGCGGAAATCTGCAGATGCCTAAATTTAAACTGAGCTATAAATCTGCAAGCGAAGCTCTAATACTAAATTCAATCCTGAGTGACCTTGGAATGGGTATCGCCTTCTCACCATCTTCTGCTGATTTTTCCAGAATTAACCCGCTTATCCAGATTTTTATCAGCCTGGTTTTACATAAAACATTTATTCAGGTTGATGAAGAAGGAACAGAAGCAGCTGCAGCTACGGTAATTTTATTTGAACGCACAACCGCCGGGGAAAACACAAAATTCTTTATGCGTCTTGATCGCCCATTCGTTTTTGTGATTCGCGAAACTAACACCAAAGCCATATTGTTTACCGGGAAACTCAACGAACCCGTTTGGCAGGAATAAAGGAAGATAAGCCATCATGCGAAAATATATCTTACTTGGTTTGACTGTATTCTTTGTTCAGTTTATAAGTTGTACAGGCCCGGCTAACCCGGATTATAATGCGACAGAAAATGCCAGGTTAATAATGACTTTCAGCAATGTTTCAAACCTTGATTTTAACGCTGTCACTGTTTCGGGAAAGGATTTGGGAACATTGAAAATTGATCAATCGAAATCTCTGGATTTTGATTCCTTCGGTTTTGATACTGGGATGCCGGATGAAGACATCAGTATTAAAATAAATGATACCGAATTAAACAATTTTAACCGTAACTTCTGGTGCGGTACCGAAAAAATAAGGGCAGATTCAGGAACATATATCATCAAAATAAATGTTGTTGATTCCTTTCTTGTTATTTGTTGTGACAATCCACCTTCATTTGAATACCCGGTTTTACCATGAAAAAAGAAGATACCGGAAACTGTTTTTATACACTCATATTTTAAGCGAATATTAAGGGAGTTGGGGGAAATGTTTAAAAGAATTTTATTATGGACAATCATTCCGCTTTTTGTGTCAGCACAATTTATTTCGGTCAAATCACTTCCGGTTGCAACAGGGGATCAGTTTCTGCTTTATCCATCGAAAAACATTTCCATGGGTGGTGTCAATATTGCCCTTGCCGATGAATGGCTGGATGCATACCGCAATCCTGCAAATGGCTTCAATATCCTGTCAAATTCTATTTTCCTGCAGCCAACATTTTATAACATCTCCAGCAACCTGGGCGGGGCCCGTTCCATTCCTTTAAATCTTTTTCTAAAAACTTCCGGTCTGTTTTTTATGGCAGGTGGTGCCTTTCAGCAGCTGGAAGCCGCCAACATCTCAAATCCGGACTGGGCACAAACAGCACCGCTCGGGCCGACAGATCGCTATTCGGATAATAAATATTTATATGCCGGGGTTGGTACAAAACTACCCGTCGAAGGTTTATCTGCCGGAGTTCGTGCCGATTGGGCAGATTTCAATGCCATGGGTGGTGTTGATTTGCTTTATTCAAATAATGCCAGGATTTCCCAGGATGGCGGACTATATGAAATTCGTGGCGGTATCACATTCCAAAAAGATCAAAAAAATCTTGAAGCTGTCCTGTTTTACAACAATTTTGATATGAAGCATGATGTTTCATATATAGAGTGGATCTGGGATGAACAGGCACAAAACAGCATTCAGCGCTTTGTAACAGAAAATAACAAAGATCATACCGATACATACGGTTTGCAGTTCAGGTATCGGGAACAATTCCAGGAAGAAGGACCGTATATTGGTGCCTTATTTACCTATAACTGGAAAACACATCCAA
Source organism: Calditrichia bacterium (assembly GCA_020635035.1). GTDB lineage: Bacteria > Calditrichota > Calditrichia > Calditrichales > J004 > JACKAO01. Next base: position 343,794 of record JACKAO010000005.1, read on the forward strand.
AAATACCTAACTACCAGGTAATGAATATTCCACGCGATCCCGGCAACACCTGGGCTTACGATTTTGGGATCGGCTATGGCGTAATTAAAGATGACAGCCGTTTTGGTATTGATTTTATCTACCAGCCGGTCTGGAGTAATACCTGGGCCAATGCCGTTGAAGATATTAACACAGGTGAAAGAATCATAAAAGCCGGTCAAAAAACTATTGAAAACGATTTTACATTTGATAACTGGATCGGGCGAATCGGGTTTAACCGAATGCTTGGTGCCTTTGATCTGAGTGCCGGGCTGGAAATATACAGCCGTAGTTACAATCTCGATCAGTTTGATTACATTGCCTACACAAAACGCAGCCAGAATGAGCAATGGACAGAATACACCTGGACTTGGGGCTTTACTTTGCACTTTTCTTATTTTAATCTACAGTATGGCGGAAGGCTGCTTACCGGATCGGGAATTCCAAGGGTTAACAGCTGGCGTATTATCGGTGATGCCCTTTTTGATCAGGCTGCGGATTTTATTGCCGCACCTTCCGGTTCGCTTAGCACTCAATACGAATCAACTTATACGCACCAGTTTGTAATTCAGGTGCCGCTTGGAGATTTATAATGAAAAATATTTTTTCTATAATGATCATTACTGCTCTTTTTCTTGGGAGTTGTTCAGAGAACGGCCCGACATCTTCTAAAGAATTTGTTCCGAATGGCAGCTATAACTGGGATTATTCTGTTGGCGGATTGTGGTATCACGTAATATCACCGGCAACTGAAGGATATACACAATCCATCGTATTCAGCGGCGGCAATAAGGTCAGTATTTATAACGCCGATACGCTCTTTTTTACATCACGCTATACCCTTCAGGGCGATACCCTGTTTTATGAGAATAATCATACTCCGCAGATTTTTAAATTAAGTGATGGCAAACTTACTCTGACTGACCTTTGTGTTGATTGTTTTGAACATTATTATTCCAGCCCGGATAATGTGAACAATCTGATTATCTATGATCACTGGCGTGATCTTTTCCTGCCGGATGACCCGCTTGATATAAAAAATGTAAGTATTTCAAAGGATATTCTGTCAATAGATGTTCAGTTTGGTGGGGGTTGTGAAGATCACCTTTTTGATATGTTTGCTGCTCCGGCGTTTTTGGAATCCAATCCTGTACAGGCTGATCTGAAATTAGTACATAATGGTCTGGATGATCCCTGCGATGCTCTTATTTCCAAGACTGTGAAGTTTGACCTGACACCACTGAAAAAAGCTTACATCACATCTTATGGCAACAGCGGTTCAATTTACCTGCGCATCAGCATTTCCGGAGATTCAACTGTTTACACACCCATGCCATTGTACACTTTTTAAGGATTATTTAATGAAATTTCTAACCGCTCTTTTCTTTATCCTTTTTTTTATTTCCTGTTCTGCAGAAGACCAAATGGCGATCAGCGCCGGCGGCTCAGATAATAAACTTGTGATTCAGAATAACACCGATCAGGAAGTTTTTTATTTTATTGTTGCCCGGAATTGTGCTCCGCTTATTGACTGGATTCCAACACTTAGCGGTCCCAAACTGGATGGCGGAAAGAGCACCACCATAAACTATGAAGAAATCTATAACTGCTCTGAAGAATTAACTGCCACCATGAATGATGAAATTATAATCTATTGGTGGTTCAGAAGTTATCCTGAAACAAATAAGGTAGAACACCTTATAATAAAATTGAAATAGGAAGAAAAGAATAATATCGGTATCTCTGGTTATATTTAATTACAAATGAGTGCAGATGCGTATTTTAATTTTATCGGTTATTTTAATAACAGGACTTATTATGACCGGGCAAGAAAATAAAGATTATACTACCGACCTGGTATTTTCGGTGGATTCAATTGAAACAGTGAAACAGAAATACGGCACCATTATCCTTAATACTGTTTCAGCAGTACCCGATCCCTGCTACACCTTTTCGCATGTGGAAACCAAAACTGAGTCTGACACCATTCATGTAAAAATTTTTGCACGCCGTAAAAAAAGTGAAACCTGTATCCAGATTATAGGTCGTTTAAAGGCCGAGTTTGAAGTTAAACCGCCAAAACCGGGAAATTATCATTTCATTTTTGAAGGAAAACTAAAAACAATTAACAGGGATTTTACAATCAAATAATTGGTCAGATAAAACGGCCAAGGAATTTATATACTGGATTCATTATGAAGTATTTTATTTTAGCAACAGTGTTTTTAACAGTGATATCCTGTTCGGAAAGCACTGAGACCTATCAGGATCCAATCACCTATCTTGCGGATTTCCCGCAAGGTTCAGGAAGTTATTGGGTGTATGCATATTATGATTCGTTAACTTCCACTGCAGATACAGTCACCGTATCAATTGAAAACCACACAGCAGAAAATACAAAACTCTGGAAATATACCTACACCGATCATACTGATTCACTTTATGTAAAAACATCCGGCGACACCCTTAAAATGTCACAGGACTCTGCGGTAGAATTCCCGCGTACGGTTATTATTTTTCCACTGGAAAAAGGCAAATCATGGATGCATTATATTTACACAGATTCTGTTTCAGCTGTTCAGGATATTAACGTATTGGGTGAAAGTAAGGATGCATTTTTACTTAATGAAAACTGGGGTGCTTTTAATGACTATGGCCAGATTAAACGATGGATTGTTCCCAATTTGGGCATCGTTAAAATACGGCATACCGGCTGGTCGTTTGGAACTGCCAATAATACCTGGGACCTGCTGGATTATCATATTCAGGAAAATTAGTGCGATCATTATCTGTTCGATATAAAATTATTCTGCTGTTCAGTCTGATCACGGTTATCCTGGTGATTGTTTTATCCAGGATCAGCTACGTGACAGTTCGCGAAATCTATCTTGAACAGGCAGCCGGGCATGTAAAAACACTGACATCTTTGGCAGCTTCCGATCTTGATGCAAGCTACCTGCTTTTTTTAACGGCAAAAGCGGATCAGGCTCATAATTATTATCAATCATACCTGGATGGAATTGTCAGGCAGACAGCCGTGGCTAATGCTTTTATTTTTAATAAAAACCTTGACGTTCTCGTCAGTTCAGAAAAGCACCGCTTTGGCTCAGAGTTAATCTTAAACCGTTCGGAAATTGAGCGCCTTACCATACACCAATCCGGATCATCATTCCCCTTCGCGGATTCCGATCAAAACTGGTACATCTGGGGATTTTATAATATTGACGACCGTTTCTATCTGGGCATCCGTGAGAATATCAACCGTCTTGAGCGGATCAACCAGCTCAGCACGATTTTTTTCTGGATTGGCGCCGCCGGTGTTTTGCTAACTGTTATGGGGGGCTGGATTATCGCGCGGACAGTCGCACGCCCTGTCGATAAATTGGTAGAATTCAGCAAGAAGATCGGCCGGGGTGATTTTGAAGCGCAGGTACCGGATAAAATTTACGGGGAGTTTGCCCTTTTAAAAGAAACAATGCAGCAGATGCAAACAGACCTGGCTGCAAAAAATGAAGAACGCGAGCAGCTGCTTGCCCAGATTGCCCACGAAATCCGTAACCCATTGGGCGGAATTGAATTACTTGCCGGCCTGATAAAAGAAGATAGCTTAACAGAAAGTCCGGCACATAACCACAGCAGTAAAATCCTGCAGGAAGTCAGCGGATTAAAAGAACAGATTGCGGCATTTCTGTATTATAACAAGCCAATCGAATCAAAGCCGCAGCAGGTACAATTGAAGGACATCCTGAAAGATGTAAAATTGATCCATGCCCAAAGGTTGCAGGATAAAAATATTAAACTAAATTTTGAAGATGCAGATTATCCCCTGTTTTTTGATCCGCAGCATCTTAAACAGGTACTAACAAATCTTACAGCTAACAGCATCGATGCGGTTGAAGAAAACGGACACATTTCCATTAAAACATTCAAAAATGGATCGCATGGATTTGAAGTCTGCGATAATGGTCCGGGCCTGGATCCGAAGTACAGGAAAAATATTTTTAAACCATTTTTTACAACAAAATCAAACGGCAGCGGACTGGGTTTAGCGATTTGTAAAAAATTATGTCAGCAGAACAATGCCTTGCTGGAATATGATGAAAATTATAAGGATGGCAGCCGTTTTATTGTTATTACAAAGGAATGAAATTGGTAAAATCCGCAACGGGTTTTCGTCATCCTGAAATATTTTCAGGATCGTATATTGTATTGTTATTCTCAAGGTAAGATTTTGAAATAAATTCAGACGGGATTCAGCTTTTAAAACTATGCTGAGAAAAATGGAGATACATGAAAGACCAGAAAAAAATAGTCATTATTGAAGATAACGATACCATGCGCCTGGGTATGCAGGAAACGCTGAAACGTGAACAGTATACCATAGAAGCTTTCGCTGATCCGCAAGCAGCACTGCAGCACCTGCACAGCTACCCCGCACCGCTGGTTATTTCCGATCTGCGTATGGAACCGCTGGACGGAATGCAGGTTCTTGAAAAGGTTAAAGCAAATAATCCTGCGACGGAAGTTATTCTCATCTCGGCTTACGGTACAGTGGAAACAGCAGTTAAAGCTATGCACCTGGGTGCAGGGGATTTCCTGACCAAGCCCTTCTCCAATGAAGAACTGCGCGTACGTGTTAAGAATGTTTTTGATAAAATCGCGAAACACAGCGAGTTGGAAAAACTGCAGCAGCACAATCTGTATCTGAATGAAGAAATCTCCCGGGAATACCCTGAGATTATCGGGAACTCTCCGCAGATGCAGGAACTTTTCCGGCTGATCGACAAAGTAGCAGTGGAAGAAAGCACCATTATGATTGAAGGCGAAAGCGGGACAGGCAAAGAGCTGGTGGCACGGGCTATTCATCGACGAAGCAGGCGCGCGGAAAAACCGTTTATCCGGGTGAATTGCGGGGCACTGAATGACAACCTGCTGGAAAGCGAACTGTTTGGCCATGAGAAAGGGGCTTTTACCGGAGCTATCAAACAACGCAAAGGACGCTTTGAACTGGCCGATGGCGGCACACTATTCCTGGATGAGATTGGTGATATTTCGCCGGTGCTGCAGGTAAAACTATTGCGCGTGTTACAGGAAAAAGAATTTGAACGGGTTGGCGGTGAAGAGACGCTGAGCAGTGACGTGCGTATTATCTGCGCCACAAACCGGGATCTCGCCAAAATGGTACAGCAGCAAAAATTCCGCGAAGACCTGTTTTACCGTCTGAGTGTGATTCCTGTTAAGCTGCCACCGCTGCGGGAACGCAAAACAGATATTGCTGAACTGGCCGCCTATTTCAGTAAAAAACTTTCTAAGACAAACTCCAAACGCGTGCTTTCTGCGGAGGCACTGCATGCCCTGCAGGAATATAGCTGGCCCGGAAACATTCGCGAACTGGAAAATTTTATGGAGCGTCTGCTGGTGATCTCTTCCGAAGAAACGATTTCACCGGAAACTGTTCTGCGTTTCCTGGGAAGGGGTATTTCAGCCGGTAATCATCATTTTGAGAATATGGCGCTGGATGACGCACTGGCAGCATTTGAAAAAAACATGATCGTACATGCTATGAAAAAAGCCAGTGGTGTGAAAAATCGTGCTGCAAAAATATTGGGGATCGGTACAAGTGCCCTTTATTACAAACTTGAAAAATACGGATTGGTAGAATGAAAAAGTATATCGTTACGGCAGAGTTAATCATTATGCTGCCGTTATGTATTCTCCTGGCATCTTTTAATAATCTGCATGCCCAGAATCCTGACCGTCAAAGCCGCCATCTGAACAATCTGCAGACACAATATGTTACCGAAAAACAGAAACTGGACTCACTGCAGGCAGAGCTGGATACGCACATTTCCAGGGCAGAAAATCTTAAAGCACAGGCACAGGAGAACGACAGCCGCGTAGCAAATATTATGGCCAATGCATTGAATCTTAGCCGGGCTTATGATCACCAAAAGCTGGTAACAGATGCCATCGCCGGACAGATCAGGCAGGAAAGGCGTTTCCTTTATAAAGCCTACACCCAGCAAATAGATTCCTTAAATGAAATGCTTGGGAAAACAAACAGCACACAGGAACAGGAAAACATCCGCTTAAAATTGCACGATTTAAACAGCCGGCGGGTCCGCGTTTCCCCTGCCCTGCCCCTGTTCAGCTTTGACCCGGCCCTTATTAACAATCTTAAACTTTCTGCAAAAGATGACAGTACCCGCATCTTGATTTACCATGAATACCTTAGTAACGCACTGGACGAAGTTGACTCCAATATTGCTATTCTGCGCGATAAAAGCAGCGAAGTGCGCACTATGATGAAACTGAATGTACAGGCAAATGAATTTATCGAAGATGTTAATGACGGTCAGATGTTCAGCATGCTGCAACTGCAGAACAGCGACCAGCCGCGACAGGTAGGCAGCAGCAGCCCATTGGAATATGACTCCGATAGAATGGGGGAAATCATTGGTTTAAAAACGATTTTCACTAAACTGGAACCGGTTCTGGGCGACCGTTACGAAATGCCGCGTTTCAGCGAAGTGGATTCCCTGCTCTCTGATGAATACCTGGAGTTATTGGAAAACACAGAAAACACATTAAAATTGTATCGCGAAATTATTAAGGATAAATTAACCCCGTAAAAGATATCAAACGGCCTGATCTGCGTGATTTATCGATTGTTTATTACAACCCTGACCATCCTTTTATTTATCCTGTCTTTTTCTTCCGTCACGGCACAGACTCCCGGAAAATCGACTTTCAGCGCCGGCATTGAAGGGGGTGTCATCGATGCAGATGCACTTGGCAGCGGGATGCTTCTGCGCAGCATATTAAGATTTAATCTGCAGAAAAAATCCGGTTCATCATTGTTGACCATCAGCAGCCGTGTTGCCCCGGAAATTATGTCCCTGGAAAACCGTCTCAGCGGCCTGCGCCTGGCATTGCAGGGAGACTATTTTATTCATAGCGCTAATCATTCAATTTCGGGCGGGCTTTCCGGTCGACGCGATGCATACAGTTTTAATGGGCATGATTACTATTTTTACGAGTTGACGGGGCAGGCTAAATATTCCCTGCAACTGGCAGCAGACAAAGCGCTTTCTCTTTTTGATCTATTGGCCTGGCGGCGGGCAGATGCATTACAGGAAAACAGTATCATCCAGAACCGTGCTGAGCTTTCATATAATTTCAGGATTGCTGACTGGCAGTTCGGGACAGGTGCCTTTTATGAAACAGCCGCTTTTAAAACAAATCTTAACGACAGCCTGGAAAGTGCTTTTAACCGGCGCCTGGGTCCGCAAATCACATTGGCATACCAGCGTCTGTTTATCCTGAACATCGACTATAAATACGGCCTGCATATACAAAAATATAAAGCTGACCAGCAATTCAGTATTATGGCCGGGCGCTACCTGACACAAAGAGTGTCACTGTTTGTTTTTCTGTATTACCTGGTTAAAAAGCAGGATGATGCGGCTAATTCTATCACGGTCTTTAACCGGCTTAGCGCGGCAAATGCGTTTTCTGCCAAGCTGGGAGTGGATGTAAGCAAGGCGACCCACCTGTACATAAAATTAAACTATGAAGACCAGCAGATTATCAACAACGTAATGCTTATCTCCACCTGGCAGGGTTTGCTGGGTATGCAGCATCGTTTTTAGATTTTTTTTATTAATCACGTTATAAAGTCTCGGTAGAGTTTGGCTTATGGTACAGGATGACACAATAACCGCAGCACTGTCATCCCGGCCGTCGCGCCGGGATCTCGTTTGGGCTAAAGATCAGGAGATCCCGGTATTTCTGCGAAAACCGGTATGACGGGTGGCGATGAGAGATCTTAATTCTTGATTATCCACGGTATTATTGTATTAATTTCAACATCGGCAGTTATTAATATTCTTTTTGACTGACCAAAAAGAATCAAAAAGTCCTTGCAAACAGAAACTCAAACAGTTAAATCAAAAACGGAAAATCAAATGTTTTTATGACTGGCTTGTTATACTACGACTCAAACATCTGTTTGCAGTTTGCCTGCGGCAAATAAAGCGTTTTTCCGAAAACCGGGATGACGGGTGGCGATGAGAGATCTTTATATCTCTATATTCTTTTTCTGGATGAAAAGAACCAAAAATCATGATCTGTTTATTTTGCCGTTGGCAAATAGATTAATCCAATGGCGAGCGGACAGCCATACCACCCTTGTTTAATACGTGGGTGTAGATCATGGTGGTGGCGACGTTGCTGTGACCGAGCAATTCCTGAACGGTTCGGATATCATAACCATCTTCGAGCAGATGAGTGGCGAAGGAATGACGCAGTGTATGACATCCTGCCGGTTTTATGATTCCGGCTGCACGACGGGCCATTGTTACAGATTTACGGACGGATGAATCGCCGATATGATGCCTGCGTTCAATGGCTGAACGGGGATCAACAGAACGCTTATCAGCTGGGAAGACATACTGCCAGCCTTTTTCTTTGGAAGCGCCGGGATACTTTTTCTCGAGAGCATAGGGCAGGTATACATCCCCATATCCTGCAGCTAAATCGGCATTATGCAGATGCCACACTTCACGAAGCTGCTGTTTTAAAGGATCGACCAGGCTTTGCGGCAGCAAGGTATGACGATCTTTTCCGCCTTTGCCATCGCGTACGGTGATCTGGTTGTATTTAAAATCGATGTCCTGCACACGCAGACGTAACGCTTCCATCAGACGCAATCCGGATCCATAGAGTATGGATGCCACAAGCTTTGATTTGCCTTCTGTTTTGTCTATCAGTTTTTTAACTTCGTCCTTTGTGAGTACAACGGGTAATTTAGATGGCTTCTTGGCCCAGATGATTTCATCCATTTCACCGAAAGGCTGTTTGAGAACATCTTTATACAGGAAGTGAATGGCATTAAGTGCCTGATTTTGTGATGATGCAGCCAGATTACTTTTAACGGCCAGGTAGCTTAAATAATCCTGTACATCCCTGGCACTTAACTCTTTTGGATGACGCATCTTATGATACTTTACATAGCGGATTATCCACTGGATGTATGCTTTTTCAGTACGGATACTGTAATGTTTTGCCCGGATGATTTCGCGCACGGTTATGAGTAGTTTTTTCTCGGTCATTCTGCCTTCCTGGCTTGCTGAATTTATAGTGTACTTAGGTACAATATATTGTTAAAATGTATGCAAGGCAATATCCGTTTTGATTTTTACATTATTGTCTTTAACAGCAATATTTACAGTACTTTAAGATAAACAAATGATATTTCCATATGAGAAAATATCCGTTTTGCAATATTTCCTGATATGCGCCGAATATCATAAATGAGTGGGTTGCTAAGTAAGTTTTTGTTCAGTATGTTAGGTATGCATCAATTTAAGTAATTCGGTCTGCAACCGAATAATATTATGTTATGTGGGTATATAGGTTGATTATTTTTAGTAGGTGGAAAAAAGTTGAAGTTGAAATGAAAAAATGAAATTCGAATAACATCCCATG
>JACKAO010000006.1 GCA_020635035.1 Calditrichia bacterium
CTGGCCTGGGCGACCGGTTATAATGTTTTTGCTATCCCATTGGCTGCCGGCGTTTTGTACGGTTTTGGGATTATCTTAAGCCCGGCGTTTGGTGCTGTACTGATGTCTTTAAGTACGGTGATTGTAGCGATTAATGCGCGCTTTTTGAAAGTCTGAAAAGGGGCTTTGTTAAGACTAAGAATTTTTTTGTTCGATTTTGGAGTTAATTAGAAAAAGCATACAAGAGAAAAAAATGCATGATGATCTGATATCCCGTCTGGCTGAATTATCCACGTTAACTGATGTACCAAAGGAAGAACTGGAATGGCTTGTCCGGCATGGCGAGCTGAAAAGTTTTGCACCCGGATTAATAATGAAAAAAGGTGAGAAGGCTGACAAGCTATGGATCATTATAGATGGCCGTATCAGTGTGCATATAGATCGCGGGACAGGTCCAAAGGTAGTAAATACGGAAATTGGCAAAGGTACATTAACCGGTTTTTTGCCATACTCGCGGCTTAAAGTTTTACCCGGTGATGTTTACGCAGATGAAAAAACTGATATGTTTTATATCTCTGTGGACCATTTTACAGAAATGATCAATAAATGTCCCGTATTTACCGGTTGTACTGTTCATTCCATGATTGATCGTGCGCGTATCCATAATACCAGTGCCATGCAGGATGAAAAGCTGATTTCCATGGGCAAGCTCGCTGCCGGCCTGGCGCATGAACTGAACAATCCTGCATCTGTAGCAATACGGGATGCCAAACTACTAAAGAAGAACCAAACTGAAGCAGATGAAGCTGTTAAAAAACTGCGTCAATGCGGTCTGGATGAAAAACAATTTGAAATTATCGAAGATACACGCTCCGAATGTATAAAATTATCTTTAAACATATCTTTAACGCCATTACAAAAATCAGACCTTCAGGATGAAATCACAGACTGGTTAGAGAAAAATCATATCAACACCATTGATACCGGACAGCTTGCTAATTTGGGGATTTCCACGAAGATTTTGAATAATCTGATAATCTTTGTTCCGGGAAATGCTTTTGTTATAGCCCTAGAATGGATCCTTGCCAGTTGCAGCATTCACAGCATTACAACAGAAATCGAGCAATCCACCACTCAGATTTATAACCTGGTTGAAGCCGTTAAAAAATTTACTTACATGGATAATCTGGCGGAAAAAGAGCAGGTGGATATAGAGACTGGAATAATACATGCTCTAAGAGTACTGGAGTCAAAATCAAAATCAAAAAACGCCGACATAAAACTGGAAATTCAAAATGGTCTTCCTTCCGTTTTTGCAAACGGTGCCGCGTTGAACCAGGTATGGTTCAGTTTGCTGGATAATGCACTTGATGCTATTCCTGATAATGGAAGAATCAAAATTTGTGCACGTAATGAATCTGATTTTGTTGCTGTCCGCATTATTGATAACGGCTCTGGAATTCCCGCGGAAAAAATCAATAAAATTTACGATCCTTTTTATACTACAAAATCTCCCGGGCAGGGCACTGGTCTGGGGCTGGATTTAACCCGACGGCTGATCCGTGCTTATAATGGTGATATCTTTGTTTATTCTGAAGAAGGACGGACGGAGTTTTGCGTTAATCTTAAAACCGGGTGATCAGCGATTCCGCTTAATGCAATCTTCACGGAATAAATAATTTTAAACAACGACTTTCTTCCAGTTGCCCTTCTTAAATAACCACAGGGTAAATAAACCAACAGATGTTTCAGAAATAAGAATGGCCCAGAACACGCCGGAATAATTCATTCCCAGGGGTTTTGCCATGATGTATGACAGCGGGATTTGTATCAACCAGAAAAATACAAAATTAATTTTTGTGGGTGTGATTGTATCACCGGCCCCGTTAAAGGCTTGAGTTGAAACCATCCACCATGCATACACAAAATAAGAGTAGGACACAATCCGCAGCCATTCTCCGCCAACATCAATTACACCCGCATCGTCTGTAAAAATTGCCACCAGTGATTCGCTGTACAGGAAATAACAGATTGCCACAGCAATCATAAAAAGCATATTCCAAAAACCGGTGATCCAGACCGACTTTTCTGCGCGATCAGGTTTTTCCGCACCAAGATTTTGTCCGACCAGTGTTGCCACAGCATTTGAGAGACCCCATGCCGGCATCATTGTAAACATCATTATTCGGATTGCGATCGTGGCTCCGGCAATCGCCTGGCTTCCAAATTCGGCAATAATACGCATGATAAAAATCCAGGAAGTCATGGCGATAATCATTTGCCCGATACCGCCCAGGGATGTTCGGATTATTTTTAGTATGGTTTCTGTATGCCAGATAAGATGGGATTTTAAAACACGAATATGTCGCCCGCCTTTAAATAAAATCCATAATTGTGTAAGAACACCGATAGCACGTCCGATTGTTGTTGCAATGGCTGCGCCTTCAACACCGAGTTCAGGAAAAGGTCCGTATCCGAAAATCAATAATGGATCCAGGATAATATTAAACCCGTTGGCAATCCATAGAACACGCATGGCATTGGCAGCATCACCAGCACCACGGAAAATAGCATTGATGATAAACAAAAACATGATAACAGCATTTCCGCCAAGCATCCATTGAGTGTAACCATAACCATGTTCTAAAGTCCAGCTATCTGCTCCCATTAATGCCAGTAATTCCTTTGCGAAAAAAATACCGGCAATAGCAAAAGGCAGGGATGCGATTAGCGCCAGAAAAATACTTTGTACAGCGGCCCGCGATGCGCCATCTTTATCTTTTTCACCAATGCGCCGGGCAACAATCGCTGTGACGGCCATCGCTAACCCCATTCCAATCGAATACAAAATATACAGGTATGTTTCGGTAAGCCCGACGGTAGCTACAGCTGATGCTCCGAGGCTGCCAACAAAATATATATCAACAACGGCAAAGGTTGATTCCATAATTAATTCGAGAATCATTGGCACTGCTAACAGGAAAATAGCTTTTCCCAGCGGGATCTGGGTAAAATCATCTTCACTGCCATTAATGGCATTTTTAAGTTCCTGCCAGATGGAAGAAGAATTACTGTTTAAAGAGATCGGTTGATTTTCCAAATAACTACATTTTCTGATTAAATGATTTATTCTGACTGATTTGTTGTATTGTTAGATTCAGGTAGGGAAAGTGTTTAAAGCAAGATCTAAAGATCATACTCAAGTTCATAAAAATGCTGGCCTTCTTCAATTTTAATCTTCATTTTACCGGAAAGGCCAACAAGCTCATCCGTTCCTGAGTCCGGAACAACTTCCAGTTTCAGGCTGTTTTCTCCTTTATCCATTGCACCAAAATGCTGCAGAACAAAGCTGCCATTTTTGCCTGACAGTGTTCCCGAAACCTTTTCAATGGCAACATAACCGGCGGATCCTTTTACAGAAGTCAGGATACTTAGCATCTCTCCTTTACTGCCGGCATTGAGTTCGCCATAAAAAGTTTTGTCGATGGACATACGGGCAAGTTTTGTTTTATCATCGCTGGGGACTGAAAAATCAAGCGGAGATAATTTGACGTCAAATTTACCGGAAATTTTCATTGTTTATCTTTTTTAAGAATAATATGAGTCGCCTTATCACCTGGTTTATGCTCAGCGCAATCATATCCTAAAGAATGCATGTTTAGTCCGTTAAACAAATGCTCACCTTTGCCTAAAAAAACAGGTGATATGGCAATATGAAGCTCATCAATTAATCCGGCTTGCAGATATTGCCGTATGGTGCTTACTCCACCGCCGATTCTTACATCCATTCCATTTGCAGCTTCCAGAGCATGTTCCAGAGCAGCATGTATTCCATTGGTAACAAAATGAAAAACCGTCCCGCCTTCCATTTCAAAAGATTCACGTTTATGGTTTGTTAAAATGAAAACAGGAACATGATAGGGCGGATTATCTCCCCACCAGCCTTTCCACTCAATATTAGGTAAACCGCGATAGGGACTAAACATATTTCGACCTAAAATCCAGGCGCCAATATTTTTAAAACCGTTTTCGGCAAATTTATTGTCAATGCCTGTTGTGCCGGTACTCTTTCCTAACACATTTTGTTGAAAGGTCTTTGTTGGAAAAAACCATTGATGAAGATTCTCACCACCTATTCCCAAAGGATTATCAATGCTCTGGTCAGGCCCCGCGCCAAAACCATCTAAGGAAATTGAAAAACTTGCAACCCGTACTTTCTGCATTATTGGCTTCTCTCGATTAATTTTAGAATTTGAATATGTTCATTGTTAACGGGCAAAAATAGGTAAATATTTCTATTATTTAGATTGTTCTGGTATTATATGAATTTTTTGCGACAGGTAAACAATTGCGGAAGAGCAATAAAAAAATCAATATTTAGTATTACAAGCAACAGGAGATACTTATCAAAAGATTATAAATACATCTCAGATGGATGGTCTTCTGAATTGTTTATCCTTTTAGACTCAAGAAGAGAATCCGCTACATGTTCCAGCAGTTTATGTAATAATTCACGATCGGTACTTTCGTCATCAGGATTTATTCTGCGGTAGTCATTCAACATATTAGAAAGTACATTATTCCATTGTTGTTTAGTTTTGTTATCCATTACCATAGACCCTGTTTATAGAGTTAATGTTTAGTGTTAGGTTTTTCATAAATTTAAGCACCTGAATCAGGAAAGCAATTCTATTTTAAGATTTAAAAGGATTAATTGGGTTTCGTTAGAAAAAGGAATAGTTGTTTTTATTACAGGTTAAGAACACAAGAATTTTTTAATTATCACTAAAACTATTTAATTCATCAATAACCTTTTGAACGTATTCTTCGAGTACTTTTTCTGCAGATTTATGTAAGTTTTGAGTGGATTTTAAAAAAACTTTGTAAACTTTTATTGCCAGTATTGCCTGTTGTGTCGTATTTCGTGGAACAAATCCTACCGGAAATTTATCGGCGTATATGGTTAAGAAATGTGCAGCATCTTTTAGTGCATTCAGTATCTTATTTTCATCGGCAGATGTTTTATTAAAATTCCAGCGATCTGATTGTTTTAGGATTTCTTTTTTAGATTTGTCTTCCGGTTTAAGTCCTGTTACATTAAATACCCTACAATCATAGTTGCGGCAGGTAAAGGGACGCTGATTATAAATGGAGCATTTATCTTTAATCAGCATCGGACATTTTCCTTCTTTATCGTAACCCATAACCATATGGCCTTTGGGCATCCCCGGAGCGGGAAATAACAATTCTTTGGGAATAGCGCTTAGAGTGCTTGTTTCCTGTGGTTGAATATGAATAAAATAAGAAGCTTTACAACAGGCATTACATGTTCCGCAGGGCACATCCATGCCCCGGTTTGTTTTCTGTGTAAGGGTAATCTGTTCCAGCCAGTGTGAAAAATCTCCGGCATTTATCTTATCATCGGGTTTTTCGTGTTTGTCCATTTTGTTATATCCGTCTATAGCAATCAGGACAATATAACAATATTTGTGTAGCGTGGAAAATCAGAAAAACAAAGACTGTTTTTTCTGCGGGTTATTCATTATCTAAAACTTCACGAACTTTTTTTACAAGACTTTCAATGCTGAAAGGCTTTGTAAGGATATTCGAACCTTCTTTGATAATACCCTGATTAACAACAATGTTATCTGTATATCCGGTCACAAAGAGAACTTTTACATCCGGATAGACCTTGTTAATTTTCACCGCCAGTTCTTGACCATTCATCACGGGCATGACAACATCAGTAATCAGCAATGAAAAAAAGATGTCTTTGTTCCTGGTAATTTCCAGGGCATGCTCAACATCTCTTGCAACAATAATATTATAGCCATAGCGTTTGAGAATACTTTTTAATAATTCCCGCAAACCTGCTTCATCTTCAACTATTAATATTGTTTCGTTACCGGTTTTTACAGAAGAAATGTTGTTCTTTTCAAAAACATCAGGATTTTCAGTTACTGCCGGCAGATAGATTTTAAATGTTGTCCCTTTATCCGGTTCACTGTAAACCCAGATATTACCTTCAGCCTGTTTTACAATCCCGTAAACAGTGGATAAACCCAGACCGGTTCCTTTTCCGACTTCCTTGGTTGTATAGAATGGCTCAAAAATACGTGATTTAGTTTCCGCGTCCATTCCCTGGCCGGAGTCACTTACTGAAATCAAAACATATTCACCGGGTTTAACGGACAAATGATAATCTTCATAAGAAGGTTCCAGTTTTACATTATATGTTTCAAGAATAAGCTTGCCGCCATTAGGCATAGCATCGCGTGCATTAACGGCAAGGTTCATAATTATCTGATCAAACTGCCCAGGATCAATTTTTATATTGGAAGTGCTTTCATCTAATAAAGATTGAATAACAATGTTTTCACCAATCAGCCGGTTGAGCATTTTCTTTATATTAGTGAGTGATTCAACCGGATTTAATACCTTTGGCTCAATGATTTGTTTTCGACTGAAAGCAAGCAACTGATTGGTTAAATCTGCGGCTCTGCTACCGGCATTTTGAATTTCCAGGATATGTTTTTTAAATGTATTTGCTTCAGGCATTTGTTCATTTAAGATTTGGCAATATCCTAAAATAATGGTTAACAGATTGTTAAAATCATGCGCGATTCCCCCGGCCAACTGACCAATCCCTTCAAGTTTTTGGGCCTGCAAAAGTTGTTCTTCCAGCTGTTTCCGTTCAGTTTCGATGAATTCTCTGCTTATAGCAGCTGTAATTGTATTTGCTAAGATCTGCAATCCTTCAATTTCTTCTTCTGTCCAAACCCGGCTTTTACGGGTCTCATGAAAGCCAATAAAACCCCAAAGTTTTTTCTTTATAATTATGGGTAGGCTGATAAAAGAAATAATTCCACTTTTGGTTGTAATTTTTTGAATGTTACTGGGAATATCGGTTGCATGCCCTGATACCGGCTGATTTTTTTCATATCGGTTGTTCCAGTCTGCCAGGTTAAGCTCTTTAAGATCAAGATTCTTTAATTCCGGGTTGTCTTTTAAAGAACTGACACCCTGGGCAGTTTCTTCAAATATGAGAGAAAAACGAAGTTCGTCACCTTCAAAGGTATCTTTTTTGTATAAAAATGCCCGACTGATGTCAATAGTATTTATGACACGCTGCAGCATTTCACTGCATTGTTCCTGCCACGAATTCGACCGGACCAGTTTTTCTGCGATCCATGCAATTGCCTGCAGAATAGCGCCACGCCGTTTAAGGGTGGTCTCATTTTTAATTCTTTCTGTTATGTCACGGGAAATCCCCAATACAGAAGTTATTCCGGATGACTGCGGATCGGGGATCGGCGTAAAGGTAGTGCCCAGCCAGACCGGATCGTTCCCATGCTGGATCTCATGCTCTAAGTATAAAGCGTTTTTTGATGTAATAACCTGGCGGATTTTTTCTGCCTGGACTTTGGCGATTTTATTTCCAAAAAAATCTGCCAGTTTTCTCCCGATAATTTCAGAACTTTTTTTTCCAAACAGGTCGACTGCATATGAATTGATGTATTCCAGTTTCAGATCTTTATTAACAACAAAAATAATATCCCGGGCACTTTCTGCAAGCGTCCGGTAAAGCTCTTCACTTTTGCGCAGATTTTTTTCGGCGGTAAGTTTTGCTTTGTGAATATTCTTTTTATCCAGGGCATTTTTTACAGCAGGCACAAGACGGGCAAGGTTATCTTTTAGGATGTAATCCGCAGCCCCGGCTTTCATCAGTTCAACGGCAGTTTCTTCATCCAGTGTACCGGTAACAATGATAACCGGCAGATCGGGTTGTTTTTGACCAACAATATCCAAAGCTATTTTACCACTGATTCCGGGAACGGAGAAATCGGAAAGAACCAGATCCGGTTTAAAAAGATCGAGTGCTGAAACAAAATCATCTCTGGAATCAACGGTTTTAAAAATAAAATCGGGAGAATCTTCTTTAATTTTATCCTGGATTAATTCCGCATCTGTCTCCACATCTTCCAGGTGCAGAATTGAAATCTTGTTATTCATACCAATTCCATAAGTTGAATTATCTTTTAACATCCATATATTTGCAGGGAATATGCCCAATTCTTAAGCATAAAAAGATTCAGATTTTTGTAATAAGAATTGCATAGATAATAACGACTGGAAGCGGTCTGGTTATTCCGGCTGCTGATTAAGAATAAGCCAGTACATGCCAAGGTTTGCTACCGCTTCGGAAAAGTCGTTGAAGTTAACCGGTTTTGTAACATAGCTGTTAACGCCCAGCTGGTAACTTTCGATAAGATCTTTCTCTTCCCGGGATGATGTTAAAACAACAACGGGTATTGTTCGGGTGCGTTCATCTTTTTTAATAATTTGAAGGACATCCAATCCACTTAATTTTGGTAATTTTAAATCGAGTAAAATCAGCTTTGGTTTAGCATCCGTGTTTCTCCCGGAATATTTTCCCTGGCCAAATAAAAAATCTACAGCCTGCTGGCCATCTTCCACGTGATGTACCTGATTGGCCAGGTTACGGTCACGGAGGGCATCCATAGTCAGCTCAGAATCAGCAGGATTATCTTCCACTAATAAAATTTGCACATCATTTGGTATCATTTATCTCTCCATTTTTTAGGGTATTGTAAAAAAGAAAGTTGCGCCGGCATTTTCCTGACTTTCGGCCCAGATACGTCCACCGTGCTTATGAATAATACGCTGAACTGTGCTTAAACCAATCCCGGTACCTTCAAATTCCTTTTCGCTGTGCAGACGTTGAAAAACTCCGAAGAGCTTGTCCGAGTAACGCATATCAAATCCGGCTCCGTTATCTTTTACATAATAAACGATTTCATCCGATCCATTTTTACTGCTGATTTCAATGATCTGTTTCTCTTTGTTGCGGCTGTATTTCAATGCATTGGAAATCAGATTTACCAACACAATCTTTATCATGGAAAAATCTCCCTTAGCAGGTGGAAGTTTCCCGAAAGTTACTTCAACAGAACGGGAACCATTCTCGGCTGTAACATCTTTAAAAGCTGATCGTGATAAATCTTCCATGTCAATGAAAGTCGTTATAATATCCTTTCGTCCCAGCCTGGAAAAAGCCAGCAGATTATCAATGAGATCACCCATCTTTTCTCCATTACGGATAATAATATTCAACAGGCGTTTACCTTCTTCATCGAGCTGCTCTGCAGAACGTAATAATTTTGCTGAAAATCCTGTTATTGCCCGCAGCGGGGCACGCAGGTCGTGAGAAACAGAATAGCTGAACGATTCCAATTCTTTATTGGCGTCTTCTAATTGCTGTGTGCGTTCAATGACGCGTTTTTCAAGATCTTCATTTAATTTTTTTATTTCTTCTTCGTTTTTTTTACGCTCAGTTATATCAACGACTGTTGCAAGTATCTCAATGCCATTTTGAGTGGTGATATGACTCAGTCCAATTTCAACAGGGAATTCACTGCCATCTTTTCTGCGGGCATATAAATCGCGTCCGGCGCCCATAGCCCGGTTCGAAGGTTTATGAACAAAAGCATCCCGCATTTCCGGGTGTTTGTTTTTTAAGGCATCCGGTAATAAAATTTCCACCGGTTTACCCAGCAGTTCATCTGAAGAATAACCGAAGTATTTTTCAATTTGCGGATTTATTAATGTTATTTTTCCCTTCTGGTCGGTCATCAGGATACCGCTTGGGGCAGCATCTACAACCATTTTAAACCGCTGTTCTGCTTTTTCGAGCATCTTTTCCATGTTAATCTCCAGATGTGACTTCCAATTGTCTAAAACTTACTTTTCAATGTTCAAAATTTTACAGGTGAAGAGATAAAACGTAGTATGTGATGTGTACATTCCGGAACAGAACAACTCTCTCGGTATTATTTAGGTTAATCTTAAAATATTTTTATTTAATTCTATTTTAAAAAATAGCTGAGACCGTCCGATTCTCTTTTTACATTACTGATTCAAAAATTGTATCTTGTAGCATTTCCCCATAAAGGTCATGTAAAAATGAAAAAAAATTTTGGGAAATTATCGCATTTATTAGCCTTAAAACTGACGGCAATTTTTCTGATTCCTTCTGTACTATGGATTATCCTTTCAGATAAATTTGTTTTGCAGTTTTTCCAGGATGCCCGCCTGGTTACTGAAATCCAGACTTACAAAGGCTGGTTCTATGTTGTCGTTATTGCCATACTTCTTTATTGGTATTCCTTAAGAGTTTATAAAAGACAGCACAAGCGTGAACAGGATCTGGCAAACAGTGAACGTAAGAACTGGTCGCTGCTGGAGTATGCAGGTTTAAGTATCGGTTATTTTAATTTGCAGGGGGAATGTGTTCTTATTAATAAAAAAGGCTGTGAATACCTGGAAGAAGAACCGGAAAACCTGGTTGGCAAAAGTGTTTTTGAGCTATTCGGAGAAGATACAGGCCAAAAGTTCTATGAGCGTATCCAATATGCTTCAGACAAAAAAATAGTTAAAACATACGAAGATGAAATTAATATAAATACATCCATGCTCTGGTTCTCATCAACCTTTGCCCCGATCGCAGATAGTGATGGTAAAATAAGCGGTATTCAGATTATCTCAGCAGACATGACAGAATATAAAAAAGCTGAGAAAGAATTACGCGAAAGTGAAGCCCGCTGGCAATTTGCTTTGGAAGGGACAGGTGATGGTGTCTGGGATTGGGACATGAAAGGTGATAGTGTCTATTATTCAAAAAGATGGAAAGAGATGCTTGGTTTTGAAGATTTTGAAATTGGTACATCTCTGAATGAATGGAATAAGCGTATTCATCCGGATGACAAAAAAAGGGCTTATGCAGAATTAGATAAACACATCAAGGGAGACGCTCCCTTTTATGCCAGTGAACACAGGGTTTTATGTAAAGATGGAAATTATAAATGGGTTTTGGATCGCGGTAAAATAATTTCTTATACCGGTTCCGGAAAACCTGAAAGAATGATTGGAACACATTCTGATATAAGTACAAGAAAAACATATGAGAATGCTATAATTGAAAGCGAAATAAAATTTAAAAATCTTTATAATTCAATGATTGAAGGAGTTGCTCTTCATGAATTAATTTTTAATAGTGACATGGAGGCTGTTGATTATAAGGTTATTGATGTAAATCCTGCTTTTGAGAATATACTTGGAATTTCTAAAGAACAGGTGATAGAAAAGGCATCAGGAGAAGCTTATGGTGTATCAGAACCACCTTATCTCAATAAATACAAAAAAGTAGCTTTATCAGGCAAAGCAGAACGTTTTGAAACGTATTTCAAAGATATGGATAAGTATTTCAAAATTTCTGTTTTCTCTACCGCTAAAAATAAATTTGCTACTATTTTTGAAGACATTACACTGCGGAAAAAGACAAGTGATGCGCTTGAAAAACAAATGGAGATTTTTGAAAAGATCATTAATAATATTCCTGTTATTATCGGTTTTATAGAGAAAGATGGCGGTATAGCCATGGTAAATTCTCACATGGAAAAAGTTTTTGGCTGGACTTTTGAAGAGATTAAAAACCATCCGGATATTTTCAGTGAATGGTATCCTGATCCGGAAACGAAAAAAAATGTGATGAAATATATCAATACTGCTGATGGTATGTTTAAGGAATTCCAAAGCAGGCGCAAGGATGGAAAATTACTGGACACGCTTTTTGCAAATGTGCTTTTATCCGATGGCCGGCGCATTGGTATTGGGCTGGACATGACTGAGAAGAAAAAACAGGAAAAAGAGTTACATGAAGCAGAGGGCCGGCTTAAATTAGCTATTAAAGCAAGTAATGTTGGCTTGTGGGACTGGGACCTTGTGACAAATGAAGTCCATTTCTCACCGGAATGGAAGAGTCAGATTGGGTATAATGACAATGAAATTGAGAACAGATTTGATGAGTGGGAAAAACGCCTTCATCCGGATGATGTTTCCCGAACGTTAAATCATATCAAAGCTTTTCTTAATGAGCCCTGGCCGGATTATTCAAACGAATTCAGATTAAAGCATAAAGATGGTTCTTACCGCTGGATTCTTGTTCGTGCAGATTTAATCTGCGATCATAACGGTAAACCGGTGCAAATGCTGGGCTCGCATATTGATATTACTGAGATGAAACAGACGCAGGTAACACTGCAAAACAGTGAAGAAAGATATCGGCGGATTGTTGAAACGGCCCGCGAAGGAATCTGGTTAATCGACAAAGACAGTGTGACCACCTTTGTTAATCAATCTCTGCTGGATATGCTTGGTTATGCCAGGGAAGAAATGATTGGTAAACTTTTTTATTCGTTTATGGATAGTGATGATATTGCCTTAGCGAAACAAAGTATTCAACGCCGTAAAGCAGGCATGGCGGAACAGCATGAATTTAAGTTTAAAAAGAAAAACAATACGTTTATCTGGACACTGATCAATATTGCACCCATATTAAATTCTGATCTTAAATACAGCGGGTCACTGGCAATGCTTTCCGATATTACCGAACTGAAGACTTCTATAGCCAATCTTGAAGCATCCAGATCTGAGCTCAGGGCGTTAATACGTTATATCGACGATCTGATTGAAGAAGAACGTACCCAGTTGTCCAGAGATATACACGATGAATTGGGGCAGTTACTTACCGTCCTTAAAATAAGACTTTCGTTTATCGAAGAAGACGTAAAGGAAATCATACCGGATAAGAAGGAAGTGGATGCTAAATTTCTGGATGTAAATAATTTAATTGATTCTGCAGTTAAAAATGTAAATGATATTCTATCACGGTTACGCCCTGAAACACTCGACAAAGTGGGTCTTGAAGCATCACTTGAAACCCTTTCTGCTGATTTTTCGAGAAACACAGGGATTGCAACACAACTAAGAATTTTATCACCGGATATTTCCCTTGGCAGTAAAAAAGATCTTGCTGTTTACAGAATTATCCAGGAAGCATTAACAAATATTGCCCGGCATGCGGATGCATCCAAAGCCGAACTGCTTTTAGAGAAAAGCCATAACCGGTTCAGGCTAAGAATCAGCGATAACGGGCATGGAATAAAGAAAGCTAAAAAGACAACCAAGGTTCATTACGGGCTTATCGGAATGCGTGAACGGGCCCTTTCAATAGGTGGAATATTGAATATTGATTCCGATACGGAAGGTACACGTATCCAAATGGATATCCCGTTGTAAAAAGGCACTTTTTTAATTTAAACTAACCCGGGCAAATATATGAAACCACGCGTTTTTATTGCCGATGATCATGAGTTATTTCGAGAAGGAATAAAAGCATTAATTGAAAGAAAAGGCGAATACCAGATTGTAGGTGAATTAAAAAATGGAATTGGTCTGGTAGATCTGCTTATTGAAAAATCGGCAGATATTTTGCTTCTTGATTTCTCAATGCCCGGGAAGAATGGTTTGGAATTAATACCGGAAATAAAAAATTTTATCCCCAATATTAAAATTCTTGTTGTAACAATGCATCCTGAAGAGCGCTTTGCAGTAAGATGTTTAAAAGCCGGAGCAGATGGTTACATGACAAAGAACAGTGCGGCTAAGGATCTTATCTTTGCAATAAGCAAAATCCTTAATGGCCGAAAATACATCAGTGATGAACTGGCACAGAAGCTTGCAGTGGACCTGGGTCAATCAGAATCCAAACCGCATGAAAATCTTTCAGACAGAGAATACCAGGTATTTGTAATGCTTGCACAGGGCAGAAGTAATAGTGAAATTTCTGAAGAACTGCATCTAAGCCCCAGCACGGTTAATACTTACCGAAATCGCATTAAAGAAAAAATGAAATTGGACAGTATTGCCGATATTATTCGTTACGCCCTCGAAAATAAACTGGTAGAATAAACACATTATATATTTTAAATGCTTTGTAGTAATTCTGCGACAGCCTGATACAAAAAATACTACACAATAATAGATGATTCCGCTATTCAGCGTTACTCTGCTTATTCCGAAATTTAGATAAGAACAAACATGGAAAAAGTATGAGTTTTTTAAAAATACCCAAAAATGGAGTATCGGATATTGCAAAACGAATGCAGGATGAGCTCGGATTATTTCAGGAAATTGTAGAACATGCAGTATCAGCCATCGTGGTTACAAATATGGATGGGCAAATTGTTTATGTAAATCAGGGCTTTTGTAAACAAACAGGATATTCCTTTGAAGAAGTCCGGGGGAAAAATCCTTCGATATTGCAGAGCGGCCTGACACATCGTGATGTTTTCCGGGAACTTTGGGAAACGCTGCTGAATAACGAAATGTGGCATGGAAATTTTGTAAACCGCCGTAAAGATGGCGAGCTTTTCTGGGAAGAAGCAACGATTTTCCCTGTAAAAAACAATAAAAACGAAAGTAAATTTTATGTTGCTATAAAGAAAAATATCAGTGATATAAGAACGCTTGAAAGTCAGCTGAATAATGAAAAAATGCTGCTGCATGCAGCGGTTAATAATCTGCAGGATATCTTTTTTACTTTTTCTCCGACAAAACAAATCTTACGCTGGAACACAGCTGCAAATAAAAATCTTGGTTATACGGATGAAGAAATTAAAATTATGCAGCCATCTGATTACATATACAAGGATGATCTTTTTATCTACGAAGAATCGCTTAAGCGCCTGAAAGACAGGGAACAGGATAAGGTTATATTGCGATTGCTTCACAAAGACGGAGAAATATTACCTGTCGAGTTTCATACATCGGTCATTAAAGATCAGAATGGACAGGTTATTGCTTTCACCGGCACAGGGCGTGATATCTCAGATAAGATTGCTGTAAAGCAGGAGCGTGAACGCCTGTTTGAAGTTGCACAGGATCTCATCGGAATTATGACAATGGATGGAACTATCCTTGAACTTAATCCATCATGGAAAGAAATTTTGGGATGGGATAATACCGAACTTGTGGATAAAACGTTTTTAGATTTTATACATCCGAATGATGTGCTTAAAACCAAAGATGCAATGGCTGCGTTGCAAAAAGGCAAAAAAATTACAGGACTGGTAAACAGGTATCTTTGTAAAGACGGCAGTTATAAATGGCTTAGCTGGAATTCTACCCCTTATCTGCAGAATAATATCGTTTATGCCTTTGCACGGGATATAACCAACGAGCAGGAGCTTCAGGCGCAGTTACTTCATACACAAAAAATGGAAGCAATCGGAACACTTGCCGGCGGAATAGCGCACGATTTTAATAATATCCTGGGTGCGATTGTAGGTTATGCCCAGTTGATAAAATTATATCCTGATGCCGAAAAAAATGATACCTATATAGAGCAGGTTTTAATTGGTGCTGAAAGAGCAAAGGAGCTGGTGGCGCAAATTCTTGCATTTAGCCGCAAACAGGAATTTAATCTTGATCAGCTTAAAATATCATCGCTGGTTAAAGAAGTTGTAAAACTGATCAAAGGATCGGTGCCCGGTAATATTAAAATTGAATATAATATATCAGATATGGATGGAATTATCCTGGGAGATTTTACGCAGATCCACCAGGTGATGATGAATATTGTGACAAATGCGGTTCAGGCTATTAAATCAGAAACAGGAACAATATCAATTTCACTCGAAAAATGCGATATAAAAAAGAATAACAATAACCTTAAAATCCCAGTGGCAGATGGACAATATGTAAAAATTACAATAGTGGACAGCGGCAGTGGAATTCCGGAAAACGTCTTAAATAAAATTTTTGATCCTTTCTTTACAACCAAGGAAAAAGGAACAGGGCTCGGGCTTTCGGTGGTCGATGGGATTGTTAAAAATCATGGCGGACATGTTCTTGTCAGAAGTGAAAAAGAAGTTGGATCAACTTTTGAACTCTATTTTCCCAGGCATAATACTACCTGTGAAGAAAAATCAAAACCTGAAACGGCGATCATAAAAGGCAATGCAAAAATCATGATTGTGGATGATGAGCCATCAATTCTTGATATATCAAAACGGATACTTTCTTCTGCAGGACACTCGGTTTTAACGTATCAGAACGCTGTTGATGCACTTGAATTTTTCAGAGACAATCCAGACAAAGTAGATGTTGTAATAAGCGACTTAATGATGCCCGATCTAAAGGGAAGTGATTTGCTTAAAGTTGTAAAAAAGATGAATGAATCGGTAGTTGTTGCTTTAATGACCGGGTTTAATGAAGCTGAAGAGATGGAGAAAATGCGCGGGCTGGGTATAAATGAAATCATAAATAAGCCTTTTACCGCGCAGGAATTAACAAAAACAATCGCAAATTTGACTATGAAATGAAAAGAATCTGCGCCTGGTGCAATACGGAAATAAGTAATACAAAAGCTGAAATATTGGATTATTCGCATGGAATTTGTGCTTCTTGCGCCGAGCTGCTGATCTTAAATTTTAAAATCCCGCTGGATGTTTTTTTACATGAAATGAATGTTCCTGTATTAATTGTTGATAGTAAGGGGAAAATTAAGGAAGCAAATAAAACCGCAAAAAATTTTTTCGGTGAAGATACATTTACAAATATCAAAGCAGGGGATCTGCTTGAATGTAAAAATGCAAAATTAGCCGGTGGCTGTGGTAATACGCCAAACTGCAGTGGATGCGCATTGAGAAATCTTATCTTTGAAACATACCTTACAGGACAAAAACTATCTAATATGGAAATTCAAATTGACAGAAAAACAGAAGGCACATATAAAAAATTAATGATGAATATTTCCACCGAAAAGACCGGTGAGTATGTGTATTTAATAATCAACAGTTTACTTTAACTTATTAAACAGGATGGAATGTGGAGATCAGGGATAACTCGTTAAAAAGCCTGATGGTTGTGGATGATGATGACCAGCTCAGAAATTTATTAAAAGAAATATTTTCAAGGATAAATTACCAGGTGATTACTGCTTGTGATGGTGCAGATGCATTAAAAAAAATGATGCAGGTGAAAGTAGACCTTGTTATACTGGACTTAATAATGCCTGAAAAGGAAGGGATTGAAACATTGTCTGATATCCGCGTTAATTATCCTGAAACTAAAATAATGGCAGTGTCCGGTGGAAGTCATCAGCTGAATGCTCCGATGCTTTTAAATATTGCACAAACTCTTGGGGCAGATGACGTATTAAAAAAACCATTCGATCTGAATGAAATTATTGAAGCGGTTGATAAACTTTTAAACTGACCCAATTCATTCCAGTAAAAGGGAAACTAAAATGTCGGCAGGTTATAAATATTTTTGGTTTCCCTTTTTTTATTGTTCATATTTATTCCATACCCGCAGATTGATATTCAAAGCTCTCATAATTTAGTTTAAGGATTCGGGCCGCTATGCGTATTCAAAACGTGTTTAAGCAATTCGGTATTCTTCTTATATTATCTTTTCTTTTTGCAAAAACATCACCGGCACAGGATAGTAACCAAATAAAGATTTTTGGATATTTTCAAAATACACTTCAGGCATGGAGTAAATACACTCATGCACCAGCACACAGCACATTTAATACACAGCAGCTTAATATTTTTTTCCAGAAAGATTTGAACCGAAGCTGGACAGCTTTTATAAATATCGAATTTTTAAACAATTTTTCATCACAAAAACACTGGGGATCATTGAATCTTGAAGAAGTATGGGTAAGGTATCATTATGATTATAATTTTAATCTGAAATTGGGATTATTAACGCCTGTATTTAATAATCTGAATGAAATTAAAAATAAAACTCCCGTTTTGCCTTATATTATAAGACCTTTATCGTATGAAACTTCTTTTAATGAATTTATCCCGGTTGAAGTGCTTACCCCAACCCAGGCATATGCTCAGGCTTATGGATTTATACGATTAAATTCTCTCAAACTCGACTATGCTTTTTATGTTGGAAACAGCCCAAATATTAATGATAAGCAGGGTAACGGACAGACCGGTACGGATACAACTTTTGCATTTCTTTATGGCGGGCGTGTGGGCATGCGTTTTAATCGCTTAAAAATGGGTGTTTCAGGAAGCTATGATAAGGACGATTTGTTCCAGGGAGAAGCATTGGTGAATATGCCGGATAATGTTAATTTTCGACAAATTCCAAAAACAAGGATTGGTGCTGATCTTTCTTATGATTATGATGATTTTTCTTTTGAAGGCGAATTAATCAATGTAGATATGGAAAAAAATTCTTCCCTTTCTGCTGATTTAAATTTTTACTATGCTACATTGGGTTATCATATCGCAGATGGTTTATTTTCATATGCTACCTACTGGTTTCTGGAAGAAGATCTTACATTAAATGTACCCGTCGCGTATGAAAAAGAATATGAAGAAATTTCTGTATACTCGTTTGGTCTTTCTCAGCGTTTGTTGGATGAATTAGTGCTTAAAGTCCAGTTTGCCCGGGTTGAAAGCGATCAGACTGTAAATATTTTCAATGAAAATCTGGTTTTTAAAAACCATGACAATTTTAATATTTTTGCACTTGCAGTTTCTGTGATTTTTTAAATTAATAGGAAAATCTTGAAGGTAAAATTATTAGCAACAATTATTTTTCTGCTGTTTCTTGTTATCCACTCCAATGCACAGATTGCTGTAATCGCTAATAAATCAGTGCCGGTTGATACCATTAGCAAAGTCGAGTTACTCGATTTTTACATCGGAGACATTAAAGAATGGAATGATAACCGTCCTGTTGTATTGGTCGATTTTTCGACTGCTACCGACACAAAATCAAATTTTTATAAATTTATTGGAAGACGTTCTTCCCGAATAAAGTCAATTTGGATAAAAAAAATGTTATCCGGTGAAGGGGATCCGCCTATCTTCCTGGAAAATACAGATGAGATGATCAGGAAAATTGCAAAAACACCCGGGGCGATTGGCTATGCTGACCTGAAAGAAATCAATAAAACTGTTAAAGTTTTGCTTGTTATTAAATAAAAAAAGGGGCATGATTCATGCCCCTAGTAAAGACCAGACTATCTTAATTTAAAAACTTCCAAAATCTGCGTCATCCAAAGAAATCAATTCTTCTTCTTTTGATCTTTTTGATTTCGCTCTCTTATTGGTTTTATCAATTTTTATGGGTTCATCGGCTGGATCCGGTGAAAATGATGTTTTCTTAGCAGGCTTTTTTACATATCCGGCAAGAGCATTTTGTCTGCTTTGAGTAAGCTTAAAGGTACTTATTAATTGTTTAAGCTGTTCTGCCTGAGCAGAAAGCTCTTCGGAAGCAGAAGCGCTTTCTTCTGCATTGGCAGTGTTATTTTGAGTAACCTGATCAATCTGGTTTAGTGCCTGATTAATCTGCTCAATCCCTGCTACCTGTCTGGCTGAAGAGTTTGAAATTTCTTCAACTAACGAACCAACTTTTGAAATACTTTCAATTATTTCATTTAGAGCGGTTGCCGTCTTATTTGCAATCTTGGTACCGTTTTCAACTTTATTTACCGATCCTTCGATAAGGTCGGTTGTTTCCTTAGCAGCTTTTGCACTGCGTTGAGCCAGGCTGCGAACTTCTTCGGCAACAACAGCAAATCCTTTTCCATGAACACCTGCACGAGCCGCTTCAACAGCTGCATTCAGGGCCAACAGATTTGTCTGGAAAGCGATTTCATCAATCACTTTAATAATTTTAGAAATCTGTGAAGATGAATCATTGATTTCATTCATCGCAGACAACATTTGCTGCATCTGTTTATTACCATTTTCTGCACTGTTTTTAGAAACAACAGCGATCTTGTTTGCTTCGGATGCGTTTTCAGCATTTTGTTTTGACTGGGTACCAATTTCCGTCATTGATGCGGATGTTTCTTCAAGAGAACTTGCCTGTTCTGTTGCACCCTGTGAAACGGCCTGACTGGAATCTGAAACCTGTTGTGAGCCATCCGAAACCTGGTTTGCTGCAATCGCTACCTGGTTCAAAATATTATTAAGTGAATCCAGGGTTTGATTAAGGGCAGATTTCATTTTGGCATGGTCACCTTTATAATCACCTTCCATGCGAACACGTAAATTACCTTTAACCATTTCTCCAAGAGTAATTAGAGCTTCATCCATTGGTTTTAAAATATTGTCAATAGTTTCATTAAAGCCATCAACAAGTTTTTTATAATCACCGGAAGCATTCTTAACTTGTGCTCTGTTATTTAATTCACCGTTTTTGAGTTTTTCAGCTGTAAGATTAACTTCATTTACAACTTCTTTGATAGCTGTCATATCAACAGCCTGTTCCATAGCACCAATTATATTTCCAGCTGCATCCTTTATTGCTGCACCGGTGTATTGAATTGGTATATTTTTTCCTTTAGCTGTAATTACTGTTTCTGCTGTAACCAGCCTGTTTTCTTTCATAGCCCTTGCAACAGCGCAATTTTCTGTTTGGCAATGTGCATTATTAAGGAGATCATAACATTTTTTACCGATACATTCTTCTGGCGAATATCCGGCAATTGCTGCACCTGCGGGATTCATATAGCGGACGTTGTATTCTTTATCAACCACATGAACAGGAAAACTCAGGTTATCAAGATATTCAACTTTTTCAGCACTGTCATGCAGTGCTGCTTCAACTTCCTGCTTGTTTTTCTTAAGATTATCACGCATAGCAATCATTGCATTGCCAAGAACGTCGTCACGGGAAGCAGCTTTTATTTCAACATCCAGGTTTCCTTCAGATATAACCTTCGCCGCCTGGGCTTTTTGTTTCAATGCTTCAGACATAATCCTGAATGAATCTGCAAGATCGCCTATTTCATCCCGCTGACCAATGTCAATTTCATCATCTATACGTCCATCTTTTAAAGATTCGGCATAATTTGTCAGCTTTTTGATTGGTTTACTTACAAGTTTTCCAAAAAGGAACTGAAGGATACCGACGATAAATATTATAGTGACAAAAGTTAACGTCATAACCATAGTATTTAACTCTGAGATAGCGGCTTCCATATTGTCTCTTGTAAGAAAAATTGATAAGTGTCCAATTGTCTCACCGTCACTGATTATATCACTTTTCAGAACAATTGCATTCGTTGTATCAATTTTTATTTCTTCAAAGGTTAAGGGATTCCCATCAGGATCGTAAAAAATGGCGCCTGCAACATCTTCCTGATCTTTAAGATCAGCAACAATTTTTTCCAGCATTTGCATATTGTAGCCAAGTATTAAATCTTTACTAACGGAAGTCAGAACTTTGGAAAGACTTTCACCTTTTTCTATTAATTCAGTTTCAATCTGAGTACGCTGATTGTTCTCAATCATCCAGTTACCGGTGAAAAGTATTAAAAAGATAGCAAGCGATGTGAACAGGATAAATTTCAGGCTTAATTTTTTATTTATTTTTTGCAATAAGTTCTCATTCATGATTCTCTCCTGCAGGCATCAAATTATAAGTTGAGATCTGAAAGACAATCTTCAACGGATGTATAATCAAGCGGAGCACTCCAGCCAACTACTTTTGCAGCTTTTGCAGCAGGATCATCTGCTGACATGGCTGAAAGCACCTTTGTAACTTCCACTGCAACAGCAGTGTTTACATGACTTAAACTTGAAAGCGGCCATTCCGGATAAAGACGCGTGCTCAAAGCAAACGGGAAGCCGGCATTGGATTGAGTGTTTATGATTTTAAAATCTTTCATATCAATTTTACCTTCAGCGGCCATTCTCTCATAAGTGTCGGTCCGAACAGTACCGGCATCCATTACTTTATTACGTACAGCTAAAACAACATTGTCGTGTGTACCTGCAAAAGCAAGCTTTGCAAAATCTTTTTGTGGGTCAATACCATTGGCTTTTAGTTCCCTGAAAGCCATTTGCCAGCCGCCAAAAGAATTTTCTTCAACAGCAATAAATTTTTTCCCTTTGAGATCTGACAGGTTATTAATAGCACCGTTGTCAGCTCGTGCTAAAATAACTCCGCCGAATTCTTTTACCGCTTTACCCTGGCGTGAATTAATCATTGTGGTAACAGGCGCCACATTAAATTTACGTTTCAACGTGATAAACATAGATGAGTTAACCAGAACAAAGTCAACTTCTTTTTTCTGAACGGCTGGTTCAACCTGATCAAAATCCAACGGAATAATTTTGAAAGATTTACCGGGAAGTTTTTGACTGAGATAATCTGCTGTTGCGGACCATTGTTTCATGCAATTTGCCGCACCACGTTTAGCAAGAACGCCAATTTTAAACGATTCCTGGGCATTTGTATGTGATAACAAAAAGAAAAATGACAGCATCAGAATTGAAAAAAATGATAAACGCTTCATGGTTAACTTCCTTATTTTGGTAGAACCGTATTTTTAATTACTTTCTTTAATATCGTTAGAACAAAATGTATGCTTAGTAAAAAAATGCACAAGTCAAATTACTGATCATTTACTGTCCAGATTTTTTGCGCTAAAGAGAAGGAATTTCCGGTTAGTTTTATGCGAAGTTTACGGTATAAGAAATAAATTAAGGGTCATCTATTAAAGAAAAAGAGAATTTAAAAACCAACAACAACCTGCAGGACGGTTCCTTCAAAATTATTAAATGAGTTAAACTGGTTTTCAAGACGTACTTCACACCCTTCAATAACATTGAAGCCGCCACCAAATGAAACCTTTCTTTGGTCTTTAGATTGCTCGTTGATATTGGAGAAGTAACCATATCTTCCGCTCAAATAGAAGTATTGAAAGTCATATTGAATTTCACTGTAATAACCGTAGCCGGAAAGATTGTAAAAATTTAAAAAATGCTGTTCGATATATTCTGTTTTAAAAACTATCGGTTCAAACTGCACTTGCAGATCGGCTCCTGTAAGTTGTCTGTTTATTCTATTTGATTGGTTTACAAAGCCGGCGTAAGAACCACCTATTTCAATTTTTTCAACCGGCTTAAAGCCAAATCTTCCGCCAAAGGCCATTTTTATCTTTTCAGAATATTGAAAAGTTTCCGTCTGGTGTTCATAACCATTCACACCGAATAACACAAGATTTAGGTTTTTACGTTCTAAATATAAACGGACGCCAAAATCGTTCCAGCCGTCATGTGTGTTAACAACCGCAACAGGACAAGAGATAAGTTTTCTTTCGATGGATGGGTAAACGTGCCAGTCAATCCCGAATGGTACATCAAATTGTCCTATTGCAATTCCTGCTGCATCAAATAAATCTGTATGTTTAAAATGGTCGTCGTCAATTCCCCATATTTGAAAATCGATTACAAATTCCCCGACTCCAAATATTTGATCCCGGGCATTATAAGCTATAGCTGCAGAAACAGTAATCCTGTTTTTAAGGATGGTCTCAATATCAATCTCGAGCTGACCAACATCGCAAACACTGGAAGCATTTTTGGTGTTGGAAGAACTATACTGAATATCTCCAAAACCTGAAATTGAAACATTGTTGATATTGCTTAAGATTGACGGGGAGTAATTTGTGTCCTGCTTTTCTTCATCTTTATCATTACCACCGGCAAATAAAAAGCCCAGAAAAAGGAAAGCCAAAAAAATATTTAATTGAAATATTCTCATTTTATACATCCTTGTATAAAACTCATCCCTGATTTTTATATAGTACTCGACGGTGAGAATGGTACGTGAAAAATATATCTTTTTTTGGATGAAAAATTACCAACCTGATTTTTAAAGATAAAAGATCATAAATCATGAACCAGAGTTCGGGAAAGTAGTATGATGGAGAATGTTGAAATTCGTTGTTATAGATTCTCTTTAACTATTAATTGAATTAAGTTTTTTGTATATTAACTGCTTATTAGCAAATAAATTTTTTAGTAAGCATAATAAGGTAAAACGCATGAAATTAGGAATTTATACAATTTATCTGGCATTAATTGCCACAGCATTTTCAGCTTTTCATTATTGGCGATTGAGTCGCTTAGAAAGTAACAATCCTAAAAACGAAAACCTGATTTCCAGACAGGATTTAGCGCGTACAGGTTTTTATATTATGACGTTTTTTGTTGTTGCAGCTTCTATATATTTATGGTATTTGATTTTTACACATCAATTTCAGGTAAAATATATATACAGTTATACTTCACGGGATTTAGGTCTGGGTTATCTGATATCAGCTTTCTGGGCAGGCCAGGAAGGTTCTTTTCTGTTTTGGACGCTAATGATTGCAATTATGGGTGTATGGTTTATGCGAAAAGCAGGAAAGCTTGAATCCTATTCGATGTTTTTTATAAATCTGGTACAGGCAGCTTTTCTAATCCTGCTGATAATTGCGAGTCCTTTTGCAGTTCAATCTGCTACACCGCCTGACGGAGCAGGTTTAAATCCATTGTTACAAAATCCCTGGATGGTTATTCATCCGCCAATTTTGTTTCTTGGCTATGCTGCCACAACGATTCCTTTTGTTATCGGACTTTCTGCACTACTTAAAGAAGATTTCAGCAATTGGGTCAAGATGGCACTTCCCTGGACACTTTTTGCTTCTGTAAGTATGGGTGCCGGCATTATTATCGGTGGCTATTGGGCTTACAAGGTGCTTGGGTGGGGTGGTTATTGGGGCTGGGATCCTGTTGAAAATTCATCACTGATTGCATGGCTTACCGTTTTAGCTTTATTTCACGGTTTGATAGTAACCCGGATAAAAGGAGGACTACAAAAGACTAACTTTGTACTTACAGTATTGTCTTTCAGCCTTGTTTTATATGCAACTTTTTTAACTCGCAGCGGGGTGCTGGCAGATTTTTCTGTGCATTCTTTCCAGGACCTTGGGATTAATGTTTATCTGACCTTTTACATGATTCTTGTTTTTGCCGGGGGACTTCTGCTGGTTTTTGCAAAACGTAAAAAACTGCCTTTTGTAAAAATAGATTTCTCCGTGCTTTCAAAGGAACAAATACTTGTTTATACAGTGCAGATATTACTTTTAAGTACCCTGCTTGTTTTGATCGGAACATCATCACCACTGATAACAAAAATTTATGGTGATCCGGGTCAGGTTGATATTTCTTTTTACAATACAGTAAATCAACCAATAGCAGTTATCATTTCAATCTTACTTGGTTTGGCACCACTGCTCGGCTGGCGTGAAGACGAAACAAAAGAACTCCTGAAAAAACTGATTCCATCTATAGTGGTTGCTGTCAATTCTGCAGGTATTGCTATATATTTCGGGATGTCAGGATTTTTGAATATTTTATTTACAGCTTCAATCATGCTGGCTTTTACAAGCAGTCTCATTGTTGTAATTCAACGAATTAAACAGGGATGGCGTTTTATTATTGCACCACTTTCTCATCTTGGAGTTACAATGATGTTTGCAGGTATTATTATTTCTGCAGTTTTTAATGAAAGCGAACGTGGTACAATTACCCAGGGAATTCCAGGGACAATTCTGGGTAACGAGTTGACTTATATGGAAGATTTTAATAGTCCGGATGGAAAAAACGGATTAAAAATACAGGTAAAGAATGGCAACTCTACATACATTGCCGATCCACGCTTATATATGAATGACTACTCACGAAGTGTGATGAGTGAGCCGTTTGTAAAAGAAGGGCTTTTCAACGATACCTATATTTCATTGCTGCAAAAAATGGATGGTAAGTCAACTAATCCAAACAGCATTGTGATTCAGAAAGGTCAGCAAAAAGATTTTTCAGATTATAAAATCCTTTTTAAAGGATATGAAATGGGACAGGATCCTGAAACAAAAGAATTTTCTGTTTCGGCTGTTCTGGATATTGAAAAAGATGGAAAGTCAATTGAAGTTAAACCTGCGTTATTAATGCAGGGAGAACATCGTCACAGCCAGCCCGCTGAATTAACCGGAATTGAACCGGAAGGTACTAAAATTTCGGTGAGCCTTGTTAGTATGAGTGTTGAAGATAAAATGGTTGAACTCAGCTTTATAGGTATTGATCCAGGCCCGCAAGCAATGCAGGCGGATCAGATTGTTGTTGAAGTGAGTCATAAACCTTTTATGGGAATAATGTGGATTGGTACAATTATTCTCACACTTGGTACGCTCCTGGCAATGCGTAAAAGAAATGAAGAACTGAAGTTGCTTCGCAATACACCAGAAAAGAAAGCTGCACAAAATGTCTGTCCTAAATGCAAAACGGATAATGATCTGAACGCCAAATTTTGCAGAGAGTGCGGAGCTAAACTGAAAGTTAACAAGAAAAAGGTAAGTTAAGTTTTCTGTTTTAGGTACTTATAGATCAGCGGATTAATGCGTTTTCCGGTATTTTCCATAAGAAATTTATAAATTTGGTATTGATCCGCTGTTATTCTTGAATGTTTCCTGATTCTCAGGCTGGTTTTTTCAGAATCTTTTTCACAGACAGGCAGATCAAAATTATCCAGATTTGTAATTTTTCCTTTCAACTCCTGAAATAAATCCTGAGAGATGTTTTGCTGTAATGCGCTTATGTGCCTTTTCGCAAATATATGTGGTTCACACAAATAAAAGGCATACACGGCCGCAGGTATATTTTTAAGTAAGGATGTGCCTGAAAATCTGTATATAACCGTAATGATATTTTCATTCAGAATGATTATATCCCTCCACGTGTCATATAGCTGTGCTTCTGTCCCATGCACAGTTTCTCCGTCACATTCTACTCCGATAATTTTATCATCGTTTTTTATGGCAAAATCGATGCGGAATTTGCCCCATAATGTTTCAATTGCATATTGCGGAATTAGCTGAACAGATTTTTTTAACAGGGGTTGGAGAGTTTGCGCAAAAAGTTCTTCTAGGGGGCTTTCAAAAGGAGCAGAAAACGTTTTTCGCGGTTTCATGGTATGAATTAAATAAGCTAATTTTTTAGATAGAAAAGAGCCAGGATGTTAAAAATCTCGAGTCGTCCCATAAGCATGTTTACACTTAGCAACCACTTGGCAATATCCGGTAAGCCTGAAAAGTTTCCAAGAGAACTAACATCACCAAAGCCAGGACCGACATTTCCAATTGTTGCGATTGATGCGGAAAATGCGGTCATTACATCTACATTTGCAAGAGTCAATAAAACGGTTGTCAGAAAAAAGATAAATATGTAAAGGATTATAAAAACAGCAGTGTGATTAATAAGCTGCTCGGAAATGGGATTTTTATCCACTTTGATTACGACCACCGCATTAGGATGGTTTTGTTCTGTGATTAGTTTTTTTATGGATTTAAAGAAGAGAAAAATCCGGTCAAATTTCATGCCGCCGGAAGTGGAACCAACCATAGCACATTGAATAGTAAAATACATCAGGATAATCTGT
Organism: Calditrichia bacterium; assembly: GCA_020635035.1. Taxonomy (GTDB): domain Bacteria; phylum Calditrichota; class Calditrichia; order Calditrichales; family J004; genus JACKAO01. Next base: position 27,148 of record JACKAO010000006.1, read on the forward strand.
GTAAATACCGGCCACGACGCCGAGTCGGCATTTGCAAATCCGGTAGTGGATGCCAAAGAAATAACCTGGAATGAAGCAAAGCGCAGTGAATCGCCTCCATTAAATGTACCGCTGGTAAAAAGTTTTAAAGCAACGGCAATGATACCAAGCGCCATAACAAGGATATATGTTCGTGTAACAGATGATTTAAAGATATTTTGTGATTTACCGGTGAAAGTGTTAAACAATAGTCCAAAATGGATCCCAGATAAAACCATAAATACCATTATTATTACTTCAACGGATATACTGTGAAAAGATGCCACACTGAGATTTTTTGTTGAAAAACCCCCGGTTGCAACAGTTGCAAAAGAGTGATTGATCGCGTCAAAAAAATTCAATCCTGCAAACATAAGTAAAATCGTTTCAGAAAGTGTAAGTCCGAAATAGACGAGTACCAATATAAAAATAACTTTACGGGCGTTTGTCCGGAAGTTCGATTTGGAAATTTCCGACATTTCAGCATGCAGTAATACGATTCTGGATGATTTTGACTGCGGAAGAATCAGCAGCGCAAATAAAATTATTCCGATGCCACCGATAAAATGGGTTGATGAGCGCCAGAATAATAAACCTTTTGGAAGGGCTTCAATATCGTTAAGGATTGTTGATCCGGTTGTGGTATAGCCCGAAACACTCTCGAACCAGGCATTGGTAAATGAGAATTCACCACCCCACATTATATAAGGAAGGGTTCCTATCAGACAGGTTATAGTCCAGCCGGCGACAACAATTATAACACCTTCATTAAAGGAAAGATCTTCAGAAACGGGTACAAAAATCATCGGGAACATGCCCAGAATAAAACAGGTAATCGCGCTGAATAAAAGGGGAATGGCTGAGCTTTCACCTCCGAAAAAAGAAATCAGAAATGAAATAAAAAGGAATATTCCATTGAACAGCAGAATATATCCCAGATGTCTGACGATGACTTCTGTCCGCATAATTATTTTTCTTGCCGTCTGGTAATTTTATCGATAAGATTCAGGATTTCTTCTTCAAGTTGTTTTATTTCATCATTAAATCCCATATCCATACTGTAGTTCCTGTTATCCGGATTATATGTTTTTATAACTTCAGTAAGTTTGCCTATGGGGGTAACAAAATACCGTGTTATAAAAAAGTTAAGCAGGATTGAGAAAATAATTACTGAAACAATCGCAACAATGGCTGGCATGATGGCTCGCCGACTCTGGTTCTTTAGCTGTGTTGATTCATGGTACAGGTTCTTTTGATTCAGCTCCATCAGATCATTTACAGCTGATTTCGTTTTCAGAAAAGACTCATGCAGTGTTTCAAAATACCAAACGATGTTACCTTCTTTTTCTGTATCGACAATTGGTCTTTTCCAGAGTGCTTTATAATTTGTGTAAGATTCGTGTATCCTGCGGATATGCTCTTCTTCATTTTCTTCTGTGATGTTATTTTCAGCCTGAGCAAGACTTTTCAAAAAGCTGCTGTCTGCTGCCTGAATAATCTCACGGCCCTGCTCCCATCGGCCAAGTAAAAGCAAAAGGATGCCGCTGTCTTCGCGTTCAAGTGCTTCAAGCATAGTTTTTGAATCAGCAATTGTTTTATAATTGTCGTCAATCAGTGAAATGACCGATTTTCCCATGTTTGTAAATTCATAAATGGAAAGACTGCCGGCCACAATAAGAATTGTAATAAGCAGGGCAAAACCCGCCATTATTTTATTTTTTATTTTTTTTACCATATTTATAAACCGCGTTTTAACTGTCAGGAAAGCAAGATAAGAGTATGTTTTAAGAAAGGCAAGATTGGTATGAATAATATAAAACCTTACAGGGCCGGATAGCCCTGTAAGGTAATTTGGTTTTAGTTGTCTTTTGATGAAAGTGGTTTACCATTTTCGTCAACACTGCCGGCTACAACTGTTACTACTGCATCAGGATCAATGTATTTTTTTATAATATTATTAACCTGGCTGTGAGTAAGTTTATTCAGATCTTTTGGATATTGATCCAGATAAGAAATATCGAATCCATTCTGAATAAAGTCTAAAATTGTTGATGCCATTCCGCGTGATGTGGCTAAGCGGACTTTGTATTGTCCAACCCGTCGTGTGACGGCATCTTTAAATTCTTGTTCAGTAACGCCATCGTTCACCCAGCGTTTAAATTCACGCATTGTGGAAGAAAGCCCTTTGTCCAGCAGGTCTGGTGCAAAAGTAGCCCCAATATACCAGCGCCCGTCGCAATATTCATCTTCATTGTGCGTACTGTAAATTCCATACGTTAAACCTTCATCATCACGAATGATTGACATCAGACGTCCGGCAAATCCTGAACCAAGAACGGTGTTAGCAATATAAAAAGGTAAATAATCGTCATCAGCACGTTTTAATCCTGTAGCCTGACCAATCAATACATCTGTACTTGTTTTTCCTTCCATAGTAACGACATGCATGCCGCTTTTAGTTTGTGGAACCTGGCGTTTATAGCCCTGCGGCTCCACTCCGCCGGTCCAGCCGCTGAAAGCTTTTTCAAAGGCTTTGCTGATAGCGCCATTATCCACATCACCGGCAGCTACAAAGATCATTGATTTCGGGCCGTAGTATTTGCTGTGGAATTTTTTAATATCATCAATTGTAACAGTTTTAACATCTTCCAGAAGTTTAGATATTTCTTCTTCATAATTTGGGTGATCTTTACTAAAGATCAGGCGGTTTAATGCTTCATCCGCCCGGGCACCGGTGTTATCCATTTGCCGTTTAAGATTGCCTTCTGTCTGTTTCTTTAATTTCTCAAGTTCTTCTTCTGAAAAAGCAGGCATACGTAATTGTTCGGCAAGAAGATCGATAACCGCGGGTAAATCCTGTTTAAGACAGCGGCCACTGAAACCCAGATTAAATTTACCAACACTGAAATTTATTGAAGCACCCATATTCTCAAGTTTTTCAGCAAGAGCAAATTTATCATTTTTGGTCGTCCCTTTGTCCAGCATTCTTCCTGTAAGGTCAGCAACCATTTTGTTGTCGCCATCAGATAAAATATCTCCGGCAGTCAGGCTCCCTGTGAAGGTAACAACATCTTTTACACCTGTTTTAGCAGTTATAACATCAATTCCATTAATTTTCTGACGTTTTGTAATATCCATTATGGAAGATTCCTGTTCCGGTGCTGCTGGTGTGACAGCAGGTTCGGCAATATAATCTATACCGGGAGTGCGATAGTATAAAGCATCCTGGCCAGCCTGCCAGGAACTTGGAGCAGGCTTTTCTTCGCCGCCACCCGGTACAATTGGAATGTAATAGCCGGTTGTGCTTTTTTCTTCAACAAAGTATTTTTTGGCAGCATCCTGAACTTCGGCAGCGGTAACTTTTTTAATGTTATCAAGATAGGTTGTGTAGAAAGTCCAGTCACCATGTGCGATTGCTTCGTTTAACTGGCTTGCAATAGAGAAAGAGCCGTCACGTCCGAACGCGGTACTTGCGGTAATCTGATTAATTGCCCGGTTTACTTCAGCATCTGTTACGCCTTCAGTTTTAATTTTCTCTATTTCATCGAGAAGAATTTTTTCCACTTCTTCATGGGTCACGCCAGGAGCAAGATATGCATATGTTAAGAAAAGGCTTGGATCTTTGAATATGGAGTGATCAGTAAAGGCATTGACAGCTTTATTCTGATCCACCAAGGCTTTGTATAAGCGACTTGTTTTACCGTTTTCCAGTACGTTCGATAGAACGCTTAATGTATATGTGTCTTTGTTAAGTGCTTCCGGTATTTTCCAGCCAATACCAACTACACCTAATTGTCCGGGCCTTTTGAGAATAACGCGTCTTGGACCTTCCTGTTCGGGCTCGGTTGTGTATAATTCCGGAATTTTATGTGGAGAAGCAGGAATTGCTCCATAGTATTTTTTTAGCAGTTGAAGGGTGTTGTTTTTTTCGAAATCACCAATAACGGTAACAGTTGCATTATTTGGCCAATAGAAGGTATTGTAAAATTCTCTTAATTTTTCAATGGGTACATTTTCAATGTCAGAACGCCAGCCGATTGTAGAGTGATGATAAGGATGCGCCTGGAATGCTGTAGCCCAGATTTCCTTTTCCAGAGCAGAAACAGGACTGTTTTCACCACGTTCAAATTCGTTACGCACAACAGTCATTTCAGCATCGCGGTCTTCTTCCCTTAAAAGCAGATTGCGCATACGATCAGATTCAATATCGATCGCAAGTTCCAGATAATTGCTTGGAATGCTTTCGTAGTAATTTGTGCGGTCTGTCCAGGTGGTTGCATTAAGCATTGCACCAATATTACCCAATTGATTATCAATATGGCCACCATTGGCTTTGTTGTATTTCTCAGTTCCTTTGAACATAAGATGTTCAAGGATGTGCGTGGCTCCGGTGGTACCGGTGACTTCATTTCTGGAACCAACCCGGAAAGTGACCATAAAAGTAACCACGGGTGCAGAATGATCTTCCATTAATAAAATTGAAAGATTATTGGAATCCATGCGGTATTCTTCTATTCCATCCTGTGCCTTAACCTTTGTAAAACCATCAGGTGTTTGAGCAGCAAGGAATGAAAAACCCATAAATAACATTAATAGTAATGTCATACGTGTTAACATAATATCTCCTTGTTTTTTAGTGTGTATTTTTTGTAGGTAAGCGCAATATGATTCGTTTAAAATAAAAAAATGTTTCAAAAAATTCATTACTTATGCAAATATATTCACAATGTTGGCATATATATCAAAATAGGTACTTTTATATAAATGAGAAAGTTAATTTTTCTGATCAATATATTATTTACTCAAAGCATAATTTTTGCTCAGAGTTCTGTCTTAAATCCCGTTCAGATGGCTGTCGTTGCTTTTGATTCTCTGCAAAATTACAGGGTAACGGTTAATACTTTATGCTGTGAGTCGGATGAGAATATTATTTATTCATTCAAAAAGCCGGCATTCATCAGGATGGATTTTAACCGCCCGCATAAAGGAGCAGTACTGGTTTATAATCCTGTTGAAAATCTCGTAAGACTCAAGCCATTCGGACTTTTCAGCTTTCTTAAGCTTTCAATGGATCCGGATAATAAACTTATAACCAGCCCTAAAGGGCACACCGTTGACAAATCACATTTTGGTGAATTATTAAAAAATGTCAACACATTACTTCAAAATGGTGATATTACGAGTGTTAAAAAAGATAGTCTGAATAACAGGATCTGCAACCTGACGGAGATTACCGGCAAAGATACCATTTCTGTGGATGGCATCAATGTCTATAAAATCTGGTTTGATGATTCCTTAAAATTACCTTTAAAAGTAGAAGCGTTTGATACAGCCGGGACGCTTTTGGAAAGTGTGCTGACAGACGACCTTGAAATAAATATTAAATTGGATGACGATTTGTTTGATTTATAATATCGCTAAGACTATTAACAGTCCGAAAAATATTCTGTTATTTATATTCTATTGATATTAACTTTATCCGAAAGGAATTTAATCAGGGAAATTGTAATGAATAAGAATGTTGTATTGTTTTTGATTTTATTTTCTATGAATGTTAGTGTTTATTCCCAGACTTTTACTTCATCCAATCTTCCTATTATTATTATAAATACCGGCGGACAGAATATTCCTGATGAACCAAAGATTTCTGCCGCAATGGGGATAATTTATAATGGCCCTGATGTTCGAAACAACCTGAGTGATCCACACAATAACTATAATGGTAATATAGGGATCGAAAGACGTGGTTCTTCTTCACAGAGCTTTGAAAAAAAATCGTATGCCCTTGAAACCAGGCTGGAAGATGGCTCAAATAACAATGTGGAACTTCTGGGTTTAGCGGAAGAAAATGACTGGGTTTTAAATGGCCCTTACAGTGATAAAAGTTTGATCCGTAATGCGCTGACTTTCTATTTATTTAACAAAATGGGACGTTATTCCAGTCGTTTTCGGTTTTGCGAACTGGTTTTAAACGGTGAATATCAGGGCATATATGTATTACTTGAGAAAATAAAAAGAGATAAAAACAGGGTCGATATCTCGAACTTAAAACCGGAAGACATTGCAGGAGATGAACTTACCGGCGGCTACATCCTGAAAATTGACAAAACTCAAGGCGAAGAAGTGGATGGCTGGTACTCACAATACCGTCCACCATGGGCATCCAATCAAAGAATATACATACAATATCATGAGCCTGCTCCATCGGATCTTATGCCGGAACAGAAGGCATATATCAGAACTTATATCAATAATTTTGAAGATATGTTGAAATCGGATGATTTCGCTGATCCACTGACCGGTTATCCCCAGTGGATCGATGTTGGATCTTTTATAGATTTTTTCCTGATAAATGAGTTGAGCCGCAATGTTGACGGATATCGGTTGAGCAGCTTTTTTTATAAAGACAAAGATAGCGTCAATCCTAAAATTACCATGGGGCCCTTATGGGATTTTAATCTGGCTTTTGGAAATGCGGACTATTATGATGGTTCATCTATCAGTGGCCTTTTTATCGACTATGACCTGGTGGATTACGATTCATTCCATATTCCTTTCTGGTGGCGCCGTCTGATGGAAGACCCGGCTTATGTAAACCAGGCTGTGAACCGCTGGAATGATTTACGGTCAAATATTTTAAGCCCGGATTCATTGAATTACTATATTGACAGCTTTGCAAATGAACTGGATGAAGCCCAGAAAAGAAACTTTCAACGCTGGGATATTTTGGGTCAATATGTATGGCCGAATAACTTTATTGGTGGTTCCTATGGAGCTGAAATAAACTACCTGAAAAGCTGGATTGCCCAGAGATCAACATGGCTGGATAATTATTTTAATACTGTACTATCCTTTGAGAATCAGGAAAATGAACAAAAACCAATATCGCATTTTGAATTAGTGTCAATTGCGCCAAATCCTTTTAACCCTGTAACCACGCTAACTATGAATATAGCTAAGGCAGGTATTGTAAAGGTGAACGTATTTGATGTTAAGGGGCGTTTGTGTTCTGTTTTAAAAGACAGGAATTATCTGCCGGGAACTTACCGCTTTACCTGGAATGCTGCTGCAAATCCGAGTGGTGTATATTTTATTGAAATGCAGGCGGGGCAGTTCCGCACCGTCCAGAAAGCTATTCTGCTTAAATAAACTTACAAAGGGGAAACATGACCAAGAACCTGGTTTCTGTAATGGGCAGTCTGATTTTGCTGTTAATCTTAATCATAGGGTGTAATACCAACTCAACAGAAAGTGCAGATATGATCATAAAAAATGGAAAAATCTGGACGGCCAATCCTGAAATGCCGGAAGCTGAAGCTTTAGCAATTCGTGATGATAAAATAATTGCAATAGGTACAAATAGCGACATTGAAGCTTTTGAAAAAGATGGCGTACCTGTTATCGATGCAGCCGGTAAAATGATTGTTCCCGGTTTTATTGACAGTCATGTACATTTTATTGAAGGCGGTTTCCGGCTTGCATCGGTGCAGCTGCGTGATGCTTCAACACCTGAAGAATTTGCAAAACGTATCGCTGATTTCGCGAAAACCATTCCGGCAGGAACATGGATTACCGGCGGTGACTGGGATCATGAACTTTGGGGTGGCAAATTACCCCAGGCTGATTGGGTAGATAAATACACTCCCGATAATCCTGTTTTTGTAAGCCGCCTGGACGGGCACATGGCACTGGCCAACAGCCTGACCATGAAGCTTGCTAAAGTTAATGCAAAAACAAAATCCGTTGAAGGTGGTACAATCGTTAAAAATAAAGAAGGAAAGCCGACTGGTATTTTTAAAGACAACGCCATGGATTTGATCTATCCGGTAATGCCCGATCCGCCGGATGAAATGAAATTACGTGCTTTAAAAGCAGCCATGGATTATGTGGCAATGCAGGGGGTAACCAGTGTTGATCATATGGGAAGCTGGGATGACCTGCAGGTTTTTATGAATGCCAGGGATAAAAATTTATTAAAGACACGTATTTATGCGTCTGTTCCGCTCTCAACCTGGGAAAAACTTGCAGATTATGTTCAAAAAAATGGAAAAGGTGATAAGTGGCTCAGCTATGGTGGTCTAAAGGGATTTGTCGATGGTTCACTGGGTTCACACACGGCTGCATTTTTTGAACCTTATTCTGATTCTCCTGATAGTAAAGGTTTTTTTGTAAATGATTATGATGACTTGAAAAAATGGATTTTGAATGGTGATAAAAATAATCTGCAGGCGGTAATACACGCCATTGGAGATAGTGCCATCAGCACATTAATTGATATTTTTGAACAAGTTAAAAATGAAAATGGTGATCGTGACCGGCGTTTCCGCATTGAACATGCCCAACATATTGCACGTAAAGATCTGCAACGTTTTAAAAAAAATAAAATAATCGCAAGTATGCAGCCGTATCATGCCATCGATGATGGTCGTTGGGCTGAAAAAGTGATCGGACCGCAGCGTATTAAAGAAGCCTATTGTTTCCGCTCGCTTTTGGATAACAATGTAATACTTGCTTTTGGCAGTGACTGGTTTGTTGCGCCGCCAACCCCGCTTGAAGGAATCTATGCAGCAGTTACCCGCCGGACACTGGATGGGAAAAACCCGGATGGCTGGGTTCCTGAACAAAAAATATCTGTGGAAGAAGCGTTACGGGCCTATACAATTGATGCGGCTTTTGCATCATTTGAAGAAGATATTAAAGGCAGTTTGGAAAAAGGAAAACTGGCTGACCTGGTTATTCTTGATAAAAATCTATTTGAAATACCCGATTCAACGATAAAAGATGTGCATGTAGACAAAACAATCCTGGGTGGAAAAATTATTTATGATTCACACTAATTTGGCACGAATTAAAACCAGTTCCAGCCGTCCTGCGTGATCATGTAGTAAATGACATAAAACCAGTTCAGAATCCCGTGGATAACAGCCCAGATGATTGATTTATTGGTTGTCCATGAAATCACAACGGCTAAGATTGATCCTAAACCTATTGAAGAACCTGCAGCGATCTTGTTATTATTTTTACCCATCATGACTCCCATATTAAGCTTTTTTTACAGCTTCCAGTACTTCTGTTATTTTTTGCAGTAGTTTTGCAGGTGAATATGGTTTTTGAATAAAATGAGTGGTCCTGTCAAGAATACCACGTTGAGTGATTGTTTCCCCGGAATATCCTGACATGAACAGGACGGGTAGATCAGGAAACTTTTCTTTTATTTTCCTTGCAATATCGGTTCCACTTTCCCCGGGCATGATGACATCGGTTAATAAGAGATCTACCTTTTCAAAATAATGCTGCAGTTCAAACGCTTCTCTTCCATTGGCAGCGGAAGTCGCTTTAAAACCGTAATCAGTTAAAATTTTTACGGTTAAATCACGAACTGCACGGTCATCTTCTATTACAAATATGTGTTTTTCACCCGTGTTTTTATCATTAAAAGGTTGCACGATGCTTGGAGTGGGCAGGTCATCTTTGACTGACTTAAGATATATTTTAAATAGAGTACCTTTATTGGGTGTGCTTTCAACAAAGATAAATCCACCACTCTGCTTAATAATCCCATAGACTGTAGAAAGTCCCAATCCTGTTCCTTTACCTTCTGTTTTGGTTGTAAAGAAAGGATCAAAAATCTGATTAAGTGTGGTTTTATCCATGCCAAAACCGGTATCGCTTAATTTAATAAGAACAAACTTTCCGGTTTTTAGACCGGGAGTATTTTCGGAAACCTTTTCTACGGAGATATTTTCTGTTTCAATTTTTAGGGAACCACCATTGGGCATGGCATCACGTGAATTAACTACAAGATTTAAAATTACCTGTTGCAGCTGCCCGGGATCGGCTTTGATATTGCTGATATCTTTTCCATAGCGAATCTCCAGATGGATGTGTTCACCAATAAGACGATTTAACATCTGTTCCACATCGGCAAGAAGATGGTTGATATTCAAAATCTTGGGTTGAAGTAGTTGTTTACGGCTATATGCCAGTAATTGCCGTGTCAAAGCTTCAGCACGTTGCCCTGCTTTAAGAATCTGTTGCATATTTTCATCAAGATTGTCCTTTTTCTTGAAATTCAAAATCATTTCACTGTAACCGTTTATTACAGTAAGTAAATTGTTAAAGTCATGTGCTATACCGCCTGCCAGATGTCCAATGGCTTCCATTTTTTGTGCCTGTCGGAACTGGTCTTCCAAAAGTTTGCGTTCGGTTATGTCTTTTACAAAACCAAGAAATCTGTTATCGGAAAGTTGCACCATGTCTGCGGTCCAGTATCCCTGGCTACCGTCTTTTTTGATATAAGTAAAATCGGAAGTTGCTCTACGGGAATTTATCAGGGCATTCTGGAATTGTTTTACCGTTTTCTTTTCATGCTGCGGAATAAGGTTAAGTATATTTAAAGTAAGCAGCTCTTCCCTGGTATAGCCTGTGTTAAAGCAAAAAGCCGGATTCACATCTTTAATCTGACCACGCGGATCGCACACTATTAATCCATCCGGCGCATTGTTTACATAGTTGCGGAATTGTTCTTCACTCTTCTCGAGTTCAATTTCGTGCTTTTTTCGCTCACTGATGTCAAGAATAATACCACGAACACCAATTGGCTGGTCATTTTTTAGGATAAGATTACAGTAAATGATAACTGGAAATGATTTCTGATCTTTCTTTAAGGCAACAAACTCTCTTGGTAATTCATCTTTGCTGTCAAGGACTGAATTTAGAAAATCCTGCAGTTTTTTGTGATCATTCTTAGCAATGATTGTTTCAATGATCAGCCCCTTGTCAACATCACTCATCGTATAACCAATTATTTCAGCTGCTTTATTGTTTAGGTAGGTGAGCTTTCTATTGGAATCTGTCTCAAAAATTATTAACGGCAGCAGATCTGCAAGTTCTCTGAATCGTTTTTCGCTGTTGCGTAGTGCATTTTCTGCGAATAATCTTTTTTTGGCTTCTTTTAGAACCAGGGACGCTTTTAAGAATGAATAGGAATAAAGAATACCTCCAACCAGGAAAACAGCAATCAGGATGAACAATTTCGTGTTAAGGCTGGTCATTGTAGCCAGTATCTCTTTTTCAGGAGTATTGATACAGATAGACCAGAATGTGTTTTCCAGCTTTATCGGGTAATAAGCACATTGTTTTAATTGCGGTTTACCGCTTAGTTTAGCAACGGCATTGTAATAATAATTGCCAATACCCTGTTCACCCTTCATCATCTTTTTACAAACTTCCAGAACAGATGGGAAATCGCTGCTGGTGAAGTATACATTTTTTCCAATATGGCCGGGTACGGGGCAGTAGATCTCTACTCCATTTTCTGAAATGAGCCAGGCATAACCATTTTCAGAGATGCGAATAGTTTCCAGGTAATCCTGGGCAATAAGGTCAAAAGGGATCAATACGGCAAGACTGCCGTCAAACTCTCCGTTTTTAAAAACCGGGATATGGTAAGCTATTGCCTGATAATTCTGGACTGCCCGAAAAACATCACTTACTACAGGTTGTTTGGTTTCCAAAAGTTGAGCAACATGCGGTTGAAAAGAAATATCTGTTCCGAGAACATTATCGTTGTGCGGAAAAGTATATAAAATTTTTCCTTCTGCACTGACTCGCGTGATTGCTTTGATTGTGTTGTTTGCATGGTGGTAATACGATTCCAGGAGAGCACGGCCGTTGGCCGTTAAATTGATTATATCATCAATTGTGGTAAGGTAAGATACTTCGTGTCTGAAACTTATAAACAGTTTTTCGATGCTCTTGGAAGCCTGTTTGGCAAGAAGCATTTGCTGGTCATTAAATTTATTTATTGTCTGCTCTTTAACATCCTGATGTATTGTATATAATAAATAAAGGAAGAGAAGAAAAAGAAAGGGAATAACTATAAGTTTTTTGGGGAATCTCATATTTAAAAATTAAAAAAATCAGAATAAAGTAATTGCAAAAATTTAGTAATTATATTCGTCTTTATATAATTTTTTTTAGCAGAAAAGCACTTTATTTAACAGGTATGCTCAAGGGCCGGAACTTTTCCTGTTACGATCGATCCAATATCCCCATACAACAATTAACCATTGTGATAATCCGATGTAGCCAATCGGTTCAACACCGGGCGGCGGCGGGCCGATAATATTGGAAATATAGATAACAGTGAGAAAAGCTATAAGTCCCCAAAGTGTATATATTCCTTTTTTATTGATGGCTTTCGTTGTTTTGATATACAAGAATATTCCTGCGGCAAAAACAAAACCTTCTGCCAATATAGTGAATGGAACACTATTCCAAAGCCCCAGTCCGACTTTTAAATCTATTCCCGGAACCAGGGGTAAATCCGGCCGATGAGTAATAAAATCCAATATCCAGTGGCTTAAAACTAATGCAGCCAATAAAAGTGAACTTTTGAGATCTTTCTTAACCCAATAATAAATCCCTGCGAAAAGTGCTCCCCAAACGATGACAGCAAATAAACTGTGGGAAAAGGGATAGCTGACAAAATCTAAGGGGGTAAAAGCAGTATTCCCGGGGTCAATTTTTACATGCTCGATATTCAGAAGCAGGAAAACGGGCCACAAGAGATCAATGAACTGTGATGCCATAAACAGTGTACCTAAAGACGGAAGTTTACTTATTTTTTTTCCTGCAAACCCGGCTCCGAAATGACCAATAAACATAGTTTTCCTCGTGTATTTAAATACTGCACTATTTAAGGAAGAATTCTAATCGTTTATTTCTTAAAGATGAATAATTCTTGTATTTACACATTAAATTTTTATTACAACCTGCAAGTTTTTAATAAGCAATAATTTGAATATTTTGTCATCAAAAAATCAATATCTCATAAATAATAAATAAGCAGAAAGCATGTTTCTTTTTTGGTTATAAATATGTTAAATTAAAACATCCGATTTTAAATGTTTTAGTGTGGAATTTGATAAAAAAATTATAAAAGTTTTGAGGAATACATGTCATTAAATATCGAAATATTGAATGAATATCAGAAACGTCATATTGGTCCGGACGAAGAAGAACAGAGCAAGATGCTGGAAGAAATTGGTGTAGCAAGTATTGAAGAGCTGATTGCCAAAACCCTTCCTGCAGATATTCGTAATTCTGATGCACTTGAAGCAGCAAACGGTTTGTCAGAAAATACCTTCCTTAAGAAGCTTAAAGAAACAGCACAAAAAAACAAACTTTATAAAACTTATATTGGAATGGGTTTTTATAATTGCATTACACCAAGCGTTATCTTGCGTAATATTTTTGAAAATCCGGGATGGTATACACAATACACACCATACCAGGCAGAAATTGCGCAGGGTCGTCTTGAAGCGTTGCTTAACTATCAAACCATGGTGATTGATCTTACAGGAATGGAAGTGGCAAATGCTTCATTGCTTGATGAAGCTACCGCGGCAGCGGAAGCAATGACCATGCTTTACAGACTTCGAAAATCTTCCCAGGTTAAGGACAATGCTGCTGTTTTTCTGGTTTCAGATAAAGTGTTCCCGCATACAATTGACGTTCTTAAAACCCGCGCTTTGCCGCTTGATATAGAATTACGTGTTGTAGATACAAAAAATATTGTGTTTGATGAAAAGGTCTACGGCGCCCTTATCCAATATTCTGATGATGATGGAAATGTGGAAGACTTTAAGGATTTAATTGAGAGCGCACACAAACATGATGTAAAGGTAGCCGTTGCTGCAGATCTTTTAAGTTTGACTCTTTTAAAAGCTCCCGGTGAAATGGGCGCAGATGTAGTTATAGGTTCATCTCAGCGTTTGGGAGTTCCCCTTGGATATGGTGGGCCGCATGCAGGATTTTTTGCCACACGTGATGAATACAAGCGTCAAATTCCCGGAAGGATAATCGGTGTCTCGATAGATCGGCATGGTAACCCGGCATATCGTATGTCATTACAAACAAGAGAACAACACATACGCGGTGAAAAAGCGACTTCAAATATCTGTACGGCTCAGTCTTTGCTGGCAATTATGGCATCGATGTATGGCGTTTATCATGGCCCGGAAGGTCTGAAAAAAATTGCCGGCAGGATATATGGTTATACCAAAGTATTGGAAAACAATCTTAAAAAGATGGGTTACAACCAGTTAAATAATAACTATTTTGGCACCTTAAAAATTACACATAACAAAGAAATTCTTACCAAAGCAGCTGATCTGCTTAGTGCGCAAAATATTAATGTTCGCTATTTCGCTGATGCAGCCATTGGAATTTCAATTGATGAAACAACGTCACCTGAAGATATAAATGAGTTGTTAAGTGTTTTTGCGGAAGCTTGCGGATACAAATTTGAAAAATTAGCAGACTCAGAGTTTAAAGAAACGAAATTAGATTTACCGGAATCTTTAATCCGCCAATCAGCTTTCATGACACACCCGGTTTTTAACAGTTATTCTTCAGAAACCGAGATGATGCGCTACATTAAAAAACTCGAGAATAAAGACCTGGCACTTAACACAGCCATGATCCCGCTTGGTTCATGCACGATGAAACTTAATCCGGCTACCGCAATGATTCCGGTCAGCTGGCCTGAATTTTCTTCACTGCATCCATTTGTGCCACTGGAACAGGCTGCAGGGTACCAGGAACTGATCGAAGATATGAAAAACATTTTGTGCAATATCACGGGATTTAAAGCTGTTTCACTGCAACCCAATTCCGGTGCCCAGGGCGAATTCACAGGATTGATGGTAATACGAGCTTACTTTAAGCACCTTGGACAGGATCAGCGGAAAGTTGTCCTTATCCCTTCATCTGCCCATGGAACAAATCCGGCAAGTGCATCAATGGCAGGAATGAAAGTCGTTATCGTCAAATGTGATGAAGGTGGTAATGTAGATGTGGAAGATCTTAAGACAAAAGCAATTCAATACCGTGAAGAGCTGGCTGCTTTTATGATTACATACCCATCGACGCATGGTGTTTTTGAAGAAGCCATCAGGGAAATGGTTAAAATAATTCATGACAATGGCGGACAGGTATATATGGATGGCGCCAATATGAACGCCCAGGTTGGTTTAACCAGTCCGGGATTTATCGGGGCCGATGTTTGCCATTTAAATTTACATAAAACATTCAGTATACCACATGGTGGGGGCGGTCCTGGAATGGGGCCAATTGCCGTCGCTGCTCATCTTGTTGACTTTTTGCCCGGCCATGCAGTAGTAAAAACCGGCGGGAAAAATGCAATCAGCGCGGTTTCTGCAACGCCTTGGGGAAGTGCAAGTATTCTGCCCATTTCTTATGCATATATGAAAATGCTTGGCAGCAACGGTATGCGCAACGCAACAGAAATCGCTATCCTTAATGCCAATTATATTCGTGCACGCTTAAATAATTATTACCGGATTTTATATAAAGGCAAAAAAGGTTTTGTTGGGCATGAGATGATTATTGACCTGCACCCGTTTAAAAATGATGCAGGGATCGAAGTGGAAGATGTTGCAAAGCGACTGATCGATTACGGATTCCATGCGCCAACGGTTGCCTGGCCGGTCTTAGGTACAATGATGATTGAACCCACGGAAAGTGAATCAAAAAAAGAGCTTGATAATTTTTGTAATGCAATGATTGCTATTTACCATGAAGTACAAGACATAAAAAGCGGCAAAGCCGATAGAGAAAACAATGTTCTTAAAAATGCTCCGCATACCGCTTTTGAAATTGCAGGAGACGCGTGGGATCATCCTTATACAAGGAAACAAGCTGCTTATCCGGCAGATTATATCAGGGAAAATAAGTTTTGGCCTGCTGTTGCAAGGGTTAACAATACCCATGGTGACCGCAATCTTATATGCAGTTGCCCGCCAATTGAAAGTTACCAGGATTAAAATAAGGAATCAGAAATGTCAGGTCAGGGTTCAACAGGAAATGTAATTGCCGCATTAGCAAGTTTCTTCATTCCGGGATTAGGTCAATTAATACAGGGAAGATTATTGATTGCGATTGTACAGTTTGTTTTAGCCGGAGTACTTTGGATATTTTTAATGGGTTGGTTAGTTCACCTGTGGTCGATTATTGATGCTGCGCGATTTAAGGGTGCCTGAGATTGTTGTAGAGTAAAATAAAAAAGCCCGCCGGGAGCAGGAAGCGGGCTTTTCAACAAAAGAGTCACCAGGCCTTTGGATTAACTCTTTGTAATAATAACCAGGTAGCGCATTTTCCAAAAATTGTTCGGGTTTTTTATAGCAAGACGTGTTTCTCCGTTTCCTTCTGCTACTAATTCGTAAGATTCCGGATCATGTGAAGAAACTATTTCAATATCATCTACATTCTTCTCTATCTTAATTTCTTCCGTATTTACAATGTCTGTTTTATTGAAA
The DNA here is from genome assembly GCA_020635035.1 of Calditrichia bacterium. Lineage (GTDB taxonomy): Bacteria > Calditrichota > Calditrichia > Calditrichales > J004 > JACKAO01. The sequence continues at coordinate 43,509 of JACKAO010000006.1, forward strand.
TCATCATTATTAAAGGAATCTGCAACAACAGTTGTTTTTCCAATTCCCAGCAGACCGCCTTTTTCAGTAATGATGCTTTTTTGCTCAAGTTCTTCATCGGTCCCTATAACATAATAGGCCATGTTCATCTGTTCGGTTTGTTCTTCAATAATCATATCACGCTGCTTTAGAGCAACAGATGCCAGAGAAACTTTATTGTTAAGTGAATCAACGGCTCCGCGTAATTCCGCGATGTACATTTCCTTTTCTTCCAGTTCTTTTGTTAATTTTTCTATTGTTTCTTCAAAAGATTTGCTGGTTACTTCAGATTCCTGGAAACGTGTTCTCAGCGTGGAAAGTTTTTGTTTACTGCGGTTAATATAACTATCGATTGATTGGATATTACTGATCATTTTTTCTTTAACACTGGCTTGTTTGCTTTTTTCAAGACTTTTGGAATATTCAGTAATTAAGCCTTCGCGTTTACGAATACTTTCCAGGTTGTCATACACTTCATTTAAGGTTGATGTGTATTCTTCAATAAAACGGTCTTTGCTTTGCGATTGCTCGCGGATCATTTCATTCTGGCTTTTTATCTGGGCCAGTTCGCTCTCAAGCTGTGTCACTTTTTGCTGATTGCATGAAAATAACAGTGTAACTAAAAATGCTGATAATAGATATTTCATAATTATTTCTCCTTAAGTTTCCAATAGTTAAGCGTATCCATTGATACGGATTCAAAAACGATTTTACCATCATCCGGGATGGATATACGACCTTCTTCCATATTTTGAAAACGTATGAGAGACCTTTCCGGCCAGATCTGACCATTGCCGTCTTCACGATTATTATGTGTATTCAGTGTATAATTAAAATTATAACTGCTGTCTGTTCCCGCGATATCACTAATATTAAGCGTGATAACTTCCAGGGCATGATCACTGGATGTAAAACCAATATAAAATTTCTTAAAATCTTCCAGATTGAGCCGCTGGACCCCGGAATTTTCCTGTAGCGTGTTTGTAACAGTGAGTGAGTCGGCAGCAGGATTTGCATAAGTGCTATCCTGTCCTAAAACCCAGGCCACTGAAATAAAAAAGGCTAAAATAAAGTTTTTCATCAAATCTCCTTGTTGAGTAATTTAATTTAAAAGTTACGATTGTAAATAGAACAATTGTTGTGCCAAAAGTTAATTAAATGGTCTTAAGCCTTTAATTTTACTGAATTTCAGGAAATCTTAAAAAAAATGAATCATAAAAAATGTTAAGTTTTCAGGTAATTAATTAAGCAGTGTGCATGAATTGTACATTCTTTGAAAGATAACGAAAGGAGAAGGTTATGCCTTCATTTGATATTGTTTCAGAACTGAATAAGCATGAACTGACAAACGCCATTGATCAGGCCAATCGTGAAGTAACCACACGTTATGATTTTAAGGGGACCGATTCAAAATATGAATTTGCAGAAGACATTATTACTATGTTTTCTGAATCGGATTTTCAGCTTAAACAGATGTTTGATATTCTGCAATCCAAAATGGTAAGCAGGGGAATAGACTTAAAATTTCTGGAAAAGGGAAAAGTGCTGGAATCAGGAAAAGGAGCACGTCAGGACTTAACAGTTAAGCAGGGTATAGAAACAGATATGGCCAAAAAGATAGTTAAAATGATCAAAGATACAAAAATGAAAGTCCAGGCTGCCATACAAGGAGATAAAGTTCGTGTGACCGGGAAAAAACGTGATGACCTGCAGCAGGCGATCAGTATGCTCAAAGCTGCTGATATTTCCATTCCGCTGCAATATGAGAATTTCCGGGACTGATTCATAATGGGGTTTATTGCTATAACAGCGATCTGTCACATTGATGATAACGATCTGCAATTTAAGGCAATCCGCAGCAGCGGACCGGGTGGACAGCATGTGAATAAAGTAAGCAGTAAAGTTTTGCTTTCAATCAACATAAATGATATCCAGGGAATTACGGATTATAAAAAGGAAATGCTTAAAGAGCGGCTGAAAAATCAATTGGTTCAAAACGATATATTACAGGTCTCATCTCAGAAACACCGGTCGCAATTTGCCAATCGCAGGGATGCACTTGAAAAATTGATTGCGCTCATCAAGAACGCTTTAACAGAAAAAAAAATACGCCGCAGAACGTTTGTTCCAGGCCAGGTTAATGAGAAAAGGTTGAAAGAAAAGAAAGCGCGTTCACAGATTAAAAGATTAAGAAACAGCAATTTTGAAGATTAAGAATCAAATCCTGAAAAGGTAAGACAGTTTCAGGAAAAATCCGCGTTGAGAACGGCGGTAATTGTTAAAAAGCCAACCGCCTGTATAGTTATCATTACGCTGCTGAAGATCATTATATCCCAAAAAGACTACCGTTCCGGGCGAAGGAGTATAACTTGCCAGAAAGTTAAAATCCAGTTGTCCCGAATTCAGATAATCGAATGCCGGATCATCATATTTTTCCCGGACTTGTTCTCCAATAATCCGAAAAGCAATATTCTGATTTAATTGATAAGTGACTTTTAAACGCGGTATATCCTGGGTTAAGCCGTAATTAACTCCACCATTACCGCCGGTAAAACGGTAGTAACGATAAGAAAACTCCATGTTAATAAAATCTAACGGTTTAAGAACCAGGGATGATGAATTATAGTTTATATATCCCAAAAAAGGCAGGGCTGAGTAATAATAAATTTCATCACCTGTAAAGTGATGCAAATCCAGCTGAAGCCACTGAAAATAAGAGTTTTGTATATCAATCACATAATCATTTTTATTGAAATTTGATCCGTTATAAAATTCTTTTGAGTAGTAATATGTTAAAGTTAAATCTGTTTTAAAATCGAATTTCAAATTAATATAAGGCACAAGGTTATTCTCAATTACAGCGCCATTATAATCATAAATTCTGGTAGTGTAAAAATAGGGCGTAAAGTTTTGCAAAGATCTGTCTTTCCATTGGAAATTATACCATGTCTGAATTCCTGCTTCACGAAATCCCTGGCTACTGATGTCTGCGCGTTCAATAAAACCGTTCTCCACGCGGAAGTCCGGAGCATAATCATTATAGAAGAGCTGAATATTCCAGTTATCTGATGTATGAAAAAAGTTACCATAAAAAGCAGGATCCTGTATCGATTTAGTACTGTTAAGATCTTTGGTTTGAGAATAGAGCCCCTGCACTGTAAATACATAATTTGATGTAATTGCAAAGCGGCCATCCAGCCCGTAGACCCTGTTAAAACTGTCTTCAAATTCGCGATCCGTTGCCAGAAAGCCGACACTGCTGTTTTCAAGAATATTGCGTTTTACACGTAAAATGTTGTTTAAACTTTTCTTATCACCATATTTCTTATCCAGCCCATTCAGATAGGTCGAATATTCGGGCATCCAGTAATAGAGACCATTCTGATTTGTTTTTTCGATTAAATAATCCCTGGAACCCTGGTATTCATCCAGTGTACTGAGCAATCCTATGGAATAATCACCGCTGCGCCCGCTAAGTTTAATCCCGGCCAAAGGATTGACAATCTGACGGGTATAAACAGCCTGAATAGGTGTTTCGAAAATCTCTGTACCTTCAAGGAAAAATGGCCGTTTTTCCTTAAAGTAAAGGGGTTTGATGCGATTGACATCGATTTTGTTTTCGTCGGATTCAATTTGGCTGAAATCCGGATTAAAGGTAACATCAAGGTTTAGTCCGGAAGTAACGCCAAATTTTACATTTAAGCCGGGTTCCCCTTTTATGGGACCATCTTTTAACTCATTAGCGGTAAGGACATCTCTTCTGAATGACGAAAATTCCGGTAGAATCTCAAGACGCTTTCCCGTTTTAATTGAATGTATCTCCTGAAGTTTTCCGAACTGCCCAACCCATTCGGTTGAGTTTCTTGTAAATGCCGGCCATACAACGTCATGGTTTAAAAATTGAGTCCTGCGCATCACCCCAAGGCGCCAGTTCATAACATTTTTATCAGGAAAGTTTAGACTGCTAAACGGTATTCGGGATTCTACGATATAACCTTTTTGGAAAATGCGGCCTTTCGATTCAAAAATAAAATCAGGTTTGAAATCTTCACCAACATGCTCTGTAAAAATTCCATCGGCCTGGATGCCATAAGGATTAAATGCAAACTGGTAGGCATATTTGCCATCATCAAAGGTATCCAAATATAAAATTACAAAGTCATCTTCAAAGATTTCATCGCGTTTGGCAACCGTTGCCCGAATATTGGAAGGGTCATCATAAAAACAAATCAGTGCAAGATATAAATAGTCCCTGTCATAGCCCAGAAAGAGCGCGGTTTTTTCATCCGCAGGCTGGCCTTCTACCGGTTGTAATGTGTAAAAATCAGTGATACGTGTTGCAGATTTCCAGGCTTCATCGTTCAGATACCCGTCAATAAAAATATTCTCGGAAAGTGAGTTTAATACAATATTTTTGCTGCCTGCGTAAAGATCAGATACAATTAAAGCGGCAACACTAAAAATGAAGAGAAACCATGCTCTCATTCTTATCCCTCGCTAAAGCGGTTATTTCTTAACAGAAAATAATGAGATTAATCCAAGTGCTAAAAAGATCAGATTTCCAAGCCATGCGGCAAGAAAAGGTTCCAATGTCCCCTGGTGGCCTAATACTTGTCCAAAACGAATTATAATAAAAAAGGAGAAACTTATGAGCAGGCTTAAACCAAAGCTCAGGCCAATACCACCGCGTCTTTTCCTTGATGCGAAGGGTGCGCCAATCAAAACTACTATGAAGTTAGCAAACGGTAATGCAATTTTCAAATGTCTTTCAACAAGCCATTTTCTGGGGTCTGCACTAATAGCACGTAATTCTTCAATAAATGTGTTTAGTTCAGCATAACTCATTTCTTCCGGTTTTTTCTGCACATCCATCAGATTCACGGGCCTGACTCTGCTGTTGCTGATAACGGTATCCTTTTTAAACCAGACTTTCTCGGAATCTGCATAAAAGCGTCGTATGTTTGCATCCTGTAAAACCCAGCTGCTATCGCGCCAGGTCATTGTTTTTGCATCAATACGTTCGGTTAAAACAGAACCGGAAAAGGTTTGCAGGCTGATATCGCGTGCCTGATTTTTCCTGCCATTAAAATATTTGATGGCCATTTTACGATTGTCTGTATCCTGCACATAAATATTATTACGAAGCTGTCCGGTGTTGCGGGGATTCTTTTTTATATCGTACCGTTCAAGATCAAGACGGCTTTGATTCGCAGCAGGGACGACATATTCATTAAAAAATCCGGAGCCGATACTTATTAAAAACGCACTTATAAACAACGGGCTTAAAATTCTGTATAGACTTACACCGGATGAAAGCTGTGCAATAATTTCATTATGCTGCGCAAGATTGCTCACAGCAAATAATACTGCCAACAACATGGCTACAGGTAATGTCAGGCTGATGATGTAGGGAATAAAATAAAAATAATAAAGAAAAAACTGTTGCAGAGATGCGCCATTATCGATAAATGTCGAAATTTCTTCGATCATATTAATGACGACAAATATGATGATCCATCCACTAACTGCCACAAAGAGATTTATAATAAATTTTTTAAGCAGGTATCTTTCTAATCTATAAATCATTCGGTTGAATCACTCCCGGAGCGGTCGAAAATTTTAGCCAGCTTTTTGAGACGATCCCAATTGATAAAGGAGCTCTCCCGCACAGCACGCCATATTAAATAAATCCCGGCAAAGAAGACAATAACATTAGGTGCCCACATCGCCCAGAATGGTGATAGCAGTTCGCGATCGGCGAGTTTTTCTCCCCCAATCAGGAAGGCCCAGTATAGCACAAAAAATCCCAGACTTAGTGTGATTGCAATGCCCATACTGCCTTTTCGTGCCATAATGCCCAGGGGAGCGCCTACTAATACAAACATCAGGCTGGCAAAGGGAATAGACAATTTTTTGTAAATTTCCACTTCATACTTATTGATATTCTTTTTGTAGTTTGAATACAAACTGAGATTGGTCTTCATTTTTACAGCGTGTCTGTCTGCTGTACGCATGGCTTTTAAATAGGCATTCCGCCACTGAACAGGCGTAAATTCAGGGATTGAATCACGTGCAACTTCTGCAACAAGGGTATCGTTGTTTAAGAGTTCCAGAAGCCTGTCAATGCTTTTGAAGTTTTGCGCAAGATCTTCTTTGATTTTGTCAGCCTGAATAGTTGCCTGGGTTCTGTTTTTTTCAACTTCGGCCTGCATCTGGGAAATATTCATTTCACGGTCGCTTCGGTAGTTGCTGTCTGTTTCTTCCAGCTCAAAGTCTTTAGCGGGAATATTTACAATGTGGCGCTGAAATTCGGAGCGCTGGTATTCTTCAATTTTTTTAAAGTCCAGTTCGTGAAATTCTCCCCTGAATAACGTAAAGATCAGAGCCTTTTTTTGCGGAGAATATACCATGTAGCCTTCTTCTGCATTGATGGTGGTTGTAACATCGGGGTCACTGCGGTCAAAAATGGTTACATTCTTAAGCCGATCAATCTGATCATGATTATCGTATTCGGGGCCAAGCAACCCGCCTAAATCAAGCCATTCATCCGGTAGTGGTTTTTCTATCTGATCCACAACAAAAGCGAAATTGGAAAGCTCATAAAAAATATGTTCTTCAAGAGAAAGCGTAGGTTTTTTACGTTTAATTGCCTGGAACATCTTGCGTGCCGCATGATTTGTATCGGGTAAAATCTGATCATTAAAGTAGACCATCACAAGGGTTAGAACAAACCCAAACATAAGTGAAGGACGGATGGAACGGTAAATACTGATCCCGCTGGATTTTAATATGGTGATTTCATTGTCAGCGGATAAACGTCCGTAAGCCATTAATACGGCAATCAGTGTAGCCATCGGTACAGCAAGCGCCAGCATCCATGCCAGGTTTAGCATTATTAGCTGTATGATGGTGACAAACGATAACCCTTTACCAAAAATCTGGCCGATGTATTTTACAAGAAATTGCATCAGCAGGATAAACATGATAACTGCCAGGGCAAAAATAAACGGGCCGATATGTTCTTTTAATATATAGCGGTTTAAAATTTTCATTTACAAATCAAGATACCAGATATGTTTTTTTCTTTCAGAAATTTACTCTTTTACTAAAAAGATTCTTCATTTATCCATAATATGATTTTAAAACGTGGCAATATATAAAAAAAGGGTAATCTAAACTAATCAAATCGCTGTAGTGCCTGCAGATTGCTGTTACGGGTTCGAATATCCAGGAACAATAAAAAACAGGTGATGTATCAGCAAAAGAACTATAAGAATCCAGGTTACCTGGCGGAGAAATAAAAAGGTCTTGAAATACAAGACCGATCACCCTAAATTCCAAACCTGCAACATTTTCAAATCATAATGGAGGAAGTCCCTATATAGCCATTGCTACTGTTAAGTAAATTTTTGTAAGACTAATCGATTTTTATGACAGATAAAAAACAGGGACTGAGACTCCGGTATTCTGCCCTTTCGGCGTTACTGTTTCTCATACTTTCATCAGAAACTGTGTTTGGCCAGATGGGGATGGAACTTCCGCCGCCACCCAAAACAGTTAATCTTTTTGAAGAAGAATTATTCGGACTTGAAAAGTATTCCGTCGATTCCACCTTCTTTGCACTCAAACCAGGCGCTTACAAAAGATCTGTTACACTGGATTCAACCGGTCAGTACATCTCAATCAAAGAATCTATCGATGATGTGGAGTTTTATTTTCCGGCTGTACTTGATTTGGATACTTACGTGGAGCGCCGTCTTGCTTTTAACGAAAGAGAGTTGTTCAAGCGAAAATTCAGTGATGCTATTCTTAATCAAAAAGAAGCCGAATTTGGCGCCATCGAGCTGGATATTCCTTTTAGAATTAAGAGTGAGACGTTTACCCGTATTTTCGGTTCAGACCGAATAAGTCTGCGTGTTACGGGAAATATTTCCTTCGATTTATCGGGCAGAACGGAAGAGCGCTCCGGTTCAGCCACCAGTGCCCGTGAAAATCAGAATACATTCAGCCCGCGTTTTAACCAGACGCAACAGTTTACTGTTGAAGGAAAAATCGGTGAAAAGGTAACCGTTTCTGTTCAGCAAAACAGTGAAGCTGTAACTGATATTGAAAACACCCTGAAGCTGCGTTACGATGGCGATGAAGACGAAATCGTTGAAAAGATTGAAGCCGGGAACGTGTCACTATCACTGCCGTCAACCAAATATGTAATTTTTGGCGGTTCAAATAAAGGACTGTTTGGTTTAAAAGCTGATCTGCGAATGGGTAACCTGTTTATGACCACTATCGCTTCTCTTGAACGTGGCGAGCAGCAGGAATTAAAAATATCCGGTAGCTCAAGCTCGGCAACATCCACCGTAAAAGATATTAATTTTATTCAAAACCGTTACTTTTTTGTTGATTCCACCTACCGTAATAATTTTGAAAAGGGTTTTACTTCCGATCTGCAGCAGTTTATTTATACCGAAGGAACAGATATAACACAGCTGGAAGTCTGGCTTTCTGTTAATTCCACGGATGACCAGGCAAAGCAGGGGATTGCTGCAATTGATCCGCAACCTTATGAAGGTTATGATTTTAATGACCTTGTTCTTACAGATAGTGATAATGGCAAAGTGGACAAAGGTACTTTTATCCGTCTAAGCCAGGAACAGTATAATTTTGATCCCTACAGGGGTTTTTTCTGGCTGAATCAGAATGTGGATAATAACACACTGCTTGCTGTTTCTTATGCTACTTCAAATGGCTTAAAATATGGGACGCTGCTGGAAGACGACACAACAAGTACCGTTATTCTGAAAATGATCAAACCAAAGCAGATGGTTCCGCCGACAGATAACCCGGCTTTTAAAGATACCTGGAAACTGATGATGCGCAATGTTTACTCGCTGGGTGGCTCAAATATAGAGTCTGAAGGTTTTGAAATGCAGATCCAGACGATCAATGAACAAAGCCAGAACCAGGGAGAAAAAACATTTCTTACACTGCTTGGTTTGGATATTGTGGATGAAAATGGGGGACCCGGCTCCGATGAAAAAGTCGACCAGAATCCCTACATCATTGACCGGGCAAAGGGGATATTGATTTTCCCGACGTTACAGCCATTTGATCCTTTAGAAGGCAGTATTTTCCCCGGGCTGATCGACCAGAATCGTGTAAAAATGTATAACCTGTCGCAGACAAATACTTCGGCGTTGCAGTCTGCAAGTAAATTTGAAATGATTATCACATCCAAAAGTACAAAATCCACTTTTGATCTTGGCTTTTATGTACTGGAAGGCAGCGAAGTTGTTACACTGAATGGCAGAAACCTGGAACGCGAAAAAGATTATATTATCGATTACTTCAGCGGACAATTAACACTTATCTCAAATGAAGCAAAACGTTCCAGTGCCGATTTAAGTATCAAATATGAACGAGCCAATCTCTTCCAGCTTGATAAAAAGACAATCCTTGGCGGACGGCTGGAATATCGTTTTTTGGATGACTCATTTATCGGGATGACCGGTTTATACCTGAATAAATCAACCGTAGACCGTCGTGTGCGGGTGGGACAGGAGCCATTCCAGAATTTTGTGTGGGATGTGAATGCAGCCTTTAAATTTAAGCCGCGTTTTCTTACGGACATGATGGATGCTCTTCCGCTTGTTGAAACCAGTGATGAATCACGTTTTGAAATTGAAGGCGAATTTGCACAAGTGCTTCCAAATCCCAATACTCTGAACAATACATCTACCGGTGATGATAATGGTGTTGCCTATATTGATGATTTTGAAGCCAGTAAACGTACTACAACACTGGGTATCCGCTACAGAACATGGTCCCCTGCAAGCGCACCCGTAAAACTGGGCGAAGCCGGATTTGTAAACAATCCGGTTATGGCAGAAAAAAGCCGTGCGCGATTTACCTGGTTTAATCCGTACAATCAGACACCGATAAAAGAAATCTGGCCTGAGCGTGATGTAAATGCCCAGACAGGTCAAACAACAGACGTGCTTGGCCTTGAGTTCTGGCGTGAAGAAGGTGCAGATCCTGACAGTGCCTGGGGTGGCATCATGCGGTCGACAGCAAGCTTTCCGGATCAGCAAAAAACAAAATACATCGAGTTGTGGGTAAAGGGTTACACGGGCAGAATCAATATCGATGTCGGTACGATTTCTGAAGATTATTATGTACGTGGTCAAAATTACCGTGGCCAGCCAAGTTTGGGTAACCTGAACACAGAAGACCGCAACACCAACGGGCTTCTGGAAGATAATGAAGATACGGGGATTGATGGAATTCCGAATGGTCAGCCGGGCGATGATCCGTTTGATGACTGGAACGAGCCCAATCGCGGCGTGCTGGATCGTCCGGATGGTGTGGATTACACAGGGGTAAACGGAACAGAAGGAAATGGTAATGCCCGTGGTGCACGTTACCCGGATACGGAAGACCTTGACGGCGACGGCCAGCTGAATGTATTTAATAATTACTATACATATTCATTTTCCCTGGACTCCAATGATGTGGAAGCACGACAGTGGATTACAGGCTCCACCAGCAAAGACGGCCGTGTGCTCTGGCGTCAGTTCCGCATCCCGCTGTCACAACCCAGTGACAGTGTCGGTAATCCTGATCGTACTTTCCAGCAGGTGCTCAACACCCGTTTGTGGGTTGATGATATTCAGAATACAGAACCTAAGCGTATTTACCTGGCAACGTTTGATTTTGTGGGTAACGAATGGGAAGAAGAAGGCTATCGCACCCCGACTCTTGCAGATACATTGACCGGTTCTGATCTTACTGATTTTGTTAAAGATGATTCTGTTTTTACTCTTACAACTTACAATACTGAAGAAAATGCTGTAGACCTGGGGCCGACAGCACCGGATCCATATGATTCACCGCCCGGTGTAAGCGGGGTTCGTGATCGTATTACAAATGCTGTTTCAAAAGAACAATCACTTGTTATGCGTTTTGAAAATCTTCCGGCAGGAGCTATCGCTGAAGCCCGGAAAACATTATACAGCAAACTGGACCTGGTCAATTACAGCCGCATGAAGATGTTCCTTTACGGCAGCAGGCGCAGTGATCCTATTATTCCTGAGAATCCGGATGTGGATAGTTCCAAAATACAGTTTTACATTAGATTTGGAGCGGATGATAATAATTATTATGAATATGGCCAGGATATTTACCAGGGCTGGAATAAACGTAACAGGATGGATATAGATCTCGATGGGCTTGCATCGCTCACAGCTGCCAAAAATAAAGCCACAAGAAAAATATTCCTGGCCGGTTCACCCGGCGGCTATTATCTTTCCCGCGGGAACGCCAGTTTAAAAACGATCCGTTATTTTACTATTGGTATAAAAAATAAAAACAGCCAGTCTTTTACCGGTGAAATATGGCTCGATGAGTTACGACTTTCTGATGTGCGTAAAAATTCAGCGACTGCTTTGCGTGTAAAAACCAACCTGAAACTTGCCGATGTTGCGCGCTTTACAGCTGAATGGGAAAGTCAGGATGCGGATTTCCATAATATAAGCACACAGTTTGGTGATGGGAGTACAACAGAACGTCAGAACTATTCAGGAAATATCTATCTCGACAAATTCTTACCGGCATCCTGGGACTTGTCTTTACCGGTTGATGCACGTGCATCATTCAGCCGCAGTATCCCGAAATACCTGCCTAACACAGATGACCTGACAGGATATCAGAATGATACATTTACTAAAAAGGTGGAATCACTGTTCGGTTTGAGAAAACTGCCGGATGAGATCGAAGAACAATCCACTATCAGTGAGACATACGGTATCGGAACAACCATTAAAAAACGTGGTAAATCGCAGCATTGGCTGCCCAAGTACACGATTGATGAAATGTCTCTCGATTTTGACTATGCTAAACAAAACCGTTCAAGCTGGGATATCAAGTATAACCGTTCCATTTCTTACAAAGAGCGTTATTCGTATCGTATCCCGTTCAGTAATAAAAATTATGTTGAACCGTTCTCATTTACTCGTTCAATTCCTGTTTTAAAAGAGATTTATGATACCAAGGTTTATTATTCTCCCACTAACATTACCATGAATCTCAGTGTTTCTGATACTGAAACAGAAAATCTCAGGCGTGACAGTACTGCACAAATTTCTCGGACTCAGAACACGGGAACAACACGCTCCCTGAGTACCAGCTACAAGCTTTTCCAGAATATGACGTTTAACTTTTCCAGGACGCATATTACGGATGCAGATTTTGACTCGACTTCCCGGCTGCAGTTGTATAAAAATATATTTTCTAAACTGGATTTTGGCCGTGAGACAGATGTGACACAGAAGTTTGGTGCAGACTATAAACCTTCCTTATTCTCATGGCTGCAGCCCGACTTCAGTTTTGATTCAAATTTCCGTTACCAGCTTGTGCAGGGATATAAATATAAACAGGCTGTGAACCGTACATCGAAACGTATCGGCGCCACTTTTAATCCCAACAAACTGGTTAATTTGATTTATACACCCGAAAAAGACACAAAATCCAGTGGGCGAAGGGGACGTCCGCGGCCCAAACCTAAAACAGGGGATGATAAAAAAGAAGGGGAAGATGAAGAAGATGCCGATGAGAGTAAAGGCATATCGATCCCAAATCCGCTGATTATGATTTACAATGTTTTTGATTCCTGGTCGAGCATTAAATTTAATTATTCCATAGATAACAGCATCACAAATCAATACCTGACAGACATTCCCAAATGGGATTACCAGCTTGGTTTTACAAATAATCCGGGTGTACCGCAAGACCAAAGTCTCCTGGAAGAAGGGATTGTTCTGCAGGCACCTTCCATTCAAAAATCTAACAATCTGCGCACATCAACATCTATTAATATCGGAAAGCAGATCCGTGCAAACTTTAACCATGATTACCGCACCAGCGAAGCCATCAGCCAGAACGGGCAAAGTAAACAGGGTGGAACAAGTATTTCCTTCCTGGCATTGGGAGATGACCCGCTCAAAGATTTTAAAGGCGTCAGCAGCGATATCCGCCGTTTTGTTCCGGATTGGAATGTTCAGGTAAGCGGTTTGGAAGAATATCTGTTTTTTAAAGATTTTGCTCAATCGATTACGCTCGATCATGGGCATAACGGTAAATATGATGAAAAGAATAAACTCAGCACAGACCGCACCCGTTTTGAGCCGTATCAGCAGACTTTTACCAACAGCTGGTCACCGCTTTTAGGATTTAATATTCGAACGGTGTGGGGAGTTTCTACTACAATAAGAGCAAATAACAGTACCAATTATTCATATCAGACATCCGGTGGCGCCACACGTACCGAAAACAATTCGTTTACAATAACCATGAACTATTCAAAATCCACCGGTTTTAGGATCCCGATCCCGATCTGGCCTTTCAAAGGCAGAACATTTAAGAATGAAATTAATTTTACACTTACATATGATCAGTCTGAAAACCGCTCATTTACCCGTCAGGCGGGCAGCAGCAAGTTTGAAGAACGTCAGAAGAACAGTTCCTGGAAATTAAGGCCATCCGCAACTTACCGCTTTAACAGCCGCGTGCAGGGCAGTATGTTCTTCGAAACAGGTGCAACGCAAAACAAAATATCGGGTAAATACAGTTACAGCGAGTTTGGTATCAACGTTAACATTGCTATCAGGGATTAATTTTAATCCTGAATAGTCAACAGGCGGGTTGTACTTCTAATTTGAAAAAGCGGCGTGATAGAGTTAAAATCAGAATCTAAGAAAGAAACTCACATGAAAAGGAAATCAACAATTACACTTATTTTTGCAATTCTGTTGCTGCTGTCCTGTGCAAAGGAAGTACCGCAATTCGATGCTGAAAAAAGCTTTAGTTACCTGGAAAAGCAATTGGAATTTGGTCCGCGAAATCCTGGAAGTACGGGACATAAAGCCTGTGCTGAATGGCTTGTAAAAGAGTTTAAAAATAATGCAGACCGGGTGCTAACCCAGGATTTTGAATACCAGGATACAATTAAAGATACGGTTATTCAGATGACTAATATTGTAGCATCATTTAATCTTAAAAGTGGAAATCGTATACTTCTTTGTGCCCATTGGGATACACGTCCTTTTGCTGATCGTGATACACCGGAAAATCAGAACACGCCTATACCCGGTGCAAATGATGGCGCCAGCGGGGTGGCTGTTTTACTGGAGATAGCCCGGCAGATGCACATGGCCAAGCCTGAAATAGGGGTGGATATCGTTCTGTTTGATGGAGAAGATTATGGTCATGAAGGCCAGATAGAAAAATATTTTATAGGTTCACGTTATTTCTCTGAAAATCTTAAAGGATATAAACCGCGTTATGGAATCCTGCTGGATATGGTTGGAGATGCACAGTTAAATCTGCCGATTGAGTATCAGTCGCAGCGCTATGCACCAAGAATTGTAGATAAAGTATGGTCTGCTGCAGAAAAGTTGAGTTATGCACAATTTGAAAGACGCATCGGCGCAGCAGTGAATGATGATCACATTCAATTAAATAAAGCAGGTATTCCAACCATTGATATTATTGATTTTGAATATCCGGACTCCGGCCATAAATATTGGCACACTCTGCAGGATACTGCAGACAAATGCAGTCCGCAAAGCCTGAAAGCTGTAGGTCAAACCTTGTTGTATGTTTTATATAACGAAGAAGGCTAACAAATGGATCAGAATGCCTGGGTTAAAATCCGCGTCAATGCCAATCCTAATCTGCTTGAAGTACTTTCACCTGTATTTTTTGAACTTGGCTGCCAGGGAATCAATGAATTGAGTGATCATTTTCAATTATTCTTTGAGCAGAAGGACTGGACGAGTGATAAAAAACAGCAGCTGCTAGCAATTCTTGAAACATATGTTGTAGATGGGCCGGCTGAACTAAAAGTAGAAGATGTTCCATCAGAAGACTGGACAGAAAACTGGAAAAAGAATTTTAAACCGTTCCGGCTGGGTGACAAAATCCTAATTCAGCCGGATTGGGAAAACCTGGTTCCCGGAGAAGGTGAGACAGTCATTACGATTGCACCAAAAATGGCTTTTGGAACGGGGCATCATGAAACAACGAAACTGATATTGCAAATGCTGGAAAAGGTTGTTCATCCCGGTATGTCAGTCCTGGATGCGGGAACCGGCAGTGCCATTCTTGCCATATATGCAGCCATAAAAGGTGCAAATCCGGTGATGGCTTTTGATAACGATCCACTGGCAATAGAAAATGCTCTGGAAAACTGTACTCTGAATAACGTTACTCATGTTAAGGCGGTGTGCGCAGAACTTAAAGACATTAAAGCCGAGCCGTATGATTTAATTGTTGCAAATATTAACCGCAATGTATTGCTGGATCTGGCAGGCCCCCTGAAAGCGTATTCAAAAAAAACCGGTTGGCTGATATTATCCGGGTTACTCGTAACAGACCGTGAAGATATTCTGGGAAAATACAGGACACAGGGCTGGGAATTGCTGAAGGAAGAAATGATGGGCGAATGGATGGCGCTGTTATTAAAAAATTCCGATGCGTAAAGCTGTTATTGATGTAGGCACAAATTCAGTCCTTCTGCTTTGTGCGGAGACTGATAAAAATAAACCGATAAATATCTTAAAACAGGAATTTAGAATCAGCGGTCTTGGCACCGGAATGCAGGAAACAGGAATCCTGACTGATCATGCCATGGAGAAAACCCTGCAGTTGATTAAGAAAATGATTGAATCTTGTAAACAAACCGGAATAGACAATATTCGGATTATTGGGACAGAAGCACTGCGTATAGCTCAAAACAGAGGCGAATTTTGCGAAATGGTTTTTACGGAATCAGGTTGCAGTATAGATATTATTTCCGGTGATGATGAAGCGAAATATACATATCTAGGATCCATCGATGGTATATCAGCTGATAAGTTTATTGTTGCAGATGTTGGTGGTGGCAGCACGGAAATTATTTTAGGTGATAAGAATAATATCAGAAAATCATTTTCAGTAAAAATCGGGGCAGTTTTCCTGGCAGAAAAATTTACACTCTCTGAAAAACTGGATAGTATAACAACTAAAAGTATTTTGGATTACATAAAAAATCGTTTATCAGAAATATATTTTGAAGAGAACAATGCAGCGCTTATCGGTGTTGGTGGAACAATCAGTACTTTGGCAATGCTGCAGCAAAATTTGAGAGAGTACGATCCTAATTCTATTCATGGTTATTTACTGAATGCGGATCAAATTTGGCATTTATATAATAAAATAAACCGTTTATCTTATGAAGAACGGGTTAACCAGCTCCATATTGAAAAAGGCCGTGAGCAGTATATTTTATATGGTATTCTAATATTTATCGCACTAATGGAAATGTTTAATCAGCAGCAAATTGTAGCTTCAGATCGTGGTGTACGGTTTGGAGTAATTAAAACAGGAAAATAATTTTATGGGTAAAAAGCTTTTTGTAATTGGTCTTTTGTCACTTTTAATATCGGCATGTGAAGATGAAAGCACAAGCGTTAAAGATACTTTTGATCCAATTGTAAAATCTGTACGTTTAGGCGAACGTTGGAATATCAACAGCACGGATTCATCTATTGTTGAAGTTGCTGTCACCGACCCGCAAGGCAGTTCCGATCTAAAGAACATCATTGTCCAGGTGCTTGATCAAAGCAGCAATGTTATTTTCAGCGATTCACTCTATGACAATGGAGGAATTAACGGCTCTGGAGATATCGTAGCCGGTGATGGTGTCTTTCGAAATATGTTTTTACCTACAGATATAAGTGCTGGTCCCGGTACATTTACATTTAACTTTGTTGTTGAAGATTTCGATGGAAATGACGCAGGCCCGCTGCAGCAGGATGTTCTTTTCGCCTTCAATACAGCACCTTCTGTATCGGATTTGCAGGCTCCGGATTCGCTTAAAAGCGGCTCACAGGCCGTAATAACAATTAAAGTATCCGATCCTGATGGAAATACGGATATTCAAAACGTTGAGCTGGATCTGTTAAAAAATGGATTTTCAGTATTAGGCGAACCATTCTCCATGGCAGATGATGGAAATACACAGCGCAGTGGAGATATCCTTGCCGGGGATGGGATTTTTTCTTTTAAAATGGACTCAAGCTTCGCAGCGGGGAAGACGGGAAGTTATGGACTCAACTTCGTTGCAAGAGACAAAAGTGATGTTACCAGCGCAGCAATCGAACAGGAAATTTATCTTGAAAATAAAAAGGGAAGTATCCTTACTGTTTCCATGCCTGATACAGTAACCCGGCCGGCAAACATACCAATCCGGGTGAGAGTGAATGAACCACAGGGGCTGGCTGATATTCAGCGTGTTTATTGCGAATTACAGGCATCCGATGGTGTCTTTATTAGCGACGGACAGGGCGGTCATCTCAAGATAAATCTTTTTGATGATGGTGATGCCGGTGGTGCTCATGGAGATGTTCTTGCCGGTGATGGTATTTTTTCGGTTATTCTATCCGTTGGTACAAATAATGTTGCGGATACATATACCTTTTATTTCTATATGTTAGACAAAGTTAATAACCTGAGTGATTCACTTACAGATACACTGGTTATTCAGTAATATCGGAATGAGAAAGGAAAAAACTGTGGCAGTTTCCAAAAAATTATTTATTGTTTTAAACCTGATTTCGATATCAGCATTTGCTCAGATCGGTCTTAAAAAGAGTTTTCTGTTCAGCACGGAAGATGCGCAGGCAGCATCTGTTTTTCTGGGAAACGGAATTGTTGATATACTGGCTGTGGAAAACAGCGTCTGGGCTGCTACTGGTTATGGCTTAAATGTAAGTTTTGACCAGGGTACAACCTGGCAGGCATTTACTTCTGATGATTACCTGGCGAAAGGTGGCATATCCGCGTTAAATTTGATGGATGACAGTACCTTATGGATTGCATCGGCTTTCGATACAACTGCCCAGGATGAAGATTTGCCGGCTGGTGGCGGGCTGAGTTACACGCGGAATGGCGGACAAACCTGGACATTTGTTAAGCAACCTGTCGACAGTCGTAATGAAACAACGTATTCACCAACTACCACTACCGTGCAAAATCTTACTTTTGATATTGCCTTTGTTGACAGCACAGTTTGGATTGCAAGCTTTGGTGGCGGGTTGCGCCGATCAGATGATATGGGGAAGAGCTGGCAGGTTGTTACAACCGACGGCGAACCATTTTCAAGCCTGGACTATTTAAATCACCGGGGGTTTTCCCTGGTAAGCGAGAATGGTAATTTGTGGTATGGATCGGCCGATGGCATCAGCAAATCGGAAGATAACGGGCAGACATGGCAACGCTTTACACATCAGAACCAGGAATATCCGATCTCAGGAAACTTCGTCGTTGCCATGGCCTGGCAGGAAGCGACCAAAACATTATGGGCTGCCACAATTGAAGCGGTTGACCAGGGTGAAGTGCGTGCTGTTAGTAAAACCACAAACGGCGGATTAAGCTGGCAGGTTGTTCTGGAAGGCGTTTTCGCGCACAATTTTGGATTTGACGGCGAGACAGTTTTTGTAGCGGCCGATGAAGGACTTTTTATTTCTGATGACAACGGGGCAAACTGGTACACAGCACCTCCAATCGTTGACTATAAAAACGGGGAAGAGATTTTAAGTAATGAATACTATTCCGCTGCATCTCAAGCGGACAGCACGGGCAACCGCTGGTGGCTGGGCAGCTCTGACGGATTGGCAACAACCAACGATCATGGAAACACATGGCAGGTTGTCCGTTCCTTTATATCAACCAGGGAGAGAAGTAAGCCGCAAGTTTATGCCTATCCATCGCCATTTTCTCCTTCCCGCAGCGGCTATACCCGTTTTCAGTATGATATTAAATCAGACACACAGGTTGAAATAAAAATTTTCAATTTTGCTATGGAACAGGTTGTCACAATTAATGATAATGAAACGAATTTTGAAAATGGGTCTTATGACCGCAGTACCAAATGGGATGGTTGTGATGCTGTTGGTAAGCCTGTTGCCAGCGGTGTTTATTTCTTCCGTGCAAAGATCGGAAAAAAAGTAAGCTGGGGTAAAGTGGTTGTGATAAATTAAAGTACTTTTTGAATCTCATAGTTAAAGAATATTCGGGGAAATATGAAAAAAACTATTTTAATGATACTGCTTCTGGGAACTGTGATTTTTGCAAATGAAAATGCCCGTTTTGCAGGGTCGTTTACACGTTTAGGATTAGGTGCACGTTCTATTGCCATGGGAAACACCGGTGTTGCTGCTCCCGCACGCGGCTATTCGTTTTATTATAATCCGGCTCTCGCGGGTTTTAACAATCAGAAAATAATTTCAACCGGCTACAATTTTATGTCGCTTGACCGGCATATTTACTTTTTAACTTTCGGGATGAAAGTCCCACCGGGCGCGGGATTATCACTTGGCTGGCTGCAAAGCGGTACCGGTGAACTGCGATCTTATAATTCAATTGGTGAAGATACCGGCGAGATAAATCATTCGGCAAATGCATTCTATGGCAGTTTCTCCCGGCAGTTTTCTGATAAGTTTTCCATCGGATTGACAATTAAGGTTTTAATGGAATTCATTAACGACGGAACAAGTGCTTTTGATTATGAATCAACCGGTGTTGGAGGGGACTTTGGGGTTTTTTACCAGGCAACGGATAAACTTGCGATTGGAGCTGTGTACAAAGACATTGGCTCGCGTTTAAAAGCCAATACAGAAAAAATATTTGAACGCGGTGGAACGACAATTGACGATTTTCCGCGCCTTTTCAGAATAGGTGCCTTTTATAACACACCACTGGAATGGCTTAATGTTGCTTACGATTATGAACTGAGCAGCAGGGGGCAGCACGACAATCATATAGGTTTTGAAGCAATTCATGGGCGCAATCTTGCACTGCGCATGGGTATAAATATTATGGACAGCGGTTCACCCCAGAGTTATACTCAAATGACTTTTGGTACAGGATTTGACTTTAAATTATACAAATTTGTCACTCATTTGGATTATGCTTTTATATCATCGGTCATAGATGAAGGAAGCAGTCACCTGTTTTCGTGGGAGATTTATTTGTGATCATTTTATAGTGTTTTATTAACTTTATTAAAAACAATCAACTTTATTGAATGAGAATCTGATGTTGAAAAAACTAGTTATTTTAAGTCTTGTGCTTGTATTTAATTCACTGCAGGCGCAGTCAAATACAGGCTTTGTTTTGCTCAAAATGGATGTGGATGCCCGCGCAGCCGCATTAGCGGGGGCTTACTCCGCGGTTCCAAATGATGCATCAGCCGCCTTCTGGAATCCCGCGGGTCTTTCACTTGCAGAAAACACAACCATAAATGTAATGCATAACGATTGGTTATGGGATATATCGCACAGTTTCGCGGCAGTCCAGTTTATTCAGGGAGAACATAACCTGGCATTATCAGTAAATTATCTGCAAATCCCGGGGATCGCGATTCGCGGAACAACACCTACTGACGAACCGGCAGGTACAAGCGAAGCATATAATTTAGCTTTGGCACTCAGTTATGCCCGGGAGTATGAAAAGGACTGGCATATTGGTATCAGTGTAAAATATCTGTTCGAAAAATATTATTTTGTGTCTGCACCGGGCTGGGCATTAGACCTTGGACTAATCAGAAAAAATGTTTTTGAAAATCTCGATTGGGGGATAACACTCCAGAACATTGGAAAAATGGCAGCTCTTGATAAGCAGGAAACTCCTTTACCGCTGATGATAAGGACAGGTATTGCTTACCAGATTCCTGAGTTGCTTGATAATAATTTACGCATTATTTCCGATCTGTTGTGGATCAAAGATGAAAAGATGTATGTAAAATTCGGTCTTGAATATGCGATAAGCGAATACCTGGTTATTCGTTCCGGGTTGAAAAATGGAAATGAAAATCTGTTATTCACAGCCGGACTGGGAATCAATTACCAGAGTTTTCATCTGGACTATGCTTACGCACCGTTTGAATACGATTTGGGTTCATCAAACAGGATATCTGTTGGTTTAAGCTTCTAAAAATATTAAATTTACCTGAAGAATTTTTAAAGAAATATATTAAGTATCCCGAAAGTATTAAAAATTTTAATTCGTATTATTTTTATGAGTATCGGCATGGACGTCAAGATTAAAGAAATTCAGGAATTTGTAATAAATAAAACGCGGGAAAAATGGCTCTCAGATCCCCTTATTAAGCGTTTCCTTGGTTATAAAAACGATTCTTCTGTGAATTCTGCGTCTGAATATCCTGCATTCTCCCTAAACTATGAAATTTATCTTGGTAAAAAACTTATAGGTGATATAAAAGTTTTTGGCACTAAGAAGGACCTGAAAAAGAAAATGGCACAGATCCTTGTGGTTCTGGGTGAAGCTCGCGGAAAAGGACTGGGAAGCCAGGCCGTATCTTCATTGCTGGAAAAACTTAAAGATATGTACAAAACGGTCTACTGTAATGTAAATCGTTATAACACCGCGAGTATAAAAATGCTCCGTAAAAACGGTTTTCTGATTAAGGATATCAAAGGCAGTGATGTTATTTTCTATAAACGTCTTTCGTTTTAAGCACCGCCGTCGATGTTTTTAAAAACAATACAATCTACAATATTGACATATTTTATCGGTGTCTGTATATTACCGGACTAATTTTGAAAATTTAGTTGGGGTGTAGCCAAGTGGTAAGGCAGCGGGTTTTGGTCCCGCCATTCCTAGGTTCGAGTCCTAGCACCCCAGCTGTTATAAATGCAAGCTTTGCTTGCATTTTTTTGTAAAAAATTTTGAACAAGGAGCTGTGAAATGTCGCAAGTCGTACTCTCTGCACAAAAAAGAGAAGATACCGGTAAAGCCTTTGCACGTCGTTCCCGCCGGGAAGGTCATGTTCCGGGGATTATGTATGGTGCTGAAAATGAAGCCACACCTATTATTGTTAATTCCATGGAATTAAATCGTCTGCTTCGCAAGCAGCATGCAATTATAACAGTAAATGTGGATGGCGAAGAAAAACAAGCCGTAATAAGAGAGTTACAATATCATCCGGTATCAGGAAATGTTTTACATATCGATTTTATGCGTGTTTCTGCCGGTCATGCTATCAAAGTAACTGTTCCTATTCATATTGTTGGTGAAGCAAAAGGTGCTAAATCCGGTGGTATTTTTTCATCACAGAAAACAGAACTGGAAATTGAAGTTCTTCCACGATTCATGCCGGACAATATCTCTATTGATATCAGCCATCTTGAAATTGGAGATTCAATCCGGGTGAAAGACGTTCCGGCTGAAAACATTACTTTCCTGGATGATGAAGACGATCTTATTTGTCAGGTAGTTATGCCGCGTGCAGAAACTGAAGAGGAAGAAGATCTGCTTGATGAAGAAGCTGAAAAAGAACCTGAAGTAATTACTTCCCGCTCAGACGACGAGGAATAATATAAGATTGCAGTCTTGTGTTCTGTATTGTTGGTCTTGGAAATCCCGGCAGGAAATATATCCTGACAAGGCACAATGCCGGTTTTCTGGTATTAGATAATATTGCAGATGCTTTAAATATCCCCTTTAGCCCAGGCAAAGGGGATTATTATTTTCTGGAAACAGAGTTGGAAGGAAAATCAGCAATCCTTATTAAGCCAAGTACATATATGAATAATAGTGGCTTAATTTTTCAGCAATTGGAAAATAATTTCAATTTTAAAACGGATAAATTGTTGGTTGTATATGATGATTTTCACTTACCTTTTGGAACAATTCGTTTTCGTTCAAAAGGGTCAGATGCAGGTCACAACGGAATTAAATCAATCATTTATCATCTGCAAAGCGATCATTTCTCGCGTTTAAGGATTGGCATCGGCAGTGATTTTGTTGTTTCGATCGATCATGTTTTATCTCCTTTCAATTCTTCAGAAATGACAAATTTGCAAGACATACTTGATGAAGCTTTTTCAGGAATAAAAACCTGGATGAAAAACGGAATACATACAGCTATGAATAATCATAATCGCAATGTTTTAGATAGAACGAGGTAATTCAATGGAAATGAATGTAGTCTTTGCCGTTGTCAGCGCAATACTGGCGTTGCTTTTTGCTTTTTTCCGTTCATCTCAGATCAAAAAGAAAGATGCCGGAACAGATGATATGAAAAAAATTTCCAGTCATATCCGTGAAGGTGCCATGGCTTTTTTGAAAGCTGAGTACAGGGTTCTGGCAATTTTTGTTGTTGTTGTTGCAGTGTTATTGGGTGTTTCTGCAGACCCGGTTAATTCATCTGCTTTAGTTGCATTGTCGTTTATAACAGGGGCTTTATGCTCAGGCTTAGCCGGTTTCTTTGGGATGCGCGTTGCTACAAGTGCCAATGTACGCACAACTAATGCTGCACGCACAGGTTTAGGACAAGCGCTTGAAGTTGCTTTTGCCGGTGGTTCTGTTATGGGTTTGGTTGTTGTTGGGTTAGGTGTTTTAGGGCTGGGGAGCCTTTTTCTGTTTTATGAAAGTTTTTTTGGTGCAGACAATATGGAGCAAATCCTGACAGTTCTGACAGGATTTTCATTTGGTGCTTCTTCTATTGCGTTGTTTGCCCGTGTAGGCGGCGGTATTTACACAAAAGCTGCTGATGTCGGCGCTGACCTTGTTGGAAAAGTTGAAGCCGGAATACCTGAAGATCATCCTTTAAATCCTGCAACAATTGCTGATAATGTTGGTGACAACGTAGGTGATGTTGCCGGAATGGGTGCTGACCTTTTTGAATCCTATGTTGGATCTATTATTGGAACAATGGTTCTTGGGGCAGCATTTATGAGTATCCCTGCTTTTCAACAGGCTGGAAATTTAAATGCAATACTTTTACCGCTTGTTCTTGCCGGAACGGGTATTTTAACATCAATTCTGGGAACTTTTTTTGTAAGAGTGAAAGAAGGCGGTAATCCACAGAAAGCACTCAATATCGGAGAATTTGGATCATCCATAGTGATGGTGATTGCATCTTATTTTATCATTGACAAGATGCTGCCGGCGAATTGGACTTTTAATGATATTACTTATTCATCTACTGGTGTGTTTTATGCAACCTTGTTTGGCTTGGCTGCAGGATTAATAATTGGTATGGTCACCGAGTATTATACAGGAACCGGTAAGAAACCAGTCAGGGAAATTGCTGAACAATCCGTAACAGGATCTGCAACAAATATTATAGCCGGTCTTGGTGTTGGTATGGTTTCCACAGCAATACCAATTATTGTGATTGCCGTTTCAATTATCGCAGCTTATGAATTTGCCGGATTGTATGGAATTGCAATTGCTGCTGTTGGAATGCTCTCAAATACGGGTATTCAGCTTGCTGTAGATGCTTATGGTCCAATTTCGGATAACGCCGGTGGTATTGCAGAAATGTCTGAATTGCCTTCAGAAGTCCGTAAAAGAACGGATAAACTGGATGCTGTTGGTAACACAACCGCAGCAATTGGAAAAGGGTTTGCCATTGGATCAGCTGCTCTGACAGCATTAGCATTGTTCGCTGCATTTATCACTGCTTACAACCATTCACATAAAGGTAATATTTTAGATTCCATCAATATTACAGATCCAAAAGTGATGGCTGCACTTTTTGTAGGCGCAATGATGCCTTTCCTGTTTTCTTCATTTGCTATGAAAGCAGTTGGCCGCGCGGCCATGTCGATGATTCAGGAAGTTCGGAGACAATTTTCAACAATTCCGGAACTGAAAGCGGCTCTCTCGATGATGCAGAAAAATAATGGTGTGGATTTTGAAAAGTGGTCTTCCGACGATCAGAAAACTTTTGAAAATGCGCATGGGAAAGCTGAATACGGAAAATGCGTGGAAATCTCAACAGCTGCGTCTATTAAAGAAATGGTAATTCCCGGTTTGCTGGCTGTTATTGTTCCTGTACTTTTCGGATTTATTGGTGGCGCTTCCATGCTCGGTGGTCTGTTGGCAGGTGTAACAGCGTCTGGTGTATTAATGGCTTTGTTCCAGTCAAATGCAGGTGGAGCTTGGGATAATGCTAAAAAAATGATTGAAGAAGGAATCACCATCGATAATCAAAAATACGGCAAAGGATCTGATCCGCATAAAGCTGCAGTCGTTGGTGATACAGTTGGTGATCCGTTTAAAGATACAGCCGGTCCGTCGCTTAATATTTTGATAAAATTAATGTCGGTTGTTGCTTTGGTTATTGCTCCGTTGATATAAAAAAGAATATTGAAAACTTTGTTAATTAACTAAATCCTGTTCTGTCTGTCAGCCCGGGCAGAACCAAATGTCCAAAGGAGGAAACATGGCTATCTACGAAACAGTAGTTATACTGGATAGTTTACTGCCGCCGAAAGAAATCGATGATTTTGTTGAACGCTGCTCATCGGTTATTGCTGAACATGGCGGTAAAGTCAGAACCATTGAAAAATGGGGAAAAAGACGCCTTGCCTATGAAATCCAGAAGAAACAATATGGATTTTATTTTTCTGTAGAATTTGAAGGCGAAGGTGAAATTCCTGCAATTTTGCAGAGTGAATACAATTTTAATGATAATGTTTTGCGCTATCTGACATATCGTTATGATAAACATAAATTGCAGTCAATGTCTTCACAGAAGCCATCTGCTAAACCGGTTGAAGTAAGAAGCTCTGCACCGGCAGAGGCAGAACCTGTGAAAAAAGTTGAAAAAGCTTCAGAAGTTGATGAAAAAAACGAAGAGGAGGCCTAAATGTATAAGCAAAAAAGACGCAGAAATTGCCCCTTTGCCCAGGCAGGGATCGTTTATATCGACTTTAAAGACGAAAAATTATTAAAAAAGTATCTCACTGAACAAGGCAAAATAATACCACGGCATACTTCCGGCGCATCTGCTAAAATGCAGAGACAGCTGGCGCGTGCTGTAAAACGTGCACGTCACCTGGCATTATTACCTTATTCAGCTGACTTTACCCGTTAATCTTTAAACAAAAGGAAAAGAGCATGAAAGTTTTATTGCGCGAAGATTATAAAGGTTTGGGTGAAGCTGGAGCTGTTGTAAAAGTAAAAGATGGTTTTGCCCGAAACTTTTTGATTCCACAGGGAATTGCTTATATCGCTACAGATCAGAACCAAAAGCGATATGAAAATGATTTGAAACAACAAAGCTGGCGCACAGAACGTGATAAACATAAAGCGGAAGAGCTGGCCAAAACACTGGAAAATGTTTCTTGTACAATTTCAGTTCAGGTTGGTGAAGAAGATAAGCTTTTTGGTTCTGTAACTGCTCAGAATATTGCCGACAATTTAGCTGAACAAGGCTATAAAATTGATCGTCGTAAAATTCAGCTTGATGAACCCATTAAATCACTTGGCATTTACTCTGTAGGAATTAAATTACACCAGGATGTTGACGCTTCAGTCAAAGTCTGGGTTGTTAAAGAGTAGAACAAATATAAGCCGATTCCATTTTAGGGCTGATGGAATCGGTTTTTTTTAATATGCAATTTGCAGAAGTCGTTTTCAATCTTCCACTTAATCATTCCTTTACATACGGTATCCCGCCAGTTTACAGTTTTTTAACTCCCGGCTACAGAGTTCTTGTTCCGTTTGGCAAAAGAGTCATTACCGGCGTTGTTACGGCAATCAAAGAAAAAAGTGAGTTTAAAAGCGTTAAAGATATTATCGATGTATTAGATGAAAAAGCTCTTATAAAACCGCAAATGCTTGAGTTAACAAAGTGGATATCTGAGTACTATCTGTCTTCCTGGGGCCAGGCTGTTCAGCTTGCATTACCAAAAGGACTTGATGAATTTGAATCGGAAAGAATACACATTGTTGAAGAAAAAGCAGACGCTGATTTATCAGAAAAACAACGGGAATTATATTTTTTGATAGCCGATAATCCAGGCCAGTCAAAGACATATTACCGCAAAAAATTCGGCACATCTTCATTTTACAGTGTTTTAAATATCCTGAAAAACAAAAACCTGGTCTATGCCGAAGTTGAAAAAAAGTCAGCAAGTGTAGGTACTTTGTTACGTGATTTTGTAATTGTTCCGAAAGATTATAACTCTATTAAATCAAAATCCCCTGATTTTTTAAAATATACAAATAAACGCCCGGAAATTGATGCATTCCTGCAACTGCATTCAGGATCAAATATACTTGTTAGTGACTTCTTAAAGCATACAAAGATGGCACGTGCAACCTTACAGAAAATGCATCAATATAATATAATTAAGATTGAACAATTGGCAGTTGACCGAAAACCCGAAGTGAGTTTTTCGGAAAAAAAACAGGATTTTATTCTGGTACCGGAACAATTGGCAGTTTTGGAAAAGCTTAAAGATGCAGTCGATAAAAACAGCTATAAATCATTTTTACTGCATGGCATAACCGGCAGCGGGAAAACCGTAGTATATATTGAAATCCTTAAAAAAATAATCAGCCTTGGGAAGAGTGCTGTCATTTTAATTCCTGAAATTGCTTTAACACCCCAAACTGTATCCCGTTTTGAAGCGGCGTTTAATGAAGAAATCGCTGTTTTTCACAGCAAGATGTCAGCAGGGCAGCGTTATGATGCTTGGATGGCTTGTTACAAAGGGCAGGTTAAAATAGTAATTGGTCCCCGGTCAGCGCTGTTTGCTCCTCTTGAAAATCTGGGTCTGATTGTTGTGGATGAAGAACATGAGCAAAGTTATAAACAAACAGAATCTGCTCCGTTATATCATGCGCGTGATGTTGCACTTTATTGGGCTAAAATGCATGAAGCTGTTGTTGTTTTAGGATCTGCAACGCCAAGTTTTGAGAGCTATTATAATGCCCAAAACCAGCGTCATGAACTTTTAGAAATAAAAAACCGTGCAACAAAAGCTTTACTACCTGAAGTCCATTTGGTGGATATGCGAAAGAGCAGGGGCAGAGATACGCAAAATCATGTCTTTTCTCCATTACTTCTGGATAAAATGAAATTTACTTTATCTGCAGGTGAACAAGTTATTTTGATGCAGAACAGGCGTGGATTTGCATCGTTTCAGCAATGTATGAACTGCGGGTTTATTCCAAAATGCACGGAATGTGAAGTTAGCCTGACTTATCACACATTTGATAATAAACTAAGGTGTCATTATTGTGGATTAACTATATCTGCTTCAGTACAATGTGCCAATTGCGGTAGTGATGATATTGATAACAAAGGTATTGGTACCCAAAGAATTCAGGATGAATTGGCAAGTCATTTTCCTGACGCAAACGTGCTTAGGATGGATCAGGATACAACCCGTGGAAAAAACGCCCATGACCAGCTTTTGTCTGCCTTTCGTGAGCATAAAGCAGATATTTTGCTGGGGACTCAAATGATCGCAAAGGGGCTTGATTTTGAAAACGTAACTTTGGTTGGAGTAATCTCTGCCGATGTAGGGCTTGGGATCCCCGATTTTCGTTCCGGAGAACGCATCTTCCAGCTTCTATCGCAGGTTGCAGGCCGGTCCGGGAGGGGAAGTAAACCAGGGCAGGTGGTAATACAGACCTATCAAATCGAGCATTATGCAATTCAGTTTGCAAAGGATCATGATTACCGGGGCTTTTATTCAAATGAAATAAAACACCGTGAAGTTTATAATTATCCACCCTTTAACAGGATGATTCAGATAACCGTTTCTTCAGCAAATATTTCTGATGCAATTTCAAGGGCACGGGATATTGCTATCCCCATTCGGAAAAATGGTGTCTATATTTGTGACGTGATAGGACCGGCACCGGCTACAATTTCGAAATTAAAAAATCTTTACAGATGGCAAATTAGTCTTAAAATAAATCGCAAATATGATCCTTCAGGGATAAAAACAAAAGAATTATTACAAAATGTGCTTAAACCATATACATCAGCAAAAAACAATAATATCTTTTTAAATGTCGATGTTGACCCTGCTTTTGGTACTTAGAATGTTTGCAATACAAGCATTTAATATGTAATGTTCACTTTTCCTGAATAAGACACAAAATCTATATGAGCAAGTATCTAGAACAAAAAAAAGAATCCATTGTACGTGTAAACCGAATCATCGATAATTTACAATCGGTTCAGGATGTAAAAGAGATTCTTGAAAAGTATAAATTTAAGCATGATAAGCTTTTAAAGCAGTATGAAAAGCTAAGCCGTGTTTTTGAGTTTCATAAGGGCATTATTCAGAATATTTCCAGCGGTATTATTACAATAGATCTTTCCGGGAATATTACTTTTATGAATTCTACAGCTTTGGAAATGATTGCCAACAAATCGGAAAATATGCTTGGCAAATCAATGGAGATGTTATTTGCTGACCGGGAAGAAGGACATCTTATTATCAATCAATTGCTGAAGCTTAATAAAATGTTTGAAAGCCGGGAAGCAACCCTGGTTGATATTAATGGCGAAATAATCCCGATTGGATTCAGCACGACGCCGTTGCGTGAAAATAATTCTGACGGGACTACCGGGTATATATTTATTTTCAGGGATATCCGGGAGTTGATAAACTTCAGGAAGCAAATGGAACGCATGGATCGACTTGCCACTCTTGGTGAACTCTCGGCAGGAATTGCCCATGAAATACGTAATCCTTTAGCCGGGATTAAAACATCTGCACAGGTGCTGGAAGAAAGTTTTAGCCCGGGTGATTTCAGAGCACAATTGATTTCACGCATAGTTAAAGAAATCGATCGCAGCAATAAGCTGTTGCAGCGCTTTTTTAATTTTGCAAAACCAAGCCGTCCAAAACCGGGGTTTCATCAATTGCAGAATATTGTTGACGGGGTTTATTTGCTACTCGCGCCGAAAATGGCCAAGCGTAAAATTAAATTTCATACTTCCTTTGACGAACATTTACCGTCCATCTATATTGATGAAAGCCAGTTCGAGCAGGTAATTCTTAACCTTTTTCTTAATGCGATTGATGCAATGCCTGATGGCGGTGATTTGAATGTAAGTGCGGTATTTGACAAATCCATAATCCTTAATGAAGCACCGGATAACCCCGGTGCAATCATTATAGCTGTTTCGGATACAGGCAGGGGAATATCACCTGAAAAAATTGAGAAAATATTTAATCCGTTTTATACTTCTAAAAGTGATGGCGTCGGATTGGGACTATCAATTAGTTCACGTCTGCTGGAAGAGAATCAATCGCGTATTGAAGTTCAGTCGGAGCCGCAAAAAGGGGCAACATTTACAATTTACCTTCCACATGTGAAAAATAATCAGGAGTGAGCATGGCAAGGCGTCTACTTATTGTTGATGATGAAGAGACATTAACCTTCAGTTTGTATCAGAGTTTTATATTATCTAAGAAAGACTATGAAGTTGCTACAGCATCTTCTGGGGAAGAAGCTCTGGATAAAATGAAGGAAGAACCATATGATCTGGTTATTACAGATATTTTTATGGGGGGGATGAGCGGTATTGAACTGCTTAAAATTGTAAAAGACGAGTATCCGCAAACAGAAGTAATTGTAATGACTGCCTATGGTTCAAACTCCAAAAAGGATGAAGTGGAAGAACTGGGTGCAAAACATTATGTAGAAAAGCCTTTCGAAATGAAAAATCTTCGTGAAATGGTCTTTGGAATTTTAGGATAGTCATGGCGTTAATTGGAAATTTAAAGGATATAAAACTTCCAAGCCTAATACAGTTAAATTGTATGGAGCGCAACAATGCTAAACTTACTATTGAACGTAGTGGTAAATTTGGTTTTATTTACTTTGAAGGTGGTCAGGTAACCCATGCCGAATTTGAACCATATCTTGGTGAAGAAGCTGTATTTAAATTGTTAAGCTTACCGGAAGCAAGGTTTAAAGTTGAAAGTGATGTTAAACCACCTGTTCGTACGATTCAGACAAACTGGAGCAATCTGCTTTTAGATGGATTAAATAAACTGGACCATTCCCAGGATGAAGCGGAAAACCAGTATTACAGGCTATTTGAAAGATTGATGACAATTAAAGGGGCGGTATCTGTAAGTTTAATAAGTGAAGACGGACATTTGATTGATCAGGGGCAGCATCCCGATAGTGTTAAAAAAGATCCCAACGCTGCTTTTATAATGTTACAGGCGAAAAAGATGGCAAAAACACTGGATCTGGATAATCCTGAGTTCGTCAGCATCTTTAGCGGGCAACAGCGATACATCATAATTCTATTTCATCAGCACTATATTTTAATGCAAATGGATAAAAAGGTTAAAAGCGAAGTCGTTATGCCGCTTATAAAACAGGCCATAGGGAAAAAATGAATAAAGATACTGTTATGATTGAACGCTGGCTGACGGAAATAAATACTCTTCCCGGGGTTGAAACTGTCTTTATTGCTTCCGGCAGGGGCTCTGTTTTATATAATGCCGGGAAACTGAAATTATCGTCAAAAGAGCTGGAAGATATTGCTTTACGTGTATTGCGCATCGGGGCATTATTCAATGAAAAAGACGAAAACGTTTCAGAAATTGAATTATTTTGGAAAAATGTTTTTATTATTAGTAAAATCTCCAACAACATTTTATTAACAACAATTTGCCAGAATCCGAAAATTTTGCCTTTGTTGCGAATAACGCTTAACGTCAGTTTATCGCATCTTTTGCAAGAAAAGAAAATCATAAAGCAGGCAAAAAATCACGCTACTGATAAAACACTTGTTCTAAGAAAAGGCAAATTTGATGAAGACGAGCTAAGTCTTTTATCAAGCATTTAGAGCTGAGATTCACAAATAAGTATCCCATACAGGATTTTAATTGGCCAATAGTTTAAACGGCAGGTTTCTATCGCAACCCTATGTGGTTTATAAAAAATCAGATATAAAATCTGCTTCAGGATTAAATTTGCGTTCAGCAGAATGGATGGTCCTTACCCAGGTAAATGGCAGCCAGTCGATACAAGAGATTGCTTCTGTGGCTGCTATGCAGGTAGCTGATGTTGTTAAGATTATGAGTAATCTTTTTCAATTGGGTTTGATTGAAGTTTTTAAAACCGAAAAAAAAGAAGAAAACCTTTTAGGAGCATCATTTTTTAATAATATGGAAAGTGTTTTAGTAAAAATTATTGGACCGGTGGCACCCTTTGTTATAGAAGATGTTTTATCTGATATAAATCTAAGCCGCACAAAATACCCATCAGAGAGAGTTGCAGAACTTATTGAACTTATATCAGACGAGATTCATGATGAAGTAAAAAAGATAAAATTTCAATCAGAAATGCTGGAGTTTATCAAAAGGGAATTAATCTGATATGTTCAGTTTACGGTGGAAAATCAGTGGTATTTTAGTATTCAGTAACCTTGTTCTGGGTACCTTATTAGTACTTATTATCAATAACACCATTTCAGGAATTATTGAAAAAGAAATGATTGAGCGCGGAAGAACACTGGCAACAAATCTGGCGAATTATTCATCAGAACAAATTTTAGGTGAAGATTTTATTGGGTTAAAACAAACTATCTCAAATGCATTAAGCTTTGAAAGTGTAGAATATATTCTCATCCAGGACAGTGAAAATAATATAATTGCGAAAACGTTTAATGATGCAATCCCTGCAGAACTTAATGCCATACTTCAAAACACAGATGAAACCGTTCTGAATAATATCGAAATACAGAAAGAATCGGGAGCTGTTAAATGCTGCGATATCGTAGTGCCTGTGCAGGAAGGTTACCTAGGGTATATCAGGGTTGGTATGAAGCAACAATATATTGAAGATACTGTTTATGATATAAATATTTTAATGATTAGTATAATTAGCGGAATAACATTACTTGGCATAATAGTTGTGTTAATATTAGCAAACAAAATAATTAGTCCGATAATTTATTTAACTCAAAAAGCTGACGATATAAGCCAAGGAAAACTTGATGAACCCGTTTCAGTTGACACAAAAGACGAAATTCAGCATCTTGGTGAAGCTCTTGACAGACTGAGAGAGAGTGTTCGTATAGCTCTGGACAGACTTAAAAAAAGACAAACAACGCGCATATAAAATAACAGTGGAGTATTTTTATGGTACAAACAAGAAAGCTTAAGGATGGCAGCCGTCAGGTTATCCTGAACGGTAAGCAGTACGATGGTATTACCAAAGTTCTAACAGAGCTGGCAACAAAAACAAAAGCTTCTGCAATCCTGTTTGCTGATATGAGCGGTCAGTTAATTAGTCAGCGTGGGAATACCGAAAACATGAATACAACCGTTCTTTCTGCACTGGCAGCCAGCGATTTTGCCGCTACATCCGAAATGGCCAAACTTGTGGGTGAAGAAGCAAAGTTTAAACTTCTTTTTCATGAAGGAGAGAAAAGGAATGTTTATCTCTCTAATGTTGGCGACAATTTTTTTCTTGTTGTTGTTTTTGATGTCAGCGTTACATTAGGATTAATTCGTATCTATACAAAGAAAGCGATTGAAGATTTATCAGCTATTTTGGATGATGAGTCCGGAAATCAGCCAGACGATGAAAAAATAATTGATTCTGATTTCAGCAGTCTGCTTGGCGATGCATTAGACGATACATTTAAATAACAGTAAATATTAAAACGAGGCGGATAATGTTTATAAATTGGGCATTACAGGAAATAAATCTGAAGATTGTCTACTACGGTCCCGGTATGAGCGGAAAAACTACGAATCTTGAATACATCCATTCCAAGCTCGATCCCTCGCTGACCGGAGAATTGGTTTCTCTTAAGACAAAGGAAGACAGGACTATATTCTTCGATTTTATGCAAATTGAAGTAGGAAAAATAAAAGGTAAAAAACCAAAATTTAATTTATACACGGTTCCCGGCCAGGTCTACTACGCTTCCAGCCGTAAAGTTATTCTTAATGGTGTTGATGGTATTGTTTTCGTAGCTGATTCGCAACCACATCGTATGGAAGCAAATATCGAAACGTTGCTTGACCTGGAAAGTAATTTAAAAGCTGACGGGCATACTTTAGAGAATTTTCCCTGGGTGATTCAGTATAACAAACGGGACTTACCGGGTGCTGAAGCAATTGATGTTCTTCAGAAAAAACTTAACTTTTTTGATGTTCCGCATTTTGAAGGTGTTGCTGTTAAGGGAGATGGTGTTTTTAATACATTGAAATCAACTATCAATCTCGTTGTTCAGCACGTTCAGAATCAGCTTTAGCAAATTTAAGATTTATTTTTAAGCAGATTTTATTATTTTTATCCCCGTTGTTTTTATATAAGCAATGGGGATATTAATTTTTCAGAATCTGACCTTCCAGATTGGGAGCTTGCCATCAAATCTCAAAGCAATAATTACAATCCAAAAGAAGTGTTCGCATGGACATTGTATGATTTTGCAAATTCTGCCTTTACTACCCTTGTTGTAACATTCATTTACAGTACCTATTTCACAAAATCTATTGCTCTGGATGAAATTAGCGGAACTGTGCTTTGGTCTAGGGGGATAACAATTTCTGCAATTCTTATAGCTGTTTTCTCGCCAATAATGGGAATTATTGCCGACAAATCTGATTTAAGAAAACCTTTTCTTGTAATCATGACTCTTGTCTCAGTTTCTGCAACAACCGCTTTATATTTTGTGCTTCCCGGGCAAACCATTGAAGCACTTGCTATCTTTATTGTTGCAAATTTTGCTTTTGAAATGGGTATGGTTTTTTATAATGCTTATCTGCCAGACATAGCACCTCCTGATAAGATTGGCAGAATTTCAGGTTATGGCTGGTCGCTTGGATACGCAGGAGGGCTTTTATGCTTGCTAGTCGCACTTTTTGGCTTCGTTAACCCGGAAATTCCATGGTTTGGTTTTGCAAAAGAAATTGGTGAAAACATACGTGCAACAAATTTACTGGTTGCTGCATGGTTTGGACTATTTAGCATTCCTGCATTTATTTGGATACGAAAAAGCAGTAGAGCAAAAAGTGCAGTTAAACTGCAGAGTATACCACTCAATGATCTGATAATTACAATAAAATCAATTGCCCGCTATAAACAAATCATCAGGTTATTAATTGCACGAATTTTTTATAATGATGGTTTAATTACAATTTTCGCTTTCGGGGGGATTTATGCAGCGGGTACATTCAACTTTTCATTTGAAGAAATAATAGTATTCGGAATCGTACTCAATGTTACTGCCGGATTGGGTGCATTTATTCTTGGTTTTACAGATGATAAACTAGGCGGTAAAAATACAGTTCAGATCAGTAATATTGGTCTCTTAGTGGCGACAATTCTTGCCGTTGCAGCTCCGGATAAAACCATTTTCTGGATTGCAGGAATTCTTGTCGGGATATTTTCCGGTCCCAATCAGGCCGCCAGCCGTTCTCTAATGGGTAGGCTTGTACCAAAAGACAAAGCAAATGAGTTTTATGGCTTTTATGCGTTCTCGGGTAAAGCTACTACTTTTGCAGGACCGGTATTATTTGGCATAATGACTGAATTATTTAACTCGCAACGTTTGGGTGTGGCTGTGATTATTCTTTTCTTTCTTACAGGTGCCATTTTACTTCAATTTGTTAATGAAAAATCAGGTATAGCTGAAGCTTCAAAAAAATTATAGATTTCCTGCTTATATGTGGACACATTATCCATGCCACATTCAAAAATTCTTGTTTTATATAAGAAAAAAAATAAAAGTCTATTTTTTAAAAAACTTAAACTATTTCTTATATTAGACATGTTTGGCTTTTGAAAACTAATTTAAAAAAATGATTAAAAATAAATTGTTAAGCTTTTTGAAAATAGGTATATTCCCGGCTCTGTTTTTTGTTCTTTGTTATAGCAATATCTATGCAAAAAAAGCCCAATTTGTGTATGATAAAAAGTACAATTTTTTGTATGAAGATTCTGATAGTTTACTGGTTAAAAATCTGATTGAAAAAATCCGGAAGCCGCTCTCTGAAATCGAGAATTTTTTTGATTTGAGAACACAGGCAGTTACAAATATTTATTTGACCAGGTCTGAGTCAGAATTTCAATCGTATGCACAAACCGGATTTCCTGAGTGGTCACAGGCAGTTGCACTTCTGCAGCAAAAGACAATTATTCTGCGGATTGCAAATGGTGATGAATTAAACAGGGTGCCACAGGTTTTACTCCATGAGCTGGTCCATATCATTCTTGGAATAAAATTTCCTGATCTTGATATTCCAACATGGATCCACGAAGGCATAGCTCAAAAATTGAGTAATGAAAGCTTGAACATGGATGAACAGGTGCTGATTGCGAATGCGTTGTTTAGTGATCGGTTATACGCATTAGCTGATCTTGATTCAATGTTAAGTTTTTCCAGCGTTAAGGCAAGGACAGGGTATGCATTATCACGATCCGCGATTGATTTCTTTTTGGATCGTTATACAAAAAAAGATCTTTTGGATATTTTAAGCCAACTGCATCGAAAAAAATCTATGGATCAGGCTTTCAGTGAAGTTACCGGTCGAGATTTTGTTGATTTCCAGGTGGGTTGGTTTGCTTATATTGATGAGAAGTATAAGTGGATGATTTTATTAAATACATCCAATCTTATATGGCTTATTTTCATAATTTTGATTGTTTTAGCGTATATTCGTGTAAAATTAAAAAATAAAAAAACTATTCGCTCATGGCCTGAACAGGGCATTGATGACATAGACAAACAAGTTAACCATTTTTAGGAGATTTAGAATGTATGTACCTAAAAAAATCTTTTTTACCAAAGGAATTGGTATCCATCGCGAAAAGTTAACCAGTTTTGAAATGGCTTTAAGGAATGCAGGAATTGCACCTTATAACCTTGTTATGGTTTCCAGTATTTATCCCGCGGGTTGTCAGGTAGTCGAAGCTGAACCCGGATTGCAAGAACTGACACCGGGACAGATTGTACATGCTGTTTTAAGTAAATCGGAAACAAATGAACCGAACAGAATGATTAGTGCTTCAATAGGAATCGCGCGGCCAAAAGATGAAAAGTTATATGGTTATCTGAGTGAACATCATTCTTATGGCGAAACTGCTGAGCAATCCGGTAACTACGCAGAAGATTTAGCTGCAGAGATGCTTTCAACAATACTTGGTGTAGAATTTGACCCGGATTCATCCTGGGATGAAAAAAGGCAGATCTGGACAATCTCTGACAAAATAGTTGAATCAAGAAATATAACTGCTGCCGCTACAGGTGACATGACCGGAAAATGGACGACGGTTCTTACTGCTGCAGTTCTGATACCTTAACAGAAGAACTAAAATATGAGCAATAACTTTCTTGGTATTGAAGAAGAATTTTCATCTATAGAAAATTCACAGGTTGTTATTATCCCTGTTCCGTATGAAACAAGCACCAGTTACATGGGGGGTACAAAAGAAGGCCCGCAGGCAATAATTGATGCGTCTGCATATGTTGAACTCTATGATGAAGAAATTGAGAAAGAATCCTACAGAAAAGGTATTCATACGGTACCGGCAATTAAATTTGTAAATGATGTAAATAAAGATTTTGAATCAATAACAAAAACATTCTCAGCCTATCTTGAAATGGGTAAATTTCCAATTGGCTTAGGCGGAGAACATTCTATTTCTTTTCCAATTTTTAAAGCATTTCAGCAAAAGTTTGACAACTTATCTGTTTTACAGCTTGATGCGCATTCGGATCTTAGAGAAAGTTATGAAGATTCTATTTTTTCACACGCTTGTGTGATGAAAAGAATTTATGGAATGAATACAAATATTGTTCAGGTTGGTATCCGTTCGCAATGTATTGAAGAAGCAGATTTTATAAAGAAGAATAATATTAATACCATTTATGCGCATGTGTTAAAAAATGAAGGTTTCTATTCTTCAATAATTGATAAACTAACTGACAATGTTTTTATAACCATTGATGTGGATTATTTTGATCCATCCGTAATACCATCAACAGGTACACCTGAGCCCGGTGGGTTTTTTTGGGATGAAACAATGGTTTTTCTGAAAAAAGTGTTTGCCCAAAAAAATGTTGTTGGTTTTGATGTTGTCGAACTTAGCCCGCTTAAGGGGTTGGTACATCCGGATTTCACAATTGCGAAAATGATATACAAATTAATTGGTCACAAGTTTTATTAACAGAAGCAGGAATTAATGGCAAAGGTTAAGTTTGTTTTTGGCATTCATAATCATCAACCCATCGGAAATTTTGACTTTGTTTTTGAAGACGCCTATCAAAAATCGTACTTACCGTTTTTAAAAATTCTGGAAAAACATCCAAAAATACGTATCTCTATTCATTTTACAGGAATTTTACTTGATTGGTTAGAAATTCATCATCCTGAATTACTGCAGCTGGTTAAAAAGCTGCGGGATAATAATCAGCTGGAGATAATGAGCGGTGGATACTATGAGCCGATTATTTCTGTAATTCCTATGCAGGATCGGATTGGACAAATACAAAAACTAACAAACCGTGTTAAAGACCTTTTTGATTATGATGCCAGCGGTATGTGGCTGGCTGAAAGAGTTTGGGAACCAACATTGCCAACGGCGCTTAAAGCAGCGGGTATAAAATATACTGTTGTTGATGATACGCATTTCAAATATGCGGGTCTTAAACCTGAAGAACTTGATGGGTACTTTGTATCGGAAGATCTTGGAAACACCGTTTTTGTCTTTCCGATCAGCAAAAATCTGCGCTATACAATTCCATTTCAGGATCCGCAGGAAACGATTAAGTTGTTGAAAAATTATGTTTCGGAAACTGGCGATAAGGTTATTGTTTTTGCTGATGACGGTGAAAAATTTGGTGTCTGGCCGGATACCTATAAACACGTTTATGAAAACGGCTGGCTGGATAGTTTTTTTACCGCATTGGAAAACAATCTTGACTGGATAGAAATGGTAACATTTGATGAAGTTATTGAGCAGCTTAAACCAAAATCAAATATTTACCTTCCTACAGCATCCTATGCGGAAATGATGCATTGGTCTTTATTTAAGGACACCTTCAAAGCTTTTGAAAAATTTGAGCATTATCTTCAGGATCAAAATATGTATGATGACGTCGGTTTGTTCGTTCGCGGCGGCTTCTGGCGAAATTTTATGTCCAAATACCCTGAAATAAATATCATGCATAAAAAGATGTTGCGGATCAGCGATAAGATGGCGCAACTCAAGGATACTAAAGGTCTTGAAACTGCTTTTGATGCTTTGTACGCAGGACAATGTAATTGCCCCTATTGGCACGGAGTATTTGGCGGTTTGTATCTAAGCCATTTAAGGCATGCAATATTCAGCAATCTCATTCATGCAGAAAAAGTTGTAAGCAAAAAATATCCTGAGATTCTTTCAGAGTTTGAAATATCAGATTTTGACCGTGATGGCAGGGATGAAATTTTGGTCGAAACCAAAGTTCATGATGCTTATTTTAAACCTTATGCAGGCGGCTCGATGTTTGAATATGATTTTAAAGCATCCGAAAAAAACTTGCTGGATACAATGACTCGCCGTGAAGAAGGTTACCATGAGAAGCTGCATCATGCACAAATAGCCGGGGAGCAAAATAATTCCGGGGCTGCAAGCATTCACGACCTTGTAATAGCGAAAGAACCAGGGTTAGAAAAGTACCTGATCTATGATAAATATGAGAGAAAATCCTTTGTTGATCACTTTCTGGATTTCGACATAACCCCTGAAAAATTTCACAGAAATGATTACACTGAGCGTGGTGATTTTGTAAATGGTGTATACACTCTTGAAAATAAAAGTATTAGCAAAGAGCATATTACATTCACATTGCAAAAAGATGGCACTCTCCATCTGGATGATAATAAAAATCCTGTTCGTCTTAAAAAAACATTTAAAATTTCTCGCGCAAAAGAACTCATTGAAACTGAATATGAGATAGTGAACTTATCTGCGGAAGAACTGAATTTCCGGTTTGCGATAGAATTTAACTTTGGCTTGCAGGCAGGGCATGCGGATGACAGGTATTATTATACTGATAAAGGCCGTCTTGAGAATTCTTTCCTTGATTCAATGGGAATTGTCAATGACAGTGAATTTATTGGAATGAAAGATGAATATATGAAAATTGATATTCAGCTTGGGTCAAGCGAAGTGGGTTCTATTTGGCGTATACCTGTGGAAACAATTTCACTTTCAGAAGCCGGGTTTGAGAGAGTATACCAAAGTTCGTGTATTTTGCTTATAAAGGATTTTAAACTTAAGGACAAGGTTAGCTTTAAAATTGATCATAAAGTGGATTCCTTTTAAATGAAGAGAAGTACAATTGTTGCCGGTACCGCACTTATTTTTGTATTAATAATTTTTTATTATTCTCAGACAGGAGTTTTTTTTTATATAGGGAACCTGAACTCTGAAGAAAGAGAAAATATTCAGAAGCTCCGTGAAGTTATTTCCCTTACCAAAAATTACTATGTGGATAAAGTAGATTGGAACGAAGCAACAGAACAAGCAATAAATGGTATGCTCCACTCACTTGACCCGCATTCAGTGTATTTTAATCCCGAAGAAGCAGAATTGAATGATGAAAGTTTCGATGGAAAATACCAGGGCATTGGTATCCAATACGATGTAATTGAAGGCTATATAAATGTTATTTCTGTTATACCGGACTCGCCATCGGAAAAAGCCGGTGTTTATGCAGGTGATGTAATAGTGAGTATAGATGGAGAATCTGCTTTTGGTATCCGAAACGCAGAGGTCCCTAAAAAGCTTAAAGGATTGAAAGGAACCAAAGTAAATATTGGCATTAAGAGAAGTGGCGTTGATGAAGAACTAAAATTTGATATTGTGCGTGATGAAGTACCGATTTTTACAATAAATACATCCTTTATGGCTAATGATTCAACTGGGTATATCTGGTTAAATAAATTTATGAGCATTACCGCGGATAAGCTTGAAAGTGAGTTAATCCGAATGGAAAAACTTGGGATGAAACAGCTTATAATTGATCTCCGGAACAACGGTGGTGGGTTTCTTGCACAAGCAGTCCGGGTTGTTGGTAAGTTTATTTCAGGGCATCAGAAAGTTGTTTATACAAAAGGCAGGATAAAAGAATTCAGTAATGAACAATATACGGACGATTATGGAAAATCCATCGATCGGGATTACCCTTTGATCCTGTTGATAAATCAATCAAGTGCAAGTGCATCCGAAATTGTAGCCGGTGCATTGCAGGATTATGATCGGGCATTGATTGTAGGTGAAAGAAGCTTTGGAAAAGGATTAGTTCAGAATGAATTTTCGCTGAATGATGATTCCCGTTTAAGGTTAACAATATCAAAATATTACACGCCGAGTGGCAGATTAATTCAGCGCCCCTATAAAAACAAAAGTTTAACGGAGTATTATGATTTGGATAATTTTGATTTAGATTCGTTAAACCGGGAACCGGAATATGATTCTACTCAGGTGTATTATACAAAAAATGGCCGCAAGGTATATGGTGGTGGTGGCATTAAACCAGATGTAGAAATTCCTTATGAAGATTATTCCAAATCGCCTCAATTAACCCGGAAACTTTTTGAAAAAAGATTGTTTTTTGAAGTTGCATCCGAATTTTCTTCTGAACATAAATATTTTAAGGATCATTTTGATGACTTCCTTACTTATAAAATTAAAGAAAAATGGTTCACGCGATTGAAAAATGCCGCGATTGAAAAAAATATTGATTTTCACAATGATTTGTGGGAACAGGATCGTGCATATATTGAAAATAGATTAAAAGCAGAAATTGCCCGCAATATTTGGTCACAAAATGAATTCTACAGGATAATGCTTCAGTACGATAATCAATTTGATTCAGCCCTTGGTTTATTTGACGAAGCAAGAAAAATACAGCAGTCAATAAGGCATATAGAAGCCAAAAATTAGATTGACTTTAAATAGCGAAAATAGTATACTAAAAAACAAAAAAAACAAACAACTCACCTAAAGAACTGTAATTATCAACTAAAATTTATAGGAGTTTTTGGTATGGGAGGATTGGTCGAGCTTTTCAATGATGGCGGAAATTTTATGTGGCCAATATTAGTGTTACTTGTTGTTGGTTTGGCATTCGTAATTGAACGTTTTGTTACTTTAACAAGAGCATCAGTAAATACACGTAAATTTTTAGCACGCTTGCATTCAGCATTGCACGAAGGCGGTATCGAAGGTGCTGCAGCTGAATGTGAAAAAACACCTGGTCCTGTTGCATCTATTTTGCATGCAGGATTGTCAAGAGCAGATAAAGGATTGCAAAATGTTGAAAAGGCAATAACAAATGCCGGTTCAATAGAAATGGCTTTCCTTGAAAGAGGTATGGCAGTACTTTCAACTGTAATTGTACTTGCGCCGATGCTTGGATTTACCGGAACGGTTTGGGGGATGATCGCCGCTTTCGATGCTATCAAAACAAAAAATGATATTTCACCTGCAGTAGTTGCCGGTGGTATTTCTCAGGCATTGTTAACAACACTTTTTGGGTTGGTTGTTGCTATGCTTATCCAGGTTTTCTTTAACTATTTTACATCCAAAATTGATAAACTTATTATTGATATGGAAGAAAGTTCTGTAGAATTGATGGATGCTTTGGTTGATCTGGAAGAAAAAAAATAAATAACCGGGATATATTATGATCATTGGCAAGAAAAAAGAAAAAGATGTTGAAATACCATCCGCATCATTAGCAGATATAGTATTCCTGCTTTTGATTTTTTTCCTGGTAACAACATCGATTGATACTGAGAAAGGTTTAGACCTTGTGTTGCCGCCCCCGGGAGATACTGAAATAAAAATCCCTAAGAAAAATATTGCAAACCTGTTCATAAATGCCAGTGGCCAGGCGATGCTTGATAATGAAGTAATAGAAGTTCGTGAAATATCTAAAATTATTAAAGATAAATTGTTTGAAAACCCACTTCTTATTGTTTCATTAAAAACACACAAGGATTCAGAATATGATGTTTACATCAAAGTACTGGATCAGTTAAAAAAGGCGGATGCAAAGAGAATTTCACTGGCTGAACCCGATGAAGAATAACGAGGCATAAAGACAATGCAATTTAAAAAGAAAAGTAAAATTAAATTAGCAATTCCTACTGCGTCCATGCCGGATATCATTTTCATGTTGTTAATATTTTTCATGGTTGCAACAGTAATGCGAACCTATTCAGGTTTAAAAGTAAAGTTACCTGATGCAGCAAAAATTCAGAAACTTGATGTTTCGAAACGCCACATCTCAACAATCTGGGTTGATAAAGATAACAACATTGTAATGGATGATATCACCGTAAAAGATGTGAAGAATCTTAGAAACCTTGCATATCAAAA
The DNA here is from genome assembly GCA_020635035.1 of Calditrichia bacterium. Taxonomy (GTDB): domain Bacteria; phylum Calditrichota; class Calditrichia; order Calditrichales; family J004; genus JACKAO01. Next base: position 86,754 of record JACKAO010000006.1, read on the forward strand.
ACGAGTGGACGATCCTCAACTTGTCATTTCTTTAAAAGGGGATCAATTAGCAAAGATGGGCGTTATTAATGATGTACATCAGGAGTTGCGTAAAGGAAGTGCTCTGAACGTAAATTATTCAGCAATGCCATCAGGAGAGTTTTAAATGAAGTCTATTGAAAAGACAGCAGACGCTGATTTAAGGCTAAAATATCAAAAAACACTGGAGTTATCAGCGGCAGTAGCAGTGCTTTTATTAACAGTTTTGTTCTTTTCATTTCAAAAATATGAAGGATCAATTGTTCTGCCTGAACAACCAAAGCTTGTTATTGAAAGTATTGAGATTCCACCAACACAGCAATTCCAAAAACCGCCGCCACCATCCAGACCATCTATCCCCGTTGAATCTGAAGATGAAGATTTGCTGGATGACGTAACAATTGAAGAAACCGAAATTGATTTAGGTGAAGTTTTCGAGGCACCGCCTCCTCCTCCTGAAGAAGATGAAGTATTTGAATTTTTTGCAGTTTCAGAAAAACCGGTTTTAAAGCATAAGGAAACTCCAACTTATCCTGACCTTGCAAGAAGAGCAGGAATTGAAGGACGGGTTACAGTTATGGTTACTATTTCAGAAACTGGTGATGTTCTTGATGCTAAAATTTTAAAATCTGTTCCAATGCTGGATGAAGCAGCACTTGTTGCCGCAAAAAAATGTAAATTTAAACCGGCTAAACAAAGAGACAGGTTTGTAAAAGTAAAAATGTCAATTCCTTTTGATTTTAGATTAAAAGGTTAGCTTTCCTAAGCCCCGATCCGGGGCTTTTTTTTTCTCTTATAACATACTGTCAAGATTTCAGATGAAGTATTCTCTTATAATTAATCCAAATTCTGGTAAAGACAGAAGTAAATTTGCGATTGTATCTCTAATAAAAAAATTTAATAAAGATGTTGATATTCTTTTTACTAAACATCCGGGACATGCTGGTAAATTGGCTAAAAAATCAGCAAGTGAAAAAAAAGATATTGTAATTGCAGCAGGTGGGGATGGAACGATTAATGAGGTCGCATCTGCCCTGTTACATACTAATACTTCTCTGGGAATTATTCCATTAGGTTCAGGTAATGGTTATGCCCGTTCGCTGGACATACCTTTAAAACCATACGATGCGATGAATGTTATTTTTAAAAAAAATAAAAGGTTAGTTGATGTTGGAGAGATTAATGAGAAATATTTTTTTGCTGTAGCAGGTGTTGGATTAGATGCATCAATAGGTCAAAAATTTCAACAACATCATACCCGGGGTGCACTTCCATATTTTTATTTGGGGCTTAAATCTTATTTTGAATATGATTATCCAAAATTCAATCTAAAAATAAATGATGAAATATTTAATATAAATCCTACGCTTATAACAATAGCTAATGCTAAACAATTTGGTAATGGTGCCATAATTGCGCCGCAAGCAGATATTCAGGATGGATTATTGGACATATGTATTCTTGAAAAAATGTCTATTATTCAGTCATTAGACACGGTTTTGAAGTTGTTTAATGGAAAAATAGAAAAGGCGGGGAGTTATAAATCATATAGATGTAACAAATTGGAAATTTCTTCAGAACATAGATTAAACTATCATATCGATGGTGAGCCATTTCAGACAGATGTACCCTTAAAAATAGGAATAGCAAAAGAAGCTTTAAGTGTAATTTGTCCGACTAAGGATTAAATATGTCAGTAAATATTCTAACAAAATTAGCTGCAGAAATAAACAAAGCAGAATCAAAATCTTTTTCAAAACTTGCAACAACGCATAGTGAAGCCCGCAGAAAAACTACCGAACGGGAAATTAATTTCAGGCCACCTTTTGCCCTGGATCGTGACCGTATTATGTATTCTGGAGCATTCAGAAGGTATACCGGTAAAACGCAAGTAGTCTATTTCGCATCATTGTTGGATGAACAACTTACAAGCCGCAGCTTGCATACCATTAGTGTTGCCCAAATTGCTAAAACCATTGGTCGTTTTCTTTCTTTAAATACTGATTTAATTGATGCTATCGCGCTTGGTCATGATTTAGGACACCCACCTTTCGGACATGATGGCGAAGTCTTTCTAAGTGAAGTAAGTCAACAAGTTGGAATTGGTCATTTTCATCATAATATTCAAAGTTTACGCGCAGTAGATGTGATTGCAAAAAAAGGGACAGGTTTAAATTTAACATTTCAGACAAGAGATGGTATTGTTTCACACAATGGTGAAGTAAATGATGAAAAATTAAGTCCCGACCGTTCAAAAACAGAAAAAGACCTGGATTCTTATATAAATAGGATGCAATCCGGTGAAAATGTTGATACTGCACCGTCAACGCTTGAAGGCTGTGTTGTGAGAATAACGGACACGATCGCTTACATTGGACAGGATATTGAAGACGCAATACGAATTGGTTTGATTAAAAGAGAAGATCTGCCGGAAGAGCCGGTTAAAGTACTTGGCAATTCGAATGGAAAAATAATCGAAACACTTGTGAATGATGTTGTATTGCAGAGTTATGAAAAAGATTATGTAGCATTTAGTGATAAGATTGCCGAAGCCCTGTTTGAACTTAAAAAATTTAATTATGCTAAGATTTACAAAAGTCCTAAATTAAAAGTAAATCATGTTAAAATAAAACGCGGGTTTAAAATTTTGTTTGATTTATACATCGATGCTTTAAAAAAACAAGATAAAACAAACGAAATTTATCAACATTTTTTGAATACAAAAAATCCTGTTTATCTTAAGAATAATCCTGCAGAATTAATTGTCCGTGATTTTATTGCCGGTATGACAGACAGATACTTTGTACATGTCTTGACAAATCATATTTTACCTGAAATTACCCGATTTGATGTTGAAAACTGATAACCCGGAAAGTAAAAATGCCACAGACTTCTTTTAAGAAAATAAGTCAAGCTATCGACAGTCAAACATCAGAAGCAATTCAGTTGATGAAAAATCTGGTTTCTATTAAAGCATTAGGTCCTAAAAATTATGGAAATGGTGAAATAGAAAAAGCCGAGTTTTTACAATCTTATCTTTCAACAATTGGTTTCAGTGGGATACAGGAATTTCCTGCGGCTGATCCGGATGTTAAAGGAGGAATTCGTCCAAACATAATTGCACGCATTCCTGGTAAAAATAAAAATAAGACAATATGGATTATGAGTCATTTGGACGTTGTTCCTGAAGGAGAACTTTCGAAATGGGACAGCAATCCATTTGAAGCAGTTGTAAGAGACGGTAAAATATTTGGACGGGGCACTGAAGACAATAACCAGGGTTTGGTCAGTTCGCTTATAATGGCAAAAGTTTTTCTTGATGAAAAAATTACTCCTGAGTATAATTTAGCTCTTTTATTTGTTTCTGATGAGGAAACGGGCAGTACATTTGGATTAGATTTTCTTGTCAAAAATCATCGGGAGCTATTTAAAGATGACGATTTATATATTGTACCCGATGCAGGTGAAGCGGATGGCGGTATGATTGAAGTTGCCGAAAAGTCAATTTTGTGGCTTAAGTTTAAAACAACAGGTGTTCAGGTACACGCAAGTTTACCCGGAAAGGGAATTAATGCTTTTAAGGCAGCTTCACATTTAGTTGTAGCTTTAAATGGTTTGCACGAAACATTTAACGGTGTTAATGAAGTTTTTGACCCTCCAATCAGTACATTCGAGCCAACCAGGAAAGAGAAAAATGTTATAAATATTAATACAATTCCTGGTGAAGACATTTTTTATATGGATTGCAGGATTCTGCCAAGGTATCAATTAAAAGATGTACTAAAAAAAGTAAAAAACATATGCACGAATGTTGAGAATGAATTTAATGTAAATATTGAAATTTCGGTTGAACAGGAAGAACAAGCTGCGCCTGCAACTTCTGTGGATGCCAAAATTGTGCAGGCACTAAAAAAAGCTATTAAAGATGTTTACAATATAAATGCCCGTCCGCGCGGTATAGGTGGTGGGACAGTTGCGTCGATATTTAGAAAAGCCGGATTGGATGTTGCGGTGTGGTCAAGGATTGATGATTTGGCACACCAGCCTAATGAATATTGCCGTATTGATAATCTAATCAATGATGCAAAAGTATTTGCACATGTATGTATGCAAACAATTGTTTAGCATAAATAGATGTTATTGACTAGTATTTTTTATGCATGTACATTTATGATATGTTAGCGGGAGTAATTCAGTGGTAGAATGTCAGCTTCCCAAGCTGGACGTCGCGGGTTCGAGCCCCGTCTCCCGCTCTAATGCTTTTTGTTTCTCAAAGTTAGAATTTTGTATATTTTGTTTGTGTATTATTGACGATTATCACAGAATAAAATCACTCTTGTGACTTAATTGCTGTTCAATGCCTAATTACTTCGAATTATAACCAGGGAGGAGATATGAGATTATCTCGGATAATATTTCTCACTGCATTTATTTTGTCTGCAATTAATATAAATGCGCAAATCTATCAACAAGTACCAAATGCCGGGGCAATCAACTGGCAGGATCAAATTCTAAATAGCACAGGTATAGGTGCACCTGACCCCAAAGTACCATTTGCTGCTCAAAGAGCTGGTGCAATCCGTGCTGCTAAACTTGACGCATTACGGCAATTGCTGGAAACGGTAAAAGGGATGAATCTTACATCTGAAACGACTGTTAGAAATGCTATGATTGAAAATGATGTTATTCAAACCCGTGTCGAAGGCGTGGTAAAGAATTTTAAAATGACAGACACACGTTATCTAAGCGATGGGAGTGTTGAAGTTGATGTTGAAATTCCCCTGAGCGGTATCCTTCTTAACGAACTTTTACCACAGCAGGTTGGAGGAAAGGTTCCTGGCAGCATTAATTATAATGTTAGCCCGCAACCAAACTTTAGTAATACTATTTTTACAGGTCTGATAATTGATGCCCGCGGACTGGGTTTACGACCGGCTATGGCACCGAAAGTACTTGATGAAAATGGCAATGAAGTTTATGGAACCGGTTATGTCAGCAGAGATTATGCTGTGCAGATAGGTGTTGTCGGCTATGAGAAAGATATGAGCCGGGCAGCTAAAGACGACCGTGTAAAAGACAATCCGGTTGTTGTCAAAGCTCTGCGTGTGGAAGGAACAAACCAGACAGATGTTGTTATTTCCAACAATGATGCTGCAAATATCTCAGCAGCTGGCAAAAACCTTAATTTTATGGAACAATGTAAAGTAATGTTCATCTTAGACTAAGCGGAGAAATTGAAAATGAAAGCATATTTTTACAAAATCGCTATTCTGCTTTTTACTGCTATCTTTGTTTTTCAATGTGCTGGACCCAAAGAAAGAAAAGCGGAATCAGTTCTTGATACGCCTGAATATCATTATAACCAGGGTATTAAATTTCTGAATAATAATGACCTAACAAATGCAGAACGGGAATTTAATCTTGCTAAAAGTTTAAAAGATGATTTTGCTCCTGCTTATGAAGGTCTCGCACTTGTGGCAATTGAAAAAGGCGATCTCAAAAAAGCCGAAAAACTAATAGATGAATCTATGAGTCGCGATGGTGACTGGACCCCGGCACAGGTTGCAAAAGGCAGATTATTACTTGCAAAAGAACAGTATGAAGATGCGGTCGAAGAATTTGAAGATGCCATTGATGATGTCAATGATTCAAAAACTGTTAAAGACAAAAAAACAGTAAAAAAAGACGCTTACTATTGGATGGGTGTTGCTTATAAAAGATGGGAAAAATATATAGATGCACAGACATCTTTCCAGAAAATTCTTGAGATTGACAACACTGATACCAGAGCTATGGTTGCTATTAAGGAATTAGCGGAATATCAGGCGGCGGTTGCCGGTCAGTCTCCAGAGCTTCGTAAAATTGCCGCCCAAAAAGAAATTACCCGCGCGGATGTTGCTGTTTTATTTGTTACGGAGATGCCCCTGGACAAAATTTTCAGAAAATCTTCTGCAACACAAAGCACTAAGTTTGCAGCGCCAAGCCAGGGAATTATGGGTAAACAGGAAGCAAAACCAGCCAATCCTGATTGGTGGGCAACCGATGTAAAAGAAGATCATTGGGCGAAATCATTTATTGATAAAGCGCTGGAAAAAGGTATTATTGAAAAATATCCCGATGGAACATTCCGGCCGGATGAAAAAGTAAATCGTGCCGAATTTGCAATGCTTATTCAGCATTTCCTTGTAAAAGCATTTGATGATCGTTCTATCGAAACTAAACATTTTGGTGATACAAGCCCCTTTAGTGATGTACTTAATACTTCACCGGTATTTAATGCTATAATGGTCGTAACAACGCGTAATATTATGCCGGCCATTGTAGATGGCACTTTTCGTCCATTACAGGTTGTTTCGGGTGCTGAATCTTTAAATGTAATTCGTAACCTGAAGGCTCAATTCTAAATCCTTATAATTCAAAGACACTAATTATGAAAAATCTACTTTTGAAATTTTTAAGCATACTGCTGATTTCAAATTTTGTTTTTGCTCAGGATGCACAAACCGTAACTGCCACGGGTTTTGGAGCAATTCTTGCCGGTGACATGGTAAAAGCCCGCGAAGATGCTGTTAATGACGCGCTGCGAAAAGCGGTGGAACAGGTCGTTGGTCTGATGATTGATTCACGGACAGTAACAGAAAACTTTATGCTTCTTGAAGATAAAATATATACGAAAACAGCAGGTTATGTGCAGAGTTTTAAAGAGATATCATCCACTACGCGGCCGGATAATTCACTTGAAGTAACTGTTGAAGCCATTGTAAAAACAGGTGATCTTAAAAATGACCTGGATGGAATTCTGACAACATTAAGACGAGAAGGTATGCCACGTACAATGGTACTGATCAAAGAAGAAAATATCGGTCAAAACCAGTGGCATATTACATCAGATCTAAATACGGCTGAAACAGCTATCATGAACACAATGATGGAGTTTGGTTTTCCTTTTGTGGATGCAGCAACTTCCCGAAATAATATAGAAAAAGATGCAGTGATGGCCGCTATTAATGGTGATGCAAATGCAGCAGCAGCCATTGCTAAAAGAAGCGGAGCTGAAATCCTTATTGTTGGAAATGCCAAGTCCACAGTTACCCAACTCGCTGTGATGAAATCTTCCGGGATGAAAACCTGTTCAGCGAATATGAACCTAAGGGTTATTCGGGCAGATGATGCTGTTGTTATTGCAACATCTTCTGCAAGGGGTGTTGCTGCCCATATTGATGAGCTGACAGGTAGCAGCCAGGCTCTGGAAAAGGCATCCAAACAAGCAGCAACAGAGCTTAAAGATAAGATTATTGAGAAATTCCGTGAAAACCAGTATGCACATCGTCAGGTGCAACTACAGGTTTTAAATATCTCGAGCTTTTCGCAATTGAGCACGATTAAAAACAGCCTGCCTTACTACATTCGTGGTGTAAAAAACATTTATCAGCGGAATTTTGAAAATGGCAGTGCTTTGTTTGATATAGAAATTTCTCAGACAGCTGAAACGGTTGCCAGTGAACTCTCTTCTAAAACTATTGAAGGAATCAATCTTGAGATTATCGGAGTTACACAAAACAAAGTGACTGCCAGGATAGCTCAGGAGAGCCAACAGACAAGTGAAGAAGGAGGCGTAAATTGAAAAACATTACTTTATGCAAAGCGGTGCTGATCAGCCTGATTTTTGCTTCAGTTTTGTTTAGTCAGGATTTAGCCAATCTAAAAAAACGTGTAGCAGTTGTAAATTTTGAAGATGCGGCAGGATATGGCCATAATATTGGAAATGGTTTATCAGACATGCTGATTACAGCACTTGTGGAAAGCAAAAAATTTATAGTAATTGAACGCGGTGAACTGGATCAGGTTATGCAGGAACAAGGCTTAGGTATGACGGGTGCGGTAACACCGCAATCGGCAGCAAAAGTTGGTCAGCTTCTTGGAGTGGAATTGATAATTACCGGTAGTGTGAGTGAGTTTGGCACTAAGCAGGATAAGATCGGCGGGGCTTTAAGTAACCTGAGCGGTTTTAACCTGGGTGTTTCAACAGAGTCAGCGCGCTCCGTTGTAGATATCAGGCTTGTTAATACATCTACCGGAGAAATTATTACAGCGAAAAAAGCAGAAGGCGAAGAAAGTTCAAAGAGCCTGGATAATATTGGTGTTGACGGTATCAATTTTAATAATTCTTCAACCTGGGATAAAACTATTCTTGGAAAAGCTGCCCGGCAGTCTGTTGAAAAATGTGTTGATATTATCACAGATGGCATGGCTGATATTACCTGGCAGGGCAAGGTTATTAAAGCAAATTCTGATGGTACTTTGTTTATGAAACCCGGATCTGCGGCAGGAGTAAGCAGTGGCATGACGTTTTGGGTTTACAGACCGGGAGAAGAGCTTATTGATCCTGATACAGGAATTTCCCTCGGTTCTGAAGAAATGAAAATTGGTAAAATTGAAGTAGTAAGCGATGTTGCCGGGGGAAAGGCCTGCAAAGCAATTGTAAAAAGCGGCAGCAATTTTGAAACAGGTGACCTTGTACGAATAAAATAATGGGGACGAAATGAAATTCAGAATAGTCAGTTTTGTTACAGGTCTTTTATTGATAAGTATTGCAGTAAGTGCTTATAATTTCTGGCAGGTTCCGGCAGTTGCCAAAATTACTTTTCCGTTGGGCAGCGTTATGGTGCTTCCAAAAGGCGAAAAGAAAATGCAGAAAGCCGGTTTTAATCAGGATCTTTTTCCGGGAGACAAAGTCCGTACAGAGAAACAGGCCCGCTGCGAAATAAAATATAATGACGGAAGTATTGTACGTATAGATCAGCAAAGTATTTACACCATTGAAAAAGCGGATATTAAGAAAGATAAAAAAGAAGTTGAATCAAGCCTATCTTTGGGCCGCTTGTGGGCAAATATCAAAAAATTAGCCAGTTCATCGGATAACTGGCTGTTAAGGGGGCCATCTGCGGTTGTTGCTGTGCGTGGAACAGTATACCGAATGGATGCTATGGAAGATAAATCATCCAAAGTGTTGGTTTATGAAGGAACTGTAAACGTTGGGCCGCCTTCCTGGGCTCCTGGAAGCGGGGCACAGGGTCAGAATCAGGGCGGGCCACCACGACAGGTACAGGGTCCGACACAGGTTAAAGGGCCAAGCCAGGTGACATTAGAACAATGGGTTGAAATTGTAAAAGCGCAGCAGCAGATTGTTGTCCAACCCGATGGAAGCTTCCAGAAATCAGATTTTGATCTGGTCGCAGACGCGCAAAGCAGCTGGGTTAAATGGAACATGGAAAGAGATAAGCTGATAAAGTAAATCACTACTGTACTTTGATGTTTTTAAAGGCTGTTCAAATTTTTGGGCAGCCTTTTTTTGTTTTTTGCAGATCGAATAGATTAAGTGAATAATTTTAATGTGTTAATTCGTTATGCAAAATAAGTAGCATCAATTTTTTATATTACTGTAAATTAGATTACAACCAATCATATAATCGAAGAATAGCGATGAATCAGAACTTATTTGAAGTCGATAAACTTCTTGATGGTGCTTCCGGGATAGGAACATCTATTGCCCAGGAAACACGTGAATTAAGCGAGTTTGTTAAAGATAAATCCAATGATCTGATTGACAGAGTTTCAGCTTACGAAGATATTATCAGCCTGGAAATTGGGGACACATCACTTTCACGAGCGAGAAACATTGAACGTGAAGCAAATATGCGGCAGATTTATTTAAAATTTGAAGGGGGCAATCCCACAGGTACTCAAAAAGACCGGATTGCGTTTGCCCAATGCCTGGATGCACTGCGACGCGGTTATGAGACTGTAACCCTGGCAACATGTGGAAATTATGGAGCAGCCATGGCTTTAGCTGCTGAACTGGCAGGATTAAAATGTATTATCTGTATTCCTGAGAGTTATCATACCAAACGTATAAATGAAATGAGTAAAATGGGTTCGGAGATTGAGCGTGTTTCCGGAAGTTATGAAGACTCTGTCGATTATTCGATTAAAATGGCCTGGGATAAGGAGTATTACGATGCGAATCCGGGTGGTGTTAATACTTCCATACAGTTGAAAGCATATGCAGAAATAGCAATGGAGATCTATGACATTCTCAGGGATGCCCCAAAGATTGTAGCCGCTCCTGTATCAAACGGAACATTGCTGGCGGGCGTGTTCAGGGGATTTGTAAGCTTGTATAAACGCGGGAAAACATCGCGTCTTCCTAAGATGATTGCTGCTTCATCTACAAATAAAAACCCGATTATTGTATCCTTTAAAAAAGGTTTGAAGAGCTGCAGGGATCTTAATCCTACAGGTATCAAAGAAACAAAAATTAATGAACCTTTGATTAACTGGCATTCATTTGATGGCGACGAAGCTTTATGGGCTTTATATGATTCTGATGGCGCGTCCAGATGGGTTAGTGATAAAAAACTAATGGATTACTCAAAAATTTTAAAGGACCGGGAAGGACTGAATGTTTTGCCTGCATCTACTGCCGGACTCATTGGTTTGCTTGAAATGCATAAAGAAAAGCCGTTTGAAGGGGATCGTTATGTTACTATTCTTACCGGGAGAAAATAATGAAGAAAAATAATTGTATTGTATACTGCCAGGGTGCTTTTAATACACCAAACGGGAAGACCGCTCACGGTTTGGTTCGTTTTACGGAACGGTATAATGTTGTTGCAGTGATCGATTCTGTTTATTCAGGAAAAGATGCCGGCCATGTCTTAGACAATCGCCCAAATACTATTCCGATTGTAAAGGACCTGAGAGAAGCTGTTCGTATTGCAGATGAGAAAAAATTAAAACCTGATTATCTGGTAATGGGAATTGCACCTGATGGCGGAAGACTTTCTGCGGAAGCAAAAGATGACATTCGTGAAGCCATTTCTATGGGATTAAATATTGACAGCGGACTGCATGATTTCTTGAGTGATGACCCGGAAATGGTCGCATTGGCAAACGAAAAAGGCTGCACCATTCGTGATATCCGTAAGACCCCTGGAAGAGATAAACTGCATTTTTTCAGTGGTAAGATTGAAGAAGTAGACTGCTTAAAAATCGCTGTACTCGGCACAGATTCTGCAATAGGGAAAAGGACTACTGCATGGATAATAATCCATGGTTTGCGTAAAGCCGGTTATAAAGGTGAACTTGTCGGTACCGGACAAACTGCCTGGATGCAGGGTGCGAAATATTCGCTGGTGATGGATTCCTTAATAAATGATTTTGTTTCAGGGGAAATAGAGCATGCAGTGCATGAAGCATGGCAAAATGAAAACCCGGATGTTATTGTTATTGAAGGGCAGGGTAGTTTAATGAATCCCGCTTATCCGGGCGGATTTGAAATTCTTGCTGCCGGCCGGCCGGATTTTGTGATTCTCCAGCATGCACCCAAACGCTTGGAATATGATGGTTTTCCAGGATATAAATTGCATTCCCTTCCGCAGCAAATACAGGCGATTGAAGTTATTTCGGGGGTTAAAGTGAAAGCCATTACTATTAATCATGAAAATATGGATGCTGCAGAAATAAAAATAGCCTGTAAAGATATTCTGCAAGAAACAGGATTACCTGCATTTGATGTTCTTGCTGATGGACCGGAACAGCTTGTAAAGCTGATTATAAGTGAATTGAAATCATAAACGTTAAAATCTTATAGGATTTAACTGAAATGGATGAAATTAAAAATCTTCAGGATTTTGTAAAAATTAAACAATTAAAAGTTGGTCCGTTAATTATTGAAAAGAAGCGCCTGAAAGCGCCCTATGAAGTAACTCATTTCGATGGAAAAACAGATTCAACAAATTTTATTTACAGTTATGATGAAGCAGTCTTTGATTCAGCAAAGCCTGAAAATGTAAATCTTGCTTCGATGATGGCGGCACAGGTTGCTTTAAATTATGGTCTGTTTTGCGAAGAAATAGTTTTTGACGGATTATATGACGATGCAGATCGTCGTTTTATAATCGATAAAATGGAAAATACAAGCCGTGAGATATACATAAACAAACTGATTATGCCCAATCTTTTCCTAAAGCCGGAATTCAGTAATCTCACCGTTGAAAAACAGCCGAAATACACTGCAAGTAAAATAAAATTTATCAATACCCGGTATGATAAGCTTCAGGTTAACTGGAAATATGCAGTAAAAAATCATGATGCATATGCCATTCTCAGCAGTGGTGGAAAAGACAGTCTTTTGACCTATGGAATAATGAAAGAAATCGGAAAAGATGTACATCCTGTTTTTGTAAACGAAGCCGGCAGGCACTGGTTTACAGCACTTAATTCTTTCCGTCATTATCAGTCAGTGGAGCCGAATACAGCGCGTGTATGGTGCAACAGTGACCGTGTATTTTCATGGATGCTGCGCCAGTTTTCGTTCATCAGGGATGATTTTAATAAGATTCGTGCGGACGACTACCCAATCCGGCTATGGACGGTCGCTGTGTTTTTGTTTGGGGTATTGCCAATTGTTCATAAGCGCGGGATTGGCAGGATTCTTATCGGGGATGAATATGACAGCACCCAAAAGGTGACACATGAAGGACTGACTCACTATAACGGGTTGTTTGATCAGAGTAAATATTTCGATAATGCGCTTACCCGTTATTATATGAAAAAAGCATGGAATATCTTCCAGTTCTCTATATTGCGCAGTCTTTCAGAAATGCTGATTCTTAAGATTCTTGTAAAACGTTATCCCGATCTTCAGCAGCACCAGGTATCCTGCCATGCGGCTCATGAAAAGGATGGCCGGATCTACCCATGCGGGAATTGCGAGAAGTGCCGGCGCATAGTTGGCATGCTTATGGCCATGGATGAAGATCCAGCCAGGTGCGGATATACAGAAACCAAAGTTGCAGCGGCCTTATCCAATCTTGAGCAGAATAAAGTTAAACAAATCGGTTCGGATGCTGCACATTTATATCATTTGTTATTAAGTAAAAATTTAATTGCTGAAAACGAACACACTAAAAGAATAGCCGGTGAACATAATTATATCCTTAAGCTGCGATTTGATAATGAACGCAGCATGATGAGTGATTTGCCGGAAGACATTCGCAGTAATCTTTTCAGGATTTATCTGCAGTATGCAGATGGTGCAGTGAATCTGGTCAATCGTAAATGGCAGGATTTTGATGTTCTGAACAGTAAGTTGCTGGAAAAAGATTATCCGTTTGAAGCAAAACGTATTCAGCAAAACATTTCCGCATCTGAGAACACGGACACCGAATATCTGTGGGAAAACATGACCTGGCAAGAGATCGAAGATCGTTTAAGTCTGGTTGATACGGCAATCCTTCCATGCGGTGCTATTGAACAGCATGGACCGCATTTACCTGTTGATATCGACTATTTTGATGCAAGAATCCTGGCAGCTAAAGTCGCTGAAGCCTGCAGTGATCCTAAACCATTTGTATTGCCGGCTGTTCCGTTTGGCGTTTCCTATCATCATGAAGATTTTAAAGGAACACTGAGTGTTACCAATGATGCATTATCGCGATTTATTTATGACATTGGGATGAGCCTGGCAAAAAATGGGATTAAGAAGCTGATCATTCTTAATGGACATGGCGATAATGCTCCAACATTAAATTATGCGGCGCAAATGATTAACCGGGATTCACAAATATTTGTTTGTGTTGAAACGGGGGAAACGAGTGATAAAGACTTGTATGAACTTGTGGAAACGCATAACGATATTCATGCAGGCGAAATTGAAACCAGCACGACTCTAGCAATTCGTCCGGATAAAGTTAAAATGGAAAAAGCTGTTAATGAGACGCTCACCTTTGGCAGCAGTTATCTTGATTTTACTTCATCGCGCGGGGTTTCGTGGTATATCAGGACAAAAAAAATATCCCAGTCGGGGATCATGGGTGACCCAACAAAAGCCAGTGCCGAAAAAGGGCGCAAAATGTGGGAAATTATGATTGCCCATCTGGTTAAATTTGTCGAAGAAATTAAAAAAAGCAACCTGGAAGATTTATATCAAAAAAGATACTAAAAATGAAAATCACACATCTTGAATGCTGGGCTCAGGATTTAACAATCAATGAACCATATACTATAGCTTATGAAACAGTCTCACATTGCACGAATGTATTTTTGCGGGCAGAAACAGATTCCGGGATATCAGGGTGGGGATGCGCCGCGCCGGATGCCGTAATTACAGGGGAAACAGGCGGTTCAGTAGTGCAGGCGTACAACGATTTTATTTTTCCTTTATTAAAGGATTTTGATCCTTTCCGCTATGCTTCAGCCGCAGAGCAAATAAAAAAACAACTTGTTAAGCAGCCGTCTGCTTGTGCTATGGCAGATATGCTTCTTTACGATTTAATGGCGAGAAAGGCAGGCGAACCTCTATATAAATTTTTAGGTGGTTTCCGGGATTTTATTCCTACCAGTATTACTATCGGCATCCTGCCAGTTGAAGAAACACTGAAAAAGGCGAAACAATTTATAAAAAGCGGTTTCTCCATTCTAAAAATAAAAGGTGGCTGTAATGTTGAAGATGATATCCGTAAATTAAATCTTGTGCGTCAGAAAATGGGTCCGCAAATAGAGATACGTTTTGATGCAAACCAGGGATATAATCTTGAGCAGGCAATTGAATTTATCAGGGAAACAAAAGATGCGGAAATTGAGTTGCTTGAGCAACCCACCGATAAAATGAATGAAGAACTGCTTGGTCAGGTTACAAAGAATGTTGACATACCGGTGATGGCTGATGAAAGCTTGATGAATCTGAAAGATGTATTTAGATTAACAGCCAATAATTTTACAGATATGATCAACATTAAGCTGATGAAAGCCGGGGGCATAACAGAAGCAATGCATATTAATTCTGTTGCAAAAGCTGCTGGTGTCGAATCTATGATTGGCTGCATGGATGAATCGGCGCTGGCTATTTCGGCAGGACTTCATTTTGCATTATCACGCCCAAATATTTCTTACGCAGATTTGGACGGACATCTTGATTTACAGGATGATCCATTTGCAGGCACGGTTATTCTGAAAGAAGGTGTCCTTTATCCTGTGGATGCGAATGGTTTTTCAGGAAAAATAAGAAAGAAATGGTTTTAAGAATTTTTCAGATTAATTTTTGAAGCTGTATCTTAACGTCTTGGAAATTTTCTAAGATTAAATTGGCTTGGTTTAAGTATTTTTCAGTTAATGTTGTTTTAACGGCTATAACAAAACAACCGGCTGCTTTCCCTGCTTTTATACCCAACGGGGCATTTTCAATTACAATACAATCTGCAGGATTCAATAATAATTTTTCTGCACCTTTAGTAAATGGTTCAGGATATGGTTTTCCATTTTTTACATCATCGATGGTAACAATTGCTGAAAAATAGTCTTTAAAATAATTTTCTATAACATTGGAGACCCGGTCGCGATTGCCACCAGTTACAACAGCCATTGGAATATGTTTGTTTTTTAAGAAATCGATCAATTCAAAAAATGAATCATAGAATTGAATTTTTTCAAAAGAATAATAATGTCGGGCCTTAGCTTCAATGATATCGAGAAGCTCCTTTTCTTTCAGACCGTATGGTTCTCCCAGCATTCTTGCGATAGTGGAAAGACCCTGGCCTTCGAGCTGGAAAAAACTCTCTTTAGTGAAAGTGATATTTTTTTCTGCAAATGCTTTACTCCAGGCATCATAATGCTGATGCATACTGTCGATTACAACACCATCAAAATCGAATAAAACACCTTTATACTTTTTTTCGAAAACCATTAATAAACCTGAATAAAAATTTCCGGATGAGCAGACCTTAGGAATTGTAAACAACAACCTGATCGCGGCCGTTATTTTTTGCTTCGTAGAGTGCCAGATCTGCATTTTTAATCAGCTCATCAACCTGCTGCACCAAATTGGACGAGCAGATACCGGCACTTATTGTAATATTGATCTGATCATTTTCATTAATTTTTATAATTGTTTTTCTAATCAGATCACTGATCCTGTTTATAAAAAGCTCCATTTCCTGCTGATTAGCGGTAAGGGATAAAATTGTAAATTCTTCGCCACCGTACCTGAAGGCAAAATCCAATCCGTCTCTTTGATTGCTAAGCAGAATAGCAGCAACAGTCCGTAAAACATGATCACCGGCATCGTGGCCATATGAATCATTTACTTTTTTGAAAAAATCTAAATCCAGAAAGGCCAGGCAGAATAAAACTTGTTTACTATGCCATCTTTCCCAAAAGCGTTGTATCATTTTGTTAAATGAACGCCTGTTTAATAACTTGGTTAAAGGATCTATCGTTGCTTCGATACGGTATTTTTCATTCTGATCCAAAAGATCTTCGGTCACTTCGGAGAGTAAATCAAATTTTTTAAAAGGCGTGTTAAGCAAATTATAGCGACGAATAACCTTTTTTAAATTACGTTCGAGCTCATTCTTTTCTGCCGGATAATCGAGCATATAGTTAACATGAGCCCTGTTTATAGCATTCCTGATAATGCTTACATTTTGAGTTTGAGAAAGGGCAACACGCTGACAAATGATGTTGTATTCCATTAATGAACGCAGAAAATTAATGCCTGATTCATCTTCATCACCAATAATTGCAAAGCCTGCTATTATTTCTGTTGAGAGATCATTTTGCATTATTTCTGCAAAAACCCGCCCGGTCAAAACTCGAAAGCCGGCAGCTTCAAGGGTTAAAATCAGAAAATCAGTATCATAGGCTGACTTATGAACAATTGCAATCATCGTATAATCTCATAAAAAAATTGCAGGAAACCATGGTTTATAATGAACTGAACTTAATTGCAGCAGCAACAAATTCCCTGAACAATGGATGAGCCTTGCTAAGTCTTGATTTCAATTCCGGGTGAAACTGACATCCAACAAACCAGGGATGATCTTTTAGTTCGATCATTTCAACCAGCTTTTCATCAGGTGACAGACCACTGATGATCATCCCGTTTTCTTCAAAACGCTGACGATAACTGTTATTGAATTCCCAGCGGTGTCGGTGTCTCTCATCAATTAAATCGTTTCCATAAGCCTGAAATGCACGTGTTCCATTTTTCAGTTTACAAGGGTAACTGCCAAGACGCATTGTTCCGCCTTTGTTACTGATCTCCCGTTGGTGTTCCATCAGATGGATTACAGGACTTGGGGAATTTGGATCAAATTCTGTACTGTTGGCTTTTGTTTCGCCAAGAACATTACGGGCGAATTCAATAGCGGCACATTGCAATCCCAGACAAATTCCAAAAAATGGAATTTTATTCTCACGAGCGTAGCGGATTGCACTTAGTTTTCCTTCAATGCCCCGTTCACCAAAACCACCCGGGACTAGGATACCACTGCATCCTGCCAGTTTATCTCCAAGGCCGTCATGCTCAATGGTTTCTGTATTTATCCATTTTAAACTTACTTTTACATCGTTCTCCATACCGGCATGAATAAAGGACTCCATAATGCTTTTATAGGCATCCAGCAAATCAACATATTTTCCACAAATGGCAATTTCGATCTGTTTGTCTACTTTTTTATAACGGTTTATTTTCTCACGCAAAGCGCTGATTTCAAGCTGGTTTTTGGGAAGTTGTAATCTTTCCAGAACCAGGTCATCAAAGCCCGATTCCGCGTATTGAATGGGAACTTCATAGATTGTTTTAACATCCAATGCTGTTTTTACCGCCTGTGAAGAAACGTTGCAAAACAGTCCGATTTTTTCTTTTGTTGATATATCAAGCTTACGATCGGTGCGGCAAAGTAAAATATCTGCCTGGATCCCAATTTCCCTTAAACGCATCACAGAATGTTGGGTGGGTTTTGTTTTTAATTCTTCAGCGGCTGCGATAAAAGGAACCAGGGTCAGGTGCACAACAAGCGTATCCTCGGGTTTGTTTTGCAAACGAAATTGTCTGAGAGATTCAAGAAAAGGCAAGCTTTCTATATCTCCGACAGTTCCGCCGATCTCAACGATAACAACATCCGCTTTGGTTTTTTCAGCAACCATTTTAATATGATTTTTGATTTCATCAGTGATATGTGGAATAACCTGTACTGTTGCACCAAGGTAGTCACCTCGTCGTTCTTTTTGAATTACGTTGTTATAGATCTGGCCGGCTGTTGTGTTGTTTATTTGAGACATGTCAGTATCAATGAAACGCTCGTAATGTCCAAGATCAAGATCTGTTTCTGCTCCATCATTGGTTACATAAACTTCTCCATGCTGATAGGGACTCATCGTACCTGGATCAACATTGATGTAAGGATCAAGTTTCACTATGGTAACTTTGTATCCCCGTGATTTTAGCAGTAAGCCAAGAGAAGAGCATGCAATGCCTTTCCCTAAAGACGAAACAACTCCGCCTGTAAAAAATATATATTTCGCAGCCATATTAATTCCGGTTTAAGTATTATTTTGAAGTTGTGATGCAATACTGTTTGCTTTTTTTAAATCATCAGGTGTGTCAACACTTATGGATTCATAATCTGTAAGTATTGTAAATATTCTGTAATTGTTTTCAAGAAATCTTAACTGTTCCAGTTTTTCACTTCGTTCAAGGTTGCTTTCTCCAAGCTCAGTAAGTTTTTCAAGACAAGATTTTCTGTATGCGTAAATCCCTATGTGTTTGTAAAAAACAGATAAATTTTCACCAGGGGTTCTGTTATCACGGATGAATGGAATGGCAGAACGTGAAAAATAAAGAGCAAATCCATTGCTTGCCCTCGTTACTTTTACAACATTAGGATTGGAAATATCTGCTTCTTTTTCAATTTTTTTTACAGCTGTTGCAATTTCAACTTCCGGGTTTTCAAAAACATTTACAAGATTTTCTAATATCTTTTCGGAAATAAATGGTTCATCTCCCTGTAGGTTAATAACAATATCTGCAGATTTTTCTTTTATTGCTGCATATACACGGTCTGTTCCTGATGGAAGTTCCGGGGCAGTCATTACAGCCATACCATTAAAATTTTCAACAGCTTTTTTAATAGCGGTGTGATCGGTGGCAACGATAACTTCATCAATATTGTTAGCTTTTGATGCTTGTTCATAAACCCACTGAATCATTGGCTTGCCTGCAATTTCTGCAAGCGGCTTACCCGGTAACCTGCTGGATGCGTATCGGGCAGGAATAACACAAATTGTTTTCACTTAGTTACAACCTTCGGTACACGGAAAAAAGCATCATTCTTTTTTGGTGCATTTTCTAAAGCTTTGTTTCTATCTAGTGAAGCTTGCTCGATATCTTTTCTTAGAACATTAACAAGATCCAAACTATGAGATAAAGGCTCTATTCCATCTGTATTTATTTCATTAAGTTTTTCAACATATTCCAGGATTTGATTTAGTTGTCCAAGAAATTTTGATTTTTCTTCTTCATTTAACTTAAGTCGTGCCAGGTTGGCAATTTTTTCCAGATCTTGTATAGTTACTGACACTTAATCCTCCAATTCAAAATATCGATTTCTTAAAACTTTGAGATAATTTTTTGACGGAATCCACGACAGCTTTGCCGGCATTACCTTCAAGTTTTTCAGGCTGCCAATATGTTACTTTTAAAGGAATCACTTCAGCATTAAGACTGTTCTTTGATATTTTTGTTTTTAAAAGCGCTGTAGTGTATTCAGGTCGTGAATTTCCACCAAAAATAAAATTTCCAAGAGAATATGCAATTATTTTATTTTTATATTTTTCAATTCCCTGTAATACATGGGGATGGTGTCCAATAATCATATCTGCACCAAAGTCAATAACATTGTGTGCAAAAGCAATCTGGTCATCACCCGGTTTGGTAGCTTTTTCTGTTCCCCAATGAAAATTAACAATTATAAGATCTACATCGTTGCGAATTTTTCTTATATCTTGTTCAATAAGATTAAGCTGGCGCAGAGCTGTACCTGCCGAGTCAATCTGAGCCGGATAAGAATCGCTGTGTTTATGAGTTCCGTAAAATCCCAAAAATGCAATTTTGAGCCCTTTTCTGAAAAATATAACCGGATGCCTGGCTTCTGAATTATTGCGCCCGGCTCCTACATAGTAGATATTTTCTTTTCTTAAATAGTCTATTGTATCAAAAAGCCCTTGAGATCCAAAATCGTAAATGTGATTATTCCCAAGAGTAACTATATCAATACCACTTGTAGCTAACATTTTAGCATAAACGGGAAGTGCTCTGAATGTAAATTTTTTGTCTACAGCCGAACCACGACTGGTTAAGGGATTTTCCAGATTGATCATTGTCAGATCAGCATCATCAAACCAGGGAATCTTTTCAAATGGATAAACTGTATTATTTCCGACGTGATTTTCAAAATGATTTGCAAGAGTTACATCTCCGCAAAAAAGTATGGATACTATAGAATCAGGAGATTTAAAATTTCCTGCCTGCAACGATGTAGAAATTAACAAATAAAGAAAAAAATATGTTTTCATTCTGCTATAAATAAAAAAACCGCCATGGAGGCGGTTAAAGTTTTTAGAATAATATTTACTACTTGTTAACAACCATTGTATTAAGAATTTGATCATCAAAATAATATAAACGTGGATCTAATGGTTTTCCTTCATAACGAACTTCATAATGAAGATGGGGTGCTGTAGAAATACCTGTATTTCCAACTTCGCCAATTTTTTGACCTCGTTTAACTTTTTCTCCTGTTCTTACTACATATTTGTTAAGGTGCCCATATCGCGTTTCGTAACCATATTTATGATCTATACGCACCATGCGTCCATAACCGCCAGCCACACCAGTAAATTTTATAACACCATCCGCAGATGCGTAGACCGGAGTACCACGTGGTGCAGAAAAATCCATTCCTTCATGGTGTTTACGAACACCCTGAATCGGATGCATTCTCATTCCGAAGGTGCTTGAAAGATAACCTTCCAGCACAGGTTTTAATGAAGGAAGATGTTTAAGCGAATCCTGTTTTTTCTGGAAAGTTTTCATTAACTCTGTATAACTTTCCAATTCAAGTTTAACTTCACGTTCAAGCTTTGAGAGTTCGTTTAGCTGCTTCCCAAGCCCAACATTATCTTCAAATCCGGAAACTTCGTCTTCAAAATTATAGGCGTAGTCAGAACCACCGATACCTACTTCACGAATATCCGAACTCAATTGAGACATACCTAAAACTGTACGTAATTCATCATCTTTTTTTACAATAACTAAAATTTGCTGACTGATGGAGTCTATCTTAGCTTTTGCCTCAATCAATCTGTCTTCAAGAACAGCGTTTGTCCGCTCAAGTGTTTTTATTTTTGAATTCTGACTAAAATCAATAAACAAATCTAATCCAAGCTTTCCAACAAAAGTAAAGGAAATTAGAAATAGAAATGAGAATGTAAACAATTTAAGGCGAGATATTTTGAACTCTTTAACTTCAGATTTATTCCGAGGTACAAAAATCAGCCGAGATTCATCTTTCATAAGAAGATTTTCCTGCAATTAGGTTCCAATTTGTGCGAATAATCACATTTTTTTAATACCAATGCCCTGCAAAGGTAATTAAAAATATTCGAACGATCAAGATGTAATTTAAGATAATGTAGGCTTTTTAACCAGTTTTAGCCCAGATAATAGCGTAAAACTTTACTTCTGGAACTGTGCCTAAGCCTGCGGAGGGCTTTTTCTTTGATCTGACGGACTCTTTCCCTGGTGAGTTTAAACTTCACACCAATCTCTTCTAATGTGTGCGGTTTCTCACCGTCTAACCCGAAATAAAGTTTTAAAATCCGGGCTTCGCGTGCACTTAATGTTGACAATATATAATTTACTTCTTCTTTTAAAGATTCACCCATTACGTCAGAATCCGGTTCCGGATCCTGTCTGTTTTGGATAATATCAATAAGACGGCTGTCACTGTTTTTCTGTAAAGGAGAGTCCATAGATACAGAACGAGTCGCCATCTTTATTGTATCTGTGATGTCACCGCTATCTACTTCAAGTACGTTTGCAATTTCATCAGGAGTAGGTTCACGTTCATACTCCTGTTCCAGCATACTGTATACTTTACCAATTTTTGTTAATGTTCCAACCCTGTTTAACGGCAAACGCACGAGACGCGATTGTTCTGCGATGGCCTGCAGAATAGATTGTTTAATCCACCAGACAGCATAAGAAATAAATTTAAAACCACGGGTTTCATCAAAGCGGTAAGCAGCTTTCATCAAACCAAGGTTACCTTCGTTTATTAAGTCTTCAAGAGACAGGCCATAGTTTTGATATGATTTCGCTACACTAACTACAAACCGTAAGTTAGCACTTACCAATCTTTTAAGTGCCCGCTGATCATTTTGTTTTATTCTTTTTGCTAATTCTATTTCTTCATCCGGGGTTAAGAGTTTGACCTCCCCGATTTCGCGCAAATAATTTTCTAATGATTGGTTTTTACTTATAAAAAAATCACTCACCAAATTCTCCGATTTTTAAATTGAAACTTCTAGTTTTAAAATATTATTTAGTCAAACGCAAGATTTTTTTTATTATTTCTTTTCAATAAATGTTGTTTCATCAAGGCTTTTTATACGTTTTAATTCCTGCTCACACATTTTTAATTCGTTTTCCAGATTCTTTATTTCATTAATTACTGATTTGATGTCAGTAGCATTTTCCAGGTTAAAATCGGAAGATTTTGATAAAACATCATAAGCACGTCCACCTAATTCCAGCATTTTTTCTTCGATTTCTTTTTTCACACCAAGAATATCAATTTTTATCCGGCCAATTTTTGTGTACTCCGAGGTAATGTCGCTCGCTGCGTAAAAGCCGTCAAGCAGTCCTTTCCTGATTTTATCAAATAATGTCATTGCTTAACTCAATTTTATCAACTATCCCGATAATTGTTGCATCACTTAATGCGGGTTTGTTTATTAACGGTATAACAGCTTCTGATGCGGTTATATAAAATACAATTTCTCCTGTTCCTGCTCCAACGCTATCAATTGCAATTATTGGTGAGCCGATATCATGATTTTCTGCTGTAATTGGTTGCAATAATTGCATCTTTAAACCAGTTAGCTGTTCGTCTTTTTGTGTTGCCCAGATATTTCCTATGACCCTGGCTAATTCCATATTATTTTTTTTCAACTACATCAAGTTTGTCAATAATTCCTGAAACCACTGCATCTACGGGCTTACCTTCGGTTAATTTGGATTGGCGGGCAGAACTTCCAGTTGTAAGCATTACAATTTCACCAACTCCGGCGCCCACGGTATCGGCCGCGACTGCATAGCTTTTTTTTAAAGATAAGTCCAGGTCTATATGCTGGACGACCAGAAGCTTCAATCCTTCTAACTTTTCATCTTTGCGCGTTGCCCAGACAGTACCGATTACTTTACCAAGTAACATAAACTCTCATTAATTAAATATCTGATTTAAAAAACTGATACCTGTCCCAGTTGATTCAACACCCATATACTCGGCAATAGTGGCCTGAATATCAGCGAAAGTGTTACGAATACCCAGATTGTTATTCTCACTGAATTGTTCGCCAAAAACAAGTAATGGCACATATTCACGTGTGTGATCGGTTCCCGGGTATAATGGATCGTTTCCATGGTCGGCAGTCAACATCACTAAATCTTCTTCCCGGAGATTTTTCTGTAATTCCGGTAGCCAATTATCAAACGATATAAGTCCCTGATAAAATCCATCAGGATCGTTCCTGTGTCCCCAAAGCATATCAAAATCCACAAGATTTGCCATAATAAATGCCGGACCGGATTGATTTACTTCATCAAGTATGGCATCCATTCCCTGGTCATTGGTTTTTGTATAAACGCTCTTTTGAATTCCAAACCGTGCATACAGATCATTGATTTTGCCAATACCAACTGTTGGAATTCCATTCTTCATAATATTTTGATGAATAGTTGCAGCAAAAGGTTGCAATGAAAAATCTTTACGATCCTTTGTTCTCTCAAATTCTGAAGCATTCTTTCCACGGAAAGGACGGGCAATAACCCTGGCAACGGCATGTTCACCAGATAATATTTCTCTTGCAATTTCACAATATCTATATAATTCTTCCAAAGCTATTAAATCGATGTTTACTGCAATCTGAAAAACAGAATCAGCTGAAGTGTAAACAATAATTTTACCGGTATTTAAATGTTCTTCGCCGAGTTGTTTTATTATTTCGGTTCCTGATGCAGCAATATTACCTATGGTTTTTCTTCCGGTACGTTTCTCAAACTCTTTGATTATTGATTCAGGAAATCCGCCAGGATAGGTTGGAAAGGGCTTTTCAAGCTGTAATCCAGCTATTTCCCAATGACCGGTTGTTGAATCTTTGCCTGCAGAGACTTCCTGCATTTTTCCGAAACTGGCTTTTGCAACGACGTCACTACTCATTCCATTAAGCGAAGCTATTTTTCCAAGCCCAAGTGTTTCCAGGTTTGGTAAATTGAAGCCGCCAACATAGTCTGCCAAATGGCCAAGAGTATTACTTCCGACATCGTTGTATTTATCTGCATCTGGCAAATAACCAATCCCCACACCATCAAGAATAATAAGTATAACTCTTCTCATAGCATTTTTAGCCATTCAGCAATTTTTGAGTATATGCAGATTTGTTTTCAATATAATTAATAAGAAACTTACTCAACAACATATGCATGTTTTATAATAATAGGATTCTTAGGCTTATTGTTAAAATCTACAGGTTCCCAGCTAATTTTATCGGCCACTTCTAAATTTTTTATTACAGTTCCGAAAATTGTATAGGCTCCATCCATCATGCGGAGTTCCTGAAGGCATATATAAAACTGGCTGCCATTTGACTTTTTCTCGGTTTTGTCAAAAGTTTTAACTCTTCCAGCCCCAACAGCGCCCCGAACATTTTTTAAGCCAAATTCATGATCAATTGTATAACCCGGACCGCCTAAACCGTCATTATCCGGATCATCATCTTTACTAAGCGGATCGCCTCCCTGGATCAGTCCACCGGGAACCAGGCGATGGAATGTAGTTCCATCATAAAAACCTGATTTCACAAGTTTTACAAAATTTTCTGAATGATTGGGAGCGACATCATAGTTTACTTCTATGACGATGTCACCAAAATTTGTTTCCAGAACCACCTGATCATTATGCCGGCAACTTATCAGTATAAAGGCCAGACCCAGAAATATATATTTTTTCATTTTTACAAAGCTATCTGTTCGTTGAAAACCTGTTAAACCCTAAGCAGTATATACAGGAAAGTTTATAAATTTACAATTATTATGGACGTGCATCAAACGAATTTTTTCTTTTGGCAGGAAATAAAAAGGGAGGGGGAAACATAATTAAAAAAGAACCAAAAAAAATGCTTTATGTTTTTCTTATCCTATAAATTTGGTTCAGTTTCCGGTCAAGAAAATAGTAGAATAAAATTGCAATCAAACCCATTAAAATAAAAAATGAATATTGATTTAAGTCTGGCAATTTAAAATCAATATTGACCGACGGAAGCATGTCTTTTACTGTATCAAGATATTTGTTTTCTTCTACGACCTGTTTTTGCTCGGAAACAATCTCTGTAACATTTTGTGGCAGGTATTGAGCAATCTTGCCACTAAAAAGCAACCATGATCCAATGGCAAAAAGTGTAACGACTGCAAGCAGAAAAACCCAATCTGTTTTTTTCTTTGGAATACCTTGTACCGCTATACGCTCAACAGATTGAATAACTTTCTGCGAAATTATTTCGGGTGCTGTCCGCGGTTTTAGTTCTGCAAGAATTGAATTTGCCAGTATTTGCCGGTTATAGATCGTTCTGCACTGGCTGCAATTTTCAAAATGCAGAAAACGATTGCTGTCGAGGCTTTTTGGAGTTTTTGAGATAATCAGCTGTATCTCATCAATTGTTAAATGCTTACTCATATCAATTCTTCCTCGGAATATTTCTTTAACAAAATTTCCCGCATAGTGTTTCTTCCGCGATGTAAATGCGTTTTTATAGTATTAACAGGCAGCTTCATCAGATCACTTATTTCGCGGATGCTGAAATGCTGCAGATAATGAAGTGTAATAATTATTCCCTGATGTAACGGAAGATGATCGATTGTTTCCCATAATATGTTCTGTTTTTCTTCTCTGTCAAATGAATCGTTCAAAATATCAGGATGTTTTGTATTAAGAAGTTCTTCATTTTTTGAGATGTCCGTTTCATTTGTTCCTGTCGTTAGTTCAGAAATATTGAAAACGATTTTTTTCTTATCTAGATAGTTTAAACATGTTCTGTAAGTTATTGTGTAAAGCCAGGTTGTGAACTTTGATCGCTCTTCATAACTGTTAATTTTATTATAAACCTTGATAAAAACATCCTGAGTTAACTCTTCTGCCACATCTTTTAATTTTACCATTTGAATAACAAGCGTATAAACGTAATCCTGGTGTAAGTCCATTATTTTTTTCAGGGATTGCGTATCACCGGATTTTAGACGATCTATAAGCTGCTTTTCTGTTAACATGAGAAATAAGACAGGGTTAATTGATTTACGGTTTCAGATTTATAAAAATATTTTTTGTAATTTTTTCCTATTTAAGACAAAAATGTTGAAACCCTTTAAGGAATCAACCTGTCCTATGTTACAAAACCACCAAGGAGGAAAGCAATGCAAGAAGAAATTTTAATTCCGATTACACTTTTTATAGCGGTAGCGATTGTTCTGTATAATTTTTTAAAGTCACGGCATGCTGAACGCATGGCAATAATCGATAAAGGACTGAATGAAGAACAGCTAAGTTATCTGCTTAGAACAAAAAAGGCACCGGCATCGAATGAGTGGAGCATCAAACTGGGGGCGATTTTAATCGGTGTCGGTCTGGCAATTTTATTAGGAACTATGGCTCCTTACGATATGAGAGATGCAGTAATAACCGGTTTGATTTTTCTCTTTCCCGGCATCGGATTACTGCTTGTATATATTTTTGCAGGGAAAAAATCAGAAGAATAAAACAAATAATGAAAAAGCTTTCTAGTTTTTAAGTAATGCTTCAAGGTCTGCTGGTGTAAAAACCGGCAGACTGCATTTAAAATCATGACAAACATAAGCAGTAATCTTACCTTTTACAGGTTCTTTACCTGCAATTAATGAAGCAGTAAAGGCACTTTTATCCGTCCCGTCTGTTATTTGAATTACCACCTTGTTTGGCAGATAATTATTAAAAACACAATCCATAAAATCTTTGGCATTTTGATCAGCATCTCTGGCAATCAATATTTCTTTTGGTTTATCCAGGTAAAAATCCAAAGCATTAAGGTAGCTGGCATAACCATATGGATTAGCAATCATTTCCTGTGAATGATTTTTTAGAATATTCTCAGCAATATCAAAGTATGATTGATTTTCTGTTATGGAAAACAATCGCAGATTGTTTAATATCATTAATCCTGTTCCGGAAGGGATGGAACTGTCATGCGCGTCCTTTAATCTGTAAACAAGCTGCTGTTGTAAATTTGAAGTTGTAAAATAAGTTGTCCGGCTCTCATCCAAAAAATGTTTATTTGCATAATCTGCCAGTTCCACTGCTTTTTTTACATAACCGGGATCAAACACAGCTTCATAAGAATCCAACAGTGCATTTATTAAAAAAGCATAATCTTCGATAAATGCATCATATTTTGATTGCCCGTCTTTGAATGTCCGTTGTAAAATTCCATCTGTAAAAAGTTTATCCAGGATAAAAGTCACATTTTTTTTTATAACTTCCCGGTAACTAGGATTGCCGGTAATCTGGTAAGCTCTCGCAAAAGCTGAAAGCATCAGGGCATTCCAGGATGTAATTATTTTATCATCCAGACCCGGGCGGACTCTTTTACTGCGGTAATCGTGAAGTTTTTTGCGGCACTGTTCTAGGATTCTTTCAACCTGATCTGCAGGAAGATCAAACTCTTGAGATACATCTTCAAAACTTTGTGCTTTAAAAAGTATCGTTTTGCCTTCAAAATTGCCCGAAGCAGTTACACCATAAAATGTATTAAAAAGTTTCGCATCTGATTCACCCAGGATTGAGATGATTTCATCCTGGGTCCATACATAAAAACGACCTTCTTCACCTTCGCTGTCAGCATCAAGGCTGCTGAAGAATCCCCCTTGATCCGATGTCATTTCACGTTGTATAAATTCCAGCGTCTCCTCGGCAATCTGCAGAAAATAATTTTGTCCGGTAACGAGATAAGCATCCAGATAAAGCTGGACTAACTGTCCGTTATCATAAAGCATTTTTTCGAAATGGGGGACAAGCCATTTTTCATCAACGGAATAGCGTGCAAAGCCACCGCCAAGCTGGTCATAAATCCCGCCGTCTGCCATGTTTTGAAGAGTGTGTGTTACCATATTTAGCAAATTTGGTTCAGCTGTATTTTTGTAAGCTCTTATAAATAAATTAAATACCTGGACAGCGGGGAACTTAGGCGCATTACCAATCCCGCCATACAAAGGTTCATAATATCCTGTCAGGCTTTCAATAGCACTATCAAAATCATTACGGTCGGGTAATTGTGCATCATTACTTTTAATCTGAGCGATTTTATTGAAAGCTTCATCCACCTGGCTGATGCTGTTTTTTAATTTATCTTTTTCTGTATGGTAATGAACCGCAAGTGCCTGCAAAACACGTTTAAAGCCCGGCCGTCCATAGCGGTCATCAGGAGGGAAATAGGTACCGCCAAAAAAGGGTTTCTGATCCGGTGTAAGAAAAACACTCATCGGCCAGCCACCACTCCCCGTTGTCATTTGAACGTATTGCATATAAAGCTGATCTATATCCGGGCGTTCTTCGCGATCGACTTTTATACAGATAAAATTTTCGTTCATCAACTCTGCGACTTCTTGGTTTTCAAAACTTTCTTCTTCCATTACATGGCACCAATGACAGGATGAATAGCCGATACTTAAAAACACGGGTTTGTCTTCCTTTCGCGCTTTTTCAAAGGCTTCACTACCCCAGGGGTACCAATCAACCGGGTTATGTGCGTGTTGCAGCAGATAGGGACTGGTCTCATTGATCAGTCTGTTTGTAAATTCGTGCATTTCTGATCCTTTTTTTGGGTTATCCGGTTTAACACAGCAGCAAAGCAATGCAGTTGTAAAAATTGTTAAACCGGTTAACTTCATATTCAGGAATTGTATATATAATAGTGATTATAGATTTTTTATTTTTGAAACAATCAATTGCTGCAAGTAATTTCCTTTTTCTATGTGAAACCGATCAAAAAATTATTAAACCAGGAACAGTTTTTGGTATACAGCATCTATTTGGCCTTTGTGGCAGTCTTTACTTTTGTCTATTTTCTAACATTTATGCTGCTTAAACAAGGCCTTAAAAATCTCAGGAAAAATCAGAACCGTAATCAAAACAAAGAATATAAAAGTGTTTCTGTGGTTGTTTCTGCAAGGAATGAGCAGAAAAATTTACCGGGACTGTTCAGTGCTTTAGAAGAACAAAACACCGATGGAATAGTTGTTGAGTTTATCATCATAGATGACCGCTCTGAAGACAAAACAGGGGAAATACTGGAAGGACAGGCAGCTAAGGATCCACGTTTCAAAATAATTACAATAAAAGATAAAATTCCAGGATTTGCCCCTAAAAAGCGGGCCATTGATCTGGCTATCAGTCAGTCGGGTTCAGATATTATTCTTTTAACGGATGCCGATGGACGACCCGGACCGCTGTGGATAAAATCATACCTGGATCTATTTAACTGTGGTGCGGATATGGTAATTGGCTATGCCCCCTACAAAATTGCCCGGGAAGCGAGTCTTGCTCAAAAAATGCTGGCACTGGAATATTTCTCGCATGCATCCATAGCTGCAGCCACAACAGGGCTTGAGTTTCCTTTAACGTGTGTGGGGACTAACATGGCTTATTTGAAAAATGTTTACCGGGAAATTGATGGATTTGGGGAATACAAGTCCTTTATTTCGGGAGATGATGATTTATTTCTAACCCGGGTGCGTGAGTCAAAAAAATACAGGATTGATTATAATTGCAGTGCAGAAAGTCAGGTATGGAATGCGCCGCCTTCAAGTTTTAAAAAATTTGTAAACCAGCGATTAAGATATGCCAGTAAAGGTTTTAATTATCCTTTTAAAGTTACAATTGTACTGGCGCTATATGTTATTTATAATTTTCTTTTATTTGCAGGACCTGCAGCAGGACAGCTTTTAGATATCAGAATTCTTATAGTTGCACTGCTTGCACTTCTTGTAAAAATGCTTACTGAATTTTTCTTTGTTCAGCAGGCTGCAAAACTTTTAAATGACCGTCGTTTTGTTTATCTGTATTTCTTAACATCACTTTTACACATGCCATATGTTTTGTTTTTTGGTGTTGCAGGGCAGCTTAAAATTTTTAAATGGGCTGAACAAAAAGCGGAGTATGGAATCACCAGGGAGCAAGCCCGTTAAATGGATAATCTGCAATGGGTAACACCAATTTCGATGGCTTTGGCCATGGGTTATTTTTTCTTGGTTATGTATTTGTTAAATCACCCGAAGCCAAAAAAGAAAATAATAAATAACTGGCCGGCAATCAGCTTGCTTGTGCCATTTAGAAATGAAGAAGAAAATCTCGATGCCTGTTGTCAGGCGCTTCGGCAACTTGATTATCCTGGTAAACTTCAAATCCTGTTACTTAATGATGGTTCATCGGATGCATCTGTTACAATTGTGGAAAGCTACCTGAAGGATACCGCAAATTTTTCATTAATCCATATTGAAAAGGAAATAGAAGGTTTACGTGGCAAGATGAATGTGCTTGCCCATGGAATTAAAATGGCTGAAGGGGAGTACATTTTTGTAACGGATGCCGATTGTCAACCGCACCGCAACTGGCTTAAAACAACCATGGAATATTTTGATGAGAAGACAGCTTTGGTTAGCGGATTCACCGTTTTAAAATTACGAAATAACGACAAACAAAAATTATTTGAAAAGCTGCAAATAATTGACTGGATTTTCTTGCAAGGCCTGGCAAGCAGTGCAAGCAATGCCGGTAAGCCGATAACTGTTATCGGAAACAATCTTGCTTTTAAAAAATCGGTTTATGACCAATTGGGTGGTTTTGAAAATGTAGGATTTTCTGTTACAGAAGATCATGCTTTAATGCAGGCCATCCTTGATAAAACGGATTTTGATGTTAAATACATAAATGATTCTGCAGGTCCCGTTTACAGTTATCCTGTCAATCGTTTTAATGATTTTGTACAACAACGGCAGCGCTGGATTAAAGGCGGCTTAAAAGGCCGGCCGTTTGCTTTTTTCCTGGTTGGGTTCAGCTATATTGCACATCTTATTATTCCGCTTATTTTTATTAGCGGACCTTATAATATGCTCACGGCAACTGCAATCGGGCTGATTGTCGGGATTGATTATTTTCAGCTGAAAAGAAATTTAAAAACCTTCAATCTGGAAAATTATAAAAGTGAATTTATAAAATATGAAGTGTTCTATCTTCTCTATTCTTCATTCCTGTTTTTAATGCTGCCTTTTCCTAAAAAGGTAAAATGGAAAGGGCGTCAATATTAATTATAAGTATGTGATTATTCTTAAAACGGTACCGACCCCTTAGTCATCAGATTTTTTGGCTTTAACTTTCCAAAACACTGATAATTGGCTATATTTGCCGCCTGTCAGGATTTAAATAAGAGACGCAATAAATGTACAGACTTTCAACAAAAAAAATGATATCGGCTGCACACATTCTGCATGGATATGATGGACCATGCAGCCGTCTGCACGGGCACAATTGGAATGTAAAAATAGATGTATTAAGTGATTATCTTGATAAGGTTGGTTTAAGTATTGATTTTATGGATCTGGATGATCTTCTATGGCAGGTAATAGGCCGTTTTGATCACAGGCATTTTAATGATATTGCTCCATTCGACAAAATGAATCCCACAGCTGAAAACATTGCACGATATTTTTTTGATGAGATCAAAGAAAAATTACCTAAGCATGTAAAACTGGAAAAAATAACGATCTGGGAAACCGAAGAATACCTGGTTGAATATTTTGAAAACCATTAAAAACAAAGAAAATCAGCTGCGAATTAACGAGATATTTTACAGTATCCAGGGGGAATCCACATATGCTGGATTACCTTGTGTTTTTGTAAGATTAACTTATTGCAATCTGCGCTGCAGCTATTGCGACACAGAATATGCATTTTTTGAAGGTAACTGGCGCGATTTTGATGATATAATGACAGAAGTAAAAAGTTATAACTGTAATCTTGTTGAAGTTACTGGCGGTGAGCCTTTACTGCAGGAAAATGTGCATCCTTTTCTGCAACGCCTGTGTGACGAAGGCTTTGAAGTACTTCTGGAAACAGGTGGTCATATGGATATTAGTCTGGTTGACGAAAGAGTAAGGCGTATTGTTGATGTTAAATGCCCAACCAGTGGCGAATCCGAAAAAGTATACTGGGAAAATTTAATACATCTGCGTGCGACAGACCAGGTAAAGTTTGTTGTTGGCAGCAGGCAAGACTATGATTTTGTAACTCACATTATTTCCAAATATAATTTATCCGGTAAATGCCCGCTGTTAGTATCACCTGTGTTCGGGAAAATTGAACTATTAACGCTTGCTGAATGGATTCTGCAGGATAATTTACCTGTTCGCATGCAATTACAAATGCATAAATTTATCTGGACCCCTGAAACGCGCGGGGTATAAAACAAAAATGAAAATCAAAGGCAAAGCTTTTGTTGAATTCTTAAAGTTGGCCATATTAAAAAATTAAAATAATTATTGCTGATTATGAGTAAGATAAAGATTAAGAATAGGAGTATGTAATGGAAATAGAAGTTTTTGAAAACCAATTCCCCAACCGTGATTATTACATCACTCATGTAAATGAAGAATTTACATCTGTTTGCCCGAAAACAGGACTTCCTGATTTTGGTAAAATTTCGGTTGAATATATTCCGGATAAATTGTGTCTGGAGTTGAAATCACTTAAGTACTATTTCTTAGAATTTCGCAACAAAGGTATTTTTTATGAAGCGGTTGTTAACCAGATTTTGGATGACCTGGTAAATGCCTGCAAGCCACGTTATATGTCAGTTACTGGCGATTTCAGCACACGTGGTGGCTTAAATTCCAAAGTCGTTGCGGAATATGATGAAGACGGGCTGATCTCGCAGGAATAATTTCTTAAAAAGGGAACTGTTTTGAGTAACAAATCTTTAGCAGTAGTGCTTGTAAGCGGCGGAATGGACAGCTGTGTTTCGGCAGCCATTGCTGCCAAAAACTACGAACTGGCATTTATGCATCTCAATTATGGACAGAAAACAGAAAAGCGTGAACTACGTGCTTTTACAGAAATAGCTGATTTTTATAAGGTGGAGAAACGCCTGGTTGTCGATGCCCGTTTTTTTAATACAATTGGCGGAAGCAGTCTCACAGATGAAAATATTCCTGTAAGCCCGGCTGATTTATCCAGTGAAGATATCCCAAGCAGTTATGTTCCATTCCGGAATGCAAATATTCTCTCTATGGCAACCAGTTATGCTGAAACTTTAAGTGCCGTTAAAATATTTATCGGTGCTGTAGAAGAAGATTCGTCGGGGTACCCCGATTGCCGGCAGGATTTTTATGATGCGTTTAATAAAGTAATTGCCATTGGTACAAAGCCTGAAACGCAAATTGAAATAGTCACACCGCTGATAAAACTTAAGAAAAGTGAAATAATAAGGCGCGGAGTCGATCTGGCAGCTCCGCTCCAGCTCTCCTGGTCATGCTACCAGAGTGAAGATGAAGCTTGTGGTGAATGTGATAGTTGCGCTTTGCGTTTGCGCGGGTTCCGTCAGGCAGGCCTGGAAGATCCCATAAAATATAAAAAACGACCTGAATATCTATAAGTAAAATTATTTTAATAAATCTGTGCTGGTGCTGGAATTAAATAAATATTCCAGGTTTTGCAGACTTTTTTCGATAGAAAATGGTAATTCTTTTGCAAAAACATCCAGGACAACAAGCGCATTTAAATTAGCATCTTTATCAACTACTGATCGCATACGCTGCGCCATCCCCGAGTTAACCATCTGGATATCTTCATAATCATCTGTAAGCTTATTTAGATTCCAATCTGCTTCATCTCCATTTTTGTACTTAAAAAATTGTCCGAGCAGGTAGGTGCTGACGGATCTGTAGATTGTTTCTTCGACGCTGGCAAAAGGCAAATGAAAACGTACCATTGGTCGCAATGGAAGCATTACAGGACAGGAGCTTGTAACCATAAAAATCCCCAGCATCGCACTTAATGCAGTTTGTACGGTGGTATTTTTTGAATAATTACGTTCAGCGGTTTCAACAATAACATGAACGTTGTCAAATGATTGCAGATTTGAAAACTCATTTATTACTTCAGTAAGATTGAGCGCCAGCGGGCATTCAGGGCTGTCTTCCTTTTTTAAAGGGCAGTTACGACACTGAAAATGATCCAGCTTTGTCCAGGAAGATGGTTTTAAATTTTTAACCGGTATATAGGCAAGGGTTTTGCGGTCAAGATTTATCTCAAAAGTAGATTTACGTCCATTATCAAAAATAAAATAATAATGTATCTTTAAAGGCTTATTTTCTTCCATGTATTATTCCTGTCGATAAATAGGTTTTTTTAATTCGGCAATATTAAATAAAGGTTGAGAGCAGCAGAACAATTATAATATTTTTATTAATGATTTTCTACTTCAGTAAAGAATTCTCTTCCAAATTGTATTGAAAACTCAGATGGAAGCAGGTCACGGATCTGCGCAGCAGAGAGTTTTAAGGCTTCCGGACTATGTTTATTTTTTGTACGAATTCTTACAATGCTGTTTTCGGGCAAACCGGCACAATCCTGAATTAATCTCTTTTGAAGCCTGGAGAGTTCAGTATCCGCATCAAGATAGATATCCGTCATTGGTCTTGCAGGTAATTTTAAAAATTTCAATTTATCAAGAAACCAGATATTCCCATCGTTTCTGAATGTTAATTCATAAAATCCTTTAGACTCGTCTTTTTCAGCAAATGAAGTGCGTTCAATCGAACCGGGATAAATTACCGGCACTTTTCCCGAATAAAGCACCTGCCTGCGATGGATGTGGCCGGATAAAATAGCTGTAGCATTTCCCGGGATATCATTAATGTCTATTACATCTTCTCTGTTCCGGAATGTATAATTACCTGGACCAACCTGTGCACCATCAATTGCCTGGTGCACAACAATCAGGCGCATCGATGCTTCTGAATCATTCCATCCGCTTTGCAGTATCAAATTTTTAAACTCGCCACGAATATCTCCCCGAAAGAATGGAAAACCATACAGACTGACGTTAAAATCATTCTTTTCAAAAACAAAAGAACGGGCCCTGTTAAAAATATTAATAGAAGGGTGAGCAAGGTAAATTGATTGCGGCAGGCTGGATCTCTCATGATTTCCTGGTACGATATAAATTGGGATGTTCGTTTTATTTACAAAATCAAATAACGGTTGATAAGAAAGATCAACAATGGGTTGTGACACTTTGGATCTGAAAAAGAAGTCCCCGCCGTGCAAAAGGAAGTCAGGTTTCGTCTTTTCAGCGTATTGTAAAATTTTATGATAATTATTGAAAAAATCTTCACCCCTGCGCCTGATATTAATTTTCGGCCGAATGGGATAGTCAAAACCTAAATGCGTATCCGCAAAAAATACTATTTTTAATTGGGGATCAGACATTGGAAATGTTATTGCCGCGTACATTTAAATGCAAAACAATTAACACTAATATGTTTTGTTATCTTTTTGAAATATAAAATTATAATAGCTATCTTTTATTTTAAACAACTGTTTACTTTCAGGAGAATGAAAACCAAAAAATGAATACTGTTATTAAAAGCAAAACTCACCTATTTAAAATTCTGATTCTATTTATGGTTTTCCAGCCACTGGTTTCATTCGGGCAAAGCCAGGTATTAAAAATCGATGAGCCGGGATTGGCAT
The DNA here is from genome assembly GCA_020635035.1 of Calditrichia bacterium. Classification (GTDB taxonomy): domain Bacteria; phylum Calditrichota; class Calditrichia; order Calditrichales; family J004; genus JACKAO01. The sequence continues at coordinate 122,723 of JACKAO010000006.1, forward strand.
TTTCAGGCAGCAGAATATTTGGAAAAAATATTCAGGGTTTTGGTTATCAGTTTGCGTTTTCTAAATCCGGAGCCAGTGACATCGGATTTTCTTATCAGCGTGCAATTGTTGAAGAAGGAACAAAAAAAAATTGGGATTTTTACAGCCTTTTTCTGCGGCTGCATCCCGGTAAAGAAAAAACGAACAGAGTACTGCAGCCCTTTTTGACACTGGAATATGTTAAAGTTGGATCAGAAAAACATATCTCGGGTTTTGGCTTTGAAATTGGAGCATACAAGATTTTTAATGAAAACCAGAGTGTTGGATTTATGCCGATGGTGTCCTGTGCTATCTCACTTTTAGAAGCACAGGTGGATTTAAATACTGATTTATTAAGTGAAAGTGTTGGATTTGCTGGTGGGTTGGGCATATTGTTTTATATGCCCGATAATAATGTGATTCAGGTTTTGCCATCGTATTCCATATCCGATGCAGTCAGTTCTTTTGACATTTCAATAGCTTTGCTGGTTAGAATTTAATTCTATCAAATAGTACAATTTTAGTAATAAAAAAACCCGCCATTTTAGCGGGTTTTTTGTTTTGTTGCAGTGGTGCAAGGAGTTTTTATTTAGTAGCAGTTATCTGGCTGCCCTTTTGTAAGTTGTAATTCATTTCTTTCAGTTTGGCCGAGTACATTTCAAAGAAAGCAACGGCGTCTTCATAATCACCTTTTTCGATCCAGTTGAAACGTTCCGGATGCTTGATATAGTTTGCAGCAATAAATGCTTTTAAGCGAATCATTTTATCCGGATTTTCAATTGTAAGCGCGTCTAACTTCTCTGCTATATCGCTGAAATCTTTCTCCGGATGATACAACTTGAGCAGCATAACATTTGTAATTGCGCTTTCAATAACGCCATTATTATGATGATTAAGCCCCATCATATAGTTTTGTGTTGCATTATCCAGTGATTTAGGTGCATCCTGTGCCAATGCGAAAGTACCTGTTATTAAAACTATTGCTGCTATTGTTAACATCTTCTTCATCTTATCCTCCTGGGTTAAGTTTCTTTTCGTTTGATTGAATTATACGGCGGTGGTTTATCATAGATGTCATGGCTCAGTAAATAAATGTCACAAATTGTCACGAAGCTTGAAAATGGCAACCTGATTAATGAAATTTATCCTGCAAATAAAACATACAGGTGATTTTGTGTCGGAAAACAGGATTCTAAAGAAAGTTGGAATGGTTTTATTGGTGATGGTTATTGTACCGTCTCTTTTTTACACTGCTTCAGAAATTAATGCATATAATGAGAACGAAGAATTATTAAGCCAGGTTTACAAGCAGCAGTTGGATGTTATTCTTTTTTCAGTCAATCAATATTCATGGGATTACATTAATTCATGGACATCGAAGCTGGATATGATTATTAAAGGAGAGCTTCTTGTAATAGATAAAAGCGGGGTTGTAAATAAAAATGATGAGAACCTGCGTCGTTTTATCATGGATAATAAAATCTTTAAACAGGTAACTTTTTATGATCTTTCATTCAATAAAATTTTCTCTGTTTCAACACTGAATACACTTGAAGAAGAGATTTACAATGAACAAAAAGATTATATCGAAAAAAACCTGGAAGATCTGAAAAGATTACCTTCACTAAAGGAAAAAGACTACCGAAAAATTGAACCTTTTATTTACAATTCGCCTTTACTCACAGATTTTGTAGGAATGGCTTATGTAAGTGAATTTAAGAATCAGGTCGTGTACGCCATGATTACTATGGATTCGGATGTTTTTATTACAAATGCCATTTCAAAAAAATTGTTTGAGCTGGCCGGGGCAAATCTGGCGTGCGCGGTGTTTGATGAAAAAACAAAATCTGCAAAAGCAAGCACTCAAACCCTTGCATATGATGACGCACTTGTCAGGGAAAAACTTTGGATTTTCCCTGATCATTCACTTGGCATAGGCTTTAGTGGGTTAAGCCTGGGGCAATTTGCGCAGCAGCGCATGATAAAAAGTATTCTGCTGATCTTGGGCGTAAATCTTATCCTGATTGCAGGAGTATGGTTTGTCTACAAAAATACACGGAAGGAGATGCAACTGGCGCAGCTGAAATCTGATTTTGTTTCAAATGTTTCACATGAACTTCGTACTCCGCTATCATTGATCCGCATGTATTCAGAAACGCTGGAGTTGGGGCGTATTCGTGATGAAGAAAAGAAAAATCAGTATTATAAAAATATCAGCCAGGAAGCAGAACGTTTGACTCATTTGATCAATAATATTCTTAATTTCTCCAGGCTCGAATCCGGACGCAAAGAGTATAATTTTACAAAGGTTGCTTTAAATAATCTTGTTGAAAAGGTACTGGAAACCTATGGTGACTCTATCCGTGAGCAAGGTTTTAATCTTAATAAAGAATTATCAGCGATTGATATCCTGATAGATGCAGATGAAGCTGCTGTTTCTGAAAATCTGATAAATCTTATAGATAATGCACTCAAGTACAGCGATAATGAAAAATACATCAAGATATCTACAAAACTGCAGAAAGATAGTGCCATGCTTATAGTTGAAGATCATGGAGCCGGGATTGCGCATGAAAATCAGCATAAAATTTTTGAAAAGTTTTACCGTGAATCGAATGCTTTAATACATAATACAAAAGGTAGTGGTCTGGGGCTTACCCTGGTAAAATATAACATGCAGGCGCATAAAGGGGATGTTAAGCTTGAAAGCACACCCGGAAAGGGTAGCAGGTTTACACTTATTTTTCCGATAAACAGGAGTGAAAATGCCTAAGGTTTTAATCGTCGAAGATGAACAAAGAATGCGGGAAGGGCTTAAAGACAACCTTGAATTTGAAGGATATGATGTGGAGTTGGCGGAAGATGGCAAGGCCGGTCTTGATAAAATAAAAGAGACTGCCTACGATTTGATTCTGTTGGATGTGATGATGCCAAAAATGTCCGGGTTTGATGTCTGCAAACAGGTCCGGTCGGCCGGGATTGCCTATCCAATTGTTATGCTGACAGCAAAGGGAGAAGAGATTGATAAGGTTTTAGGACTAGAACTCGGGGCAGATGATTACATTACAAAACCCTTCAGTTTAAGAGAACTACTTGCACGGATTAAGGCAATTTTAAGAAGAAGTCAAACAGCTTCATTAGCCAACGGTGAACTGCGCATAGGTAAACTTAATATTAATTTTTCTACTTATGATGCCTTTGAAGAAGGGAAACCAGTTGCAATGACGCACCGCGAATTTGAAGTACTTAAGTACTTATGGCAGCATCGTAATGAAACGGTAAGCAGGGATCAGTTACTTGTTGATATCTGGGGTATGGATGACAGTATTACATCACGCACAGTTGACAATTTTATCCTGCATTTACGGCAAAAAATGGAATTTAACGCAGCTCATCCCAGGCATATTTTAACGGTCCATGGAATGGGCTATAAATTTATAGAATAGGGAAATATGAACAGGTTCATTTATATATGTATTTTTTTCCTGGTTGGTTCGCTTTGGGCTGCTGATGGAGAACGTGATTGGCGGCGGCTGGTGGATCTACGCGGGCAGTGGCGATTTACGATAGGTGATAATATGAACTGGTCCGATCCGGAATTTGATGATTCCGACTGGGTAACTATTTTCGCCCCGTCGAACTGGGAAGATGAAGGATTCCCGGGATATGATGGATATGCCTGGTACAGGAAGAAATTCAGAGTAAATTCAGTGGAAAATTTATATGTCCTTTTAGGAACCATTGATGATGTCGATCAGGTTTTTATTAACGGGCATCTGATCGGTTTTTCCGGCCAATTCCCGCCGGATTTCTTTACCGGTTACAATGTAGACCGTTCCTACCCTATACCCGAAGTATTTCTGAAAAAGAATGCGGAAAATACAATTGCGATAAGGGTGTATGATGCTGAACTGGAAGGCGGTCTTGTCCGGGGAAGGTTAGGAATTTATGAAAAACAGAATGTTCCGCACCTGATAAAATCCTTAGCGGGATACTGGAAATTCAAAACCGGTGACAATGAAGAAAGGGCAGCTGCAGAATATGATGATTCGCAATGGCAATCGATTTTAGCACCGATGGCATGGGAATCACAGGGTTACGAATATGATGGTTACGCCTGGTATCGTCTGCATTTCAGCCTGGATTATAAATATAAAGATGAAAAACTGGTACTGCTGCTTGGAAAAATTGATGATATTGATGAAACTTATCTGAATGGTAAATTTATTGGCCGGACAGGCTACATAAGTGACAATCCACGGCGCATTCATGTTGACGATGAGTGGCTGGCTTACCGGGCATACAAAATGGATAACGAGAATATTTATTTTGGCAGAGACAATGTTATCGCAATTAGAGTTTTTGACGGACTGATACAAGGCGGTATCTATGAAGGACCATTAGGGATCGTCACTTATGATGAGTATTTAAAATGGTCAAAACGTGAAAATATAAAAAAAGACATTATTTACGATCTGTTTCATTTTTTTGAGTGGAACTAAAAAGCGCTAGATTGCCAACTGTTTAATTATATCAATAAAATGCTCATCTGAAAAAGGTTTGCGTAATAAGGCATCGGCTTCATCAACAATGTTTTTTTCATTCTCCGGAACTTCATAGGCTGTTAAAAAGACAAAACGAAATTTCTGCCCATTGTCTTTCAAATGCCTAAACAAATCTGTTCCCGACACATCCGGCATCGAAACATCAGAAATAATGATCTTGTAGTCATTTTCTGCAATCATTCGAATTGCCTCAAAGCCGCCATTTGCGCCATCACAATCAAAACCATGTATTTTTAAAAGTTCAGTAAGAGATTCCAGAACCGAACTCTCATCATCCACAACCAGGATCCTTATGTTTTGGGGCTCTGCTTTTGCTGAAGCTTTTTTTAAATCCAGGATTTGTGTGTCAACATATTTTTTCTTTGATAAACTTGTAATATTCCGCAGATTTTCAGTTAATCCTGCAATTCGGCTAACCATAAGTTCGGCTTTACCGGCAAACGGTTCTATCCTTCCGCTGGCTTTTATAAGACTGATATAATTTGTAAGTGCCTGCAGCGGCTGAGAAAACTCATGTGCAACAGCACCGGCAAGCTGCCTTACGCTGCGCAGGTTTTCCATTTCAATAAGATTTTTCTGGTTGTCCCGGATTTCGCGCAGAGCAATAGCAAGTTCATTGGTTAGTTCCAGTAACTGAGACTGGTATTTCTTTCTTTCGATAGCGTGACGAATGGCTTGCTCAAGAATAAAAGCATCCAGTTTATCTTTAATGATATAATCAGATGCACCTGCTTCCATTGCCTTGATATCGATTTCTTTATTATGCTGTCCGGTAAGCAGAATAAACGGAGTATTATTGTTTATTGCATTTATACGATGTAAAAATTCCAGGCCATTGCAGCTTCCAAGCTGATAGTCCAGAAAACAAATATCATAATTGTTTTCTTTGATTTTTAATTCACCGTCATCGCAGTTGCTGCACCATTCGGTTTCTGAATCAAAATCATCGATGTCAGAAATAATTGACTTAAAAATAAAAAAGTCTTCTTCATCATCTTCAATAAACAGAATCTTGAATTTGTTCTTGTTCATATTTATTCCACCGGTAACTTAACGATCTGAAACCAATATTTATCCAAAGTTTTGATTATATCGACCATACCGTCAAATGTAACAGGTTTTGTTATAAATGAATTCACGCCCATATTGTAGGTTTTTAATATATCTTCTTCTGCTTCGGATGTTGTAAGAATAACAACAGGAATTCGCTTTAAATCATCATCATTTTTAATTTCTTTTAAAGCTTCTCGTCCATCTTTCCTGGGCATGTTCAGGTCAAGAAGAATTAAATCCGGCCTGGGACTGGCTTGCTTATCTGAAAATTTATCACGTTGGTACAAATAATCCATCAATTCTTCGCCGTCTGTAACGAAGTTCAGTTGGTTCTCCAGTTTATTTTCTGAAAAAGCTTCCTGAATTAAAAAACGATCATCTTCATCATCATCCGCAAGTAAAATCCGTATCGGCTCGTATTTTTGCACTTACCCCCCTTAATCAGTTGGAATTGACACTATAAATGAAGCACCTTTAGCCGGTTCGCTTTTTGCTGAAATTGTACCACCATGAGTTTCCACAATTTTCTTACAAATGGCAAGTCCAATTCCTGTCCCTTCATATTCGGTTCGACTGTGCAATCTTTGAAAAGGAATAAAAATTTTATTTAAATATTTTTCATCAAAACCAATTCCGTTGTCTTTAATAATTATTGTACAGATATTTTTTGTGCCTGTTTGTGCTTTCTCAATAGAACTTGAAATTTCAATAACTGTCTGTTCATCCGTTTTCTGATATTTAATTGCGTTACTTAATAAATTATGCAGCAGCATACGAATCTTTGCAGGGTCAGCATAAATTGAATTCAGACGACCGGTTTTTATTCGGATACCGTTCTTTTTAATCGGGGCATCAAAGTACTGGATGACATCCTTTACAATATCTTCAAGAGCAAACAAAACATACTTATTCTGAGTTGTAGATAAACGTGAATATGCCAGCAGATCATTCAGGAGTGTACGCATCCGTTCAAGCGCTTTTTGCATTCGCCATAATGATTCTTTACCGGCGATATTTAGATTAGGGCTGTTTTTCTCAATCCGTTCTGCAAATGTCGCAACTTTTCGAAGCGGTTCCTGAAGGTCGTGAGAAGCAATAAATGCAAATTCCTGTAATTCTTTATTACTTTGTTCAAGCGCTTCGTTGTACTTTTTTAATTGAATCTGAATGCTTTTACTTTCTGTAATATCCTGGAAAGCTCCGACCATTGTTAATGGTTTTTTTTCAGAAGAATAAGTTTTTATTTCAACAGGTAAGGAACGAATCCAGGCAAAACTACCATCCTGTTTCCTGATTTTAAATTCAAAAGCATCAATTTTTTCACCCAGCATTACCTGCGAAGCAAAACGGATTAAATTTTCCTGATCATTAATATCAATGATTCTTTTAATAAGTTTTTTCAGTGCATTATGGTTTTTGATTTTTTTGAAATTCGATTTTTCATCCGCCGTATGTGTTATGTTGATTATATCAAGTGCAATATTCCATTCCCAGCTGCGTAGTTTTGCAATTTTCTGGGCTTTCTCCAGATTAACCTGTTTGTCATATAAATTCTGAACTAATTTTTTCTGCTCAGAGATATCGTTTTTAATAGCAACATAGTGGGTGTTTTGTCCCGCTGAATCTTTTATCGGACTAATGATAGCATCTTCCCAGACAAGCGAGCCGTTTTTCTTACGGTTCAGTAGTTCACCATGCCAGGTTTGACCATTTAAAAGCTTATGCCACATATCCTTAAAATCAGTAATTCCTATAACCCCTGCATTAAGCAGACGCGGATTTTTACCAATAACTTCTTCAGGAAGATATCCTGAATTTTTTGTGAAACCTGGGTTTACATATTCAATGTCTCCGCTAAGATTAGTAATTACAACAGATAACGGACTCTGATCAATCACATGTGATTTTTTTCTTAGTTCATCTTCATGCTGCTTGCTTTTGCTAATATCTGAAAACAGGACAACTGTCCCGATGTTTTCATTCTCGCGCAGTAACGGCGAAACAACATAGTCCACAAAAAGTTTTTTTCCATCCTTTGTCCAGAAAATATCTTCCCCTTTTGCAATCTCCCTGTTTAATGCGAGTGCGTTGAAAATAACACACTCTTTTTGCGGATATACGGTTCCGTCTGGCTTCATTCTGTGCCAGGTTAAATGACTCGATTTACCAATTAATTCTTCAGCGCTATAACCAAGTATTTTTTCTCCTGCAGGATTTACAAAAATATGTTTGCCGTTTAAGTCTAAACCTAAAATCCCTTCAGCAGTTGATCTAAGAATCAATTCGTTATATGAGCGATAACTTCTGAGAACTTTTTCGGCATGCATTCTGTCAATTTTTTCAAGCTTAAGCCGCTGTTTCTGATTTTCGTAGTCTTGAAGATTTTTATAAAAATAAGATGCTAATCCGAAGAGCACTCCGGAATAAGTAAATCCCTTTAAAATCTGAGCGATAAAATATTTTATGTCAAAAAGTGTTTCTGAAAAGGGTATAAAAAGAGCCTGATAAATAAAGGCATTGATCATGGTATACAGCAGCCAGAATTCAAAAATATTTTTTTTCCAGTTTTTAGTATGAAAAAGATATCCGGAATTAAATAAAAATATTGCTGCTGGGATAAACATCAGTAAATAGCGTTGATTATGAAATTCGGGCAGGTGTAATGCTAAAAAACTTGTTGCAATGATTAGACACAGAATAATTATGTAAAGATGGACTTTTTTATATTTTTCAGGATGAAGGCCTGATACACTTATTTTTTCACTGATAATACTTATTAAAAAAAATACAGAAAAAAACAATTGCGATATAAACCATGACCAGTTCTGAACGGAAACCGCATTTCTGATAAACGGATTTAAAGCTCCGGATAGAATGAGAGTATGAAAGAATTCAATAATGGTAAGCCCAAAAAATCCTATCGACAAAATCAGATCACTTGTCTTATCTTCTGAATAATATCGGAATATGAGTGTCGCAGAAGCGATAAGTGTAATTAAAGCTGAATTTGATGACAGAATTGCAAGAATGGTAGTGCTCAAGGAATAAGATGAATTCAGGAAGAGAACAAACAGAATAATTAATATTACAGAATGAATGAGCAGCGTAATTGCTCTGGCATTTTTGCCGAAAAAAGAAGTTTTTAACATTTAGGCAGTTTTAATTTATTCTGATATTGTGAATAAGATTAAGATAAACTGGAAACTGTATTTTAATTTCTATTCTTTGTTATTTGCTGGACCATGTTAAAAAATTTATCAAAATTTACTGGCTTGTTTATCAAAGCGTCTGCTTTTTTAACAACCTGTTTTATTTCTTCTGAAACTTCATAACCGGTAATAAAAATAAACGGTGTATCTGTGTCATATTTCCTGAAGTGTTTAAAAAACTCTGTACCGTCCATAACAGGCATATTGATATCAGAAACGATAAAATGATAGCGCTTCTCGCGGGTTTTTTTCAATGCTTCTGATCCATCGGAAGCGGCATCACACTCATAGCCTTTTATTTTAAACATTTCAACGAGCGTTTCAAGGATAGATGGTTCATCATCAACTACCAGGATGTGGTTCCTGGTTACATTTTCATTATGATTATGTTCAATATCTAAAATCTGATTATCCACATACCTTTTTCGTGTAAGATTTGTAAGATTTCTGAGATTATCAGTTAATTTGCTTATCTTATATACATTTTCTTTAATAGCGTCTGTATAATTAATATTTGGAAATGATAACTTTAATAGGTCGGCATAGTTTAACAACGCCTGCAACGGTTGCGAAAATTCGTGAGCCACAGCTCCGGCTAATTGTTGTACACTTTTAAGATTTTCTATTTCAATCAGCTGTTTCTGATTTTCCTTAATTTCGTTAAGAGCTTTTTCCAGTTCTTCGTGGGTTTTGCGTAATTCACATTCCTGGCTTTTTCTTTCTATAGCATGACGGATAGTGCGCTCAAGGATTTCGGGATCAAAGGTTCCTTTTACCAGATAATCAGAAGCACCGGTCTTCATGGCTTCGTTGTCCAGTTCAGGATTGTTTAATCCGGTCAAAATAATAAATGGAATATCGGTCTTCATCCCAGAAGCTTTTTTCAAAAGATCAATTCCATCTATTTTCCCGAGATTGTAATCAATCAGGCAGATATGGAAATTCTCTTTTGAAAGGAAATCAATACCTGTTTCGGGTGATTCAGCCCAAACCAATTCAAAGCGAATATGCGGTGCATCATTAAATAAAAATTTTGTGAGCATGTAATCTTCGTAGTCATCTTCGATGAGTAACACTCTGTATTTTTCTGACATACTGATTACCTTTATATTAGGTTTCGGATAGGGAATCTCTCTATTATCGATTTTATAAAATATTCTTTAGAAAACAGGATGTTATTGGTCCGGATTAGCGGTTTTTAACCACCTTTAATCCGTAAAGCTGAATTTTAAAAAGATAGGAAAACAAAAAAGGAAGATTATCCGGATAGTTAAGGATAATCTTCTCAAAGAAAACAATTAGTTTTTGGGCAGATATTGACGGTATGTTTCGCGATGCTTGCTGTCGATATCAACCAGGGATTCGAGAATATCGAGTTTGCCTTCGAAAAGCATTGCTATTTCTTTATAATGTGCTTCAAAGAAAATTCTTAAATAGCGGTTGTTCGGTTGTGAGTTGTATACTTTTTTTATCCCCTCGTATACTTTTGCAGCAGATTTTGAAGCTTCTGCATATTTTCCTTCATCATACAAGTATAGTGCTTCAAAAAAATCGGGTTTTACTTCGCGTAAAGGTCTGGTTCGAATGTGAGTTATCTTTTGCAATTCTTCATTACGCTGGCTCCAGCCACGCGGATACTGACTTAAGAGTCCCTGGCTGGCAATATCCAATGCTTTATCATAAAGCGGGGTTCCAAGAAGCAGCCCATACGTATCAAGTTCGCCGGCTAAAACCATGTAAGCGTAAAAATCAAGCAGGTGTGTCAGCGGATCGAACTGGCCTTTATAATGGTTTAATGGAGAACTCGGCTCATACGGAAATTCCCATATTTTGTCATAAAAATTTTCACCGGATGACGATGATATTAAAAACTGTGCTTTATACAGCTTTTCAAATGTCTTCTTTTGAACCGTTTCAATAATGATCTTAACATTACAATTTACATCTGCTTCATATTCGTCTTCTACCCACTCATAGTTGTTATAGTATTGTTCTACTTTTTCAGCAAGGTTCGATAAATCCTCTTGCTGATCATCATTCAAATGAGCATAGTCAACAGAAACAGTAACATTTAAAACCTGTCCGTTAAGAATGCTAAAACTAAAAAAGAGCAAGACACTAATTATAATATATTTAGACATTTTTTTCCTTACTGTGCTAATGATTATCTTAAATGAATTCGATTTACCCTCCCGGATGGCCAGCATGTTACTTCGTATGGAATAGTTTCCAGTTTTTCTGCAATTTCTACAATCCGGATGGATTGAGAGCCCTGTGAACCGAAAAGTATAACTTCTTCTCCGACTTCTATACCTGGCTCATTATCTATTTTTACAAGGATCTGATCCATACACACAGCACCGATGACCGGAAAACGTTTCCCCTTAATAAGCACTTCTCCTTTATTGGTCAGTTTGCGGTTGTAACCATCGGCATAACCTGCCGGGACAATTGCTATCCTTGTTTCTGCGGAAGTGTAGAAACGTCGGCTGTAGCTTACGGGTTCATTTTTCCCGACATTTTTTATTAATGCTATTTTGGATTTAAAACTCATCACTTCGTGAATATCCCAATTGGTTTTAAATCCCGGAGCAGGTGGATTGCCGTATAACATAACACCTGGGCGTACAAGATCAAAATATGCTTGCGGATAGTGCATAATGGCTGCTGAGTTGGCCAGGTGAAACAATGGTTTTTCATCAGTGAAAAAAGGTTCACTTTCCTGTCTGAGTTTGTTGAAACGGTTAATCTGTAATTGGGTATAAGACGTGTCATCTTCATCAGCACTCGAAAGATGCGAGTAAATACCTTTTAACTGAATCCGTTTTGATGAACATACTATTTCAAGTGCCTGGTAATATTCTGCTTCATAAAAGCCAACCCTATTCATTCCCGTATCAACTTTGATATGTATTTCAGCAGTTTTGCCGGATTCTTTTGTTAGATTTTGTAAAAATTTTAACTGATCCAAATGGGTAATAGTTATTTCCAGTTTATGATCAATCATCGCCTGAAAAAAGTCGGTCAGCTGAGCTCCAAGAACAAGAACAGGTCTTTTTATACCGGCTTCACGAAGTTTTATCCCTTCTTCCGGAAAAGCAACAGCAAGGTAATCAACATTTTCATTTTCCAGTGTTTTCGCTACTTCGGTACTACCATGTCCATAAGCATCGGCTTTCACCACGGCCATAACTTTTGAAGGTTTAACCTTTTCACGGATCAGATTAAAGTTGTGAAGCAGGTTTTTATGATTAATATAAACAGCCGTTGGTCCCATATCACCACTCAAAATTTTCGGCAATCTGCTGAATTGATCGTCCTTTAAATATGCATTTTATGTCACTGCCATCTACAAGGTATTCAGCAATAGTAGGGCGCAGATTATAATTTGTCGACTGCGATTGTCCATAGGCACCGGCACCACCAACTGCAATAAATTCACCGGCAGACAAATCTTCAATTTCCAGGTTTTTAGCTAAAAAGTCACCGCTTTCGCAGACCGGTCCCACGATATCAGCTTTTATTTTTTTCTGCTGTGTATTTTTAACCGGTACTATTTCGTGTTTAGCCTGGTATAAGCTTGGACGGATTAGATTGTTCATTGCCGCATCTACAATCATAAACTTTTTTAAAGGCGTTTCTTTACGTATTAAAACCTTGCTTATTAGCAATCCGGCACTTCCGATAATAGCACGTCCCAGTTCTACAAACATTCTTACTTTCAGCGAACCGAATGCTTTGATATAGTGTGGTAATATCTCATTAATATATGTGCGTGGAGCATTTTTGTCTGTTAAAGCATTGCTATAGTTTATTCCGATTCCCCCGCCGAGATCAAGACCTTTAATACTGATTCCCTGGTTTTCCAGTTTATTAATGAACGATTTCAGGAAATCAGCGGTTGCCAGATAAGGACTCTCTTCGGTTATCTGTGATCCGATGTGCACATGGATGCTGTCGGCAATCAGCTGCGGAAACTTTTTGGTTTCCAGATACAGATTATAAGCTTCTTCAGTGGAAACGCCGAATTTATTTGTATGCAATCCTGTAGAAATGTATTCATGGGTTTTTGCTTCAATATCAGGATTAACCCGGATCGCGATTCTCTGTTTTCGGGAAAGTTGTCCTGCTAATTCCGCTACTTTATACATTTCCTGGGCCGACTCAATGTTTATGGAATGAATACCTGCTTTTATTGCCATACTGATTTCCGAATCAGTTTTGCCCACACCCGCAAAAACAATACTGTCTGCAGGAAATCCGGCTTTCTCAGCAAAAAATAACTCACCCCCTGAAACAATATCAGCACCAAATCCATTTTCTCTTATAATTTTTAACAGGGTGGGGTTGTAGTTAGCCTTTAGTGCATAACAGGGCTGGAAGTCAACGCCGGCGGCAGCGTCCCAAACAGACTGGCAGTTTGAAATTATTTCCGATTTGCTATAAAGATAAAAAGGTGTGGGAACTGTTTTAGCAAAATTTTCGATATCAACATCTTCACAAAAAAGCCTGTTGTTTTTAAATTGAAAAGGATTACTCATAATTAGCTATCAATGTTAGTTATTATTTGTTTGTAAAAATTATTATTTAAATGAAGCAGATTGTTAAACTAAGTTAAACAGCCTTGTTAATTTTATCAATTAATACAAAGCTAAAAAAGCAGGTGACGGGGTAGCAATAACTAGAATAAATCAGGCATCAATTTCGTAGACGCGCATTTTTTCACGCAGGGTTGTCCTGGAAATATCCAGAATCTCTGCAGCGCGCGACTTGTTGCCATTTGTTCTTAGGAGAACATGATGAATATGAATACGTTCAAGCTCTTTCAAAGAACAATTGCCAAGGAATTCACTATTATGCTGATTATTGTTTTCATTATGCAGATTATCCGGGAGATCTTCTGCAAGAATCTGGTTGGTTGAGCAGATAATTGCCGCACGTTCGATAATATTCTTGATTTCTTTAATATTTCCCGGCCAGTTATATTCGTTCATTATCTGCATGGCAACCGGTGAAATGGATGTTATCTCTTTGCCTAATTGATTGTTGTAATATTGAAGATAATAATTAGCCAGGTGTTCTATATCTTCACGTCTTTCACGCAGTGGCAGCAGATGCATTTCAAAAGCTTTTAATCTGTAAAACAATCCCGAGTTAAAATTCTGATGTAATACAAACCACTCCAGGTTGTGCTGGGTAATACCAATTACCCGTGCATTACTTTCAACAATCCGGTTAGATCCCAATGTGCTAAAGACGTGTCCTTCCAGATAAAGAAGAAGTTTGTTCTGCACATCGAGCGGAAGCTTTTCAATGCTTTTCAGGACTATTGTGCCATCTTTATATTTTTCAAATAGACCCTGTCTTTTAGGTCCGTAAAGTTCAGCATCGCCTTCTACACCAAACAAATCTCCCAATAATTCATTTGTGGTGGCCCCTTCACAGTTTTTTATAACAAATGATTCTAAAGACAGACCATTTTTCTGGTGTACCAGCTGTGCACATAAACTTTTACCTGTGCCTAGCTCTCCACGAATTAAGCAAGAGGCGGATTTAGTTTTGCTGACAATGTCAATAAATTTGTTTATACCTTTAATACTGGAGTGTGTGCCAACCAGCGAAGCCAGCCCGTTACTGGATGATGGTGATTGCTTCAGGTGTGTAAAACGGTGATTTGCAGAATAGATTTTTACTTCTTCAACGATGTCTGTAAGGTGTTCAGATGCAGATTTTTGATCGATTACTTTAAAAATACGGACATTCAGAACATCTTCTAATTCTTTAGGCAAAGCGCGGTTACTTATAAAAATAAACTGGAAAAAATAGTGGTGCTGAACCTGTTCAAAAATCCATGGGGGAATAGCCAGCCATTCATTTTTCAGATCAATAATGAATAAATCGTAATAATTTTGAAAGATATGCCTGCGGTTGGCCTCCGCGTGGCTCATCATTTCAATAGTATAGCCCATTCCTTCAGTTTTAAGGAATTTTGAAAATTCACTCAGATGATCTGAAATAAATATTATTTTTATCTGCATACTCGCGTCATACCCTGAAACACATATTACTTCTTCGGCTAAAGCAACTTTTTTTTGATTATTTTTTTATTTTTTTCGGGAAGAATAGATTGTTGATAGACAGAAAGTTAAATATAGCATGATCAAATCCCCCTGATGAACAGGAAATTAATCGGTATCTTTAAATTTCACTTTAGCCTTTGAGTCACATTCTTTTTTTATAAGGATGTAAAAATCTTTAAAAAGACTATGATTGTTAAAACTTGAACAATTTGCTGCTTTTTGCCCACCCGATTCTCTATTTACCATTTTCGCTTCCGAAATAGATTAAATCAGGATGGACCCTGGAATTAAGCAAGGATGCTTTTTTAATATATTTTTAAAAGTCAGTTTCAGTTGCTGGCAGAAATGTTTGTTAGGATCGTTTAAATTCCCGGAGGGTATTTTATGAAAAAATTATTACATACATCATTTGTGGTTTTATTTCTTGTAGCAGGTTTAAATGCTGCAACGTATGTCAAAACCTGGGTAAATCAGTCGGTTTCAGGATCTATGCAGCAGGGAGATATTTTCGCCTGGGAATATGATGTAAGCAATGTTGGGGGAAAGGCAGAATTTAGCATTTACCTGGATATAAATAATAACAAGGTGTTAGACGCATCTGATTTGTTACTGGAAAAATTCATCCAGGTTGATGGCGGGCAGGGGAATGATGGTCCTGCTGATTCTTCTGCTACAGCTGATGGAATCATTTATACAGAACTTGGGCCATTCGGATTTGCACCTGCAGACTATATTTTTATGGCAATTGATCAGGATGATCAAAGTGAAGCTGCTGCCGCGTTTCAAATCAGTGCGATGGATAATCCGACAGTGCAGATTAGTGGAACACTTTCTATTGAAGGTGTTAACCCGCCGGATTCAAAGCTTGAGAATTTTATGATTGGGGCTCAGGCTGCACAAGGTTTTATGGGATATTGGAGTGGGTTAACAGATGAAAACGGCAATTATTTAATTAATTTGCCGGCTGAAGCTGCTGGATCTCTTTGGCAAATTGATCTTTTCTTTGACCGCCAGGCAGCAGGTTATACAAATGATAATGAAAATCAAATTTTAGTTTCACCTGGTGTAAACAGCGGAAATGATCTTTTCCTTGGATTGCCAGATGCATATGTTTATGGTGACCTTGTAGATGAGCAGGGAGACCCTGTGGTTATCCAGGATGCAGGTGCTTTAATACGGCAGAATGATTGGATGGAAAGTTATTTTGATGTTATAGATGGCCACTATCATGCAAGTGCTGCAATCCCTGAAGGAGAAGCAGGTGCCTGGTTTTCCGTTGAGTTCTGGGGACAGGGATTTAGTCCCGAATATCTAGTGCCTTCCGGTGGTGATTCATCACGATTGGTTTACGTTCAGCCGGGAGACAGTATTCAAAAAGATATCATGGTTTATACTGCTGATACTTCAATCTTTGTGCGCATGTTTATAAATGATCAACCGGCGCGGCAATCCTTTCAGTTCTATGCATACAGCGATACCTTTGGTGCGGCTTATGGCAGCAATGATGAGTCTGGTATAGCAAGGCTTGCCGTTAAAAAAGGCAGCGGTTATAATGTAAATATTGTCACGGATTCAGATGGATCTTCCACCATTCCGGAAGGATATACTTTTGACGGCCCGCAATGGCAGTGGGCTGAACCGGGAGATACTGTAACATTTAGATTGATTCCTGCTCAGGGTCTTATAAAAGGCGGGATTGTTTTCAGCCCAGGAGATCCGCAGCAATTCTACAACCTTTATGATATAAATATTACTGTCAGTGATTCAAACTGGACAACAACTTTTTACAGCCATCCCGATGATAATTTTAATTATCGTCAGTATGTAACAAATGGAATTTATAATGTTCATTTTGATGATTGGTCTGGCAATTATCTTGCAAAACCTGCCTGGCATGAGAACATAAAAGTAGAGAATGATACCATAAATAATCTGGATTTTGAGCTAAACTATCGTCATGCCCATGTTCAGGTAGTTTTGAAGAATGCCCCGCCTGAAGCCTTCTGGTATGGTTTTTATGTAAATACAATGGGGCAATTCCCGGATGTATACCAGGCTGAAGGCTGGTCAGACGGGGACAGCACGTATCATTTTCAACTATGTGACGGAGACTGGTTTATTGAGCCTCCTGCATGGTACAGCGATCAGGATTTCGATACTGTGCTTACAATAACAAACCAGGATACTAATTTTTACCTTGTTTTTGATTACAATAAGGCAACCGGAATTTCAGAAGAAAAAAATATTTTGCCTGAAAAGTTCTATGTCAGCCAAAATTATCCCAATCCGTTTAACCCGCAAACAACCATTGAGTTTGGATTACCGGTCCAGCAACAGGTTAAAGTGGAAATATTTGATATAGCAGGCAGAAGTATAGAAACACTTGTTGATGGCGCCCTAAACGCCGGCATTCATAAATTTCAATGGAATGCTTCCGGTGTGGCATCCGGGATGTATTTTTACAGAGTCCAAACACCAGAACATCAGATTATGAAGAAACTTATTTTGTTGAAGTAAATTGTCTTAGCTATGATTTGAGTGATTATTAGATTTAATGATTTTTGTCTAAGGGCTGTTCGAAAGGGCAGCCTTTTTTATTTGGCAAATGAAAATTCAGACTATTTGAATATAAACCCACCACGATTTAACTTTCTGCCACATGAACAATCAATATGATAATCAACTCTGGAGAGACGGTATAAAATTTTTAGCAGGCATCGATGAAGTGGGGCGTGGCCCGCTGGCGGGTCCCGTTGTTGCAGCGGCGGTTATACTGGATCCGGGCAAAAAAATCTACAAAGTTGATGACTCGAAAAAATTAACGGAAAAACAACGGCAACAATTAGCGCCAAGGATAAAAGAAAAAGCGCATGCCTGGGCAATAGCTGAAGCCAGTGTTGAAGAAATCGACCGGTTAAACATAATTAATGCCACATTCCTGGCCATGAAACGGGCGTTGGATCAGTTGGAAGTTATACCGGAGTTTATCTTAGTTGACGGCCGCGATTTCCCGACATTTTTATACCGGGACCAGGGAATGCCTTTAAAGGGCAGGGCAGTTATCAAAGGAGATGGTATATCTGCTTCCATTGCCAGCGCGTCAATTATTGCCAAAGTTTATCGTGATGAATGGATGACCCGGGCTGCTGAAAAGTTTCCGGGTTATGGATTTGAAAAGCATAAAGGCTACGCGGCATCGGAGCACATGGCAAAGATTCGAGAGCTGGGACCATGCAGCCTGCATCGTAAAAAATTTATTCGCAACATCATGCATGAAAAAGCACAACAATTAAGTTGGATTTAAAATTATTGCCATGAAGAGGCTTAAGGAAGAAGAATGAATTACATGTAAGATCCTTCTCCCGATTCCCGAGACCGGAGTGATCTCCTTTCTTAGCTTACTCATGAATCTCTGCAGTAAATAAAAATTGTGTCTTTATTTATGGCAAATAGAAACTATGAACAGAAATAAAAAACATATCTTCCTGAATGGTTTTATGGGCGCAGGAAAAAGCCGCATCGGTCCGCTGCTGGCAAAAGAACTGGATTGTCCTTTTTTTGACACCGACAAGATCATTGAAGAACACAGTAACAAAAAAATTCATGAAATCTTTGAGCAGGAAGGCGAAGCTGTTTTTCGAAAAAAAGAACAAGCCGTATTATCACAGCTTGCCGGCCAGTTGAAAAAATCTGTTATTGCAGTTGGCGGAGGTGCACTTGTTAATGCGGAAAATAAAAATATTGCCGAAAAAAACGGCGTAATTGTCTATATTAAAAGCAGTCCTGATGCGATCTTTGAACGTGTAAAACATACCAGTAAACGTCCTTTACTTAATGTTGAACGTGATGAAAATTTTGAGAGTAATCTTAAGAAACGCATCACGGACTTACTGGCTTCCCGAAAAGAAATTTATGAAAACGCCGACCTTATAATTGATAGGGATGGACTGGAAGCAGACCAGGTTTGTGCAAAGATTTTAGAGCAATTGAAAGAAAAGAGATAATGCATACAATAAATGTTGAACTTAAAGAACGCAGTTATCCCATTTACATCGGGAAAAATATTCTAACCGAGTTTCCCGATTATCTGGATAACCGTATAAAAGGTAAGCAGATTGCAATTGTTTCCAGTGATAAGATATATGCATTATATGGGGAGCAGTTAAAGGATGCACTTCCAAAAGATGCTGAACATATAACACTGACCGTTCCGGATGGCGAAAAATCTAAATCAGCAAAGTATCTGGAGCAGCTTTATACACAACTTCTGGAAAATCGCTTTGAACGCAATTCGCTGATCATTGCACTGGGTGGTGGGGTTATAGGTGATCTTGCCGGTTATGTGGCGGCAACTTTTTTAAGAGGCATCGGACTGGTTCAGGTGCCTACCACACTGCTTGCCCAGGTTGATAGCAGTATTGGTGGAAAGACGGGGATTAATCATCCATTAGGGAAAAATCTGATCGGGGCTTTTAAGCAACCGGCTTTTGTTTATAGTGATATAAATGTTCTCAAAACGCTGCCTGCAGCTGAGATCCGATGCGGTCTTGGGGAAATCATTAAATATGCGTTTATCGGAGATCCTGAATTATTCGAATTCCTGGAGAAAAATCTGGATGATGCCTTAAAAGGTATACCTGATGTTCTTGAGCATCTTGTTCAGGTGTCCGCTGCCCAGAAAGCTTCAGTCGTTTCGCGGGATGAACGCGAGAGTAACCTTCGTATGGTTTTGAACTTCGGTCATACGTTTGGTCATGCACTCGAGGCAGAATTCGGATACAGCGATTTGAAACATGGCGAAGCAGTTATTCTTGGGATGAAATGTGCTCTTTATTATTCAAAAGAGACAGGCATACTTAAAGAGAGTGAGTTTAAACGTGGTATGGACTTATTAAATCGTGTTCCAATAGAATTAGATAGAGAAAAGCTGGATGAAAACAAATTGATCGAAAGGATGTATCTCGATAAAAAAGTAGCAGCCAAACAAATCCGGGTGATATTGCTGGATAGGATAGGATCTTATATTATTAAAAATGCCACTGATACAGATAAAATCAGACAAGCTTTTAAAATTCTGAAAGAGGTGTAAAATGGAAGTCCTGGTTATTCATGGTCCCAATTTGAATATGCTTGGTAAAAGAGATCCTAAAGTATACGGATCTTCCACGCTGAATGAAGTTGATGCATTTATAGAAGGTTATTTCAAAAAAGTAAAGGTCGATTTCTTTCAGAGTAATCACGAAGGTGAAATTATTGATAAAATTCAGCAAGCTGATGGAATGTATAGTGGTATTGTAATTAATCCGGGAGCTTTCACGCATTATTCTTATGCCATCCGAGATGCCATTGAAGCGATCTCTATTCCCGTAGTAGAAGTACATATCAGCAATATTGCTGCGCGCGAAGAGTTCCGTCACCAATCTGTTATTTCTGCAGTTGTTAAGGGAACAATTGCAGGAATGGGGATTTATGGTTATGTCCTTGCTGTTCAGGCAATTGCCCACCACCACAAACGAATCTAAAACCCGTGTCAATAAAATCTCAGATTAGTAACTTAACCCGCCATTCTTTTATTTACACGATAAGCACTTTTATTCAGCGTGCTCAGGGCCTGATCATGTTGCCGCTTTATACAAGCCCCAGGTTCATCACAGACCAAAGCGCATATGGGGATTATACACTAATCTATACTTTTATGGCGTTCATGAATCTTTTTTATTTGTATGGGATGGACTCAGCGTTTCTCCGTTTCAGTTATGCCAAAGAATACAGGCGTCAGGATGTTTATAAAACAGCATTTTTAACTGTGGGGTTAAGTGCTTTTATTTTGTCATTGATAATATTCTTCGCATCTTCGTCAGTTTCTTATGTTGTTTTTGGTCCGGGTGATTATGAGTTCTTTGTGAAGGCAGCTGCACTCATTCTTTTATTTGACACGTTTTCAAATCTGCCATACCTGATTTTACGTGTTGAAGAAAAGTCAATAACTTTTTCAACAATCCGCATTATACGATTTATTACAGAACTGTTATTGAACTTGTTTTTCCTGGGGTGGCTAAACCTTGGTGTAAAAGGTATTCTTTATGCTAACATAATTGCAGCGGTGTTTAATATCTTAATATTGCTTCCATATCAGTTTAGTTATTTTAAAGGAAGATTTGAGAAGAATATACTTAAGCAATTACTTCTTTTTGGCCTGCCTTTAATTCCCAACAGTTTAGCATTTATGGTAGTTGAAGTAAGTGATAAGTATATGATGCGTCTTTTGCTTGATAAAGACACGTTGGGAATTTATTCAGCAAACTATAAATTCGGCAGCATTTTATTGTTTCTTGTTGTTGCGTTCAGGACAGCCTGGCAGCCATTCTTTCTTAAAGTGGCTGAATCAGAAGATGCAAAAAAAATCTATTCCAAAGTTTTAACTTACTTTTCGTTACTCAGCATTCTGGTAATCATTCTTGTAAGTTATTTTATTCAGGATATTGTTAATATACCACTTCCCGGATCGTTACAATTACTTGGTAAGGATTATCTTTCCGGGGTCATAATCATCCCGATTATTTTAACCGCTTACTTCTTTTATGGCCTTTATGTTAATTTTACAGTTGGAATATATATCCGTAAGAAAACCAAATTAATGATTATTTTTACAGGTCTGGCCGCGCTTGTAAACGTTGGCAGTAATATCTACCTGATGCCGGCTTTTGGCATTATGGGTGCCGCGTTTGCGACATTATTGAGTTACGTCATTATGGCTACGACTATATTTATTGCAAACCAGAAAGTATATCCGATAATCTACGAATATGGGCGGCTTGCATTTTTGTTAATTCTTCTAATTCTCAGTTTGTCTGTTTTATATTATCTTGAACCGGGCTTTCTAACAAGAATAGTCATAGTTCTGGCATTGCCGCTGCTACTAATCCTAAGCGGTTTCATTAAACAGGATGAGATAAAGGCACTGCGTTCCATAATAAAAAGGTAAAAGGTTAAGCATTTGCATAGATTTTTTAGATATCTTCTGTGGCCGCTTTCCATAAAATATGGATTAATGATGGAAGTGCGAAATTACTTTTACGACAGAAAATTCTTTAAAATTCATTCCTATGATATACCTGTTATTTCAATAGGAAATATTACCGCAGGTGGAACCGGCAAAACGCCATTTACTATTTTTCTTGCAGACTACTTTTTAAAACAGGGGAAAAAAGTTGCAGTTGTCAGTCGGGGGTATGGCAGAAAGAGCAAAGGTTTTCAACTGGTTTCAGATGGCAAAGATTTAGTTGGGAATCCGATGATTCATGGTGATGAACCTTGCCTGGTAGCTAAAAGATTGCCTGTAACTATTGTTGCCGTATCTGAGAAAAGATACATTGCAATTGAATATGTTATCAAAAATTTTAATGTTGATATCATTTTAATGGATGATGGTTTTCAGCACAGATCGGTTAAGCGTGATATTGATATTGTTCTGACAAAAGAATGGAACAATATGTCTTCAAAGTTTGTCATTCCTGCGGGATTACTCAGAGAGTTCAGGTTTAATATAAAACGGGCAGACATTGTTATTAATACAGATTCTATGGAAAATAATCAGTCGGACTTCCAGGCGCGCTTTTTTGCAGAAGATATCTGTGATTTCCAATTTAATAAGATAGGAAAACTCTCTGATTACAGTGAAAAAAAAGCAATCGCTTTTAGTGCAATCGCAAAACCGGACAACTTTTTTAATACTTTAACAGATGCTAAAATTGATGTTATTCAAAAATATATTTTCAAAGATCACTATTACTTTACACAAGATGACCTTGATAATATCATATCCCAATGCCAAAAGAATGGCATTGACAACCTGTTCTGCACCGAAAAAGACATGGTAAAAATTCATTTAATAAATGGTTTTGAGCAAAAATTAAAGTCTCTCAAAATAAGAATTCTTTCTCCACGGTTAGATGTTAAGTTTAATGATAAAAAATCTTTTTTGGAAAACTTACATTCAATCCTTGACTGATTAATTTAATAGTCTTATATTCATCAACTCTGATCGCGGGGTGGAGCAGCTTGGTAGCTCGTTGGGCTCATAACCCAAAGGTCGCAGGTTCAAATCCTGCCCCCGCTACTAAAATAGGTGGTTCATACAAAGGATCACCTAATTTTTTTTGGCGGCGTAGCTCAGTTGGTTAGAGCATCGGAATCATAATCCGAGTGTCCGGGGTTCGAATCCCTGCGCCGCTACATTTTTATTAGTAAGCTTAATAGTGCTAATCTCAAAAGTCACATCCTTCATTTCTATACACAAACTAATTTCCCCGGGTGATCATATTATTGCCGCTGTTTCAGGTGGAGCTGATTCTGTTGCAATGCTTTATCTGCTGAATGATCTGAAAAAAACACAAAACTTTAAACTTTCAGTATTCCATTTAAATCATGGTATTCGTGATAAAGAATCGGATAATGATGAGATATTTGTTGCACATTTATCCGAAAGCATGGGTGTGGAGTGTTCAATTCAGCGGCTATCAGGGTTTACAAAAGAAAGTGGCGAGAACGCCTTAAGAAATGCCCGTTATAAAAAATTTGAAGAAGAATTATCTAAATTCAAGAATTCTAAAATTGCTACAGCGCATCATTTAAATGATCAGCTCGAAACCTTTATCATGCGAATGTTTAAAGGGAGCGGAACAAGAGGATTGCTTGGAATTCCTGCGATCCGTGGGAAATATATCAGGCCGATGCTAAGTTGTTCAAAGCAGGAAATATTAGACTTTTGTAAATCCGGCAGATTTGAATTCAGGGAAGACTCAACAAATTTTGAAGAAGATAAATTACGTAATAATATTAGAAAAAATATTACACCACTGCTTGGGCAGATTTTTGGCAGTGATTATTTAGATAGTTTTAATCAGGCATTTGAAAACTATAAAATATTATATACGGAATACTGTAATAAGAACATTCATGGTTTTGCAAAGATAATTTCAAAGAATAAGAATAATGTCAGTTGTAAAGCAGAAGATTATCTTCACTTAACGGATTTTCAGAAGTCACAATTCCTTGAGTATTGTTTTTCTTATGCTTATCAGTTAAATTTTAACTTCAGTAATGAACATATAAAGGAATTCAGTCAATTTGTCAAAAATGCCGGTAGCGGAGCCGTTTTTAAATTTGACGCTTCCATTTTTGTTTTAAAAAACCGCGAACTATTCACATTCTATAAATCCGAAAATAACGCAATTATATTTAGGGAACTTTATGCCGGCGAAAACGTCAACTTTGGACATTATTCTATAGGATTGAAAAAAGTTGACAGGAATGTAGTCAAATTCAGCAATAATAAAAATGTAGAGTTCATTTGTGGTGACAGTCTGGATTTGCCACTCATTATACGTAATTGGAAATATGGAGATAGTTTTTACCCGATTGGCTCAAAAGGCAGACAAAAATTAAGTGATTTTTTTGTAAACAATAAGGTTGATAAAATACAAAAAACAAAAATACCGATAATCACAACCAAAAATAAAATAGTCTGGATCGCAGGTATGCGGCTTGATGGACGCTTTAAAGTTGATGATAAAACAAAAATAATTTATAGAATAGAACTAAAATATGATGATACAAAATGACCAGAGCAAGATAATCCCTGCTAATTATAAAGTACTTATCAGTGAAGAAAAAATTCAGAGCAGGTTGAAAGAATTGGGAGAACAAATTGCTGCTGAATTTGATGGAGAAAAGCCTATTTTAATTGGGGTGCTCAATGGTGGTTTTATTTTTCTGGCGGATTTGATTCGATTTATAAATATAGATCTTGAGATTGATTTTATAAGGATTTCAAGTTATGGTAACGAAAGAGAGTCTACCGGGCATGTTAAAGTATTAAAACCACTAAGTGCAGACATAACCGGAAGAAATGTTATTGTTGTCGAAGATATTGTTGATTCAGGATTGTCTGTAAAATTTTTAACAAATATGATGTCCGCATTTAGTCCTAAAAAACTCAGATTTGTTACACTGTTACATAAACCAACAAAAACTGTTGTGGATGTGAAAATTGATTATGTAGGTTTTGAGATTGAAGATAAATTTGTTGTTGGTTACGGGTTAGATGATGAACAAATTAAACGTAACCTGCGCAACATTTATGTCATCGAAGAGTAAAAATATCCAAAAGGTAAAGGATTTTTAATGAATCAGGAAAACAAACAGAATAATAATTCAAATAAAAATAATCGAAAAGACGACGAATTTCAGTGGAAAAAAGTATCAAAGACCGGTCTGGTATGGATCGTTATTCTCTTTTTTGCGCTATTTTTCAGCACACTTTGGCCCGATTCTCGTCCCAGTGAAGTTGAAGTAAAATATTCAAAATATCTGGAATTCTTAAGAAACGATAAGATTGAAAGCGCCACTGTAACTCTTAAAGAAAACGTTTTTCAGGGTGTTTTGAAAAATCCGGAATCATTTGCACAGGGAGAAGAAAATGTAGGGCAGCCTACTAAGTATTTCCGTACAATTTTGCCTTTCGTAGATGAAACAGTTGTAGCATCATGGGAAGAACATAATGTCAGATTTAGCTTTGTTGAACCTTCCAATGAATGGACCCTTGTACTTATTAATGCACTTCCGTGGATATTAATTATTGTTGCATGGATATTTATCGCACGTCGTATGCAGGGTGGTGGTACAAGTGGCCGTGGACTTTTCAGCTTTGGCAAAAGCAAAGCCCGGATGCTTACTCCGGACAAAGCGAAAATCACCTTTAACGATGTTGCCGGTGCAGATGAAGCTAAAATGGAGCTCCAGGAAATCATCGAGTTTTTGAAGTTTCCCCAGAAATTCCAGAGACTTGGTGGCAAAATTCCAAAAGGCGCATTGTTATTAGGCCCTCCCGGAACAGGTAAAACTCTGCTGGCAAAGGCAGTAGCCGGAGAAGCAGGAGTGCCATTTTTCAGTATGAGTGGTGCGGACTTCGTTGAAATGTTTGTTGGAGTTGGTGCAAGCCGGGTCAGAGATTTGTTTGAGATGGGACGAAAAAATGCACCCTGTATCATCTTTATTGATGAAATGGATGCTGTAGGCCGTCACCGCGGGGCCGGTCTTGGAGGCGGACATGATGAACGCGAACAAACATTAAATCAGCTGCTTGTTGAAATGGATGGCTTCGATACGAAAGAAGGAGTTATACTTATAGCTGCAACAAACCGTCCGGATGTACTTGATGCAGCCCTGCTCAGACCCGGTCGATTCGATCGGCAGATCGTCGTTGACCGCCCGGATGTACGTGGCAGAGCAGGCATTTTAAAAGTGCATTCCAAGAATGTACCACTTGATGATTCTGTTAATATTGAAGCCCTTGCAAAAGGCACACCAGGATTATCCGGAGCGGATATTGCCAATCTTGTTAATGAAGCCGCGTTGCTTGCTGCCCGTAAAGATAAGAAAAAAGTTGGAATGGATGATTTTGAAGAAGCTAAAGACAAAATCATGATGGGAATCGAAAGAAAATCCTTACTGATTTCTGAAAATGAGAAAAAAACTACAGCTTACCATGAAGCAGGTCATGCTCTTGTCGCAAAACTGACACCGGGTGCTGACCCGATACATAAAGTTACAATTATTCCCCGAGGCCGCGCTTTAGGGGTAACTGCTTCACTTCCTGATGACGATAAGCACACCCATTCTAAAACCTATCTTGAAGGAACATTATCCATGTTGTTAGGAGGGCGTGTCGCAGAGAAGATTGTATTTAATCAATTCACAACGGGAGCATCGAATGATCTGGAGCGTGCTTCAGCACTTGCCCGCAAGATGGTTTGTGAATGGGGGATGAGTGAGAAAATGGGACCTATTACTTACGGCCAAAAAGAACAGGAAATCTTTTTGGGTAGAGAAATAGCCCAGCATCGTGATTATAGCGATGTTGTCGCTCATGAAATAGATTTGGAAGTAAAAAAGATTATTATCGATGCAGAAAAACGCACCGAAAACATTTTATCTGAAAATATTGATAAGCTTCATGCGTTGTCTAAGGCACTACTTGAGCATGAGCTGTTGGATGGAGAGCAGATTGATGCTATTCTCCGAGGTGAAAAAATTGACGGACCTGCATTCACAGCACCTTCAAATGGCAAAAAAGTAAAAGCAGAAGGCAAAGAAGACAAAAAAGCAAAAAAAGAAACGTCAGAAGATAAAGAAGAAAAAAAAGAAGACAAGGATAGTGACAAGGAAGTGTAAGAAGGATCTTTTACACAAAAATTTAATAATATAAAGCCGGGTATGAATCATGTATACGAACTGCTCTCCGGTAGTATTCCCGGAGGTGCAGCACTACTTTTTTCAGCCATTTTATTTGCAAATCTTACCTTATATTTTTTAAAGAAATCAGAGCTGCTTAATACAGGATATATCAAAAAAACGGTCATAATGAATATTGTGATCGTTTTTCTCTATTCATCCATATGGGGTTACACACTTCCCCCCGAACCGCCAAAAAGAATTGTCGTGTTACCGACTATAATTGATGGAAAAGATTTTGAGCTCAATAGTCAGACATTATTTCTGGCAAGTTTATTTCAGGAAAATGGTTATAACTTTAATGGCAGATTTTTAGTTCATAACTGGCAGTGGATGTATAAAACCCTGGGGCACAAAGCAGATAAATTTGAAAACTGGAAAGAACTTGGAAATAAGTTAAAGCCATATCTACTGATCGAAAGCTATAAGAATAATAACGATGAATATACGCTGGAAATATCATCAGCAGATTCTGATTTAACTAAGACACAATTTAAATACGGTGATCAGGAAGAGTTGTTTGATGTTTTTAAAGATATAGAAAAATACAAGATCACTGTTAAGGGTAATGTAAATAAGGTTCAGGCAAGCAAATTTATTGACAGTCGGATTCTAATTTTGGAAAATAAGCTGGACAAAGCCTTCGATATAGTTGCAGATGACAGCTCATCGGAAGCACTTTTAACAAAAGCACAGATTTGGGTCGAGCGGGGCCTGGAGTTTGAATATGACAGTGAAAAGCTGAAGTTTGTAAACATAGTTAATCCATCATTCGAAAAAGCAAAGACCTTGTTATATCCATTTATTCGGGCTAAAAATGAACCACCACAGGTAACATATCTCCTTGGGAGAATGGCAATCCGTGAACAACAGTTTGAAAATGCTGAAATTTTTCTAAAAAAATCATTTATTGATCAACCACGAAATCCAAGGGTCTACTATCTTATGAGCTTTTTGCTTCCTTCAAGACTGGAAGAACTTGGGTTTGCCAGCAGAAAAGAAATATTAAAAAAAGCAGTTGAGCTTGACCCGGGCTATGCAGATGCCGTGTTTGATCTGGCGAATGAATACTATATAACCGGGACCGGTTCTGAACAGGGTGCAGGAACCAAAAATGCGATGAATGAAATGGAAAAATATCTCTATTTGAATGATGAACATCCTAAAATTATGAGCCTTTTAGCAACATTGTATTTAAAAACATCAAAATTTGACAAGGCAGAAGAGATTTATAAAATACTTGAAGAGCGTTATCCGGATAACACAGATGTCCTTTACAATCTGGGCGTGGTTTATTATACAAAAGGGGAGTATAAGGATGCTCTGGAAAAATTCATTGAAGCGATAAAAATTGATCAAAACTTAGACTCATATTTGTATGCAGGTATGACCTACGAAATGCTTGGCAATAAAGAAATGGCACTTAAATATTATCAGGATCGTGTACGTTTTAAAAAATCCGATGATGACGAATTTGCGAAAGAAGCGATGCATGGAATTCGTAAATTGCGTGAAGAGCTTAAGCTAAACAGCGGGGAAGTCCAATAGTGCATTCAAGGATGATTTATATAACAAACGATCATAGGCGGAATAAGATTGCTAAGGAATGGGAATTGCCTGGATTATTCACAGGTGATTATTTATTTAAACTTGATGATTTGAAAGGTCATCAGGTTGAGACTCTTTTAAAACTGGGAAAAAATTTCAGCCCATATATAAATGTTTTAAAAGTTACCGGGAACACAATCCTGATAAAAATATTGCCAGATCAATTGTTCTTTGACAGTATCTCAACATTAAACGTAAACAACAACGAAATTGAACAATTTCTCTTGAAATTGGCTAAATATTATACACAGCAGCCAAAAAAATGTTGGAAATATGGACAGATTGAAATTGATTTTAGTCATGCTCCTTTAATAATGGGTATCTTAAATGTTACGCCGGATTCCTTTTCTGATGGTGGGCAATTCTTCGAAAAAAACAAAGCAATAGAACAGGCCCTTCAAATGATTGAACAGGGAGCAGATATCATAGATGTTGGCGGAGAGTCAACCAGGCCGGGCTCTGAACAAGTCAGTCTTGATGAAGAATTGAACCGCGTTATCCCGGTTATTGAAGAGATAAATAAGTTAAAAAATATTATAATTTCAATTGATACATATAAGAGTCAGGTTGCGGAAACGGCATTAAAAGCAGGGGCTCATATAATAAATGATATTAGTGGTACACTTTTTGATGCAGAAATACTGGGAGTTATAGAAAAGTATAAATGTCCGGCTATTATAATGCATATCAAAGGAACCCCGAAAAGTATGCAGATAGATCCACAATATGATGATCTCCATAGTGAGATATACAATTTCCTGGATGTAAAAAACGAAGAAATCTCTAAACTAAATAATGGGCAGGTTATTATTGACCCTGGTTTTGGATTCGGGAAAACGGTAAACAATAATTTTGAATTATTACGTGACTTAAAAGATTTAACCTTTATTGGTCAACCATTGCTTGTCGGCGTTTCAAGGAAGTCTTTTATCGGAAAAAGTTTGCAAACGGATGTAAATAATAGAATTATGGGTAGCGTTTTGTCCGAAATTTATGCATATTTGGGCGGCGCTGATATATGGCGTGTGCATGACATTCCGGAAACAAAAAAAGCTAAAATCTTAATTAATGATATTTTAGCTGCGTAAATGTCAAGTTATTCGGAAATAATTGTGACAGTAATCATCGCTAAAATGAGCAAATTAGAAAATTTTAAGTAACAGTTTTTTTAATTGGTATTAGTTAAAGATTTACGATAAGTTATCGAAGGTTCAGTTAATATATGCTTTTTAAGGTCGGTTTTTTACCTGTTTCGATAGTTGATGTTATTGATGTTGCAATAGTGACGACGATAATTTTTAAACTATACCAGTTCTTAAAAGGCGGTGTTGCAATACGGATGTTTATCGGGTTACTTCTCATTTTAATATTTTCTGTAATTGGCGATCTGATGAACATGAGTGCTCTCTCATGGATGATGTCAAGTTTAAAAACGGTTTGGGTTCTGGCGTTTGTGATTGTTTTTCAGCCGGAATTACGAAGATTGCTGATTTACCTGGGGCAAAACAGGATTATAAGACAAATTGTTCGCGTTGGAGAATTGCGGTTTATTGATCAGATTGTGAGCGCTACAATGGATCTATCCAAAAAAAACTATGGTGCACTGATCGTTTTGTTGAAAGATATGAATATAAAAAATATATTGGAAACCGGAATAACAATACAGGCGAAATTATCTGAGCAATTATTGAGTTCTATTTTTAATCCACGTTCACCACTACACGATGGAGCGGTTGTAGTGCAAAATGATATCATAATGGCTGCAAAATGTTTGCTTCCATTATCACAAAATCCCGATATTGACCCATCTCTTGGGACCAGGCATCGTGCGGCCTTAGGATTGGCTGAACAATCCGATGCTTTTGTTATTATAGTATCTGAAGAAACGGGCATGGTTTCTTTTGCAGAAAACGGCAAACTTGTAAAAGGTTTAACTGAAAGCATATTAAAGAAAAAATTAAATGAGTTGTTCTCTCCGGGACCTGATGAAAAGCAGGGCTGGAGATTTTCTATTTTAGCGAATAATTAAAAATTAAAAGAGTTATATATTCAGGAGGAATATCAAATGGCCTTTGGTACAAAGATGAATATCTCGAAAGTATTATTTGTGCTTTTGTTTTTGAGTACAGGAATTGTGTTCGGACAAGGAGTTTTTGATGGTGGACCAGGTGGTACTGGAACAGATTGGAGTGTCGCGGTGAATTGGGATAATGATGCTGTACCTAGCGGAATTGCAGTATTAATACCTGATGGATTTGCTACAGTTGTTGACGCGAGTTTTAACAACAATATCTCAAGTTTAACAATTGGCGGTGGTACTGATGGATCAGTTACCCTAAATAATGATTTATCTGTCTCTGGTAATATTACTATTAATCCAGGTGCAGAATTAGATTTGGGTTCAGGAAACACCTTTTTTTGGGATATTGCAAGTACTTTTCAAATTAATGGTACATTTACAATGGGAACTGGAACATTAACATTAGGTGATAGAGATTCATATGTAATCGAGTCTGATTTAGCCACTATTGATATATACAATATCGAATATATTCCCGGAACTATTGTAACAACAAATAATTTAACTTTTCAACAGATTGCTTCAGGAACCCCTAACTTTAGGATTAATGGTACATTTAAAAGAGGGGGAAGAACAAATAGTGTTTTAACTGACGGTAATGCTTCAATTTCTTATGTTTCTGGTTCAACTCTTGAGTACGATGCTGTGTCGAGTTCTTTAAATGTTACAGCTGAATGGCCGACAGGAAATGGTGGAACAGATGGAGTTTACAATTTAAATCTTCTTGATAAAACAATAAATCTGAATGCTGCAGGCGATTACCAGGTTATAACCAAATTAACCAGATCGGCAGGCAGTTTAACTATCACATCCGGAACCTTAATTTATGCTTCTGGTGCAACACTTGAATATAATCATGGCTCACAACAAACTGTTGGGCCGGAATGGACGGCATCAACGGCCCCGGATAATGTTTCAATTGTTAATACTTCCGGTGCAGCACCTGCTGTTGATTTGGGAAGTACCGATTTAGCTGGAATAACCGGTTTGAACCTCCAGGTTGGTAGTCTCGATTATTCTGCAGGTGGGCATAGCTTAACTGTTAGTGGAAATATACAGGGTAGTACCAGTTATGGAACTGTAAATGGAAACGAGGTGGTTGTTGATGCTGCTGGTGCTTCAATTACATCAAATGATGGAAATACCGTTACATTCTATGATGTTACCATTAGCGCAGATAATGTAGATTTAGGAGAGTTTGCCCTAGCAACAGGAGGTACTTTAACAATTAATGGAGCATCAAGTGATTTAATTACTGTTAGAGAACCCTTTACACTGACTGGAAGTTCAAGTATAGTCGTAACTAGTGGTATATTAGATCTAAACGGAATTAACATCGTTGAAGGGGCAACAAGTCAGCTATCCGTCTCTACAAATGGTACCCTTAGAACAGGTGGTTCAAATATTACGGGTTATAACTCTTACCCGGTTACTACTGGGACTTTTGTTTTTGACGGTGGAACTAATGAAACCATACCAAATCTAGGTGCAATTGGAACTTTAGAAGTTGATGGCGGAACGAACGCTACTACATCAGGAACTCTTTCAGTTTCTGCAGCACTCAATTTGACGAATGGCACGATAACAAGCACAGCTGCAAATTTATTGTCTTTAGATGCTGGTGTATCTATCGCACAAGGAGGGCCTACTGATTTTGTAATAGGACCATTAGCTGCAAATTTTAATTCTGGGAATTTATCATTTGACTATCCAATTGGTTATAGTGGTACATACCTACCGGCTACTTTTACATATGACGCTATAACAAGTGGAACCGGAACTATTCTTTTAGAAGCTAAAAGCGGAAATCCAGGCGGAAATCTCCCTTCTGGAATATCTGCCATTGCATCGCATCATTATTATACTTTGCAACAAACGTCTACACCAACAGGATCTTCAGCATTTGATGTTACTTTAACGTGGACCGGTTCAGGTTTTGCTACAAATAGAAATCAGGTATTAGTCCAAACTGGCACAGGTCCTGTAACCTATAATTATGTAGCAGCATCCAGTCAGGATGGTTCAACTGTAACCCGTTCAAATATAAACACTTTCCCAACTGATGATTTTATATTAGCCATTGGTTCGTCCAGTTCAACTATTACCTGGACAGGTGGCGGTGATGGAACCAGTTGGAATAGCGATGCAAACTGGGATGTTGAGGAACCACAAGACGGAGATGTTGTTGTCTTTCCAAATGGTGTAACAAATTATAATGTAACTTATGACGATGCGACTGCAGCCGGAACGTCTTTCGCAAGTATTTCAATCAATTCTACAATTGGAGTTATAAACCTGACTCTTTCTAATTCGACTATCTCTTTGACGGGTGGTTCCCCGAATTTGGTTGTTGAGGTTGGAAACAAACTGATTTTTGACAATTCTTCAATTTCGTCCTATAACGAAGCAAATACAACGTATAATGGGCAAGTTGAATACCAGGCGGGTTCTACAGTATATGTTGATACTTATGACGACTTAATTATTAACGGGGCCACCGGCACGACTGGGGGTACCGTTACAGTGAATGCGGATCTGACAAAAGAGGATGCGTCTACATTTTCCGGAACTGTAACAGTTGGAGGGTCAACAGCCGCCAATGCTGGAACACTAACCGGAACACTCAATTTGAATGGTGATGTTGTTTTTGGTGGCGGTAGTATAACAGGAGCAGTTACATTTGGTGGCAGTTCTGACCAAAATGTGAGTGGATCCGGAGCCGATTTTACTAATGTTGTTGTAAACAATTCAGGTGGTGATGTATTATTAGGTAGTGCTACAACAATTAGTGGCTCATTAACACTTACAAGTGGTGATATCAATACATCTGGTGGATCTTTGACCCTAGAATCTGGTGCAACTGTCTCTTCCGGAAGCAACAGCAGCCATATTAATGGTGCTGTATCAAAAGTTTTAGCTTCAACTTCATTATTCACTCTTCCTGTTGGTAATGGTTCTAAGTGGCGTCGTGTAGGTATTACACCTGAATCTGCAACATCAGAAACTTATACAGTAAGGTTCTTTAATAATAGTCCGCCTGCAGGTGCAATTGGGGCCGGCCTGAATCATATCTCAACAGTAGAATATTGGACTGTTTCCAATCCTGGAGGTACCGGAGCAAGCATTACTTTGCATTGGGAAGATGCCAGCGATGGTGTTGATCAAACAAGAAATGATATCGTTGTTGCTCAACTGGTTGGAAGTACATGGACAAATCGTGGCGGATCAACATCTGGAGGACTGGATGCACCCGGCAAAGTAACATCAAATGAAATCAGTGGTACTTTTAGTACAACTAACTTTACTTTGGCATCAACAACTGCTGATAACTCCCTCCCTGTTGAAATGGCAGCCTTCGAAGCAACACCGGACTTTGATAAAGTAACTATCAACTGGAAAACAGCTTCCGAAGTTGAAAACCTTGGATTCAACATTTATCGTAAATCAGCCATTGATGAAAACTGGATCCAGGTAAATGATGCCATCATCTCCGGTCGCGGCAACTATTCCGGTGAAACAAACTACGAATTTGTTGATAACGCGGTTGTTGCCGGTCAGACATACGAATATAAGCTTGAGTCTGTCAGCATCAATGGAGTAATAAATGTTGAAAAAACGGTTGAACTGCAGATTCCGGTTCCAACAGAATACGTTCTGTTCAAGAACTATCCGAATCCATTCAACCCGACAACCAATCTGAAATTCCAGTTGCCGGAATACAGTAAGGTAACAATCTCTGTTTATGATATCAGCGGACGCCTGGTTAAAACATTACTTGATAATGCGGCTTATAATGCCGGACAGCATGTTGTCAGTTGGGATGCAACCAATCAGGATGGTCTGAAGGTTTCAAGCGGTATGTACTTCTATCGCTTTAATGCAGGTTCTTTTAACCAGCTTGGAAGAATGATACTGCTGAAATAAGCATTGATTTTACATAGATATATCAGTTAGGGAAAAGAACTTTTTAAGGAACACATGTCCTGTAACAAAATATGCAGAGTCTTCAATACGGGGACTCTGCTTTTTTTAAATAGACTTCTGATTGCTGCGTTATTTCTTTCTCCGGTAATAACAAACGCTTCAACATATTCAACAAAAATATTATCACGGACTGCAACCAGTATTAAGATCAAAGTAAATTTTGATAAACCTGATCTAAATACTGAAAGCGGAAAAGAATATTTATACTTCGAAAATAGTTCCTTTACTTTTGACAATACTGGCGTGCAGGTTCCGGTAGTCAGTAAAATGATCAATTTGTCCGGCAGGCAGGCTTCTGTCAGGATTATAAGTAAAAAAGTAAACAGAATTGAATCTGTCAATCCAGTGCTTGGCAAAC
This sequence comes from Calditrichia bacterium, assembly GCA_020635035.1. Lineage (GTDB taxonomy): Bacteria > Calditrichota > Calditrichia > Calditrichales > J004 > JACKAO01. The sequence continues at coordinate 157,972 of JACKAO010000006.1, forward strand.
CCCAAAAGTCTGACAATGCCGATGCACTAATTAATTACATTGGTTTATACAGGGAATTAGCTGTTTTCTCATTAGAAATTTATCCTGTTCATTATTCCAATGAGCTGAAATCATTTGAATGGACAGAAGAAATTATTGTTGAGGTAAATAGTATCTCTGATAGCAATATATCTAAATCAACTTACACAGCCGATAAAAAGGAAAGTTCTTTCCTAAACGCTTTTTTCTTAAATGATAATCAAACATTTTATAAAGATTCTCAGCAAAATACTTTGAATAAAATTGGCTCATGGAATCCACTTCCGGGCAATTACCAGGTTTTATATAAAATAACTCTGGAAGAAACAGGTATTTATAAAATAACTTATAGCGATTTAGTAGATGCAGAATTTCCTGTTGATTTTGTTAATCCAAAGAATTTGGCGATTTTTAATAAAGGCCAGGAAATACCTGTTTATTTTAAAGGTGCAGAAGACAATCGTTTAGACCCCAATGATTATTTTGAATTCTGGGGTGAAAAAAACGAGAAGACTTTTATTAATCAATATCCGGATTTATATAGCGATCCATTTTCTGACAAAAATGTTTACTGGCTTGTAGAAAAAAATACTTCAGCTAAACGATTGGTTGAAGAAAGCGGTGGTATTAATGAAACAAATCCTGCACGATTTTTAACACCTTTTAAGTACACCGAAACACTGCACTTTGAAAAAGATACCCATCGTCAACTGTTTGGTAAAAATCCTGAGTATATGAATGAGCCATCATATAAATTTGACAGGTGGTTTTGGGGTAATGTAATCAACTCTGTCGAATCCCGTACGTTTGATTTTTATCTGCCATATCCATATCCGACAGGATCCACGGTGTATGCGACCGCTATGTTTCGTGGAGTATCAATTTATGACAGTCAGACCAATCCCCTTCAAGGCCACCAGGTTGCTGCCTGGATAAATGATTTAAAGGTCGGAGAGATTCAGCCTGCACAGCGCTGGTCAGGTCAAAAAATGGCTAAACTCAATAACTCGACACCATTGCCGCAATCCAATTTGCGTCATGGAAACAATGTGTTTCGTATTGATATGGAACAAATCGGTGTTACCGATATAGTGCTTTTTAACTGGTTTGATATAACCTATGATCGCCGATACCGTGCAGATAACAACTTTATTAAGTTTCGGCTGCAGCGTGATCTTTTCGATGAAAATAAAACCATCCAGTTTGAAATTGATGGATTTAAGTCATCAGACATAAGTATATATAAACTTGGTATAAGTAAGATCGTTAATGGTCAGATTGCAGATATAGTAAGCAATATAGATGGATTACGTTCCTATCAGATCAAAATTCAAGACAGGGTGTATGATCCTAATATTGAATATATAGCTGTCACTGAAAAGGCCAAGAAAAAACCAATTTCTATAAATGCCTATCATCCCTGGAAGGAATCAAATCCACTGCAAACAATTGCAAAAACAGGAAATATAGCAGATGTTTTAATTATATCAACCGAATTATTTGCTGAACAGGTTGAAAGATTAAAAAGTCTGAAAGAGTCAGCCGGCTTCAACGTAGAAACTGTAAATGTTGAACATATTTATGATATCTTTAATTACGGCATTAAGTCACCACTTGCTATAAAGGAATTCCTTGCTTACGCATATAATAACTGGGATGAGAGCTCCAAACTTAAGTATGTTATTTTGGTTGGTGATGCTTCATACGACTACAAAGAAAAGCTTAGAGATACAAACGATTTTGTTCCGACAATTTTTTATACGACTTCAGAATTTGGTGCAGCCCCGGCAGATATACAATATGCTTTTATTTCAGGAGACGACAATATCCCGGATATAAGTATAGGGAGAATACCGGCTTCATCTACTGAAGAATTGGCATATTATATCGATAAGGTTGAGTTTTATCAGAACGATGTTACTCCGCAGAAATGGCGTGATAACGCACTTTTTATCAGCGGATTTGATGCAGGATCAGGTGATAGGGAGTATTTTACAGATAAACCGATTTTTCGCGCTCAAAATAACCGCATAATTGATTTAAAGCTTCCACAGTCTGTCTTCGCTTATAAGTTAAATACACAAAAAAATGATTCAATTGCCGGGTTTGATCCTGATTATGGCGGTAACAGAGAGTTAATTGATTATTTTGATGATGGATTAACTTTTGTGAACTTTTTTGGTCATGGTGGTGGTGCGATTTGGGCAGACCAGCAATTATTTGATCTGCACCATGTTGACAACCTGAATAACGAAGGAATGTATCCATTCATATCCAGCATGACATGTTTCACAGGCGCATTTGAAAATCCAAACAAAGAAGGACTTGCAGAAAAAATTCTGATGGCAGAAAGAAAAGGAGCCATCGCTGTTTTAGCCAGTGGTAGTGTCGGTTGGAAATATAATGATTTTGCTGTGAAGTGGGCATTACATGATTATCTTTGGAAAAAAGATATTTCTTTTGGCGAAGCTGTTGATCTGATGAAGATAAATTATCTTTCTAATCCAATATATTATACAGAAGAAGGTGCATCATCAACTCCGTCATTTTACAGTCTGAGACATTCTATGATCAATCAGTATAATTTGTTGGGTGATCCTACGCTTGAACTGCAAAAACCTGATAATAAACTGGAAATTGGCTTAAGCTCAAAAACGCCTGCGGAAGGACAACAAGTTAAGATATCCATAAATTCTCCAGAGCTTTCGGGATCAGGGAATATTGAGATCAGTGATAAGAATAATGTGAAGTATTTGGAACAGAGTTTTGGATTTAATAATGGAAATTATTCATTAGACTTTAATATTCCAGATAGTTCAAGTGGTAAATTTCTTAAGGTAAAAGCTTATACAACTGACGGTGAAACTGATGCTTCTGGTTTTAACACAATGTTTATTGAGCGACCGGTTATTAAAAAAATTGTTATAAATCCACAAAGTCCGAAAGTTAACGAAGCTATAAATTTTTCTGTTACAGTAAATTCATATAAAGCAATCATGAAAATGGAACTACGTAAATTTAGAGATGCAAATTTACTTAGTTCCAATAAAACCTTCATTGAAATGCAACAGGTTAACGACAGCTTGTTTCAGTCTCTTCAGGGTTACCCGGGTTTTTCAGGAGAAGGATTGAAATATTACGAAGTTTATGTAATGGATTCAGACAGTAATGAAAATATCTATGACTTGCAGGAAATACATGTTGGAGACGATCGCCCTGATCTTGCAGCAGATGCAAATTCAATTTCATTTTCAGGAAATGATCAATTGCAACTTAAGTTTAATATTATAAATGATTCCGAAATACCCTTGCAAAATGTAAGAGTTAGCTGTTATGACGCTCAAGGGATTAATGACACTGTAGCGTTCTATTCTAATCAATACTCTTTTTCACCGAATGAAACGAAAACAATTTTTGTCCCTTACACCAGCTCACGCACACCGCAAACCCAGATATTCAGGGTTGTAGCAGATGTCAATAATGAGATAGAAGAAAAAGATGAAGCAAATAATATTGCAAATAAACTTTTAACTGCTGACCATGTCTGGATTGATTATAGAGTTGGTTCTTCAATCGATGGTTCTGCAAATATTCCTGTCAGCGTGAACACCAATTGGAACTTTTTTGTGGAAAAAGATGCAATCAATGCATCTTCTGTTTTTGAGTTTGAAAGAATAAATGTCTATGATTTAATTGTGCATGGTGATCAGAAGGATTTAAAATTTCTTAGTTTGTTGAGTCAAACAGACACAAGTGCATTAAAAATTTCTATTAAAAACAGCACAACAACTTTCAGCAAACCTGCAGTTTTATCTGCCGATCTGGATACATCCCTGTATTCACTGCAAGTGTTAAATACTGCTTCGTTCTTCAGGTTTAATACTTATCTTGGCCTATGGGTAAAACAAACTTCTTCCCTGGAAAATACAAAATTAAGCACAGAAACCACGGAATCAGGTTTATATGCTGTCTTTAGTTTTACAGATGAAACAAATCCGTTTATTGAAATAACCGCGAACGGTAGACCTTTAAAGAAAGACATGTTAATTCGCTCAAATCCTTCAATTGCAATGTTATTGCAGGATGAAAACGGTATAGATCTACAGAACTCGTTTCAGGCACGATTAAATGGTGCTCCTATTTCTCTTGAAGACCTGACCATACCTGATTCACTATCCAATGCGAATTCAATAGCTGTACTTGCTACCCCTGAACTTGAGAAGGGGGTTCACACTCTTGATGTGGAAGTGGCAGATGTTAATGGAAATGTCTCATCAACAAGCATAACATTCAGTGTTTCGGCAAATAACCAGTTAATTGTGCATGGAAATTATCCGAATCCATTTTCCGACCGTACAATTATTTCCTACACAGCGAGTTTTTCAAACAGGATGGATAATTTAAGTGTTAAAATTTATTCTGTTTCAGGACATCTTGTTCGTTCAAAAATTTTGTCGCCACCGGAAGATGAAACGGATGATATTTTAGACACAGGTTATCATGAGCTTGAGTGGGATGGAAGTGATGATAATGGAAATCAGGTAGCTAATGGTGTCTATTTTGTTGTAATAAAGGCAAAATTCAAAGATACATTCGAAGACAAGACATATAGTTTTACAAAAAAGCTAAAAGTAGCCAGGCTTAAATGAAAAAGTTATTATTTCTAATATTATTATTTTTCTATTCACAAAGTTTTGCCGGGAAATATGCTGCATCTTTCCTTGAGCTTGGCATTGGAGCCCGTGCTTTGGGCATGGGAAGTGCATATGTTGCGGTAAGTGACGATGCCTATGGATTTTACTGGAATCCTAGCGGAATGGCATTCCTTACAAATTTTCAGGCTGCTTCCATGTATGCAGATCTCTTTAATTCAATGGAACAGCAAAATTATATAAGTGCTGCAATGCCTGTTTTTGGCGGTGTTACAATTTCCGCTGCTTGGATAAGACTGAGTATAGATGATATCCCAAGATACCAGGGATTTACTCCGGATGAAGCAGGACGCCGTTTAAGAGGTGATGCCGCTCAGCTTACAGGTGAGCCAATCAATTATTTTTCCAGTACAAGTGATGCCTTTATTCTAAGTTTCGCAAAATACCAGCGGATTATGCTGGATTTAGGCTGGCAATATTTTGAATTTCCGATTGATTTTGGATATGGTTTAAATTTCAAGATGATAAATGAAAATCTTGATGATAATAAAGGCAGTGGTATTGGAATCGATCTTGGTTTGATGCTAAAAATAGAATTGGCTAATGTTTTTAATGATGATGCGTATGGTGATTTAACTTTTGGAATGAATGTTCAGGATATAGCTGAAACAAAGATAACATGGGATACAAATTCCAAAAGAAAAGATACCGTTGATCGTAATTTTAAATATGGTTTTGCCTATTCTCAACCATTAAATTTTATTAAGTCTAAGGTTATTTTAGCCTATGATTTAGATTCTCGGTATAATGGAGCAAATCATTTGGGATCAGAAATATTATATAATTCTCTGTTTTCAGTTAGATTTGGTGTGAATGATGGAGATTTTACAACTGGAGCAGGATTTTATTTCTGGAAACTGAAATTTGATTATGCCTATCAGAGTCATGATTTAGGCAACACGCATAGAGTCTCAGTATTATTTAATTTATAATATGAAATATTTTGTTTACCTGATAATCTTGGTATTTATTGTAAAGTGCAGCCCTACCAGCTCAGATAATGGTGTGCGCCCTGATAAGGTACGGATGGTTCAAAGGACGGCTGATACGGCATTTGTTGATTTTGAGAAGGGTATTGATGCTGTTGAAGAAGACAGCGCAATTGTGATCATGTGGCATAAGCCAATAAATCAGCCGGATATCGATAGATATATTATTTATAGAAGCACTGATCCGGAAGGTTTGGTTAACTTTGTCCAGTTGAATAACACGTCTTTAACTTATGATGATACGGTTTATACCGATAGAAATTTAAATCTTGAAACATTATACTCGTATTTTGTAACAGCCATAAACGAAGATGGAAAGGAAAGTTTTCCATCAGATACTGTTTTTTATGAATTAATCGAAAAACCCATTTTGCAAATACCAGCAGATGAAGCAGTTGTTCAGGATCCTGCTGAAATTGTATTTAAAGGAATTTTTACTAACGGAATTGCATCTTCAGCAATTCTTCGGATTGAGCGAATAGTGGGTTCAAATTTTAAAGAATTAATTTATATTGAGCATAAAATAGATTTTGACAATGTTTACGATGGAACAATTCAGTTCATTCTTAACAAAGATAAATTAAAATCACTTTTTGAGAGCAATGTATCCTATACGTGGAGAATTGACCTGGTTAGAGATTTAAGTTATTGGGGCTCGGAATCATCTAACCGTACTTTCAGAATAATTTGGGGTAGTTGATGAAATTATTTGCTAAAATGCTTTTTGTCCTTTTATTTTCAGGCAGCCTTTGGGCGCAGGGATTTGATAATTTATCTAATTCCAGTGTTACCAATCAGTTTTCTGACAAACCGGCTCAATATATTCTTGGAAGTGGCGATATACTGTTAGTCAATGTGAATTTATGGGGACATGTCCAAAGGCCGGGTATATATAGCGTACCCAGTTCCTATACAATTATTGACTTAATTTCTTCAGCGGGCGGACCACTAAATACTGCCAGGCTAAGTGATGTACGCATTGTTCGTAAAGATCAGGAAGTAATAAAAGTAGATATCGAGAAATACTTAAAAACAGGCGATAATTCATTGTTACCGGTAATTCAGCCGGGAGATACAATTATTGTTTCAGGAAGTATTCAAAATTATTTTTTACAAATAGTTGGATTGTTTAGAGATTTAGCAATTATTGCCAATGTTTTTGTTTTAGCCCAGCGTGTAAAATAATATTTTATTTTTTTTACGTTTTAACTAAATTGAGATATTTAATGCCACGTCTGATAAAAAACATCGTGTATTAGGAGTTGATTAATGAAAAAACTATACATAATTACGACAATATTAGTGTTTCTTGGCATTCAAAATTTAATTGCCCAATTACCCAATGGTGAAAAGACATTCTTTTATACTCAAACTGGGAAGGTATATTCACCCGGTCAACTTGGAATTTATAGCAATATGAATTTTTATTCTAAGATTGGTGATTTTATCGGGGATGTAAAACCATCAAATTTTGATGCAGTTAATTACTGGTTAGTTGCTGGAAATTTTGTGTTTACATATGGTATAACAAATCATATTGATGCTTCAGTTGGTTTAAGACTATATCAAGATACTCATTATGACAATGAATATAATTTGCCGGATGACATTTTTATTACTTTAAGAGCTGGTTCTTTTATGTTTGGCCGTAACCATTTTTCACAATCATTAATGACCAGTTTCAGAATACCCACGGGTGAAGTTCACAATTACCCTTTCACAGAATATACAACTAACTCATTTCAGTATGCGTTTATGTATGGAGTATCTTATTACAAGGATCCATATTTGCCAGAAAGATCTTTTAACGCTCATTTTAATATGGGTTGGTGGAATTATAATGAGCTTGGTACTCTATTGTATAAACGTGCAAATGGCGACAAGTTAGAAGCCACAAAAAATTCAAGTGATTTCAGAATGGCACTGGCTTTTGGATTTCCAACTGGTGTTTTTGATTTTAGATTAGAACTCACTGGAATGTTATTTATAGAAGAGCCTAATACTTTTGTTTACAGTGCAGAAGAATGGGCATTTTTAACACCAAGTATTCGTTACAGACCATTAGAATGGATTGATTTCGATTTTGGAATCGATTTTAGATTGTCTTCCGGAGAAAGAAATAGAACTTCTGGAATAAGAGATATAAGTTCAGTACTAGATTTACCACCCAATTTTCCAGATTGGAAGGTGAATTTGGGAATGAATGTAAAACTGAATCTTACTTCTGAAAATGCTACGAGTGATTTAAGCTACGAAGAAAAAAGAGCACGTGAAAAAATCGAAATGTTTGAAAAAGTTGTTCAGGAACAAGAAAAGTCAGAATCTGTTCAGGGTGAGATAGATAATCTGAAAAAAGTACGCGAAGAAGCTGAAAAAGAAATCGAAGAACTAAAGAAAATACTTGATGATGATCAATAGGATAGACATAAGTTACATGATTTTAATTTATGTTAGGAGGTTGAAATGAAACGGATCAGCCAATTATTGCTGATAAATTTAATGATAATAGCCCTAACTTTTGCACAGGCTCCTTCAGGAAGTAAAAGTTTGTTGAATATGCAAACTGGGCGTGTTTTTGATGAGGGACGTTTTGAGATTAGAAGTGACCTGAATTTTTTTACGAGGTTGACAGAAGATCTGAATAATCTAAATCCAAATACTTTTAAAGCTAATAATTATTGGTTGGTTAATAGCGGAATAGCTTTGACTTATGGGATTACAGATCATTTTGATTTGACGGTTGCACCTGGAATTTATCAGGATACACATTCTAAAAATGAATACAATCTTCCTGATGATATTCGAGTGGCTTTAAAAGTAGGATCCTTTGATTTTGCAGATCGTAAAATGTATGGTGCTATTGGTCTTGGTGTGCGTTTTCCTGTTGGTGAAGATCATAACTATCCGTTTACTTACTATGCAAGCGGTGCAGTGGAATACGGTCTGAATGGTGCTTTATCCTATTACACTGATCCTTACCTTCCTGACAGATCATTAAGCTTACATCTTAATATTGGTTGGTGGAATCATAATGAAGCCGGTCAGGAACTTCGTCCAAATCTGACTTCAAATGTTAATTCTCAGGAATTGTTGTATGGTTTTGGTGTATTATATCCCACCGAAATGTTTGATTTTATCCTTGAATTAACAGGATCTTCATTTATTACAAAGCCAGAAAAATTTGTATTCAGTCGTGAAGATTGGATGTATGTAACCCCAACTGTAAAGTACAAGCCTTTAGGCTGGGTTAATTTTAATTTTGGTGTAGATATTCTTCTATCAGGTGATAAGGATAAAAGTGTTGGACTTCCAAAGTATGAAAATTATGATCTTCCAAATTATAGTTCTTGGAAGGCTCATATAGGAATTGAATTGACGGTGCTTCCAATAACAGCATCATCACAGAGTGCTGCCCAGGTGCAAAAAAATCAGTTTAATCAACGTGTAGAATTCTTCCAGCAAATAATTGAAGAACGTGAAAAGTCTGAAAATATCAAAGAAGAACTTGATAAGCTGAAAGAAGAACGGGCTGCTGCAGAACAAGAGTTGGAAGAATTGAAACAAATTCTCGAAGAAGAAGGCAATTAAAAATTTAACCCCCGGCTTTCCGGGGGTTTTTTGTTTTCATACCTTAACACTTCCTTGCTTGACTTTTAAATAAACTTTAAATTCCCTTTTTAAATAAATATCAGGTGTTGACATGCATTCAGAAACAATTCATGAATTTAACGATTTAAAGAAACGTTTGTTAAACTTACGAGGTTATCTTTGACCTGGATAAAAAGGAAAAAGAATTAGCCGAATTTGAAAAGCAGACCACTGTTGAAGGTTTTTGGGATGACCAAAATCAGGTCAGCCAAATCTACGAAGAAATCAACAGTCGGAAAGCATGGATTGAAACATGGAATGAATGTAAATCAATAGCTGATGAAATCGATGTAATTATTGAGTTAGCCGATGAATCTGAAGATGGTGGCTTTGATGAAGAGTTTGGCTCTAACCTTCAGGAATTTAAAAACAAACTTGAAGCGCTTGAACTCAGGAGAATGCTGAGTGGAGAACATGATTCCAAGAATGCTATTTTAACAATTCATCCAGGTGCAGGAGGCACAGAAAGTCAGGATTGGGCGGAAATGCTGATGCGTATGTATCTTCGTTATGCAGAACGCAGTGACTTTAAAACAGAAATCATGGATTTCCAAAGTGGTGATGAAGCAGGAATAAAAAGTGTTACCATTGAAATAACCGGGCAATATGCATATGGATATTTGCGTGCAGAAGCAGGCGTTCACCGTCTGGTAAGAATTTCACCTTTCGATTCAAATAAGAGACGGCATACTTCTTTTGCCAGTGTTTTTGTCTTGCCAGAAATTGATGAAAAAATTGATGTTGATATTGATCCGGGAGATTTACGGATCGATACCTACAGGGCAAGTGGAGCGGGCGGTCAGCATGTAAATAAAACGGATTCTGCAATAAGAATAACCCATATCCCTACAGGTATTGTTGTGCAATGCCAGAATGAACGTTCTCAACATAAAAATAAGGCAAATGCCCTGAAAATTCTGGCAGCACGTTTATATCAGAAAAAACTGGAAGAAAAAAGAGAAAAAATGCAAAAAATGGAAGATAATAAAAAAGATATTGCCTGGGGAAGCCAGATTCGTTCTTATGTTTTCCATCCTTACAATATGGTGAAAGATCACCGGACCGATACAGAAACAAGTAATGTGCAGCAGGTAATGGATGGCGATATTGACCCGTTTATTGAAAGTTATCTTGTTAATTTCGGTGACAGTTAAACAATAAATTTTAATTTCAATTTGAATTACATAAAGGCAGTAACTGGCAAATTCAAATTTGCAGGAGAATAAAACTTGGAAGACTATAATCAACTCATTGAAATTCGTAAAGAAAAAATAGAAAAACTCCGTGAAACAGGAGTTAATCCATTTCCTTATATGTTTGACAGATCTCACATGACCGCTGATGTAAAACATGATTTTGAAAATCTGGAAGGTCAGGATGTTTCAGTTGCAGGAAGAATAATGGCGGTCAGGGTTATGGGTAAAGCATCATTTTGTCACATCCAGGATATGCAGGGGAGATTGCAGCTGTATATCCAAAGAGATGCTATTGGTGAAGAAACCTATACCATGTTTAAAACGCTGGACATTGGCGACCATATTGGTGTTTCGGGGACAGTTAAAAAAACTAAAACAGGTGAAATCTCGGTATTTGCAAATTCTCTTGAGCTGCTTGCAAAATCGATACGGCCGTTGCCAATAGCTAAAGAAAAAGAAGAAGATGGTAAAAAAGTTATTTATGACCAATTCTCCGATATTGAATTGCGCTACAGGCACAGATATACTGACCTTGTGGTTAATCCGGAAGTAAGAGATGTTTTTATTAAAAGAAGCAAAATCATCACCGCTATGCGTGAATTTTTGAATGATAATGAATTTCTTGAAGTTGAAACGCCTGTTCTGCAACCCATTTATGGCGGGGCAGCTGCCAGGCCATTCAAAACACACCACAATACCCTGGATACAACTTTATATCTGCGTATCGCCAACGAATTGTATCTAAAAAGATTAATCGTCGGTGGATTTGATCGCGTATATGAGTTCGCGAAGGATTTCCGAAATGAAGGAATGGATCGCTTCCACAATCCTGAGTTTACCCAGGTAGAGCTTTATGTAGCCTACAAAGATTATAACTGGATGATGGATTTTGTTGAGAAGATGTTTAATCATATAGCTCAGAAAGTCCATGGAAGCAGTGTCATCCATTTTAATAACCATGAAATTGATCTTTCCGGGAAGTGGCGCAGACTACCAATCTTAGATGCTGTAAAAGAATATACAGGTGTCGATGTGAGTCACATGGATGAAGAAAAACTTAGAAAAGCAGCTAAGGAAATGCATCTTGAAATCACACCGGATATGGGTCCCGGTAAAATTATAGATGAAATTTTTGGAGAGTTTGTTGAACCAAAATTAATTCAGCCTACGTTTATTATTGACCATCCGGTTGAAATGTCACCACTTGCCAAAAAGCACCGCAGTAATCCAAAGCTGGTGGAACGGTTTGAGCCGATTATTGGCGGTAAAGAAGTTGGGAATGCCTTTAGTGAACTTAATGATCCGTTGGATCAGCGTGAACGTTTTATGGCACAAATGGATCTTAAGAACCGGGGTGATGAAGAAGCCCAGGTTCTGGATGAAGATTTCCTGCATGCACTTGAGATCGGGATGCCCCCAACAGCAGGGCTGGGTGTAGGAATTGATCGTTTAACTATGCTCTTAACAAATCAATCAAGTATCCGCGATGTAATATTTTTCCCGCAGATGCGACCGGAAAAACACAGCTGATGTCATTTGAATATTTTATAGCAAAACGCTACTTCGGAGCCAAACGGAAGACAGGCTTTATTTCTATTATCACTTATGTATCGATAGCAGGGATCATGATTGGTGTTACTGCGCTGATCCTTGTTCTGAGTGTTATGAACGGTTTTGAGCAGGAAGTGCGCACGCGACTGATAGGCGCTGATGCACACCTGCGTATCAGGAAATATTTTACAGAACCTATTGCTCAACCGGATTCACTTATAAAAATCATTAAAAAGAATGAACATGTCATTGGTGTTTCGCCTGCCATCTCTGAAGAAAGCATGATTAAATCGCAATCAACTCAGCGTCCTGCTGTAATTAAAGCGATTGATATAGCCACGGCAGACCAGGTAACTGAGATTTCCAATAAAATGGTGCTGGGAAACCTGGATTTTTCAGAAAAAATTATTAACGGACGCAGGCTGCATGGAATTGTCCTGGGACGCTATCTGGCAGATGCACTAATGGCGTTGAATCCCGGGGATATCGTTTCCGTGTGGGCAATGCCCAAAGAAGGCGGTATTTTCTCACAACCCAAAATCATGCAGTTTTATGTTGCCGGTCTGGTGGAATTCGGATACTACGAGTATGATAAAATCCTGGCGTACATTTCAATCGAAGATGCTCAGCAGCTTTTTGATATGAATGGTGTTTCATGGATCGAGCTGAGCCTGGATGATTATCAGAAAGCCGATATTGTCGGGAAGGAAATCAGCCGGGAACTTGGTTATCCCTATACATCGCAAACCTGGTTTGAACGGCATAAATCGCTGTTTTCCTGGATGGAAATTGAAAAATGGCTGGCATTTATCATTCTCAGTCTGATAATTATGGTCGCTGCATTTAATATTGTCAGCTCGCTGGTTATGGTGGTAATGGACAAAACGCGTGAAATAGGAATTCTTAAATCGATGGGAGCGACATCAAAAAGTATCATGCGAATTTTTATGTTCGAAGGTATGCTTGTGGGAGTTATCGGGACGGCTTTGGGATGCGCAATCGGCTATGTGGTTGCCTTTTTGCAAATCCAGTTTGATCTGATCCCGTTACCATCGGATGTTTACCTGATCAATTCTTTCCCGGTAGAGCTGCAGTGGATTGATTTTGTCTCCATCGCCAGCATGTCTATCTTTTTAAGTTTTGTCTCATCGGTTTACCCTGCATATAAAGCATCGAAACTTGTACCTGTGGAAGCGATCCGTTATGAATAATATATCCGAATTTGCCATACAGGTGCGGAATCTGCACAAAAGTTATAAAAACGGCCCGCAAAATGTTGATGTTATAAAAGGGCTGGATCTTGAAATCAAAAGCAGTGAAGTTGCTATCATCATGGGACCTTCCGGTGTTGGAAAAAGCACTTTGCTGCATGTACTGGGTTTGCTGGATACGCCCGATTCCGGTGAAATGATTATCGGTGGTGAAAATATCTCAAGCCTTGATGAAAACAACCTGGCACGCTTAAGAAACAGGACAATCGGTTTTGTATTTCAGTTTCATCACCTGTTACCTGAATTCAGCGCACTGGAGAATGTCTTAATCCCGACAATGATGTATAAATCGGATCCGAAAGAATCGCGGGAATACGCAAAACATTTATTAGACCTTGTCGGACTTTCACACCGGCTTGAACATAAACCGCGAGAACTTTCCGGCGGCGAACAGCAGCGCGTGGCTGTCGCCCGGGCAATTATCAATAAGCCCCGGATCGTCCTTGCAGATGAACCTACAGGGAATCTTGATAAGCGTAATGGCGAATCACTTTACAATCTCCTGTTAAAACTTAACAAAGAGTTTAACTTAACATTACTGATTGTTACCCATAACGAACACATGACGGCAAACGCCAGCCGTTTGATTGAACTTGAAGACGGAAAGATTGTCGGACAGAAAATTTCGTCGTAAAAGCAGCCCAACTCCATGGCAGATTCCAATCCAAACACATTTGAACTGCAATATCTTAAAGGTATTGGACCAAAGCGTGCACAAATTATGGAAGATGCCGGTCTTAAATCTGTTAAAGATCTTCTAAGTTATTTTCCGCGGCGCTATGTAGACCGCAGCAACATTGTTCCCCTGAATAAATTACAGGATGAGCAGGAAGTCACTGTTATTGGCCGGGTTGAAGCGACGGGTGTAAGACGCGGTCGCAGGCCTATGTTTTACATTACAATAACGGATGGCAAGGGACTGCTGGAAGGCATCTGGTTCAATTCGGTTTCGTACTTTACAAAAATCTTCAAGATTGGTGAATGGGTCGCGCTTTCCGGTAAATTATCCTATTATCATGGTTACCAGCTTACCCACCCGGATTATGACAAGCTTGGTGATGGTGATTTTGAAAGCATGCAGAACACCGGACGCATCATTCCATTCTATTCAATTTCTGAAACTCTGAAAAAAGCCGGGATTAACTCCAATACATTCCGTAAGATTTTTACCCAGATCTTTGAAAAATTTCCCCATTTTTACAGCGAGTATCTGCCTGAAAGCATTAAAAATTCTTATAGATTTACGGAACTGAACCAGGCTTACAGGGAGATGCATCTGCCATCAGACCAGGACTTGTTAAAATATTCGATCGGTCGTTTTATTTACGAAGAATTTTTCTTTTTACAGCTATTATTCGCGCTGCAAAGAAAACACATGCAGGAAAAGCCCAAAGGTATAGCGTTTGTTAAAGGCAGTCCTTTGCTTGAGGCACTTTATAAAGTTTTACCTTTTGAGATGACTGCTGCTCAGAAAAAAGTAGTGCGTGAAATTCGTAAAGATATGAAAAGTGATGCGCCGATGAACAGGCTGCTGCAAGGTGATGTAGGAGCAGGTAAGACGCTGGTGGCAATCATGGCAGCACTCATTTGTATCGATAACGGTTATCAGGCGGCTTTGATGGTACCAACGGAAATACTTGCCGAGCAGCATTTTTCAAATTTAGGACGCCTGCTAAATCCCCTTGGGGTGGATGTGATGCTGCTGACCGGAAGCAGCAATCCTAAGGAAAGAGAAATAATACTGGAGAAAATCCGGCAATCGAAAAAATCTGTAATTGTGGGAACACATGCTCTTTTTCAGAATACGGTTGAGTTTACCAATCTTGGTCTTGTGATTATAGACGAACAACACCGTTTTGGTGTCATGCAGCGTGGTGCTCTTATTTCAAAGGGAGCAGAACCGGATGTTTTGGTTATGACGGCCACACCTATCCCCAGAACGCTTGCAATGACGGCGTATGGATCGCTGGATGTTTCGATCATAAATGAGTTGCCTGCAAACCGTCTGCCTATCCGTACTGTCTGGCGTTATGACAGCCAAAGCAGCAAGATTTATGCGTTTCTGAAGGAACGTATCGAACAAGGGGAACAGGTTTTTATTGTGTATCCGCTTGTGGAAGAAAGTGAGAAGATGGATTTGAAGGCTGCTTCCGAAGGATATGATTTTTTAAGCAGAAAAATATTTCCAGGTTTAGAAATAGGTCTGCTGCATGGACGGATGAAAGCGGAAGAAAAAGATGCAGTAATGCAGCGTTTTGTAAAAGGCGAAATAAAAATTTTGGTAGCAACAACAGTTATAGAAGTTGGAGTGGATGTGCCCAATGCAACGGTTATGCTTATTGAGCACAGTGAGCGTTTTGGTCTTGCCCAGCTGCACCAGTTGCGCGGCAGGGTGGGCCGTGGAGCAAAACAATCGTATTGTATTCTCAAAACACCCAATAACGTGGGGGAGATTGCAACACAGCGCATAAAAATTATGACCGAGACAAATGACGGCTTTGTTATTTCTGAAAAGGACCTGGAAATACGCGGATGGGGTGATTTTTTTGGTAAAAAACAAAGCGGAACCCCTATATTTAAACTGGCCAACCCAATCCGTGATCATGAAATACTGGAAAAAGCACGGCGGGATGCTTTTATGCTGGTGGATAATGACCCGCAGCTGCGCAGCCCGGAAAACGCCGGCTTAAGAAGGAAAGTCTCCGAAGAATACAGCGAACGCCTGGCCATGTTTAAAATAAGCTGATTAGAAGTTTTAGCGTAAAACGCTGTTTTGCTGCAAGTTACCGGACAGGCTTCCGGGCTCACAGTATAATTTGATATAAATATTTATTATTAGCTTGTCCTCCCGGTTAGCGAAGCCACACCGGGATCTCAGTACAGCGTTTTAGAAACATGAAAAACCAGGTGACAAAACACCGGACAAATATCTGTAAACAAAAAGAAATAAAGGAATTAATGAACGCAAAAATTACCATAGTTATACCGCACTACAACGGCATCGATATTTTAAGAGATTGCCTGGAATCGTTGTATAAAAACACATTTAGCGGTTTTGAAACCATGCTGATTGACAACGGCTCCACGGATGGCAGCCAGGAATTTGTCCGGCAAAATTTTAAACAGGTAAAGCTCATCGAAAACAGTGAAAATCGTGGTTACGCCGGGGCCTGCAACCAGGGACTGCAGATGGCCGAATCGCCCTATGTTTTGCTGCTGAATAACGATACGGTTATGCCGGAAAACTTTCTGCAGGAAATGACACTTGCCATCGAGAGTGATCAAAAAATTGCAATGGTTCAGCCCAAGATCATATCCATCCAGGATAAAACTATGTTTGACTACTCTGGCGGAGCTGGTGGAGAAATTGATATTTTCGGCTATCCTTATGCCCGCGGACGCATCTTTGATGATGTGGAAAAAGATGACAAGCAATATGATGACATGCAAACGGATGTGTTCTGGACATCGGGCTGCGCTTTACTGATCCGCAAAAGTGTTGTGAATGAAATCGGCTTGCTGGATGAAGATTTCTTTGCCCACCAGGAAGAAATCGATTTGAACTGGCGTGCCCTACTGGCAGGTTACAAGAATGTAGTCACCACAAAAACGTATATTTATCATTATTCCGGTTATACCCTGCGCAGCGTAAATGCCTATAAAATGTATCTGAATCACCGAAACAACCTGATTATGATGTTAAAAAATTATTCCACCGGCAGGCTGGCTGTGTTGTTTCCATTTCGATTAGCACTGGAGATGATAACTGTTTTTGCAGATTTGCTTTTATGGGACCGGAAACGCTATGGTGCGGTTTTAAAAGCACTCGGCTATATTTTAAGTCATCCTTTGTTTATTTTGCGAAAGCGCCGCCAGGTGCAAAAATTGAGAAAAATAAAAGATACTGAAATAGTTAAAAATATGTATCCGGGCAGCATTGTACTGGATCATTTTATCCGGAAAAAAACCCCGCTTCAATGCGTGAATAAATACCGCACAAAATCCCCGGTAAAAACATGAAACATTTTGCCGGAATTGATTGTTGAAAAATCGTTTTTATCCAATGGTTTTATAGAGCAATTAATGTTGATAAACTTGGATATATTCCTTAGTTTTAAAAGCTTTATTCAATTCTACAAACTCACATTTTAAGGGAAAATTCTTCATGAGCTGGATCAAAGTGAACAGGATAACAGCTGCCATAGTGTTTGTTTTTACTACAATCGTATATACCCTTACCGTTGCCCCGACTGTCTCGTTCTGGGATTGCGGCGAATTTATCGCAACAGCATACAAAATGGCTGTACCGCATCCGCCGGGATCGCCATTGTTCTTATTGGTCGGTCGCGTATTTACCTTGTTTCCTTTTCCGGATGACATAGGTTTGCGCGTAAATATGATTTCTGTATTCTCCAGTTCCATAACTGTGGCATTATTGTACCTTATTATTGTACAAATGTTACGGGAATGGAAAGGTACGCTGGAAACACAATCCGACTGGCTTACAGCTATTTTCTCAGGGGTAATCGGTTCCCTTACTTTTGCCTTTACTCATTCTTTCTGGTTCAACTCTGCTGAAGCTGAAGTTTATGCAGCTTCGATGCTGTTTACGGCATTGCTGATCTGGCTTTCGCTCATCTGGGCAGAGCGCCACAATCAGGTAAATAATGAAAAATATCTGCTGATGATATCGTATCTAATCGGTCTGGCAATTGCCGTGCATCTGCTTAATGTTCTGGCACTGCCGTTTGTGGCGATGGTTTATTATTATAAAAAATATGATTTTCACTTAAAGTCATTTTTAATCATGACTGCCATAACAATTGCCGGCATTCTTTTTGTGTATCCGGGGATTGTAAAATACCTGCCGCTGGTTGCCGAATTCGGAATGTTCTGGCTATTTGCGGTTTTCGCGATTGTTGGCGGCATTGCCTATTGGGCTGTTACACAACATCGCCATCTGATCAGCTTTATCATGCTCTCCATTACGCTGATAATGATTGGTTATTCAAGCTATGCAGCCATTTTTATCCGTTCAGGATTAAATCCGAATATCGATGAAAATGACCCTGAAACCATTGAAGAATTCCTGAAATATATCAACCGCGAACAATATGGTGATCATAGTATTACAGACAGAGCAAAAGTATGGAAATCAAGTCCCGAATCCCGCAATCGCTACGATTCTGCCAGTGACTTTTTCTGGACATACCAGGTAAATCACATGTATGTAAGATATTTTCTGTGGCAATTTGTCGGTATGGATGAAGTAAGCGGTCATTGGAATTGGGAATACCTGGGCATACCCCTGCTTATTGGTTTAATCGGGATGGTTTATCATTTCAGGGGTGATCCGAAGCATGCCCTTGCTGTTCTGGCGTTATTTTTTGCCACCGGTCTTGCCATTATCCTTTATTTGAATCAGCCCGATCCGCAGCCAAGGGAAAGGGACTATAGCTATGTCGGCAGCTTTTTTGCTTTTGCCATTTGGATTGGTCTTGGCTATGCCGGTATCATTGAAGTGATAAAGGAATCATTGGCAGGAAAAGCCGAAAAAGTCAAGCAAATTGGTATTCCGGTTTTATCGGCAATCTTTATTGTTTTTCTGGTCGGTTCACCGTTGCAATTGCTCTCAAAAAATTTCCATTCACATGACCGCAGTGGTAACTACGTCGCCTGGGATTATTCATATAATATTTTAATGTCGTGCGAAAAAGATGGTATCCTTTTTACTAATGGCGATAATGATACTTTCCCGTTGTGGTATCTGCAGGAAGTTGAAAATATCCGTACTGATGTGCGCATTGTTAATCTCAGCCTGCTGAATACAGACTGGTATATTCAACAGTTAAGAGATATGGAACCGCGTGTTCCTATGCAGATCACAGATGCCATGCTGGAACAGGTTTCACCGATTCAGTGGGAAAAAAGGGAAGTTACTCTAAAGGTTCCGGATGATGTTTCTACAGAAGCGTTTGAACAGTTTAAATCGGATTTCGGCCCGGTTATTTTAAACAAGCCAAAGGAAATCAAATTTGAAGTTCCGCCTACTTTGATTGCAGGCAATTACAAACTTTTAAGGACTCAGGATTATATGATCCTTAATATTCTTGCTGCAAATAAATGGAAAAAACCGGTCTACTTTGCCACGACAGTCCCGCAAAGCAATCTTGTGGGTGGTTTACAGGAATTTATGCGCATGGAAGGACTTGTAATGCGGATCGTTCCGATCAAAGAATGGCGTTATTCCATTAATAATCTTGAAACAAACCTGCTTGAGAAATACCAGTACCGGCTCAATGATCCGTCAGTTTATTATAACTCCAATATTCTGGCTCTGCTGCAGAATTACCGGACGGCGTTTATTCAGTTGGGCGATTATTATGCCAACAGCGGTGAAAGCGAAAAGCTGGCAAAAATGATCCAGGCTGAAGCAGATAAGATTCCGGCTGAAGTAATTCCCTGGACAGCTTCTGTTTTAAAACACCGCTGGGAAGCCCTGAAAATTGTCGCAGATTCCAGCTATGCTGAAACGGTTTTAAATAGTCAGAATGGAAGAGCGTTGTCATCGATCGGACGCAGCATGATGGCTTATCGTAAGTTTGATATGGCTGCTAAGATACTTGAAAAAGCATATAATGAAGATCCTGAAAATCCTGAAAATGTAGGTATGCTGGTTCAGGCTTATGAACTGAGTGGAAAACCGGATAAAGCACTGGCGCCCCTTGAAAAATGGGTAGAGCAGAACCCACAGGATCAGGGTGCAAAGAATATGCTGAATTCAATCCGGCGACGTGCAGAGAAATAAATGCATCATTTAAAAACTGTTGCAAAGGCTGTAATATCGATAGGGTTATTTTCTTTTCTGGTCTATACATCAGATCCGCAGCAGATTTTAAACATTCTTGGCAATATTTACAGTAATAACGGATTAATCTATTTTTTACTGGCAGTTGCTACAAGTATCCTGAGTGTTTTCCTTATGTCCTTGCGCTGGAAAATTATTCTGGATCACTATAATATCAAATTGCGTGTTTCGCGATTGTTTGGATTTTATCTTGTAGGATTGTTCTTTAATAACTTTCTTCCAACAAGTATTGGCGGTGATATAGTTCGAATTTACAAAGTTATTGGTGATTCGGATGAACGGACAGCTTCTTTTTCCAGTGTGATTATCGAACGGCTTGTTGGTATTGCGGCAACCCTGTTTTTATCGATTACATCTCTTTATTATGTTTCGCATTACTTTAAAGATGATCGCATTCTCTATACTTCAATTATTTTATTCAGTTTGATTGTTGTTTTTTTCTTTCTTATTACTCGTAACCGGCCATTCGAGTTCTTATTAAAAATTTTTGATAAGGTTACTGTTCTTAACATTGGTGAAAAAATAAATAAGCTTATGGAAGCCATCCACCTGCTGCGGGAAAAAAGACGTATTTTTGTCTGGATGTTTCTGCTTTCTGTTCTTGCACAGATTGCCATTGTATTTATGAATTATGCAGCGGTTCTTGCTCTGGATATAGAAGTGGATTTATTGTACTTGTTCCTTGTAGTACCGGTAACATTTATGATAACAATGCTGCCTTCTATAAATGGTGTTGGATTAAGGGATGGCGGTTTTGTATTTTTGTTAGGAAAAATAGGAGTATCCGGTGCAGCGGCGATCTCTTTATCCTTTATGAATGTTCTGATTCCTATGATTATTTCTCTCTGGGGTGCTTTACTGTTTTTAATACAACGTAAAAAGTCCAATTTAAATAAGGTGGAAAACATTGAAAAAGACATTTAAAAACCCGGGACTTTGGCTATTAGCCTTCGTATTATTATATCTTAATTCAGCATGCGATTACAAAAGATCGGCATTGGGTGAACACCAGCATATTTTTGTATTTGCAGATTCGCTGCTTTGGCTGGATGTTAAAGATGATGTGCAGGAAACATTCTACAACTATATTCATACACCACGTGCAGAACGCAGTTTTACTCTTGAATGGTTGCCACTTTCTCAACTGAATGCTGTCAGTAACAGGATGAATTTTATTTTTATTGGTACAACTCAACCCGGTACAGAAGTAAATGATTACCTGTTAAAGAGTGTGCCACCACAGTTTATTGAAAAAGTAAACAATGACGAAAATTTTTATTTTTTCAAGAATGATCTTTTCATGGGTAACCAGATCAGCATCTTTATGCTGGCAAAAGACGCAACTACATTTAAAGAAAACTTTTCTCAGACAAAAAACAATATTTTTGACCAGTTTAATGCTAAGTACCTGGCACGTCTCGAAGACAGTATGTTTAAACAGGGCGAACAGGATGAGCTGGAAGAATACCTTGCCGAACACTACGGTTATAAAATTAGAGTTCAGCATGATTATTTCCTTGCTAACCAGAATCCAGATGAGAAATATGTCTGGCTGCGCAGGATAGATCCGGATCGCTGGATAAGTATTTGGCGTGTAAAAAATGATTCGTTGTTTTATAACAAAGATTCGCTAATGCAAATCCGAAATACGATGACAGGTAAATATTATGATGGAGATGTTGTTGTAGACGATGAAACACAGCTTTCACAAGTGGATTTTTTAAATCGACAGGCTTTTAAGCTTACCGGAACATGGCGTAATGATTCATTATTAGTAGGTGGGCCATTCCGGATGTATACCATTTATAATGCAAAGAATGACAGCTTGTACCTGGTTGATATTGCTGTAATGGCACCAACCAGGGATAAAAAACCCTTTTTAGATCAGCTGGAAGTCATTGCTTCCACATTTAAATTTGTCGTGAATGAAAAGACAGAGAAATAAAAGGAAAAAATAATGAGTAAAATTGCAATTCTTTTAGGAAGTAAAAGCGACCTGCCTTTCGTGGAAGCGGCGGAAGATTATTTTAAATATTTTGGACTGAATTACGAAGTTCATGTTAAATCTGCCCACAGGAATCCTGCTGAAGTAGCCGAATTTTGTGAAAATGCGCCGGAAAATGGTTTCAGTCTGATAATTGCTGCTGCCGGGATGGCGGCTCACCTGGCTGGTGCAGCTGCCGCACATACCAATCTTCCGATTTTGGGTGTTCCGTTGCCCGGTGGTATTATGGATGGAATGGACGCTTTACTTTCCACTGTGCAAATGCCGGCAGGGGTTCCCGTGGCAACGTTTGCTGTGGGAAAAGCGGGGATGCGCAATGCTGCTGTATTTGCGGCACAGGTTTTAGCTCTAAATGATAATGATATTAAAAAACGCCTGGATGAATTTAAAAAACAAGGAAGCAGATTATAGGTGTTTGCACGGAATTGCGGATTTGTATATCTTTAAAAGCTTTTTGATTCTGGAAAGTTAAAATATTTTAACTAACCTGAAAATGTTTATTCCCTATACTGACAGTTGAAATGACTATGAAAAAAATTATTGTATTTGGTTCTAACGGACTATTGGGGCAAAGCATTGTTGATCGTTTCTGCAGTGATTTCGAAGTCATCGGTGCTTCACGTAATGCTGCAAACAAGTCACTTGCAAAAAATATTCAATATCATCAGATAGATATGACAAACAGGCAGGAAATGGATTCCCTGCTGCAGGCAGAAAAGCCGGATATCATTATCAACTGTGCTGCTTATACGGATGTTGATGGTGCAGAGAACGACAGGGAATTATGCTGGAACACCAATGTGCGTGCAGTAGAAAACATAATTGATGCTGCCGGCCTTTTTAAACCAGTGATTGTCCAGGTTTCAACAGATTATGTGTTCGATGGTGAAGCAGGAGATTATCGTGAATCGGATCCGGTTAATCCCAAAGGTACGTATGCACGCAGCAAGATGGCTGCAGAAAATATCCTAACTTCCAGCCAGTTTGAGTATATCATTGCAAGGACCCAGGTGCTGTATGGATATGGCAACAAAGTTAAACTCAATTTCGCTACGTGGGTTATCAGCAGGTTAAGCCAGAATAAATCCATCAGGGTAGTTAGTGATCAAAAAGGAAATCCGACTTATATTGATGATTTGAGTGAAAGTATATTTCAATTAATTGAAAAGCATGAGTTCGGATTGTATCACATTTCCGGTTCTGAAGCACTAACCCGGTTTGAGTTTGCAAGACGAATTGCTCGTGTTTTTGAATTCAATAGCGAATTGATTGAAAAAATTCACACAGAAGATTTAAAACAGGTTGCTCCACGGCCAATGGATTCAACCTTTATATTAGATAAACTGATAAATCATATTAACTGGATACCAGGTGATATCGATTCCGGATTACAACGTCTAAAAATTAAGTTAAATGAATATTATGGTTGATCCATCAAAAGCCCTGATCATAGTTCCGACGTATAATGAAAGCGAAAATGTCCGGAAACTTGTTACAGAAATACACAGCGTTCAAAAAGAAATACACATCCTTTTTGTGGATGATAATTCTCCCGATGGAACAGCTGATATTATCCGTGAAATGCAGGCCGGTAACCCGCAAATCCATTTACTCAACAGACCGGGTAAGCAGGGACTGGGAAGTGCGTATTTGGCAGGTTTTAAGTATGCCTTGGGAAAAGGATTTGATTTTATTTTTGAGATGGATGCTGATTTTTCTCATAATCCGAAAGAAATACCAAATTTTCTGAACGCAATTGCAGAAAATGATCTGGTTCTTGGTTCGCGTTATATCAAAGGTGTAAATGTGATAAACTGGCCTCTGAGCCGTTTACTGCTTAGTTATTTTGCGAATATGTATTCCAGGATCGCGACCGGGCTGCCGGTTATGGACGCAACGGGTGGATTTAAATGTTTCAGAAAAGAAGTGTTAAGTGCTTTGGATTTTAGCAAAGTCAAATCAAACGGTTATGCCTTTCAGATTGAACTAACATTTAAAGCATGGAAAAAAGGTTTCAGGATAAAAGAAATCCCCATCATTTTTATTGACAGGGTTGCAGGGGTCTCCAAACTTTCCAAAGCCATTATGTGGGAAGCCATTTTTATGGTTTGGAAGTTAAGAATTAACAGTATTTTTGGAAAATTATAGGTGCACTATGGCAAAAAGTCCAGCAAAATTTATGCTCGAGTTTGAAAAACCTGTATTTGAATTGGAAGACAAAATTCAGGAGATGAAGAATTATACAGCATCGAGCGGTGTTGATATGGCCGAAGACATTAAAAGACTTGAAAAAAAAGCAGCCGAATTGCGTAAGCAAATTTATTCTAATTTATCACGTTGGCAGCGTGTTCAATTAGCAAGGCATCCGCAGCGTCCGTATACAATGGACTATATTGAACGTATTACGGATTACTTCGAAGAATTGTATGGTGACAGACGCTTTGCTAATGACAATGCTTTAGTCGCGGGTCTTGCAAGGATTGATGACTATTCTGTTGTTATTATCGGTCAGCAAAAAGGACGCGATACAAAAAGCAATCTTATGCGGAATTTTGGAATGTCCAATCCGGAAGGTTACCGTAAAGCCTTAAGGGTTATGCAGCTTGCAGTTAAATATAATAAACCTATAATCACACTTATTGATACTCCCGGAGCATTTCCCGGGCTTGGAGCTGAAGAGCGCGGCCAGGCAGAAGCCATTGCAAAAAATCTGTTTGAGATGTCCAGGTTTCCTGTACCGATAATCTGCATTATTATAGGTGAAGGTGCATCGGGCGGTGCGTTGGGAATCGGTATTGGAGACCGTATTCTGATGATGGAGAATTCCTGGTATTCAGTGATTAGTCCTGAAGGATGTGCGGCGATATTATGGCGTGATTCCGCAAAAGCACCAGACGCTGCTGAAGCGATGCGTGTAACGGCACCGGATCTCGTGGAATTGGATATTGTGGATGAAGTTATCAAAGAACCACAAGGCGGAGCTCATAATGATTTTGATATATCTGCTGAGAACGTAAAAAAATCAATTATTAAAAATCTGAAACAGCTGATAAGTGTCACTCCGGATAAGTTAATTGAAAAACGTATTGAAAAATTCAGCAAAATGGGTGCCTGGCAGGAATGATCCAGCATACCTGTGAAATTCAGGTGAGATACGCTGAAACAGACCAAATGCAATTCGCCCATCATTCAAATTATATCATCTGGTTTGAACACGGCCGAATTCAACTTCTGAAAAATCTCGGTATATCATACAAGGACCTTGAAGATGGAGGGTATCTCATGCCTGTCCTTGAAGTTCATTCAAGGTTTATTAAATACGCAGTATTCGATGAAATCCTGCAATTGAAAACCATAATGAGAGATTTCCCGACGGCAAAGCAAAAATTTGAGTATGAAATATATAATCAAAAGCAGGAACTTATCTGCACAGGCAGCTCACTTCATAGTTTTATAAATAAGGAAAAAAAAGCAATAAAACCGCCAAAAGAACTAAGAGAAAAATTAAAGCCTTTTTTTAAATAAATCATAACACTAGTTTATTTGAAAGATTAAAAAGTTGTATTCCTAGAGTTCTTTAGCGATTCCCTGATAATCTGAATTTCTCTTGACATAGCAGTAATGGCATTATAAATTTAAAAACTTTTAATAACGGAGATGTTTGCGTATAAGCAGTTTGTTAACGGATCTTTATTCAACATAATATATATAGTGAATATAGCTGGGAAAGATCTGCCTTTTAGCAAGCTGCTTAATATGAGTTTATAGACCGATTAAGTGGAAAAGGCTCTTTCCATTTAATCGGTTTTTTTTTGGAGGAAAACAACATGAAGAAGTTGAACTATACATTAGTTTTATTGTTTTTTATTTTTATGCATAACGCAGTCTTTGCCCAGGGACCTGGTACCGCTGCCGTTCCGTTTTTACTGATTTCACCTGGAGCGCGTGCAGGTGGGATGGGTGAATCCGGTGTTGCTTTAGCAAATGACGCAACTGCGGTTTACTGGAATCCTGCAGGATTAGCTTATCAGTATGAAGATCCTGAAAAGGACAGTCCTGGTGAAGTTTCTATCATGCATGCAAAATGGCTGCCGCAATTTAACTTTTCCGACCTGTTCTACGATTATTTTGCTGCAAGATACTACTTTGAAGATATCGGTATGGTAGGATTAAGTTTTACCTGGTTAAATCTGGGTGAAAACATTGAAACCAGCACCGATGGAACGGTTCTTGGAAAATTTAATTCACAGGAATATGCGATAACACTTTCTTATGCAACCAAGTTAGAGCAAAATCTTGGTGTAGGTGTAAATGTTAAAGTAATCCGAAGTGAGCTTGCTCCGGATGGTGTGCAGGTTGGAAATGAGAGCACAGATGGTTCAGCAACCGGTTTTGCTGTCGATTTGGGTGTCTTGTGGGAACCGGCTTATGATATTTTCGAAAAGCGTCTGCGTTTGGGTGCCAATCTCTCAAACTTTGGTCCGGCCATTTTTTATAACGATAAAGCGCAATCCGATCCTATCCCAACTAACCTGCGATTAGGTCTCGCCTTTAAATTGCTCGATGATGAATTTAACAGGATTACAATGGTTTATGATTTAAATAAACCTTTGTATCATAAGGAAAGTGGCAGTGATAAAGCTACTAATTTTATCGAAGCAGCATTTTATAAAAGCTGGGTTGACGGCAGTCTTGAAAAACGCTGGAAACAAATTACTCACGGTGTTGGAATGGAATACTGGTATGGTAACCTGATTGCCTTACGTGCGGGTTATTTTTACGAAGCCGATCCACCTTATAATGGTGGCCGCCAGTTCCTGACTTTTGGCGCTGGTCTGGTTTATGATATTTTTGGATTTGACTTTGGATATATCTCAGACGATGAAGATAGTCCGTTGTCAGACACAATGCGTTTCTCGCTTTCAGTTAAGTTTTAATAAAATAATAGCCCTGTCTCAAAAGCAGGGCTGTTTAATTTTTATTCCGTCCACTCAAATCCTTATTAAACATGAATCAAAAACTACTTGTGTTATTCCTAATTCTTTTCAGCATAGAGGCATATGCTTATCAAACAATAAAAATTGCAGCTCTCAGAGTAGAATTCGTGGAAGACAGCAATGAGCTGACAACCGGGAACGGAACTTTTGCAACAGACTCAGTGACAACCGATCCGTTTGCAATAGATCCGGCACCCCATAACCGCACTTATTTTAAAGACCAGTTAATTGCGGCAGACAGGTACTTCCAAAATGTTTCTTCTGGTAAAGTAAGAATTAGCGGAGATGTTTATCCACGCGGGTTAAATGATGCGTATATGCTCCCCAATGAGATGAAATCTTATAATCCAAATACATCTCAGAGCGAAATTGATAAAGGAATTGCCCGACTGTTTTCCGATGCTATCCAGGCTGCAGATACAGATCCTGATTTAGATTTTTCAAAATATGACCTGGTCATAATTTTCCATGCGGGAGTAGGGCGTGATATAGATTTAGGATTTGATGAAACACCACAGGATATTGCTTCCTTATTTGTAACAGAGCAATACCTGAAAAACAATCTTGATCCGGCCTTTAGCGGGATAAGCGTGGACGGCGGAAATACGCTTATAAAGCAGGGCGTAATACTTCCGGAAACTGAGAATCAACAGGATGTGCAAGTGGCGTTGACAGGAATCCTGGTTTCCAATATTGGCTCCTACCTGGGTTTATATGATTTGTTCAGTCCAAGTGAACAAAGGTCGGGTATTGGTAAATTTGGTCTGATGGATGTCGGACTTTTTAACGTCAATGGCCTTATACCATCACCACCATCAGCATTCAGCCGAAAACTTTTAGGCTGGGCAGAACCTGAAATTATCATGAATACTGCATCAGCAGTTTCCATAAGCCGTTTTGGAGAGTCCAATTCAGAACCTGAGCTGATCGAAATACCCATAAATGAAGATGAGTATTATCTTTTGGAATACCGCGGTAATCATAAAGATAATATTGACAGCCTTTTATTTGAACTCAGTGAAGGACGGAATGAATTTCCGGGATATCTGGAAGTTTTAAAAACATATTTCAGTGACCGGATTGAAATATCGGATTCCAGTGGTGTTCTGTTATCGGTGGATGATTATGATATCGGGCTTGCCGGTGCAGGCATACTGATCTGGCATATTGATGAATCAGTTATTCGTAATGCCGCTGGTGGAGCAGTTAATGATAATCCGGATTGGCGTGCTGTCGATCTTGAAGAAGCCGATGGCAGCCAGGATATTGGCCAGGCGTATTCTCTTCTTGATGCCGGTTACCAGTCTGAGTTAGGTACATTGCTCGATTTCTGGTATAAAGACAATGAAGCGCCTTTATTTACAAATGAGTTTTCTTCTTTAAGCACACCGGGCACTTTTTCAAATCTTAACCGTGCTCAAACCGGGATTGTAATTTCACATTTCAGTGGTAATAGCAGCAGGTTTATGACGTTTGATTTTGCACGCGGCTATTTCAAAGAAGGCTTTCCTGTTGAGACAAATATAAATGCATCAAAAACCTACACTATAGCAGGAACACCTGAAGGGTTTGATACCAATTTTATTTTTACCGTAAGTGATGATGGATTTATTCTTGCTGCCGGTAGTAATGGCAAAGGATTGTTCTATCCTGAAAAAAATATACTTGCACGAATAAGTAGTGATGGTAACGGTGAAATGTCGATCGCACTCGCTGATACAAATAATAATTCTAAATATGATCTGCTGTTTGCTTTATCCGGATCACAGCTTTATGGTTTTGATTTAACAAAAGTAACTGCCGATTCATTGGCCGAAAATATTTTTACTACCACTGATCTGACAACAGCGCAATCTGAAATAATTGTCAGTGAAAAACACATTTTCTATTTCGACGGCCTTAACATCTATAATTATTCGTTCAGT
Source organism: Calditrichia bacterium (assembly GCA_020635035.1). Lineage (GTDB taxonomy): Bacteria > Calditrichota > Calditrichia > Calditrichales > J004 > JACKAO01. The sequence goes on from JACKAO010000006.1 coordinate 187,152, forward strand.
GGAAATCCAACCGGGCTGGAATTAACCCAGCAGAATCTTAAAGATCTGATCATTGAAAATATCACTCCCGTACAAACAGGAATTGATGGTGATTTTATAGCTGCCATTCCAGGAAATAAAATAATTATTGTATCAAATGAAGATGATCTGGAAGCGGGAAATGCACATTTTTCAATTTATGATACACAACAGGAAAAAGTAATCAGCACCTTTCCTGCAGAACATGTAGCAGGTCAATTTGCTTTAGCAGATGTTGACCAGAATGGTACCGTTGATGTTGTGTATCTATCAGGAAATGAACTTATTGCCCGTAATCTCTCCGGTTCATTTGTCCTTAATTTTCCTTTGCAGATCGATCTGAACGAAGGTGAAAAATTAGTAGGAACACCCGCCATTATTGATCATGATGGAACAGGAAGTGTTTTTATTTATGTAACAACCAGCCGCGGTAGAATTATCGGTGTAGACCATGAAGCAAAAATGCTGCCGCTTCTTCCGTTTTCTGCAGGTGGAGAACGCACGGAGTCGGCTGTCATCCTGCAATTGGATGATGATCCGGGGTTGGAGATTGCAACAGTTTCAAATAAAGGTGTGATATCTGCATGGACACTTCCACAGACGGATTCTGCCAGTGAGATAATTTGGGGAATGTCAAATTTGTCCCCCGATAACAATTCAATCTTTTTAAAACAATATGCATCTGTTAACATTGGTGGAGATTTAGTACCGGAGAAGCGATTCTTCAATTATCCAAATCCCAATGAAGGGGATAAAACGACCATTCGTTACTATCTCAATGAAAGCGCGGATGTTAAATTAAGAATGTTTGATGCATCCGGATTTAAAGTTGATGAATTGAATGGAACAGGTTTGGCTGATACAGACAATGAAGTTGTCTGGAATGTATCCGACGTGGCTTCAGGTGTTTATATATGTCAGATTGAAGCAAAATCAGAAACAAAAACAGAACGCAGATTAATTAAAATTCTTGTTGTTCATTAATAATTCCGGGGTGATTGAGAGTGCTTTTCAGGTTTAATGATTTTTTGAGCAGAATACTTTATAAATCGATTCTTGCTTTAGTTTTAATTTCTTTTCCGCTTAAAGCGCAATACTATGAATACACTCATCCGGAGCTGGAGTGGAAGTCTTTTGACACGGAGCATTTTACTGTTCATTTTCACCAGGGGACCAAGCGCACAGCATTCGCGGCTGCCAAGATAATTGAAGATATTTACCCAGCAGTAACAGGTTTGTATGATTATCATCCTAAAGACAGAATCCATCTGATTATAAAAGATACTGATGATTATTCAAATGGCGGGGCATATTTCTTTAACAATAAAATGGAAATATGGGCAACCAATCTGGATTATGTGATGCGTGGTACAAAGAATTGGCTGCGTGACGTGCTTACCCATGAATTTACCCACATGGTTTCGATTCAGAAGACAATAAAGACAAGCTTAACATTCCCTTATGGTTTTTTTCAATGGTTCGGTTATGAACCGGAACGCCGAAAAGATGTTGTAAGGGGCTTCCCGAATATCCTTGTATCGTACCCGATAAGTTCCATCAATATGCCGGTTTGGTTTGCAGAAGGTGTGGCACAATACCAAAATAACCAGGCACGTTTTGATTACCGTGATCCGCATCGTGAGATGGTGATACGTGACAGGCTGCTCTCCGAACAATTCCTGACATATAATGAAATGTCGGTTTTTGGAAAAACCAGCCACGGAAATGAGAGCAGTTATAACCTTGGATTTTCTTTTACCAAATACCTGGCGGGGCGTTTTGGCGAAAAGATCTTGAGTAAGATAACAGAGCTGTCTTCACACTGGACATCCTATACTTTTAGCGGAGTACTGGAAGAAGCTACAGGGGTTCCGACAGATACTCTCTATAAAGACTGGAAAGATTCTTTAACACAGATTTACTTAAAACGTACAGATCTGATCAGAAAAAACACTGTTAAAGGTGATCCAATAGAATCCCAGGGATTTGGAAATCTTCACCCAATTTATTCACCGGATGGAAAATATATTGCCTATGTTTCCAATGCCGGAGAAGATTATTTTTTTATGAACAGGCTGGAGCTCTACAATCGTCAGACAAAAGAGAAAAAGGCGTTGGTTGGAGGAATCGCTTCATCGATTTCATGGTCACCGGATGGCAGGTACATTGCTTATGCAGCCAAAGAGTATAATGAACATAAATCGCAATTGGATGATCTGTTCCTTTATGACCTGGAAAAAGAAGAAACGATCCAATTAACCCATGGTTTGCGAGGCTCTAACCCCGATTTCAGCAATGATGGTAAAAAGCTGGCTTTTGTTACATCGACAAACGGCTTACACCAGTTGAATATTTATTATTTACCCGATGATGTACGCACAGAAAAGTATGAGCAAGTCGCTTTTGATATGGAAACAGGTGTTTTCAGTACATCATTCAGTGATCCCAAAACCCAGCGTCCTGTGAAAATTAAAGCCGGTAAAATTGAACAGCTTCAGGTGTTCCCCAATGGGCGGCAAATTTATCATCCACGCTGGTCAAATGACGATAAAAAAATTGTTTTTGGAACAGCTGTAGAGTACGGCAGGAACATTGGTGTTTTTGATCTTGAGAAAAATGAATTTAGTATAATGATGAAAGCCGAAGAAGAGTTACGCTATCCTGCTTTCGATAAAAAAAGTGACTGGCTTTATTACTCTGCAAGCACCAGTGGCATATATAACCTTTACCGCAAAAACCTGAAAACCGGTGAAGTTGAATTGCTGACTAATGTCAGCGGCGGGGCATTTATGCCGGCAATCGATAAAAATGGTTCGATCGTTTATGCCTGCTACGACAGTGTCGGTTATAAAATTTATGAGCTGAAAAACCCAAAACCGCTCGACCCGGCTCTTGCCATTTATGATGAAAACTACATTGCCACCATTCCTGATAAAAATTTTGATGATTCTGATATCCCTGATTATAAAGTCCGTAACTATAAAGAGACATTTTCAAAAGCTATGATACTTCCGCGTTTGTTTGTTGATTACAAAACAATAAAACCGGGTATATACGTTATCTCATCCGATATCATGAATCAATTGAATTTGATTGTCGGGGCAGCTGTTAACAGTGATCTGGATTACGACTTATACGGCTATGTCAGCCATAATAAATTTGGCCCAACTTTGTTTGCTGAAGCATTTAACGTGAGTGCTAATATTCAGGATACGGTTGTGGTACCGCGCGGAGATGTGGAAGCCCGTGGTGTGCGTGATGTTAATTTTGATCTGCTGCAATTTTCTCTGGGCATAGGATTTAACCCGGTGGAAAATATGGAAGTAACACTGGGATACCTTCGGAGTTTATATAGCGCAAAACTGGACCCGGTTTATCTGAGCACCCCGCTTGAAAAGTTCCAGATTCCAACGATCAGGTATGATTACCTGAAAGGGCATTCATTCCAGGCAAAAATGTCTCTTGATGCGATTAAAATAGATCGTTTCAGAGAAGTAAATCCATCCGGTGGCTTTTACCTTTTTGCAAAATATGGCTACGAGAATAATGATTTTCTGCAGGGATTTTCTACAGACAAACAGCTGGGGCTGGAAGATTTTAAAACCTATAAGTTCCATATGATTGAAATAAGCGGCGAATACTATATGCAAAATCCGCTTTTTGATAATCATGCTTTAGGCATCCATTTTAAAGGTGGTTATATTGACAGAAAAGTTGATGACTTTTTTAATTTTTTTGCCGGTGGAATTATTGGCCTTAAAGGCTATCCGTTTTACAGTATAGAAGGGCGCCAGAAAATGATTGGCGGGCTTACTTACCGTTTCCCAATACACAGAAACCTCGATTGGAAATTAGGACATATTCAGTTTGATAAACTTTATATGGGACTTTTTTATGATTACGGTAATGCCTTTGATGGAGACAAAATAAATTTTGCTTCATTCAAACGGGACCTGGGTTTGGAACTGCGCCTGGATAGTTTCTCATACAATATGTTCCCGACACGTGTTTTCTTTCAGGCAGCATGGCCGATAGACAAAATACATTACAATGAAGTGGTTTATCCGCGTGAATGGCGTTATTACTTTGGTGTTTTGTTTGATTTCGATCTGCGTGAACGCATGGGTAGTCTTATTAAAAACAACAGTGCTTTGGGCAGTTTAAAATTTTGGTAGAGAAAGTTTTATGGTTTGTAGGAATTCATTTAAAATGTTTAATTAATCCTGCAAACCAAATAAGGAATATATAATGAAATCAGTTTTTATCTTTGTTTTATTATCTTTTTCATTGTTGCTTGCAGCAGAGAACAATGACTATAAAAACAATTCAGCGCAATTATCTTATAATGAAGAGAAATTTTCATTAATGGAAGAAATTAAAACCCAAATTTCTGAACAGTCAGCTCAGGAAAGACAAAAAAAGTCTGGCTTTAAGGCGGCTGTTTTATCTGCAATTATTCCGGGTGCGGGTGAGTTTTATGCAGAATCATACTGGAAAAGCGCAATATTTGCAGCGCTTGAAGTTGTAGGCTGGGCAAGCTATCTGCACTACGAAAGTCGAGGCGATGACAAAGATAAAATTATGCGTAATTTAGGTGATGATCGCTGGAATGAACAGCGTTACTGGAGCCGTGTTTACCAGATTTCAGTAGAAACCAATGCCTGGGAAGGCACATCATTAACACTGGATAATTCTGGCATTATTTCAAGTGGTGATTATACGGCAGAAAATATCGCTCGTCTCCGTAATTTGGAAACAACTACCAGCATGCCGGCATATTTTACTCATTCGCTTCCGGAAACAAAAACACAACAGTATTATGAGATGATCTACAAGTATCTGCGTCAATTTGGCTCAGGATGGGTGGAGCTGGAAGAGCTGGGTTATCCGATCAGTTATTATGAAGGTGGTGATGCCACTAATACACCGGATGTTGCGCGTTATAAAAAAGTCAGGAATGAAAGTAATGATTTTTATGCGATTGCATCAACGATGAGTAAAGTTATTTTAGTGAACCATCTTATCAGTGCCTTAGATGCAGCTATAAGTGTAAAACAGTACAATAAGTCGGTGCAATATTCATTATATGGCAGCCAGATGTATTATGCCGGGGAATATGTAAACACCTATGGAATTGCTCTTTCCTGGTAGATTAAAAACAAAGGATTTATTAATGAAACTGCGTTTATTGATGCTGATGCTGTTATTTTCCGTTTTTGCGAATGCACAGCAAAATTCTGTTAACTTATATTATAATCCATTGCGCTTTTCAGAAATTTCTAAAGCCGATGTTTTGAATGATACCCCCGATTTTGATATAACGACAGATGAATCCGGAAGAAAATCCGTAGGTAAAGCGCTTTTGTATAGTTTAATTTTGCCCGGCGCCGGTGAATTTTATGTTGGTGATGCTTCGTATGGTAAATTTTTTCTGGGAATGGAAATTATTGTATGGGGCAGTTATTTGTTTAATCAGCATCAATACAGCTCGTTAAAAGGTGATTACAAAGCTTATGCTTCTCTGCATGCGGATGTTTCTAAGGCTGGAAAAGACGCCCAATACTGGATTAACATCGGCAAATTTGATGATATTTATAATTATAATGAACAGCGCCGCCGTGATCGCAGGGTTGATGACATTTATGAAGAAGTATCCGGATCAAAATACTGGAACTGGGATTCCCGGGATAACCGCTTTACTTATGATGCAAAACGTTTGAAAGCAGTATCGATCAAGAATCGCGAAGTTTATTTTGTAACGGGTATATTGGTAAATCATCTGGTAAGCGCAATCAATGCTGTACGTCTCGCCAGGAAACACAACAGAAATCTTGCAAGTAACCCTGTTGATTACCGATTAGTGATAGACACCATGCAGCCGCAAAATGCTTATTTCGGAATTGCTCTATCCACAAAATTCTGATAAAATGTAGTAAACTTTATTTATTATGCATGTACTTATAACAGGAATTACAGGATATATTTCCCGGTATCTGTTAAAGTTCGCTCCGCCGGATATTAAAATTTCAGGCACGTTTCACTCACCATTAAATTCCGAAGAAAAATCCGCTTTTAAACATATAAACCTTGTACAGCTTGAATTACAGAATCCTGTTGAAGTGCAGCTGCAAAATATTAAAGCTGATGTGGTTATTCATACCGCTGCTGTATCGGGGCTTGCCGAAAGCGCTTCCGGGATAGAGCAGGCAGACAGGATTAATAATGTGTCATCCGGGGAATTAGCACGATGGGCAAAAAACAGAAGCTGTAAATTTATTTATCTTTCAACGGATATCGTTTTTGACGGTTTACATGCACCCTACTCAGAATCGGATAAATGCGTGCCGGTTAATAGCTATGGGAAATCAAAATATGATGGCGAGCTGGCTGTTCTGAAAAATAATGACAATGCGATAATTACAAGGCTTGCACTTGTACTAGGTCAGGGGATTGGACGTAAAAAGAATTTTATTGATTGGCTTCATAACAGTGTAAGATTAAATCAGGAGATCCCGCTTTTTACAGATGAAATCCGAACCCCGGTTTGTGCAATTGATGTTGCCAAAACGATCTGGCATCTTACACAAAAAGATGCTGCCGGAATTTTCCATTTATGTGGAAATAAATCTATTGACCGTTATGAATTAGGCTGCAGGATTTGTAATTATATTGATGCGAATTATAATAATTTCAAAAAGGCGTCGCTGCATGATATGCCTTACCGCAGGCCGGTCGATGTTTCTCTCAAAGATAATCGTTTGCTGGAAATTCTTAATTATTCAATTCCATCTCCTTTGGATGAAATAGGAAGTTTATTTAATGAAAGTAAATAGTCAGAGAATAGCGGCTTTCAATATTCTGCGACAGTTTGAATTGACAAAAATGCGTCTGGATATCATCGAAGAAAAAGAACTTTCAAAATTATCCCTGACGACACATCAACACCGCCATGTAAAAAATTTAACATCAGGCGTATTACGCAATTTGAAATTGCTGGATTTTTATACACAGCAGCTGTACAAAGGAAATTTTTTAAAGCTTCTGGATAATGTTAAAATTATTCTTCGTATGGCATTTTACGAGTTAAAATTTATGCCACATATCCCGGGGCCGGCTACGGTAAATGAGTATGTAAATATGACCCGTCAGCGTGTGAATGAACACACATCAAAAATGACAAACGCCATCCTGCGGAATTTTCTTCGTTTAAAAACCGAGCTATTGCCTGATGCAGAAAAGAATCCAATAAAAAAACTGGGAATACAATATTCATTTCCGGAATGGCTTTTAGAAAGATGGGTTGCAGATTGGGGTGTGCCGTTCACTGAAAAATTATGTGCTTCAATAAATCATCTTCCGGAATTCGATGTTCGAGTGAATGGAACAAAAATAACTTCTGAAGAATTTGAAGTAATGCTGTCTGAAGATGATATCGCTTATGAAAAGTCTGCACGTTTTAGGGATATTTATAAAATAAAAAAAGTATCCGCTATCCTGGAAAAAGGATATTTTGAAAAAGGTTTATGTTCGATACAGGATGAAAGTGCGGCTATCCCTGCATCACTTTTTACGTTTAACCAGAATGATATCTTCCTGGATCTTTGTGCTGCACCGGGCGGAAAGTTTACACAGGTTCTTGAAACAGCTGTCGCTTTAAAGATGGCTGTTGCTGTTGATATTAGTGTTGACAGGCTTAAACGTATACGTCAAAATTTACAAAGACTTCAGCTGAAAGGTTATCTGGTTGCAGCAGATGCGCGTTTCCTGCCATTTAAAATTCAATTTACAAAGATATTGATAGATGCACCCTGCAGCGGGCAGGGGGTAGTTAGCAAGCATCCTGATATTAAATGGCGTCGAACCCCGGAAGAAATCGATGAGTTTAGCTTACTTCAAAAATCAATCTTAGAAAATGCATCACAATTCCTTTGTAAAAATGGACAGCTTGTTTACAGTACCTGTTCGATTGACAGGAGAGAGAATGAAGCTGTTATTGATGATATCCTGGACCAGCCACATAACTCGTTACGTAAAATAATGCTGACTGGCAAGGATGAAATTAGTGATACACTTCAAAATGGATATATCAGGACTTTTCCGCATCTGCATACAATGGATGGAAGTTTCGCATCATTACTCTCTACAAAATAGTTTAATCAAAATATCGTCCTTGTGGTCGATACTATTCGACCAAAATGGTCTGAACTCACTAAGTTTTTATATCTAATCCCTTTTATTTCAAGGTGTTATCCATTGGCATACTTGTTGTCTATTTACATAACATCCATGTTTAACATTTTAAGAGGTGTATTATGAAGAGAATATTTACTTTCTTGTTTTTCTTTCTTCTGTCGGCGATATATGCGCAATCTGTCAATTGCTTCCCGGACAGTATGGAAGAAATATCTGTAAGTGGCACGGTTTATTTAGATACAACAAATGCTTATTCGTTGTACTACCTGGATATCGATGATGATTCTGTTATCGATTATAAATTAAATTTTGGACCTTATTGGTATCAACCGGATAGTAGTGATGCGGTTCGTCCGCTTGATGGCGATTATGTTAATATTTACGGATCTGTTCATTTGCAATTACAGGATAGCATTCTGGTGATTGTAGTGTATGAAATAAATGATGATTTCTGGCGCGATCCTTTTGCTCCAAACTGGAATCCTGTTTTAAAGCAGTCTAAAAAGAACCAGCACACATATCGAAATCACCAGGGATTTGCATCAGGGTGGTATTCAGATTCATTAGAAGTTGTTGAATTAAAGGGAACTGTTTTAATTGATAGCACCTGTTATTACTGGCATTACTTTATTGATGTGGATGGCGATAGTTTACCAGATTATACTCTTAATTTCGGTCCGCCCTGGTATGAAAATTCTGAAGGTTTGGAAAAACCGCTTGATGGAGATTTTATTACAGTTACAGGGATTTTGTTTGATACGAAATTGATGGTATTAACCCTTAATGGATATATCTGGTATGAGCCCCAATCAGTTGAAAATCCGTTGGCTGCAAAATGGATCAACCGCAATATGTATCAGAATATGTATATTCACACTCCTTTTGATTCATTAAGTAATATGATGATCAGAACAGGTTGGCATAACCAGCTTCCCGATAGTCTTTATTGCCAGATGCTGCGTCTTTTTCCACAAAATGTTCCCTTCGCAGAAAAAGAACATGTATTTGCCGGTTTTGAAATTGGGGTATTTAACCGAAATCGTCAGAACCTTATGATCAGCAATGATTCTATTGGCGGAAAAGTACAACTGGCATCAAAAGCCATGTTTCGTTTTCATTTTGAAAATGCATTTAAAGACAGTGCTCAGGCGAACAGATATGAAATAAAATGTAAAGTTTATAATAGAAACAATGGAACCTGGGAGATTGTTGATGACGCGCAGGTTGATTATCTTTCTAATCAGGTTATTTATGAATCTGAAACTATAAATAGTTTGATAATTCTTACTTATGAACCGTTAACCACTGCGATCAATGAGAATGTAATTCTTCCTGATAAATCTGTTCTCAGCCAGAATTATCCTAATCCTTTTAATCCATTGACTGTTATCGAGTTTTATCTCCAGCAGCAAGGAAACATTAGTTTGAAAATTTATAATCTTCTGGGACAGCAGGTGTATGACCTGGCTGATCAAAGTTTAAATTCAGGTTTACACAAGATTGTTTTCGATGCACACAATTTTTCTTCCGGTACATATTTTTATGAACTTAAAAAAGATGGGGTCACGATTGGTATTAAGAAGATGAATCTCATTAAATAAAATAATTAGCTTTTATTTAAGGCTGTCTATACAATTGTAAAAATATTTCGAGTTTTTTCGGAATAGTTAAGAATAAATCCCGCTTTTATTATGTTAACACAGTTAACTCCTTTGGGAAAGCTGGAGAGTTCGCAATTGAAATGGCAGCCTTTTTTATTTATTGGGATGAAAAGTATTTTAAGGTTCTTTATCAAAGGTTTTTTGATTAACTTGTTCCAAAATTATTAAAACAATCATTCTGTTGCGAATATTACTTGCAAATTGTATATTTGTCGACTATTGTTTTTTGAACGGATAAAGGTAAATGCTTGAAGATTTAACCGGAAAACTTGAGTCAGTTCTTCGTAACCTTCGAGGTTATGGTAAGTTAACCGAAAAAAATATTGCTGAATCTTTAAAAGAAATTCGCAAAGCTTTACTTGAAGCAGACGTGAATTACAAAGTTGTTAAAGATTTTATTCAATCCGTTCAGGATCGGTCAGTTGGGGAAAATGTCCTGAAAAGCGTTACTCCCGGACAAATGATTGTAAAGATCGTTAATGATGAGCTGATTAAGTTGCTGGGAACTTCCACCACGCAGTTAAAATCAGCAGGTATTCCCCCTTCTATCATAATGATTACGGGTTTACAGGGTTCGGGTAAAACCACTTTTTGTGCAAAGCTTGCCAGCTTTCTTCAATCACGTGGCAGGAAGCCTCTTTTAGCAGCTCTTGATGTTTATCGTCCTGCAGCAATCCAGCAATTACGTGTTCTGGGTGAAAGCTTAAAAGTTCCTGTCTATGATGAAGGAATTGGGGATCCCGTTAAAATTGGATTTAATGCCGTCAGTGATGCGCGAAGAAAATTATGCGACACTGTAATTCTTGATACTGCAGGCCGTTTACACATTGATGAACAAATGATGCGTGAGCTCGTAAATGTTAAGAACAGGGTACGGCCGCATGAAATCCTGTTTGTTGCCGATGGAATGACAGGTCAGGATGCTGTTAATACAGCAAAAGAATTTGCCGAAAAACTTGATTATGATGGCGTTGTTCTTACAAAAATGGATGGCGACACCCGTGGTGGTGCAGCTTTATCTATTCGCGCTGTTACCGGGAAGCCGATAAAATTTATCGGAACCGGCGAAAAGGCAGACGCTATTGAACAATTTCACCCGGACCGTATGGCTTCCCGTATTCTTGGTATGGGTGATGTTGTAAGTCTGGTTGAAAAAGCCCAGAGTTCATACGATGAAGAAAAAGCACAAAAACTTGAAGAGCGTCTTCGGCGTAATGAATTTACTTTAGAAGATTTTTATGATCAGTTACAACAAATAAAAAAAATGGGATCACTTGAAAGTATTTTGGGTATGATACCAGGTATAGGTAACCAAATCAGAAATGCAAAAGTGGACCCAAAAGCGTTTACCAGGACAGAAGCAATTATAAACTCAATGACATTGCAAGAGAGACAACAGCCATCTGTGCTTAATGGTAGTCGTCGTAAACGTATTGCATCAGGTAGCGGAACTCGCGTGCAGGATGTTAATCAGCTTATAAAACAATATGATCAAATGAAAAAGATGATAAAACAATTAAAAGGTAAATCATTAAAAGGTATGCGTGGCATGCCTTTTATGGCATAAAAAAAGTGGAGGTTAAATCTTGGTTAAATTGAGATTGCGTCGCATGGGTAAGAAAAAGCGTCCTTTTTACCGTATTGTGGCTGCAGATAGTCGTGCATCACGCGATGGGCGTTTTATTGAAATGGTTGGTACTTATGATCCGGTTGCCACACCGCATAAAGTTGAATACAAAGAAGACAGAGTGTTTTATTGGTTATCTAATGGTGCTCAACCAACTGATACTGTAAAAAGTCTGCTTCGGGGAAAAGGACTTTGGTTAAAATGGACCTTGGTTAAACAGGGTGCAGATGAAAGTAAGATTGCTTCTGAGCTTGCTGCATGGGAAAAAAGCCAGGTAGAAAAAGAACAGCGTCTTGCTGAAAAAGAAGCTCAGGAAGCCAAAGAAAAACAGAAGAAAAAAGAAGCTGAAGCGAAAGAAGCTGAAGCCGCAGCAGCTGCAGAAGCAGAAGCTGCTAAAGAATCACAGGAAAGTTCTGTTGATGTAGCTGAAGAAAAATCCGAAGCTACTGAACCAGGCACGGATGCTGAGAAACAAGATACGGAAAAAGAAGCCTAAAAAACGACTAAAACTATTCAAAATAGCGCGAAACTGGTTTTAATTACATAGGAGGATGTCGAAATGAAGGAATTCGTTGAGTTTATAGCAAAGCATCTGGTAGACAAACCTGAAGAGGTCGAGGTTACTGAAGTAGAAGGTGAGCGCGTAACTGTTTATGAATTACGTGTGGGTGATGGAGATCTTGGTAAGGTTATTGGTAAGCGCGGACAAACAGCGAAATCCATTCGTACTTTATTGGCAGCCGCATCAGCAAAAGCAGGAAAACGGGCTGTTCTCGAAATTCTTGAGTAGTTTTTGTTAAAAGATGTACATCGTCGGGAAGTTGTTAAAACCACAAGGTATTAAAGGCGAAATAAAAGCCGAGGTTATTACTTCTTTTCCGGAACATTTTAAGCAGCTGAAAATTCTGTTTGTTAAAAATGTTGAGTATGTACAGTTGATGGTTGAGTCCGTCAGATTCAGAAATGATTTAGTATACTTAAAATTCGCGGGTATCGATAATCGGGATGATGCAGAGAAGTTAAGAAATAACTATCTTTATATTCCCGAAAATGAACTTCTCCCGCTTAAAGATGATGAGTTTTATTATCATCAGCTGATAGGCTTGAAAGTCTTTTCTGAACGAGATGTTTATATAGGCAGGTTAAAGGAAATAGAGAATTACTCTGCAAATGATGTATTTATTGTAGAGTCCGATACTGGTGAGATAATTCTCCTTCCTGCAATTAAAAAAATAATCAAAAACGTTGATCTTAAAGCCCGGAAAATGACAATAGAAGTCATTGAAGGGCTTTTAAATTAGTTCTATGACATTACGAATCGATATCGTTACAGGTTTTCCGTTAATACTAAACGAAGCCTTAAATCAAAGTATTATTAAGAAGGGCAGAGATAATAATGCTGTGGATATCTTCTTGCATGATTTGCGGGACTTTACCGATGATAAACATCGGACAATAGATGATTATCCTTATGGCGGTGGTCCGGGAATGGTTCTGAAAATTGAGCCCTTTGCCAGGTGTCTTAATTTAATAAACGAAACGAATGACATTTCTCAGGCAGAAATTATTTTAATGACTCCTAAAGGGAGTCAGTATTCACAAAAAATGGCGACAGAGCTAAGCTTGCAAGGACACCTGATTTTTCTGTGCGGGCATTACAAAGGTATTGATAACAGGATTCATGATTTTTACAAAATAAATGAAGTCTCAATCGGTGATTATATTCTTAGTTCAGGTGAAATAGGGGCTTTGGTTGTAATAGATTCGATAGTAAGATTATTACCTGGTGTATTAAAAGATATTGATTCAGCTTGGACAGATTCATTTACAGATAATCTACTGGACGTGCCATATTATACACGTCCTGAAAACTTTAATGGAGTGGACGTTCCAAAAGTATTGTTATCAGGAAATCATAGAAATATTGATCAGTGGCGTGAAAAACAAAGAATAGAAATAACAAAAAAATACAGACCAGATCTGTATGAAAAACATTTGAAAACAATAAAATAAGTGGGTAAAGCAATGGATATTCTTCATCAAGTAACTGCAGAACAAATCCGTACAGATGTACCGGATTTCCGTCCTGGAGACACATTAGCTGTTCATGTACGCGTAATCGAAGGTGACAAGGAAAGAATTCAGATTTATGAAGGTGTTGTTATCAAAATTCGTGGTGGCGGAATTAATAAAACTTTTACAGTACGTAAAATTTCTCATGGTGTAGGAGTTGAACGTATTTTCCCGATCAATTCTCCGCGAATTGCAGAAGTACAAGTACTTCGTCGTGGTAAAGTACGACGAGCAAAGTTGTATTATCTTAGAGAATTGCGTGGGAAAGCAGCACGTATTAAAGAAAAATAACCCCGGTCTTCGGGGTTTTTTTTTGCCCGGTTATATTCCTAATAGTAAACAATTTGTTTATATTTAATACTGTCTAATTTAGTGGGATGAAGAGTGGCAGGAAAAAATCGACATTTTTTTAACATTACTTTTATCATAAGCATCAATGTAATTATTCTCTTCCTGTTTTACAGTTGCGCTGTAAAAGGCATGCCCAGCGGGGGCCCACCTGATAAAACCCCGCCAACAATTATCTCAACTTTTCCAACACCGGACTCAACCGGCGTGAAGAATTTATCTGTAATTCGTTTTGAATTTTCAGAATCCATGAATGAAGGCTCAATCGCGAATACAATATTTATTTCACCACCACTAAAATTTAAAGCGGAATGGCAATCGGATGATGAGCTGGAAATTCAGCTGCAAGACTCCTTAAAAGCTGATCAGACATATGTGATCGTACTTGGTGCAAATATCAGAGATCTTCGAAGTAATAAATTAGCTGAAAGCTACCAGCTGGCATTTGCAACCGGTGATAAAATCGATCATGGAAAAATATATGGCACTGTTTACAATCTGGCAAGAAATCAGACTTATACTCTTTTTGCCTATAAACTAACAAGTGATACAATTCGCTTTAATAAAAATACACCCGATTATGTATCACAAAGCGGAGAGAATGGCAATTTTGTCTTAAACTACCTTAGCAATGGTTTATATAGGATTTTTGCTGTTGAAGATCAGAATAATAATTTGATGATTGATTCTGATTTTGAAATGATTGCCATTCCACACAGGGATGTAAGATTAGATTCAATATCTAAAGAATTTAAAGGCCTTAATTTCCAGCCGACTAAAATTGACACCTTACCACCAAAGTTAACAAATATCAGATCTATTTCTAATAAACTTACACAGTTGCGATTGTCAGAAAAAATTGTTCTGCCGCAATTATCACAAATTCAAATTAAAGATAGTCTGACACTCGATACAGCAAAGGTTTTAGCTGTATCCAGAAATATAGAAGCTGACAATATTCTTGAAGTTTACACCAGTATTTTAGATAGCGGAAAAGTTTATTTATGCAGTATCAAAGCGTTCAGAGACAGTACTGGTAATACAGCAAATGATACGATCCAGTCATTTACAGCCTCCCGCCCGGCGAAAAAAGATTCTTTCCAGGTTGTGACTATTCTCCCGGCAGACAGTGCCTGGAATGTCTATCCTTCTCCTGTGATATATTTCGAGACAAACCAGCCTTTGGACAAATCGTCTTTAGGCGAAAACTTTAGTGTTTCTTTTAAGAGTGGAAAAGCTGTCAAAGGGAAAATTGAATTTCCTTCAGCATTCGAAGCGTATTTTAAACCTGAAGTGTTATTACCGCTGGATTCTGTATTTGTTCTAAAAGCAGACTTATCAAAAATAAGGAATGTCTGGTCTGATTCACTGGCTGATTCAGTGGTGATCCGTTATTTTAAAATCAGCAATGGTGATGATTATGGTGAAATTACCGGCAATATATTCAGCCCGGATAGCAGTAACCTAAATTTTGAAATCGATGCTGTGAAGTTTGGTAATAAAGAAAAATATCATCAGCAAGTAAAGCAAAAAACTGATTATAAAATGATTTATATCCCGGATGGTCAATATAAGATGCATATCTTTCAGGATTTGGATAGCAATAATGTATTTAGCCCGGGAAGTTTGTACCCTTTTAATTACAGTGAACCATTTACAGTTGGAACTGATACTATAAAAGTAAGAAAAAGATGGGAAACTTCGGGAGTTAATCTTTATTTACCGGAATAACAGAATATGACTGATTTTCAATTTCTCAAAATACAGGCTACGGGCAATGATTTTGTAATTGCTGATTTTGATGATTTAAAAAACTATTTAACAACGGATCATATTAAACAAATTTGTAATCGCAACTTTGGCGTCGGGGCGGATGGTGTAATTGCCCTGGAGAAATCAATTGGGTATGGATTTCGGTTTCATTATTTCAATTCTGATGGATCACGCGGAGAAATGTGCGCAAATGGATGCCGGGCAGCCGTAAGGTATGCTGTAGCTAATAAATGGGTTGCGCCGGGAGAAAGATTCAGATTTATCGCCGATGATGGAGAACATTCAGCATTAGCAGAAGGTCAGCAAATCAGGGTAAGCCTTAATCTTAGCAGCACTATGAAAGAGTTGGATCATTCAAAATATAAGCTGCCATCATGGATCACCAGGATGTTTTCAATAAATACAGGTGTTCCGCATCTTGTTTTAATATGTTCAGAAAATCTTGCAGCCAAAGAAATCTTTGAGCTTGGGAAAATGTTACGGTTTCACAAGGATTTTACACCGCCAGGAACAAATGTAAACTTTGTTGAATTTATTGCAAAGGATAGTATCTTTGTGAGAACATTTGAGCGCGGTGTGGATGATGAGACTCTTTCCTGCGGAACAGGAATGACGGCTTCGGCAATTATATTCCGGCATCTTTCTGAAGAGTTAATATCGAATGTAAATATTAAAACTCCCGGTGGATTACTGAAGGTGGACCTGCAGGATGATAGTATTTTCCTGGAAGGGCCTTCCGAGATTTCCTTTGAAGGAAAAATTTCACTTTAATTTGATTATTATTAGACAAGAATTTCCGATTAAAAATGTAACTCCCATTTTTTATAGGTACAATCATGAAAACAATCATATCCTATACGGTAATTTTAAGTCTTTCAATAATTTTTACATCATGTGCCTGGTTTAGCAAAGAACAGGACGCTGATGGCACAGACAAATATATCCTGGCTGAAAATTATGTTTCACAAGGGATCAGTCACTTTAAAAATGAAGAAGACAGTCTGGCCGTTGTTTCCTGGCAAAAAGCTTTGCAGATAATTCCGGATGATGCCGAAGTACATAATTTTGTGGGAATAGCCTATCATAAAATGAATAAAATTTATGAAGCATCGCGTGCTTTCCGAAATGCTGTTAAAAATGATTCCAGTTATTATGATGCAGCTAACAATTACGGTTATACATTATTCCTTCTGGGAAAGTATCCTGAAGCCAAAGAAGCATTTAATCTGGCCGTAAATGCCAATCCGCAATTTGAACCGGCACTTAAAAATTTAAAGCTGGTTGATAAAGTAATGACCGGAAGCCTTAATATAAAAGCATTTGAATATGCTGAAGCAGCAGCTGACAAAGAAGACTATCAGGAGCAAATCGATATTTATAAACGGGCTATTAATATTAATCCTGATTATGCTAAAGTTCACAATAATATTGCAGTAGCCTATTATTACGAAGGTATGAATGATAGCGCCTACTATCATTTGCAGCAAGCCGTAAGGCTTCAGAAAGATTACCCGGAAGCAATAAATAACCTGGGGTATCTTAATAAAATAGATCAAAAATATGACATTGCCATACAGTTGTTTTTAAAGGCGATCTCTCTTAAACCAAGGTATATCTCTGCTTTGAATAATTTAGGTGAAACCTATCTTGAAAAAGGTGATAAAGCCAATGCAATCAAAGTATTTGATACTGTTCTTGATTTGGACAGCAGCGATAAAACAGCTCAACACTATATGGCAGAATTAAAAAAAGAAGGAGAATAAATGTACATTGTTTTGATGGCAGGTGGTGCCGGAACAAGGTTTTGGCCGAGAAGTCGCCAGGATATGCCTAAGCAACTGCTTAAGATTTTTGGTGAACGTTCTATGCTGCAGCAGACATATGACCGTATCAATGGACTGACAGATAATTCAAAAATATTAATTGTAACCGCTCAAAATTTAAAGCAGGAAATTATAAATCAATTACCGGAAATCCCTGTTGAAAACATAATTGCCGAGCCATTCGGCAGAAATACTGCCCCATGCATCGCGCTCGCAGCTACTGTTATCAATACCCGTGAAAAAGGCAATTCCGAAATTATGGCAATTTTGCCTGCGGATCACCTGGTGAATGACATCCCAAAATTCCAGGCAGTTCTTAAAACTGCTGCAAAATATGCATCTGAAGCAGAAACTCTTGTTACTCTAGGAATTAAGCCTACCTATCCGGAAACCGGTTATGGTTATATTCAGCGTACAGATAAGCTGATTGAGATAGACGATCAGAAAATCTATCCTGTAAAAACATTTGCCGAAAAGCCCAATATAGAAACAGCGGCGCGTTTCCTTGAAAGCGGCGATTTTTATTGGAATGGGGGAATTTTTATTTGGTCAACCGACACAATCCTGCGCGAGTTTGAAGAGCAGATGGTAGAACTACATGATGCGCTTCCACAGATTGCAAAAAATGTTGATAAAGATGGTTTTGATGAAGCGGTTTTAAAAGTATATTCAGCAACTAAGGCCATATCGATTGATTACGCAATTATGGAAAATGCAGAAAATGTCAGTGTAATTGAATCGGATTTTGAATGGAATGATGTTGGTTCCTGGGAAGCTGTTTTTAATCTTTCAGAAAAGAATAATAAAAATAATGCTGTCCACTCCAGATATTCCGTAGAGATAGAATCCCATAATAATTACTTTTACTCAAAAAATAAGAAATTAATAGCGGCAGTTGATATAAATGATATGATATTGGTTGAAACAGATGATGCTATCCTGATATGCCGTAAAAGCAGTTCTCAACGTGTAAAAGAAATTGTTGACAAACTGCGTGTTAAAGATATGAATCAATTTCTGTAAAATTGTTAAAATTTATTTTGAATTTTGTCGTTTTCTTTAGGATTTTTAGATACAAATATTGAATAACCATGACTACAGAAAAAAAACTTGAAATACTGATCTCTTTCCTGGAGAATAACGGAATTACTGTAAAATCTGATCGGGGTGATTTCAAAGGCGGAATGGTTCGTTATCATGACGATAAATTTTTGTATTTGAATCGCAAGTTAGATAGTGAATCTCGGATTAAATTAATTATTGAAGAGATAAAAGAAATGCAACTGAATCCGGATGTTTTTGATGACACGGTTTCTGAGATTATCAGGAGTGATATAGAAAAATAAAACATTAACCAATTAATTCAGGAACAAAAATGGAATTTGAAAGCCGCGAGTCATTTAGAGTTGATTCTCAAAATTTAATATCCTACCGATTGTTTAATGCTGAAAACCAGGTATTTCATGAAGGAATGGCCACAACAATCGATATATCACGTACAGGTATTGCAATTAAAACATCAAATGCAATGGAGACCGGGTTAAGAATAGAAGTCGCTATTGCAGTTGGTGATGAGATTGTAAAATCAATCGGAAAAGTCAGGAATCGTAAGCAAATTGGTGCGGAAGAATATCATATCGGCATTGAATTTGACTTTCTTTCTGAAGATAACCTTGATAAACTGGCGACCATCTATCCTGAAATAAACAAATAATTCATGCGTCAAATCCTGTTCTTGATATTTACTGTAACTGCACTCCAGGCACAGTCTACTTTCTTTTATGAAAAGAAAATTTCCGGTACACCTTTAATGCCTTCGGAAGAATATGTTCAGGAATATTTTAAAAAACTCCAGAATGAAAACCCTTCTGCATTTAAGAAACTAACACAAATTGAAAACCGAACTTATACTGTTGGGGAAGAGCGGGATTTCAATGTTCTAAACCTGACTAATCCGGATAATCCTAAATTTGACAAGAAAACATTTGTCTTGAAGGTTGAAAATACACTTATCAATATTTGGGTTGAAAAAGCCGAGCTCGCCAATAATCATGTGACGAGTGCTGTAATAAATGATATTCTCAACGGGCTTGTAAATAATACTCCTTTTGGCAGTTACAATCCTAACCTTGGCATATATGAAATACACCAGGATATTTTTGGTTCGCCTCCAGATGTTGACGGCAATGGTAAAGTTGATTTCCTTTTGACGGATATAAAAGATGGCTGGGACGGAGATGGCAGTTATGTTGGTGGTTTCTTTTTTCAGACAGATCAGACAACTAACCCGGGTTCAAACCGTGCTGATATAATGTATGTTGATACTTACCCCGGTATATATTATGAGAACAATGATCAGCCGTCTTATCACACATCGAGTGTTCTTGGCACTGTATCACATGAGTTACAGCATTTGATACAATATAAAAATGATCCCAGAGAAGAAGATTGGGTAAATGAAGGGTTATCCGAGTTAGCTTCTTTTCTTTGTGGTTATGGACTGCGTTCGCCGGACTTATTTCTAAAGAATGCAGATCTAAGTCTTACCGGCTGGGATAATGATAATTCTTTGCCACATTATGCCCGTGTGGCCCTATGGACATACTTCCTTTATGAAAAATACGGAATTGCGCTGATAAAAGAGATCGCCCGAAATGCATCTTCCGGGGCAAATGGGGTAAACTCATCACTTTCTATTCTTGGAGCTGGTGAAAATCTGAATGATGTTGTCGATAATTTTTATAAGACACTTACTTCTAATGAACTGACAGTTAATTCTGAATTCGCATTTAACAGGTCAGATCTGCAACACATTAGAACTGTACCACAATACAGAATTTCAAAATATAATTTTGAAGTCGAAATCCCGGTTAATCCGTTTTCAATGCAAAGTGTGGAATTTATAAATGGTGATTCTTTGGTTATCTCATTTAATCAGGCATTTGACAATCAAATATATATTAATAGAAATGGTCCATCCGGAAAGACATTTCTTGATGAGTATCAGGGTGTGATTTTTAATGACCTTGATTTTGGAAAAACGTATCATACTTTGACTATGAGTTTTATAAATAATAGTTCCCAAAGCCAGGTAATACGATTTACACCTGCTGCAAGCCAAAAGTATGATTTAATAACTCTCGAGTATGGATCTGATTCTCCTGATTTTTTTTTACAATCTTTAAGTGGATATATCAATGCCATTCAGTTCGTTTCACCGCGGGATAATGCATTCATTAAATCGGTTGAATTTTATAATTCGAGTACTATTGGCGACATTCGTTTTCATCTGTATAAAAGCAATCTTTCAGAAGGATCGAATCCGCAGTCAATTACTTTTACAGAACAGAACATTGCCACATCGGAATGGACGCGTGTTGATTTTGAAAACATAAAAATGGAGATTGACCGTAACCAATTGTTTAATGTCGGCATCGAATATTTAGATAATGGTGCACTTGGGTATGAAACACCTGATGGGAATCTCCATAACAATAAATCTTTTAGAAAAGAGCCTACTACCAATTTCCGGTTGTTAAGTGGTTATCAACTTGAAAGTGCAAATACTAAAACATCGTTAACTGGTGCATGGATGATAAGGATGGAGATTGCTGCTCCATTCACGGGTACCTATCAGGATAATACGGGAAAAATCAGCAATGTTAAATTTCAATCGCTGCCCTTCATTGCAAGTTCAGAAAATTTTCTTACAATGACGTATGATTACGATGGCAGTAATGATATATCGATGCACATATACAATTCGCTTGGCCAGCTGATTATGGAAAAATCGAATAATGCCGCTTTAAAAAGTTTTTCATGGGATGGCAAAAATATGGCAGGAGAGAAAGTTGCCACAGGAATGTATATCATTAGCATAGGTCCTGAAAACAAAAAAATATTTCAAAGAATTGTCCTGATGCGTTAGGAGTTGTAAAGTAGACGACAGCAAATACAGCTAATCTGCGAAAAACAACCTTTCATACAACCCTTGAAAAGCTTAAATAAAAACACTTGACAGGTTTTTTTGAATGTATTATGTTTAATTCTGAGCCCGGGAAGCACCTTAAACCAAATCTAACTAACTTAATTAACTGTTTCATTCACTAATTTAGGAGTGTATTATGAAAAGGTTTTTTACCTTTGCTCTCTCTCTATTACTTCCCGCTTTGTTGGTTGCGCAGAACAAAGCTTTGCTTATGCCGAATGGCAATCTTGTAGAAAGATCTAATGAAGTTCTTCCTGCAAAATATTCCATTCTCAATAGCAGTTATGAAGTAAACAAAATGGTTCCTTATGACAATAGCCTTGAAGGTATGTCTGGTACTATTGATACATTACGTAACGGTCCAATTTCTGGTAATCCACCATGGAATAGCAACTTTGGATTTTTTGGACAGGATGTAATGCTCCAGTGGTTTGTTGCACCTGCAGACATGAATATTAATGGTGTAGGTTTTGTAACCAGTGATAATGCTGGTGATGCTGTTAGTGTTAAAATCGTTAAAGTTAATCTGACAGCAGATCAGATTACAGGAATTACTCCTGCATTACAGCTTGGTTACTATAATGCAGCAGGTAATGGTTTCAATGATATGGAACCTTTTATCGATAACGATCATGATGCTACCGTATCTGGTTGGGAAGATTTAACAGGTGGAACAGTTCCTGAGCCTTTTGGTAATGATATTTGGTCTGATGGTGGTTACGGTGCACAGGTTTCTGTTCCGACTACCGGTGCTGAATATTGGGTGCCGATGTCTCTGTTAGGTGAAGTTCCTTCTGTATTAGCTGGTGAAGTATTTGGCGTTGTAGTTAAAAACGACTATACTACTTTTAATGATTTCCGTGCAGGTTTATTAGCTTCAGGTACTCTTGATGGTTATCCTGCATTTAAATTCTATGCCAATGGCCGTACAGATGGCGATCTTGCAACTGCCGGATGGTGGGCAAGAGAATTTACCTGGAACGTTAGTGTTGCTGTTGAATTGACTGGTGACCGCGCTCCTGTTATTTCCAGCTATGATCAGCTGGTTACAACTCTCTCTACTGCTGACAGAACCGTTGAAGCGGTTGTTACTGATGACAACCCTTCAGGTGGCGCAGCAGGTGTTGCTTCTGTTAAAATTATGTATAGCACAGATGAAGGTGCTAACTGGAATGAAGTAGCAATGACAGGCAGTGAGCCGAATTTCTCTGGTGTTATTCCTGGTCAATCACCGGGTACTGATGTGTACTATTACCTGGTTGCTGAAGACGTTGGTGGTTTGACAGCTTCAACTTCTCAAGTGTTCTATTCTATTTTCTTACCACAAAACCCTGCATTGCTTGTTTATGATGACAATGCATTTGGCATCGGAACAATCTTAGCATACTGGATGCGTAATTTACCTCCGGATACTACAGGTTCATGGAAAGAATGGGGTTATGATGTTTGGTTAGATACTTATGGTCCTATTTCTACAGAATTACTTGAAAACTATCAGCAGGTTTACCACGTAATGGGTGTTGGTCCTACAAATCAGGCTGGTAATCCTTATCCTGGTAATGTTTATAAAGCTTGGTTTGATCAGGCTTCAGCCGAAACACCAAGAAATCTTATGTTAGCTGGTCAGGACTATGGTTTTATTTCTGGTTTTGCTGATACTACTTTCCCGGCTGGAACATTTGAAAGAGATATCCTTGGTATTGAAACATTAGGTCCACAAGACTTAAACTACAGTGCTGCTGGTGATGAACAATTACCTTACGCTGTTCAAGCAGTTCAGGGTGATCCTTTAACCGGCTGGATTGCAGATCTTGCAACCGATACGACTTTCTTAGCATACGATCCTTATTTTGAATTAGGCTTTGCAAACTGGATTGATAATTTTACAGTTGACGGTGCTACAGCCATCATGACCGATCCTGCTACTGACGGTATCGTTGCTGCACGTAATGAAGGCGATAACTGGCATGCTACTTTCTGGTCATTAGACCCGGTTGGTCTTGCTTATGAATCAAATGCAGATTCTTCAGAAGTTATCTGGATTGCTGGTGTTGAAAACCCGGCTGTTCCTGTATTTGGCTGGTTTGGTGCTCCTGTTGTTGGTATCGAAGAAATTTCCAATGGCAAAACACCACAAACCTTTGCTTTAAAACAGAACTATCCGAATCCTTTCAACCCGACTACTAAAATTGAATTCACAGTTCCTGCAGCTCAAAAAGTAACACTGAAAGTATTTGATATTACAGGTAGAGAAGTTGCCAGTTTAGTTAATGGTAACGTAACCGCCGGATCTTACAGTGTTGAATTTGATGCATCTAATCTTGCTTCCGGTCTTTATGTTTACTCTATTGAAGCAGGTAGTTTCAAATCTTCAAAGAAAATGCTTCTTGTAAAATAAGTTGTGTTCTTTGTAATAAATCTCGGGTCAGCCCTTTCGGGTTGACCCTTTTATCAGTTATAAGATAGACCTAGTAATTGGTAATAAAGGTGCTTTTGTTTTTATTTTTTCTTCTTTTTTGCATTAAACTTTTTGAGTGGGGGATGCTCAATAAGAAAACTTTCCAAAAAGGTTTAAGCTATTATGAGGTTTACAATGTCAAAATCTTTACATAAAACAGTTCTCGCCGGAATATTGGCATTGGCATTAATACTTGGGAGTTGCGTTGATGAACCAACAATTGCTCCTGTAAAAATTCCTTTTGCCATGATGCGTTTCGGGAACTTACTCGCAAATGTTGATAATATTGATGTCTATGTAGATGGGGAACGCGTAGCTTCAAATATTTCACAAAATCATTTTTCAGAGTTTATGAAAGTAACCTCTGTAAAACGCAATATTGAACTTAAGAATAGTGACACAGGTGAAGTTCTGTATTCAAAAAGTGTGGATGCAGTATCCTATGACGAAATAACATTTTTTGCTGCTGCATATTTTTCATCGGATATTGATTCAACAACCATGGCCACATTTACATATACAGAAGGCGCTACTTATCATGTTGAAGCCCCTCCAGCAGGAAAAGGACAAGTTTACTTTTTCCACGGATCAGGGGATACTCCTACTGAATCTACAAAAAATTTAGATATCAGAGCTGTGTTTACAGCACCTGGTGATACAGTTGCAACAGACTCGTTACTCACACCAAATATTTATGATGCTGCTGGTGTAGAAACTAATAATGAGTTTTTAGCATTTGGGGATTTAGAAAATAATTACAGCTTCTTGCTTGAACCCCAAACTTACACCTTTAATTTTACTTTAACGAACGCAGATGGTGATGAAACAAATACACTTGTGGCTACGGTTGATCTTACAGTTGAAGCAGGTACAGTGAATTATGTTTATTTAAGCGGTCTTCCCAGTGATGTTAAGGTTGCAACAGAGTCAATGATGCCTTTACCAGCACTTGATAAATAAGTGAAAAAGTCAGGAGTAAAAAATGTTTAGAAAAATAACTTTATTATTATTGTTTGCAATGCAGGCAATACTGTTTGCACAGACAGGTAAAGTGGTTGGTACAGTGACGGATTTTGATACTGGCGAACCGCTGGTGGGTGCAAACGTTTTGATTGAAGGTACTTATTTAGGTGGTGCAACGGATGTTAACGGAGAATACCTTATATTGAATGTTCCTCCGGGTACCTATTCTGTAAAAGGATTATATGTTGGTTATCGGGATCTTGTAATTGAAAATATTAAAGTTTCAGTAGGTCTTACAACTAACTTAGATCTTCAGCTCCGTGCAGATACCTACGAAGCAGAAACAATTACAATTGTTGCACAAAAACCTTTGATAAATAAAAATATTACAAACTCTACAAACATTGTTTCAGCGGAAGATATTGAAAATCTGCCTGTTAGAAATGTTACAGCTATTATTGCAAAAGAAGCCGGTGCAGTTACTAACGGAAACAATGTGTATGTTCGCGGAAGCCGTCCTGATGCAACTGCATATTATGTAGACGGAGTTTTGGTTAATAACCCAGTTTTTGGAAATGCCCAGACAGCATTGATTTCAAATGCAATTGAAGAGATTCAATTTCAGGCTGGTGGTTATTCCGCAGAATATGGTGGTGCTAATGGCGGTATTATAAGCACACACAGTAAAACAGGTAGTGATAACTATGCTTTTAATGTTGAAGCTATCACTGACAATTTTTCACCTGTTGGTGACAAATACTTAGGTGGTTATTCCTATGGCTACAGTGAATATATCCTTACAGCCGGTGGGCCTTTATTACCCGACTATAAAAAATTGAAATTTTTTGTTGCCGGTAATAATCTTTTCAGACGTTCTCCTGCTCAATTCTATAAAGGAATTAATATGGATAATGTCTCTGATCCGATAAATGGAAGTATTTCCGATGGGGTTAGAGATACTTTTGATGTTTATTATCCTGATGGTTACAGTGTAAATAATCAACAAAATACATATAACATTCAGGGTAACTTAACTTACGATCTTAATCCAATTACTCTTAAACTGAGCAGCACTTATCAATACAGTGAAGGAGATAATGGCGTTGGTGCAACAGCTTATAATACACGTCAGCGTGTTGGTTTAAATCAATCACAAACATTTACTTCAAGTTTAAAATTAACACATGTTCTTAGCCAGACAGCCTTTTATGATGTCATTGTAAATTATTTCAGTGACTTTTATTTAAATATGGATCCGGTATTCAAACATAATCTTCCTTTATATGGGGATTCAATTGCAAATGCTGAAGCAGGTTATCCAAACATGCAGAGCGACGGTCAAAATCCTGCATCGCTGGTAGGGTATGGCTGGACATTTACGCGTGAACCTGTTGTTTACAACGCTTATAACAAGCAGAAGACTCAGAGCTATGGTGCTAAAGTTAATCTTCTTGTACAAGCAACAAAAAACCATGAGCTCAAGACAGGTGCTGAAATTAATACATACGAAATCAGACGGTATGCCTTACCTGGTCCAAGATCAATTGCTTCTTCAATAAGAGCTGTTGGTGATGGTAATGTTAAGGATGTTTATAACCGTTTGGATAATTATGGTTATGATGTTTATGGTAATGAACTGAATTCCGGCCTTGATGGTCCTAAGAATCCAGTTTTTGCAGGAGCTTATGTTCAGGATAAAATGGAGTTTGCGGATTTAGTTGTCAATGCTGGTATCCGTTTTGACTATATTGATATTGACGATCAGAAATTTGTAAATCCACATAATATTGTTTTTGATAGTAATGATGAAATTGATCCTTCATCTTTGACTAAAGTAGATCCATATATGTATCTCAGCCCGCGTTTAGGTTTCTCATTCCCTGTTACTGAACAAACTATTTTCCATGCACAATACGGAAGATTTATTCAGCAATCAAAATTGAGAGACGTTTACCAGGGATATAGTGTTATTGCTGATAATATTAAAGGTGGTTTTGCTATTCAATCACCTGTTGGTTTTGGTTTGAAACCAGAAAGAACTACACAATATGATATCGGTTTCAAACAACAGATTGGTGATTTATTCTCTTTTGATATCACAGCTTATTACAAAGATATTAAAGACCAAATTCAACAACGTACGGTTTCTGCTGAACCGAATGCTGCGCATAAACAATATTATGCATATTTGAATGGTGACTTTGAAACAGTAAGAGGTTTAGAACTTAAATTAAACCTGAGAAGAACAAATCGTCTTGCCGGATCATTGGATTATACCTATTCAAGTGCACAGGGAACAGGATCAAATCCTTCTTCCAGTTTCAGAACAATCTGGCAGTCACCGACAACTACACCTTATTTCCCGCAACAGGTTGCACCCGTAGATCATGATCAGACTCACAGAGGTTCTTTTAATCTTGATTTTAGATTTGCAAAGGATGATGGACCTTCAGTATTTGGTTCTCAGATATTCTCTCAATTTGGTGCAAATGTCCTGACATCGTTTAACAGCGGTTTCAGTTTTACCCGTTGGGTAGGTTTTAATAATACAAGAGTGCCACTTGAACCACTGAATGCATCTTCAACTCCTTGGTTTTTCCAGGTAGATCTCCGTCTTGACAAGACTTTTGAGCTTGGTCCGTTTAATGCAAACGTCTACGTATGGGTGGTCAATCTGTTTAACCGGAAAAATGTTATCAGTGTATTTAATACATCCGGAAGTGCCAGCTCTGATGGTTATTTAGCAACAGACGCCGGTATAGCCCAGATAGATGGGTATGAACGTCAGGGTGTTGATGAACAGGGTAGAAGTTATGCAGATATTTATCAATATTTGTATGAAAGACTTACATATGATTCATCAAAATTCGGACCTCCTCGGCAAGTTAATCTGGGTATAAGACTGGCATTCTAATTAGATGACTTATGCAGAGAAATTGGAGAAAAAAATGAAAAAAAGATCAATATACTTGCTGTTTTTAACTGTTTTAATCGCAGCAGTTATGTTCAGCGGGTTTAAAAGAATTAAAGGAAACAACAGTTCCTTTAATAAAGTTGCAACAAACGATGTCTATGCCTACATAGCCATCAACCAGATATTAATGTATATCTCAAATAATGGAGATGGATCGCATGACCCTGGAACAGATGCCAATGGTTTTTATTGGCCGGGTGGAAAACAAGCTGTTCTTTCCGCCATATTTGAAGATGGATTAATTTGGGGTGGTAAAATCGGTCGTGAAACGAGAGTAAATGGAAATACACACAGACAAGGTCTTCAAGCTGGCAAGATTCTTGAATCTGGTCTTGCAGACAACCCTGGTGATCCAAAATATCGTATTTATAAAATACAAAAAGGCTGGGAAAATCTTTCACCAGGTCCGGAAAAAGACGCATTTCAGAAAGACTATGAAGAATGGCCGGTTGAAGATGGAGCACCATGGGTAGATACAGATGGTGATGGTGTTTATACTCAGGGTGTTGATGAACCACAGTTTATTGGTGATCAGGTACTTTGGTATGTTGCAAATGATTTAGATGAGTCACGGTCAACATTCACATACGGAACCGGCCCAATTGGCCTTGAATTCCAGACAACAGTATTTGGATTTAACCGTACGGGTGACTTTGGAGATATCGTCTTCAAAAAATATCTTGTTATTAATAAAGGTAGCAATACTTTTAAAGATATGGTTTTTGGTTACTGGTCTGATACAGATATGGGAACAGCTGATGATGATTACACAGGCTGTGATACTGTACTAAGCTTAGGTTATACCTGGAACGGTACAAATACAGATGGTGTTTATGGATCTCCGCCACCGTCAGTGGGCTATGACTTTTTCCAGGGACCAATTATTGAATCACCTGGTGACAGTGCCAAGTTTCTTGGGAAATGGCGTCAGGGATATCGTAATATACCTTTAACAGCTTTCACTCTTTACATTAATTCCAGTTCAACATATTCGGACCCAAGCCAGGGTGTTGCTGAAGGTTCTGTACATTTCTACCGCTATTTGACCGGACAGTTATGGAACGGAAATCCTTTTACAGATCCTAATACTGGACAAAATGTGAACTTTGTTGTACCTGGTGATCCTGTTGCAGGAATTGGTTGGTATGAAGGCGATGGTTGGCCGGGTGGCCCTGATGCGGATGACAGAAGACATTTAATGGCTTCCGGTACTCAGAGAAATCCTGCTACCCAGGAAATAGACCCAGCTACTTCTTTTGAAATGGCGCCTGGAGACAGTCAGGAAATAGTGGTTGGTATTATTATCGCCAAAGGTCAAAATAATATTGATAGTATTACAGAGCTGAAAAGAAAAGATCTTGCTGCTCAGATTGCTTTTGACTTGAACTTCAAATTGACTCAGGCTCCAGATGCACCCCAGGCATACGGAGTACCTTCCGATCGCGAAATTATGCTTTATTGGGAAGACAATTCCGAAAACTATGAAGCTTTTGATCAGTTACTTCAGAATAAAGGACTTGAAGATACAACATATACTTTTGAAGGATATCGTATCTGGCAATTCTCTGATGAGACAGGATCCGATCCAACATTAGTTGGTATTTTTGATGTTGATAATGAAGTGACAACTATTTATGAAACACAGGTAATTAATGGTGTTAATGTTCAGGTACCTGTGATCAACAGCGAAAATACAGGTTTAAGAAGACAATTCCGGGTAGTAAAAGATGCTCTGACCGGAGATGCGCTAAGAAATGGCACACCTTATTATTTTGCTGTTACAGCTTACGGATATTCACCAAACAGTATACCAAGCTATCTTGAAAATCCTCCAGTGATTTTCCAGGTAAGACCGGGTAGCCAAAAAATCGATATCACATATACATATGATCTCGATGATCATATTATTGGTGATGCCGTATCTGGAGACACGGATGGTATTCTTTACCTTAAAGTATTCGATCCGGATGTTTTAACAGGTGAAACATATCGTGCTGTTATTAACGGTTCTGAAGAAGATGGTACACTTTCCTGGACTTTTACTAATAAAACTACAGGTGATACCATATTAAAGAATAACCAGACATTTAATCTTGATACCGTTTCAAATAAAATTGTTGATGGATTTATCGCAGTGTTTCAGAATCAAGCCAGAGATAGCCTGAATGCAGTGCCCGGAGCTAAAGTATATGGTGTTAAGTCAGTACAGGAAATAGCAAACGGCTCAGGTGAACTGGAAAGACCCAGAAATGTTATGGGTCAGATGAATTCAACCGGTGATTTTAAAATTACAACCTATGGAACAGAAGGTGATTTAAAACAAAATATAAATCCAGCTGTTAGCGATGCGATTGGTCTTGATGCTTACGAAATTCGTTTTACAGAAGAAGGCCAGGGAAGTGAATATTATCTGTATGGCTATTCACCATCTTTCCGTGGTCCTGTTACTAATGACCCTAAAGCATCTAATAAAGTTCCATTTGAAATATGGAATGTTGGTCGTGATTTAAATTCAACAGATGATGATGTAAGGTTAAAAATAAAAATTCAGGATGCAGTATTTAATACTCCTGAAGACCAAACAAAATATATAACAGATTCTTTATGGACACGTTCAAATTCTGGTCGCTGGGAAGCTATCTACGCCTTTATTGAAGAAGATTCCAGCTATCATGATAATCTTCCTGCAACCAGCGGTCGCGGAAAATCTGGCGATGTAAAAATGCATAACATTGTTATTGATGGCCAGTTACCCGAAGCCGGAACTGTTATAAGAATTACTCCTTGGCGGCCTGTTGTTGAAGGAAATGCTTGGGAAGTAGTTGCCACAGCAGCTAACAAGAGTGATTTTACTTCAGCTAAAAATAAACTTGATGAAATTTCAGTATTCCCGAATCCATATTTTGGTGCAAACCCACTGGAAAGAGATAAATATCAGAAATTTGTCAGGTTTACCAATCTGCCTTCTAAAGTAACTGTTCGTATCTTTTCATTAGCAGGTGTATTTGTTAATAAACTTGAAAAAGATGATCAGTCTCAATGGTTGGATTGGAATCTGCTAAACATAGATAATCTTCCTGTTGCAAGTGGTATCTACATTGCACATCTGGATATGCCGTCTATCGGAACAAAAGTAATGAAGATTGCAATTGTTCAGGAAAAACAGATTATTGACAGATTATAGATTATCTATCTTGTTTCCATTGAAAAGGAGTAAACAATGTTAAAACTTAAAAAAATTATTCTGATTACGACATTTGTGCTGTTTAGTGCCCAAATGTTATTTGCTAGTGGTGGACGCAGAAATGCCACTGCTGGTGCTCAGGAATTGTTAATTCCTGTCGGTGCTCAGGGCATTGCTTTAGGTGGCTCCTACGTGGCTGGTCTTTCCGGTCTGGAAGCCATTTATTATAACCCTGCAGGATTAGGTGGATTGAAAAATGATGTCGAAGTTTCATTTTCTCAGATGAACTATATTGCTGACATTAACTTTGCCTATGCCGGTATTGCAGTAAATGTTGGATCTTTCGGACAATTGGGTGTCACCTTCAGAAGTTTGGATTTTGGTGATATACCTGAAACCACAGTAGAAAGACCCCAGGGTACTGGTACAACATTTTCACCAACCTATATTACTATGGGTATTACTTATTCTAATTTTCTTACAGACAGAATTAAAGCTGGTATCAGTTTAAATATTATTTCTGAAGAAATTATGAATACATCTGCTTCCGGGTTTACAATCGACGCCGGTGTTCAGTATGATGGTTTAGCTCAGATTGAAGGTTTGCAATTTGGTATCGTTCTTAAAAACTTTGGTCCGCAAATGACTTTTGAAGGATCTGATCTTTTAAGGAACGCAACAGAAGCAGCTGCCCGTAGAGGTGAACAGTACTATCTGATTCAGGCAGAAGGATTTGAAATGCCTTCCCAGCTATCTTTAGGTCTTGCCTATAAGAGTACAGTTTCTGATAAATTTACTACTATAATTTCGACCGCATTCCAAAATAATAACTTTGCTAATGATCAGTATCAGTTTGGTGCTGAAGTCAGCTATGATAATATGTTATTCTTACGCGGCGGATATTCCTATGCTTCCGACCGTTCCGGTTTGGGTGGTGATGATAATATTTTCGGACCATCTTTCGGAGCTGGCTTTAAATTTGGCGGAGACATGGACATTACTATAGACTATGCTTTCAGATCAGTTGAATATTTTGATAACAATCAGATTTTTGGTATTAAAATAGGCTTCTAATTGTTGTTTTTACGCTAAAATAGCCCCTCTATGGGGCTATTTTTGTTTTAAAACTAATTGAAAACGGATAAGGTTCTGAAATGAAACTTTTTAAGATGTTTTTTTTCGTTATGTCAACATTTGTCTCACTGAATGCTCAGGATGTTTTTAATGTAGACTTTGATGCGGCACGCTTCTCAGAGAGCGATACAACAGGCCGGTTGGAAGTTTATTACAGCTTTTACTATGAAGGCATGACTAAATATGTAGAAAATGGAGATACTTTAATTGATGGCTCGTTGGCTGTAAAAATTTCTTCACAGGATAAAGAAAAAATCTTTGTAAATAAATCATATAGCTTTAAAAATAAAATAGACAGCAAACAAAACTCCATTACAGGAATTCTAACATATTCTTTAAGAGAAGGTATTTATCTCTGTGAGTTGAAAGGTGAAGATAAAAGAAATTCTGAATCGATTGACAGTATTTCTTTTAACTTTACAATTAATGCATTTAATCAAAATAAATTTACCATCAGTGATATACAATTTGCATCATCTTTATCAAGGGCTATTAATCCAAATTCTATTTTTATAAAAAATAATTACGATGTTCTTCCTAATACAAGCGGTATTTATGGTGTTACTTTTCCAGTATTATTCTTCTATTCTGAATTTTATAATCTGGATAAAGGGAATGATTCAAAAAACCTAAAAGCATCGTATTCAATAATAAATCAATATGGTGAAACTATTTTTAATAAAAATAAGTTTATCCCTACTGAATACTCTTCCATTGTATTTGCGGAACCGGTTAATGTATCAAAATATCCCAGCGGAAGTTACCAGATGATCTTAAGTCTGCTGGATGAAAAAAGCGGTTCGCAGGCAAAAAGCGCCAAAAGATTTACAATTATGAATCCTGCGATAGTTGATACACATCAAACCGTTGTTGATGCTGAAATATTATCTTCTGAATTCATAAATATGGATGATGCGGAACTTGATAAAGTGTTTGGCTTCTCCAGATACATTGCAACCAAGAAAGAAATAGAAATCTGGCAGAGCTTATCTAAGGTCAATGAAAAAAGAACCTACCTGTACAATTTCTGGAAACTGCGAGATGAAGATCCTTCAACTCCTTTGAATCGATATAAAATTAACTTCTTTGCCAGAGTTGAAATCGCTAATAAGCGCTTTGAAACAATGAGTAAAGAAGGCTGGAAGACTGACCGGGGACGTGTTTTTTGCATTTATGGTGAACCTGATGAAATTGAAAGGTATCCAAATGAAACAGATACCAAACCTTATGAAATCTGGAATTATTATAATCTGGAAAGTGGCGTAATATTTGTTTTTGCTGAAATGTATTCTTTTACTGATATGAATTTAATCCATTCATCAAAAACCGGAGAAGTTTATTCACCTGACTGGAGATCAAAAATTTCTAAATTCTAATTATGGAGGA
Source organism: Calditrichia bacterium (assembly GCA_020635035.1). Classification (GTDB taxonomy): domain Bacteria; phylum Calditrichota; class Calditrichia; order Calditrichales; family J004; genus JACKAO01. Next base: position 220,755 of record JACKAO010000006.1, read on the forward strand.
AATAATGGCTAGGAGATCGATCCTTATTTTATTTACTGTTCTTCTTTTTACAACTGTTGCTTTTAGCTCTAATGTCAACAATGGTATTTTAGTTGATAAGAGCGGACAGGAATTTCTGCCGGGTAAATTTGTTGTTAAATACAAAAATACCGGGAAATCCAAAGCAATTAATTACAGCGGACTAAATAGTACAATCGCCAGATATTCTGTTACTAAAAGTGAGAATGCTTTTAATAAAGTAAGGAATAATGCGATCGCTCAAAAATTGAATTTGCACAATGTATTTGTAATGGAAACAAGTACATCAGATGACATATTGAAGATTGTTGAAGAGTTAAAAAAAGATCCCAATGTTGAATATGCTGAACCTGTTTATATTAATAAGCTTGATGCTACTCCAAATGACGCCTTGTATGGTCAACAATATCATTTACCACAGGTGCACGCACCCGAAGCATGGGATTTAACTTACGGAAGCTCCGATGTCATAATCGGGATTGTTGACAGTGGTGTTGATTGGGACCATGAAGACCTTAAAGATATCATTTGGATAAATGAAGACGAAATTCCCGATAACGGTATTGATGATGATAACAATGGTTATGTTGACGATGTTAGGGGCTGGGATTTTGTAACAAATGTTTCCGGTAGCGGAACAAGCAATGCTGCACCGGCTGAAGATGGTGAAACACCAGATAATAATCCAATGGATTTTGATGGTCATGGTACACATGTTTCCGGAATTGCTGCCGGGCATACAAATAACAGTATTGGTATTGCAAGCGTTTCTTCAGGCGCACGTATTATGCCTTTACGCTGTGGATGGCACGCGAATGACGGACTTGGCTATGTAAGTTCAGTCTTTGCAGCAGAAGCTTATGTTTATGCTGCGGATAACGGAGCAACTGTTACTAATCAAAGTTCAGGCAATTCAGGACAGTTAATTGTTGATGGTGCATATTACGCCTTTTTAAACGGTGTTCTGATTGTTGAATCTGCCGGAAATGGAAATGATGTTACGCCTTCAGTTTTAGGTGGACAATCCTGGGCGATATCCGTTGCTTCTGTAAATAGCAATGATCAAAAAGCAAGCTATTCCAGTTTTGGAGAATATGTTGGTGTCAGCGCACCAGGTGGTGATTTTTCTTCAGGTAACAATAATGGTATTCTAAGTACTGTTGTAGAGCCTTCAGATTTTTTTGGCGGAAGTAAATATGTTCAGTTTCAGGGTACTTCAATGGCTGCGCCGGTTGTTGCTTCTGTAGCTGGGCTGGTCAGATCTTACGTACCTGAAATTAGTGTGATTGATCTTTACGAAAGAATTATTAAATCTGCAGATAATATCGATGCTGCAAATCCTGCTTATACCGGATTGCTTGGAAGCGGGCGTGTAAATGCGTATCGGGCTCTTACTGAGTCGTATTCTGCTGAACCAAAATTTTCTGTTCTTTCATCTATTGTAAATGATAATGGTGACAATGATCAGCTTGACCCGGGTGAAACAGTCGAGCTTACTCTTAATATCAGAAATACCTGGCAATCCGCTTCAAATGTTACTATCTCTCTGAGCGCAGAAAATGAGTGGCCAATTACCATCGAAAGCGGTTCTGTTGCAGTAGGAGCAGTTGGTGGCATACTTGATACAACCACGTGGAATACATCTGCTACATTTTCAATATCCTGTGCGGCTGATGCTTATCCAAAATCAGAAAAGCTTACTTTAACAATTTCAGGCGATGGTTTTACCCAAGAGCAGGACTATTATCTTTCAATTAATCCGAGAGTCCTTTTTGTCTCAGATTTTGATGCTGTAAATAATGAGTTTTTAGATTTTTCTTCATTTTTTGTTGATGCATTCGGAGCTAATGAAATATCGTTTGATCATGTGTACCATTCATTGACAACTATTAATGCTGATTTGTTAAGCAACTATGATATTGTTGTCTGGGGTTGCGAATGGTCATTCCCGACATTGGATCCGGCGGACCGAAGTGCAATAAGTAATTTCCTGGATAATGGAGGATCATTCTTTGTTTCAGGCCAGGATGTTATTTGGGAACTGGCTAACGGCAGTGAAAATAATGCTGCGGATGTTACTTTTTTAAATAATTACCTAAAAGTGGGTTTTGTCTCGGATGATGTTGAATTGAATTCTATTCAAGGTGTTGCAGCCGATCCTATTTCTGATAAACTGGATCTTGATTTCTTCCAGACTAAACGAGCGGTGGCTTCACAATATCCTGATGCTGTTGAACCTTTGGATGGAGCAATCTCATCTTTTAACTATATTAACGGGCTCAGCGGGGCAGTTCGTTACCAGGGCGATTATCGTCTGGTACTCTTTGGCTTTGGTGGATTTGAATCTATCAGCGATGCTTCCATTAGAAACGAAGTTATGCGTCGTGTAATTAACTATCTGGATGATATTGAAGTACATCACCAACGCGTTCGTGACCGCGAAGAAACATCAGGCAATTATGATGTAAGTGCTAGTTTTACCCTGGATTCAGGAGAAGTTGATTCTGTGAAGCTTTATTGGGATACAGATGGAACCTTCCCATACAATAGAGTTGAAATGACTTCCGGAGTTGATGGTAAGTATACCGCCCAGATTCCGGCACAGGAAACTGGAACAACTGTTAGCTACCTGATTTATGTAAAAACGACTGATGGGAAATATCATGTTACTGAAAAATATGAATTCAGTATTGGCACTGACAGTCAAAAGCCATCCATAGAATTAGTTGGCGAGCCTTATTGGAACACTGTCAATGCTTTTGGTACAGCGCCTTTTGAATTCAATGTTAAAATGGATGATAATCTTGGTGTTGATTCCGCAACTACTAAAATCAATTACTACATTGGCGATGGCGCTGTTCAGTCCACCATACTTTCACATGTTCGTGAAGATATTTTTAAGGGAAATTTCACTTTTAACGAAGCGGCACCATTAGGTTCTGTTGTTAATTTTTATTTTTCTGTTTCAGATGCATCTGTTGCACAGAACTCAGCCATATCAGACACTTTTAGTTTTATGGTTGATTCTGTTCAGATACTCGATACATTTGAAAATGCTAATGAGCGTTGGGATTTAGGTAACAAGTGGGGAACTACAACATTTACATCAAAATATGGTAATGCATCGATTACTGACAGCCCGGATGGTGATTATTTAAATAATACGGATAATCCTTTGACCTTTAAAGTTCCATTTAACCTTTCTAACTACAAGTTTGCCGAATTCAGTTACTGGGTAAAGGCAACAATGGAAAATAATGTGGATTCGATGCTGGTTGAAGCAAGCAATGACAATGGTGATAATTGGACAACCATTTCTTTCTTTGCCCGTTCAGGTTTCGCCTGGAGAAATCAAATATCCGATATTTCTGATTTTACCGGGGAAGGAAATGAAAATGTATGGATCCGCTTTAGAATGAAGACAGATTCGGCAAATGTGTTCGACGGAGTTTATATAGATGATCCTACAATTCGTGTGTCCACATTAGTTACCGGGCTTGCGGATTATGTAGAGACGGTTCCGCTTAATTTCAGTCTTAAACAAAACTATCCCAATCCATTTAACCCGGCAACAACTATAGAATATTCTATAGCCCAACCATCCAGGGTTACTTTAACAGTGTTTAATACCTTGGGTCAGAAAGTAGCTCAACTGCTGCAAAATGATGAACAAATTGCAGGGAAGTATAGGGTAAACTGGCTGGCAAAGAATGAAACGGGCGTAGCGCTATCGACAGGAGTTTATGTTTACAGATTAAAAGCTGTAACAGCAGATGGTCAGGTAAAAAGCTTTACAAAGAAGATGCTGCTTATAAAATAGTATTCAGAAAATAATCAAAAGGGGCTGTCCCAAAAGCATTGAAAACGTCATTCCGAATTAATTTCGGAATCTTATATGAATCAAAACGATTCTATAAAGATCCTGAAAAAATTTCAGGATGACGAAGACCATGATTTTAGGAAGCCCCTTTTTTTGTATTAAACCATATTTTTTAAAGTCTTATCCACTTCATTATTTCCGGTAAAGTCGGCCGCTTGCCATACATAAGAATTCCAACCCTGTAAATTTTTGCAACAAGTAAGATCATCAATACTATTGTTGCAATCAGGATCAATACAGATGTCCAAATCTCAATCATTGACGGTGTTGACAGGTTAATCCGTGCAAACATTATAATAGGGGAGAAAAACGGTATATAGGATAATACCTGAACGATAGTGCTATCCGGGTTTTTTACCATAAAGCTTATCAAAATGAGTGGGATAATAAGCATAAAAGTTATAGGTGTTGCTGCCTGTTGTGCTTCCTGATCAGTGTTAGTTATAGCACCCACTCCTGTATACATTGTTGAAAACAGAAAATAACCCAACAGGTAAAACAGGATGAAATAAAGCAGAATTTCAGGTGAAAAGCTGAATGCATCAGCAGAAACAGGCATCATTCGTGCCCCAAAGAAAATTAGGATGAAACCAAAAAGTACCCAGATGACATATTGTGTTAATCCAACAGAACCCTGACCAAGAATTTTACCTGCCATTATTTGAAATGGATTCGCTGATGACAGTAAAACTTCAATTATGCGTGTTGTTTTTTCCTGGATAATACTTCGCATAATACTCATGCCATACATGATTAGTGTAACATACAGTATAAGTACGAAAATAAAGGTAGAGAAAAATTCATCAATAAATCCACGTTCCGATTCTTCTCCTTCTTTTGTGATTTTTATAGTTTTGATACCTACGGATTTAGTTAGCTCATTTATTACTTCATGGTCGAAACCGGAGTTTTGTAAACGGTGGTCAATTGTAATTGTACTGACTATTTTCTGCAGACGCCTGTTCAGATCAAAATTTGCAACGTTCTTTGAATAATATTTTAAATCATCTCCTTCAACGATATCCTTAGGAATAACAAGAAAACCATCGATTGTTTCGGAGTTGACATTTTCTTTTTGAGCTTCAATAATCTGATCGGTATCGGAATTGGGCTGGAGTATATTTATTATAAAACGCGGTGTCCCATCTTTAAGAGAATCATCCAGAGCTTCCGGCATTTTATCTGCAATTATGCCCGATTCATCAAGGATGCTTAAAACAGTGGGTTCTTCAATATCCATGCGTACCAGTAAAGATGGAACAATCCCCATGGCGATCATTATGATTGGGGTTAATAATGTCATAATTATAAAACTTTTTTTGAAAACTGCTTCTTTGTATTCTCTTTTTATTATTGTAAGTATCTTATCCATATTAATTACCTCCGGCTAAAGAAATAAAAATTTCGTTCAGGCTTGATTTGGACGATTGTATTGCGGTGATTTCTACAGTATCAATAACTTTTTTAATTAGCTGCGAAGGTGAATGGCCTTCCTTCATCTCTACTTCAACATAATTTGGATAATGATCGACCTTAGTCACTATGTCATTTTGATTAAAAACTTTTCCGTCACCATGAAACTCTATGTGGACTGAATTTTTTCCGTATTCCGATAATATTTCATTCAGTTTGCCATCAAGTACTTTATTTCCTTTGTTTATCATTAATATTTCGTTACACAATTTTTCAGCCGCATCCATCATATGGGTAGAAAACATGATGGCTTTGCCCTTATCACGCATATCCATCATCAGATTTTTAATAAGATTAACATTAACAGGATCAAGGCCTGAAAATGGTTCATCCAAAATTATCAGGTCAGGATCGTGCATAATAGTCCCGATAATCTGAATCTTTTGCTGCATCCCTTTTGAAAGTTCATCAATATTATTTTGACTTTTTTCACCGAGTTGCATCTTTTCGAGCCAAAAAACAGCACTCTCTTTTGCTGCTGCTGTTTTCATACCATGCAATTCTCCCAGAAAAACGAGCATGTCAATAACTTTCATCTTCTGGTATAAACCACGTTCTTCCGGAAGATAACCGATGCGTGATTTTAAAGAATCGTTCATTGTCTGACCAAAAAGTTTAATGCTTCCGGAGTCGGGTGCAATGATATTCATTATCATTCGAATGGTCGTCGTTTTTCCTGCGCCGTTGGGCCCCAGAATTCCATAAATATGACCTTCGCTGACATCGAATGAAACATCGTTAACAGCAGTGTATTCTCCATATTTCTTAACGATGTTATTAATTTCCAGGACAGGCATTATTCCTCCTTTTCTATATTCTTTTTGTAAAGCATAAGTAAGCCATTTAGGGATTCGCCTATAAAGACGCTTACAAAAATGTTATGTTACATAATCAATGAAACAATTGATAAATAAGGTTTGTTGAATCAAAATTACAAATTATGTAATTTGACTACTTAATTAAAGACTGCGAATAATAATTTCTGATAATGATATTGAAAACAAAACTTCTCCTTTTTACTTCTGCCTGTTTATTTTTATTAATCGTTCCCCTGAACCTGCTTGCTTTAAAACAAAATCAGTCAGTCGTAATTGACAACAAAACAGGGGATTTTCCTTTACAGCAGGTCACATCTTTTGATGAATATAAGGAAACGTATATCTCTCTGAATGATTTTGCCGTAAAAACTGGTTATGGAATTTATACGAATGAATCCAGGCAGAAATCAGTTCTGTATGTGGGCAGTGATAAAGCAACCTTTACTGCGAATAATACTTACGTTATTCTAAATGATCATACATACCAGTTGCTTTATATTCCGTTATGGAAGGACTCTGAGCTGTGGGTTCCCGTAAATATGATGGTTGATTTATTCAATAATCATACCGCGCAGCGCTTCGATTTTGATTCCAGGGAAAAAATATTAACAATTGGCCATAGCGATGTTAACCTGACCAGTATCGGTATAGAAGCAAAAGATAATGGCACACTCATAAAAGTTGCTTCATCTAAAAAATTTACATCAAACGATATTTCTTTAAAAGTTACCAACGGGTGGCTGCATATAGATGTTTATGGCGGTAAAATTCATGCTGAATCGGCAAAGCGGGTTAAAACAGCAGGTGTAGTTTCTGAGATTGATGTGATTGAATTTGACCAGCTTGTATCACTGGCTTTTAAGCTGAAAAAGAAAATTATATCCAAAGAATTAGTGATAGAAAATGACAGTAATAATTTTTATGTAAATCTGCGTACAAACGAAAAAGTTGAAGCCGATCAGCAGGCTCAGATTGAGCTGGAAAAACAAAAGCAGGAATGGCTGATCAAAACGATTATTATTGATGCCGGGCACGGCGGAAAAGACCCGGGCGCGATCGGTTATGGCGGATTAAAAGAAAAAGATATCACTCTGGCTGTGGCCTTAAAACTTGGTCAGATCATCAGTAAAAACCTTCCGGGCACCAAAGTAATATACACCCGTGATACGGATGTTTTTATCCCACTTTGGCAGCGTACTAAAATTGCCAACGAGAGCAAGGGGAATTTATTCGTAAGTCTGCATTGCAACAGCAATAATAACAAACATGTAAGCGGCGTTGAAACGTATTTCCTGAGTGCGGATAAGGATAAGAATCTGCAGGCCCAGGAAGTTGTGCTGACAGAAAATGCATCTATAAAATTTGAAAAAGCAGAAGACCAAAAACGTTACGAAGGGATTAATTTTATCCTTGCAACCATGGCCCAAAGTGCGTTTATTCGTCAAAGCCAGTATTTAGCATCAGTGATCCAGAATTCGTTTGCCAGAAATTTAAAACCTGTCGGAATAAAAGACAGGGGAGTGAAACAAGGTCGTTTCTGGGTGATGGTTGGAGCCACTATGCCTAATGTACTTATCGAAATGGGTTTTATCTCCAACAAAGCTGAATCGCAGTTTCTTAAAAAGCAGGCATCGCAAATGAAAGTTGCAGAGTCGGTTTTTGAAGCCATTATGAAATACAAAAAAGACATAGAATCGGCAATCTGATGAAAACACAGCCAATAGGTATTTTTGACTCCGGTATCGGGGGTCTGACTGTCCTTAAAGAACTGAAAAAAATTCTTCCTAATGAGCAATTGATCTATTTTGGCGATACGGCACGTATACCTTACGGAACCAAATCAAAGGAACTTGTTCAGCAATATGCTTTGGAAGATGCTGCTTTTTTACTTCAGTATAATGTAAAAATGGTGGTAGTTGCCTGTAATACTGCATCGGCAATGGCGATAGATGTTTTAAAAGAAAGGCTTGATATTCCTGTGGTTGGAGTTGTAATTCCGGGTGCCAAAGGAGCTGTAAGGGATACTGCCAATAAAAAAATAGGTGTTATCGGAACTTCGGCAACAGTGAATAGCAACGCATATTCAAAAGCAATAAAGCAGATAAGCACAACAGAAACAGAAGTTATTTCAAAAGCTTGTCCGCTTTTAGTGCCGGTTGTTGAAGAAGGTTGGCTTGATGAACAGGCAACGTATCTGATTTTGCAGAAATATCTGAAAGATGTTCTGCAGGAAAACATCGATACGCTTATCCTGGGTTGTACGCATTATCCTTTGCTGCAGGATGCTATCAGGAAAGTTACGGGACCTTCTGTAAAATTAATTGACTCAGGCTCTGAAACAGCCGAATTTGTGAAAAATATTTTAGCTGAAAAAAATCTTCTTAATGATCTGGCCAGAATGGGTGAAGATCAGTTTTTTGTAAGCGATATTCCCCAAAAATTTGAAGAAATTGGTTCCCGGTTTCTTGGAGAGCCTTTAAGAAATGTTCAGCGCATAGATTTTGATAAATTTCTGATTACACATCAGAAACTGTTTTAAAAAGGATGCACAGATGAAAAATAAGATTTTCCTGCTTATCTGTTTTGGATTCGCAATACACGCTTTCGCAGGAGGTTCGCGTACAAGTTCGTTTGAGTTTTTACGAACAGATTTCAATCCGAGAACATCCGGAAGCGGGAATGCTTTTACCACAATGCGGGCTGATGTGTCCGGGATTTTTGTAAATCCTGCAGGAATGGCTTACAGCGAAAATCGTCAGTTCAGTTTTAATTATACCAGTTATCTCCTGGATATAAATGGCGGAATTGCTGCTTATTCGCAGCCACTTGAAGGTTTCGGGATTTTTAGCGCAGCAGTTACATACATGAATTATGGGTCGTTTAATGAAACCGATGAAAATGGAAATGAAACCGGTTCTTCTTTTACCCCTGCTGACTTTGCCCTTACTTTAGGTTGGGCAGATCGGTTTGAGAAGAATTTCAGCTATGGCGTAAATGTTAAATATATTCATTCATCAATCCAGGATTATAATGCATCAGCTGTGGCACTGGATTTAGGAATGATCTGGGAAGTGCCTTTCCAAAATGATTTATTCATTGCTTTCTCATTATTAAATGCCGGTTCAAATGTTGAATATTATACTAATATAAAAGAAGAGCTGCCCTTAAGCACACGTCTGGGATTTTCCAAAAAATTAGAACATCTGCCCCTGGAGATAGCTGTCAGTCTTACGGATATGAATATGGCGGAGTCTTTTGCGGATATTTTCAGCCAGTTTTCTGTAGGTGGCGAGTTTCGTTTAAGCCAGTCACTTAGACTAAGGCTTGGCTATGATAACAGGTTACATAGCGATCTTAAACGAACAGTGGATGAAAGCCAGTTCGGTGGTGTTAGTGGCGGTCTGGGGATTTTAATAAAAAACTACCGTGTTGATTATTCATATTCGAATTATAATTTACTGGGAAATATCCATCGGTTTGGCATATCGGGAAGTATCGAATAGCTGGTAATAATAGCTTTTTGCCGCTTTTCTCTAATCTGCTTTAATTTTTCTATCACTTATACCGGAAACAAAAAATATATATGTTTATAGATTTTGTAAAAATTCGTGTGACAGCCGGCAACGGCGGCAGCGGATGTTTAAGCTTTCATCGTGAAAAATTTGTTGATAAAGGTGGTCCCGATGGTGGAGACGGTGGACGCGGGGGAAGCATAATTATGATTGCCAATAAAAATCTGCATACTTTGCGGGATTTTAGTTACAGGCGCGAATACAAGGCAAAACGCGGACAGCATGGTATGGGTTCGAACAAGCATGGCAAAGGTGCTGATGATATCATTCTGGAAGTTCCATTGGGAACCATCGTTAAAGATACTGAAAAAGATGAGATTCTTGTAGACTTTACCGAAGACGGGCAGAAGTTCACAGTTGCCAAAGGCGGAAGGGGTGGGAAAGGAAATGCACGATATGTTACTGCCACCAACCAAAGTCCGCGGGACTGGGAAGTAGGTTTTCCCGGTGAAGAAAGGGAATTGGAGCTGGAATTAAAAAGTATAGCAGATATCGGACTGGTTGGTTTTCCCAATGCCGGTAAATCGACTCTTCTTTCACGGTTGTCGGCTGCACGACCAAAAATTGCTGATTATCCCTTTACAACACTTGAACCCAATCTCGGCATAGTTCCATATAAAAATTTCCAGAATATTATTGTTGCCGATATCCCCGGGCTTATTGAAGGTGCACATACCGGTAAAGGACTCGGTCATCAGTTTTTACGGCACATTGAACGCACCCGGGCGCTGGCTTATATCCTGGATATAACAGATGAAGATCCGCAGCAGCAATTGAAAACACTGCAACATGAAATTAAAGAATACAGTGATCTGCTTACTAAAAAACCAATGATTATAATTCTTAACAAGATAGATGTTGCCGGTGATGAGTTAGAATTGGAAGTTGATCATGAAACAACGATTGTTAAAATATCTGCGGTTACCGGGCAGAATATTGAAAAACTGAAAGACGCATTCTATTTGCTAATGAAAAAAGCTGACGATTTTGAGAATAATTTTGAAACCGATGTGACAGATGAATGATTCTGCTGTAAAGGCATTACTTTCTTTGTATTCAGTGCCGGGAATCGGCCCGGTAAGAATGCGCAAACTGATATCTTATTTTGGGACTCCGCAAAAAGTACTTGAAGCCGGCGTAAGACGCTTAAGTGAGATAGAAGGTATTGATAACAAAACCGCTGAGCGAATTAAAAGCGGGATTAATGAAGATTTTGTATACAATCAGTTACATCTGTTAAAAGAACACAACGCACAGGTTCTGACATTTTGGGATGAAAGTTATCCTGACCGACTGAAAAAAATTTATGACCCACCTGCTTTTCTTTTTGTTAAAGGTGACATTTCCCTTTTAAATAATAAAGCGTTTGCTATTGTTGGGACGCGCGTGCCCAGCTCTTATGGAAAAGCAATTACAGAACAATTTGCAAGAGAGTTAATCTTAGGACATAATTTAACTATTATCAGTGGCTTTGCCCGTGGCGTTGATACGGTTGCACATACTACAGCATTAAAAAACAATGGAAAAACAATCGCGGTACTTGGCAATGGCCTTGATGTAATTTATCCACCGGAAAATAAAAAAATCTATGATGATTTTTTGAAGAATGGCCTTTTTATCAGTGAATATCCATTTAATACAAAACCGGATGCAGGAAATTTCCCAAAGCGAAACCGAATTATCAGCGGTTTAAGCATGGGTGTTCTCATTACGGAAGCAGGCATGCAGAGTGGAGCATTACTAACGGCTATGTATGGATTGGATCAAAACAGGGAAATCTTCGCGGTGCCCGGGCCGATAACTTCCGGAAAAAGCAGCGGATCCAATAATTTATTAAAGCAGGGTGCTAAACTTGTGCAAAGCATTGACGACATTGTATCAGAACTTTCGGGACAACTGCAAGCCAGTCCTTCTGTTAACCAAAAACCCGATTTAAAAGGAAAAGAGAAGATCATATATGAACTGCTTGATGGCGAAGCACTTCACATTGATCAACTTGCAATAAAAGCCGGATTATCAACATCTGAAATTCTGACAACCCTTCTTACAATGGAGCTAAAAGGGGTTGTAAGGCAAATGGCCGGGAAAATGTTTACCCGTTTATAAAAATAAACAATTGGAAAAATTGTATGCGAAAACTTCTGTGGTTGTGTTTTTTATTGTCTTATTGTCAGCCTGCAACTGAGAAAATGAACAATCTAACCGAAATAGAACAAATTGCATTTGAAAAATATACAGATAAGTATATATTAAACAAGAATACAAATGGTTCGCACACTTTGTGTATTAAGCATGAACCTGATACAAAAACGCAACCATTTACCCCCCTGAGTTTTTTCATTTTTGATAACACAGAGAACAAGGTCGTTTTTGAAGATAATCTGCCCAATGGTGATGTGGAGTGGTTAAACGATTTTCAGATTAAGGTAACTACTTTTCCGGGGATTGTTCAGCCAGGTAAAGAGAATCCGAGAAGTTATATTTTTGATATTAATTCAGGCAAAAAAAATTGAATTCATTTTAACAGGAGTAATTCATGAAAAAAATTACAGCTATATTTTTAACAGTGACTGTTTTGGTGACAGTATACTTTTTTCTGAATCCCTTAGGGGAGACAAAATCGCGAAAGGATCTGAGCAAATACACTAAGGTAGAGAAAGAAGAACTTTATGAGTCTGAAAATTATGGAGAGAATGAAGAATACTCCGAGACAGATTCTCCTGATAAATTTGCAGAAATGGAAAGAGCAATTCGTACACGCGAGGGCCAGGATGAACCGCAATACGAATTTAATTATAAGATAAAAGAATTGCTTAAGGCGCAGAAAGTCTTAAATACAAAAGAGCTGACAGCAAAAAATATGATGAAAACTGCAGGAACTGTTCAATTTGTTGAACGTGGCCCGGGAAATGTTTCGGGACGTACACGTGGTTTGGTCGTTGATCCGGATGATCCAAATTTTGATACCTGGTATGCAGCTTCTGTTGGTGGTGGTGTTTGGAAAACCACTAATGCTGGTCAGAACTGGACAAAGATTACACCTGAAGTAGGCAATCTTGCAACAAGCACTATTGTTCAGTCCAAGTCAAATCCGGATGTGCTTTACATAGGCACAGGAGAAGGATTCAGGAACGTTGATCAGATTGATGGCAGCGGTATCTGGAAATCTGAAGACCGTGGTGTTACATGGGCACAGTTAGAGAGTACAGCCAATCTTAATTTCCAGAATGTTATGCGATTAATCGTCAATCCGGCAGATGAAAATATTGTACTTGCTGCAACAGTTCCGGGCTTTCGCCATAATTCTGCTACTGCAGCAGCATCAGGCATCTGGCGATCTGTTGATGGTGGTTTGAACTGGACAAAAGTGTATGAAAACACAGGTAATCATGTTCAGCATCTGATTGCAGACCCGACAAATTTTAATATTCAATATGCCACAGTAAATGCTCTGGGTGTGATCAAGTCGACTGATGGCGGGCAGACCTGGACTAATTCATCAACCGGAATCAGCCAGGCAGCACGACTTGAAATAGCCATTGCTTCTTCTGATCCAACACGTTTATATCTCTCAGCTGAAGGCGGCAGTTCAGGTTCCGGTTCAACCTTATATATTTCACGTAACAGCGGACAAAGCTGGACAGGAGCTATTGAAGCAGAAGGCGGTACAAATATTAACTGGCTTGGCGGTCAGGGTTGGTACGACAATACAATTAATGTTAATCCTTATGATGAGAATGATGTGTATGTAGGTGGCATAAACATCTGGCGTATAAAAGTTAACAATGATAATACAATCGTCACAACGGTTGTAACTGATGGTTACGGCCAGTTCGGCGGTTCTTCAAAAGGTGTGCATGTAGATCAGCACAATATAGTTCTGGTTAAAACAGATGTTGAAAATCAGAAATTCAGAATGATTAATTGTAATGATGGCGGCGTTTCTTATTCGGATGATGAAGGTGAAACATACTCCCATACCGAAAATGGATTGAATACATCACAGTTTTATGGCGTGGATAAGAAAAATGGATCCGATGAATATGTTGGTGGTATGCAGGATAATAATTCATTTCAGTCGCCTGCAGATCCCGGTCCTTTGTCGGCTTGGGATGTAAAGTGGGGTGGAGACGGATTTGAAGCTATTTGGCACTATGGCGATCCCAATAAAATTATGGTTTCCAGTCAATATGGCAGTATCGGGCGTTCACTTAATGGCGGTTTAAGCTATTCCAGTATTGGTACAAGCCAGGGTTTTCTTGATCGCGGAGATGGTCCGTTTTTTACAAAACTGGCAAAATCCAAACAGGATCCTGATCTGGTCTTTACAACAGGTACCAGCGGAATCTGGCGTACAGATGATTTTGGTTCATCATGGACAGTAACGGAAATGCCAAATGGATTTTCAGGTACAGCCTATTCTTGTAATATAAAAATTTCACTGGTAAATCCGCAGGTTATATGGGCCGCTTCTTCTGCTTCAAATAACCGCGGGCCTTATGTCTCTTTTGATGGCGGTTTTTCATTTGAAGAGACAAGTCCGCTCCCTTATACGATGGGTGACGTCAGTGGAATTGCAACACATCCAACAGAGCGAAATACAGCTTATATTCTTTTCTCTTTTGCAAAAGCACCTAAAATCATTCGCACGCAGGATCTTGGGCAGACATGGGAAGATATCTCCGGATTTGGTGAAGGTGTTGTAAGCGAGACGGGATTTCCTGATGTAGCTGTATACAGCCTTATCGTAATGCCTTATGATACAAATATCATTTGGGCCGGTACAGATATTGGTCTATTTGAATCGGTTGATAATGGTGCAAGCTGGCACTATGCCGCTTATGGACTTCCACCGGTTGCAATACATGAAATGGTTATTGTTAATGATGAAGTTGTTGTAGCTACTCATGGCCGGGGAATATGGACAATTTCACTACCGGGTTTGACCGGTTATGAGCCACCAGAAACGAAACTTGCACCCAAGTTAAATTCGGTTTCTTTTACCGGCACTCAACTGACTCTTGATGCTGAATTTCGCTCAAACTATGATTCAACGCAGGTACGTGTAAATGACAAAGCAATTTATACAGTTTTTGACAGTGTAATAACTGACAGCGTACTTAAAGTTACTTTTGAACCGGATAGCTCTTCAAAAATAAATGTTAGACTTTATTCATACTTCAATGGGAATTATTACGTTTCACAAAAGTTTGAACTGGAAGTTTTTTCATTTAAAAATCCTGTTGCTAATTATGTAACCGATTTTGAAGATGAACCAACAGGAGACTTTTTAGGCACTGACTTTACAATTGAGCGCTATTTTGGCTTCAGAAACAAAGCTGTCCATTCGCCACATAATTATCTTGATATGACTGAATATACATACACATTACTTAAGCCTATCCAGGTAAGTTCAACAGATGCACGTATGATGTATTCGGATGTTGCAATTGTAGAACCGGGAGAGCCGGGTACGGTATTCGGGGATGAACAGTTTTATGATTACGTAGTTGTTGAAGGTTCAAAAGACGGTGTAAACTGGCTGGCACTGGCACCGGGATATGATTGCCGTTTTGATCCCACGTGGGAAGCTGCTTATGTAACTCCTACATTGTACCGGAATTTATTCCGCCGGCATACTATCGATCTGACAGATACATTTGATGCAGGTGAAACGATACTGGTTCGTTTCCGCCTTTCAACAGATCCGGAAGAAGTAGGCTGGGGTTGGGTTATTGACAGTTTACAAATTCAGGATTTTATTGTGGGAATTGAAGATGTTAAATTTACTGCAAATACTTTCAGCCTGAAACAGAATTATCCAAATCCGTTTAATCCGACAACCAAGATTCAATTCAGTCTGGCTAAAACTTCGCCTGTTTCACTCAGGATTTTTGATAACAGCGGTCGTGTGGTGAAAACTCTGTATTCCGGTAAAAAGCTTGAAGCCGGTACTCTGCACGAAGTGGTTTGGGATGGTACTAACAACAATGGTAAAAATATCGCATCAGGTACTTATTATTATCAATTAAAGGCCGGTGACAGAGTGGATGTTAAAAAGATGGTACTGATACGATAAAGAATGATGTAAATTTATATTTAATGGCTGTCATTTTAATGTGGCAGCCATTTTTTTTAGTTTTTAAATATGATAGCTGAAACATAACCTACAACACGATCAAAATCGTTACTTACCTGACCGGAATGGCCATAAGCAGTTATTCGGCAATGATTAAAATTATTAATTTTAGCGGATTTTATACCGGATATAACAGGACCATAACCACAGGCTTCACCCTTTCTTCTAAGAATATCCTGATCCAACTTTATCTCATCAAGCGATTGTATATCAGATACTATAACTTCATCTAATTTTTTTGCCTGTTCTGCATTATAAAAATGTGATAGATCTGTACTGCTTACAATGAGTACTCTCTTGTCAGAATAAGGTTTTTCATAGTTTAAACTGGTAATAAGCTCTGCCAAATCCGCGGCGGTTTTATAGTTCTGTTCTCCCATTACTATTGGTACAAGTTTGAAAGAACCAAGGACAAATTGAAGGAAAGGTAATTGAACTTCTAATGCATGTTCGCGACCGTGACCGATTCCTGATATCAGCACAGAATGCGAGTTCTCTGTAAGTTTCTGGCAGAATTCCATATCTGTTTCAATTTCTCCAAGCGGAGTTTTATAATTTCCAGGATAAATTGAACAGCCCTTAAAATATTCAAAATGACTTGGGGAAATAACAACTACGGTATTGTAATTTTGGCCGGAAAGCTGGGCAAATCCTTCTGCGGCAATTGCTCCGGAGTAGATGTAACCGGCATGGGGAGAAATAATGCATCCAATGTTAAGCTTTTCTGCAGGCTGTGTATTTCTGAAAAAAAGATCCAGCGTTTGTTGCAGATCTGCTTTATCAGCCGGATAGAAACTACCAGCCACTGACGGATATCTTACCTTTTGCATACCGTAACCTGTTTTTATACAATTTAATTAATCATCGGAACGAAGTAAATTTGGGTTTTCATAGCAGGTGATTAAATAAATAAATTAGAATTAATAATCGATAAAATCGACTATGCTTTGCCAGGATGTGTCCCAGGAAAAAACAATCCACATCTGCGGTAAATAGTTGAAACGGTCGTTTCCAAAAACAGGATCTTCGCGCATATTTTTTGCTGGCGATAATGAAATTCCCAAATCCATAAAATACTGCTGGTATACCCGAATTTTAAAATTTAATGCTGCAAGTAATCCGGAACGTATCAGCTTTGAATACTCAGGTTTTTTACTGAAATAATATCTGCCGCCACCCAGTAATTCCATCGATAAAATATTTCTGTAAAGCTCTGCTTTGTAGGAAAAAACCGGTGAAATCCAGGATGGTTTAAACTCTGAAAAAAAAGAAATATCCAGGATTGGGGTGAACAGGTCTCCTTTAAAAAAGTCCGGTTTAAACGAACTTGAAAAATGTGTGGAAGCCAGTAAAGCTATGCCTTTATCTCTGGAATAAGGCAAATGTACTTTCTGAATTGCCCGCATCCGGTGCCACGTATTCTGGATTGTTTCACCGGCAAGATCACCTTTGTAAATTATTCCGATTTGTGGCTGAAAATCTAAAAAACCTTGCTTAAAATTTTGTGCCAGGCCAGCAGTTATCAAATCAAACCGATAATTAAAATAACGTGAAGTGATCGTATTATATGTTACCGAAAGTTTTCGATCATCTTTATATAGTCTTAATAAAAACGATGTTGTAAGAAAGTCATCGGCACCTATGTAATTTTCACTTTTTCCATTTAACCATGTTGCTGAATAATTATCATTGACATAGGCAAACGACCATGAAACATCATGGCTTTGGTTTAAACCGGCATCTTGTCCGAATAGTATGTTCGAACAAAATATTGCTAATAGAATAATCTTTATCATTTGGCTTGTAGGATATAAGAATTCCTGAATGGTTGCAAAAAAAAATGACAACTTTTAGAATTGTTGCTCATGAAAATCCAGTTTGAATATTAAAGCTAATATTCACTATTTTAAAACTCCTTATAATCCGGATTGAGATATGTCTGAAAAAATTAAAAATGCATCGGTTGTGTTGCTAATCTGGACAGCCGTTGGTTTTCTTTACTCGCTGCAATCGTACTATTATCGGATTCAGGTGAATCAGCAGGCAGACTGGCTTAAAATATTAATGGTAGATACGCCTTATTTTGTTTTTTGGTCATTCTTTACGCCTATACCGCTCTATTTTTCCAGACGATTTCCTTTTGTGAAGAAAAACTGGCTAAGTCTGTTG
This sequence comes from Calditrichia bacterium, assembly GCA_020635035.1. Lineage (GTDB taxonomy): Bacteria > Calditrichota > Calditrichia > Calditrichales > J004 > JACKAO01. The sequence goes on from JACKAO010000006.1 coordinate 238,824, forward strand.
GTAATACATTTTATGCTGGCTATGGTAATAGCGTTTATCCATTCGCTTATTTATATGACGTTCAGAATGTACATAACCATAGGTTCGTTTCAGGATATAGAGATTGCCAGTATTTATATTAACGCGGTCGCAAATTTTGATTACGGTATTCTGGTTTATTTTGTTATTCTGCTTGTACTAAATGTACTTGAGTATTACAAACGTTTTCAGCAGGAAAAAACCCAAAACGCAGAGTTACAGTCTGCTTTGATCACCGCGCAGTTAGATGCCCTTAAAATGAAATTACAGCCCCACTTTTTGTTCAATACACTTAATTCAATTTCTGTGTTAATAAAAGATAATCCACAGAAGGCAGGCGAAACCGTTAACCGTTTAAGCGATTTATTGCGTCATGTACTTAACAACGTTGATGACCAGTTTACTGAACTGGAAAATGAAATTTCTTTTATCCGTCAATATCTGGCGATTGAAAAAGTCCGTTTTGGTGAACGTTTAACTGTCACGATAGAACTTGATGATGGCTTAAAAAAAGTTCCGGTGCCATCCTTGTTGCTGCAGCCGATAGTGGAAAATGCTATCCGGCATGGAATTGCCAGACGCAGGGGAAAAGGTGTAATTGATATAAAGGTTTTCAAAAACAATCATTTTCTTACTATCGATGTATCAGATAATGGGATAGGATACAATCCGCAAAAAGGGGAATTAGAAAAAGGTTTGGGATTAAAAATAACTACGGATCGTTTGAAATCTCTTTTTGGTGATGAGTACAAGCTGAATATTGTGGCGGTTAAAAGCGGCGGAACGAAAGTTAGTTTACAGATTCCTGTACCGGGAGAATCCAAATGATCCGCACAATTATTGTTGATGATGAACCGCTGGCCCGCAAAGGTATCAGGTTTTTTCTGCAGAATCAGCAAGATTTTGAGATTATTGCGGAATGTGAAGATGGCCTTGAAGCCATTGAAAAAATTGAAACATCAAAACCTGACCTTGCTTTTTTAGATATTCAGATGCCTGAAATTGACGGATTTGATGTCCTTAATAATCTGCATCCGGAATCAATACCTTTTGTTGTTTTTGTAACGGCGTATGATCAGTTTGCTTTAAAAGCTTTCCAGGCACATGCAGTGGATTATATTCTTAAACCAATCCATGAAGAACAATTCTATAAAGCCTTGCAGCGGATACGTTTACTTGTAAAGGCAAAAAACGAACCGCAACAAATTTCCAATGTATCAACTCTTTTAAAGGAAATACAGGCAAAACCTAAAGTTATTAAAAGGTTTATTGTTCGGGAAAAGAATAAACTGATCATTGTGCCGGTAGAACAGGTCGATGTTCTTGAAGCTAAAGGTGATTATATCACTCTGAAAGGTTTTGACAAAAAATATATCATCCGCGAAACACTTATAAACCTGGATCGAAATCTGGATCCTGCTCATTTTGTACGTGTAAACCGCTCCACAATTTTGCGATTAACACTAATTAAAGAACTTCAGCCATTATCAAAAGGTGATCATATAATTAAACTGAAAAATGGTGAAGAATACATGCTGAGTCGTAATTATCGGGATAATGTCTTTAATTCCCTGAGTTAGTATTTCCGTTTTGCCGCAATAAAAATCCACTTCATCGCAAATCGCTTGGTAATCCGCAAGGTACTTCTTAACTATTTTGCAAATGATGCAGTTAAAATCAAACAGGAGATTGTATGAAGATATCCGATATAATTATAAGTATTCTCTTATTTCCTTTCTTAATACATGCACAGCAGTTTTCAAGAATTGAAAGCGGAGCAGTTGTAAATGATGGCGGAGACTCACGATCTGTAAATTGGGTTGATTATGACAATGATGGTGATCTTGACTTGTTTATAACCAATGGCCCATCAGGCGGTCAGAATAATTTCTTCTACGAAAATATGTCTGATGGTACATTTATCAAGATCGATAACCTGACTATTACACAGGATAATGCCCCTTCTGACGGTAGCACCTGGGCAGATTTCAACAATGATGGTTTCAGTGATCTTTTTGTTGCCAACTGGTACGGAGAGAACAATCTTCTTTACATAAACAATGGCGATAAAACCTTTACCTTTCTTCCAGATACATCAACACGAAGCGGCGGATTTTCCGAATCGGGTTCCTGGGCTGATCTGAATGGAGATGCTTTTGTTGATCTGTTTGTTGCAAATAGCGGTGGTGATCTTAAAAATTTCGTTTATATGAATGGAACGACAGAAAAGTTTAGCAGAATTTCGGGAATTGGCATCACCGAAGATGGCGGAACATCACGTCATATGGATTTCGCGGATTTTGATAATGATGGTTTACTGGATTTGTTTGTTCCCAATGAAGACAATGAAAAAAACTTTCTGTACAAAGCAAACAATGAAGCGGGTTTTACAAAAATAATGGATGGTGAAATTGCTACAAATACAGCATCTTCGTTTGGCAGCAGCTGGGGAGATTATGATAACGACGGGGATTTCGATTTATTTGTAGCCAATTGGGGTAATCAGAATAATTATTTATACAGAAACGAAGGTAACGGATCATTCTCGAAAATTACAGAAGGAATTGTTGTTAATGATCATGGATATTCAGTTGGTTCAGCCTGGGCCGATGTGGATAATGATGGCGATCTGGATTTATTTGTGGCAAATGCATTCAGTAGTTCTGAAACAAATAACTTTCTTTATCTTAATAATGGAGATGGCAGTTTCAATAAAGATACAAGCATTGTTTCAACGGAGAAAGGTTGGGGATATGGAGCCAGTTTTGGCGATTATAACCGCGATGGCTATCTTGATCTGGCTGTAGCAAAGTGTTTTAACGCCAGTGAAAACAACGCCTTGTTTTTAAATAATGGCGGATTAAACAACTGGATTACTCTGAAGCTATCAGGCTCCGTATCTAACCGCTCGGCTATTGGAGCCAGGGTGCGAATAAAGGCTGTCATTAATGGTTCAGAAACCTGGCAGATGCGTCATGTCTCGGGTCAGAACGGATATTGCGGACAAAATCTTGAACTCCACTTTGGTTTAGGAGACGCAAATAAGATCGACTCAGTACTTGTATATTGGCCGTCAGGTCAGCTGCAGGTATTGGACCAGGTGATTGCTAATCAGGTTTTAAATATTAAGGAAACGGTACCGCAAGGATATCTCCGGCCACATTTTAAAGCAGATAAACGAATGGGTTTTGGAAACACAGTCGTTAAATTCACTGATTTATCTGTATTCGATGATAAGATGCCTGTCATCTCTTATGCCTGGGATTTTGATGGTGATGATGAAACCGACAGCATAGAGAAAGATCCTGTTTGGGAATATGACTCCCTGGGTGTTTATACTGTAAAGCTGACGGTTAATAATGAATTAGGTTCAGAGAACAAAATATTCACTGATTATATTCATATTAAGAGAAAACCGGGCACTCCCGTTGTTTTGAACACTTTCCCTTCCCGTTACGATACAACCATTGCAAAACGTGAAGAAATTAAATTTAGAGTTAATGCTGTTGATACATCCATGTATTCTCTGAGTTATTCATGGACTCTAAATGGATTGGAAAAATCGAAAGATACCACCTATGCTTACAGGGCATCGTCATTCAATGTACCCAGAACAGACACAGTAAGTCTTGAGATTTCTAATGGATATAATATTCAAAGTATAAATTGGTTAATAAATGTTATTAATGACGTATCGTCGATAGAAGCAGGAAATACGGGTTTCCCGTTATCGTATCAATTAAATGAAAATTACCCTAATCCATTTAACCCGACAACTATAATTAAATATACGATTCCTGGAAATCAGGCATCATTAACACATGTTTCGCTTTCTGTGTATGATTTGATAGGCCGCCAGGTAACAAAGCTGGTTGACAAGAAACATTCTCCCGGAGAGTATGCAGTTACTTTTGACGGGGCAAATCTGAGCAGCGGAATCTACTACTATAAGATACAATCAGGATCATTCAGTCAGGTAAAGCGAATGCTGTTGTTGAAATAAGACAGGACAGGGAATAATTTAACCGCAGATCCTTAGTATAATTTAATGCGGTTGTGTGTGATTATAACGCATAAAAATTTATATTTATCTTCTTTGTTTTTTTGAATTAAAAACGCTTAAAATTGTGTTATGTAATTTGATAATTAGAAAGAAGATAAACCATGTTTTTTGACACACTCTCTTCCCGTACACATTTATTAAAGTCTATCGTAATTTCAGCGTTCCTGATTGCCCTGATTCTTATTTTTCTGCCACCTGAAAAAACTCTTGGTCCGGTCATAAAACTGGTTTATCTGCATGCTGCACTGGTTCAGACAAGCTTACTTCTTTTTGTTACTGCCGGAGTTACAGGCTTTCTGGATCTTTTTCTAAACCGAAAGAGACTTTATGCATGGTCAATGGTTTCTCAGAAGATGGCAATAATTACTTGGGTATTTTATCTGCTGTCCAGTATGATTGTAACTTACCTGTCGTGGGGTGTGGCTATTGCCTGGGAAGAACCACGTGTACAGATGTCAATCCGGGTATTTATTCTTTCCCTGGTCTTTTTTATTGTGTCTGTATGGTTAAACAACCGAAAAATAGGGGATATAATAAATATAATTACAGCAGTTCTTGTTGTTCTGCTTTCACTTACGGCTGTAAATATTCGTCATCCTAATAATCCTGTTGGAGAATCAGAATCTGTATTATATGCAATCGCTTTTTATTTTGTATTGGTACTGACCATGATTTTCACTTTACAGCTAATGCGACTCATCTTCAAAAATACACTTGAACAAAAAGAATAAATGGTTTCTGCAATCTCCGCTTCTACCTTTCAATTTTATCAAGACTATTGTGTAAGCAGGTAAAATAAAATTCATCTTATTAGTTTTTTTAACTATCTTCCAGACTAAATAATATTATAAAGGTGTCTTTTTATATGGAAGCCAGACCTTATATACTTAAAGAAACAAGTTTAAAAGCTGTACAGCAAAACTCATTTGAAATAGCTGTGTTACCCTGGGGTGCAACAGAAGCTCATAACTATCATCTCCCCTATGGTACAGATATTTATGAAGCAGAATATATTGCTGCAGAAGCAGCCGGATTAGCATGGGAAAAGAATGTAAAGCTGATCGTTTTACCGGCAGTTCCATTTGGGGTTAACACGCAGCAACTGGATATCCCGCTTACTATTAACATGAACCCATCCACGCAATCATTTATTCTTGAAGATGTTATAGAAAGCCTGGAGCATCATAGTATAGAAAAATTGGTAATTCTGAATAGCCATGGGGGGAATAATTTCCGTCAAATGGTGCGTGAACTGCAAAGAAAAACAGACATTTTTTTGTGCACCCTGGACTGGTTTAAAATTGCAGAACCGCTTAAAATATTTGATGAACCGGGTGACCATGCGGGTGAAATGGAAACAAGCCTGCTAATGCATTTTAATCCCGAATTAGTGCGTTCTTTAAACGAAGCCGGAGATGGTTCTGCTAAGAAGTTCAGTATCAATGCCTTTAATCAGGGGTGGGCATGGGCACCGCGACAATGGACGAGTGTTACAAATGATACCGGAGTGGGGAATCCTGCGCAGGCGAATGCTGAAAAGGGAAAAAAATACCTTCAAGAAATCAGTCAAATAATTGCTGACTTTTTTGTTGAATTATCAGAAACTGAAATTAAAGAAATGTATAAATAAAAATTGGATTGGATCCGGGATGTACAATAATATGAGTTTTTATGGTATGAAACTTTTTGTTTTATTTTTATTTATGATTGGCTTTGGTCAGGCCCAGGAAATAAGAGAATATGTTGTAAAAAAAACACTGGATGCACCTGTTATTGATGGTAAACTGGATGAAGCCGCCTGGCAGAATGCTGCACTTACAGAATCTTTTGTAATTTACCAGACCGGAGCAGCAACTCAGTTAAATACGCAATGTAAATTGCTATGGGACGAAAGTTATCTTTACATTGGCTTTATTTGTGAAGACCCGGATGTCTGGGCAACTCTTGAAAATCGTGATGATCACCTTTGGAATGGTGAAGTTGTTGAAATTTTATGCGATCCTGATGATGATGAGCTTAACTACTTTGAAGTCCAGGTAAATCCTTTGGGAACTTTGCTGGACTTATTTTTAAATAAGGCCTACTATGCTGGCGGTACTGCTGATTTAGGTCTTACCTTTGATAGTCTTAAAGCAGGAATCTGGGTTGAAGGAACATTAAATAACCAGGATGATACAGACAGTTTATGGCAGTGTGAAGTTGCCCTTCCATTTGCAGAAATTGCATTTATGGCACCGACACTACACTTCCCCCCTGTCGACGGAGAACATTGGCGAATTTTACTGACACGATATGATTATGAACGCAGCGGCGATAAGACCATTGAAGTGTCGTCCTGGAATCAGACCGATTCACGAGGCTTTCATGTGCCATCAAAGTTTGGCAAAATAATTTTTTCTGACTCATTAATCATTAACTCTCTTAATCCGGGCAAAAGCCTGAATATTGTTGAAGATTTTAAACTTTTTCAAAATTATCCCAATCCATTCAATCCTTCAACAACCATCAGCTATCAGTTACAGAAGAATCAAAAAATAAATTTATCTGTTTACAGCAATTCCGGGCAGATTGTCAAAGAATTATATAATGGCACTCAATTTGCGGGTTTACACAATATAATATGGGATGGTAATGATAATAATGGCAGAAAAGTATCATCTGGATTGTATTGTATAAGGCTTAAAACCAATAATTCTGTACAATCCAATAAAATGATCCTGCTAAAATAATAAAAGTCATATAGCCATCTTAATTTTTAACCAATTATAAAGAGGCTATCATGAGAAATATTTTCACAGCATTTTTTATTTTGTTTTTATTTAATCTGTTAACCGCAGAATCAATTAAAGTACCCGGTGATTTTTCTTCAATTCAGGATGCAATTGATAATTCTGCTGATGGGGATACTATATTAGTTGAACCAGGTACCTACCAGGAAAACATAGAAGTTAGAAATAAATCATTTGTTTTAACTTCAAACTTTATTTTTTCTAAATCAGAATCAGATGTAATGAATACTGTTATTGATGGTGATAACGGAGACTATGTTTTCAGAATTTATGAGTCTGATAAAGCCCCCTTATCAATAATTGGGATAACAATACAAAATGCAGATGATGGAATAATGCCCAATGCTAAATTTAATATTATGAATTGCATTGTTACTAAATGCACGGATGGAATTGATTATGAATCCGGCAGTGGAGGGATCTGCAAAGACAATACATTTGAATATAACGATGATGATGGAATAGACCTTGATGAAGATGTGGATATCCTGATTGAAAACAATAAAATCATCAATAATGATGATGATGGTATTGAGATTAGGCTTCATAAATATTCCGGCGCCCTTTTAAATTATGAAATAAAAAATAATATTATATCCGGCAATGATGAAGACGGAATACAAATTATTGATTATCCGGACGTAAGTGATCGAATTTTGAAAATTTATAATAACCTGATATTTAATAATTCTATGTCTGGAATAGGTCTCATGAGTGATGGAAATACGGTAGAGAATTATGAAGGTGCTCCTATTGAAGAACCTATTGAGATTATAAATAACACTTTCTCAGATAATGAATATGGAATTACAGGTGGTGCAAATTTAATAGCAAAAAACAACATTATTATCAATTGCGCAAAAACAGCGTATAAAAATGTTAGTGAAGCTTCACTTATTACCTATACTTGTCTTTGGAATAATGGTCAGGATTTTAGTAACAGTAATTATGAGAACAATACAATTGAAAATATAAATCCTGCTTTTTCAGATAAACAAGATTTTATACTTGCTGAAAACTCTGAATGTATTGATGCTGGTGATCCGGATAGTGAATACGATGATCCTAATGCGCAAAATGGTTCTGGCTCAGCACTATGGCCATCAAAGGGAACAACAAGAAATGATCTGGGAGCCTATGGCGGACCTTATGCAGATGATTGGGACACGAAAGTTATAACGAAAATAAATGATGAAAAAGCAGGTCAATTACTGCCTTTGAATAACAGTCTTTTTCAAAATTATCCCAATCCATTCAATCCTTCAACAACCATCAGCTATAAGATTAAAGAGAATACGACTGTAAATGTAAGAGTGTTTGATTCTAACGGAAAAGTAGTATCAGAATTGGTTAATAAAATTCAGCAGCCTGGAACTTATTCTGAATTTTTTAATGCAACTGGATTATCAAGTGGTGTTTACTACTTTTCAATTTCAACTGGAAATGGTTTTTCGCAGACAAGAAAAATGGTTCTATTGCGTTAATTCAACATGCCGGATATGTTTTGAGATAAACTGAACAGCAATAAGTGAAAACAAGCTGAGAACAGCCCCGGCTATAAATGGAATCCTGTAATCAAGCATCCATAGAATACCACCTGCAGCAGGTATGGCAACGGCAGCGATATGGTTGATTGTAAAGCCAACTGCCATGCTAGGGGCAATATCCGCCGGATCACCTATTTTCTGGAAATAAGTACGTATCGCTATTGCAAAATTAAAAAAGATATGATCAAGTATATAAAGTATGGCGATGATCAGTTTTGATTCGATTGTTGCATATAAAATGAAAATAAAAATTAAACTGAAGTACTCGAGTGACAGCACAATCTGTTCGCCATACCGGATAATGGCTTTTCCAATAATTGGACTAAGAAAGTAGTTTATAACATTATTAATAATAAATAAAATGGTAATTTCCTGGATGCTAAAGTTAAATTTCTTTACAAGCAGGAATACAGCAAAAGCCACAAAAATTTGTCTTCGTGCTCCGGCCATAAATGTAAGAAAATAAAAAAGGCCATATCTTTTTTTGAATATCATCTTTTTGTGCTGCGGAACTAAATCATCCCTTGTTGGATTTAACAGCATACCATAAAACCCCACGGCAAAGATTACAAAACCTATTGAAAGAAAAATCATTTTATAGCTTAACAAGTATGTTAAAAAAAATATAAGAATACCTATTCCGATATTTGATGCAGCAGCATAACTGCGCAGCTTACCAAAAACCCATGGTGATGTTGTTTTATCAAAATATTGCAGGGTAAGCGATTGGTTTGTTGTTTCATAATAATGAAAACCGAAACTCATAATCAGTGTCGTTAAAATCAGGCCAAAATAGGATGGAAAAAATCCGGTAAGAGCCACACCTAGTCCTAATGTAAGGATGGATAGGGCCGAAAGACGGTGCTCTTTTATCGCCATGATTATAAAAATAGCAAGCAAAGCAAGAAAACCCGGTATCTCCCTGACAGATTGAATGATACCTATGTGATTACCTTCCAGATTTACTACTTCAACTGCAAAATTATTAAACAGTGTTCTCCAGGTTTGCAAGCCGGCCACGGAAGCAATGGTAAGCATTGCCAGGAAACGGAACATCTGATCACGGGTTGTTTCTTTCATAATTCCCGATGGGGTAATGGTGATATTTTAATATGATATTTCAATTATGCCGGCTAATTGCTCCAGCTCAAGTATGGCAATTCTTGCCTGGTATTGAGCTGCAATATATGAAACTTGTGAACGGTTTAGACTAATTTGCGCATCCCTGAAGTCCAAGGATGTCGTCGTTCCGATCTGATAACGTTCTTTTTGAACTTCAAAAGAGCGAGTGGCTGCTTCAACGTTTTGTCTCTCCAATGATAAAACTTTCATTCGGTTTTCAAAATTTATCATACTTTCTTCTAAAGCTGCTTTAACCTGAAGTTCGGTTTGCTGAAGCTCCAACTGTTTATTCCGTTCTTCGAGAATCGCATTCTGGCGGGTAATATTGTCACGAAAACCATTGAATAAATTAAAACTCACGTTAAGACCAATAGATTTGTCCTTTGCATCGGTTGTAATCTCTCTGCCTGCAGCAGTTACAAGGCGATCTGTATAATTATATGCCCCGCTTAATGAAATTCTGGGATAGAATGAAGCAGTATTTATCGTGATATTTTTTTCAGCTGCGAGCAAATTTGCCTTTGATGTTTTTATAAGAGCATTGCGTTCTAAGGCCAGTTTTAGCCATTCTTCGTCGGTTCGATTATGTACAGGAACAGTTATTTCGGATGATACTTCAAAAGGTGTTTTTAAATCTCTGGCCAGCAAAGTATTTATGGTATTTTTTGCTGTAAGTAAATTTAACTGGCTTTGAAGCAAAACGGAGCTATCAGCATTAAAAGCAACCTGCGAACGAAGAAAATCGGTTGAAGAAATACCACCCATCTCTTTACGTACTTTTTCCTTTTCCAGTCGCTCTCGGGAGAGCTGCAGGTTATTTTTATTTATTTCATAAAGTTGCTGTTGCTGAACAACATTAAAATATGCTGCAAGCACGGTAACAACAGTATTCTCAATCGTTAACCGGCTTTGAGCTTCACCCAGCCGGCTAAGAGCATCAAAACGGGATTTACTTGCAAACATGCTGAAGCCATCAAAGATAGTCCAGCTAAGTGCTAATTGGGCTAGAAGTTGTTCTGTATCTCTGTTCCCAAAACTAAACTGTGAATTAGTTTTTTCGTCGGTGACACTATAACTTTTTGAAGCGGTTGCATCCAAACGCGGCAAAAATCCGGCAGTACCTAACCCGGCATTATTTTCAGCAATTTCAGCATTGTTCCTGGCAATTTGAATTGAGTAATTATTTTCCAGTGCTGTTTTTATCGCATTTTCCGCTGTTAATATCTGTTGTGACAAAGCCAGGTTTAATAAAAGTATCAGGACCCAAACTATTTTAATCATGCTTCTACAATCTCCGGTTTTTCCCCATTTGCAATTAATTCTTTAATAGCCGGTTCAACTTCTTCTGCTGATTTATTTTCCTTGTTAATGTAGCGACTCCAGCCGCTGCGAATTCTATTTAAAATCAGCAATGCAGCAGGTAAAACAAAAAGTAGAATTACGGTTCCAAATATTAAACCATAAGCAACTGATACAGCCATTGGAATCAGGAATTGTGCCTGCCTGCTTTTCTCCAGAATCAGCGGTGCCAAACCGGCAGCCGTGGTTAATGATGTCAGTAAAATAGGTCGCAAGCGCGATATTCCGGCATTGTAGATCGCATCATAAACTTTTTGACCTTCGCGCAAATTGCGGTTGAATTGATCTGTAAGTACGATACTGTCATTTATTATTATCCCGGAAAGTGCTATGATACCGTATACAGAAAGTGTGTTTATCTGTATACCCTGCAGTCCATGGCCAAGAAATGCACCAACAACACCTAAAGGAATCAACCCAAAAATTACAATAGCCTGGCTGTAGGAGCGAAAGACAAGAACAACCAGGATAAACATCAGCAGCAGTGCCAACGGAAAAGCCTGGCGCATTGAGTTTTGTGTTTTCTTCTGATCGCGGGATTGTCCCCCAAACGATGCCAGCACACCGGGTGTTTGTTTTAAAATAGCTGGAACAATCTTTTCCTGTACTTCTTCAAGGATGGGCGGCAGGTCAATATCTTCGTTGGCAAGCGATGCTTCAACACGAACTTCACGCTTGCGGTCAAGATGGTTAATAGCCGTTATACCACGTTCTATTTTATAGGTTGCTAATTCACTAAAAGGATATTCACCGCCTTGTGGCGTTCGTATACGCATATTATCAAGGAAACCGAGAGCGGCACGGTCTTCATCGCGATAACGAACCCATACCCGGATTTCATCTTCTCCACGTTGAATACGCTGAATTTCCTGTCCGAAGAAACCCTGCCGAACCTGGCCGGCAACATCACGTAATGTTAATCCAAGAGCATGGGCCCTTGGTTTTAAATGAATGTCAAGTTCCCGGCGACCTTCCTGGTTGGTATCGGAAACATCCCTTAGAGTACTGAAACTTTCTAATTCTGCCATCAGCAGATCACGTGCATGATTCAGATCCTGAAGATCATTTCCAAGCAGGCTGACAGATACTGGCTTACCAAAAAAGCTGATGCGTCCATAAGTGATTTTTTCAGCTTTTGGAATAGGACCTACCATTTCGCGCAGTCGGTTGGCAATAATATAACTGTCCATGTTGCGAATCTCACCGTCAATTAACTGGATTGTCAGCTTCCCGGAATTACTCCCTGATTCCAGAAAATCATTGGTTCCTAATTCACGCCGCATACCAATTACAACATCCAGGCTGTCTGCTCTTTCTGATTTCAGGATTTCATTTAATTCCCAGGCTTTTTCTTCGATCATTTTAAGTGTAGCATTTGTTTCTGATTCCTGTTTCCCGGAAACCAGAGTAATGTTCACCGGTAACTGATCGCCGTCAATAAATGGGAAAAATGTTGCCCCGATAAATCCACCGCCTACCAGGCCGATTGTCAATAACACACCAAAAAGCGGAACTGCCATGGTTGTCCATTTGTGACGCATTGCCAGCTTTAATGTTGGAGCATAGAGATCGTATGTTAAATGATGAATCCATTCTTCAAAACGCTTACGTATTTTCGAGTCATCTTTATGCGGATGCAATCCCCTGGAATGGGCTAGATGTGACGGCAAAATTAAAAATGCTTCAACAAGCGAGAAGAATAATGTAGCAACCACGATCAGCGCCATGTGCCAGATAAATTTTCCTAAAAAACCATCAAGAAAAAAGAACGGCAGAAAGGCAACCATGGTGGTTGTAACGGATGTGAATACAGGTCCAAGTACTTCAATGGAACCATCAATTGCTGCACGTAAAGCCGGTTTACCACGCTCATAGTGAGCAAATATATTTTCTGATACAACAATGGCGTCATCAACCAGGATACCAATTACAACGATCATCCCAAAAAGAGAAATAACATTTATGGTAATTCCCATCAATCCCGCAAGTATAAACATTCCGCCAAAGGAGAAGGGAATACCAACGGATACCCAGAATGAGATTCTTAAGTTGAGAAAGAAACCGAGAGCTATAAGAACAAACAATAACCCCAGAATACCGTTGTTAACAAGCAGCTGTAAACGCTGACGCAGGGGATCGGTACGGTCATCCAGAACCAAAGCCTGAACCTGGTTGTTGGAATCATTAAACTTTTTAACGATTTCTTTTGTTTTATCTGCAACAGCGATTATATCTTCTTCTGCTGTTTTATCAATATCCAAAACAAGAGCAGCCCGGTCGTTGTAAAATGTTTTATCCGGTATGTCTTCCCATTTTTCTTTTACATTTGCCACATCAGCCAGCCTGATCAGGCTGCCATCCGGGTTTGTGCGTACAACCAGGTCCAGCATGTCGCTGGCAAAGTAGTTCTTGCCATAGCTGCGGATCAGGATTTCTTCATCGGCTGTTTCAAATTTACCACCGGAAATATTAACATTACCCGCCGCTACCGCCTGGACAATCTCATCAAACCGAATATTGTAACGCCGCATATCTTTTTCAGAAAGCTCGATTGACATTTCCAGCTCCGGAAGTCCCTGAATGGCAACCTGCGAAATTTCTTCGGTAGCAAGCAGTTCATCACGCATATTCTCTGCAATATATTTAAGATTGTACAGATCGGTTTCACCGAAAATAATTACGGAAATTGCCCGAGTCCTGAATTTTTGCTCAAAGATAACAGGCTTTTCACTATCCTGCGGGAATGAGTTGATGCGGTCCACGGCATTCTTCACATCCTGTGTAACTTTGTCCATGTCAGCATCTTTTGTTGCTTCAACGGTCACGGTTCCGAAGTTTTCACGCGATACAGAAGTCACACGCTCAACGCCTTCAATGCCGTCAATGTTTTCTTCAATTTTAAGGATGACTCCTTCTTCCACTTCTTCGGGAGATGCTCCCGGATACACCACCTGGATGGTAAGAGAAGAAGGGGGTACTTCCGGGAAAAAAGCATACTTCATATTATTTAGCTGAATCAATCCGAACAGGATAACACTTCCCAGTAGAACGTTGGTCCATATAGGATAACGGATAAAATATTCAATAACTGATTTCATTATTCAACTCCGTCGGATTCACCGGTTAGTAACCGTGGTTTGGCAGGCATTCCGGCAGCAATTCCCTGCATTAATTCGACGACAAGTGTGTCCCCTGCTGTTAATCCGGAAGTTACAATTACGGATTCGATCTGTTTAAACGCGATTCCTACTTTCTGAAAAAAAAGCTGTTCATTTTTTATAAGATACACATACTGATCATTATAAATTGCCTGCCGCGGAACCACAACAGCATTGCCTATGCTTTTTCCGGGCAGATCAGCTGTCAGAAATACACCGTTGGGCAGGGCGGTTTTATTTTCTATACTTACGAAAGCCGGGATACTTTGAGTACGGCTGTCAATGTTTTGGCCGATCCGCCTTATCTGCCCAAACCATGTTCCATCCAGCTCTGTGGAAGAAAACCGAACTTGTTTGGAGCTGTTAAGATAGGAAATGTTTTCAGCGGGCACTGGAACTTCAACTTCCAGTTCATCCAGGTTGATTATTTCGCCAAGTTTGCTGCCGCTTCGGGCAGTAGAACCAATCCTTAAATCTGCTGAAACGATGCTACCATTAAACGGGGCATAAAAATTATGTTTTTCAAGATTAATTTCAGCCTGTTTAATGGCATAATAAAGTTTAAAAACATTGGATCGGGATAAATAGAGTTTAAGCTTTTTATCATTAATGACCGGCATAGCTTTTAATGGTTTTTCAAAATTTGTTTCGGCAAAATAGTTATCCCAGGTTTTAAATTGATTAGGAAAATCAACTTTTATGTCCGGCAGAACGGCCGCTAATGCATTCAAAAAATCACTTTTCAGACTATTTAATGTCAGGGCTGCAAGTCTGTCATCGACTTTTACGATAAGATCGCCCTTTTTAAAGGACTGCGCAGGCTTAAAAGGAATATTCCCGGGTAAAATTTCCCCGGCAACTTCGCTGATAAGCTGAACCGGTTGAGCCGATGTTACCCTGCCGTAAGCGGTAATACTAGGCTCAATATTGGCTGGCTGAACAACCACTGCGTCCACCGTTTTAGGATGGATTTGTTTTTCCTTTTTAGGCGCTTCTTCGCGCATGTTTATAAGCGTTATCATTGAAATAAAGCCCAATGACAAAAGTAAAACCGGTATTAAAATTTTTTTCCAGTTCATAAAATCCCCGTTATACAAATCAGTTTGTAATTTATACCTATCTATTAATTCCCTTAGCTTTAATCTGTTAAAAGCGATATTCTTTCAGATGAATGAAGGGTTGAAAAGTTGCGTTTTCGAAGAACGCAGAAAATAGGGATTTTTGAAAGAAAAAAAAAGTTAGAATTTAAAAAAAGAAATACAACTCCTGAACTGTAAATGTTTGCTATATCAGGTGAACCGGATTAATATCAGAGAAAATCAGTTTAGTAATTATTTACACAATAAAATCATGGATTTTAATAACATTTTGTGAACTGTTTGTTATAAACCGTTTGCATATTTCAAATTGTTAAGGAAAATAAGTAACATCATTCAAAGTACACAAACATGGACAGGCAAATGCAAAACAAAAGAGTTCTTATCGTAGAAGATGATCCCAAAATTGTTGATTTGATTGAGATACACTTAGGTGATGCCGGGTTTGAACTTCACAAATCTTCAGACGGAATAAGCGGATTGGAAAAGGCCCTGCAGAATGATTACGCGCTGGTTATATTGGATTTAATGCTCCCCCATATGGATGGACTGGAAGTATGCCGCCGGCTAAAAAGTGCTAAAAAATTTACACCGGTTTTGATGCTTACCGCAAAATCTGAAGAAATTGATAAAGTTCTGGGGCTTGAAGTGGGTGCGGATGATTACCTGACAAAGCCTTTTGGCGTGCGTGAACTTATTGCCCGGGTTAAGGCAATTGTTAGAAGGGTAGAACTTGATGAAGAAAAACACTCTTCAAATGATAAGAACAACCGGCTGGAATTTAAAGATCTGGTAATAGATACAGATAAACATCTTGTGTTGTTAAAAGAGAAAAAAATAGACCTGACAGCAAAAGAGTTCGATCTGCTTACCTTATTTGCTACACATCCGGGGAATACCTATAGCCGCGAAAGATTGCTGGACTTGATATGGGGCTATCAGTACGAAGGATATGAGCATACAGTAAGTTCGCATATAAATCGGTTGCGAAACAAGATTGAAGAAGATCCCACGAATCCGCGTTATATAAAGACATTATGGGGCGTTGGTTACCGATTTGAAGAACCGGGAGAATAAAATGAAGGGATTTTTTAAAACTTTTTACGGAAAGCTTTCCGCGCTGTTTCTGATTCTGCTGCTGGTGATGGGAACGGTTCAGATTTTGATTACGATTAATTCCTGGAAAGAATATTATAATGAAGCGGATCAAAAATTAAACCAGCGTTTAGCGCAGGATATGGCCAATGAGCTTAAACCCCTTGTAAAAGACAGCCTTAACATTGATGCAGTCCATCATTCTATTCATTATATGATGGTTATGAATCCTAAAGTAGAGATTTATCTTTTGGACGGACAGGGTAAAATTCTTGCCTTTTTTGCCGAGCCGGATAAAAAAGTTAAGTCAACCCATGTTGGTTTAAATGCTGTTAAAAGTTTTCTTACTAAATCCGAACAACTTCCAATTTTAGGCGATGATCCCCGCAACCCCGGAGTAACCAAACCTTTTTCAGCTGCTCGTTTAACGATTGGCCCTGACATTGATGGCTATTTATACATCATACTCGGATCAGAACAATTTGATATGGCAATTAATAACACACGTGAAAGCTATGTGGCCGCGACAATCGCCAAAGGTTTGTTGATTACACTTGTTTTTACAGCTTTGCTTGGACTGTTGATTTTTGCGTTTTTAACAAAGCGGCTGCGCGAGATGACAAAGGTCGTTGAAAATTTTAAAAAAGGCATCTACAAAGCGCGCATTGCAGTAAAAAGCCATGACGAAATTGCAAACCTGGGAATTACTTTTAATACTATGGCGGAAACCATTGAAGCTAATATCGATGAGCTTAAAAAAACGGACACTCTGCGTCGTGAACTGATTGCCAATGTATCGCATGACCTGCGCAGCCCACTGGCATCTGTACGGGGTTATCTTGAAACCATTCAAATGAAAGATAAAACCCTGTCTGGTGAAGAAAGGGCAAGATACATCAATATTCTCCTTGATTCGACGAATGGACTGGAACGGCTTGTTGAGCAATTGTTTGAGCTATCCAAACTTGATGCCCGTCAGATTGAACCGACCTGTGAGCCTTTCCTGCTGAAGGAAATGGTTTATGATGTTATGATGAAGTTTAAACCAAGGGCAGACAATGCGGCTGTTCGCTTAAAAGTGGATATTCCTGATGGATTACCACAGGTTTATGCCGATGTCGGCTTAATCGAAAGGGTTTTATCAAATCTGATCGAAAATGCCATAAAATACTCGGTACAGAACGGTACTGTAATAATTTCAACAGATAAAAGTGATAATGAAATAATTCGTGTCCGTGTTCAAGACAGCGGGCCTGGTATTAAACAGGACGATATACCTTTTATTTTTGAACGTTTTTACAGAGTTGATAAAAGCCGTTCCGGAAAAACCGGCGGCACAGGTTTAGGTCTGGCCATAGCGAAGAAAATAATGGAGATTCACAACAGTACGATTTCGGTAGTTAGCGAACTTAATAAGGGCAGCACATTTTCTTTCAACTTACAGGCGTGGCATCCGGGAAAGGCATAAAGCTTTATTACAGAATTACCAGCAGACCGGAGAAATAAATCTCAGGACTTATCTTTCTTAATTTTGACTGGCTTGCACAGGTGCTCCGCCTGATTGGCGGAGCGTGCACATTTTCTGCAAATAAACCTTGGATTTTCAACAATATTTATAATCACATCCCAATGTTTTTCAATTTCTTTTTTGTCCCAGTCACAAAGTGTTTTTTTAGCCATTATATTACTTAAAACCTTGGTTCCCAGCCTGGTTCATAATCACGGCTCCACATTTTCATAGCCTGATCATCGTTTAAAATTTTCCCATTTTCGGGATCAATTGCTAATTTTCTTCCTGTTGCCTGTGCAATATTTCCAAGATGGCATAGAGTATTAGTTATATGCCCCACTTCAATCGGTGAATGAAGTTTTTTATTCTCACGTATAGCATCAAGGAAGTTGTTCATATGATTTACATCGAGTGCACCTTCACCAATCGTGTTTGTTGTGGCGCTTTCTTCTTTTTCTTTTAGTTCTTTAATCAGTTTTCCATCCAAATCATAGGCGCGATAGTTGTTGCGATCGATTAAAACTGTACCTTTTGTACCATAAATGGCTGAACCGCGTCCCCAGCCCTGCTCCGGAAAGGAATTGCAACTACGGCCTTCCCAGGTAATCATTTTTTCTTCAGGGAATTGATAATTTGCAACTTGTGTATCATAAAACTGCCAGTCGTCTTTAAAAGCATATCGCCCGCCTGACGAGTTTACTTCAACAGGGAAGTCCACTCCTAAAGCCCAGCGGCAAATATCAATTTCGTGCGTACCATTGTTGTTAATCTCACCGGTTCCCCAATTCCAGAACCAGTGCCAGTTATAATGAACCCAGTTATCGTGATACGCTTTACGTGGTGCCGGTCCTTGCCAAAGCTCCCAATTCAATTCAGCCGGAACGGCAACCGGTTTTCCAAGTCCAATGGATTTTCTGTTATTTGCATACCAGGCTCTTCCATAGTAAGCATCACCAATCAAACCGTTATGGATATCCTGAATTGCTTCGATGGATGTATCTGCTGATCGTTGCTGAGTTCCCATCTGGATAACTTTTCCATATTTTTTTTGGGCGGATATCAGTAATTCACCTTCGTGTGGATTGTGACTGCAGGGCTTTTCCACATAAACATCCTTGCCGGTGCTAACCGCCATTATCGTCATCGGTGCATGCCAGTGATCGGGTGTGGCAATGGCTACTGCATCTATATCTTTGTTTTCAAGAATTTTACGAAAATCAGTTTCTGCCTGTGGTTTAAGGCCGTAGATTTCTTCGGTCATTTTAAGCATCTCAGTGATGGTGCGCTTGTCTACATCGCAAACATGGCTTACGACAGCATTTTTTGATTTAGTGATTGCCCCGAATAGTGCCTTTCCCCGTCCATTAAGTCCGATCACAGCCATACGCACTTTGTCGTTAGAGCCAATTATGGATGAATAACTTTTTGCTGAAAAAGCTATACTGAGCCCGGCCCCTGCAATGGATGCTGTTTTTATAAATTTTCTGCGTGATATACTTTTTGAATTATTCATGTGTCATCCTTATTTAAAATTCACGGACTTTAATACTGCGAAAATGAACGGTGTTTCCATGGTCTTGTAGTAAAATATGTCCCTGCGGCCATTGCCCGAAACCTTCCCATTTGGCATACTTGCTGCCGGCAACAAGGGCTCTGAACATTTGGGAATAGCGATCATATTCCACTACTTTCTCATCGTTAAGCCAATGTTCAACGTACCCATTTGTCGAGAGAATGCGTGCTTTATTCCAATTTCCGACACCTTTAAACTGTTTTGGACGGTCAGCGACGGTTAAACCTTCTGCTGCAATTAAATCATATAATGATGCCAGTGTCCGGTTTCCGTTAATACCTTCTTTTGCGTCAGGATGTTTGTTGTCATCAAGTATCTGGAACTCACAACCAATGGCAGATCCGGCATTTTTATTTAGCACCGGATCAACAAAATATTTAATGCCGCTATTGGCACCTTCGCTGATCATAAACTCCAGTTCCAGTTCAAAATCGGAGAACTGCTCGTTTGTAATAATATCACCCGGACCGGTTGCTTCGCCGCCATCCGTTCCCAGAATGGTGAGAATTCCATCTTTGATCTGCCAGCCTTTTTCCGGAAAATGATCCAGTTTTGCTCCGCGCCAGCCGCTGCTTGTTTTGCCATCAAAAAGCAGACGCCAGCCTTTACGTTTCTCCATTTCAGTTAGTTTGTTCACAAGATAGCTGATTTCGTCAACCTGCGGATCAATATCGTAACGTGCAGATTGTAAATCGTTTGTTTTAATACGGATATTACGCCAGCGAACCTGCGTTCCTTCAAGGTTCGCATCATTGATCTGGTGCACCTGCAAACCTATAAATCCTTTGGCGGTCATGTCATCAACAAGATTGGTACACATGATGCCGTTTATCCAGGTTCGTAAGGTGTTTCCTATGGCTTCTACTCTGAAATGATTCCATTCTCCATTATGAAAGGCTGTTCTGCCATGCTCATTTCTTGAAAGGGGATAAAGCCATCCGCGACGTGCTTCATCATAAATTCCACCGCTAAAAGCGCGGGCACTGGGATCAATTTCAATCTGATAACCGTGAACCCGGCCATCCATATAATTTTGCATGCTGTTACTGCGTATCTGAACACCGGAATTGAGTTCTGTATCATCAAAAACTTCAAACTCTAAAATAAAATCGGAGAATTCTTCATCGGTGCACAAAAAACTGTTGGGTGTATTTAAAGTTGATTGCCCGACAATCATATCATCTTCTATGAAATAAACGGCTTCGCCACCTTTCTGATTCCAGCCGCTGAAGTCCGTACCATTAAAAAGGTCCCGCCAGCCTTCATCGGTGTTTTGTGCCTGTAAATTTATAATCAGAAAAGAAACAAACAGGATAAAAAAAGAAAATAATCGCATAGTTCGCCTCGTGAAATTTATTTGAATCAGGTTTTATTTTATAAGTGATTATAGCTAATTGTGTTATTTAAAACTATCGCGTGCATATATATTTCAGGATAAGCCAATAAATTGAATGTTCAGTCCGTCCAGCAAATCCATAACAGTCTGGCGATCCTGTTCTCTTATGAAAAATGTTACCGGCTGAACCAGCGGTTCAACTAAATTGAAATTTTCACCACGCACATAATATTCAATTCCTTCGCCATCAAGGATAGATTTAATTATGCCGATATCTCCGGCATTAAATGTTTTGAGTATTTCGACAAAACCCATATTGTTTTTCTTTAAAATTAGGTCAGGGAAAATGCATACTGCAATAGATCTCTGAAATTTTTACAGACAACCATAAAACTATTATCAGGATGCTTATTTTATTTTTTGGATAAATTAGTATAAGGATGATTGGGATTGAATAAAATTAAAAATATGCAGAAAAAGCGGGATACCTGACCGTATCCCGCAATAGGGGTTATTTAACTTTGATTTCGATTTGTCTTGGTTTGGCTTCTTCAGCTTTCGGAATATGAATATGTAGGATACCTTGTTCATATTCTGCCGAAATTTTATCAAGCATTACTCCTGAAGGAATGCCAACAGACCGGCTGAATTTTCCATAGCGTCTTTCAACCTGGTGGAAATTATCCGATTTATGATCTTTCTTTGCTTTTTTCTCGCCGGAAACATTCAGATAATTATTTTCAAAAGTGATCTTGATGTCTTCCTTTTTCATTCCCGGAACTTCTGCTGTAACAATGAATTCGCTATCTGTTTCTTCAATATCCATCGTTGGATAGCTTTCTGTGAATGATTCCGGAAGATCCCATTCACGCAGGAAATTATCAAGCACCCGGTCCATATCACTTCTTAAGCCGAAGATGCTCCGTGACGGACTGAATTTTACTATTGCCATTTTACACCTCCTAAATTAGTGTTAGTAAGTTTAATTGTTAATTACATTTATAAAAATATTCAAATGCTGTGCCAATTTTTTAAATCCTGATTTGTCGGGCTTTACGGAGGAAGTGTCTGTGGGGTTTGCCAACGCGGCTTATAAAAAAAGTTATATTGTCAGATGGAGAGATGACAAAGTGAAAAAAAATTATGATAAAATGACAGATGGGTATTTTCCCCTTAAAAAGGGATTATGGGATTATGTAAAAATCTTTTAAGATAATGTTGAAGTACAACCCCCTGGCCCCCTTTTCTAAGGGTGAATCATGTATATAAATTGCTACTAAGGTTTCATTTTCTTTTAATAACGACCAGCGTTACGTCATCTTCCCAGTTACGTGCATTACCATAGGCATGAACAGTAGAGTATATAAGCTCGGCAATTTTTTCAGGACTTTTTGTTTGATTTTCCCGGACCAGCTTTTTCAGCCTTTCCACCCCGAACTGTTCTTCATTGGCATTGGTTCGCTCGATCAGACCGTCTGTATACAAAACGAGAACGGAATCAGGATCCATATAGACATGCGAACGGTGCAGTTTTATCTCTTTAAGAAAACCTAAAATAAGTCCGGTTGAACCAAGATCCTTGATTTTTTCACCGCTTACAAGAAAGGGGGCAGGGTGCCCGGCGTTTACATAAAACAGATGACCGCTTTTCTCCAGTTCACCTATAAACATGGATACAAAATTACTGGAGTAAGTACTTTTCTGAATTACAGTATTTAATTTTTTAAGGGTATGGACAATCTTATACTCGCTTGCCATGCCCATTCGTAAACCGATAACCACATCACGGACAAGCAACGCAGCCGGTAAACCGTGACCACTGGCATCACCGATGCTGATCCCGAAATTACCTTCATCATAGTCAAAATATTCGTAAAAATCCCCGCCAACCAGTTCCGCCGGGATGGATTGTCCATAAATCTCCAGGCCATCAACTTTTGGAGTTATTCTCGGCAAAAGACTTTTCTGGATTTGTACAGCCTGCTGTAATTCGCCGCCGATAATTTCTGAAAAAAGACGATAGTTAAGCGCAGTGCGCACAGCATTCAGAAAAAGATTTACTTCTTCGCGAACCCAATTATCCTTGAGTCCGAATACCATCAGCCACTGCCGTTCCGGACTGTGTACAGATATTGCAGCAGGGATAATATAGCGTTCTTCATGCATCAGGCCGAATGATGAACCCAGATCGTGATTATCGTAGATATAGCTGCCGTGTTTTAAAACCTGCTGAATAGCCGGTGCATCACTTTGAATCAATTCGGTCCAATGGTTTGCCGAAGATGTGTAAATAAGCAGGAAGTTTTTTGCCCGGCGCTCATATATCGCTCCGGAAGATAAATTAAGTTCGAGGCTGAAGTTCTGCTCAAGTTCCCTGAATATTGATGCAAGCAGATTTTTCCCGGAAATATCCTTGCTGATTTTAGCCAGAAGCGTGTCCAGCTCGCGGTAAAATGTTTTTGGGTTGTACATGGTTTATCAAAAATCCGTAGATCAAAGTTGTTCAAAATGGCATGTGAAGTGCCGTAAGTATTTTGGTTGATAGGTTATTTTGTAGCCTTTAACTTTTTCAACATCCTGCATCAGGTAATCAAGCGTTTCTGCGATATAATCAAAATGACTTTGTGTATACACGCGTCGCGGAATGGCCAGACGCACCAGTTCAAGCGGACCTGGCTGCTCATTGCCATTATCATCGAAGCGGCCAAACATAACGCTGCCCAGTTCCACAGAGCGGATGCCGCCGGCCAGATATAATGTGTTAACGAGTGCGATCCCGGGATATTCCAATGGCGGAATGTGTGGCAGAAAAGCTTTTGCATCAATAAAAACCGCATGCCCGCCAACTGGTTTCACATAAGGAATATTCTTGCTGTCGAGTGCTTTTGCCAGGTATTCAATTGTTGCATGGCGATATTTCTGATAATCAGTTTCCAGCGCTTCCATCAATCCGACCGCCGCGGCTTCAAGATCACGTCCGGCCAGGCCGCCATAAGTAATGAATCCTTCGCGCATGATCAGGGCATTCTTAAAATCTTCTGCCCAGTCGTCGTCATTACACACAAGAAATCCGCCGATATTAACCAGCCCGTCTTTCTTCAGGCTCATGGTGGCAGCATCGGCATAGGAGAACATTTCCTGGGCAATTTCAAGAAGCGTTTTGTTTTCATAACCTTTTTCGCGCTGCTGAATAAAGAAGGCGTTCTCGGCAAACCGACAGACATCCATGACAAATGGAATACCATATTTATCCAGGAGAGCTTTTGTTTTACGGATATTTTCCATCGAGACAGGCTGTCCGCCGCTGGTATTGTTGGTAACAGTCATCATGGCGAATGGAATTTTTTCGGCTCCGTTCCCGGTAATCGTGTCTTCCAGTTTGCGCAGATCCATATTGCCTTTAAATGGGGCAACGAAGTCGTTCTCCAGGCCTTCTTCACAAATCAGGTCCATGGCATAAGCTCCGGCAAATTCAAAATTGGCACGGGTGGTATCAAAATGGCTGTTATTGGGAACAATGTCTCCTGGTTTGATTTTTGTTAAAGCCAGGATCCCTTCTGCGGCACGCCCCTGGTGCGTAGGGAATATATGTTTCATTCCTGTTATTAAACGAACGGTTTCTTCAAAACGGCGAAATGACGGACTGCCGGCATAGCTCTCGTCACCGAGCATCATCGCTGCCCATTGTTTGGTGGACATGGCTCCGGTACCGCTATCTGTAAGCAGGTCAATGGCACAGTCTTCCGAGTGCAAAAGGAAAACATTATTGTGGGCATTTTTTAAAGCGGCAATACGCTCTTCTTTGGAGATTACTTTTAATGGTTCGGTTACTTTAATGCGAAAAGGTTCAATGATCGTCTTCATATCTTCCTCTATTTTCAATACCGGAATAAGCTAATCTAAAATTCAAAAAACAGCGAATCTTTTTTGTTCAATATTCTTAATCTTAAACGTGATCATTATCATAATCGCATTCACTTCCACGCCCCTACCCATAACCATTTCGAAAAATCGTGGTTTTTCATCATCCTGAAATTTTTTCAGGATCTTTAGAATACTGTCTCTAATGTGACTTAAGATTCCGAAATAAATTCGGAATGACGTATTTCATTCTTTGGGAATAGCCCATATGATGTAACTCATTATTCTGATAATGATTAGGATTAAGATTATGATAAAGATTTTGAAATTTATATAAACCCTGCGACAGGCGATGCTATCGCAGGGATGAGAATTATTAAGCAAGCGGTTCGAAGCGGGCCTGGAAGAAACGCAGGTACTTCGGTTCGTAAACCATTTTAAGACCTTTGGCTTTTTTCCTGTTGTCATAAATTGATTTTACGGCTTCGGCAACAACATCCATGTGCGCTTCGGTGTAAACGCGGCGCGGGATGGTCAGCCGGGTCAGCTCCAGCTTGGGATAGCGGTGATTACCCGTTTCCGGGTCACGGCCTGCCGAAACAACTCCACGCTCCATGGCACGAATCCCTGAATCAAGATAGAGCTCGGCAGCTAAAGTTTGTGACGGGAATTTATCCTGCGGCAGATGCGCGTAGAAACGCTTTGCATCCACGAAAATAGCATGTCCGCCTACCGGCTGTACAATCGGGATATTCCAGTTTGTAAGCAGTTCACCTAAGTACTGCACCTGGCCGATGCGGGCACGGATATAATCATCCTGCACCGATTCTTCGATGCCGATGGCCATGGCTTCCATGTCACGTCCGGCCATACCGCCGTATGTATGCAATCCTTCATAAATAACCACCATGTTACGCAGCTGATCAAACAAATCTTCATCATTAACAGCCACCCAACCGCCGATGTTTACCAGATGGTCTTTTTTGCCGCTCATCCAGGCGCCATCGGTGTAACTGCAGAATTCTTTCAGGATCGCTGCCACCGGTTTATCGGCGTAGCCTTTTTCGCGTTGCTGGATAAAATAAGAATTTTCCACCATGCGTGTGGCATCCAGGTAAAGTTTAACCCCGTATTTATCGCAAAGCTGACGCAGGGCTTTAACATTTTCCATGCTGACGGGCTGGCCGCCGGCCATGTTTACCGTACCGGCAAGACTGACATAAGCGATCTTTTCGGCGCCGTTTGTTTTGATCAGATCTTCCAGCTTCTGCAGATCGATGTTGCCTTTAAAGGGATGGGTGTTTTGCGGATCATGTGCTTCATCGATGATTACATCGACAAATTTTCCACCGGCCATTTCCTGGTGCAGACGGGTGGTGGTAAAGTACATATTTCCCGGCACGATCTGGCCTTCTTTTATAGCCGCCTGGCTGATCAGGTGTTCGGCGCCACGGCCCTGGTGTGTGGGTACAAGATGTTTGTAAGTATAATGTTCCTGCACTGTTTTTTCCAGCCGGTAAAAGTTTACGCTGCCGGCATAGGCTTCATCACCCAGCATCATGCCTGCCCATTGGCGGTCGCTCATGGCGGATGTACCGCTGTCTGTAAGCAGATCGATGTAGACATCGGCGGATTTTAAAAGGAAAGTATTATATCCCGCATCGGCAATGGCTTTTTTACGTTCTTCGGGAGTGGTCATTTTTATAGGCTCGACCATTTTGATTTTCCAGGGTTCCGCCCAGGAGCGGCGCTTCTGCTGCTGGCCCATCGTTTTAAGTTGTTTTTGTGGCATTGCATTTCTCCGTGTTAAAATTAGCATTTACAGAATTAAGAACAGTCAGTTCGTAATTTAAACAAAAAAGATAGCTAAATCTTGGAAAAGTGGAGTTTTTTATAAACGTTCAGAATAGTATAAAGGATTAAAGATTAAAGATTAAATGATTAAAGGAAATACTTTTTTAACATCTTTGAAATTGTGTGTTTTGCATTAATTTCGTCTGCCTATAAAAATATAAGCTTTTGTTTGACCATCATTGCCCACAGCAAATATTTTGTTATCTGTTAAAAAGACTCCCCATAAAATCACACTAGAACGGTTTAAGTGCGTTTTAAAGTTATACCAATCTACACCATTAAAATGCATTATCATAGCGCCACTACCCACAAGCACAATATCACCAGTTTCTGTATTCCCGCGTATTTTTTGAGTGCCATCAAAAAAAAGAGGTAGCATCTTTTCCCATCCACTACCATAGTTTATATAATTTCTTTCACCTCCAATAAAATATTGCTTTTTATTAAATGCAAAGACAGTATAAAAAAGGGTTGTTGAAAAACTTAACCCTTCCATTTCTTTCCAAAGCTTTTCATTATAAACCAATCCTACTCCTGGGGCAGCTAATTCGGCTCCTGCGGCAAGAATAAAATTATTCGAAATGCCGTAAATATCTGTCAATAAAATATCGGTTGGCGTTTCCATAAGTGTGGCTTTACTGCCATCCCAATGCACAATACGGCCATGTGTTCCTGCAAAATAGAGGTTGTTACTGCTCGTACCCCAGATAGATGTATAAGGTCTGTTTTCGTGTAAAACAGGAACATTTTCAAGATGTAACCATTCTGATCCATCATAATGAAAAGCTCCGCCGCCTCCAGTAACCCAAATATCATCTTCAGCAAACCCAAAAATAGCATATCCACCAGCCTGTGTTGTTACTGGTATCCACTCTATTCCATTCCATCTAATTATACCAACAGTTGAATCACCAATTTTTACCCCACCTACTGCATATACATTATTTTCATCCGTGCCCCACACATCATATAATTCAGCAGAAGGGAAGCTACCCATGGTATATTCCGTCCAGGTATAGTCATGGCTGGTGGGTGGCAGTGTATGTGCAATAAGAGTGTTGCTGGTATCCTGCGCTGCTCCTATAGAATCCACTCGGTAAGCAAAGTAACCATATTCAGTGTCAATAGTTAAACCTGCGCCGTCGTTGTCGTCTATTATCAGCGTATCGGCTGATGACAAAGGAAAAATGACAAATGAGAAAGTATCTGTGCCTGAAATACGGTTAAGCACATAGTTATTTTTAGCTTTTAACTTTTTACTTAAGCGCACTGAAATAGACCGGTGTGTGGTTTGCTCCAGGCTTACGGTTATTGTGTCGCGCTGCTGTTCAACCGGTGGGGGCGGTGGTTTGGTAGCCGGGTCGGAGCAGTTACTTAGACAAAAGATAAATGATAAAAGAAAAAGGATTAAAAAATATTTTTTTAAGTTCATTGTTTTGAACCATTTCTGCACGGAATATGTGTTTTATTACCTGATCATCCATTGGTAATGTGCAGCCGCCTGCGGCAATAAACTGAGAGCTTTTAGGTGGTTTTTATCAGAACAGCCGGTTGGCGAGATTGGCTAAGGTCGATTCAACCGAGTTGTCTGTCCGTATATCATCAAACGGGATGTTGTATTCCTGTCCGGCGCGTACAGCAGGCATCACATTTTTAATACCATCGGTTATAAGATCACATATTTTCCGTGCCATACGCTGAGCCAGGGTAATATCCATATTATTGGGCATGGCTCCACGAATGTCTCTGGAGAAAGCTTCACAAATAACTTTTTGCTGAGTGTCCAGTCCGGCTTTGATCAGTTCATCACGGAAATATTCGGCGGCATTACCAAGGTAACCTTCTTCACGGCGCAGCTTAATTTTATAACCTTCTGCAACAACGATTACCGTTTCAGAGCGTGGATTAATTACTTTGGCCAGCTTATCAATATTGTAGTTAGAAGACGGAAGAACGGCTAGATGGGCTCCGGCACCAAGACATGAATGTAAAGCATGGTAACCGCCGTGTGCACCCATCATCTCAACGATATAACACCGGCCGTGTGTGCGGGCATCTGCCATATAACCGCGGATTTTTTCAGCACCTACTTCAACGCCTGTAAATTCACCGATACAGGAAGTCCCCCATATATCACTGTCGATTGTTACCGGGATAAAATAGAACGAAACGTCAGGCAGCTTTTTACTCATTTCATAAATTCCGGCAAATGTACCGTTCCCGCCGACACCGATAACGATCTTTACTTTGCGTTCTTTAATGGCGCGGATGGCCAGTTCCTGGTTTTTTTCTTCTTTGAACTGCGGATAGCGCTCGGTCCGGAAATCGGCCCCGCGGGCAGCCCGCAGCGGCGGGGCAAACAATACGCCACGGATATGATCCATCTGGCGGTAGCGGTTGTAATCATAAATAAGGCAGCGGTAATCGGCTGATTTGTTCTGAACCACCGACTTAAATCCCTGGGCGGCAACAAAAATCTGGCGTCCCATTTTTTCCAGGAATTCGGCAATGTAACCTGTTACCGGGTTGTAGCCCGGGGCACAGCCGCCATCCTGGATAATCAGCACATCCATTTCGTCGTAGAGCGTATCGCCTTCGCGGATGTAGGAGGTTATCAGCTCGGAAAATCCGCGGTAAATCTTCATCAGAGCCGATGCGGACATTGTTTCACCGGTCTGGATCTGCTCTTTATCCAGTACAAGCAGCATGCCGTTGGATTTAGCTTTTACGGTGCCGGTGCGGGGTCGTTCATCGATCAGGGCAATCTCGCCAAAAAGATCACCTTTATTTAGAACCTTAAGCACCTGGCCGTATTTTTCAATTACAAAGATACCATCCAGAACAATGTAAACCGCTGTGCCAATTTCGCCTTCTGAGAAAATGGTTTCACCGTTTTCATACTTGTAACGTTTTGATGAACCTATAACTTCTTTGATTTCATTGTCGTTTAAATGACGCAGTGTTCGTACGCTTTTAAGCATCTTTATAAGATGCAGATCTTCCTTATTAAGCGGGAGCTCGCCAGGCATATTTTCTCCTTAATTCGTAAGCCGCAAATTTAAGACAAAATAAACTTTATGTAAAAAATAAATACCTGAAAAATAAGGAAAACAGGGGATGTCGGATAAATAATTTAGGCAATAAATACAGCTTAATTTAATTACAAAATAGGTGATGTTAAAATAATCGAAACTTCTGAAAGCTAAAAAACTTTTTGTACAATATCCCGGAAGTAATGATTTAAAGAAAACAAAGTACTTATTTTTTATGTCTTTTTTCAAGAACTTCGATTGTGTCAGACAATTTCAGGTTTTGCGCAGCCATCAGCACCAGCAAATGATAGAGCAGGTCGGCGCTTTCTTCTTTAAACAGTTCTTTGTTGTTATCCATCGCTTCAAGAATGGTTTCGGTTGCTTCTTCGCCCACTTTCTGGGCGATTTTTTTAACGCCTTTCTGAAACAACTGCGCGGTATAAGACGCGTCTGCCGATGCTGTTTTACGCTTTTGGATTACTTTTTCCAGCTCAAATAAAAAACTGCTTTCACGGTTTTCTTCATTAAAGCAGGTATCCGCCCCGGTATGGCAGGCCGGGCCTTGTGGTTTTACTTTGATAAGCAGGGTATCATCATCGCAATCTGGAATTATTTCAGTAACATTTAAAAAGTTACCCGATGTTTCTCCTTTGGTCCATAAGCGTTTTTTTGTTCGGCTGTAAAAGGTTACCTGTCCGGAAGATTGTGTTTTATCCAGCGCTTCCTGATTCATAAACCCAAGCATGAGTACTTTATTTGTGGCATTATCCTGGATAATTGCCGGTACGAGTCCATTTAATTTATCAAAATTAATTTTCATATCTGACCATTATGTTTTGTTCGTAAAGATACTTTTTTAAATCTGTTATTTTAATCTCGCCAAAGTGAAAAACGCTGGCTGCCAGGGCGGCATCGGCTTTTCCTTTCTCGAATATATTCTTAAAGTGATCCATATTTCCGGCACCCCCTGATGCAATCACGGGAATACCCAGGCTTTCTGAAAACATTGCGGTCAGCTCATCTGCAAAACCGTTTTTTGTCCCGTCATGATTCATCGATGTAAGCAGAATTTCACCTGCCCCGCGGCTGTCTGCTTCTTTAGCCCATTCCAGGGCTTTAATTTCCGTTGGTGTGCGTCCGCCATCCAGGTAAACATACCAGTCGTTTTCTTTAAATCGGGCATCAATCGCCAGAACAATACATTGTGAGCCAAAACGCCGGGCCATTATATCCAAAATACCGGGGTTGCGAACGGCTGCCGAGTTTATGCTTATTTTGTCAGCACCGGCTCCAAGCATGCGCGCCACATCTTCATCCGTCCGGATCCCGCCGCCGACAGTGAAAGGGATGCTCAGGTTCAGGGCGATTTGCGTTACAAGTTGCGCAAAAGTATTACGTTCTTCGATGGTTGCCGTAATATCCAGGTAAACCAGTTCATCGGCACCGGCGCGGCTGTAGGCTGCACCAAGCTCCACCGGATCACCGGCATCACGCAGATTGACGAAGTTTATGCCTTTCACCGTACGTCCGTTTTTAATGTCCAGGCAGGGAATAATACGTTTTGTTAACATACAAATGCTTTCAGTTCATCCAGTGAGATTTTTCCTTCATAAAATGCTTTCCCGAAAATAACACCGTCAATACCATTCTGATCCAGCCTTTCGATGTCCTTTATGCTGCTTACTCCGCCACTGGCAATCACGTACATAGCCGGGAAACTTTTTTTTATGTCCTTGTACAAATCAATGGCCGGTCCGCTTAATGCACCGTCACGATTAATATCCGTACTGATCAGGTAGCGAAAACCTTTTTCGTAAAACAGTCTGATAAACTCAAGCACATCCCAGGTGGTCTCTTCCTGCCAGCCGGAAACAGCAATCTTTCCGTCACGGGCATCGGCGCCAAGAATAAGTTTTTGTGAACCAAACTGCATCAGCCATTGGTCCATCAACTCGGGCTGACGGACGGCAATGCTGCCGGCAGTTACCTGGTTTGCCCCACAATTTAAAGCCTGTTCAATAACAGCAGTGCTGCTGATACCACCGCCATAATCGACGGTCAGACTGGTTTTCGAAGCGATCTTTTTAAGTATATCCAGATTCACAGGTTTCTTCTCTTTTGCGCCATCAAGGTCAACCAGGTGCAGTCGCTTTATTCCTGCCTGTTCAAAGGCCTGAGCAACGTCCAGCGGGTTACTGCTGTATTCCGTTTTCTGCTGGTAATCACCCTGGTAAAGTCTTACGCATTTACCGCCAATGATGTCAATAGCCGGGATTAATTCAATCATAAGTCCAAAAAGTTTTTTAGTAATTTTTCACCATTCTCACCGCTTTTTTCAGGATGGAACTGCACCGCGTAATAATTTTTGTGCTGCAAAGCAGATGCATAATTTATTCCATAATCTGTTTCCCCGATTACATTTCCTGAATTTTTCTGAGCGTAAAAACTATGCAGAAAATAGAAAAAGCTGCCTTCCTTAATACCGCTGAATAAAGGTGTTTTAATATTAATCACCCGGTTCCAGCCGACCTGCGGAATTTTAAGTTCTTTAGACTGGAATTTTTTTACCACCGTGTCAAAGATGCCCAGCGCGGTTGTGTTATTTTCTTCAGAATGTTTACACATAAGCTGTAATCCCAGGCAGATACCGAGAAACGGCTGACCTAAATTCCTGAGTACAGAATCCAGGTTGTGTTTTGTTAAATATTCCATGGCACTGCTGGCTTCTCCCTGTCCGGGAAAAATAACTTTATCCGCTGCATTGATCACATCCGGATCATCGGTCAGGATAGATTTTACACCCAAACGGGTCAGGGCCAGTTCAACGGAATGTATATTACCGGCATTGTATTTTATAATTGCTACTTTCATAGATTTATATTTTTACCCGGCTGTGGATTTTTTTAGTTCATCCAGCATTTCAAGCTGAATTGCCTGAATTTCAGCCATTCGTTCCCATTGCTGAATTAATAAATGATCAACTTTCTGGTGAAGCTGCCTTAGCTCTAATTCTGCTTTTAAATTTATTTTATAGTCCTGTTCAGCCCGATTTCTGTCCCTTGCTTCCTGCCTGTTTTGGCTCATCATAATGATGGGTGCCTGAAGCGCAGCAAGACAGGAAAGCACCAAATTTAATAAGATGAATGGATAAGGATCAAAAGCCTGAGCTGCTAAAAAATATGAGTTAACAGAAACCCAAAAAAGCATAATCAAACCAAAGGAAATAATAAATTTCCAACTTCCGCCAAATGAAGCAATCAGATCAGATAGCTTTTCTCCAAAGGTTAAGTTTTCTTTAAACTCTTTTTCTATATTTTCTGATATTGCTTCATATTCAGATAATTTGTTTATAACATCCAGCTCAAGGTTGGACACTTCGCCTTTTTCATCAGAGATAAGTTTAAGAAGGTATTCCTTACGATATTTTTGTAAGTCTTCTCTGCAGATAAAACCATTTGTATCCCAATCCGGATGATCAGGTTTTATTATGCTTACTACAGATGGTCTTACAATTATCGATGGAACGACTTCTGTTTGAGATTCATCTTTACCGCATATTTGACAAATTTTTTTCATGATTTGCTATAATAATTTTCTGAACCTATAACTCTTAAAATGATTTGTTTTGCGCTATAACAGTTCTTTACTGCTTGGTACCTGTTGATTTCCCGGTTCACGGCGAACAGCCTGACGCACACAGCGTGCAACACCTTTAAAAATGGCTTCAATTTTATGATGTTCGTTTTTACCTTTTGCTTTTATCAGAAGGTTACAGCGCGCATTATCACTGAATGATTTAAAAAAATGATGAAACATCTCTGTTGGCATTTCGCCAAGTTTTTCGCGTTTAAATTTTACTTTCCAGATCAGATCGCTGCGCCCAGAAAAATCAAGGGCCACAATTGCGTAACTCTCATCCATGGGTAAAACAAAGCCATAGCGCTCCAATCCTTTTTTATTACCAAGCGCCTTTTCCAGTGCCTGTCCGAGCACAATTGCACAGTCTTCAGTTGTATGATGTTCATCCACCTGCAGATCACCCTTAATTTTTATGGAGAGATCCACACCGCTGTGACGGGCAAAAAGGTGCAGCATATGATCAAGAAAACCGATACCTGTTTTTATATCTGCTTTACCGCTGCCATCAAGATTCAGTTCCAGGGAAATATCTGTTTCCTGCGTTTTGCGATTGATTTTTACAGTGCGCGTTTCAAGTGCAAGGAAACGATAAATGTCATTCCAGTTAGTTGTTGATAAAATTGCATCGGGATGATTTTTATCTGATAAAAAAATGGCTTTTGCACCAAGGTTTTTTGCAAGCTGGATATCCGATTCCCGGTCTCCAATAACATAGCTTTCCGCAAGATCATATTTGCCATTCATGTATTTTTTAAGCAATCCCGTTCCCGGTTTGCGGGTTGGCTTGTTCTCATTCGGAAAACTTTTGTCGATTAAGATATCTTTGAATACTATACCTTCGCTTTGCAGTGTTTTAAGAATGATGTTATGTGCCGGCCAGAATGTTTCTTCGGGGAAAGAATCGGTCCCAAGACCATCCTGGTTGGTGACCATTACCAGCGTGAAATCCAGTTTTGCAATTTTAGCCAATCCGCTTATACTGCCGGGCAAAAAGCTGAGCTTCTCCAGGCTGTCGATCTGTTCATCTTGCGGCTCATGGATAATGGTGCCATCGCGATCAATAAATAATACTCTTTTCATATTATACTTTACCGGTTTTTGTTATGGTTAAAATCTTTTATCGCTGTAATCAACAGCTCATTTTCCTGAGAAGTCCCAACGGTAATCCGCAAACATCCTTCACATAAAGGCTGTTTTGATCTGTCACGAACGATGATTCCATGATCACGCAGATATTTGAACAACTCCTGAGTTTTTTCAAAACGGACAAGCAGAAAATTTGTATCACTATGAAAAACTTCTTTTACAATACTGATTTGAGACAAAGCATTAACCAGTTTTTCACGTTGTCTAAGAATAGATTCAACCATTGAATGCATTACTTCGATTCTTTCAATAGCATTAATTGCCAGCTGTTTGGTAACATCGCTGATATTATACGGGTATTTTATTTTGTTCAGTACTTTTATGATTTCCGAATGAGCAAAAGCCATCCCCAGACGCAACCCGGCGAGTCCCCAGGCCTTTGAAAAAGTGTTGATTACAACAAGATTTTCATAATTGTTAAGTTGATGCAGAATACTTTTCTCAGGACAAAAATCGATATAGGCTTCGTCAACCATTACTATTCCATCGAAGTTTTTGACAACTTTTAAAATTTGTTCATGATCGAAAGCATTGGCGCTGGGATTGTTTGGTGAGCAGATAATAATGATTTTGGTGGTTTCGTCAACTGCTTTAAGTGCTTTCTCAGCAATCAGGCTGAAGTCATCATTAAGCAGAAAAGATTTTACTGTTATATCATGAATATCAGCCGCAACACGAAACATGCCATAAGTCGGTTCATGCAATACAATGGAATCCTGACCGGGTTCACAGAATGCCCTGATAAACAAATCGATGGCTTCATCGCTGCCGTTGCCAAGGAAGATCTGTTCTACTGAGACATTTTTTATAACGGAAATCTTTTCTTTTAACAAGCGTTGATACGGATCCGGATAGCGGTTCCAATTACCTTTTTCCGCTGAACCAAAAGCATTTTCATTAGCATCCAGTAGAACACGTGCCGTTCCGCTGAATTCATCCCTTGCAGATGAATATGGTTTTAAAACCTGTATATTTTTTCTGACTTTTTCCAGGATATTCATTCAGATTCTCCGTTTAATTTGATCCTGCGAATAGAAACTGAATTTCTATGAGCGATAAGTTGCTCTGCTTCAGCCATTGTTTCAATAGTGCCGGCAAGATTTTTCAACCCCTGTTCAGATATTTTCTGAAAAGTAATTTTTTTGTAATAACTATCAAGAGAAACGCCACTATATGCTCGTGCAAAGCCATTTGTCGGCAATGTATGATTGGTTCCGGATGCATAGTCACCGGCAGCTTCAGGGGTGTATGCTCCAATAAAAACAGAACCGGCATTGATAACCTTTTCAGCAAGCACATCAGCATTTTTTGTGTTTATTATCAGATGTTCCGGGGCATAAAAATTGCTCATGTCCAAAGCATTGTCCAATGATTTACAGAGTATAAACCGGCTGTTTTGCAAAGCTTTTTCTGCGATTTCTTTGCGTGGTAGTTTCTCCAGCTGCTTTTCAGTTGCAATAAGGCATTTTTCCAACACTGCTTTATCATCACTAAATAAAATGACCTGGCTGTCCGGGCCATGTTCTGCCTGAGCCAGTAAATCCGCTGCAACAAACTCCGGATCGGCTGATATATCGGCAATAACTGCTACTTCAGACGGACCGGCAGGCATATCGATCGCGATACCTTCAGTTGAAATACGTTGTTTAGCATACGTCACATATCGGTTACCAGGGCCGAAAATCTTATCGACTTTTGGTATAGATTCTGTTCCATACGCTAATGCTGCGATGGCCTGGGCGCCACCACTTTTAAAAACATCTGTGACACCTGCTTCTTTGGCAGCAAATAAAATCGCAGGATGCAGGTGCCCGTTTTTATCCGGTGGTGAAACCATTATTATTTTTTTACAGCCTGCAAGCTGAGCCGGGATAGCCAGCATTAATACTGTTGAAAAGAGCGGGGCACTTCCACCGGGAATATAAATACCCACCTTTTCGATAGCTACAGATTTGCGCCAGCATTTTACACCGGGCATAGTTTCAAGCGGTTTTTCGTCTGATTTTTGATTTTGGTGAAACCGGCGAATATTTACAGCAGCTGCTTTAATTGCTTCTTTTAAGTTATCAGCGATTGTGTCTGCCAGTAACCATTCATCTGCTGTAATTGCCAGGGATTGCAGCTTAGTGACATCAAATTTTTCGGAATATTCAAAAAGAGCTTTATCACCGTTGCTTTTAACATAATCACATATTTCTGCAACACTGTCTTTTACCTTTTGGTTGTCCAGTTCAGGACGGCTGAGAAGCTTGGGATAGTCCGAAATGTCGGGATATTCAATAATTTTCATAATAGTATTTGCTTTACATTATCATCTTTTCAATCGGGACAACAAGGATGCCCTGTGCCCCGGCTTTTTTTAACTTGTCAATGTTTTCCCAGAAGGTGTTTTCTTCAATGACCGAATATAGCGAACTCCATCCTTTTGTAACCAGCGGTGTAATTGTAGGACTTTTCATTCCCGGGAGTATACTGCAAATTTGATCGATTGATTCATTTGGTGCATTAAGAATAATATACTTATAGTCTTTGGCAGTTCGTACGGCACGCATTCTGAATATAAGACCCTCAATAAGGCTTATCTGCTCAGCAGTTGTCTGATCGGATTGAATTAAAACAGCTTCTGATTTCATGACGGTGAACACTTCACGCAATCCATTTGTTATAAGAGTGCTGCCTGTACTGACGATATCAAAAATTGCATTTGCCAATCCGATTCCCGGAGCAATTTCTACAGAGCCGCTGATTTCATGGATTTCTGCATCAATCTTATTTTCATCCAGAAATTTTCCCAGGATATGTGGATAAGAAGTAGCAATCTTTTGACCGGAAAGATCCTTCATGCTATTAAAGACTGATTTTTCAGGTACAGCTATAGACAGTCTGCATTTGGCATAGCCCAATCGTTCGATGATCTTTAAATCAAAACCTTTCTCAAGAAGTGTGTTTTCTCCAACCATCCCGATCTGAGCAATGTTGTCATTAACGCATTCCGGGATGTCGTCGTCTCTTAATAAAAGTAAACGTAAAGGATAATTTGTCGCGTTTATCATCAACGATCGTTTGCTCAAACCGTTGAATTTGATACCGCATTCCTGTAGCAAAGCAAACGTCTGTTCACTTAATCTTCCTGATTTTTGAACCGCCAGTGTAATCATGTTCTCTCCCAAAATAAAAAAACCCGGTTACCAAGAGAGCAACCGGGTTGAAGTTTTCAGATATGCAATTCTCCTGGATCACCTTGGGGTGTGCTTATGGTGATGATAGTGATGCATATAATTTCTGATTTGTTCATTTGTTGTTCGCATGTACTTAATATATTAAAAACCAAAAAATAGCGAAAATTAATTTTGCTGAAAAGATTATCGAAAATTCTTGAAGATTCTTGAAAATTAATCTGTAAGATTTATTATTCTGAAAATTTCAGGCAAACCGGGCTGGCGTCTGTCTCAACAGAAGACACAAATTCCAGTTGGCCATTGTCCGGATCAATCCTGAAAACCGAAATATTATTGCTTTTTTGATTCGCTACCAGTAAGAATTTTCCACTGGGATCGATTACAAAATTACGTGGCCAGTTTCCATGCACAGGAAAAGTAGCTTTAAAAGATAATTCTCCATTTTCAGGATTTAGATAAAAAAGTGCAATGCTGTTATGTCCGCGATTGGAACCATATAAAAATTTTCCGGCGGGATGCACATGAATATCTGCACAATAACTCTGCCCGCTAAAGCTATCCGGAAGGGTGCTTATTGTTTGGATTCGCTCTCCGGATGATTTGCCAAAAACTTCAATTGTATTGGCCAATTCGGTTATAACGTAAATACAATCATTTTTGTAGTTAATTTCAAAATGGCGGGCCCCGCTGCCGGGAGTAAGTGAAAAATCTTTGTCTTTAAGATGAGTGAGAGTCCCGCTTGATTTGTCAAATTGGTATGTATAAAGTTTATCACTTCCCAGGTCTGCTGCATAGGCAAATTTGTTTTCTTTTTCCAGGCGAATTGAATGCATATGCGGCGCATCCTGGCGTTTTTTATTTGGCCCTGAGCCTTCGTGGGTAATAACTG
The DNA here is from genome assembly GCA_020635035.1 of Calditrichia bacterium. Lineage (GTDB taxonomy): Bacteria > Calditrichota > Calditrichia > Calditrichales > J004 > JACKAO01. The sequence goes on from JACKAO010000006.1 coordinate 277,091, forward strand.
AGACAGCTTCCTGCAAGGATCCATTCTTGGTTATCGGGAAACTTGCCACCGTTGCCCCGACATAATTATTGACGAGTGCGAATTTATTATCTGAAGACAGGCTTATGTAACACGGCGCCTGTCCTTGAGACGGGACGATGTTTAAAAACTTTAAATTACCATCCTGCGGATTTATCTGAAACGAACTTACAGCACCGCCTGGTTTTCCGTTATACTCCATGTTTTCATTAACGGCGTATAGATATCTGTTGTCTGATGAGAGAGTTAGGTATGATGGATTTTCAACACCTTTTACAACATGTTTTAACGCCAGTTCTCCCGTTTGATTGTTGAATGAATAAACATAAATTCCCTGCCCGGAATTTTGCGTGTAAGTTCCGATGTAGATGTTTGAAGTTGAATTTTGGCCTGCTGATAACATAGGGATTCCTGCCGATGAGATTAAAAAAATGATTAAAAAGAGTTTTACTGTAAGGCGCATTTTATTTCCTTTTAAATTTGGAAATCCAAAATAATATTTTTTCTTATTAAAATCCTGAAAAAGACCGGATTAAAATGAATATTTGGTTCTCAGATAGAATGCTTTTCCGTAATTACCAAACTCACTCAGATTTGGGCCTTCTGTCAAAAAACCAATCAGATAAAGGTCCAGGTTAGTAATAACAGACCATGAAATTGATGGAACAAAAATAGATGAATTATCCTGCGGGTTGTGTAAAACAAAAAAGTCTCCGCGGACCAAGGGATGCAGGTCGTAAGCAGTTTCAAAAAACAAAGACCAGCGGGAAGGAGAAAGCAGCCCGGCTTGCACTGCCTGAAATGTGTACAATCCACTATACTCGGTTTTGCCAATGGAATTGTATAAAACTTCAGAGTGCAGATAAAATGAACTGGGAAATGTATAATCAGCGGATAAAACCGCACTGATGTTTTTTGAATTTGCCTGACTGTAATTTTCGCCAAAAGGTAATAAAGTTCCCTGTAGTTGGTCTCTCGAAGGTGGCTTTGTGTATTTAAATTCTCCCCGAAAACCGGCTCCCCGGATATCTCCGGAGAAAGCGGCGGCAAAAAGCGGGCTGTTATTTTGAATAGCCGAAATAAGGTAAAAATCGTAATCCCAGTTATTGAACAGCCACAATAAGGCCGCCGTTTGTTTGTTGCTATTCTTAGCCGGTTTGTAAACAGCCTCCAGCCGGCCAATGGCCCCGGTGTAATACTGAACACGAATGGCGTCACTTCCCGGTTTTTCTTCATAATCGAAATCAAGAATGGATTGCGGGTTGAATAAATCGATAACATTCCAGACAAGACTGGTTCCCCAGGCAATGCGCTGGCGCCCGATTGTAAATTGCCAGCTTCCGCTGGTATAATCAAAAAAGAGACGATCCACCTGTCCATAACCAAGCGACGAATTTTGATGCCACAACACTGTCTTTAAATCTGCAAAAGGGTAGTTGGTTATGACAGTTGATTTGAATCCCGGCGTTTTTTCAACCATGCCGCCATTAAATCCGCGAATCCGGAATTCCAGCCCGGCGGTCAGGTTGCTGGTCGGGTACCAGCGGTTATTTAATCGAAAATGAACCTGGTGATCGATCAAATTTTCGTTGCTGATAAGTTTGTTTTCTGCAACGGAAAAAAGATATTTGGCATAACCGTAGGTCTGCCAATTTTCGCTTTGAGCAAAAACATTGGCAGCCGCCAAAAACAAAGTGAGAATTAGCAGTTTTAGTTTCATCATTTATTAATCTTGTCTTCTTTTACCATACCGTCTTCAAGGGTGACCACTCGGCGGGCACGTTTTATGACACGCGCATCATGCGTTGAGAAAATAAAGGTCATATTATGCTTTTTGTTCATTTCTTCCATCATGTCAAGCAGGGATTCTGCTGATTTTGAATCCAGGTTCGCTGTCGGTTCATCCGCCAGTACAAAAGCCGGTTTGGAAGCAAGGGCACGGGCTACAGCAACGCGCTGCTGCTGACCACCGGAGAGTTGTGAAGGTCGATTATCCATGCGGTCACCTAAACCGACATCCTGCAGCAGGTTCTCAGCCTGTTCACGTCTCTCTTTTTTGGAAACCTTTTGCAGCAGCATGATAAATTCCACGTTTTCAAGCGCGGTTAAAACAGGAATCAGGTTATACGCCTGGAAAACAAAACCGATTTTATTCAGGCGAAAATCAACCAGGTTGCCTGGTTTCATTTTTGTGATATCATTATTATCAATGATAACGGTTCCATTGGTCGGCTTATCTAGGCCACCTAAAATATTAAGCATGGTGGTTTTGCCTGATCCCGACGGACCAACAATGGCAGTAAATTCCTGTTTTTCAAAAGTTATATTGATGTCTTTTAACGCGTTGACAGGAACGGCCGTGGTGTTGTAGGTTTTTGAAATGTCTTTTAACTCAATAAGTGCCATTTTTTGATTTCTCCTTAAAAATCTTTTATCGAATTCTTAATCTACTTCTGTTAAAAATTAATACGTTCGGATTGCTTCTGCCGGCGTCAGATGTGTAGCTTTCCAGGCCGGCAGCAAAGCTGCAATATTTGCCGCAAATAAAATCATAATGGTTAAACCGATATACATACTTGCCGGCAGGAACGGGTAAAGCATTGAAGCCGATCCAAAACTTTCCAGCCCGGTCGCAAAGGCTGAGAGATCAATGCCGGCACTGTTAAAAAATCCTATAAAGAAACCACCCACCGTCATTCCCAGAATACCGCCGGTCATGGAAAGGAAAATGGTTTCAAGCAGGATCATAAAAAATACCCGGCTTTTTTTCATTCCTACCGCTGTTAATATGCCCAGCTCGCGGATGCGTTCCACAACACTCATCAGCATATTGTTGGTAATTCCGAACAACAGGGCAAAAAGGATGATGGCGACAAACAGGTACGTGAAGGCTTCCATAGATGACGACACAAAGGCCAGCTCCGGAGCCATCTTTTCCCAGGTTTCGACGGCCAAACCCGGTAATGCTGATGCAAGATTTTGTTCTACGACAGGGACGTATTTTGCGGACTTCACGCGGATGGCAATTTCGTGTATCAAAGTCTCTGTCTGATGCAGCGAGCGCATCAGGTCAACTTGCCGCAGAAAAACATTGGTTTCGTCAAAGACACTGGACTCCGTCTTGAAAATTCCGGTGATACGGCAGGCCAGGTAGATGATTTCCCCGTGGACATCCTGGAAGGTTAAGATAATTTTTGATCTTAATTTAAGGTTCAAACGATCCGCCAGCTTTTTACCGATAATGACCTGGTTTCGTTTCTGTGTATCAAAATAATCACCGTCGACAATTTTTTGATACAGGCGGCTTACACTTTTTTCTGCCACACGATCGATGCCGACTATTTTTACACCGAATGATGACGCTGCACTGGCAGCCATTCCTTCTAAAATGGTTCGTTTGGAATACCCGGCAATTGAATCCTGGGCATTGATGGCATTTTCAACCGCTTTTACATCTTTGATGTAGTTGGTAATCTGGACATCATCTTTAAACTTTTTGGAGTGGATTTCAACATGACCCAGGTAACGATCAATAGCAGAATCAACCATGGATTCCGCCATACCCATCATAATGGCACCGGAAAACAAACCACCCCAGAGTCCGAGCATTATAGCCAGGATAATCACCAGGCTGCGTTTTTTGTTGCGCCAGATATTTTTCCATGCAAGTTGAGTTAACATTTATTTTCCTTTCACACTTTGTCATGCTGGGTAATTAAAGTATTTACCTTACTTTCATAAGATTCTTCACTGCGTTCAGAATGACACTTGTTTTAAACTATATTTTTATCTTCTCATGGCCTGGATTGGTTTTAAGTGACCAATAAACAGCAACGGGTAAAGCGCGCAAAACAGGGCAATCACAAAAACAATTATCGATTGCCAGAAATAAATATCCGGATTTACACTAAAGGTCATGATAGGTTCAATGCCCAGGCTTTCCCAGGCAGCTGCCGAATCTCCGCTTAAAACAATCGGATTGGCTTTCAGGTACGCTGTTATCGGGATGCTGCCCAGAACTCCGAAAACAACACCAATAAGTGAAATCATCACACTCTCAATCAATGAGACAAAAATCATTCTTTGTTTTTTCATGCCGATCGAATTCAAAATGCCGAACTCCTTTTCTCGTTCGGCGGTCATCATCATGATGGTGCCAAAAACGCCGAATGCAATCACCATGTAAAGTATTCCGATCATAATCAGCCCGCTGGCGTTGTCCATTTCAATGCTCTGGACCAGGTCGGGCATCATTTCGTCCCAGGTCATTACAGTCAGTTTATTTGTAAGCATCCCATGGACCGCATCGTTAACGGTTTCCAAATTGCGGATATTATCAATCATGATCGAAAGCGACGTGATACGTCCCGGGGCAGCGTAAATATATTGGGCGTTCGGGAGATCGATAAAAGCCATGGCATCGTTCATTTGCGGAAGCGGCAGCTCTACAATTCCGGTGATTTTCAGCTCCGCTGCTGCAATTTGTCCGTGAAAACCACTGCCGTACAAAACAATCGAATCGCCAAGTACAGCTTTTAAACGTTTCGCCAATCCGCTGGCTATAATAATACCCTGATCACCACTTTGCAGGTATTGACCGGAAACCAATTTTTTATCCAGTTCCGTCATATTGTGTTCTTTTTGCGGATCGATGCCGATAACCGGAGAAACCTTTGTGATTGAATCTTTTGATAACAGGGCAAAGGCTTCCAGCCTTGGTGTTAACGATGTAATATGATTTATTTTCTGTAAAGAATCCTGAAAGCCGGAAGTCAGCTGGATGCTTTCGTCCAATGATCGGTTTTCCCAAAACTTTTCACCCTGGATTTGCAGGTAACCGGTTTGCATTTTTGCGGCCGAATCAATCATGTAACTGTAAGAACCCAATTGGGCGGAGCGCATTACACAGGCAAGGATGACGGCAAAAAAAACGGAAGCTGACACGATCACAGTTCTCTTTTTATTACGCCAGATATTTTTCCAGGCAAGTTTAAAATACATTTAAATTTTCCTTTTATTTTTTCAGGGCTTTAACAATTTTTAAACGGCTGAGAAACAACATTGGATAAATCAGGCAGATAAAAGAAATTATAAAAATAATCATGGCCTGGTTTACAAAAATAGACGGATCGGCGCTGAAGGAAAAAACCGCTTCAATGCCAAGCTGCTCCCAGGATTTAGCAATTTCGCCGGTAAGTTGGATCGGGTGATGCGCCAGGTATGTGGTCACAGGGATGGCGGCAATAATTCCGCTCAAAGTGCCAATGGACGCCAGGAAAACGTTTTCAAAAAATGTAACCAGGAACATGCGCCTTTTTTTCATGCCAAGCGCATTTAGAATGCCATATTCGGTTTCTCTTTCCAGCGTCATCATCATCACAACCCCGAAAATACCAAAGGCAATAACAATATACAGGATGCCGATAAGAATAAAATTGCTGCTGGTTTTAAACTGAATGGTCTGTTTGATTTCCGGGAGCAGTTCTTCCCAGGTTAAAACGGTTTCATCGCTGGAAATAAATTTATGAATATCACCTGATACACGGTTTAACTCATTAAGGTCATCAATCATAACGGCTAAAGAAGTAATCCGGTTCTCCAAACCAAAAATGTCGGCGGCTTTTTTGATATTAATATAAACTGTCGATGTATTCATTTTTTCAATTGGAAATTTTAAAATTCCTGTGACAGGAAGCAGGGCAGCCGCTGTTTGGCCGTGAAATCCTAACCCGTATATAAGCAGTGAATCGCCGATTGAAAGTTTTAACCTTTCCGCCAAACCGGATGCAATCAAAGCTCCATCTTTGAGAGAAAAATATTCACCTTTTTGCAGATATTTTGATGTCCCGCTTACTTTATCTTCAGCGTGTGGATCAATTCCGGTAATATGTGCAACGCGTACAAGACTGTCTCCGGAGATCAGAACAACACTTTCAATCCTTGGAGTAATACTGGTTATATTTTTTATTTTATTGATTTCGTCCTTTTGTGAATCACTCAGAACAATGCTGTCATCCAGCGAGCGGTTTTCCCAGTAGTTTTTATGCTGGACCTGTAATACCCCAAGGTAAATTTTTGTGATGGAGTGGACCATGTAATCAAAACTACCTATCTGCGCAGACCGCTGCAGGCAGGATAAAATAACAGCAAAAAAAACGGATGCAGAGACAATCAGAGTACGTTTCTTATTGCGCCAGACATTTTTCCAGGCAAGTTTCAGATACATATCATGCTCTATTTTTTAAGAGTTTTAAAATATTCTTTTAGAGTTGTCTTTCCATAACTGTCAGCGATCATATCCATCGTTAGTACAGTCATAAAAAATTCAATCGGGCCATAAATTTTAACGGTTGTAAAGAATCGGATAATTTTCAACAGGAATCGCGACATCCAAATAGGGATGTAACGGATTTTTTTCTTTTTGCCCAAAACATCGAAGGCAATTTCTGCAATCTGGTTCTGCGTCAAAATTTCAGGGCCGCCTATTTCAATTTCTTTTTTGTCCGAATCGATATTTTGCACGATGTTGTCTGCTAAATCTTTTCCGTCGATGGGATTTGCTTTAAGATTGCCATCGCCAAAAAGGTAAACGGTATTCTTCTCTGCCATTCGAAAAATTTCGGATACATCGGAGAAAAAACCGTTGGGGTTAATAATCAGGTAGGGCATCCCGGAAGATCTTAGCGCTTCTGCAAATTTTAATTTGGCTTGTATTATTTTAAGATCTTTTAATTTATGACCATTAAAAACAGAGACATAAATGAACTTCTTTACCCCACATTTCTGCGCTTCATTCAGCAAATTTAAATTCGCCCGGTAGTCAACATCCATATAGGTTAAGCCATCACGCTGTTTTGTTATGCCAACCGTGGAAATCACAACATCAATTTCATTGATAGTGTCTTTTAAAGTTTCCGGCTTTGTTACTTCTGCTTCAATATATTTTGCAACATATTTGTCCAGGTGTTTGATTTTATTCTTGATTCGAACAAGCGCTGTAACCCGGAAATTATTTTCTGATAAGCTTTGAACAAGGCGCTGACCCAAATATCCTGAAGCGCCGGCTACTAATACAGATCTCACTTCTATTACTCCTGCTATCTTACGCGTTTCATGTTCTGCTGAGAAAAGAAATCGGTACTGAGTTTTTTATTGAACTCAATATCTTTGTACTCCATAATTGTTTTCTGACCCGGTTTATCTTCAGGAGTAACTTCCCAGTAGGAAGGAATTGTCCGGCCACCTATTTCCTTTATTTTATCCCCGGTCATGCTTTTAACCAGGTAGTCGTCTTCATCGTAGTATTCAATTTTTAACTGGAGATAGCTTTCTTTTGAAATCCAGATGTATATTTTCCCCCAGACGACGCCGGCTTCCGGCTTTGGATCCAGATGAATTTTATAACAATCGTATCCTTTATATTTTTCTTCTCCGATGATCGAATGATTATAGTCTTGTACAATGGAAGACTGGCGGACAAGGTCATCATTTGTAAAATCCGAACCCATCCAGGATTGCAGCATCATTGAAGGCGGGATTTTAATCGTACGCTGCACCGTGGGGATGTAATTCCAGACTTCATTTTTACGCTTTAAAGTAACCGTTCCTTTATCACGCGCGGGTTCAGTCACGAGAACAAGTGCATAATCCGGTTCAATTGACCATACTTTCATGTGCATTTCCCTCGACCAGTCCGGTTTTACTATTTTCATTATTACTTCCGAATAACTGCTGTTAGCACGCAAAAGCTGGTTGGATTTATCTACGATATCACGGGCGCTATCCTGGGCATAAAGCAAAGATGAAAAAATAAATACAACCAGGAAAAAAAAAGATATTGATTTCATGACAGTTCCTTTATTTTTTTAGTCCTGAAATAAGTGTTTCTGAAAGTGTTTTCTCAACATTTACCAGATTAATGATATTGGGATCAATTATTGTCTGCAGAAGGATGCCGTCAAGCGCTGCAATAAGAATAGCCGAATAAGAATCGACATCAACCTTTTTGAAGATTCCTTTTTGAATGCCTTCACGGACAATTTGACTTATTAAAGTACGGTATTCCGTGTAAGTTCGTTTAAGGTTTACAATTTCCAGCATTTCATCATTTTTGGTACGGACACCTTCTGCCCAAAAATCCATCATTACTGCAGCAAAGTCTCGTGATTCCGAGTCAAGAAAAGAAAAACTTAAATTGGACAAAAGATTTAATTTTTCAACCGGATCATCAACTTCAGCAATATGTGTTATCAAACTTTCTTTCATATCGGCAAAGAATGTATTATAAGCTTCTGCAAATATTTCTTCCTTGCTGCGGAAGTATTCATAAATCGTTCCTTTGCCCACTCCGGCGGCGTTAGCGATATCAATCATTTTAGATTTGGCAATTCCGTTTTTTGCGAACACCTGCAACGCAGCCTGAATTATCTGGTTTTTCTTTGCTTCCTTATCAACGATTCGAGGTGCCATATTCTCCTTGTATTTTTTATTGACCGACCGGTCAGTATTAATTTAAACATATGAAACTGAATTACAAGTGGTTTCAAAAAAAATTTGACGTTTAGTGTGATATAGACCCCTAAAAAAAGTTTGGCTTAAACAATGTTAAACCTTAACCTTGAATTTTTTCACTTAGGAATAGTTTTTCAAGGACGAAGAATATTTCTTTCTTCAGGATGTATAATCCATATTTAAAACTTTTTTTCTATGTGCAGCCGTGAACCGGTTGTAGAAAATAATTGCATCTTAAAATTTAAAGACATTCACAAGCAGGAGAAAAAATGAAACGTCTGTTATTCATTATTGTACTTTTATTATTAACCGGTAATGTTTTCGCACAATCAAAGCCACTGCATCAGTATTTTAACAGCTGGAATCAAAATACGGAAGATGCTCCTTCTGTTGATGTCGATGTGGCAATGCAGCGTTTAGGGTTTGGTTATCCCTATGTTGAAGGGATGCTGAAATCTGTTGAAATTAATGGCTACTGGTATAAAGGAAATTATTACAGCACTTATGAGTTAGAAAAGTATGGTTTTGTTTTTCCGGTAAAAGCAAAAAGTCCTATCGCGAAAGTCACTTTTGATGCCGGTATCACCAATGTATTCATAGAACATACTTACGACAATCAATTTGATCTCTATACAAAAGTTAAAAGCTCAAGAGAAATACCCTTTAGTCAGGATGCGAAAGACAGAATCAATCAATATGCGAAAGAAAATGACTTTGAAGGCGGCGGTGCAGCGGTCTGGGAAGAGTATGGTTATATAAGCGGTATAGAGATTATTGAAATTTCATCGCCAACATTCAGCGACATTAGATCTGCCATACGAGAATTACTAAAAGATAATGCAATCCAAAAGAAAAAAGAAGAAATTGCAGAAAAACGCGAGACAAAAGCACGTGATAAAAGAATTGCTAAACAGGTAGAACAACACAAAACCACTTTTGGTTATGCAATGGATTATTATAGTAAAGCAGTTGCAGCATACAATGCCGGTGAATATAGTTTAGCTAAAAGATATGTGGATCAGGGGTTAAGTATTGATCCTTCGAATCGTTATTTGAAAAGTTTATCTTACAAAGTAAATCAGGAAGCAGCAGTTCAAGGTTTTTCGAATGGAATGATGGCTTTATCCAATGAAGGTATCAGCGCCGGGTTTGTTTATAATAACTTAAGCGGCATTGGTCTGGTGTTTGGGTATCATACTGGTAATGATGACTTCACGGGATACAACCAGCCTGATGACTGGTCACTTCTTTTTTCAGCAGGACTTATTCCTGTTGGTGACGTGTCCGGATATCAAACATATTCTGCAATTTGGGGAATACCTTTTGAGATCGAGAACCCATTCAGTTTTATTCCCTTACCTTTAATCGTAGCTGATTATCTTGCTCCTTCTGTTGGCTTGTCTTATGTAACTCATGGCAAAAAAGAAGAAGTTGGTTACAGTATCGGTTTGCAGGATATTACAGGAAGTATTGGCTTTTATGGTCAATACGACACTATTTCTGAATTTGAGTTTGGGTTTTTCGCAGCGTTCTAAAACAAAAAAAAGGCCGCTCCTGATGGAGCAGCCTTTCAATCAGCAATCAGGTGAGCTCCATTACGGAGATTAGTTGTGATGTGCTTTTTTGGGGAAGTAGTGAAACACCATTGTTTAAAAATTTGTCTACACTGACAGCGCATTCGCGGCCTTCTGAAATCGCCCAAACAACAAGAGATTGTCCGCGGCGTGCATCTCCGCAGCTAAATATACCGTCTAAAGAAGTTTGATAACTGCCTTCCGGGGCAGCAATATTACCGCGCTGATCATAAGCCACTTTTAATTTGTCGAGCAATCCTTCATGCTGAGTATGTAAAAATCCCATCGCTAAAAGAACAAGGTCTGCTTTGTGTTCTTTTTCAGTGCCGGCAATTTCTTTAAAGGAACCGCCACTCCACTCAATATCTACAGTTTTAAGCGCCTTTAGATTTCCTTCTTTATCTTTTATAAATTCTTTGGTTAAAACAGACCAGAAACGTTCACATCCTTCTTCGTGTGAAGATGTTTCTTTCAGGGTGCGTGCATATTGCGGCCAGGGCATGTTTTTGTCGCGTTCTTTGGGCGGCTTGGGCATAATCTCAAATTGTTTGATCGATGCGGCTCCGTGACGATTCGCCGTACCTATACAGTCCGAACCGGTATCCCCGCCACCGATAACAATAACATGTTTATCCTTTGCATCGATAAAATCACCGATAAAAGGGAAAGGTGTTTTCTTTCCCTGTACTTTTGCCGAGTTTCTGGCAAGGAAATCCATGGCAAAATGAATACCGTTTGCATCACGTCCTGCGGCTGGTAAATCACGGGGAACGGTTGAGCCGGTTGCAAGAACAATAGCATGATAGTTATCGAGCAGTTCTTCTATTTCAACATCAACACCTACATTTTCGTTTACTCTGAATTCAATCCCTTCTTCCTGGAGAATTTCCAGCTTACGGTCAATAATCCATTTAGAAAGCTTGAAATCCGGAATGCCATAACGCAGCAAACCACCAATTGCGTTGGACCGTTCAAAAACAGTAACCCAGTGTCCTGCGCTGTTTAATTGGGCTGCTGCTGCCAATCCTGCGGGGCCGGATCCGATAACAGCAACACGCTTCTCTGTTCTCTGTTGCGGCGGCTGTGCTTTAACCAGGCCATTCTTATATGCATATTCAACAATGTTTTTTTCAATATTTTCGATAGTAACAGCAGGTTGGTTGATGCCCAAAACACAAGAATGTTCGCAGGGGGCAGGGCAGATACGGCCTGTAAATTCAGGGAAATTGTTTGTCGCGCTCAATATCTGGAAAGCATCGATCCAGTCATTATTATAAACAGCATCATTAAAATCGGGGATAAAATTACCTAATGGACATCCCTGGTGGCAGAAGGGTGTTCCGCATCCCATACAGCGACTGGCCTGCGCCACAATTTTATCGCCAAACTCTTCATCTTTAATAAATTCATTATAATGTTTTTTACGCTCGGCTGCAGGAACATTATCCGGCAGTTCACGCTTATGTTCCAGAAAACCTCCTGGTTTACCCATTAGCTACCTCCCGGGTTACAAATGGAGTGAAGCTGTCTTTTTCATCAGCTCTGTTCTGCAGGACGTTTTTAAATTCCCGCGGAAATACTTTGATGAATTTGAACGACTCTTCCCGCCATTTTTTAATAATTTTTGCAGCAATATCAGACTGAGTATACTCTGTATGTTTTTGAAGCATTTCTTTTAAAATATCAAAATCTTTATCAAGCAATGGGTCAAGATCAACCATTTCCTGGTTACAGTTCTCGTTCAATTGTTTTTCAGGATCGTATACATAAGCAATACCACCGCTCATTCCTGCTGCAAAGTTTTTACCTGTTTTTCCAAGAATCACGGCATAACCTCCGGTCATATATTCACAACCATGATCACCAACTCCTTCTACAACTACCTTTGCTCCGGAATTCCTTACACAGAATCGTTCACCGGCCATACCACGAATGTAGGCTTCTCCGGCGGTTGCACCGTAAAATGCAACATTACCGATAATAATATTTTCACTCGGGGTAAAAGTGGATTCTTTCGGCGGGTAAACAATCAGTTTTCCACCGGACAGGCTTTTCCCGAAATAGTCATTAGCATCACCTTCAAGCTCAAATTTTACACCAGGTGCCAGGAACGCTCCGAAAGACTGACCGGCCGTTCCGTTGAATAATGCGTGGATACTGTCTTCAGGTAATCCATCCTGTTTAAAAACCTTTGAGATTTCATTGGAGAGCAGGGCACCCACCGTCCGATCTGTGTTTTTAATACGAAGTTTGGTTATAATTTTTTCGCCACTATCAAAAACGCGTCTTGTTTCTGTGAGAATCTGCCAGTCTAATTGCTTGGCAATGCGGTGATCTTGTGTTTTGGTTTTAAATAAGCCATGTTCAGCTCCATCTTCTTCTTTTAAAAAGATAGCTGATAAATCAAGATTTTTATGTTTCCAGTAATCAATTCCTTCACGGGTTTGCAGACATTGTACCTGACCGACCATTTCATTTATTGTCCGGAATCCTAATTCAGCCATAATTTCACGTAATCCCTGTGCCATAAAGGTGAAAAAGTTTATAACATGTTCCACTTTTCCGTTAAAACGTTTTCGCAATTCAGGATTCTGGGTAGCGATGCCCACTGAACAGGTATTCTGATGACATTGTCTTAAAAGAATACAACCCTGGACAACAAGGGCTGCAGTAGCAACGCCCCATTCTTCAGCGCCAAGCAGGGTAGCAATTGCGAGATCACGCGGAGTTTTAATCTGGCCGTCTGTTTGGACTGTAATGCGGTTGCGTAACTTGTTTTTAACAAGTGTCTGTTGCGTTTCTGCAAGGCCGAGCTCCCATGGCAAACCGGCATGACGGATGGAACTAAGGGGTGATGCGCCTGTTCCGCCATCGTGCCCTGAAATTAATACAACGTCTGCTTTCGCTTTACAAACACCTGCAGCTACTGTTCCTACACCTGCTTCAGAAACGAGTTTTACATTGATTCTGGCTTCACGGTTTGCTGATTTTAAGTCATGAATAAGCTGGGCCAGATCTTCAATTGAATAAATATCATGATGCGGCGGTGGTGATATAAGACCTACACCCGGAGTCGAATTACGTACACGGGCAATCCAGCTGTCAACTTTATGTCCGGGTAATTGACCACCTTCACCCGGCTTTGCACCCTGTGCCATTTTAATCTGAATTTCATCACAATTTGTAAGATAGTAACTGCTTACACCAAACCGTGCCGATGCCACCTGCTTGATGGCAGAACGACGGAGATCGCCATTTTCATCTTTTTCATAGCGTATGGGATCTTCGCCTCCTTCGCCGGAATTGGATTTACCACCAATACGATTCATGGCGATGGCAAGAGTAGTATGCGCTTCCCAGGAAATGGAACCAAATGACATAGCCCCTGTTGCAAACCGTTTAAATATGTTTTCAATAGGTTCTACTTCTTCAATGGGAACCGCAGGACGATCGGGATTGAATGCAAATAAACCGCGTAATGTATAAGCACGTCTGCTTTGATCATCTACCAGGTTGGCATACTGTTTAAATTCCTGGTAGTCATTGTTTCGTGTCGAGTTTTGCAAATGATGAATTGTATCCGGATTGAATAAATGATATTCACCATTTGATTTCCACTGATAAACACCACCTGCATCGAGCCGGCGAACATTAACCGGTCTTCCCGGGAATCCTACACGATGACGAATGAGAGTTTCACGTGCTATTTCATCAAGCCCGATACCCTCAATGCGTGATACTGTTCCTGGGAAATATTTATCAATAACTTCTGAATTTATTCCGATGGCTTCAAATATCTGTGCACCCTGATACGATTGCAATGTTGAGATACCCATCTTAGAGAATATTTTAAGCAGGCCTTTACAGATGGCATAAATGTACTTTTGTTCAATTTCTTCATTGCTAAGCAAGCGGTCGATCTGACCCTGATCGCGTAAATCTATCAGGGTTTCAATTGCCATATAAGGGTTGACTGCAGAAGCACCATATCCAAGTACAGTAGCAAAATGGTGTGTCTCACGAATATCACCGGCTTCGACAATAATATCAGCCTTTCCGCGCAAACCTTTGCTGATCAATTTATGATGAATAGTCGATACAGCAAGGAGTGATGGAATAGCAGCGTGGTCACTATCCACACCACGATCGCTAAGTACAATGATGGAAAAACCGTCTTCAATAGCGTCTACAGCATATCGGGCGATCTTATCAAGGGCTCTTTCCAGGCGGCCGGGTAATCCATCTGCCCTAAAAATCATATCAATTGTTTTATTTTGAAAGTGATCATGATCCACATAGCGGATCTTTGTTAATTGCCGGTTTGTAAGAACGGGGTAAATCAATTCAATCTTATGGCAGTGGTCAGGTGTTTCTTCTAATAAATTCTTTGAATCACCGGCATAAGTCTGCAGTGCCATTACCAACCGCTCACGAATTGCATCTATAGGCGGATTGGTTACCTGGGCAAATAATTGTTTAAAATAATGTGAGATATGCTGCGATTGATGCGACAATACAGCCAGGGGCGTATCATTACCCATAGACCCGATGGCTTCCTGCCCGGTCTGGATCATTTTTTTGAGCACAACCCGCACATCTTCTGTGCTGTATCCAAAAACCTGTTGTCTTCTTATCAGATTGCTGTGTGTCGGTTGCTGGATATATTCTTCCGGATCCGGTAAATCATCGATTACAATTTTATTCTGTTCAAGCCATTCTTTATAAGGTTTCTGAGTGCAAATTTTTCGTTTCAGCTCGTCGTCACTGATAATTCGTCCCTGCTCAATATCGGCGATAAACATTTTTCCGGGTTGGAGACGACCTTTTTCAGCAACATTCGCAGGATCAATTTCCAGTATCCCGGTTTCCGATCCCATAACCAGAAGATTGTCTTTGGTCAGTAAATAACGTGAAGGCCTTAAACCATTCCGGTCAAGTGTCGCTCCGACGATCTTTCCATCAGTAAAACAGATTGAAGCAGGACCGTCCCATGGTTCCATAATGCAGGCATTGTATTCATAGAATGCCCGTTTATGTTCTTCCATCTTTTTGTTTTCCTGCCATGCTTCAGGAATAAGCATCATCATCACGTGCGGCAGGCTGCGGCCGCTCAGGGTAAGAAGTTCGATGACCATGTCCAGATTGGCTGAGTCAGAAGCACGCGGATCACAAACAGGCAGCAACATGTTCATTTCTTCATCTGAGAAGAATTCAGATTTAAATAGATTCTCTCTCGATTTCATCCAGTTAAGATTTCCGCGGAGCGTATTAATCTCGCCATTGTGGGCGATATATCTGAAAGGCTGTGCCAATTTCCAGGCCGGAAAAGTATTTGTTGAAAACCTGGAATGAATCAGGGCAATAGCGCTTTCAATCTCAGGATTCTGTAAATCAAGATAGTATTTCTTTAGTTGCCGGGTTGTTAACTGTCCCTTATATATTAAGGTTTTCGATGAAAGTGAAACTATATAGAACTGGTCATTTAATTCTGGTAGTTCCTGATTAATTACCCGATTAGAATAGCGGCGGGCAACAAACATTTTACGCTCAAATACTTCATTACTCATGCTCTCAGGACGTGGAATAACAAAATGTTCTACCGACGGCTCCATGGTTTTGGATGCTTCACCCAATTCAAAATTATCAGTAGGAACCTTGCGATAATATATAATGTCTAAGTCAAGCTTTTTGACGTAGTCTTCCAGCAGAGTACGGCATTTTTGTTTCAGCTGGGCATTCTTAGGGAAAAAGACAACTCCGATGCCGTAATTTCCCGGATCCGCTAATGTAATGCCTTTCTGTTCGCACAAACCTGCAAAGAAATTATGTGGAATCTGCATAAGAATACCAGCGCCGTCACCGGAGTTTTTATCAAACCCGGTTCCGCCCCTGTGCTCCATACATTCCAGCATATGTAATGCATCTGAAACTATTTTATTACTTTTTGTACCATTCAAGTCCGCTATAAAGCCGATACCACAGCTGTCATGCTCAAGCGAACTATTATATAAACCACGCTTTTTATGATTTCCCATTGTAATTTCCGAGAAAATTTAAAAAATAAAGTTTTTTCTATGTAATTCTTTAATAATAAAGTTGCTGATTGATAAAAACAATTTTTAAGAAAGATAAAGAAAACTTTCGCTAAATAATTGTTATCTAAAAGTCTTTGCAACATAAAAAAAGAAAGCCGGGATTGCAATAGACCTAAAAAAATAAATTATTTATTTGACACGAAAAAAAATATTATTTATTATCAGCTCGCATTCAATAAAAAAAATAAAGTAAAAATATAAAAATAATTAAATAAATAAAGAATAGATATGAAAGTTTGTAAAAAATGAAAAAATCAGGAGGCCATATGCAGACACAATTTTTTTAGTTCATTTTCATTGTTGCTTATGCGCAACAACACAGACGTTTTTTATAATTATTAAAGTTAAATACTTAGGGAGGTTAAAGATGTTAAAGAAAATTTCAGTTAAAAATATAACTTTGGTAGCCGTTGTGTTTGCCATGATGAGTAGTCCGCTGTTTGCGCAATTCGATATTGGAGCAGATGTTGTATCCAGATATGTATGGCGCGGGTGGGATTTTGGTAATTCCGCAGCGGTTCAGCCTGCCTTAACATACGGTACCGAGCTTGCCGGTGGTGCACTAGAAATTGGGGCCTGGGGTAGTTTTGCATTAACCAGCGGTGCAGCAAATGAAAATGATCTTTATGTAAGTTATTCTACGGGTCCGGTAACAGTGGTGGTTACCGATTATTATTTTCCGGGTTACACAGGAGCAGATAAATTTGGTAATTATGGCGAAAATGGCGGACACATTCTTGAAGCAGGTGCCGGTTTTTCCGCAGGTATTTTCTCTTTAATGGGTTTTTATAACTTCTCAGGTTTTGACAGTGAGAATTCTGCCTACGTTGAACTGGGTGTAACTCCTCCTTATGAAGTAGAAGGTATAGAACTTGGACTTTTTGTTGGGGCAGGTAATGGAGTTTATGATTTTGTGGCAGCCGGTGAATCTCCTGAATTTGTTTTAACAAATGTAGGTCTGAGTGTAAGTAAAGATAATTATTCTGCAAGCTATATCGTTAATCCTGATCAGGAAACATCTTTCCTGGTGTTCGGAATAAGTCTTTAGTTAACGTATAAATTTTAGTCCTTCAAAGGAGAGAAAAAATCATGAAATTTCGAATGTATTTAACATTTATTTTGGTTCTGCTGATAGGCGGTTTTGCATTTGCCGATGTTGATCCGGTAGCTGAAAATGCTTATGCAATTGATAATTTCTTCCTGTTCATTGCGGCGGTGCTTGTTCTTTTTATGCAGGCTGGATTTGCGATGGTGGAAGCAGGTCTTAACAGCGCAAAGAATACAGTTAATATTCTCTTTAAAAATTTAATGGATTTGTGTATTGGAGGTTTACTGTACTTTGTCGTTGGATATAGCCTTATGTATGGCGACGATCTTTTAGGTGGTTTTTTCGGATTTGCCGGTTTCGGAATCAGTTCAGCAGCACCGGATGCAGCCGCAGGAGCATTGCACCCGCAAGTTGACTGGCTTTTCCAGGTGGCTTTTGCTGCAACAGCTGCAACCATCGTATCCGGATCTGTAGCTGGTCGTATGAAGTTTGTATCTTACCTTATATACTCTGCTTTTATCACAGGTCTTGTTTATCCGATCAGCGGCTTCTGGAAATGGGGTGGAGGCTGGTTAGATCAGATAGGGTTTTATGACTTTGCCGGATCACTTGTCGTTCATGCAGTTGGTGGTTTTGCCGGCTTAGCAGGAGCAATAGTTCTTGGTCCAAGAATTGGTCGATTTGATGGAAAGCCAAAAGCAATGCCAGGTCATAATTTATCACTTGCTGCTCTTGGTGTATTTGTATTATGGGTAGGTTGGTATGGTTTCAATCCGGGTAGTCAATTGGCTATTGTCGGTGCTGATAATACCGCGGCAGTAATGTTAATTGCAGTGAATACTTCACTTGCAGCGATGGCTGGTGGTGTTGTAGCAATGATTACTGCCTGGATAATGTTTAAAAAACCTGATTTAACTATGGCACTCAACGGTGTACTGGCCGGTCTTGTGGGTATAACAGCTAATTGTGATTCTGTTACAAATGGTGAAGCTATTGTTATTGGTGTTGTTGCAGGTATTATTGTGGTCTTTGGTATCAAGCTTCTTGATAAATTGAAGATTGATGATCCTGTGGGTGCTTTTCCTGTGCACGGGCTGGCTGGTGTTTGGGGTGGTTTAGCTACATGGATTTTTGGTGGACACCCGATGGTTGCCCAGATTGTCGGGTCATTGGTAATACCGGTATGGGCATTCGCAACTTGTTTTGTTTTATTTTCAGTATTGAAAGCAGCCGGAATCCTGCGTGTAAGCGCTGAAGATGAATTACGGGGTCTCGATATTTCTGAACACGGTGAAGAAGCTTATAACGGCTTCCAGTTCTTTACAACCCAATAAAGACTTATCTTTCTGAAACAATAAAATGAACCAAAAAGGAAAATCCAAATGAAACTTATTATAGCATATATACAGCCGGAGCGTTTAAACGCTGTTAAACAAGTGCTTTACGAAAAAGAGATCTATAAAATATCTGTAACAAATGCCCTTGGATGTGGTCAGCAAAAAGGCTTTCATGAAACTTATCGCGGGGTTGATATCGAAGTTAATCTGCTTAAAAAAATCCGTATAGAAATAGCAGTTAACGAAGACTATGTTAAGCCAACAATTGATGCAATTATTGAAGGAGCGCGTACAGGAAACATCGGCGATGGTAAAATCTTTGTCATGGATCTGGCAGATTGTATCAGGATTAGAACCGGTGAAACAGGCAAAGAAGCAATAGGATAAATGCAAACCCTGAAACCGGGATAAATTCGCTGTTAATACGGGCTTTATAACAGTGGGTTTATCCCTTTTTTGTGCTTGGTACGTAGTTTATACTGAAAAAAATTAATAAAATATTGATTTACTCTTAATTTTTTTTTAAATACGGCGTCGAATAATTGAATTATTTAAGGTGCAAATGCAATTTCATAAATTAGATCAAATTGATATTCAGATTTTACAAATAATTCAGAAACGTGCACGTATTAAGCGAAAAGATCTGGCAGAGCTGGTTCATTTAACCATTCCGGCTGTTTCTGAAAGAATGAGAAAAATGCAGGAAGAAGGTTATATAAAAAAATACACCACTGTTTTAGATCCC
The DNA here is from genome assembly GCA_020635035.1 of Calditrichia bacterium. Lineage (GTDB taxonomy): Bacteria > Calditrichota > Calditrichia > Calditrichales > J004 > JACKAO01. The sequence continues at coordinate 296,419 of JACKAO010000006.1, forward strand.
AAAAAAGTTAATCTTGGTGTAACTGCTTTTATCTTCATTAAAGTTGATACTTCTTCTCACTATTCCGATGTAATTACGCAGGCATTGAAATATCCTGAAATTTTAGAATGCCACGCCATAACCGGTGCAGGTTCACATTTATTAAAAGTTCGAACAATCAATGTGGATGGCCTGGAAAAATTATTGAGTATTATTCAAAGCTGGGATGGTGTTATAAACACAAAAACCAATCTTGTTTTATCCAGTCCCAAAGAATCAACTGAGTTATCACTTGACCATTTAAGTATCGAAGAAAAAGAGCAGGTATAAACTAAAAATTATTTAATAAGGAGGATTTTTTAATGAGTTCCAAGGCTGAAAATGTTCTCAGTTATTTTGGCAAAAACACATTTAATGACGCAGTTATGCGTGATAAATTGTCAAAAGAAGTATACAAAAAATTAAAAGCCAATATCCAGAAAGGTGAAAAACTTTTACCTGAAATCGCTAATTCGGTAGCACATGCCATGAAAGAATGGGCACTGGAAAATGGTGTTACACACTTTACGCACTGGTTCCAGCCAATGACAGGGTTAACCGCAGAAAAGCATGATGCATTTCTTGAGATCGAGAAAAATGGCGATCCTATTCAACGTTTTGATGGTGATAAGCTGATCCAGGGTGAACCGGATGCATCAAGCTTTCCGAGTGGTGGAATGCGTGCCACATTTGAAGCCCGCGGTTACACAATCTGGGATACAACAAGTCCTGCTTTTATTATGGAAGGTCCGGCAGGAAGTACCTTATGTATACCCACAGTTTTTATTTCATATAATGGTGAAGCTCTTGATAAGAAAACACCATTACTGCGTTCTATGCGTGCGCTGAATGATTCTGCGAAAAAATTAATTAAACTTTTTGGCCGTGATGTGGATCAGGTTACTACAACCCTTGGACCGGAACAGGAATATTTTCTTATTGATCAGAAATTTTATGACCAGCGTCCCGACCTTGTCCTGGCCGGCAGAACTTTGATTGGTGCAGAACCGCCAAAAGGCCAGGAAATGGAAGATCATTATTTTGGCAGTATCAAAGAGAGAGCGCTTGAGTTTATGCAACTCTCAGAAAAAGAACTTTACAAGCTTGGTATCCCGGCAAAAACACGCCATAATGAAGTTGCCCCGCATCAATTTGAGATTGCTCCGATCTTTTCAGAAGCTAATCTGGCAGCGGATCGTAATCAGCAGGTAATGGAAGTTCTTAAAAAAGTGGCAACCCGTTTAAATCTTGCAATTTTAATGAATGAAAAACCCTTTGCCGGTGTGAATGGAAGCGGAAAACATTTAAACTGGTCTGTGGTTGACAGTGATGGTTATAATTTACTGGATCCGGGACATACCCCTAAGGAAAACCTGCAATTCCTGACCGTGCTGGTTTCTGTTTTACATGCTGTTTACAAATATTCTGATATATTAAGGGCATCCATTGCGTCTCCGGGAAATGATCATCGTCTTGGTGCTAATGAAGCACCCCCTGCAATTATATCTGTTTTCCTTGGTTCAGCTTTGTATGATATTCTGGAAAGCATCGAAAAAGGTTCAGATCATGTGACCGAACAAAAAATAATTGATCTCGATCTGGAAAATCTTCCTACTATCCTGCAGGATAACACAGACAGAAACAGAACATCCCCATTTGCTTTTACTGGAAATAAATTTGAGTTCCGTGCATTAGGAAGTTCAGCGAGTGTGTCTACCCCTGCAACAATTTTAAATTCAGCTGTTGCAGAATCTTTTGAAATCATTTCAAAGGAAATTGAATCCAGGATGAAAAAAGGATCCGATGTAAAAGATGCCTGTATCGCTGTACTGAAAAAATATATTACAGAGACCAAGCCTGTTTGCTTTAATGGTGATAATTATTCTGCGGACTGGGTTAAAGAAGCTGAAAAACGTGGTTTACCAAATCTGAAAAACACCGCATCATCGCTTCCGGCATATATTGCCAAGAAAAATGTGGAAATGCTCACCAAATTTAAAATTTTCACTAAAGAAGAAATTCACTCTCGCTATAATATTAAGCTGGAAAGATATTGTAATACAATTGCTATTGAATATAAAACACTTAAAACAATGGCAAATACAATGATAGTTCCCACCGCTATTGATTATCAGAATATCCTGATTGGTACCGTATCCGGGTTGAAACAACTTGGTATTGCCTGTGATGAACAGACGAAAAGGCTGAGTACTGTTTCAGAACATATTGAGTCATTGTCGAAAGCACTCTCTAAACTGGATAAAAAAATCGAAAAGGCAGAATCTGAGCATGATGAACAGAAAAAAGCACTTTTCCTTACGGACTCACTTATCCCGGTAATGAATTCTATTCGTGAACATTGCGACGCTCTTGAAGAGCTGGTTCCTGATCAGGATTGGCCATTACCAAAATACAGAGAAATGCTTTTTATAATGTAAACCAACAAGGCCCCTCCAATGAGGGGCTTTTTTATTCCTGATTTAAGCTGTTTTTAGTCATTATATACCTAATCTCCCATCTATAAAACTTTATTTATTTTTGTAAAAAGAGTAGTTTAGTTTAATAAATATCGTATATTAACCATTAAATGATGTAATCCTGGGATTAAGTGAAAGAATGAATAATGTACCGAGATAACAAGCTTGATGATATTGATTTGACTATTCTTGAAATACTGCAAAAACACGGTCGTACGCGCAGAAATGAAATAGCAGAAATAGTAGGACTTTCTTTGCCGGCTGTAAGTGAGCGAGTCTTAAAACTTGAAGACCAGGGTTATATAAAAAGTTTTCATGCACATTTGGATAATCATAAAGTTGGTCTTGGTGTAACCGCACTTATTTTTATAACAACGGAATCATCTACTTATTATCCTGATATTCTTGAAAGAGCAAATGCAAATGAGAACATCCAGGAATGTCATACAATCACAGGAATTGGATCTCATATACTAAAAGTTCGGGCAGAAGATATGAAAGCACTTGAGAAAATATTGAATCAGGTTCAGGCATGGCCCGGAGTTAAAGACACTACAACGAATATTGTACTTTCTACTATAAAAGAAACAACCATCCTTCCAGTTAGACATCTCAAGAAAAAAGTGGAACAAGTATAATTTCACTTAATTCGGCAACATCTGCTGTAAATAAAATCAGCTATATTTAATGACAGAAGAATAATTTTTTAAAATTATCTCCTGATTTGTCTTTTAATTAAAGGTAGAACCTTCCTGCATTGACGATTGTAAAGAAACATCTTTCAAGGTTGCTTTAGTTATTTGCAATATGTAAATTTTCTGTGATTATTTTTGCCCGAAATCCGCGATTAATCTTACTAAATCTAAGGAGTATAACTATGTTGAATAAAATAGCTGTAATTGGCGGCGGAAACATTGGTGGTGTTGTGGTGCAGGAAGTTGCAAGCCGTAAATTAGCCCGCAGTGTAGCACTTGTGGATGTTAAAGAACCTGAATTTGCAAAAGGTAAATGTCTTGATATCGCCGAAGGAACACCTGTAATAGGAGCAGATATCAATGTTGAAGGATCAAAAGAATACGATGTAATTGAAGGTGCAGACATTGTTATTAATACTGCAGGTGTGCCACGTACAACCCGTCCGGATGGTACATTGCCGACCCGGGAAGAACTCCTGGCGACGAATCTTAAAATAACAGATTTTGTAAGCGCAGGAATTGCAAAATATGCGCCGGACGCAATAGTAATTTCAATTGCTAATCCATTGGATGCAATCGTTTACAGGCTGCATATGAATCTGAAAAAAGACCGCTCAAAATTATTAGGAATGGCTGGGGTACTTGACTCCGCGCGTTACAGATTGTTTATAGCGCAGGAAGCCGGAGTGAGTGTTGAAAATGTTGAAGCCATGGTGCTTGGTGGTCATGGTGATGATATGTTGCCTATTCGTTCAGCATGCCGTATTGCAGGGATGCCGGTTGAAAAATTTGTTTCCCCTGAAAAATTAGAAGCCATTGAAAACCGTACCCGTAAAGCAGGTGGAGAAGTAGTAAAACTGCTTGGCAGCGGGTCAGCATTTGTCTCCCCGGCATGGAGCGCACTCGAAATGGCAGAAGCTATTATTTATGATAAACGCAAGATTGTTCCGGTTTGTACCCTGCTAAAAGGCGAATACGGTGTTGATGGCTTGTTTATCGGTGTGCCGGCAATTTTGGGTAAAAACGGTGTTGAACAGATTATTGAAATGGATTTAACTGATGAAGAGAAAGAGTTGTTTAAGAAATCTGTTGCATCTGTTAAAAAAACCGCAGATGAAGTAGTTGCCATGACCAAGTAATTTTTTGCTTAAATGGAAAGGGCTGCCCATAATGGCAGCTCTTTTTGATTGATAATTATCCCCCTTAATATTGTTCACTTTTTTTATTCGATTCTGAATTAAATAAACTCATCTTGATATTTACCGATAAATACATCTTACATTTAATAAAAACTACGAGAGTTCATGAAACAAAAAAAAGTTATTATGATCGTTGAAGACGATATTGAAATGCGATCAATTCTTAAACTCTATTTAACGAATATCGGTTATAATATAATTGTTGCAGATAACGGGGACGATGCATATGAAAAAATTCGTCACAATACCCCCGATTTAATTCTCAGTGACATAATGATGCCAGGAACGGATGGTATTGATTTAAGAAATAAACTTCTTAAAAATCCTGAATACCGAATAATTCCTTTTATTTTTGTATCCGCATTAGGGAAAATTGAAGAAAAAATAAAAGGCTTAAAACTGTTTGTTGATGATTATATAGTTAAACCCTTTGACATGGCGGAATTGGTTGTAAGGATTCAGTCAACGATAAAAAGAAGTGAATACTTTAATGATCTTATAAAAATAGATTCACTTACCAAACTCTATAATCGTAAAACATTTTTTAAGGAACTGGAAAAGGAAATAAAACGGGTTTCAAGGTATAATACACAGATGTCCGTTGCTATAATTGATCTTGACTATTTTAAAAAATGTAATGACACTTATGGTCACGTTTTTGGAGATTCCGTTTTGATAAAAGTGTCAGAATTTTTGCTTTCATCTTTACGCGAAACTGATTTTGCAGGAAGATTTGGTGGAGAAGAGTTTTTAGTAGCAATGCCTGAAACAGACAAAGAAGGTGCCAAAATTGTAATTGAAAGATTTAGAAAATCTGTTCAGGAAATGGAGTTCGAAATACCTGGCTTCAGGATAACATTCAGTGCCGGTATTGCCACAATACCTGAAGATGGTAATGAAGGTGATGACATTGTAAGAACAGCAGACATAGCTTTATATAAAGCAAAAAACAATGGCCGGAACCGTGTAGAAGTTTTTGATGCATCCCTGCAATCAAACATTACTATTGTTTGAAAGCCTAAATCAGCCTGCGCAGAAATACCTTTATTTGTATCATCCTTTGATTCTTACGTATATTAATTGCTTAAAAAAACAATAAAAGGCAATTTAAGAATATACTGTAAGGAAAAATATGTTTAAGAAATTATTTATTTTTTTGCTTGTATTCGGTTCATATGTATTGGCTCAGAATCCTGTAACTGTTGACCAGCTGAGCAAACATGTCCACTTTTTAGCATCGGATAAATTAGAAGGCAGACTCCCGGGAACTGAAGGCGGCATGGCAGCTGCAAATTATGTTGAATCTCAATTTAAAGCTTACGGATTGCAACCGCTCACAGATAGCGGATTCCAGGATTTTAAAGTAGTTAGTAAAGTTGAGCTTGCAACTAAAAATACTATGAAAGTCGGCGAGCAAATTTATACAGTTGAAGAAGATTTTATTCCTGTTGGTTTTACAGATAATAAAAGTCTTGAAGCAGGAGTCGTTTTCGCCGGATATGGCTTTGTAATAGATACTGATTCATTGAAATGGGATGATTTTTCGGGAATTGATGTTGATGGTAAGTGGGTGATTATACTGCGTGGTGATCCAGAAAACAGCCCCCATGGCGGTGCTTATTATGAACATAGTGCATTACGCAAAAAAGCACTGAATGCAACTGATAATGGTGCACTTGGAGTATTATTTGTTTCAGGACCCGAATACGACGATGAAGATGAACTAATGCGTCTGGCGTTTGATCAGAGTAAATCTAATGCCGGTGTTCCTGTGATAAACATTAAAAGGAGTGTCGCTGATTTTATACTGGCTGGAAAAGGAACTACAATTGCTGAACTCGAGAAAAAATTAAATAGTGACAAAAAAGCTAATTCTTTTGAAATACCTGTTACAGTTTCTGCATCTGCAGAAGTAAATCTTGTTAAAGTACAAACCCGTAATGTTTTAGCGGTACTACCCGGCTCAGATGAAACTCTTAAAGACCAGTATATTGTTGTAGGTGCTCATTATGATCACCTTGGTTATGGGGGCAGGGGAAGTGGTTCAAGGACTCCCGATACAGTTGCAATACACAATGGCGCAGATGATAATGCATCCGGTGTAAGCAGTATGCTTGAAATCGCAGAGTACTTTTCCGCAATGAAAACCAAAAGATCTATTTTATTCATGGCTTTTGGTGCCGAAGAAATGGGGTTATTAGGTTCAAAATATTTTGTAAATAATCCACTTATCGATCTTAAAAAAATTGATATTATGTATAATCTTGATATGGTTGGCAGACTAGATTCGGTTGATAAAGGCTTAACACTGGGGGGAACAGGTACAGCTGAAGGGTTGGAAGATTTTATCAAAAAAGAAAGTGAAAAATTTGATTTAAAAGTTAAGACTTCACCCGAAGGAACAGGGCCTTCAGATCATGCAACATTTTATCTTGAAAATATTCCTGTACTGTTTTTCTTTACCGGGACGCATGATGACTATCATACATACCGAGATGACAGTGATAAAATCAATTATGAAGGAATGAAAAAAGTAGCAGATTTTGCCATTGATTTGATTAATTACCATGCAAACAATGAAGAAATGTTAACCTTCACAGAAGCCGGTTCCAAAGAAGAAAGACGCAGCATGCGTTTTAAAGTAACTTTGGGAATAATACCGGATTATGCTTCAGATTCCGGTGGATTACGCCTGGATGGCGTTAACAAAGATGGACCTGCGGATAAAGCGGGGATGCAAAAAGGCGACATTGTTGTAAAAATGGGTGATAAACCAGTTTCAAACATATATGATTATATGGCAAGGTTAGGTGAATTTAAAAAAGGTGAGCAAGTTGTGGTAGAAGTTTTACGTGGTGATGAAAAGTTAGAGCTGAATGTAACATTCTGATTATAAACGGCAGGATTGACAAGTTTCATCACGGCGTCTAAATTGATATTATCACTTATCATCAGGAAACTGATTTTTTATGAATGAAGTCTGGAAAAAGTTTGAAGAAAACGGATTGACACATAGTTCTGTGCATCATGTGATGGCCATTTATGAATTGCTTAAAAAAAATGGTTATGCACGCGGGATAGATGTTGCCAATTATCTGGATATAAGTCGCAGCAGTGTTTCGGTTACGTTACACAAACTTCAGGCTAAAGGCTATATTGTAGAAGATGAGAATAAATTCTACCAGTTGACGGAAGAAGGAAAAGAATTATCAAATGACGTTCTCAGTATCCGGCGGATTGTAAAAATGTTTTTTACGCAGGTTTTAAATCTGCCGGAAAATATTGCGGAAGAAGATGCTTGCAAAATAGAGCACTTGCTGAATAATAAAACCGGTGAGATGCTTTTTAAATTTGTAAGCTATTACATGTCTTCTGAAGCACACTGCACAGAATTTCGGGAAAAATATAAAAAATATATTCATAAGTGCACAGATGACTGCCTGATCTGTGATGATGATTGTTTTATTAAATAATATTTGCGTGAAAGACCTGTATTAAATACTCTTTTACCTTCCTAAAAAGAATTGCAAAGAAAATTGGTCAACCCTAACTTATTTGCTGTGAAAATACTGATTTTAACTACCTTTCTTTCACTATTAATGCTGATTCCTATGCAGGCATCTGAAGATCAGAACAATCTTAAATGGATTGAAAATAACCTGATTACAGTATTTGACAGCCTGGCATTGAAGAAAATTATTTCAAAAGAAGAAGCAGCAAATATTGAATTTGGAGTTGTTTCGGGTGAAAAAAAAGGCTTTCTGAAAAACACACTAATTCAGTGGCTCGAGCAGGGAAATCCACCTGAAAAACTAAAATCTGAAAGCAAAATATACGTTGAACAATTCAATATTCGGATCGTTTATCAACAGGAAGCAACTGGGTTCCTGGGGCTTTCGACCGAATATGTCCGCAAAAATAATATTGTACTTAGTGGCTGGATTGGAAATGCGGATGGCAGTAAACTAAAAGTTTTAAATATTAACAAAGAATTCAGCGAGAAAGTAAAAACAGATAATTTAGCGGAACTTGAAGAAAGTCCCTACAGCTTTACACGAGGCAACACTCAGGAACTTTCGATCTGGACAAGCACGATTGAACCGGTTATGGCAATAAGTTCTGTTGCAATAATTGTTTACCTGTTTTTCTCTGTTCGCAGTTGATTCTGATCGTGGAGATTTTAATTTGAAATATTTTGTATTAATTCTAGTAACTTTTTCCCTTTTTTATTGCAGTGGAAACAAGCCAACACCGGAATGGACTGCTAAAGATTATTATCACGCTGCAAAAGAAAAATATGATGATGAAAGCTATTTCGAAGCGGTGAATGATTTTACGGTCGTTTTACTTAGATTTGCAGGAAGCAGTGTTGCCGACAGCGCTCAATATTATATGGCAGATTCCCATTATGAAATGGGTGACTATCTTATTGGTGCAGTGGAATTTGAAAAGCTTATTAATGATATGAACAGAAGTCCGCTTGTACCCCAGGCGCAGCTTCGGCTTGCACAATGTTATTATGAGCTGTCACCCAGGGCAGCTTTGGATCAGGAATACACAGAAAAAGCAATAAAAGAATATCAATATTTTATTGAAGAAAATCCTACTCACCCTAAAAAAGAACAGGCTGAAAAGCGAATTAATGAATTGCGCAATAAATTAGCGGAAAAAGAATACAATAATGCCGAGATTTATCGCAAGATGAAAGAGTTCGACGCGGCTATTATTTACTATGATCAGGTTCTTACAAAATATTATGATACAGAATGGGCAGATGATGCACTTCTTGGTAAAATTCATACGCTTATCGAAACAGAAAACTTTGATCAGGCGCAGTTAGAAATTTCCAAATTTGAGCAGCAATTTCCATCCAGTGAATTGATGGAAAATTTAAAAGAATATAAAACACAACTATCTCAGATTGAGGATGAAATAGTCCACGAATGATTCACAGCGAGAAAGCCATCGGACTTTTTGGCGGGACGTTTGACCCGGTTCATATCGGTCATTTAATTGTTGCTGAATGGCTTTCTGAAGTACTTAAAATAAAAACCACATATTTTATCCCTGCAAAAATTCACCCCTTTGTTTCAAAATCGAATATTTCTTCTAGTGACAACAGAATAGAGATGCTTTCTTTAGCACTAAAAGAATATCCTGATTTTAAGATAAGTGATGTTGAAATTAAACGCCAGGAAGTCTCCTATACAATAGATACCATAAAGTTTTTTAAAGATGAATTTCCTGACAGCGAATTGTATTTTTATATGGGAATGGATAATCTCAATACACTTGAGCAATGGAAAGATCCTAATGAGATTTTGAAAATGTGTTATGTTGTAGTGTACAACAGGGGGATCGAATTAAAAGCAAAAGATTGGCTTGAACATCCCAAGGTTATTCATGTAGATAGTCCGTTGATTGAAATATCCAGCAGTCACATCCGACACAGAATTAAAAAAGGGATGGCTTACAGGAGCCTTGTTCCCAATCAGGTGTTCGAGTATATTAATCAAAAAAGATTATATCTGTATTAAAATAGAGAATATTGCTTGTTTCTTGCAAAAGTCGTTGGCTCGGTTTGGGCAACAAAAAAAACGGACAATCTTAATAATTTAAAGTTTCTTGTTGTCCACCCGCTAAACCTGAAAAAGGATCCACTGACAGATGTGGTGATCGTGGCGGATGTGCTGGGAGCAGGTGTTGGTGAAACAGTAATTTGTGCTTATGGACATGCTGCGCGCAAAGCCATTTTGCCTGACAATCCTGCAAGTCTTAGTATTGAAGCTGCGGTAGTTGCAATTGTTGATAAGATAGATTTGGATAGTTCAAAAATCGCAGAATAAAATTCAAAGATAGGTGAAAGAATGGCACAAATCAGTGAAAGCGAAATACGAAGAATAGCCGAACAGGCCATTGAAAAACTTGGAGAACACGCTACCAAAGCTAATATTGAAAAAGTTGTACATGAAACAGTGGACCGCCTTCAAAATGAAAAAATGTCCACACCTTCGGAAACGGTAAAAATACCGCATCAGCATAAGAGTGGCGAGCGAGTAATTGTAACTGCATTCGGGAAAAATAAAATTGGAATCCTTGCAGGTTTAACCGGATGTCTGGCGGCTACAAACTGTGATGTTATTGATCTTTCCCAGAAAATATTAAAAGAATTTTTCACGATTATGCTGCTTATTGATATCACACATTCCGCAGAAACTTTTGAGTCAATCAAGCAAAAACTCATTGAGACAGGTGAAAAGTTTGATCTTAAAGTTGTTGTGCAGCATGAACAAATCTTTAAATCGATGCACAGGATATAATCATGCAAATAGAACTGGCTGAAATTCTAGAAACCATCCGTATGACGGAAGTTGAGCATTTTGATATCCGCACGGTTACAATGGGTATAAATCTCAAGGACTGTACAAGTGATAATCTTGAAACTCTAAAAAGAAACATTTACGAAAAAATAACCCGTACAGCTTCGGAGCACGTTAAAACTGCAAAGCTGGTTGAATCCCAATATGGAATTTCTATTGCCAATAAACGCATTTCAATAACTCCGTTGTCATTAGTAGCAGATGGTTTTCATCCTGAAGATTTTGTTGAAATTGCCACGGTTATGGATAAAGCTGCTTCCGAATTGGGTATCGATTACCTTGGCGGATATTCTGCACTTGTTCAAAAAGGTTTCAGTAAGGGTGATCTGAACTTAATCAAATCAATTCCTGAGACACTTTCATCAACAAAACACATCTGCTCGTCGATTAATGTTGCAACGACCAAAGCCGGTATTAATATGGATGCGGTTTATTTAATGGCAAAAATAATTAAGCAAACTGCCGAAAAAACGGCTGACAGAGACGGTATTGGATGTGCGAAACTGGTTGTTTTTGCCAATGTCCCGGAAGACAATCCATTTATAGCCGGAGCATTTCATGGCGTGAGTGAACCGGATATTGTTGTTAATGTTGGAATCAGTGGCCCCGGTGTGATTCTTAAAGCTGTTCAGGAATCACCGGAGAGTGATTTTGCAACTTTAAGTGACCGTATCCGCAGAATGGCATTCAAAATAACGCGTGCCGGAGAGTTTATCGGGCGTAAAGTTGCAGAATTACAAAACATTCCTTTCGGAATTGTGGATATATCGCTTGCTCCAACACCAATGCCAGGAGACAGCATTGCAGATATTATTAAAGCAATGGGCATTGAAGATGTAGGTGGCGCCGGAACAACCGCAGCTTTAGCACTCCTGAATGATGCTGTAAAGCGCGGTGGGTTAATGGCATCTTCTCATGTTGGCGGAATGAGCGGAGCCTTTATTCCCGTTTCAGAAGATGACGGCATGATAAAGGCTGCTGAAAAAGGTAACATTACCCTCGAAAAGCTGGAAGCTATGACAAGTGTCTGCAGTGTCGGTATAGATATGGTCGCCGTACCAGGTGACACTTCTGCTGAAGTTATCGCCGGTTTAATTGCTGACGAGTGTGCAATTGGCGTTACAAACAATAAAACAACTGCTGTCAGAGTAATTCCGGTTCCCGGGAAAAGTGTTGGCCAGGCAGCTGATTATGGAGGACTTCTTGGTATTGCTCCGGTCATGCCTATTTCTAAATTAAACAACAGTAATTTTATAAAGCGTGGCGGCAGAATTCCCGCCCCTGCAAAAGGAATTAACAACTAATTATATGTCAGACCAAAGACTTATTAATGTAGCTATAGGACAGGTTGGCCCTATACTGGCAGACCTTGACAGAAATATAGAAAAACATTGTGATTTTATTGAAAAAGCATTAGAACAAAATGCCGATATGATTGTTTTTCCGGAACTTTCTCTTACCGGTTATTCTCTGAAAGATGCAACCTTTGATGTAGCTTTGAAAAAGGATGATGCTAAACTCGATAAAATTAAAAAGCTAAGCAGCCACATTTCGGTTTCCTGCGGGTTTGTTGAATTGGGTGACAGGTTTGAATTTTACAACACGCAGTTATTTTTTGAAAAAGGTGAATTATTAAGCCGCCACAGAAAAGTTTATTTACCAACATATGGTGTGTTTGAAGAAGAAAGATACTTTTCATCCGGCAACCGGTTTAAAGTATTCAATTCTCAGCTTGCTCCTATGGGAATTTTGATTTGTGAAGATATCTGGCATGCGGCTTCAGGATTAATTCTTGCTCTTGATGGTGCGTCGATCATGCTTGTAAGTGCGGCAGGGCTAACACGCGGAACATCAAAAGGGCAGAAACCGGAAAATGTTTCTGCCTGGGAAACAATTGTTAAATCTTTAGCAATTTCAACCACCTCCTATGTTGTTTTTGTCAACAGGGTTGGAGTAGAAGACGGGCTTGTTTTCTGGGGTGGATCAGAAGTAATTTTACCAACCGGCCAAATGCTTAAGAAGGCAGAATATTATAACGAACAACTTCTAACAGTTACGATTGATATGCATCAGTTGAAACATGCCCGCCTGAATACCACTCTTTTAAGTGATGAAAAACTGCCTGTCCTGATTGATGAGTTTTCCCGCATACATCAAAAAAACAAAGATTATTAACTATTTGAATGTAAAAAGTGTGTAAAAAGAAATTTTTTGCTCTTATAAATTAAAAAAACTAAATTCGGCACTTTAAAAGAAATAATGGGAAGCAAGGGAGGATTAATGGATCTCAAAGAAATACGACAACTAATAAAAATGGTGGAAACCGCAGAAATCACTGAATTTGAAATTGAAGAAAAAGGAAATAAAATAAGAATAAGTAAGTCCTTTCCTGCTAATTCTCAGCCTGAAATGCACATCATGCCGGCCATGATGCCGCAAATGCAGCAATCTGCTCCGGCAATGCCTGCACAGGCAGCTGCGAGTCCTGCAACCGAAGCCAAAAAGGTAAAAGAAAACATAATTGAAGTACGTTCTCCAATGGTGGGTACTTTTTACAGAGCTCCTTCCCCCGATTCAGATCCATATACCGAAATTGGAAAATCAGTTAAGCCAGGCGATACCTTGTGTATAGTAGAAGCGATGAAATTAATGAATGAAATTGAAGCTGAAGTTTCAGGAAAAATTACAGAGATACTTGCCGAAAACGGTCAACCAGTTGAGTACAACCAGGTATTATTTCTTGTAGAAAAAGCCTAAGCACTTATCATTTAAAAATGGAAAGGGTGGAAATTGTTTGTTTTCCACCCTTTTTTTATTTTAAATATTCACTATCCGTTATTTATCTTGCCTTTACGCTTGTAATGATTTATTTAAAATTCTAAATTTATTCTCTTTAATCAAACATTATAAAGGTATGGTGAAAATTACTTATTTCTTTGTGTTAAAAGGAGAAATTACACCAATTGATGCCTTAAGGGAGGGGATTTGTTCGAGAAAATACTTATCGCCAATCGCGGAGAAATAGCACTCAGGATTATTCGTGCTTGTAAAGAACTAGGTGTTAAAACGGTTGCAGTATATTCAACTGCTGATGAAGATTCTTTGCATGTCCGGTTTGCTGATGAAGTCGTTTGTATTGGTCCTGCACGTGGAGCTGAAAGTTATCTTAAAAAAGACAGGCTAATTGCTGCTGCGGAGGTTACCGGAGCAGATGCTATCCATCCGGGATATGGATTTCTTGCTGAAAATGCTGAGTTTGCTGATATGTGCCAAACCCATGGTTTTAAATTTATTGGCCCTTCGGCAAAGGTTATTCGTACAATGGGTGATAAAGCGATGGCCAAAGATTCAATGAAAAAAGCAGGAGTGCCAGTTGTACCGGGTAGTGAAGGTGTTTTGAAAAATGTTGATGAAGCACAAAAGCTTGCGAAAGAAATTGGCTTCCCTGTTATCCTGAAAGCCGTTGCCGGCGGAGGTGGTCGTGGAATGCGCATTGTTAATTCGGAAGCAGATCTTGAAATAAATTATCAGATGGCCCGCTCAGAAGCAGAAGGCGCTTTTAGCAATCCTGATTTATATCTGGAAAAATTCATTAAAAATCCACGTCATATTGAAATACAGGTTATGGCTGATCAGCATGGTAATGCTGTTTATTTAGGTGAACGTGAATGCAGTATTCAGCGAAGGCACCAAAAACTAATCGAAGAAGCTCCTTCGGCTGTTGTGTCAGATGAAATTCGGAGAAAAATGGGAGCAGTCTCTGTTACAGGTGCTCTTAATGTTGGTTATGAAGGTGCCGGTACAATAGAATTTTTATTGGATAAGGACAATAATTTTTATTTCATGGAAATGAATACACGTATCCAGGTTGAACATCCTGTAACTGAAATGATTTTTGATAAGGATCTCCTTAAAGACCAGATACGTGTAGCTGCGGGAGAAAAGCTTCCATATAAGCAGGAAGATCTTAAAATACTCGGACATGCCATCGAATGCAGAATAAATGCAGAAGACTGGGAACGGAATTTTATGCCGAATCCGGGAGAAGTGACCAGTTTTCATGTTCCGGGCGGACCAGGAGTACGCGTTGATTCACACGTATATCAGCGATATCAAATCCCGCCATTTTATGATTCATTAATTGCAAAATTAATTTGTTACGGTAAAACGCGTAATGAAGCAATAGCCAGATTGAACAGAGCACTTGATGAATTCGTGATTGAAGGAGTTAAGACAACAATACCGTTTCATAAAAAACTTATAAACAGAAAAGAATTTGTAGAAGCTGATTTTGACACTGGCTTTTTAGAACGCACTAACTTACTTGATGCACAGGAGGCATTATGAGCGTACCTTCAGAATTAAAATACACAAAAGATCATGAATGGGCTAAGAAAGAAAGTGATACTATTATTATAGGAATTACTGATTATGCTCAAAGCGAATTAGGTGATGTTGTATTTGTTGAACTGCCCGCTGTTGGCGATCAGGTGAACAAAGATGATTCGTTTGGAACTATTGAAGCTGTTAAAGCCGTTGCAGATTTGTTCAGCCCTGTGTCCGGAGAAGTTGTAGAAATAAACGAAGGCTTGGGTGATCAGCCGGACATAGTTAATTCAGATCCATATGGCGAAGGCTGGATGGTAAAAATAAAAGTTGCTGATGATTCCGAATGGAATAGTTTAATGAGTAGTGAAGACTACACTCAGCATATTGGATGATCATTATTTAAATATTTTATTGGCTGAAAACTAATGCCTAAAATACTTATAGCTGATGACAATAATGAGATGCTGGATACACTCGCCCGCATTTTTACACTATACGATTTTGATGTTGTAAAAGCATTGGACGGTCAACAGGCAATTGATAACGCGCTGCAAACCAGGCCTGATATAATAGTTCTTGATGGAGCAATGCCGGTGATGGATGGTTTTGAAGCCTGCCAGCATCTTAAAAAAGAAACTTCGACCAAGGATATACCGGTTGTTTTTCTCACCGCTAATTTTATGGAGCTTCGTGACAGAATAAAAGGTCTGGAGCTGGGGGCAGATGATTATTTATTAAAGCCTTTCAATTCCAAAGAGTTGGTTGACAGGATTAAAACAATTTTACACCGTGCAGACATAACAAGGCAGCTTAAAGAAGAAAACACGAAACTGGTTAAACATAATTCAATTATTGAGAATGAATTAAATCAGCTTCTTGAGAAACAAAACATTGACAATAAGATGTTTTCTGATCCAGTGACCGGTTTGTATGCCTATGATTTCTTTAAACAAAGAGCCGCGTATGAATTAAAACGTGCCCGGAGATTTCAACATGATTTATCATTAATAATTATCACTGTTGATAAGATATCTAAAATAAAAGAGAATCTCGGCACGCAGTTATTCAATTACATGGTTTTAAGGATATCTAATTTTTTATTAACGGAGACCCGGGAAGTGGATTTAATTTCTTTTGATGAGACAAAAGGCTTTTATATATTACTTCCGCAAACAGATCTGAACGGGGCAATTACTAAGTCGGACAAAATTTACAAAAGACTTTGCGACCAAAATTATATTAGTGAATATATAATTGGTTCATTGGATTTTTCCAGGAAAAAGATGTCGGATTTTTCTAAGGTTAAATTCATGTATGGCATAGGGCATCTGGGGATTCAAAAATCAACGGAAGAAATTGATTTTTTGTTCGAACTTGCCGAAACTGATATGAAAGAAAAATTCTTACAATAACAATCTGACAATTTAAATAAGGAAGTTCTCTTCGGAGTCTGTTATTATGGCTGAAAAAATATTAATTGTAGATGATAATCCAAGTGTACTTAAGCTTTTAAATATTAGCTTAAACAAGGCCGGATATGAAGTAATCGAAGCTGAAAATGGCGAAGAGGCTTTTGATATTGCAAACAAAGAATTACCGGATTTAATTATATCCGATATAATGATGCCGCAAAT
This sequence comes from Calditrichia bacterium, assembly GCA_020635035.1. Classification (GTDB taxonomy): domain Bacteria; phylum Calditrichota; class Calditrichia; order Calditrichales; family J004; genus JACKAO01. The sequence goes on from JACKAO010000006.1 coordinate 313,151, forward strand.
GGATGGTTTGGAGCTTTGCTGGATGATCAGAGAAAATTCACAGGTGCCATTAGTGCCCTTTATTTTTCTGACATCTTTTGACGACCCTGAGACAGAAGTTAAAGGCTTTAGAGCCGGTGCAGATAAATACCTCAATAAACCAATTGAGAGGAAAGAGCTTCTTGAACGTGTTGACGAATTGCTTAATCGCAAGAAAAAACTCAATGATATCGAAAAACAGGAATCTGAAAAGAAAGCATTTGCCGGAGATTTAAAAGATCTTTCAATTGTTGAACTTGTACAAATGTTGAATCTCAATAAAAAATCAGGTGTTCTTCACATCAGCGCAGAAACTAATGGTAAAATTTATTTAAAGGACGGGCAGTTGCATGCGGCAGAATGCAATAATCTTTCTGGTGAAGAAGCTGTTTATAAGCTTGTTGAGCAAATTACAGGAAAATTTAATTTTGAAATAAATGAAGTAACAAAAGAAAGAAACATTAATGGCTCAACAATGAATGTGATTATGGAAGCCTGCAGAATAATGGATGAAAGCAGGTTAAAGGATAAATAACAACTGAATGATACTTCATACCCCGTAAGTGAGAATTGTTTTTATAAACTGAATAATCTTCTGATTTCTCTTTGATAATTTCTTCAATGATACATTCGGGATAAACAAAGACATAAACATGTATAAAATACTTTTGTGTGATCCAATTTCTGAAAGTGCTATGCAGGTGTTAAGAGATGCACCCGATGTCTCTTTTACGGAAGCATATGGTTTAAGTGAAAATGAACTAATAAAAACAGTGCTTACATATAATGCGATTATTGTAAGAAGTGCAACAAAGTTAACGGCAAATATTATTGACAAGGCTGAAAATCTAAAAGCAATAGGACGTGCAGGTACAGGTTTAGATAACATAGATATTGATTTTGCTCAAAAGAAAGGAATACGTGTATTTAATACGCCCGGAACAAATGCCCCTGCTGTTGCGGAAATGACCATAGCCTTTCTGTTTGCACTGGGACGAAAAATTCCTTCAGCAAATATTAAAATGAAAAACGGCGAATGGACAAAAAAAGAATATACAGGAATTGAACTTAATGATAAAAATCTGGGTATTATAGGATGTGGCACTATTGGCAAATTGGTTGCAAAGAAGGCAAGTGCTCTTGGAATGAATATTCTTGTTTATAATCGTTCTGAAATCCGGAATGCTGATTTTAAATTTGAACAGGTTTCTAAAGAAAAATTACTTCAGCAAAGTGATTTTGTGTCGCTGCATTTATCGAAATCATCTGAAACACACAATATTATTAATAAGGATGATTTGAATAAAATGAAAAAGGGAGCATATCTTATTAATACGGCACGTGGCGGAATGATAAATGAAAATGATTTAATGGATGCTCTTAATTCATCCCAAATTGCTGGTGCAGCCCTGGATGTTTTTGATAATGAACCGAAATTTAACAAAGATTTAGCTACACACCCAAATGTGATTGCAACACCACACATTGCTGCTGCTACCAATGAATCACAGGAAAGAGTAGGTATACAGATTGTCGATCAGGTGCTGGAATATCTAAGATCGAAATATATATTTTTATAAAATGCTTGATAATTTATAAGCGTTTATTGACATATTTTTTTAAAAAAAATAAATTCGTTTTTTAACAACGAAGAGGAGTATTAGGATGCTTGAAAAAGAATTTCAATTAAAAATTGGCTTAGCTGAAATGCTTAAAGGTGGTGTAATTATGGATGTTACAAATCCTGATCAGGCTAAGATAGCAGAAGATGCCGGTGCTGTTGCAGTTATGGCTTTGGAACGAATTCCTGCAGATATACGTGCACAGGGAGGGGTTGCACGTATGTCCAGTCCCAAGATGATCAGGGAAATCCAGCAAGCGGTGTCAATTCCTGTGATGGCAAAATGCCGTATTGGTCATTTCGCTGAAGCTCAGGTTTTACAGGCATTGGGTGTAGACTTTATAGATGAAAGTGAAGTACTGACCCCTGCTGATGACATTAATCATGTCTGGAAGCATGATTTTAAGGTTCCTTTTGTATGTGGCTGCAGAAATTTAGGCGAAGCGCTGCGTCGTATTTCCGAAGGCGCTGCAATGATTCGGACAAAAGGGGAAGCAGGTTCTGGTAATATCGTTGAAGCGGTTCGTCATATGCGCAAGGTTCAGGGTGAAATAAAATCCATCCAAACCCTTGATAGCCATGAAGTTGTCGCATTTGCAAAAAATATTGGCGCACCCTTAGAACTTGTCATGTACATAAGAGAAAATGGAAAACTTCCTGTGCCTAACTTTGCTGCCGGTGGTGTGGCAACACCTGCTGACGCTTCGTTGATGATGCAGTTAGGAGCCGAAACAGTATTTGTTGGCAGCGGCATCTTTAAGTCATCTGATCCTGAACAGAGGGCAAAAGCAATTGTTACAGCAACAACCCATTACATGGATCCTGATGCTGTTTGTAAAGCAAGTGAAGCTTTGGGTGATGCAATGCCCGGCTTGGAGATAAGTTCTATTCCGGAAGGTGAATTATTACAAAACAGGGGCTGGTAATTGTCCACTATTGGAGTATTAGCGCTTCAGGGCGATTTTGAAAAACATGCACAGGCTATAAATAAACTGGGGCATTCTTCTGTTCTTGTAAAAGATAGCGCGTCTTTGGTTAAATCGGATCGCCTGATAATCCCCGGGGGTGAATCGACAACAATGATCAAGCTGATTGATCGGCTCGATCTGCGTGAAGATCTGGTAAAGTATGGAAAATCAAGGCCGGTCTTTGGTACTTGCGCGGGATTAATTATTGTTGCTTCTCATGTTGAAAACAGCGGTTTTACGCCACTCAGTCTAATTGATCTTAATGTGCGGCGAAATGCATATGGCAGACAAATTAATTCATTTATTGATGATATAACTTTAACTACTAATGGTATTGAAACATTATATGAAGCTATCTTTATAAGGGCGCCAAAGATAACAGGATGTGGAAATAACACAAAACCACTGGCTTATCATAAAAATGACATTGTTATGGCAGGCAATGAAAATATACTTGTTGCAACGTTTCATCCTGAATTAACAGATGATTTAAGAATACATGATTTTTTCCTTAATCATTTTGGTTGAAATCCGATTATCCAATAGTTGAAAATATAAAGTGTGAAAATTTGGGAAGCGAAAGTATAATTATTTTTTGCACCACACCGGATCAAAAAACAGCACAAAAAATAGCTCAAAATCTGGTTGAGAATCATTTAGCAGCGTGCTGCAATATTTTAAACGAAGTTAAATCTGTTTTCAACTGGCAAGGCAAAGTGCAAACCGAAAATGAATGTTTAATGATTGTTAAATCTGTTTCTGATAAATTTAAACAAATTGAAAAAATGATCATTGAGCTTCATCCTTATGAAATTCCTGAAATAATAGCCACCGATATTTCTTTAGGCTCTGCTAATTACCTAAACTGGATAAAAGAAAACATCAGGTTCTAAGTATGATAATTGATATTGCCAGTATTCTGGATGATAATAAATCGGGTTCTCTTACACTCGCTACGAATATGTTGATGTTGTTTAAAGATTATTTAAATAAAAATATAGCGTCTGAAGTAAGCCCTGATGATCTGTTTGAAGAAATTCAAAAAGCTGCAAAAGCGGTTATTAAGCATCAGACAAACATGGTACTGCTTCGAAAATCAGGTTATAATTTCGTTAACTTCTTTAAAAGAATATATACTGATGAAATTTCAAGAACAGAGCTGATAGAGTCTTTACTCGGAAAGCTGGATTCACAAAACGAAGAGTTGCAGACAAACGCAGAGAATGTTGCTTTAAACGGATCAAAAATCATTGCAAATTTTAATAAAATTTTGACTTATAGTAACAGCAGTGTTGTTTTTAAACTTTTTCAGAAAGCAACGGCACAGAAAAGAAAATTTGAAGTATATTGTCTAAAAAGCGATCCACCCGGGGAAGGACTCGATCTTGCTGAAAAACTAAGCAAAATGGATGTAAAAACAACCATTGTTCCGGATACCCAAGCCGGCATAGTTATGGATGAAATGAACATTGTCTATGTTGGAGCCGACAGACTTTATGAAAATGGGTTTGTTAATAAATCCGGTACATTGGCAGTTTGTCTTTTAGCAAAGCAATTCAATGTGCCTGTCTATCTTGTATCAGAAACGTCAAAGATTTTACTTGAAAGTGAGCGCTCTATTAAAAGCAGTGAAAGGGATTCTAAAGAAGTCTATGAAAAAGAAAATGAAATATCTGTAATTAACAGTTATTATGAAAAAATCCCTTATAATCTTGTACAAAAAGTGATCTGTGAAGAAGGGGTTTTTGAAACATCTGATTTTATCAGCTGGCATTTGGGGGATTAAATCATGGTAAACGGGCTTTTTTTTACGGAATTAAAATCAAAAACTAATATTGAAATACCAACTGAAATTGCAAACGGATTATTGCTCCAGGAAGGTGATAAGATTGAAGTGAGCATAAAAAAGATAAAGACAAAACGCCTTGATATTAAAATTTCTCGTAATCCACTTGCAAAACTATTAACTATTTTGGATTAATTCCATGAAGCGTAATAGTACAGTATTTATCGATGCATCTGCATGGCTTGCTATTGTTGATGAAAAAAATATCCACAGCAAAATTGCCAGAGAATATTTCACACATTTGCTTAGCCAAAGCGCACGCCCAGTAACAAATAATGTGGTTGTTGATGAAGTGCTCCAGGAATTAAAAACAAAGAATGATAGTCCGGCTGCAAAAAGATTTTTATCAGTATTGGATGAGAGTGTACTGTCTGTAAATCTACGTGTCGATTGGATTTCAAGAAGAATTCGTCGTATTGCACTTGAAAATTTTTTTAAAAGCAAAAACGAGAATCTAAAAATAAAACATTTTTATATTAACGAATCACTTAAGCGAAAAAAGGCAGATCTCATCTTTTCGTTTGATGAAAATTTAAAGTATTTTGATTTTCCGGTAATGCCGCAGACAAAGCAAGACTAATTTTAGGATACGTGAAAAGAATTCTTATCATTGGCAGTAATGATATTGCTACTGCTTCAGCACTCCGTTTATTCAGATCAGGGTTTGATGTCGCCCTGGTAAGTCTTGAAAATCCTTTAGACCTTTATCATTTTAGAAATTTTAGTACAGTAACCATCATTGGATCAAAGACAATAAGTGGAGTAAAAGCGCTTACATTTGCAGATTTTATTTATAATCTACCTGAAAAAACTACTATAAATCTTTTAGAGTTTATCGAATTCAGTTTCAAAAACAGACGCGTTCCTGTATTAACTAATAAAGATTGTCAGATTGTAAACATTGAATCTTTTGACTTTATTATTGTGGCTGATGCAGATTTATTTATAAAATTAAATTTTGGACAAATGACAAATGCGACTGTAATAAGTTGTGTTGAAAACTGTCCCGGATTAATCAATTATTCAATAGCAGTAAATAGTGACTTTTTAGGACAGGTAAAGTATCCATTTATTGATTTTCCTGATGCAACTAATAAGCAGGATTTAAAATATGAGCCAGTTTATTCTGTAAAAGAAGGGGTTTTTGTTTCAGATAAAAACATCGGCGATACAGTAAAAAAGGGTGAAGTGATAGCGCATTTGAATGATCAAGTGGTCATTGCTGAAAATGAAGGCTATATAGACGGGCAAGTTAGAGATGGTGTAATAGTGCCGGAAAATGCTGAAATTGTTAGAGTAGGAGCTTATTCTAAAAGAAGTGATCACAAAATTTTACCGTCTTCATCTTTTGCGATAGCAGGAGGAGTACTTGAGGCTGTTTTGTACCATAATAAAAGTAATTTGAATAAATTGCGAAAAAAGGAACACTAAAGGTTGACTGAGTAGTAAATTAACCTTAAATTAAATGCTCCGTTTTTAAATGAGAGAGCCAGTAGCTCAGCTGGTAGAGCAGCGGCCTTTTAAGCCGTTGGTCCCGGGTTCGAATCCCGGCTGGCTCACATCACACGTAAGGCCTTGATTCTTTAAGAGTTAAGGCTTTTTTCTTTTGTGATCCTACCGATACGTTTTAGACCTGCATTTTGACGAAAGTTACCAAAATAGTTACCACTTAAAAAGCTCCAAACTCCTAACGTATCAAAGGAGAAACAAATGGGGTTTATTTATCAAAAATTGGATACTTATTACTTAAGATTAAATCTGAATGGAAAAACTAAATCATTCAGTCTTAAAACAAATAGTATTAAACAGGCAAAATTAGCTGCAAATAAGATAATAAAGGAGTATGGAGAAAAAGGGTTTGATATCCCACCAATTAAAACAAATGAACTTACTTTAACAGTTCTGCTGGAGAAGTTTATTAAATGGAGATATTTTGATTTATCTGAGCGGACAAAAAAGGATTACTTTAGATGGTGGAAGGAGTTTGTTGATTATTCAGATGATGTTAATGTTACTCAGGTAACGCCGCAACATATTAACAACTATAAAATTCATTTAATGAAACGTGTTAATCCATCACAATCCACCAGTCCTAATCTTGGTTGATTTTTTCTAACAAGTATGCTAAAAGGTACTTTTGTGGGTTTGATATTTTAATGTCAGAACAGGCTTAGTTGCCGGTTCCTTCTTAGATATTGATCGACATGCTTAAGAAATTGAGCTACATCGGTATTGCCAGCATAAACAATAAGTTATGGAGTGAAAGAACATGATTAAAAATTACTAAAAACAATTACCTGTCAATTTTTAATATATTTTCTGTAAAAGACTTTCTTGATTAAACAAAGAGAAATATCAAAAATTGCTTGATTTATAGATTTTCGAGTGTTTATATTTACAAAAAATATAATATATAATAGATATTAGGTGTTTTTTTAGACACTTATTAAAAATAAAATAAAAAGTGCATCATTTAATTCTTCATTTTATACAATTATTTAATGTTTGATAGTTGGCAATTATTATTTAATAATCCTTATAGGAGGTCGGAATGAAAAAAACTATTTTACTATTAGTGTGTATGTGTCTTTTTCCAGTTTTGCTCTTTGGACAAAATATGTTAGCCAATCCTGGCTTTGAAGACGGGACGACGAATGGTTGGCTTATATATGGACAGACTGGTGCAAGTATGGAGATTGTGAACGACGGAAAGGCATATTCAGGTGATTATTGGGCAAAATGTACAAGTACACAAGGTGGATATTATCTTCTCTATCAATTAATTGAGCCGGCTGCTCCAGGCGAAATATGGAAATTTTCTTCATTTATAAAGGATGTTTCAGCTGAGGACCCAGGTGGTGATTATGCCGCATTGAAGATTACTGCTAAAAGTGCGACAGGCTCAAATTTAGCAAACTGGGAAATCTTTCAGGACGGAATTGACACTACCTGGCAAGAATTTTCCAATGAACAAATGATGCCTCTAGGAACTGCGAAAATACAAGTAGTTTTAGTAACTCATGTTCTGAATGACACTGTGGATGCATCATATGGATATGATGATGTCAGTTTGGTGAGAACAGCTACAATATTTTCGAATTATAATTATTTAGAAAATCCTGGATTTGAAAATGATACTGATGGATGGCTTGTCTATGGCCAGACCGGTGCAAGTTTAGAAATTATGAGTGATGGAACAGCCTATAGTGGAGACAAATGGGCGAAATGCACAAGTACTCTGGGCGGATATTATCTACTATATCAAAAACTACCAGCAAGACAAAATGAAGTATGGAGATTTAGGTCCTTTATAAAGGATATTTCGACTTCAGATTATGGTTTAAATTATGTTGCATTAAAAATAACTGCTAAAGATAGCCTCAATGCTAATCTTGCTAATTGGGAAATTTTTCAAGAAGGTATGACTTCTGACTGGCAGTTATTTTGGAATGAACAAACTATGCCAGAAGGCACTGCTTATATTCAAGCTGTGATAGTTACTCATGCTCTGGATGACACTTCAGAAGTCGCCTTTGGATTTGATGATGTAGCTCTTGAAATAGTGCATGAAATAACACATAATCCAGGTTTTGAAGATGGTGATTCTAATTTGGATGGTATACCTGATTATTGGCTTGGTTATCCACAGGCGGATACTTATTTAGAAACTGTTAATGATGAAACAGCCCATACAGGTAATTATTGGGCAAAACTGGGTGTTGACGATGCTGATGGATGGGTTATACTTTACTGGCCTGTTCTTCCAGCACAACCAGGTGAAACGTGGAGTATAAGATCATTTATTAAAGATGTTTCTGATGATACTACAACTGGAGATTTTGCATTTTTGAAAATAGCAGTAAAAGATGCGAATCAAACTACATTCACTTTTGTGGAATCTTACCAACCGGCAACCACAGAATGGAAGGATTTTTCCTACGAACAAGTAATGCCGCTTAATACTTCATATATGCAGATTTCCTTAGGAGTAAAAAAACATATTAAGGATAATATTCCGGTTGCCTATGGGTTTGATGATGTGCGCTTAGTAAATATGGGTATCATGGATAATACTCCTCCTGCTGCACCAGCAAGTGTAACCGCAATAGCGGGTCCGATTGATTTCAGCAACGAGGTTGTATGGTTGGATGTACCAGGTGAAGTTGGCGAATCCTATTCGGTTTATGCAAGCCAAAAACCTATTGCAAACATTTATGATCCGGGTGTAGATCTCTTAGCTTCAGGTATCGCAGAAGCTGTACAATCTTATGTACATCGGATAACTTATCCTTTGAAAAACGAAACGGTAACATGGTACTATGCTGTGACAGCAACTGATGCTGCCAATAATACCGGTGGTCCCGGGGTCTCAGCTGCTTTTGAAAATACTGCAAAGGGTGTTGCTACAATTTCAATGGTTGTTCCAAGCAATTTCCAAGCAGATGGTGATATAAGCGAGTGGGATGGCTTAGGTGTGATGCCGTTTAAAATGAATCCTGAAATAAGCCATATAGGTACAGGGGCATTTTCTGATACAACAGATTTATCAGTAACTGGATATATTGGTGTTGATGATGATTACTTATATCTTTCGTTTGATATAATTGATGATATATATAGTTACGACCCTGCGTCCACTTATTGGAAAAGTGATATGATGTATTTGTATATAGGATTATATGATCATACTGAAAAACATCTAACTGCTCAACGTGGTGCAGAACCGGATTATATTTTTCATTTTGTACAGACTCATATAAGAAGTTATTATTCAGAACCAGGTAGTATTGATACTCTTTATGTGAATGGTGATCCCAATTATGCATTTGTGGATTTTGGAGCACAGGATTATGTTGTTGAAGCAAAAATTTCATTAGATGATATTCTTCGTAAAAATCAAGCAGGCGATACCAGGTTTAATCCTGAAAACGGAATGAGAATTGCGATTGATCTTGAATTTGCTGATTCAGATCAACCTGCTGTCCGTGATGGCTTGCTTGTTTATTCCTGGGACAACAACAATACTTCATATTTAGGACCAGCAACCTGGTCTTACACATGGATAAGTGATACTGTTACAACAGATATTAATGATTTTGATAATCAGATAGTTTATTCTTATGAGTTAATGCAAAATTACCCGAATCCTTTTAATCCAATAACAAAAATAAATTATTCTTTAGCTAAAACATCAGATGTTAAATTAGTAATTTACAATGTTATTGGACAGGAAGTTTGCCGGTTGGTAAATAAAAAACAGAATCCTGGTAATTATTCGGTTGGTTTTAATGCCGCACAGTTTTCTTCAGGTGTTTACTTTTATAAGATTGAAGCGGATGAATTTGTTCAATCGCGGAAAATGTTGCTAATTAAATAAGAACTGCATCCAGCTTTGTCTTAGTATTTATTAGAAAAGCAGCTTGATAGAAAATCAGGCTGCTTTTTAATACCTGTGTAATAATTAAAGAGGAGCTTCGGGTGAAGTCGTTTAACCCCAAATATCAATCTGTGTTTTCAATTCTTCTGTCAATGTTATTAACCGTTACTTTTTTTAATATTGGATTTACACAAACCACAGGAAAAATAGCAGGTGAGGTATGCGATGCAGAAACCGGTGAACCGTTGGCGGGAGCAAATGTTCTAATTATCGGAACACTATTGGGAGCGTCGGTTGATATGGAAGGTACATTTTTCATTTTAAATGTTCCTCCGGGTTTATATACAATCTCCATAGAAATGGTTGGCTATGAAACCAAGAAAATTGAGAATTTACAGGTTTCAGTAAATAGGACAGCATATATCAGGACAGATTTAAAATCAGGGGTTCTGGAAGGCAGCGTTATAATTGTAGAAGCTGAAAAAATTACAACGAAAAAAGATCAAACAAGCTCCATTCGAACCATATCAGCAAATAATATAGCTGTCTTACCAATAGAGAGTGTTAAGTCCGTTGTCGCAATGCAGGCAGGTGTTGTAAATGGACACTTTCGTGGTGGCAGGAGTAACGAAGTTATGTATTTGATTGATGGTTTACCGGTTAATGATGCTTTTAGTGGAGAGGGAAGCACAGTTGTAATTGAAACAGAATCCGTTCAGGACCTCGAAGTGATAACCGGAACTTTTAATGCTGAGTACGGTCGTGCAATGAGCGGCATGGTAAATCAGGTTACTAAAGATGGTGGGTCGACAATACAGACATCAGCGTCTGTTGGATTTGGAAACTATTATACCGGGCATGATAATATCTTCTTAGGATTAAAAAACTCTGAGATAAATCGAAATATGGATTATAAATTTCAGGTAAGCGGCCCTGTCTTTTCTGACAGGTTAACATTCTTAATAAATGGTCGCTACCAGGATAATAAAAATCATTTAAATGGCATTAACCGTTTTGAAGTTGATGATTATAGTGATTACTACTCAGATGATCCGAATGAATGGATTATTCAAAATAGTGGCAATAATTCATATATTTCTATGAACTATGTGAAAGAAACATCATTATTAGGTAAGTTAACTTACCGATGGTTTGATAATATAAAAACAAGCTTTTTTTATAACAGAAATGATAATGAATTTAAAAGTTATCAGCACGCCTGGAAATATAATCCATCTGGTCAGCCCTACTCTGACCAGGTTACTGATTTGGTATATTTTAGTCTTAATCATACTATAAGTAATTCTGCCTTCTACGAGGCGAAAGTTTCCTATATAAATAATTATGAAGGATATTACGTACATAAAAATCCATACGATGCAGATTACGTTTCGAGTCTATTTATAAGGAATGCTGGAGAAACAGGTTTTTACACCGGCGGGCAATCAAATAGTCATATGGAAAAACGCCAAGTTGATTTTAATGCCAAGTTTGATTTTAATTGGCAAATTTCAAATAATCATTTAATTAAATCGGGATTATTATATACACAACATGACATGAAAAATAATTTCATGTTAGTATTACCGGATACTTCATTAACTGATGAACAACAGGGAGAATTTATAATAAATGAAAATGGGAAAAGAAATTATTATAATTATTCTCCAAATATATATCCTGATTTAATGTCATCAGACGTATATCACGCTAAGCCTGTTGAATTTGCAGCTTATATTCAGGATAAAATGGAATGGGAAGATTTGGTAATAAATTTGGGAATTAGGTATGATTACTTTGATCCAAAAACCGTATATCCTTCGAATCGGCGAAATCCGGCAAATCAGTTATCATTTTACAGCAAAGATGAAAACGGGAGTTATATTGAGGACGAAGATGGAAATCTAATAATAGATCCTTCCAGGATGTCTACTTATCCAAAAGCTTCAACAAAATATCAGTTAAGTCCGCGTCTGGGGCTTGCATATCAGCTTGGAAAAATAGCTGTTTTGCATTTCAGTTATGGGCATTTCTTCCAGATGCCACCCATGAATGAATTATACAGACATAAGTCATTTATTGTTGATTTGACTTCGGATTATGCAACGATTATGGGTAATGCTGAGCTAAAAGCCCAGAAAACTGTAAAATATGAACTCGGTGTATGGATGGAATTGATGTCGAATATGGGATTGGAAGTCGCTCTATATTATAACGATATTTATAAATTATTAAGCACCAAAGTTATCAGTACTTATAACCAGATTGAATACGGACTCTATACTAATAAAGACTATGGTAATTCAAGAGGATTGGAAATAAAATTCGATTATCGGGCGGCTGCATTTCAATCAAATTTAAACTATACTTTAGCCTACACAAGAGGAAGTGCAGATAATCCTCAAATGACCTATGATCGTTTAGGTAATAGTCAGGATCCAATAAGTAAATTAATTCCTATGAGTTGGGATCAACGTCATACCTTAAATCTAACGCTCGGCTATCATAAAAGTAGTTATGGTATTTCACTGACAGGATATTATAATTCAGGTACCCCTTATACATGGGAACCTATAGATACAAATCCTTTATATAATTTAAATTTATTACCTAATAATGCCCAAAAACCCGAGACATATTCTGTTGATCTATATGCATATTATAAATTGGAATTATCAGAGGATTTAGATACAAAATTAAAACTGTCTGTGTATAATCTGTTGGATAGATTAAATGCAGCAAGTGTATACTCTACAACTGGTCAACCGTATAACAGGATTATTCAAGAAGGTGAACTTTATCAACAGCACAGCAATTTTAATGATTATAATGATCGAGTTGAGAATCCAGGTATGTATTCAGCTCCGCGGTTAGTAAAACTTGGGCTTGAAGTCTCCTTGTAGAATATAAATAAGTATTGGAAATTTTACAGATGATGAAATTATTAAAGATTCTTTGTTATGCAATATTGGTTGTTCAGATTGGCAATATACAGTTATCTGCCCAAGGTAAGCCTTATGAAGGTCCGGATGATCCTGCAGGAGATATTGAAGCAGAACGCGAAGGTTATATGACCGGAAACAGGGTTCTTATCTATTTTCGAAATAATACAGAACTTGCAAACTGGACGACAACCTATGTGGGTTCGGCATGGTCGCGCTGGCCTGATGATGAAACAGGCGTCCGTATGCTGGATGGTGTTGCGCTTATGATCGGGGCAAAAGTTTATATAAAAAACGACACAATTCCTGTAACAGATCCAATTGAAATCGCTAATAAACTGTATGATGATAATCTGTATTACTTACAGACCAGTTACCGCGGGTGGATGGACAAGAGTTCACTTGGTACTATCGAGTGGGGATTATACCCGGTTTATGGCTATTTGAATGAGTATAATGAATATGTGGCAATGAGTAACCGTCCTTCTTCCTGGCCAACAGCTGGTTGGCCTGCACGGGGTAATACTCTGAAATGGCAGGGTGAATGGAATGGACGGTTTGGACGGGGTGTTGCTTATGCTGATTTAGAGACTTTTTTTGTTGCGAATGATGCACAGGATCAAGAATACCTTGAAGCAACAGATCGTGTCAAATACTATCCAAGACCGAATGTAAAAATTGGGGATATTAGACCTCAGGTTACAATCCAAAAAGGTCGGCCCTGGGGGGGGATAGGCGTTAGGGTGGCGCAACGTGGTTTTCAGTGGAATAACCCGCAGGCTCGAGATGCCATATTTTGGGAATACAGTATCGCAAACATATCAGATTATGATCTTCCGGAAGTAGCGTTTGGATTGCATATTGACAATGGGATTGGTGCTGATGCACCTTCTGATGATTTGGCATTTTTTGATAAGCAGTTAGATATGGCATATTCATGGGATATAGATGGTATCGGTGCAGGTGGATTATCCACAGGTGCAATGGGATTTGCCTATTTAGAAACTCCGGGATTAGCATATGATAATATAGATAATGATAATGACGGACTTCTTGATGAAAAAAGAGATAATCCTGCTGGCTCAATAGTTGGGCCAACAAGCAATATTGACGATATTCAAAAATTTCTGGAGTTTTATAATTTAAAAATGGATGATCTGCGTGAACATTACGAAGGTGATGAAGATCAGGATTGGGATGATGGAAATGATTTGAATGGTGATGGTATTTATCAACCTTATGAAGATGCTGGTGATGATGTTGGGTTAGATGGAGTAGGACCAGGAGACCTTAATTACACAGGTCCTGATGAGGGTGAGTGTAACCACAAGCCTGATTTTGTCGTTGGGCTTGGTTGTGAACCGGATTTTAATGCTACTGACGTTTCTGAATCTGACATGATTGGTTTAACTGCTTTTGAAATGTCACTTATACCGGCGTCCGCACCAGATTCAAAAATTTTTAGTCATGATAAACCAATGTGGGACATGATGACCAGCGATACTCTTATTGAATATAATGGAGTAATAGGAAATCTTCTTGAACGTTTTGCCTCAGCTACATTTCCATTGTACCGAGCACAAGAGGAACGTATTTCCATGGCTGAAATACACTCATATGATGCATTGGCAGGATTAAATTCAAGTACGCATGATGCCCCGGCGCTATTTGCGAAAAAACGCATTGTTCAGGTTATCTATGAAAAGGATTATCGCTTTGCACAACCACCTAAAATGCCAACTTTAACTGCAACTGCGGGAGATGGCAAAGTTGTTTTAACATGGAACGATGTGGCTGACACTAAAACACGTGATCCTTTTATGGGCAATGTAAATGATTTTCAAGGATATAAAATATTCAAAGCAACCGATACTAAATTTTCAGATGCCAGAACAATAACTGATGGATATGGTGATAGATCAGTTTTTAAACCTGTATTTCAATGCGATCTAAATGATGGTGTAAAAGGTTTTGTCTATTATGGAGCCATAAACGGCGTAGGTTATAACCTGGGTTATGATACTGGAATCGTTCATCATTGGGTTGATACCGAAGTACAAAATGGAAGAACATACTATTATGCCATTGTTGCTTATGATTCGGGCGCATCTAATATAGGTACAGGTATTTCCCCGTCTGAAAATAATGTCGTTGTAGAATTGTCTGAAACAGATGAAGTGCGCATACTGGAAAATGGCAATTATGCGATTGGCCAAAATGTTGCAGTTGTTGTTCCTCATCAACAGGCACTAGGCTATGTACCTCCTTCAATTGATATAGAACAAAGAGATGGATTAGTTGGAACAGCATTGGTAGAACCTGAAATTCTGGCTAATAGTAGTATAAAGCCAGTTTCTGAGTATTTCGTGGTATTCGATGTTGATACAATTGTTCAGTCCATCGGTAATTTATATAAGAATAGTGGTCTGCGTATTTATAAAGTTAATAGTGAATCAAGCCAGGATTATAGTCTAGTATACCAGGAATCCCCGGAATCTTATTCCTATAGCAATCTTGTAGAAATTGATAGTGCAAATTGGGCCTTCAGAACAAATGAAGACATTTCTACGGATGTTTTTGATGGACTTCGTTTAAGAATGAATTTTAAAACAGTAACAGCTGGATATGATTATGAGACTTCCGGATGGTTGGTTGGGCATTCAGATATTACAATATCACCGGCGCCGTCTGAACGCAATATATTCCCATGGGATTATGATATAATATTTACAGATAATGATCATAGTTACGTTGGCAGGGTATCTTCAACAGGAAGAATATATGATGAGAACGGTACGCGTATACTTGGGAGCAAATTGTTATTCAACTATCCATTCAATTTTTATGTCCAAAATAAGAGTGTTACCGATTCTACAGGGGAATATAAAATAATGGATATGATTGTGTATGATACAAATCTAAATTCAAGGTTTGATTGGAACACTGACAGAATACTGGTCGGGGAATTAGATAATCAGGCAAACTGGGAAGGAACTGTGTTTTCATTTAATTTTAATAATGTCCCTGATAGTCTATCTCTTCCGGTTGCAGACGATGTCTACAGAATAAAACAGAACAGACCTTTTGCGGTTACAGATACCATAAAATTTCAAGTAAATCCGGAAGGATTGGTAAACACAAATGAGATTAGCACTTCGCTGGACAAGATTAAGGTAGTCCCGAATCCTTACATTGCCGGTAACGCGATGGAACCCGCGGTTCTTAGTCCCTTGCGTAGCCAACAGCGCAGGCTTTTATTCACACATATTCCTGCAAAATGTACCATCAAAATATTTTCAGTTAGCGGAGTATTGGTGGATGTTATAGAAGTACAAAATGAACCGAATAATGGAATAATACATTGGGATCTTAAAACAAAAGAAGGACTTGAAATTGCTGCAGGAATTTACATCTATCATGTAAAATCACATGTAACTGGAGATGAAAGAATCAGTAAATTTGCAATAATTAAATAAATTCTGAAGGACAGTTAGAAGTATTGTCATGGAGAATAGATGAAATACAGATTACAATTGCTAATACCCTTAATGATTTTAGTTTTGAAAAGTCAACTTTTAGCGCAAAATCCATATCGTGTTGGAACAACAGCTGCAAACTTTTTAGAAATTGGATATGATGCTAAAGGGACAGCAATGGGAGATGCATATGTATGCCGTACAGAAGATATATCAAGTATATATTGGAATCCGGCTGGTTTAGCATTTATGGAGAAACCTGAAGTTCAATTTTTATATCAACCATGGATTGCCGACATAAATACTTCTTTTGTTGGAGCAGGCATTATTTTACCAGGAATTGGTACGCTTGGACTCAGTATAATAGGCGTTAATTATGGCTTTATGGATGTGACAACGCTTGCTGATCAGGAAGGCACCGGTGAACGATTTGATGCATCAGAATATGCATTCAGCTTTGCTTTTGCAAGACAGCTAACAGATAGGTTTGCCATAGGAGCTACATTTAAATATATCACCTCGCGTATATGGAGTACGAATGCCAGTGCGATTGCAACAGATTTGGGTGTTACCATAAAAACAGGATTTTTTTCATGGTCAGGTAGTCACAATGACGGTCTACGCATCGGCATGAGTATTTCCAATTATGGCAGTCGAATGCAATATGATGGACTCAATTTAAATAGATATGATGATCCTGAACCTGACGATGCTGGAAACTATGCCTATATTCCCAGCAAGTACGACCTTTCAGAGTGGGAATTACCATTAATAATTCGTGTTGGTATTCTCGTAAAAGCTTTAAAATTAGAGCACTCCCAGCTTTCAGTGGAAGTTAACGCATTACATCCTAATAATAATGCTGAATCAGTTAATCTGGGTATGGAATATGCATACAATGTCGTTAACGTGGGAAAGTTCTTTCTTCGTAGCGGATATAAAGCACTTTGGATGCCGGATTCTGAATATGGTATTACATTTGGGGCCGGATGCCAATTGTATATAATGGAAAATACAAGTCTTAAAATTGATTTTTCCTATCGCTCAATTGGCATATTAGGAAATATAGCCTGTTATTCAGTAGGTATGGAATTTTAATTTCGAGAAATTGATATGCATTCAATGGAAAAGACATCTTATGGTAGAAGCCAGTCCCGATTGCGACAACATAACATAAATGTTGTTATAGCAAAAATAAAACAAGATCAACCAATAACAAAAAGAGAAATCGCCACAAAAACGGGCTTAAGTTTCGCAAAAGTAAATTCAATATCTATTACTTTAACAAATTTGGGCTTGATAAACGAAATAGGTAAAGCGGAATCAGGAGGAGGTCGTCCCTCAGCAATATATCAGATTAATCCTAATTTTGGATATACGATAGGTTGTGAACTGTCACACAAGAAAATCAGTACGATTATTGTTGATCTAAATGGAAAAATTCATTCAAAAAATTCAGTAAAATTTGATATCCAGGAAGGAAAAGAATCACTTTTATTAAAAATTCTTGATAGTATTCATATCGAAATAGATAAAAGTGATAAAATAAAACAAAAGATCATCGGTATTGGGATTGCTGTTGCCGGATTAGTAAATCCTCAAAACGGAATGTCCACGCCTTTCCCACATTTAGTTAATTGGGGTGATATTCCTTTAAAAAAAATCATTGAGGATGAATTTGGCTTATTTTGTTACGTGGAGAATGTCGCTAATTCTGCAGCATTGGCAGAACTTAATTATGGTGTTAAAAAGAACGCAGATAATATTCTTGCTGTTAATGTTGGTAGTGGTCTTGGATTAGGGATTGTATTAAATAGAAGTCTATACATCGGTGCTACAGGAAGTGCTGGAGAATTTGGCCACATAACAGTTGATGAAAATGGTCCACTATGCATGTGTGGAAATGTTGGTTGTCTTGAAACTATGGCAAGTACGACATCTGTTGTAAATCGAGCAAAAAGCATGCTTGATAAACAAGTTGTTTCTAGTTTACTTACCATGTCTGATAATGATATCGATCGAATAGATTTCAAAATGATATGCGAGTCTGCTCTACAAGGAGATAAGCTTTCTTTTAATCTACTGGATGAAATGGGGAGAAATCTTGGAGAAGGTATTGTTACACTCATAAATCTGCTAAACCCACAAATGATTATTATCGGTGGCGAGATATTTTGTGCAAAAGACATTTTGTTGCAACCAATCCTGACAGTTGTTCAAAAACGAGCATTGGAGATTCCTCGGAAAAAAGCAGAAGTAATGTTTTCAGCGTTAGGCAGTAATGCTGGCCTAATGGGTGCTGTTATTCCAGTGATGGAGCATTTTTATTCAGCTTTACCGAAGCAGATCAGTACCGAAACAGATTAGTGAATCTGACATTGTAGATAACAATCTACCAAATGGACAATTGATTGATAATGAAAAGTGAAATTTTGACTACTGATAAGGCAAAAGAGTTACAACAAAAGACCTTAAATTCACAAAAAATAAATATTGGAATTATCGGTGCGGGAAGATTTGGAATACATCATTTAAATGCTTTTCGCCAAATGGAAAAGACCAGCAGTTTAAAACTAATCACTCTGTCTGATATCAATACTGATGTTTGTCATAAATATGGTAGACAGTTTGAAATAAATGCCTACCAGGATTACAGAAAAATGATTGAATCAGAAGACTTAACAGCTGTTTCAATTGCCACACCTGACCATTTACATGGAGATGTAATAAAATACGCACTTGAGAATGATCTTTATGTATTTGTAGAAAAGCCATTGGAAATATGCCCCAATAAAGCAAAAGAAGTTGTTGATCTTGCTCAGAATAAAAACTTATTGTTACAGGTTGACTTTCATAAAAGATACGATCCCTACCATATCGAAATAAAAGAACTAATAAGGCAGAATAAAATCGGTGATTTCCTTTATGGTTATTGTTATATGGAAGATAAAATAACTGTACCGCGTGTATGGTTTCCTCATTGGGCAGATGAGACAAGTCCTGCATGGTTTCTGGGGACGAATTTTATTGATCTGATGGATTGGTTGTTACCTTATAACGCAGAGAATGTCTTCGCAACAGGCCAAAAAGGTAAACTATCTTCTATTGGCATAGATACATATGATAGTATCCAGGCGATGATTACCTACCAGAACAAGTCGACAATTTCTTACAATTTTTCATGGATATTACCAGAGCAATTTCCTTCAATTGTAAATCAGGGTTTTCGTTTGATAGGCTCAGAAGGTATTGTAGAATCGGATTCTCAGGAACGAGGTACAATAACATGTTTTGCATCGGAGCCCGGTATGAATGTTCACAATTCAGGGTTTATCTATAAAACTGAAAATCCGGATGGAACATATCAGTATAGAGGTTATGGAATAACCAGTATTCAGCATTTTGTAAAAAATGTACTTTATCTAAAAAACGGCGGAGATCTGGACAATCTTTGCGGATCATATCCATCTGGAAAAGATGCATTAAAGGTTACAAATATAGTTCATGCAATCCATCGTAGTCTTGATTCCGGAGAGCCTGTTTGTATTCTCAATGAGAAAGGGCAAACCCAGGTAAGGGAAAAAAAGTATGCTTAAATTTTCATTAAAATTTTTGTTATTCATCATGATTTTAATCTTTTTAAATCCTGTCCACAGCCAGTCAATAATGGGAAAATTAATAATATTTCATGTCGATTTTAATTCTGTATCCTTAAATAAAAACTATTTGAAAGAGTGGTTAAAGAATGCCTCGGAAATGGGTTATAATGCAGTGCTTTGGGAAGTGGAAAATGAAATCCAGTGGGAGACATGTCCAGAGTGTGTAAGTGATGATGCTTTTACAAAAAGTGAATTCCGGGAAATTCTGGATTATTCAAGAAATCTTGGATTGGAACCTATACCGCTATTTCAGACTATTGGTCATGCCGAATATGTTCTGAGACATAAAAAATATTTTTCCTATAGAGAAGACCCTGACAGATATGATTGTTATTGTACAAGCGATCCTGATGTCCGCCAATTTCTAAAAACGTGGATCAAAGAATATATCGATCTGTTTGGAGATATCCGTTATTTTCATCTTGGCGGTGATGAGGCTTATAAATTTGGTACGTGTCCGGAATGCTCTATAAAGGTAGATAAAGATGGTCCAAACAAGCTGTATGCGGAACATATAATTGATGTTGCTCAGCCACTTCTTCAGAAAAATATAAAACCCGGAATATGGTGTGATATGGCTTTAAAACATCCGGAGAGTATTTCTGTTATCCCCAAAGATTTTATTATTTGGGATTGGAATTACTGGGATGGAGTGGAATCGCCAAAAAAGGTTATGCTATGGAAGGATTATTCAAGAATCAGCAGTGAAGATGTAACCACAGAAATAAAAAAGCAATTCCCGCAAATTCTGGATTCATCGGGTAATTTACGACCATTTTATACGATATATATGTTAAAAAATCATGGGTATGAAATAATTCTTTGCAGTTCAACCCGTTCATATGGAGATGCTGTTTTTGCTGGGCGGCATTCGGTCCATGCACCGAATGTTGTGGGAGCGTCCAGGGTGGCAGCTAAGGAGGGGCTTTTAGGAACATGTGTTACAAGCTGGGCAGTGAGGATTCCAAATTACGAAACACAATGGCAATGGTTATACTTAGGGCCATTGAGTTTTAAATACCCGGAACTATCATACGACACATTGTTAGAGAAAACCACTGAAAATCTGTTTGGAGAAAATGGAGCGAATTTTTACGAAGCGATTAATTTAATTGGACATCCCTTCACTTTTGCTAAAGAAAAAACAACAGGTATTGGTTGGACAGGCATGAAAGATTCAGAGCCAGCACCGCCGGAATATATCAAAGAATTAATTGAAAAATGGAAAACATCAGTCGATGGAAAAGCATGGGCAAATATAGAAACAGAAATTAGTAGTTCACCCGAAAAAATTTCAAACGGCTTAGATATTTTGAACCGCTATATCCCCGAAGCTAAGAGGGGGATGAGTATCTTAAACGCATGGTCCAGAACCGCGTATTTCCAATACTGGCAATCTATTATTGCAAAGGAAATCGTTCATCATGAAAATGGTTCCCCGAAGATTTCTTCTACTGAAATAATAGAAATTTTACACAAACTGAAAGCTGAATATATCAATTGGGCAGAAACATGGATGACAACAGCTTCGGCGAATCAGAATGCAGGTTTAATTTATGACTCGATATTAACATATTTCAAAAACTATAAATAGCACTTTTAAAACCATAATATTATACCTGCTTTCAAAAAACTGGATTTTAATGAACAGAAAAAAACAAAAACGAAACATTGTGTCCATCATTCTTGCTGCAGGTAAAGGCACACGCATGCGAACTGTGCATATGCCTAAAGTATGCTTCCCAATTGAAGGTAAACCGGTAATTGCCCGTGCTATAGAAACTTATCAAAGCTGCGGTATTCATTCCCATTTTATTGTTGTCAATTATCTTGCAGAACAAGTGATGCAGGCTACGGTAGGACTGGATTCAAATATCTTTTTCAGTTATCAAAATAAACCAATCGGTACTGGAAATGCAGCAAAATCAGCATCACAATTGCTTTCATCAATGAAATACCATGATGATATACTCGTTGTTGCAGGTGATAAAATATTTGATAATCAGATTATTGATAAACTGATCGATCATTTTTACGATACGGAAAGTGATCTTTCTTTTTTAGTGAGCGAAGCAGATAATTCAAATTTTGCCGGCAGAGTATTGTACTCAAAAGAAGCTGAACCGGTTGCAGTAGTTGAAGCATTTGATGTAGGAAAAATAAAACTGCTTCAAACGTTGAATCGAATAACAAAAGAGCGGCCTTTGTCATCCCGTGAGGCAAATTTACTGGCTCTTGACTATTTGGGAAATGAAAAAAAAGCTGCATTCGCATTGGGATCTGTCTGGGATTCCATTAATGAAGGATATTCAGTTACATCCAAACTGATTCATGAAAATTTTTCAGAACAAGATTTTATATTCTCAATCAATAATGAAAGATTCGATCTCCCTCAATTATTAAAAAGCAGTCATCAGAATTTATCGACTTATATATTCAAAGCGGAAGCACTTTATTTTGCACTGGACAGGCTGACCAGGGATAACGCTCAACAGGAAGAATATCTCACAGAAACAATTAGTATATTATCAAATGAAAAATTCAAAATAAGTACGGTATCTGTTGACCATAAAGGTCAGGTATTGGATTTTAATACTCCTGAGGAACTTGAAGAAGTACGTAAGGCTTTTGTGTCAAAATCATCGGTTCAAATATCTTCCAGGCGTAAATTGGAGCGAAATGCCAGACACTGGTTAAAAGATTTTGATTTGTCCGATCCGCAGGCTATTTCAAATTTGGCTGAGAATTATGGTGATGGACACACTCTGCTGGAAAACAAACGCAAAACTCTGATATCCCTGTTAACTGCATTTATCAGGGAGTATGGTGATGTTAAAACGGTAATCACAAGATCCTCAGGCAGAATAAATATGATGGGACGTCACGTAGATCATCAAGGTGGTTATGGCAATATGATCGCACTGGATAAGGATATATTTTGTGTTGCTGGTGAAAGAACTGATGATCAAATCAATATTCTGAACCTTGATTCACGTTTATATGCTGTAAGACAATTTTCAATAAAGGGATTGGTCAAAAATTTTAAAAATAACTGGATTGAATTTGTAAATAGTGATCAAATAATTCAGCAGGCAAGAGAAGCACAGGGGGATTGGTCCCAATACATCAAGGCGATTAGTGCACGCATTCAGACTCTGTTTCCAGGAAAGAAGCTGAAAGGTCTCAATTTAGCTTTCGGTGGCGATATTCCAATTGCTGCCGGACTAAGTTCGTCCTCTGCGTTAGTCGTTGCTACTGCTAAGGCTATTATCTCTATTAATAATCTGAAAATTTCTTCAGTGGAATTTGTAAACCTGTGCGCTGAAGCGGAATGGTACGTAGGAACTAGGGGAGGAGCGGGTGATCATGCTGCAATGACTTATTGCAAAAAGGGAGCAATAACTCAAATCGGATATTTTCCTGTACATGAAATTCAGAATGTATCCTTCCCTGATGATTATGTCTTAATTGTATGTAACTCACTTGAGAAAGCCCGTAAAACAGCGGGAGCGAAAGATATATTTAATCATCGAGTTGCTTGTTATAATATTGCCCGTGAATTATTTAAAAAAATGCACTCGAAATTCTCGTCAAAAATCGAATATCTTCGTGATATCAACAGCGCCCAACTAAATGTATCTAACACAAATTTGATAACAATGATAAAGGATTTGCCTGTTTCATTGAACAGGAATGAAATAGAGAATTATATAGGATATGAGAAAGCAAGAGAATACTTGAATACGCATTCAGATCAAATAAATACATATCCAATAAGAAATGTTTTGCTTTTTGGACTCGGCGAAATTGAGCGTAGCCGTATATTTGCCAGGTCCATCAACGCAGGCAATATAAATGAAGCCGGAAAAATGATGAATATTTCACACAATGGCGACCGCATAATGACATATTCTAATAACGGAGAACCGGTTCCTTTTAACCTACATTATACGGATGATCAACTGAAAAATTTTTTTGATAATACTACCGGGAACAAAAATGTCATGCTTCAAAATATCTCAGGTTCATACGGATGCAGTTCAGCAAAAATTGACCGCATGATTGATATCGCACTCTCGGTTAAAGGAACCATTGGGGCTCAAATTGCTGGTGCTGGGTTGGGAGGGTGCATAATGGTGCTTATGAAAAATGAAAATACTGAAGATCTGTACAAAATGATGACTGAAAAATATTATCAGCCGGCAGAACTCGATCCTGAAATATTTATATGCAATCCAGCTCAGGGTAGCAGTTTGCTTGAATACTAACTAATTGAATAATGAAATATTGGCCCAGTGTTAAAGAATTGCAAGTACCGATATGAAAATCACACTAATAATTTTCATAATCAGTTGCATGTGTTTAGACAAGTCATGATATAAAATTTATAATCAAGGAATTTAAATGCTTTTACAAAATGCTGATTATTTAGTAATTGCCATTTATGCAGTTCTGGTTGCATATCTTGGATTTTATGCAAGGAAGAAAGTAAAGAACCTTGAAGACTATTTTGCCGGAGGACGCAAAGTTCCATGGTGGATGGCAGCAATCTCACATCATATGTCCGGATATAGTGCCTTTGCATTTGTCGGACATGCTACAATTGCCTACATGAGTGGATTTTCAATCTGGACTTTTTTTGCAGTGCCAATATTTATTGCGATGATCATAGGAGCGCAGGTCTGGGCTCCTAAATGGGTTAAGCTAAAGGTAATCACACCAGTTGAGTATCTGGAAGAACGATTTAATCTTGCCACACGACAGGTTTTCGCCTGGAGCGGGATAGGAATAAAGTTTATTGATGAAGGTGTAAAACTTTATTCGCTCTCAGTTATTGTTCACGTCGTTACTGGCTTTTCCCTTGAAGCTGTTATTATCGGGTGTGGTCTTGTCACTATAGTTTACCTTTTATTTGGTGGATTATGGGCGACAATGCTCACTGATTTTGCCCAATTTATTGTTCAATTTTCTGTATCGTTAATTCTGGTACCACTCGTATTGCACGCCGTAGGTGGTTGGACTGCACTTTGGGAAAGTCTGCCGGAAGGGCATGGTTCAATGTTCAGTGATACCATCTCACCATGGTTCTTGCTTGTATATTTGTTTGTAATAATATTGAGCTACAATGGAGGTACATGGGGCCTTGCACAGCGTTTCTATTCAATAGGAAAACCCTCTGATGCCCGCAAAGCAGCTTATCTCTCAGCTGCGCTTTATTTGATATACCCAATGGCTATCTATATTCCAATCTGGTCAGCAAGGCTGGTTGTTGGTGAGATTGCTAATCCTGAGCACGCATATGTATTGGTCGCTGAAAAATTTCTAAGCTCAATTTCACCAGGATTATTAGGATTATTTGTAAGTGCTATTTTTGCGGCAACCATGTCCATGATAGATACAGATTTGAATTCTTTAGCTGCAGTATTTACAAAAGATATCTATCATAGAGTTATTAAACCGGATTCTACAGATAAATTGTTGCTTCGTGTGGGAATGATTTCAACCATAGTTCTTGGTCTTTTAACAATATTTGCAGCATTGATAACTATTGAACTGGAGGGTGCTTTTAAGGCAATGATTGAATGGTATGCTGCAATTTTGGGTCCGATTTCAATTCCATTGTTAATGGGTATGATATACAAAAAAGCAACCTGGCGCGGTGCTCTGGCATCCTGGGCTTTAGGGTTTATTACATTTATCGCGGTAAAGTATGGCTACAGTGCACTTACTGGTACAGAAACTCCCTTTGCACTATATACCGGTCTGGAGTTGCTTGTTTCTTTTTCTGTATTTTTCTTGGATGGTTTTATAAGCAAGCAGACACATGAAGAAAAACAACGTGTCGACGCAATTTTCACACGTTTAAAGTAACAAGAAGTTGAACGATATGGCAGAGAGTTAAGAAGTCTGAAAATGATAAAAGGCAGCATACTGCTTAAAAACGGACATATTGTATTACCTGATAAAATTCTGACGGGGAATGTTTTAATCAATAAAGGTAAAATTGAATCAGTAGTTGCAAAGCCAATAGGTGATACAGATTTAACAATTGACGCAAGCGGAAAATATATCCTGCCAGGTTTTATTGATATCCATACAAATGGCATAGCCGGATTTGATCTTACAAATGGTGTTTATAATCT
Organism: Calditrichia bacterium; assembly: GCA_020635035.1. Taxonomy (GTDB): domain Bacteria; phylum Calditrichota; class Calditrichia; order Calditrichales; family J004; genus JACKAO01. Next base: position 339,201 of record JACKAO010000006.1, read on the forward strand.
TAAGACCGGCAATTTTTTTGATGACGAAAACAGCTACTTTGTAGGTCTTGAAAAAGCACTCGTGCAATATGCACAAAAAGGTGTTACGTCGGTTTATCTGACCAGCTTAGCCGCACCGATTGATCAGTTGAAAAAAATCTTCGGGTATATAAAGAAGTATAAAATTGTAAAGAATGAAAGTGTCTGTAAAAATGTTCTCAAAGGATTGTACATTGAGGGAACTTTTATGAAGCAGTCAGAATACAGGGGTGCTCATAATCCTGAATATTTTTTTGAACCTTCTATTGAACTTTTTAAAGAATTGCAAAATGCCTGTGGCGGAGAAATTAAAATAGTTAATGTTGTCCCGGAATGGGGAACCCCAGCGCTTAAGTTAACAGAATATCTTACTGAAAATAATATAATTCCGGCAGCCGGGCATACTGGTGCTACCGGACATCAATACGAAGCTGCTATAGAGAAGGGACTATGCCTGGCTGTCCATTTTCTGAATGGGCCAACGGGTTCATCGGGAAAATCATTTGAAGGCGGAGGAGCAGTTGAAACCATTCTTAGATCCGATAAAATGCGTCTGGAATTAATAGTAGATGGCTATCATGTTGACAAGGCTTATGTGCTGGATACAATTAAACGAAAAGGCTTTGATAAAGTAATTCCGATAACAGATAGTATGTTTGCTGCTGAATTTCCCGGTTTGAATAATTTTGAAGTATTGGGTATAAAAGGAGAAGTGAGCAAAAACGGTGAATATCTGCATATTGCTGATCGTAAACAATCATTGTTTGGGAGTAAACTTGTCATGCCAGTTGCTTTTAGTAATCTTCTTAACTGGCTTACTTCTCAAAATGAAGGAATTTGGAACAGATCACATGAACAATTGAATTTTGAAGATGCTCTTGTAAAAACATCTGAGATGATCAGTATAAATCCGGCAAAATTATTGGATATCTATGATTCTGATGATAAAACAGGGAGTATCGAAGAAGGAAAGAAGGCTGATCTTATCATTGCTGATATTGATAAGACTGAAAATGGTTATCAGTTCCAAATCGAAAAAGTGTTTGTGCAAGGCAAAGTTGTCAATTAGAGTATCTTAATACAAAAATATCAATTATTAATAGCATGAACTATATGCCGGAAAAAAATCACGATTTACAAAAAGAACGTAAGGTATCAATCGATGTTTTTCGTGGTGCTACGATAGCCGGAATGATTCTGGTAATAAATCCCGGAAGCTGGAAACATATATATCCACAGCTTCGGCACGCAGATTGGCATGGTTTGACTTTTACGGATCTAATCTATCCCTTTTTTTTGTTTATTGTTGGTATGTCTATACACTTTGCATTTAAAAAAGTATTAGAAAAAAATATCCCTGTAAAAACATTATACTTTAAGATTATCAAACGCACTATCCTGTTGTTTCTTTTGGGCCTGTTTCTTAACAGTTTCCCTGAATTTGATTTAGTAAATATACGCATTATGGGGGTCTTACAGCGAATAGCCGTATGTTATTTAATCGTTTCAATAATCTATGTTCATACTAGTTTAAGTGGTCAGATAGCCTGGACAGCAGGGCTGATGCTTATTTATTGGGCAATTATGGAATGGATTCCGGTCCCGGGTATCGGTTCAGGCCACTATGAAAAATATCAAAGTTTTGCTACTTACCTTGATCAAATATTACTCAAAGGACATATGGGGTACTACGAAAAGCTGGGGGAACCAGAAGGAGTTGTAAGTACCTTACCTTCCATCTCATCAACTTTGTTCGGGGTGCTGACAGCACAATTTCTGATGATAAGAAGTTTTCAGGATAAAAAGCATATAATGCTGGCTCTGGCAGGCATAGCCTTTAGTTTTGTCGGTATCATTTGGGGGTATTATTTACCGGTTAACAAACACCTTTGGACCAGCTCATACGTGATGGTTACAACCGGACTAGCATTGCTGGTATATTCGGGTTTATACTATTTGTTAGATATCAAAAAATATCGGTTATGGGGACATCCGTTTATCGTTTTTGGCTCCAATGCGATAACTGTTTATATATTATCTATCGTTGTTGCAAAAATCTTACAAACGATAAAGTTAACAGGATCTGACGGGACCATTTATAACCTGAAATCCTGGCTTGTTCTGAATACATTTAATGAACTGTTTGGAAACTTGAACGGATCACTGGCATATGCGATTTCCTATGTTTTATTGTGGTATGGTATTATGTGGATTTTTTATAAAAAGCGGATTTTTATAAAGATATGAGAACCAATAAGAATAGGGACTTAGATGTCTAAGGTAGCGTCACTCTTTGTTGATAAACTAAATGTAAATATTTATCCGGATAGGAAAACTCTGGGCAAAGAGGCTGCTATATCAGTTGCGGGGAAAATTCGTGATTTGCTGTCAATAAAAGATGAAATAAGAATGATATTCGCAGCGGCACCGTCCCAAAACGAAGTGCTGGAAGAACTTATTAATATGGATGGAATTGACTGGACTAAAATCACCGGATTTCACATGGATGAGTATATTGGACTTGCCCTGGAATCGCCCCAGCGTTTTGGTATTTTTCTTAGAGAGAAAATTTTTAACAGGGTACCATTTAAACAAGTCCATTACATTCAGCCAAAAATTGGAAAAGAAGAGGAAGAATGTAGCCGTTATTCGAAGCTTCTGCAGGAAAAACCAATTGATATAATTTGTATGGGTATTGGTGAAAATGGACATATTGCGTTTAATGATCCTCCCGTGGCTGATTTTAACGATCTGCAGTTAGTAAAAGTAGTTGAACTGGATGAAAAATGTCGGCAGCAGCAAGTGAATGACGGATGCTTTAAGACCTTTGAGAGCGTTCCAAAAAAAGCAATAACTCTAACGGTTCCGATGCTTTTTTCAGGAGAAAATCTATTCGTTGTTGTTCCCGGTGAATCGAAAGCCCGTGCTATTTTTGATACTTTAATGGGATCTGTAAGTAATCAATGTCCGGCTTCTATCCTGAGGAATCATTCTAATGCTCATTTATATATTGATAAGAATTCTGCTAGCTTACTAAACTCTTAATAATATAATTTTAAAACTAGAGGATGTGAATTAAGGAAATGAGAAAAACTAAAATGATATGTAGTCAAATTATACTGCTTACATTTTTACTATTATCAGCTATACCTGCTAGTGAAAGAAAAAACAGTCTTAATTTAATGCCAATGCCTGAAAAGGTAGAGTTTTTGCAGGGTGAGTTCAGATTAGATAGTACATTCACAGTTAGCGTTACAGGCGGAAATGAAGTATTGCTTAATAAAGCTGTTTTGAGAATTTTAAAAAGGCTGACAGACCGAACAGGGCTGTTTTTACTTAATCTATCTCCGCGAATAGGCTTAGATGATAATATTCATGGTATGCTCATTAATTCTAAAAGTCCAGGTAAAAATGAATTAGAGATGGATGAATCTTATTCCCTGATAATAAAATCTGAAGAGATTTCCCTGACTGCACAGACTGATGTTGGGATTTTACGAGGATTAGAGACATTTCTGCAACTTGTTGATGCTGACCAGCAGGGTTATTTTTTCCCGGCAATAAAAATAGAAGACAAGCCGAGATTTAAATGGCGCGGTTTATTAATGGATGTCTGTAGGCATTTCATGCCTGTTGAAGTTTTAAAACGAAATCTTGATGCCATGGCAGCAGTTAAGATGAATGTTTTTCACTGGCATTTAACCGAGGATCAGGGATTCAGGATAGAATGTAAAACTTACCCGAAGTTACACGAACTAGGATCGGATGGATTTTATTATACACAGCAGGAAATAAAAGAAATTGTCAGTTATGCAGGTGAACGCGGCATTCGTGTTGTCCCGGAATTTGATCTTCCTGGTCATGCAACAAGCTGGTTAGTCGGCTATCCTAAATTGGCTAGTGCACCAGGTCCCTATTCCATTGAGAGAAATTGGGGTATTTTTGATCCGACTTTTGATCCTACAAAGGAAGAAACATATGAATTTTTAGAAAAGTTTTTTCAGGAAATGGCTCCTTTGTTTCCTGATAAATTCTGGCATATCGGAGGCGATGAAAATAAAGGGCATCAGTGGGATGCTAATCCCGAAATTCAGAAATTTATGAAAGCAAATAATCTGACTGATAACCATGCGCTTCAGAATTATTTTAACATACGGCTTGAAAAAATATTAAACAAACTCGATAAAACCATGGTTGGCTGGTATACAGATGCTCAGCCGAATCTGGATAAAAAATATGTTATCCAGTCCTGGAAAGGGAGGAATTCCTTATATGAATCTGCGCGTAATGGTTATCGTTGTTTATTGTCACATGGTTTTTATATCGATCTCATTCAGTCCACAGAATATCACTATCTGAATGATCCGATCCCCCAGGATTCGATCTTAGCTGAGGATGTTCAAAATCGAATTTTGGGAGGCGAAGCTACAATGTGGGCTGAGTTTGTGGGTCCGGAAACAGTTGATTCACGCATATGGCCCAGGACGGCAGCCATTGCTGAAAGATTATGGTCTCCGGGTACTGTAAATGATTTGAAGGAGATGTACAGACGTTTAGATGAGATTGATTTTAGATTGGAAGAACTTGGCTTAACTCATAATAAGAATTATGATATGATGCTGCGCAGATTAGCAGGAAATGCGGATATTGATGCACTTAAAACATTCGTCGATGTTATTGAACCGCAATATACTTATGCTCGGGACCATCCGCATGTTTTTAAATCATATTATCCTTTGACAAGAGTGGTTGATGCTGCAAGACCAGATCCGCGGACGGCTCGCAAATTTGATCAGTTGGTTGACAGCCTGATAATCCATTCTGGTAAAAATCATTCTGAAATGGATGCTTTAAAAGGATGGTTGAATCGTTGGAAAGATAATCATTCAAAACTTTCAGAAATTATTAAGAAATCTCCAATTCTTAAAGAAATTGAAATCCAGTCCCAGAATCTTTCAAGGTGTGCTGTGATTGGTCTGCAAATCTTAGAACACATCAAAAAAGGTATTAAACCGGATGAAACCTGGATCAATAATCAATCAGAAATAATTAAGAATGCGCAGATCCCAAAAGGTGAAACTGAATTGTTAGTTGCAAATTCTTTGGAAAAATTGCTTAATGAAGTAAAAAGTTCGGATTCAAGACTATTTAAACCATAAATAACAGGTAGAACAATGTTAAAAGAAATATATTTTCTACTGCTTATTCTTCCGTTTATGTGCAGTGCATATATCAATCCAGGAAAAATAACAAAAATTACTGCATCGGATACTCTCAAAATTCATCCCATAGGCGATTCCATTACACGGGGAAAAGAAGGGGATACATATCGACAGTATTTGCGGAAGAAGATAATTAATGATATGCAGATGGAAGTAGATTTTGTTGGTTCCTGTCCGCATGCCCCGGATTCAAAAGCGAATTGGGCCGATTACCCGGCAGCAGCCGACAGTCTTGATCACGATTTGGAACATGATGGATGGGGCGGATTAAAAATTCATCAGATAATAAATAGTGCCGGGAATACTCAGGGATACCCGGCATTTACGATTGAAGATTTGGTAACAGAATATCCTTCGGATATTATATTGCTTATGATTGGCACAAATGATATCTATTTTGACTATGAAGTAAAGTCAGCACCGGCGAAATTGGATACACTGATTCGCAAAATTCTATCAAATACTTCCGCGCACCTGATCGTTTCAAGTATTCCGCCCACTAATCAGACGGCAATTAATGATCGAATAAACTATTATAACACGAGTGTAGAAGCTACAGTCACTTATTACAAATCTCAGGGTAAGAATATTTCTTATATTGATATCAACAGTACGATGAGTACTTCAGACTTGCTTAGTGATTATGTGCATCCAAATAGTGAAGGTAATAAAAAAATTGCTGATGGATTTTTTAAAGTGATTGATTCTGCAGTTACCGCAATTGATACCAGGAAAACCATGACGCCAATGGAGTTTGAGTTGCAACAGAATTATCCGAATCCATTTAATTCAAGCACGATAATCCGGTTTTCGATTCCTAAAGCAGTATATGTGACTTTAAAAATCTATGATATCCTGGGAGAAGAAATAAGAACCTGCATTTCGGAGAATTTAAATTCGGGTAGTTTTAAGTTTCACTTTGATGGAAACGACTTAAGCAGCGGACAATATTTTTATCATATTATTGCCGGAGATTATGCTGCAACAAAACGATTGGTATTACTGAAATAAATCAAAAAGTTTAGATGATGAGCGGATGAAAGATAATGTTGGTTTTGGACTTATAGATTGTGGTGTATGGGGTGAAGCGCATGCCCGACCATTTCTTCGGTAACAAAATCTGATTCCAGATTCTTCACCAATGGCTGTTGAACTAAGCATATACGCCTGGTCAGAAGGTGGATAAAATTGTTACGGAAACCTGATGATTCTGCATTATAGAATAGGACTTAAAGATGAGAAAAATTTTATCTTCAGTTGTTAACCGGAGAAAATTCTTAAAGAGCTCTTTGTTGGGAACCGGATTTGTTTTTTCCGGCAATGTATTTCCAGGACTAATAAATGTTAATACACATACTGCTAGTTTTGAATCTGCTGACAGGTCGGAAGGTATTTTCCCATTTTATCCATACATCGATGATTATAATTTTGGTGAGTTTATCCCCAAAGACCAGGGTGGTAAATTTGTCCAAATGGAATTAATTGGCAGCGAAGATGACAGGAGAATTGCTGAAATTGTAAAAAACGGATTACTTAGAAAAAATCTTGGAAATCCGGCTGACTGGAGTATTTTTGAGAAGACTGAACTCGAAAAGAGCGTCTGGTTTAACCGTTTTTATTATTTACCATCCTTTGCCAGGCTTTATTACCTGGATAAGAATAAGTCACACCTCGAACCTATGATGGAAATTCTGACAAACTGGATAAAAGAGAATCCGCCAAGTGGTCCGTCAAAATCAAAATACAACTGGTTCGATATGCAGGTCGCCTGGCGGTCAATTAACTTATCGTGGTGCTATTATCTGGGTAAAGATGGTTTAACGAACACCGACAAAGAACTTATTTATAATCTGCAGGGTGAGCATGCCAAAATCCTGATGAAAGATTTTGGACATAAAGAGTTAAATGAGTTCAATCATCAATCACACGGCGCCCTGGCTATACTCTACCTGGCGCTTTTATTTCCTTCGCTGCCGGAATCCCAGATGCTTTTACAAACAGGCTTGAAGATTATAAAACACCACGTCGATCATGCATTTTATAATGACGGTGGTAATGTGGAACAAATGTTTGGTTATTATCCGTTTATGACTTCTATTATTCGTGATGCATATTTATTGTGTTTGGCAAATAATGAAGGAGATCCGCAGCACAGCATACCCCTGATGAAGAAGATGTATGTTTTTCTGTCGGAAATCGCCCAGCCTGATAATACAGTTCCAGCGATAAATGACTCTTATGAAGAGACAATTACGTTTATTATACCCACTTTAACAAAAATTATTGGAAAAGAGAATTTACCCGAACTAAAACGCACCACCATCTTTAGAGACTCACAGATCGGAGTGATTCGTTCAGCAGAAGATTCACAGGAATCATGGTATATCAATTTGAATGCGGCTAAACTTATTGGTTCTCATGATCATGCAGGAAGATTGGCCTTCAATGTCTGGCATAATAATAAAGCAATTCTTGTAGACAGTGGATGCTGCAATTATGATAATCATCTTCTTGTTGACTGGTACAGAACATCAGAGGCACATAATACAGTTCTGATTGACGGTAAAAGCGATTTTGCCACTTCGCAGAAAGATGTTCAGTGGGTTGCAAAAAGATATACTGAAAATGTTATCAAACAACTTGATGTTGGTGAAAATTATAAGTTTTGCCGAATGGTTTCACCTGAAAATGATGAAACCAATAACGGAGTTCGCTGGACACGGGACATTGTTTTAATAATAGATAAATACCTTATAGTTCACGATTTTTTTGAAAGCGATTCAGAGCATACATATGATACAATTTTCAGATTTGCGGATATAAAGGTTTCTCAGTCGAAATCAGGGAATCGTTTAATGATCGATAGCGGGGAAAAGCTTATACTTATGCCGGCATCAAGAAGAAATTCAGAAACGGTTACTTTGAAAAATGACTTTCTTGGATCTCATGCAAAAAATATAAAAACACCAACGTCTGTATATCATTTTAAAGAAGATGGAAATTTACATACGGCATTTTTATTAAAAGCCGTTGATAACAATTCAGAGATAGAAAAAATTAAATTTTCTCAGATTGATGATGGTATAAGATGTGAATTAAAGCTGGTTGATGAGTATAACCAGAACCTGAAAGCCACATTTGTAAACGATAATGTTGAAACGCAGTCATTTATTCTTACACTTGAGTAGAAAATCTAATTGTTTTATAAATATCGCTGACTCCATTTTGAACCAGCCACGTATCCGCTTCTTTTAATCGTCTATATATAAAAAAACATTTATATCACGTTTATGTTGCCATTTGGCAACATAATACATCTGCTTTGTTGTTGTTTGGCAACATGATTGATATTTAAATAATGGTATTGTTGGGACTCTCTATGTGGCACATATGTTGCGAAATCATTTTTATCTAAACTTACTAAAACTGCCATAGGAAGCCTAGATGCAATTTATACTTGTGCTTGTTTTATTTATTGGAACTTGTGAGTAACAGCCCCTTGGAATATGATTTTAATGTTAATAACTTTTATCCATTTTCAGTATATGGCTTTATCAAATGATTATTTTTATTACCTTGTTAAACCACTTCAGAACTTTGATAACAATTATTTTAATCGGGAAAACATTGGTATAAAAGTGAAAAAATGATTTATATTTGGCTATAGCATGTGAAAAATATCATTATATTTCTTTGTAATAGGGTAACATTACTGTATTTGCATTTTCATCTCACAAAAATTGGAGGTAAAAATGAAACAGATTGCGCTTCTATTATCATTTTTTTTATTTAACAATTTATATTCCCAGGCAAACAACGGGTCTGCCTATGACGATGGCTTTAATGGTTTTTATACTCGTGATACA
>JACKAO010000007.1 GCA_020635035.1 Calditrichia bacterium
ACTAATTAGTATCAAAATAATTCCAGCTGGTATCGACGATAAATATTCAATTATCCCAAAATATTATGAAGCTGTAAAAATGGCTGCTGACGGAAATTTCGAAATTCCTCTTAAAGTATTTACACAAATGGATAGCGTCATGTTAAAGTGGGAAGATCCGAAATTATTGATTTTACTATGCGGGGACATTATAAATGGGGAATTGAATAAAGAAGCGGGAGAATATTTATTTAAAAGTCTTGATGCATCCTATGATAAACTTGGTGATTCTGATGAATTGTTTTTTTTGAACCGTGCATTTGGAATTAATAGAGAATATTCAATTACTTATATATTTCGTGCAAAGTTCTATTTGAAACAAAAAAAATATGAGTTCGCTCTGGATGAACTGAATTCTGCTGTTGAATTAAAACCTGAAACGTTCTTTTCCTATTTTTACAGAGCAAAGACTTATTATCTTATGGATAATTTTAATCAGGCAATTGATGATTTAAACTCATCAATAGAAATGGACTCTCATTTTGGAGAAGCTTATATGCTTCGTTCTGAAATCTTGGATCAAATAGGAAATATTGATTTATCTGTTAAAGATTTGATTACTGCAAGAATGATCGACTCAACTCTAACCAGGAGATTGGATGTAAGTGCCAGATTAAATAAGTATGGTGTATTTTATTTAGAAAATAAAGAATATCTAAAATCGGAACAGGCATTAACCGAATCTATTATTTCAGATTCACGATGGAACGAACCTTTCCTTAATCGTGGAATTGTTTTCAAAAATACTGGTGAATATAGCAAAGCAATTAAAGATTTTAACAAAGCTCTAAGTTTAAAAGAGAATGCGGATGGGTTTTATAACCGTGGTCTTGTTTATAAAGAATTAAACAAAACTGAAGAAGCAAAAAAGGATTTAGAAAAGGCAATTCTTCTTGACGACAAACATGAAAAAGCTTACAGGGTTTTAGGAGAATTGTATTATTATTCAACAAACTTGGATAAAGCCATATTTTATTTTCAAAAAATAATTAGTGTTAATAAAAATAATTTATGGGCTTACTATTGGTTAGGATTAACATTTGATAAAGCTAAAAATTATAAAAAAGCAATATTGTATTATAAAGAATTTTTAGAAAAAGTGACTGAAAAAGATTATAAACAAAAAATAATAATAGAAAAAAGACTAAAAATGCTAAAGTCATAAAAACTATGGCTAAAGTTACTTAACCATAATTTTACACCTAAAAGTTTTGGTCAACTGGTTCAATGTAAAATCCGGCTGGCACTATGTTAGTTTAAATAAACCTAAAGGTATTTTATGAACTATTTAAGAGTATTTTTCTTAATGTCATTATTTCTATTATATAGCTGTTCTTCACCCACCGACAATAGTAAATCAAACAACAAACAATTAATTCTTTTTGAGATGGCTTCTGAAAAAGATGGAAATTATCAATTATACACTATTGATATTGATGGAAAAAATTTAAAACAACTAACAAATTTATCGAACCCGTGCATAAATCCAGTTTGGTCAAAAGATGGAAAGTTTATTGCATTTGCATCCAAAGATTTAATTGAAGAAAGCACAACTGTTTTAAGAAATTCATATTTTATTATGGATAAGGATGGCCACAATATTAAACAAGTTAGTAGAAGTACTGAATGGCATGGGGTTTATGATTATCCCTCTTGGGGTATAAATAATGATCTGGTTTACTACTATGCAGGAAATTTATATCATTACTCTATGGAGATTGATTCAAGTATAATTATTTTAGATGGAATGGCAGAATTCCCCGCTGTTTCAAATTTTGGTGACAAAATTGCTTTTTCAAGATTTTCAGGATTTCAAAATTTATGTATAGTTGATTTTAATGGTAGTAATTTGAAAGTATTAACTGAGGGTGAAACAATTGATGCACTTTTCCCAAAATGGTCGTACGATGATAAATATATATGTTTAAAGGATCGAACGGCAGGCTATAGGATATTTATAATTGATACGACGGGCCAAATAATTTGGAACAAAACAAATGAGAATACCGGTTTTTTTGCCTGGTCAAATGCCGAGCATAAAATAGTATTTATTGACGATCCCAATAATGTAAATGATATTTATATGTTTGATGTAAATTCATCTACCATTCTGAATTTATCTAAATCTTCAGAAGGAATTCATCCAGTACCGGATATTGATAGTAATATGCCATCAATTGATTGGTCCTTTGATGATAAGTATGTCTTGTATCATTCAAAGAATCCTCAAAACGGGAATACATTCTTAGTGGTGCTGGATATAGAAAGCAATAAATCCAATTCAATTAAATTAAATGGTTACATTCGACACTCAGTTTTTAAACCAAACTAATGGCTAATCCATCAATTAACGATGAAAAAAGGCTAAGACGGTGACCTGGCATTAAGTAGTTATTTATGCCTTTGCCGGTTATCTTCACCGTTATAACTTTTTATCTTATGAAAAATATCTTAGACAAAATAACTTTTACATTAGTAGTCTATTTTTTAGTATCATGTGTAACAACAGCAAAGGTCCAAAGAGCATCAGTTGTAGGATCACCAAGACTCTCAGTTGTAAAAATTACTAACCAAAATACACCAAATCGTTTTCATTTTAATCTTCAATATTCGCAAGCTTTTGATGATTCTATTAAAATGAATGTAGGTGGACATACAAAAGTAAATGAAAGTGGAATATTTGAAGTTCAACCTGTACCAGGGGAAGAATATTTTTATTCAGATCCCAAAGTTAACAGATATAATTTTAAAGCTAAAAATATATTCTGGAAAATCCCGCAAAGTCATTTTCTCTTTGAAGCTGAAAAGACATTTGATAATCTTTCTTTAGGCATAGGATTCAATATTTCAACTGGCAATTATTCAAAATTTTATAGTAATAATTTTAGAATAGGTGTTTTTGAAAATCACGAATTATTCGGATGGCGAATAGACCTGCTTATTCACCGCAATCAACTTTTATATGACATTGACTATATTACATATTTATCTGATTATCAGAAGCTTGAAAGAGTAATTTTCCATTCAGCAACGGAAAACAAGACAGAATGGAATCATGAGCTATCTTTTTCAATAAACACATCTAAATCAGATTGGTTATTAAATTATTTTTTTACTTTAAATTTTGGTAACCAGGGTTTATATAATTTATTAGATGAAGAAGGTGATCTTTCAGGCCTAGAATATCAGGATCAATTCAGAAATGTTCTATTCGGAGTTTATAAACAGATAGACGAAAAACACCGAATAATTCTGGGACTAAGAATAAACTCACATCATGAGATTGGAAATGAAGTAATAATACCAGGTTTTATTTTACAATATGATTTTTCAATCTAAATTAATGATAACAAATCACTCAACCGGGCGCATACGCAGGGGCACGTTTGGGCGTGTGAAAGTTGCTAGTCGCTTGCGTGGGAAGTCCTGCGTTGAATGGAGATAAAAAATGAAAATACTAAATTTAATTTTTATTCTTTTTACTGTTTCGGTTTTAAACCATTGCAGTTCGGGTGTTGACGAAGGACTATTTGAATGTAACCCTGAAAATAATACAATAAATTTTATATTTAAATACGGCGTTACTTCTAAAAATATTTTAAATACAAATGATTGTTCATATCAAAAAGACCTAGTCCAAGATCCGCCTGTAACTACAAATTTAAAGCTAACAACTGAAGAACTAGACTCGATTTTTTCTAAAATGCTGTCAATAGACTTTATTAATTATCCGGATACCTTTTATGTAATTCGTGATCCTGCTGTTGAAATAACTCCTTCAATAAAGTATTATTATTTAGTTGAATCTGATACAATTAACAAAGAATTGTATTGGAATGATTCAGTAACTGACGCAGATACTTTAGCAGATAAATTGCGTTATTTAAATAATTATATAATCGAAATAATTGAGTCAAAAAAGGAATATAAAGAATTACCCGAACCGAGTGGCGGTTATGATTGAGATATGCAGTTATATCGATACATGTAAAATGGGAGACATTATAGCTGTGGCACATGGCTTTCAGGTAATGCATTTTAACGGTTTGGATTGGCATAATTTTGGGCCTGAGTTAAATCAGATTAATAGTTTTACCTGGAGTGTTTTTTTGTTCGACAATACCATCTTTTTAGTTGGCAACGAAGGGCAAACAAAAGCTTATATTTTTATAGGCAGACGATAAAATTTTCACTCCATAGCTGATGTCGGATTCTTGGAGTAAATTGGATCTTATGCGTTTGTTCCGGTAAATAAATACCTGTGATAAAGGAAGTTCTTATGAAATACACAAAATGGATTTCAGTCAATAAAAGTTTAACATATATTATTTTATCGATTACACTCATAATATCAGTTCTACCGGCTATATCAAATAGTAAAACCAGCATTTCTGATTCTCATATCCCTGATTCGGTGGTACTTACATTTTGGGGAAGTTTTGCCTTAATCTTGGGAAAAGTTTTTATTTATGATCCATACTTTGCTTCCACGGAGGATGAGAGTGAGCCCAACTTATCAGAAAATTCATCATCCTATAATGCAATGATCTATATATTAGATGCAGATCAGTTAGCTGCATATCATAATCTTAATAGTGAGCAAGAAAGGGTTCAGTTTATTGAACACTTTTGGAATAATCTGTCAGAAAAATATGAACAAACTGAACTTTACAACGAATTCATTAGTCGAGTTGCATACTCTGATAGTGCCTTTGCCTTGCCTTACAGAGCTGGTTGGCAAACGGATCGCGGAAGAATTAATATTCTTCATGGGAATCCGGATGAAATCTCCTATTTAAATTTTGCGGATAGTCCCTATTTAAACTCGGGAAGTAATACAACATATGTAGATATGGAAATATGGTATTATGATATTGCCAAAGGCTCGAATAAAATACCTGTTACACTACAACAATATGATACCGGCAGAAAGTTTTTTGTGTTCTGTAAAATGCAGGGGAATAATGACTTTGATCAGATTTTCTCGTCAGAAGTAGGGGAGAATATTGATCCAGGCTTATATGCACATTAAAGTGTAATACAAACCTTGTACTCTGGCTAATTTTCCTTATGGTCGATTTGTTTAAGCCAGGGACAATTTGAATATATGTATTATGAATAGAGATAAGAGTGGCAATAAACTATTGCTTGATACAAATAAATATATTAAACATTTATTAGTCCGGGTTTAAATTTGCTTTGACAACAGGTCATAAAGAAGGCAAAACTTGCTATAATCATGATCTGCACGTATGAGAATACTGCATTTGATCCTAATCAAGGTATAAAACAGGATGCTTCCTGCATATTTATCCTTTCAAGTGTCTTCTGTTTTTATATTTGGAGAATGGTGAAATCTGAGAACAAAACTAAATTATCATAATCTTTAAAAAAAGAATTATATTTGTTGAAGTTTCTTTATTGAGAGAATAAAGTGGATCATTCAATTCCAAAATCTATTAGAAGAAAATTACGAGAATTTTCAACAGAAGCATATGAACGAGAATTAAAAATTCACCTTAAAAAATTAAATCTGTTGTTTAAAGATTGGGAAGGTAATAAGATTAGTAGTGGTGAATTGAATCATAGGATTTATGAATATAATCAGGGTGTTTCCAAAAAGTTATTTGCAAAGTATAATACTTTAGATGCGGATGTGTTAGTTGGCTTTGCAGTGGCAAATGGAGTTCTTGTTGAAGAGGAAATCCCTGCTGATTTATATCCGTTCATTGAGAGAAGTATAAAACTATCTCAAGCACTAAAGGAAGAAGAATAGTCGTTATGTTTCTTTAATGCAATAGAAGGAGTTTGAGTTGAAATGTAAAGTATGTTTAGTTTTGTTTTTATTCATGATAACGAGCTGTTCTGCAGGATTAAATCTTGTTACCCCGTCAATTGAGCCCCAACAGACAGATCAATCCCAATCGGATCTTATTAAAAAAGGAATAAGCTTACACGATCAAGGTAAATACGATAATGCAATAGAAAAATACAAACAAGCCTTAAAATTAAATCCACAAAATGTCTGGGCTCTTTATGAAATGGCATATAGCTATTCAACTTTAGGTGATTATAATAAAAGTATAGAAGCTTGTTCTGAAGGTATAAAATATAAATCGCCATATTTACCGTCTTTGTATGTTCAGATGGGTACTTCATATGACAATATAAATGAACCACAAAAAGCTGTAAGTGTCTATAAAAAGGGAATTGAATTATATCCTGAAAATTATTTACTACATTTTAATTTGGGAATAACTTATCTAAACAGTAAAAATGTAAAAGAAGCAAAAAATTATTTTAAAAAATCTGTTGTTTTAAAACCTGAACATGCAAGCAGTAATATCGCTCTTGCGGAGATTTATTTTAATGAAAATTATAAGATACCATCGCTCTTAGCATATTTTAGGTTTTTAATTTTAGAACCAGTTTCACAAAGATGTTCAAGTGCAATTGAGAATATCCAGGTACTAATGGCTTCCGGGGTTCAAGCGAAAGATGAAAGTCATAAGGAAATTAACCTTTTTGTCCCATCAGATGAACCGATTGATGATGGAGATTTTGGAGCAATAAATTTGGGTTTAACGATGTCTCGAGCTTTGAGATATACAGAAGAGTCAGATGGTAAGAGTGAATTAGAGTTACTAAAAAGTGAAATTGAAAGTATGTTCCAAATTATGTATGAACTTAGTGAGAATGAAAATCATGAAGGATTTGTTTGGAAATATTATGCTCCATATTTCATTGAATTAAAACAAAAAGGTTTTATTGATCCATTTGTAAACCATATTTTTAGTGCTTCAGATCTGCCTGAAATAAAAAATTGGATGGAAACAAATGAAGATAAATATAGAGAGTTTTTAGATTGGTCGAGGATGTTTAAATTTGATGGTCACTTATAATTTTTTCTTCAAAATAACAATTTAGAAATACCGATATCCTTCATATATAGATCACATTGTACTGTAATGCATAATTATCATTAAATGAATAGTAGATTAAAAAGACCATATAAATACATTGCGCGACGAGGAGTTGAGTGTTCATGCTTAATCTTGATGAGAAAATGTCAGTGTTTTTTGCGGTGCCTATATAGAATGAAAAGCTTACCTGGTGGGTTCGTAATGCTGATGTTGCTTCTATTCTGAAACATATCGATCAATATCAAAAAAAGAACCAACAATTAACCCTGTTCTGATATTAAAATGTCAAACGAATCTTGAAATAGAAATTTAATTCATTCGTTTATACAGATATGCTGGTAAGTCGATATAGTAGAAGATTTAACATCAAATCTATACCGACCCAGCCAGCAACGAGCTAACCTTTCATTTACTTGTATCTTCTAATCCTACTTTGATTTTATAGACTTTTAGCTATATTCCTTAGATTCTGGAGTAGAAGAAAATTTAGCATGAGTAATAAAACCTTCAAAAAAACTATGATTACACACAGCTACCTTTAATTCATTGAGTCTATTAACAAAAAAAATGAACATTTCTTTGTCAAAATCTTCATTCAGGATTTGCATATCATCTATCATTTCCAGAATTGTAGACTTAATCAAAGCATAAAAGTCGTCATTCTTAGCAAAAAGTTTTTGTTTTACCATTTCTGAATCTTGATCCATCTTGTAACTCCTTTTAGTTAATAATTTTTGTTGTTTGTTTTCTTTCATTTTTCTGCATGCTTTTCATATTATTCGTTACACGATCCGTTTTATCCAGCAGAATGTCAATTAAACTAAGGTCCTTTGTCCGGACGCTCGGTGTCAAAAACCGGTGACTATTATTCAGGCACCGGCAGATTTTATATCAGTATCTAAGCGTCAAACTTTTTCAGCATCATAGAAATTGATTCAGGATCGTTAAGATTTACAAGGCAATCACTTGCTTTTTCTTCTGGATTGGCAACAAGGTTTATGCATTCCATTTCTCCAGAATGATTTTTAACATAAATCTCGACTCCAGTCAAGCTGAAATTTTCCACAATATCCATTAGTTCATAGCCTTTATCTTCTGCCCATTTATGAATTTGGCTTAAAAAGTTGAACAAAGCGGGTACTTTGTTTTGCTTGTTTGAAAAAGATGAATCCATTTGAATCCTTTCTGTTAAATAAAAACAACGTTAAGTTTTAGTTTAGTTTCTTTTAGTTTTATTGAAATTCTAATTGCCTGAATGAGGCAATCTGTAACAGCAGGTAGCTTTAAATTCATAACATCCGATGGGACGAATTTGTTTTATTCATTTTACTTCCATAATTAATTTACTATTAAAAACATTTGAGTCTTTTCACCAAGTAATGCTTTTATTTCATTTTTAGAAAGACTAAAACAGTCTTCTCTGCAATTTTCATATATCATAAACGGAATCTGAGTATAAAATTCGTTCCTGAAGATTAGAAGTCTTTTGCGGTCTTCTGTGAAAATAGTAATGCTTGAAATTGGAATTCCTAAATCACTTAATTCCTGCTTAAGCTTTTTAATAAAGAAATACGCTTCTTTTTCTTTATTATCCAAGAATTGCTGCTTAAAACTGTGCAAGAAGCTTTCCATTGTGTAAATGTTAGTTTTCATACTTTTTCAATATTGTTAGAAAGAGTTAATTTTGTATATATAAGTGTATAAAGAGACTGAAGGGATCATTTCGCTCCTCGAAGTTCTTTACGAATATCTTCGCCCGCCAGAAAGCCTTGATTATATTCACGGCTAGTATCAATCAAGCTATCCAGATCTCTGATATCATAAGACGGATTAGTTCCATTTATGCGTATCTGTGGCAACTTTCCATCACGAACCCATACCCAAAGGGTTTTTGGTGAAATATTCAGATATTCAGCCGCCTCTTTTGCTCTTAACAAGCGACTGTTTTTGTTCAGTTTTCCCAATTTTTACACCTCCGTTTTAATTACCAGGAACATAATAAGGAAGTTGATGGGAGCATAAATGTGGGTATTATAGGGGCATGACACTTTTTTCTATCTTTTTTTTATTTCTTGATTAAAAAAAGTTCTTTATTGCCTGTTTCAAAAAAATTACTCGAAGTTATTTCTAACTAGTTTCAGAGTTTTTGTTATGAGATTAGAAGGCATAATACAAAATCTTAATAGTATGCATTCTCAGGGGATTAATAATTTTCAATTAATTAATATAAATTCACTTTATTATTCCAAATTGAAGCCGTCCTGTGTGGAGCTAGTTATAAAGTTTTCCCATTAGGTAAGGTCGAATTTTGGAACAGCCGCTATCTGACATTTTGCGGACACTATGGCTTTAAACCAAGCCGTTTATTACCCGGTCATCCCTGGTCAAAAGGCAAAGTTGAGAAACCCTTCTCCTATCTGGAAACACATTGTATCCAGTGCGCAGAGTTTGAATCATTTGAAGATTTTCACACGCGATTAAAAGCATTTCAGGATACTTATAATGAACGGGTTCACAGCGTAACAAAGGCCGCACCTGAACAGTTATTTAATAAAGAAAAACAGACGCTCTCAGCACTGCCGGCCATGCGCTATGTGAGCGTCACGGAAGAAGTACGTAAAGTTACTGCCGATTGCCTGATTTCTTTTAATGGGAATTGTTATAGCGTACCATGGATGTTTGCCAAAAAGATGGTCTGGATAAAAGTATCAAATGGATACTTTTTAGAAATATACTCTCAAGCAAACAAGCTTATTGCCCGGCATAAAATGTCTTTGGATAAAGGCCAGGTAATCATCAAAACGCCCATTATCGGGGTAATAAGAACGACCATGGAAACTGGAAACGGCTGGTGGTCATGTTTAACGAGCGTTACCCGGATAAAACCGTATTCTTAGATAAACTGCAGGCCCAGAAACGCATTAATGCCCGCTATCATTTAGGTCGCATACTTGAAATCGGTTCCAGTTATAAAGCGCAACAGGTAACCCGGGCCATTGATGCGGTTATGGAATACAATGTTTTCAATTTCTATTTCTTTCAGGGATATCTGGAAAATCATTTTCAGCATAATATGAAAAGCTGACTGATGAACTGGCAGCTGAAGTATCGGGCTTGCTTAACAAGGAAGCTGGACACTTTATTAAGGCTGGATCTGTTGATAATCGATGAACTGGGTTATTTATCTTTAAGTCATCAGACGGTGAAACTATTTTTCCAGTTAATCTCGAAATGCTATGAAAAAGGACCGGTAATCGTAACCACAAATAAACCGTTTGAACAATGGGGAGTGATCTTTAATGATGATGTTGTGGCGGCGGCTGTATTAGACCGTTTGCTTCATCACTCTTATCCGTTTTATATTAATGGTAAAAGTTACTGGACTAAAAATATCGATAATCTTAAATCATAGGATGGGTCAATTTTCCTGTGTAAAACGAGTCAAAATTCAACGGGAATTAACAATTTTGATCCTTTCAAAATGCATTAAGTATTATTGTTTTTCAAAATAATTCTATTATTTCTTTAAGTGATGATTTCATTGTTTAAACACATCTATCTCAAATAAGCCTGAGAACAAATTTAGCAAAAGTTTCCCCCTTGAAATTAGTAAAATATAGTTTGATGTATCTTTTTACTGATTTCTGCTCAGATTCTTTCCTTGAGAATTTCCACTTTGTTGGATATTTATGTATTATATCCTTTTGTATTGTAAAAAAAGATGGATCAGTGGCAGTAATTGCAGGTTTGGGGCGTGTAAATGCAGTAAATGTTTGTAGGATTTAATCGGAACGCGTCAGCGTTCGCAGATTCCTATTATAATATTTATTATAATAGAAAAATGTAATCTGAAGACTTCAAATACGTATTCAGGATTTCTTCTACCAGATATTTACTAGGGTTTTGGAAGAAGAAAATAGTAAGGATAGGGTATATATACTTAACCTTGCTTAAAAGTTACTTTACCAAACAATAAGTTCCCTTAATTCGGTTAATTAATATCCCATCTTCAACTGCCTTCCTGAGATTCTCATCTACAGTTGCACGACCTTTGTCAAAAATATCTTTACAGATTTTTAGGATTTCACTTCTTTTAAGCTCATCTTTATCTTTAAAAACAATTTCCCAATCAATTTTCACATTTTTGCTTGAAGTATCATCAGAGGAGATTTGATCTACGGGTATGTTCTTCCCATTGTTTATAAATCGAAACGTATTCTCATCAAAATCCAACGACAGGGCATTATCTCTATAAGATTTTGAGATTTGATTGCCTTTAGTAACTGCAAAATATCTTTTGTTTTTTTCTCCGGGTATGAGATTAGCAGCAAAACGTACTTTTTGAATTAAACCACTTCCACCCTGAATATCAGCCTGGTTAGGTTTTTTGTTATAAGCTACCTTATTGATATGGTGAATAAGCAAAACGAATGTGTCATGTTGTTTGGCTATCATATCAAATCGAGAAGCAGTTTGGCGCATTTGCAGGTTATTATTCATATCATCACCCATAAAGATATCTCCTAGTGAAGAAATAACCACTAAATCCGCCGGCTTGTGTTGAAGTTGATTAGAAAGTCTTTGAAAGAATTTTTCTTTATCATGATTGTTTGTTAAGCTTGGGGTAATCAGAAAAAATCCTGCGTTATTTACTTTTTGAAAATCTGAACCCCTCAGAATTTTTTGGGTCCTGAATGCAATTTCTTCATGACCATCTTCTGTTTCAATGAATAAACTGCTTCCATAACGAGTTTTTAATGGCAAGTCGAGAAATTTATCCTTCCCAAAAGCAATTGTAAGACTGAGATACAGACTTAACATACCTTTTCCACAACCAGGTTGACCGGCAAGCACCCCCGTGCCTTTTTGAGGAAAATACGGTTCCCATAAAAAATCCTGTTTTACCTCGGATGCATTAAGCAAATCATCTAATGTAAAGGAATCTTTGTGTTCCTCTGTGAGTGACCTTAAATCCGTTAAAATAGAATTAGTATTAATATTCAAAATATATATTCCCTATATTAGTTACGTTAATTTTTATTTAGAATTCGTTTTTGAAGATTATCAAGAAATATATCAGCAAGATCAAAACCGTTATCCAGATCTCCAAACGGATCAAAAATAGTCGCTGAGATACTTAATGCATCAAGAATCTTCTTTGCATCAATTGCAGCTCTTCTTCCAGCATCATCTGCGTCAAATGCTATAATAACTTTCCTGCCTTTTAAAACATGTGCTTTTGCCTCATTGAAATGAGTCGCTCCACCGGTAGCCAGCCATATATTTTCTTTTTCTATAAAGGATCCAATAACAGCTGTTTTTTCTGATTCAACAAGAATAACAGATTTTGAAAGTGGTGCTTCTTTCAGTAAGTGTTCCCCATATAAGCAATTTATTTTGTAGCCGTCTTTTTCAGAGAGAAACCGCGGTGGGTCTGATTTGTCACGATGCAGATCTGCTTTAAATTTAACACGTTTTATGTTAGTGAAGCGACCGTTCAGATTTTTATAAAAGAACATCGTTTTCTGATTTTTACAATCATAGGCAACCCCATAACTTTTTAAGTGAGCCTCACTCATACCAAAATCTAATAACTTCCTTGAAAAAATATCATCGGTTCTTTTACCCAGCATCCCCTCTAGGCTACTGATGTCAATGAATTTTTGTATTTCTGGTTTTTTTTTAGTACCGAATGATGCTTCTGAAAAAGATTTTGATGGAGTTGAAGGGAATTCTTTTTTTAGCCATTTAAACACAGACTCTTTATCCATATTTAATGATATCTTTGCAAACTCGACAACATTTCCCTTTATACCGCAAGTAAAACAATTAAAAAAATAGCCGTCCTGCCTAATTGAGAGACTTGGTGCTTTATCACCATTTTTATGGTGCTGACTGTTTATACACTTATAAAGCTTTTTTCCTGGTTTTAAATAATCAAATCCAACTTTTTGAGCGATATCAAAGATTTCAATATTTTTATAATCCCATTTTCTCATCAGGCACACCCCAATTGTATATTTGTGATAGGACTACTTTCATATCTGCTATGTGATTTAAACCAAGAAGTGCATGCTTCAATATCATCTTTAGGATGGCCGATTATTCTCTTATGCAATTGTTCATCTGCAAAAAATAACCAGAGAAGCCGGGATATTTTTGATAAAGATCTGGTTTTTGGCTTAAGGTTATGTCTTTTAAGTTTATACATTGCTTTACCTCCGTTCATCAATTGGAGGTAAGTATATCTAATTTGATGGGTGTATAAAGGTGAGTATTACTGGGAGTAAGGTACTTTTTTTATATATTTAATTTTACATATCCTCTCATAGGACCGTTTCTGTGTGTAATGAGTAAATCTCGTTTGATTTCTTTCCCTTTTTTATTTTTAAAATAATCATCGAGTCTTTCTGCGGGTTCGTCTTTTGGTCGCTGTATAATTGATAATAATTCCTTACTGGTAACATATTCTCTTCCTTCCATAAGTGAATTTGCCAAATGTTGGATAATCTGCGCCCGGACTGGCGAGAGATCATAAGTTTTCCCTCTGACTGTTATTGATAAAAAATTTTCTGCAAAAGTGACATCTCTGGCTTTTAAAAATTTCTCTAAAGGGGATTTTGATAATGATTCAGACACTTTTTGTGCAAAACTTTTAGATCCTTCTGCAATACTATCTGCAATTAAGAGAATGTTTTTATCACCAAGCGAATCCACAATTTCCATTTTATACATCTTATTTAAATCATCCAAATCACCTCCGATTCTTAATAACATTGATATTATTATTTGATACGCAGGATAGCCATTTTCCAAATAATTATCCATAAATATGTGCTCTTTCCTGACCTCCTTAAATATTTCGTTATAATTTATACGGTTTTTATCCTTGATTCCTGTGGATTTAAAGTACTCTTTAAATGTCGGTAAAACTATTTCAATAAAAATAATATACTCCCCAAATAAGTTCTCCAGATAAAGTTTACGGTTTGGTTTTATTTCATTTGGGATAGTATAATCTTTATAATTCATGAAAACTTCCAATCCTTTATCAAAATAAATTATCTTAACAGTGTTACTTAAGTTGTAATATCCAAGATCTTCAAGTGTAATTTCTGCATCCTGATATTTTTTTATTTTTGCTTTAATCTCTCGGACTTTGCGTTTTGCTTCATCTCTGTCCAAAGAAGGATACTCTTTTAAATATGTATTCAGGTTTTTGGCATATGGATAAACATATTTTTGTAAAATTTCAGAATAAAAATCATCAATAGTATAGTCCGGTTCTGAAAAATCGATCATCTTGGGAAATCGAAAAGAAACTTCTGAATATTTACCTCCTGTAATTTTATCGACTTTTTCATTATTTATTCTTTTAGCATCATAGCGAGGAAGGTCAATGAAATTTATAAATTTTTTCAGGA
Source organism: Calditrichia bacterium (assembly GCA_020635035.1). Taxonomy (GTDB): domain Bacteria; phylum Calditrichota; class Calditrichia; order Calditrichales; family J004; genus JACKAO01. The sequence goes on from JACKAO010000007.1 coordinate 14,387, forward strand.
TTCTTAAGAGATCATGATCGTTTGCCTCACACATTTCAAGTATATGCTTTGTGTATTCAGAAAATGTAGTCATATTATGTCCCGCTATAGTAATGTGATTAAAAAGTTTTGCTAAATCTAATAGTCTACGCATTCAACATAATTTAATCAAGCTTTACATGATTATTTGCAATTATCATTCGGGCAGACAGAATAAAAGTAGTGTTGTTAATATTCAATATGGATAAATATTTATCCATATCCGTGTTTTTTGTCGGAAATAAACATAAACTGATTCATTTTTGGATCAATACTTTATTATTAAAAAATATCTTCTTTTCCGGTATAACTATATAAATAAAGTAAGGTACCTTACTTTTTTACCTATCCTTCCACAAAAACAAAGGAGACTCCTATGTCCAAATTACGTTCGGCAGCTGAAATAGCTGGCGTTGTTATCAGCGGTGTTATGTTAACCATCGATGTTGTTAAATTAGTCCAAAAACATATTATACATATTCCATATGGCAACATCGAAGAATGAACTGAAGCTGCCCCCCCAAACCGATGATCACATTATTGAGATAAACCTCAAGCATGTGCTTGTCGGTTTTTCTGTCGTCCTGCTGTCAACAGCAGCTATTGCCGGTGCTGCCGTACTTTTAAGAAATCATCTGACGACACGCCGGCATAAGCTGTTCATTAAGGCAATACAGGATCTAATCACCACCATCCAAAAAGAGAAAGGAAGCTGATGGATGTCTACACCCCGCAGGATGATTTTAATCCTGATTTCTGGAAATATGCTTTTTTTACACTGTGTGGTTATGAAGTGCTGCGACTGTTTTTAAAACGGAGCCGCTCATGACCCGCCTGCGACTTACCGTCAACAGCCAGACCGTGGTCAAAGCCGCCGGTATCCTGTCCAATGGCTTGCTGCTGGTGACCAACAGCTACCTGATCGCGTCCGGTTTCCGTAACAACTTACGGGAACGGCGCACACAGCGTATCCATGACAACCTGCAGCTGACGGCGGAGATTGCCGGGGCGGTGGCCGGTCTGACCAAGGTGATCAGCCAGACGCTGGAAACAGCAGCCCATGCGTCCGACTAAGTACTATCCTGCTGAACAGCGTCGTTATGTCTACAACAACCTGCAATGCGAAATCTGCGGTAACACGGAGTATTTCTGCTTCGATCTGAAACTGCGGCACAGTCTGAAACTCAAAGGCGGCGCACTCATCTTAGCCACACACTCTAAAGCACAGAGCATCATCGAGAATGCCCTGGAAAAAAACCGTGGCCTGTTTGAGCGTGACCCGCCCTTAGTGCATTGTGCCAACTGCCAGGATGGTTATGTCGATTCCCAGGAACGTCTGTTAGAGTACTGCTGGGAACGGGGCTGTCCCGGTTGCCGCACCTGTGGCAGTTATATCGATAAGGAAGAGATGATCTCCATCTGCACGGAGTGTATCCGTGATAAAGATGGCGAGATCCGTGAAGAAGACTGTTACAGCATCTGTCCTGTCTATGAAGAAGGACTGCAGGAAGTGCGTGAGCACTATGACCTGACACTGGATGATGTTAAACTGCAAGCCGGGTATTAGTTTTGTGCCCGGCTTTTTTTAATTAGGAATAAGAAAAATGCTAAAAAACACCAGAGATAAAAAAGGCTGGCTCCTGCCGTACCTGTTAGCCTTAGATGACATGTTCTTCAAACGCTGGAACTACTGGCTTGAAACATGTATCAGTAATACCATCCCCGAACAAGCCATCCCCTACATCCCCTTTAAACCCGCTGTAAGCTATCCCAAACGTGAAGTCTTTAAGAATATCATAAAATGCCTGGATTATGAACGCTACACATCCAGCAGCCTGGAGCATTTTGTGGACTGGCTGCTGTGGGGTTTTAACCAGGGCGAGCACTTTCCAGCTATATCAGGCAAAGTCGATGATTTCTGGTATCGTACCTTTAACCTGGGTCTGTTCTACAGCGAACCGGCAGATCACTGGCCGGATATTTATCTTGAAGTGAAAGGTTCGAAGAACAGCAATGGTTTCTTTCCTACACCAGCCACGGTAGTAGAGATGATGGTGCGCATGACCATGGGTGACAGCCCACAGCATCATCATAAACACAAGAGTGTCCTGGATCCCTGCTGCGGGACAGGTGTGATGCTGCTCTATGCCAGCAACTATTCTCTTAACCTGTATGGGCAGGATATTTCTTTATTACTGACAAAGATCGCCACGATCAATGCTTTTATCTACATACCCTGGATGGTCTACAAGCCAAAGCATCTGACGATATTTAACAAGGGTATTGAAAACATCGAGCTGCCTTCAGGGTGCGTATCCCGGTCTGTCAGCGTTGTAACAATCAGCAGTTCTATATGGATGTCATCACGTCGGCGCTTCTCAAAGCTGAAGATGGCTTAGAACTGAGTTACCCCAAAGCTGCAACTGATCTTGTCAGGCAAAGGCTGGAAGCGGATAATATCTTTTGTTCGACATGTGATACAGAGAAAAGATAAAAAAGTCTCACGGTGAGACTTTTAGACCAACATACATTTTTTTTACCATCAAAACCCAAGGAGCCTGCCATGTTCATCTGCTGCCAGTGCGGTAACAGCCATTATTTCACCAGCGATGTGGCCATCAGCAAAACGGTGTCTCCCTCCGTGGGAATGCTGAAGATCGACAACCTGCGCTTCGCCGACCGGGACCTGTCCGAACAGCAGCTGCGTGACGGCCTGCAGGAAAACATTGAAAACCTGAAAAAGCTGAAAGCCGCCGAGCTGTTCTATGATCCGGGGCGTCAGCGCTATTATTCCGAATACCTGTCCTGTGCCCGCTGCGGCAGTGACCAGGTCATAAAGCCTGCCGATCCCTGGAATGCATCATCATCTTACACAAGCATCAGCGCTGAGCTGACAGCCAATCGTCTAACATACCTGCAACTTATCAAGGAGAAGAATCATGCAGATAACCTGCCCGTCCTGTGGCGACCAGACTGAGTTCCTGCTGTCGATGTATGTACGCGTGACCTTCCGTATCAGTGATGAAGGCACGGTGCAGATCCTGCATCTGAAACCACTGGAAAGCCTGGAAGAGAAACTGGCTGCCCATGGCAATGAAGCCAGCTACCTGCACTGTGCCCAATGCGGCTGTGAAGCACAGATCGATTTCAATGAATATGAAACGCTGACCGAGCACAAGAAGCTGCAGCAGGCGCTGAAGGACCTGTGATATGGACAGCTATAAAAGTGTTCTGCAGGAACATATCAAAGAAGCGCTTAATGACTGGATCAGTGATCTGAAAGAGAAACAGCCCGAGCTGCTGTTAACCCGCCAGTGGCAGCTGCTTTTTCCCAAAGGTTTTACACCCGGGCAGAATATCATCCCGGTGGTCAGCGGTTCCCGCCAGGGACGTCATCTGGTGGCGGAAGTGCTGTTTGTGCTGCCGGATAACCTGGAGCTGGATCTGCAGGCAGTGGAGCTGCTGCTGAAGAATGAACCGTACAAAACAGCTAAGAAGAAGCAGAGTCCTAAAAGTCTGCCTTTTGACCAGGCATTGGATACGCTGGATGCCATGATCAGCGGTATCAACCGTTTTTTAAGTGATATACAGATTTTCCCGAATCCCACCCCGACACCTTCACTAAAACTCCCCCCATCACCATCTGCCATGGAGCCTGTTAAGACAGTAAATATCAAACAGATGCATCCATGGCAGGATGTCCCGCCTGCTGCTATAAGAGAACAGTTTTTGAATAACGACAATCTGCCGGACTGGTTTCAGACCATAACAGATAGTACTGTCAAAGGTCGTCTGTTAGACAGCATGGTGCAGGCTTTTGTGCATTACCGTCAGCACAATCCGACCCTGAGCATAAAGGAGTTTATCCGCCTGTACAGTGAGAAGCTGCTCAAACAGGAGAAGCTCTATCCCTATTGTCCTTACAAGGCTAAGGCCGTTAAGTTGAATGATGAAGGGCATTGTCTGGAAAGCTACTGTTCGAAGAAGCCGTTCCGGGAAGTTTGTCCGGTGGCGGGTTATAAGTTTGGTAAGGTTCCTGAGAGTCTATAAATAAGCAAGGTGTGTATTTAATTTATCGCAACGAGTTTCATGTCGAATATCTGTTGTGTTCAACAAGCCCTCATACATTCATGATCATTATTTATAATGGTTGCGGATTTTTCTTTTTAACCCACCTGTAAAACAAATCCAAAAACATAATAACCCAAGGAGAACCCCCAATGCTGCATAGCCTGTATGCTTTTATGGAGCTGGCCGAACGGGTCATCCCCTCCAAACCCGCCGTCGATGTGCTGCAGAATGTCTGTGTCAAAGACGGCTTCCTGCTGGCCACAGACCTGAATACCTTTGTGCGCATGCCGGTCAGCTGCACAGAGAACTTCCTGCTGCCGGCCAGGCTTCTGAAGAAAGTGCTGACCCATAAACCCAGACAGCTGAAAGTCGCTGTCAGCGGTGAGCGGGTCAGTGTCAGCTATGATAAACAGAAGCTGAGCTTCCCGGCAGCTGATGTGCAGGAGTTTCCGGCCTTTCCGTCTGAAACATTTAAACATGCCGCCATGTGGCAGCCGGACATCTTTAAGCAGCTGGCAGCGATGACCGTCTTTGCTTCAACCGATCCCTACCGCCCGGCATTGAACAGTGTCTGTGTCATGCAGGATGAAACACTCTCCGCTGTGGCTACCAGCGGCCATATCCTGCAGTGGCAGAAGAATCTGGATCCTGCATGTACGTGTGATCTTAAAACAGCCTTTACGGTGCTGATCCCGGCGCTGGCTGTCAAGCAGATTCACAAGGCCGTGCACAGCCGTGTCTATATCTCGCTGTCAGAGAACTTTCTGCACTTACAGCTGGCCGGTAACCTGGAAGTGGCGGTGCGGCTGGTCAAGGAAGAGTATGTGGCCTTTGAGCGGGTTATCCCAAAGCAGTTCACACAGCGTCTTGTGCTTGAGCGTGATCTTTTATCCGGTTCAGTCAAAAAGCTGAAGGCCATGGCTCCGTTGATCAGCAGCCGCTGCAGTCTCACGGTGGGAAAAAATATGTTGCTCTGTGCTTTAAGCGATCTGACCAATAGTATAGAGTACTCTGTTGAAATGCCTGTTGAATCGGACGTATCATTTTCAACAAATCTGGACTTGTCTCTGCTGGACACAGTCATCCACACTCTGCCCAGGGGAGAGATCAGCTGGCAGTTCTCCGCGGCAGAGCAGCCGTCGCTCTTTTGTGCTGCCGACACCCTTAACCTGATCATGCCCATCCGTATGGAGAAAAACCTATGAATAAAAATGTTATCATCAACCGTTCCGAGCGTATCGCCGATGCCATGGAAGACTTCCGTCTGAGCAGCCTGGAAGCGCAGAAGAACTATACCGCCAGTTCCATCCGCCTGGCCCGGCAGGCAGGAACGGATAAGCCGCTGCTGTTCTACACGCAGGAGCTGACCCGTAACTTTAAGGATCCTGCTGATCCTTTCCGCCAGCAGCAGATCATCCGTGTCTTTACACCTTCCAACTTCACAGCGGTCTCCGACAGCACGCTGGAGAAGAAGTTCAAAGACACCTTGCTGGCACACAAGCCGCAGATCGAAACCTACAACCCCTTGTCGGATATCCACTCACAGGAGATGAACCTGTTTATCGATGAGCCCACGGCACAGTTTATCGAAGACATCGGTATCAGCATCAGCGGTCTGTCGGAAGACTTTGCCTCGCTGGAGTCGGTCCCGGCCACACCGTTTATGGATGATGTGGCCAAAGGGGCCGCCGAACTGAAGAAGGAGCTGCGGGCGCTCAATGCCCGGCTGCTGTTGCTCAGGGAAGAGATGGTCACCCATTTTGATCAGCATCTCGATCCGGCCAAAGTATCCGACGATGTCTTCTCTGCAGCGCTGGCTGTTGAAACCCTGCCGTCGGCTTATATTCAAAGCTACCTGTCGCTGAAGGAGCAGAAGGACATGCTTGTTTCTAAGCTGTCGCAGATTTCTTCGCTGATCTTTCAGGAGACACGCAGCCGTATCACTTTACCATCGACACTGGAGAATGTATATGAAGACATTTCAGCTGGAAGCGCTTTACTTCCAGATCTATCAGAAAGTACTCAGGCTCAATGACAGCCTGGGTGATGAAGCCATGACCCGGGATCAGCTGCGTGAAGTATGCACGTCGATCTTTATCGCCAGCACGCAGCGTGGTATCTATGCCCCGGTGATGGCCAATGGTTTCCTGGATTCCATAGCCCTGCTGCTCAGTCAGACGCAGGAGCGCAGCATCCAGGAACGTATCTACCGTGAAGTAAAAAAGATTCTTGAACCAGCCACCAGCCTAAAGGAGTAGCTATGCCTGTTTACCTGTATATCTGTCCGCTCTGTCAGCAGCAGTGTGAAGAGCTGCAGAACTTTAATGATCCGCCGCCGCATTGTGACAGCTGTGGTGCTTTGATGGTACGGCAGATGTCATCGCCGTCCGTCATATTCAAAGGAAATGGTTTTCACTGCACCGACTACAGCCGTCATAAACGGCGGAGCGGCCTATGAGCAAGTACCAGTGGCCGGCATCGGCCCTTGATCCCTATGAGATGCAGCTGCTGTACAGGGAGAAGCAGCGCAGCGGCAAGTCGATCACGCTGCTGATCCGTGAAGCGGTGCTCAAAGCCTATGATTCACATAAACAATAAATATTTATTAAAGGAGAAATCTCTCATGAAGCATTTTTTATTTATTCTGATACTTATTCCCATCTTTTCTTTTTCACAGGTGCCGGTATCTGTCAAAGCTATTCCGCAGGCCAACACATCTATCAGCCGTGATTTAGCCACACAGCTCAAAAAGGAGCTGGCAGCAGAGCCGGAATTTTCGATTGTCTCTCCGGGTTCTGCCATGGCCCTGGAGCTGGAGATTCTGTCAGTCTCCTGTGAGAACACGCCGATGGCGGTTTACACGGTCTCCTGGTATGTCAACTGGACTGCTAACCCTTATTTCATTCGTGAGTATCTGGTCTCGGATGTGGGTTATGTCGGTTCGCAGAAGGTCGCTGTCAGCGCTGCCCGGCTCAAGCAACGGACGCTGAAGCTGCTGGGGTTGTACCGGGAGGCGCTGATGCGCATGGTGCAGTTTGAAAAGGGGAAGTAATTAATAAAAAAGTGCCTTGTAATTTGAAACAGGTCATCTCTTATAGTTATATTTCTCAAGTATAAACCATACTTAAAGGAGTAAGATTGGCTTCAATAAAGAAAGAAGGAAAGTACTATAAGGTATACTTTCGGGTTGGGAATAAGCAGTTCAAGCGTTCAACCCGAACATCTTCCAAACAACAGGCTGAAAAAATAAAGATTCAGATTGAAAATGATATCTCAGCCGGATTGTTTAGTATCCCTAAATATTCACCCCATCTGCAGAAAGGGCTTGAAGAGTTTGTGAAAGAAGCAATTGAATTTTCTGAAACCACAAAAGCAAAGAAAACGGCGGAACGCGAAAGCAGAGTTTTAAGAAATTTTGTGAATTATATGGGAGATATACCTTTATCTTCTATTAATGTTAAGAAAATTGAGGGATATAAGTATTATTTAAAGAATGAAAGGATGTTTAAATCTTCAGGAGTAAATATAGAATTAAGGCATTTATCAGCGGCCTTTTCATTAGCAGTGAAATATGAATATATTGCAAAAAATCCTTTCAAAGATGTTGATAAATTAAAAGTTCCTCAAAAACAGCCAAAATATTTAACTAAACAACAGGCAGAGATGCTTTTGAATTCAATAAAAGATGATCCAATTTATCATCAAATATTTTTATCTCTATGCACAGGTGCGCGTGCTTCAGAAGTTGTTAACTTGGAGTGGAAAGACATAGATTTAAATAATAAAACTCTTAAGATATTTGGAAAAGGATCAAAAGAAAGAACAGTGCCTATCCCAAAAATACTTGAAGACTTTCTGGTTCTTGAAAGAAATAAAACAGGAAAAGTATGCAGGAAAGACATACCAGCAAATCAGTTATCAAAAGATTTTAGGAAATGTGCTGATCGTGTTGGACTCAATCGTTTCACGTTTCATAATTTACGGGATACGTATGCATCCTGGCTGGTTCAAAAAGGTGTTAATATTTTAGTTATTAAAGAATTACTTGGTCATGGAGACATAAGTTCAACATTATTATATGCGCATTTAGCCCCAGATAATAAATTTGAAGCAGTGAAGGCTATCGACAATATGTTAGACAAATAATAATGTTACCACTATGTTACCACTACCATAAAAAAAGGCTTTACCGGTAATCTCTAAAAAAACCTGTAAAGCCTTGATATGTCTGGTACCGAGGGCCGGACTTGAACCGGCACGGGATTTAACTCCCGAGGGATTTTAAGTCCCTTGTGTCTACCAATTCCACCACCTCGGCACAAAGTCTTGTTTTTTTGAGGCGACGGTCGGATTCGAACCGACGAATAAAGGTTTTGCAGACCTCTCCCTTAACCACTTGGGTACGTCGCCGTATAGTATATGCAAACCGAACTGACCGCCCTAAAATAAAAAGAGCGAGAGACGGGATTCGAACCCGCGACCCCAACCTTGGCAAGGTTGTGCTCTAGCCAGCTGAGCTACTCTCGCTTAATTTCATCATTTTCTGTTTCGTTGATGAGCGGAGAATATACATACCCTTTAAATATCTGTCAACTGATTTTTATTCTCTTTCACGATTTTTTATTTTTTTAATGAGCTGGTTTCTTTTATCTGCAGCTTTCTTTGCCTGTTTACCTGAAATATAATATATCAAGATAAACAGAATTATCAGAAAGAGTAGTATAATTTTAAAAATTGTCATAATCTAAAATGCTTAATTAACAGTTAAAATTTAATATCTTCAAAATGCTTAAACAAGTAATCAACATATGAGTTTAAATTGCAACATAGGCAATAAAGATCTCGCTGAATTTTTCAAAATGGATTTCATACTTTTTAAGCGAAGCTGGTATAAGCAAAGATGAACCGGTTGATATTTTTATGCTGGATTTTTCTGTTATAAGATTTAACGCACCTTCAATTAAAATTAAAATCTGTACAGATTTTATTATATGTTTTTTGGATTCATTGGGTTTTCCAGATAAAAATTTTATTTGAAATTCAGGAACAGGAACACCATAAATATATTCATCAGTGTCTATTGCAGATTCAAATATTTCGGGTATTCCGGATTTATATTCCATTATCTTAAGCAATGTCTCGGAGTCCTGGAATTTTGGAGTAAGCCCGGCGCGGACAACATTATCAGAATTCGCCATGCATTCAATAATATTACCTTCAAGGTAAGCGTGGGGAATTCCTGCATTGAGAAAAATACCCTGACCTTTTTTTAACTCAACAAGATTTAAAAGGTAAAGCGAGATTAAACCTATATCGCTTCCATATTTATCATTCAAATCCAGAAAAAGTTTTTCTCTCAAATCTGGTACATCTTTATGCGCGTTGATTTTTATTCGCATTAATTTGATAGCAGTATCAAAATCATTTTTCTTAAAGGAAACTATATGAGACAATTTCTCATATAGTTTTTTAAGGGCGCTTCTTTCATTCTTTGTTTCTTGAAATTCATTTACCAATTGTTCAAAGAATTTAGTACCTATAAATGATTTCAGCTCAGGAAAATTTTCAAATACAGACTGTATTTCCGGAAAAGGGCGAAAACCAATAAGAGCATATAAATTATCCAAAGCAATAGCTATTTCGGGTTTATGATTGTCATCCGGATAATTCACCGGATCTTTCTTATGAAGTAGTTCAGCTTGCTTTTTATTAGGATGTGCCTGGATGGAAAGTGCTTCAGCTGCTGATAATACTTTAAACAAAAAAGGAAGTTTGTTCGAAAATCTTTTTGCGACTTCTTTTCCTAATATCTTTTCAGGATTTGCGTTGATAAATTCTTGCAGGTTCATTGACCCGGATTCGAGTTCAATAGACGACGGAGCTTTTGGATGTGCCCCCATCCAAAGTTCTGCATAGGGTTTATCTTTTTCTGGTATAAAGCCTAATAGCCTGGGTATAAAGGCCTGGTTATTTTTTGTGCCCCATGAGTAATTTTGAATTGGATTTTTTAACCTGTAGGGCTTTATCTCAATAGTTTTCATCTAAAATCCTGATTAGTGTGCGTCTGAATGGGATAATTCTTTTTTTATAACCGGGGCAACTTTTTCTCCAAATAGTTCAATACTTCGCAAGATGCTTTTATGTGGCATTGTTCCAACACTGAATTGGAGTAAAAAGCGATCCATTTTGAACAAATCGTATTCATATAGAATTTTATCTATCACTTGTTGCGGACTTCCTACCAATAGTGAGCCCTGTTCAGAACGCATTGCATCGTATTGCTGCCTATTGGTTGGGGGCCAGCCGCGTTCTCTTCCTATTGCAGACATTACAACGGAATATGGCCCATAATATTCATCCGCGGCTTTTTGAGAATCTTCTGCTATAAACCCATGAGAATTTATACTTACTTTAAAGTTTTCAGATGGAAAACTGGTTTGAATGGCTGCTTCTCGGTAAAGTTGGATAAGCGGAGTAAACCGTGATGGCATTCCTCCTATTATCGCTAAAGCCAGAGGCAATCCATGATTTGCTGCACGAACGACTGATTCCGGAGTGCCTCCAACTGCAACCCAAACAGGAAGCTTTTGATTATATGAACGCGGATAGACAGATAAATTATTTATAGCAGGGCGAACGGTCCCAGTCCATGTTACTTTTTCAGAATCTCTTATCCTTAAAAGCAGTTCCAGTTTTTCTTCAAATAAAATATTGTAATCTTCCAGATTATAACCAAAAAGTGGAAAGGACTCGATAAAAGAACCTCTTCCGGCCATTATTTCAGCACGGCCTTTTGATAACAAATCAAGCGTGGCAAATTGTTGATAAACTCTCACCGGGTCATCCGAACTTAAAACGCTTACCGCACTTGTCAGCTTGATATTTTTTGTCCTGGTTGCAGCCGCAGCTAATATCACAGCAGGGGCAGAAACAATAAAATCGCGCCGATGATGCTCACCAACTCCAAAAACATCAAGTCCCAGCTGATCGGCCAATTCAATTTCTTCCAATAGATTTGCAAAGCGTTCTTGTGCGCTAATGGTTTTGCCAGTAGCAGGATCTGATGTGAGCTCCCCAAATGTATAAATTCCTAATTCCATATATTCCCGGCTAAATTTATATTTATGAAGCAATCTTATAAAAATTAATCATTATAATGAAATCAATTTTCTCAAAGAATCCTGATAAAATAATGCAGTAAACAATGTTTTATATTATCTTTCACGAATTGATACGATTTCAAAATATATAATCTGAATAAAAAAATAATTGTATTCCAAAACTATATGACTTTAAAAGATATTGAGCAAAATGGTGTAATTGGTGCCGGAGGTGCCGGTTTTCCAACCCATATTAAACTTAATTCCCAACCGGAAATCGTAATAATGAATGCAGCTGAATGTGAACCTTTGCTGCACAAGGACATGGAGATGTTACTTCATTTTCCGGATCAGATTTTACATGGCTTGATGGATGTTATCCGTCTTACCGGAGCAAAAAAGGGAATTATTGGTATTAAAAATAAAAATCGTAAAGTAATAGATTTACTCAATTCTAAAATTAGTGATCCAATTAAAGTTGTTGAGCTGGATGATGTATATCCTGCAGGAGATGAAATAACTCTTATTTATATGACAACCGGGCGTATTGTTCAACCTGGCAATCTCCCTGTATCGGTTGGATGTGTTGTTCAGAATGTTGAAACACTCTACAACATTGCTTCAAATAAGCCTGTTGTTGAAAAATTTATTTCAGTTGCGGGAGCAGTAGAAAATCCGGCGACTGTTAAAGTGCCGGTCGGAATTTCCTTTCGTGAAGTTTTAAAAAATTTCAGCATTACCGTAGTTGATTACAAAGTCCGTTCCGGCGGATTGATGATGGGGGAGCTGGAAACTGATCTGGATAAACCCGTTTCAAAAAAAACGGGGGCACTTATTGTACTGCCTTCCGGGCATCACTGCGTGACAATGTATAATCGTTTTGCAACAGACCATGATACCGATCGTATCGCCAAAGCCGGGTGTGATCAGTGTTATTTTTGTACAGAATTTTGTCCCAGGTATCTTTTGGGACACCCGGTCAGGCCTGAAACAGCCATGCGTAATCGTATGTTTACCAGAGAAGAATATCCGATGATCGATCCGGGAAATTTTTCGTGTTGTGAGTGTAACCTGTGTACAATGTATGCCTGTCCTGAAGGACTTGATCCCAAAGGCGCAACTGTTATAGAAAAAAGATTACTAAAGGCACAGGATATAAAATGGCAGGGTAATGACGTTTCGGTTCACCCTATGTTTGAATACCGCAAGGTTCCGACAAAAAAATTAATGCAGAGACTGGATGTATTGATGTTTGATGACAAAGGACCGTTAATGGATTTAGAGTTTTTGCCGGAATTTGTTGATATTCCATTGGATCAACACATCGGTGCACCAGCTAAATCTATTGTTCGGGAAGGGGATCTTGTGAAAAAATATCAGTTGATCGCAAAATCTATGGCAAATGTTTCAAGCAATGTACATGCATCAATCGATGGGAAAATTAAACAGATCACCGAAAAAAAAATCACAATTTTACGGGAAAAATAAATGGCAGGAAATGCAATTGGTATCATCGAGCTGGCAAGTATTTATAAAGGATACGCTGTTCAGGATGAAGTACTAAAAACAGCCAATGTTGAAAAGGTGATAGCGCGGACAATTTGCTCGGGTAAATACCTGATGATAGTCCGGGGAAATGTTGCAGATGTTGAGATTGCAATCCGTGTTGCAGCGGACGTCGGTGGTTTTTCAGTTGTAAATGTTACTACAATACCAAATGTCGATCCACGGGTGTTTCCTGCAATAGCCGGTGCGACAACTCTTCAGCTTGATAAAAAAGAAAAAGCAATCGGAGCCATGCTGATTATCGAAACATTTTCTGTGGTCTCTGCGATTAAAGCTGCCGATTTTGCTGTTAAAGAAGCCGATCTTGATTTATTAAGGATACACCTTGCGATGGCAGTCGGCGGAAAAGGTTTTATTGTGATTACCGGTGATATTGGTGCCCTGGAATCGGCAGTACAGCCGGCACTGGAATATATCAAGCAAGATGGTATGCTTTGCGGGTATGTGATTATTAAAAATCCACATGATGAAGTTTTGAAAGAATTAATTTAAGGCATCCAGATGCAAACGGAATGGTCCGTTAAAAGAGATATTGTTGAAGTAGGGAAAAGATTGTGGCAGCGCCAGTTTGTTGCGGCAAATGATGGAAACATCAGCGTAAAGCTTGATGAAAAGTTTTTACTGGCAACACCAACAGGTGTAAGTAAAGGCTTCATGAATGCTGAAATGCTTGTGCGCACGGATATGAATGGACAACCCATCTCAAAAAACCCCAAATTTAAACCTTCCAGCGAAATTTTAATGCATCTCGAAGTTTACAAAAACCGACCTGAAATCAATGCCGTTGTACATGCACACCCGGTGTACTGCACAGCCTTCGCTGTTGCCGGTATCCCGCTGGATAAATGCATCCTGCCGGAAGCAATTGTAACTCTTGGAATTGTCCCAATCGCTCCCTTCGGCTTACCTTCAACAAACGAAATCCCTGAATCGATCAGGCCTTTTTTAAAAACGTCGGATGCGATTTTACTTCAAAATCATGGTGCACTTACTTTTGGTAAAGATCTGTTTGAAGCATATTACCGGATGGAAACCCTGGAACATTCGGCAAGCATAATCTGGCATGCGCAACAATTGGGTACTCCGAATATTTTATCAGAAAAGGATAGAGACAGACTGCAGCATCTCAGACAGAAATACGGAATCGAAGCCAGCGCATCACCATGTAAGCCGTCAGAAGATGAGCCCACCACAAATAAATCCAAATCAGATATCAGTGATGAAAAAATTCGTGAAATAACAAGAAATATTAAGAGCCGATTAAAATAATCCCAACCACCCATAACAGCAGAGAAGAACTGATGAACAGACTATTATTTTTATTACTTTTTCCATTTTTATTAATGGCACAATTATTTGAAGCAAATGAATCCTTTGTCGCTGATAAAATACTTGTTGTCAAGTTGCCGCAATCCAATCGAACATCAATGTTTCCAAAAGATGCTGTGCTTGCCGATCTGCTGGATGGAAAATTTAATGTACCGACAGCTGGTCAAAAAATAGATTTTGGTGGTGAAGAATCCGAATGGCAAGAGCTTTCAGCGAATGAAGATGGCTGGTTTGAAGATCGTTTGCTTGCAGGTGCTTATGCTTATCTGAAGATTGAGTTGAATGCAGAACAGGATGTATTGCTTGAAGGTTTGCTGCATGACATGGTTTATGTAAACGGAACCCCACGCATTGGTAATCGCTATCAATGGAAAGAAGAATTTGAATCCTGGGAGCCGAGATCTGATTATTCATTGATGCCTGTAAAACTAAACAAAGGAGTGAATCATCTTTTATTTCGCTGCAGCCGTGGCGGCCTTAAAATCAAAATTCACCCGGTTGAACAAAAGATCTTTTTTAATATAAATGACCGAACTTATCCTGATTTACTGATCGGAGAAAACGTTGATCACTGGGTAGCAACAATCATCGTAAACGCTTCAGATAAAATGTTGGAAAAAGCAATTTTAACAGGCAAAAGCAAGAACGGCCTAACCGTTGAAACTGAGATACCGGCTATACTTCCTTATTCTCTTCGTAAAATCAAATTTAAAATTTCTGGAAAAGCATTACTTCAAAAAGAAGAATTTATAATTCCGCTCAGTGTCCGGGATCAATCAGGAAAAGAGCTGGCAAATACTGAATTTCCAATGCGTGCAGTTGACCAAAATGAAACATATCGCCGGACTTTTATTAGCGGAATAGATGGAAGTGTTCAGTATTATGCTGTAAATGAAGCGCGCAAAAAAGATGATCATTCCAAAGCCTTATACCTTTCACTGCATGGTGCAAATGTTGAAGCATGGAACCAGGCGAACGCATATTTCCCCAAAATGGAAGGTCATATTATTTCCCCCACTAATCGCCGTCCCTTTGGTTATAACTGGGAAGACTGGGGCAGGATTGATGCTCTGGAAGTTCTCAGACAGGCAAATAAAAATTATAATATCGCGGCTGACAGAGTTTATCTGACCGGACACAGTATGGGTGGGCATGGCACATGGATTATAGGGGCAACTTACCCAGGTTCGTTTGCATCGATTGGCCCAAGTGCCGGCTGGATCAGTTTCTGGACCTACCGTTTTCGTGATGAAATGGACCTGGGATCGGATGCTGCCAGGCTGCTGATGCGTTCTGCAAATCCGCATAATACATTTGCGCTGGCAGAAAATTTTACGGATCAGGGTATTTATATTCTCCATGGACAAGATGATGACAATGTTAGAATCGATCAGGCCTATAAAATGATTGACCGTTTAAAAGAATTAAACAAAAACTATCTTTTTCATGAAGAACCGGATGCCGGACACTGGTGGGATAATGATGATGCTCCCGGAGCACAGTGCGTCGACTGGCCGCAGATGTTCGATTATTTTAACAGTACCCGAATTGCTCAGAATGATGAAACCCGAAGGATTAAATTTTTAACGTTTGATCCCGGGATATCCGCCTGGAACAAGTGGATTGGTATCTATTCACAGCAAAAACAACTGGAGAAATCAGTGATTGATGCATTGTTTGAACCGGGTATAAACCGATTTAAATGCACGACTGAAAATGTAGAGTGTCTGGCCGTGGATGTTTCCTGGATGAAAAAAGGCGATAGTTTACATTTTATCCTGGATAAGACTGATAGTTTAATGGTGATCTCAAAATCCGATACGATTTATTTTAAACAGGAAAAAGGAAGATGGGATCAAACGCAAAAACCATCTTTAGCTGAAAAAGGTCCGCATCGCAACGGGGCGTTTAAATATGCTTTTAATCATAATGTTGTTTTTGTTGTCGGGACGGCAGGAAACGCGGAAGAAAATAAATGGGCAATTGAGAAAGCCCGTTATGATGCCGAAACATTCTGGTACCAGGGTAATGCATCCATTGATATAATACCTGATACAGAATTCAGTGCCAAAGCCTGTCAGGATCGTTCTGTAATATTGTATGGAAACTCCGAAACAAATACAGCCTGGAAAGAATTATTAGCCGATTCCCCGGTACAGGTTTACAAAGACCGCGTCCGGGTTGGTGAAAAAGTGTATACTGGTTCAGATCTGGCCATATTAATGATCCGGCCTCGTACCGATAGTAAAATTGCCTCCGTAGGGATTGTCTCCGGGAGCGGAATACAAGGAATGCGTCTTACGGATTCTCAGCCATAT
Source organism: Calditrichia bacterium (assembly GCA_020635035.1). Classification (GTDB taxonomy): domain Bacteria; phylum Calditrichota; class Calditrichia; order Calditrichales; family J004; genus JACKAO01. Next base: position 30,789 of record JACKAO010000007.1, read on the forward strand.
TTGTATGCAGGACACGGTTTTCCGGATTGTATCGTGTTTAACAGTTTAATCCTTTCTGGAGGTGAAAAAGCCGTTAAAGCAGCTGGTTTCTTTGATAATGACTGGTCACTTAACGCGAGCAATTTTTTGCTGGAAAATGAATAATTTTATAAAAAGCAAGCAGAGCTTAACCGATAATATTTATAGCAAAATAAAATAAGTATTGTAAAAGGCATTTTATATGTTGTACATTAAAAACTGAAATGAACAAAAAAGGTGTACAAACATATAATTATATGTTTTTAAGATTCAGGGTTAAAGTTGTATGAATAAGTTCATGCTGGTGCAAAAGAAAAAAATAGAAATTGATAAATGGTGCGAAGGGTGTGCTACAAATAATGATCCCGGGCAGGATTATGTTTTGGATTGGATTAACAGGAACGGATCCTGGTTTAGAAAAGCCTGGGAAAGATCTTTATGTAAAAATTGCGTTTTTATTGATGAATGTGGTATCGATCTGAAATCATGCTGTGAAAAATTCTCAGCAAAAATAAAAAATGTCAGTTAAATAATTCTATTCCCCTGTCAGGCTTGATTTACTGCAAGTTTTCTGGAAATTTGTTCTGTTAATAGTTTAAAGGCCGGAAAGCAGGGGATTTCCATTTTTAAACCTTTAACTTCTCCTATATCGTTCATATAGCCAAAAACAGTGCGGTTATAGCGTAAGGCCAATTCTGCTTCACTTGCTGTTCCCAATCCGCCGGGTAATACAATGATTATCTCAGAACTTAAAATGTTAAGATGGTTTCGGGATAACAAGAATGTTCCTTCCGCTCCCTTTAAAGATAAATGTGTATAAATCGGTAACTCAATCCATTGATTTGGGTACCCATCAGGTGTTGCATAACCTGAATCTGAAATATGGCCTGGAATAATACCAATACTCAATCCGGCCCGATTGCTTACTTCGCAAAAAGCCTGACTTACTGCAGCCATAACCCCGGCACCACCGCCTGTTAAAAGATGAAAACCTGATTCGGCAATCCATTTTCCCAAGGGTTGACATTTTTCAATATGAGAATCCTTGCCGGAACCCATAACACCAATGACAATTCTTCTGTTGAGCATTTAATTTATGCCATTGCCTGTTCGATGTCTTCAATAATATCGGCTGCATCTTCAATACCGACTGACAATCTTAAAAGCTGATCACTTATGCCGATGACCGCCCGTTGCTGCGATGTAAGCAGAGAGTGGGAAGTTAATGCCGGAGAGCAAATAGTTGTTTCCACACCGCCAAGGCTCATTGAAGGTAAAATCATTTTCAGATTTTTCTGGAATTGCGTTGTGTCATGGCTGGCATTTAATTCAAACGACAACATACCGCCAAAGCCATGCATTTGCCTTTTAGCAATCGTGTGACCTGTATGGGATTCAAGGCCCGGGTAAAAAACCTTTTCTATTTTTTTGTGTCCAAGAAGATGTTTTGCAATTTCTAATGCGTTTTTATTCTGCTGTTCAACACGTAGTGCCAGGGTTTTAATACTTCTCTCAAGCAAATAACAGGTCTGGGCGTTCAGGTTGCCGCCAAAGTTGCGGGCTTTTTTTATAATGTTTGGCATCAGGTTGTTATTTGTAATAACTGCTCCGGCAGAAATATCACTATGCCCACCCAGGTATTTCGTAGCGCTGTGAACCACAATATCGATCCCATAGTCTAGGGGCACCTGGTTTACAGGTGAAGCGAATGTGTTGTCAATAATTGTTATGATGTTCTTTTTACCCGCAACATCAGCAACCATTTCCAGATCTGTTATATCAAGCAGGGGATTGGAAGGGGTTTCAATATAAATCATCCGGGTTTTATTGTTGATCAGCGACTCAAAGTCTTCACGAGCTGTTCCTTTTGTCACATCATAACTAATTCCACAATCAGGAAAACTGTTTTCAATAAAATTTGTTGTTCCGCCATACAATCCTTTCTGTACAATAACATGATCGCCATTCTTTACTATACTAAAGATTGCAGTACTGATTGCAGCCATTCCCGAACTGAATACCAATGCTGATTCGCCATTTTCCAGTTCTGCTAATTTTTTTGCAAGAACATCCTGGTTCGGTGTATTGAAATACCGTGGGTACTGTTTCTTATCCATTTCCAGGTAAGCAAATGATGTAGAAGGATAGATGGGAGTAATTGATCCACGGGTGTGCGGATCAATCATACTGCCGCTATGGACACATTTTGTTCTAAATGCTTTGTCAGATGGCATATTTTTTTTACCTGTTTTAGTAGTTGTCTTTGAATATTAAACTTTCATAAAAGTTAATGAATGCTGGATTTAAAGCAATTTCAAATATAGCGGAAGTTTTTAAAATTAGATGATCAAATCACAAATATATACCAATTCCGGTGAAAACATTGTTGATTACTGCTCCGTCAGCAACAGGACTATTTCGGACATGTTTATCGAAGATATAAGTGCGGATTCCGCTAAAGATAGCCCAATCTGTAAAAGGATAAGTTACAATAAACTCCAGTTCACCTGCGAAGGCAGCCTTCGGATTATAATTGGACGTACCGTAATAATAATTGACAAGTTTTTGAGACTGGTATTGCAATCCAATAGCACTTAAAAGGCGTAGTGGTCCCAGGTTATCATGCCTGTATAATTGCAGGTCCAATTCATAACTTTTATGTCTGCTGCTTATATCATGCATAAAAGCAAGCCGGCTAACAAAGCCGCCCGGCAAATGCATTCCTGCCTGCAAACCCATTTCAAAAGAAGCTTTTCTCTCACTGATATCAGGAGATTTTTCCCGGAACTGATGTGAACGCAGCATCCCAGCCACCGACATAAATCGTATGCCATCGCGATAAAAGGTATAACCGAAACGATTTGCTTCAACCCAAATGGGACCGAATCCGCCGAATATAAATGGAGAAAAGCTGATATCTGAATCGCTGTTAATATAATTTCTGTCACGAGTGGTCATCCCCAGCCCCCATAGCCCATAGGCAGGTTCAATTATACTTTGGCTGAAGACAAATCCGGATAAAACAAATAAACCTAATAATATCTTGCGAATAATTTTCATATTTCTATTCCTTATAATTGAGATTATAATTATAGAAATTCAACAGATAAAAAGGTTCACAAAAACAGAACATTTATCTTACAATCTGATTAGATTGGATGCTAAAAATTCAGACGTCCCCTGGCTGAAAGGTAAGTATGTGCCCTTAAAATTCCGGTAATTGCAAGGGCATCTTTTATCTCTTTATCAAGAACCATAGTCCAGGCTTCTTTAAAAGAGACTTTTTTAATTTGCAGGTCTTCGGTATGGTCCGGTTCTGGCGATTTCTGAATAAGATCTTCGGCAAGGTATATATAGCCAATTTCATTTGTAAAACTATTACTTGTATACATTGTGTCCAAAAATGTCCATGTCGATGCAATCAATCCGGTCTCTTCAAGGAGTTCGCGTTTGGCTCCATCCAATGTATCTTCTCCGGGGGCGCCACCCCCTTCAGGAATTTCCCAGGAATAAGTGTTTAACGGATAGCGGTATTGGCCAACCAGGTATGTGTGCAGATCTTCAGTTATAGGAACAATTGCAATTGCCGGATGTGCTTCAACAACGCCATAAATACCTTCTGTGCCGCTTGGTGTTATTACCTTGTCTTCACGTAAACGTATCCATGGATTTTTATAAATTTCGCGTGTGGATAATATTTTCCAGGGATTTTTCATACAATTCCTTATTAAATAGAGATTTTAATAGCAGCATTAATTTATGTATATTTGAATTTATGATTTGGAAATAATATTCCTTTTAGTCGACATATCTGGAAAGAATTTATGATTTTTAAAATATTTTATAAGGATTACAATGGAAGATAAACTCATAGAATGTGTACCTAATTTTTCCGAAGGACGTGATCTTAAAATAATTAAACAGATAACCGATGAAATTGAAAAAATTGATGGTATAAAACTGCTGGATGTAGATCCGGGCGCTGAGATGAACAGGACAGTCGTTACTTTCATAGGTCCGCCAAATAGTGTAAAAGAAGCTGCCTTTCAGGCAATCAAAAAGGCAGCCGAACTGATTGATATGAGTAAACATAAAGGTTCGCATCCCCGGATGGGTGCAACAGATGTTTGTCCTTTTGTACCAGTGAGCGGTGTTTCAATTGATGAATGTCTGAATTTGGCTGAAGAAGTAGCTAAACGGGTTGGCGCCGAACTGAGTATCCCTGTTTATATGTACGAAAAATCAGCACGCACTCCTGAAAGACAAAATCTGGCATTTATCCGGCAGGGTGAGTACGAAGCCTTACCGCAGAAAATGACACAGGAAAAATGGAGTCCGGATTTTGGGCCCCATTCTTTTAATGCAAAAAGTGGAGCAACGGTTATGGGCGTCCGTGAGTTTTTAATCGCCTATAATATTAATCTCAATACACGCGAAAAGCTGCATGCCACAGATATTGCATTTGAACTCCGCGAAAAAGGGCGGTCTGCCAGGAAAGGCAATACATCACCATTCTATTATAAAGGAACAGAAGTCCTTAAATATAACGATGGGCATTATCCGTCCGGAGTTGATGATTTTGTTGGAAAAACGATGGATGAAACCATTCGCTATTGCCAGGAAAAACTTGGTTTTGATCTGGAAGGATTATTAAATCTGAATGGCATTGATCCGCAAAAACCAGAGGGAGAATCTGTAAAAATACCGGGTAAATTTAAACAATGTAAAGCTATCGGCTGGTATGTTCCTCAATTTGACCGAGCACAAATTTCCATTAACCTGACTGATTACAATGTTACATCGATGCATGATGTTCTGGAAGAAACAAGACACTTGGCTGCAGAACGCGGTTTAATTGTTACCGGAAGTGAAATTGTAGGAATGGTACCATACCCGGCTTTATTACAAACAGGGAAGTATTATCTTGAGAAACAACAACGCTCTCCTGGCATTCCTGTTAAAGACATACTGAATACAGCGCTGCAATCGCTTGGTTTGACAGATGTTGCTGATTTCAATATTGATGAACGGGTATTAGGTTTGCCTAAAAACAAAGAAACCGCATTGGTTGAAATGAAAGTAAATGATTTTATGGATGAAGTTTCCAGAGAATCTCCTGCACCGGGTGGAGGTTCGATTGCGGCTTTAGCCGGAGCATTAGGCGCATCACTTACATCGATGGTTGCAAACCTGACTGCAAACAATCGTGGCTCAAAAGATGTGGATGATATTTTAAATGAAGCTGCAGAGACAAGCCAGGAAGTTAAAGAGGCGTTACTCAGGGCCATTGATGCAGATACAGAAGCATTTAATGCCTACATGGATGCGCGAAGATTGCCATCTAAAACTGCCGAAGAAAAAGATGCACGTTCATTAGCTATGCAGGATGGTCTAAAACAGGCAGTTATGGTTCCACTTGATACGGCGCGGCAAAGCTTCAGGGCTATCAAACTCGCGGAGACTGTCATAAAATATGGCAATCCGGCATCAATTACAGATGTGGGAGTGGGAGCACAAATGGCTTTTAGCGGTGTTAAAGGCGGTATATATAATGTGCTTATCAATCTGAAAGATATAAAAGACAATACATATAATGAAGAAATGAAAAAACGTTGTACTGCGTTAGAGCAGGATGCTTCATCCGCATTAGATAGTATTTTAAAGCAAGTTGAAACAAAAATTGGTTTTAAATAAGGAAAATATGTCAGTAAGAGAAATAATCCTGGAAAAAGAGAAACAACTTTTTGAAGAAGAATTTATCCAATTCAGCGATCAGGAAATTGCTAAAATGCAGTTATCCGAAAGTAATAATATTGTAGAACACTTTCATGGGCATGCACTGATGAAGTTGCCGCCCGCAGAGATCAGGTTTTTTGACTGGCTTAAAAAAAATGATAACGCTGTCTGGCAGGATATTTGGGGTGATGATGAAAACCTATACCGAGTGAGTATTGATCTGCTGCCACAATTTCTTAAAGAAAACAACGGCTTTCCGATTTGCGATTTGCAGGAAACCCCCAATTATTATTTTACTCAAAAGCATATAAAGCCGGAAGGCATGGCTCAAATGGAAAGTATTATTTTAAAAACACAGAATAATACTAAACTTGATATTGACGAATTGGTTTTGTTTGAATTGCATATTGCCCCGTTTGATATCTGGCATTTTGCATATCGCTATGATCTTCCGCTTGCAGATTGTAAGGAATTAATTTCTGAAATGGTCTACAAAGGCTGGATTGTTCATCTGCCCGATAGTGAAGACCTTCTTAGATATATTGATATCTGAGTCCTACATAATTAATCCTAAAACAAGATAGAGCAAAGCGGCAATTGCGCCGGCAGTTAAAGCATAAGGTAATTGTGTCTTAACATGGTCTATATGGTCGCTTGCTGACGCCATTGATGAGATTATGGTTGTATCCGAGATGGGAGAACAATGATCTCCAAATACACCACCTCCTAAAACGGCTGCAACAGCCAGAGCAAGATTTACATCCATTGTCTGAGCCATCGGGATGGCTATAGCGATCATAATGGCAAAAGTACCCCAGGATGTGCCGGTAGAAAATGCAATAAAACAGCTGGTGAGAAAAAGTATGAGTGGCACAAAAGACGGACTCAACCATTCTTTGGTAATTTCAGCAACATAATAACCGGCACCTAAATCTTTTGAAACTTTTCCAATGGCAAACGCCAGCATCATAAGCAGGGCAAGGGGGATTAATCCGCCGATTCCTTTAAATGCCAGTTCGATTATTTCATTTAACTTGAATATTTTTTGTGAACGATACATAATGGCAGCAACTAATATTGAAGCTAAAACTGCCCATAAAACTGCTGTTGAGCCGGAACCATTGCCAATTGCAGTGAAGATTTTCTCTCCAAAACTCAGATGATGGGCATCTGTTACACTTCCCCAACCGCTGTAAATCAATCCGAAAGGCATCATAAGGACCATAATAAGGATTGGAATAATCATATTAACTGCACGTGCCTTGATGCCCGGTTTTATTGTTAAACTAACAACATCATTGGAAATCATCGGTTGTGCACCATCTGCGAGTAATTTCCCTTCTTTTTGAGCACGTTCTTCTGCTTTTTTCATTGGACCAAAGTCTTTTTGAAGAACAATAACTAAAATTACGGCAACCATTGCCAGTATTGGATAAAAATTTAATGGGTATGCTTTAATAAGAACGGCAAGTGGTTCTGAAACTCCTTGCGCTAAAAGCAGGCCCATGATATACGCCCCCCAGGCATTCAGGGGTATCAGGATACATGTGGGAGCAGAGATCGAATCAGCTATATATGCCAGTTTTTCACGGGGAATTTTAAGCTTATCAAACAGTGGCCGGAAAATAGAACCGACTGTAAGCACATTGATACTTGATTCTACAAAGATTGAAAATCCGGTAAGCCATGCAAATAGCTGCACACGTCGCCGACTTTCACCTGACTTTTTCTCATCGAGTTTTTCAAGTTTTTTGGTAATATAAACAACAAAACCATCAACACCACCGGATCTTTGAATAAAAGCAATCAGTGCCCCTACTAATGAGCTAAACATAATGGTGCGGGTATTTCCTGCGTCTTTAAAAACATCCACGAGTGCCTGAATAGTTGCTAATGAGCCATTCAGAAAATTCCAGTCATTTAGAATAATCCAGCCAAGCCAGATGCCAAATAACAGAGAAATAAATACTTGTCGTGTTTTTATTGCAAGTACAATTGCAATAACCGGTGGTAAAAGCGACCAGATGCCAAAATGTTCCAAAGTTACTCCGGGTTAAGTTGGGAAGTTGTTAATATTGTAGAATTTCGAATATCATTAGATTAATGTCAAACCCGGATTTTTAAGTGCAGATAAACATATATTTATCACTGTGGTTAAAAATTTACCAGACTTTGTTTTAGCTAAACTGAAGAGTAATTAATCCGAATAAGTAATTATCAATTTAAATATTAAGGAATAAGGTATGGCAGAAAAACTATTAGATTTTAATGAAGCACTCGATCGTCTAGGCGGTGATGCTGAATTCTTGACTGAACTTCTCTATGAGTTATTGTCCCAGATCGATCAGAATTTTTCAGAAATAAAAAATGCAATTGTTGAAAAAAAATTTGATGAGCTTAAATCACTTTCCCATAGCCTTAAAGGTGCATCTGCCAATCTTAATGTCAACCGATTGGCATCCCGTTTTTTAGCCTTGGAAGATTTAGGGGCAGCAAAATCAGTTGAAGGTGCTAATGAAATATTAGAACTCATCGCCCAGGATAAAAACGAACTTAAGGTTTTTTTAAGTCAAAATTAATAAATCTGAATCATTTGATTCTAATTTAGATTGTAAAACATCTGTTGGAGTGGCCATTGCTATTATGTCCACTCTTTTAGCATTCGCCTTTTTAAACATTCCCGCACATTCATTTACGGTAGCCCCTGTTGTTATCACATCGTCAATAAACAAGATATTTTTCTCATTTACATCTTCTGTTAACTCGAAAGCATTTTTTACATTTTCTCTGCGCTTGTTTCGGTTTAATTTAGTTTGAGATTTTGTGTAACGGGTGCGTTTGATCAAATCCGGATGAAGTTCTAAGCCTCTTATCTTGCAAAGTTTCTCAGCAATAAGTGCGCTTTGATTAAATCCCCTTTCTCTCAGTTTAGTTGGGTGCAAAGGAACAAAACTTACAAGGTCATAGTGAAGCTCTAACTTATTAATACTTGATTGCGCAAAATATTCTGCAATTTCTATATAACCCTGATATTTGTAGTAATACATAATTTGTCTGAATAATTGAGAAAATTCATAGAGAATTATAAGATTATCAAAATGTGTTTCCGGCATTCTTTCAAGAAACACTTTATGTTGATCCCTGGTCACTTCTGGCAGACAACTAAAACACTCAGAACAGATGATTTTCCGGTTATCTTTTAACAATTCCTTACAATTAAAGCAGTATGCAGGTAAAAAAATATCGATCAGATTCTTCGGAATTTGTTTAATAAGTGTAGATAATTTCATAATTCAAACCACATCTAAATAATAATAAAATAATTTTACAGATTTTATAAAAAAAAACTAAAGATTTTTTGATATAAAAATGCCCATGAAGTATAGGGAAATGTCGAAAAACAAAACAGTCTGGTGACGAGAAAGAATACAGAACTTAGACTTTTCCACATTTTTTCTAAATACAAAATTATGAGAATCCTGTTTATTTTTATAGCTTAAACAATTGATAATTATACACTTGGAATATTGATTCCTTGAAAAAATAAAACATATAAGTTTTGTGGCATGGTAGATGCATTAAGAAAAACCACAAAATAACTTAAAATTTTTTTAAGGGGGCAAAAATGCAACAAGCTACTGATACAATGTGGTCTGAATTTAAGGTAAACAATAATAATCTCTTCCGTCAGCAGTTAATACTTCGTTACAGTGGATTGGTAAAATATGTTGTGCGCAAAATGATTAAAAATTTTCCCCAGGCAATTGAAGAAGCAGATCTGCATCAAATTGGTGTTTTAGGATTGTGTGAAGCAATTGAACGCTTTGATCCTGCCTATGGTATTAAATTTGAAACATATGCAATACCCCGTATTAAAGGTTCAATCATTGATGAATTAAGAAAGCTGGATTGGGTTCCGCGTTCTCTGCGTGCAAAACTTAACCACATGAAAGAAAAAGCAGTAGCAATGGATCAAAAATTTTCCGGAAACTATACAGAAGCTGAAATGGCAAATGGTCTTGGTATAGAACTGGATGATCTGCATAACTGGAAAAAAGATGTTAATGCTGTAAATATGTATTCTCTTGATAAACCGATTGATGATTCCAATAAACAAAATTTATACGATGTAATTGAAGATTTTGATTACATAAATGCAAATGAAAAATTGGAAGATGAAGAAATGAAAAGAATACTATTAAAAGCAATAAAAAAACTCCCTGAAAAAACACGCCTGGCAATCACCCTTTATTATTATGAAAAATTAACATTTAAGGAAATCGGCAAAATCCTTAATGTATCAGAATCACGTATTTCCCAGATTCATTCTGAGACAATGTCCAAGCTGAAAAAAGAAATCAACAAAATGATTTACGCATAGTTGGTTTGAATCTCAGAATAAAATTTTTAAATTGCGCTAATTATATATACGGGAAATACAAATATGGAAGCCGAAGAAAAACGGCCACGCATACTTATCGTTGAAGATAAGCAAGACAATGTTGATTTAATTTCTTACTTTCTTAAGCCGCAAAATTATGAGATTTTTATCGCTATGGATGGCGAAGCTGGCTTGGAGATGGTGACAAAACATAATCCGGATATAATTCTTCTTGACATAATGCTTCCCAAGATGAATGGCTTTGAAGTATGTGAAAGAATTAAGAAAAATCCTGCCACCCGTTTTATTCCTGTAATTATGATTACTGCTCTAAAAGATCTCAAAGATAAAATACATAGTCTTGAGGTTGGTGCGGATGATTTTATTACCAAACCCTTTGAAAATGTTGAACTTCTAACACGTGTAAAATCACTATTAAGAATTAAACGATACCACGATGAACTGGAACAAAAGAATAAAGCATTATTGCGTATGGATCAGTTTAAAGATGATTTAGCGCATTTAATTGTTCATGATATGAAAAATCCCATTTTTGTAATTCAGGGGAATCTGCAAATGATGGGAATGGGTATGAATGAGCCGACAGCCGGACTTCTCAAAAAGTATGTAGACCGCATTGAACGAAGTACACAACATCTTTTAAGAATGGTTTTAAACCTTATTGATATTTCCAAGATTGAATCTGGAAAAATGAAATTAAATAAAGAAATGATTAAGGTAAATGAAACCATTGAACGGTGTGTTCAAAAAATTTGGGATTATCCTGAAAACAAAGAAAAGAAAATAAGTATGAATTTATCTGACGATGTTACGATACTTTCGCTGGATAATTCTGTTTTTGAACGTGTTCTTGATAATATTATTACATTTTCTTCTGCAAATATAAATTCTTCCGGTGAAGTAAAGATTATAACCAGCTTCGAAAAAGAAGAAGTTACAATTGAAATAATCGATGATGGAATCCAAATTCCTGACAAGTATCAGCACGCGGTTTTTGAAAAATACAGCCAGGTCGAGATTAAGAACGAAGGCTATCGTTTGGGACGCGGTCTTGGATTTACTTACAGCAAGCTGGCGATAGAGGCTCACGAAGGATCCATTTATCTAGACAATTCCAATGTTTTAGGTAATAAATTTGTAATAAATCTGCCAAAACGTATTTCTGTTCCCGCTTAATTTAAAATCTCTTCTTAATACCAATATTAAAGTTTTGATTTTGTAATCCGAACAATTGTATTATCGAAATTCATTTTTTCAAAGTACAAAGGGTATGGAGCAAAAAAAAAAGGCAGGGGAAATGTCCGGCAAAACTCAGTCTGATGGTATTGAGAAACAGAAAATTGAGTTAATTAAACTTCGTATAAAAAATAAATTCTATGAAAGAGATGATGTTTTTGAAAAAGTTGTAAGTGAGTTAATCAAAAAAGAACTCAAGTAAGCCACCAGTTATCCATATTTATCCACAAATAATCCACACCATTTTTAATGTTTTTTTAACATTATTCTAATATAAAGCTTCATAATTTATCGGACTTAAATAATTGATCTGATCATAAATCTTGAATTTTAAAGCACTTAGTTAGACATAAAAAGGATTTGACACAGATCACATTTAATCTATAATTTTAATGTCGATAAAAATATCATATTGTGGTTGAGAATTTTGAAAGGAGGAGTAAAAAATCATCAACCAGACCTAACTTCTAGCCTTTATTGATACCTTTTTAATTTATAATAACTTAGGAGGTTTTCGTGAGAAAATTTACTCTACTATTTTTACTTTTAACTGCATTGTTTTCTTCAGCAGTTTTCGCTGGTACTATTCAGGGTTTAGTAACTTCTGCATCAGATGATTCGCCATTAGTTGGTGCGAATGTCTATTTAAAAGGCACTACAAAAGGTGCAGCTACTGATGAAGATGGTATCTATGTTATAGCTGACGTTGCAGATGGAAAATACACATTGGTCTGTGATTATGTTGGTTATGCAACTCAGGAAGTCGATGTTACACTTGAAGGAAAACTGGAACAGAATTTCCAGATGGTTGAATTCCTTTTTTCCAAAACAATCAGTGTTATTGCAAACCGTGCTAAAGAACGTGAAACACCGGTTGCTTACACAAATGTTTCAAAAGCAAAAATTGTTGAAGAACTCGGCTCCCAGGATATTCCGATGGTATTGAATACTACACCTAGTGTTTATGCAACCATGCAGGGTGGTGGTGCTGGTGATGCGCGTATCAATGTGCGCGGTTTTAATCAAAGAAACGTTGCTATTATGATCAATGGTGTACCTGTAAATGACATGGAAAATGGCTGGGTATATTGGTCTAATTGGGATGGTGTCGGTGATGCATCACAATCTATCCAGATGCAGCGCGGTTTGAGTGCTGTTAACCTGGCAACTCCTTCAATCGGTGGTACTATGAACGTGATTACTGACCCAACTGCTCTTAACAGTGGTGTTCAGCTTAAACAAGAATATGGTGACGGTAACTTCCTTAAAACAACTCTTACAGCAAACTCAGGTCTTATTGATGGTAAATATGCAGTAAGCGGTTTGGTTGTCAGAAAAACAGGTGATGGTGTTATTGATAAAACCTGGACCGATGCATGGGCATATTATTTAGGCGCTGCCTGGAATATTAACCAGGATAACCGCCTGGAACTTTATGCCGTTGGTGCTCCGCAAAGACATGGTCAAAATTTATATGCTCAGAATATTGCAGCTTACAGCCATAGTTATGCTAAAGATCTTAGTGACTATGATCCCGCGGCATTAGATAAATTTCCAGAAGCAAGCAGCGGCCGTTTATATAATGAAACATGGGGTCCTGTAAGCAGTTCTTACAAAGGTAAACAAGCTGTTGGAGATGATACATTTGATCGTTATGATCCAAACTTTTTGCATGAACGTGAAAACTTCTATCATAAACCACAGGTTAACTTAAACTGGTATTCTAATCTTTCAAATGATCTTTCTCTAGCTTCAGTTGCTTATTATTCAGGCGGTATTGGTGGTGGAACCGGAACGCACGGAAGTATGAAATGGAATTATAATGTAGGCATAGAAAGTCCATCTCGTTTCGTAGCATTCGATGCTACAATTGCAGCTAATGAAGCAAATGCTGATGGCTCTCTTGGAATTTTACGTAACAGCAGAAACAACCAGGATACCTGGGGTTTAATTTCTAAATTAAACTGGAAAGTAAATACTGAATTACAGACTGTATTTGGTGTTGACCTGCGTACAGCAGAAATCGAACACTATTATGAAGTTCGCGATTTATTAGGTGGGGATTATTATCACAGAACAGGTGATTCTGATTTCTGGCCGGACGGTGGTGTTAATCTTGGTTTAGGAGACAAATTCAACTATTTCAACACAAATACAGTTAACTGGTATGGCGCTTTTGGTCAGGCAGAATATACAGTTGATCAGTGGACCGCATATGGTACTGTTGGATTTTCATCAGTTTCTTATAAATATATTGATCACTTTAAAAAAGATACAGATGGTGGTGAATTTACACTTGAATCTGATCCGCAATATGGTTTTCAGGTTAAAGGTGGTGCCATGTATCGTCTGGATGCAAATACCGAATTGTTTGGTAATGTAGGTTATGTTGAAAAAGTGCCTATTTTTGATAATGTTATCGATGACAACAATGGTGTTTTCTCTAAAAATCCTGAAACTGAAAAATTTACTTCTTTTGAAGCAGGAGCAAACTGGAGAGGCCTTGATAATACTCTTACATTAAAAGGTAGTTTCTACTATACAATGTGGACAGACAGGTCTTTACCACTAAGTGTTGAATCAGCTCAGGATGTGTTTGATATTTTCTTCCTTACCGGTCTTGATCAGTTACACACAGGTTTTGAACTGGAAGCCGCATATCAGCCAATGCCGTTATTCCGCTTTGACTTAGCTGCTTCATTTGGTAACTGGAAACATACTTCTGATGCATCTGGTGAATATCGTGCTGTAGACTCAGGAACAGGTGAATTAGATACTAAAACTTATTTGGTTGGCGTTGATGGACTTAAAATCGGGGATGCTCCGCAAACACAATTAGCGATCGCCGGAACAGTTTTTCCTGTAGAAGGATTAACTCTGCAGTTATCTTACAGGTATTATGATCAATTCTATGCAAACTGGGATCCGACAAGCCGTATCGTTTTTGAAGGCGATGCTCCTGACAGAGTTCAAAGCTGGCAAGTACCATCTTACGGACTCCTTGATTTCCATGGATCTTATCTGCTTCCGTTCAATGTTAATGGTGTTACCTTTAAATTGAGTGCACATGTATTTAATATCCTTGATGAGCTTTATATCTCCGATGCTACTGATAACAGTGCTTTCAATGGATTTGATAAAGATCATGATGCTGATGATGCTGAAGTATTTATGGGGCTGCCACAGACATTTAACATTGGCCTGACAGTTACTTATTAAGATTTTTTAGTTGTAGTTTAATGAAGGACACCTTGAAAGGTGTCCTTTTTTTTTATCTGAAATGGTTTTTTTTTACAGATATTTTTTTAAATTAAAAGCTTTTTAAAAATCAGGGTGGTTAGTGAAATTTTCTGTTCAAGGTATCAGCAAGTCATTTAATTTCAGAGAAGTTCTAAAAGATATTTCTTTTAGTGTGCCTGCTGGAAAAAGTCTTGCGCTCACAGGACATAATGGTTCGGGAAAAACGACTTTATTGCGGATACTATGCAATCTGCTCAGAGCTGATGCCGGTAAAATGGTTTTTGAAAAGCATGGAAATGAAATAAAGCCTGTGCATTTTAAAAATCATTTTTCGCTTGTGGGACCATACTTGCAGTTATATGATGAATTGACTGCTTTTGAGAATTTAGAGTTCCTGGCCCGACTTAAAAACATTGAAGATACTGATAACAAAATATATGAGATTATCAATATGACTGGTCTGAAAGGACGTGCTCATGATTTTGTTAAAACCTATTCTTCCGGAATGAAGCAGCGCCTAAAGTACGCTTTTGCTTTGCTATCGGAACCGGATATTTTATTTTTGGATGAACCTACTTCAAATCTTGATAAGCAGGGTATTGAAGTGGTTTATAACATTATGGAAGAACAAAAGGCAAAGAAAATATTGATTTTCGCGACAAATGATGAGTCCGACTTAAAATTTGCCGATGGGATTATTTCTGTAAATGCATAATTCTTTTACAATTTTTTTAAAAGATATACGTCAGGAGCTAAGATCTAAAGCCGCCCTGAATTCTATACTATTATTCGCGATTGTCACATTGACTGCCATCTCTTTTTCAATCGGTAGTTTTGCCTTAAATACAGATATTCTTGCGGCAATGCTTTGGATAATAATTCTGTTTTCAGCATTGTCAGGATTCTCACATGTTTTTTTGAAAGAAGAAGAATCAAGAACGGCTGATACGCTAAAGTTGATTGCCAGTCCAAATGATATTTTCTGGGGGAAGCTTCTTTTTAACCTTGTTTTACTTCTTCTTGTTTTGTTTATTATTGTGCCGCTTTTTATTGCCGTTTTTAATTTTGATGTTAAAAACCCGGGAATGTTTATAATCACAATTGCATTGGGTGCAATCGGATTATCAGCAGGGGGCACAATAGTTGCTGCTATTATAGCTAAAGCATCTTCACGCGGAGCGCTGTTTAGTGTGCTTGCTTTTCCGATTTTGTTACCGGTTATTATTTTGGGAATAACAATTACACGAATAGCATTTAAAAAAACTGAAATTGTACTTTTTATTCCTGAGATACAGGCATTAGCTGCTTATTGTGTAATTGTTGTTACGGCGGCAGCGCTTCTGTTTGAATATATTTGGAATGATTAAAAAAATCTAAGATGTTGATATTTTGGGAACCTTTTTTGTACAAAAAAATTACAGAGTTTGTTTTAACCGGAACACTCATCACAAATAACTCATTCAGAGCAGGAATTAATTTAAATGAATTCTAAATTAATTAATTATAGCTGGCAATTTGGGCTTTTTATATTATTGTCTCTGGTAATTATAGGGACTTATTTTTATGCGCCTCTCGCCAAAGGACTCGGGGAGTACACACGTGTTATGTATTTTCATGTGCCTGCTGCCTGGGTTACTGTCGTTGCATTTTTTATGGGCGCTTTTTACAGCTTCATGTATCTTCGAAAAAGAGATTTGTTGTTCGATTTTTATGCGGAAGCTGCCAGCCAATTAGGGATTATTTTTTGTATTCTGGCTACAATTACCGGGGCATTATGGGCTAAAGAAAGCTGGGGTGCTTACTGGAATTGGGATCCGCGTCAAACTTCGATTTTCATACTATTGCTGATATACGGAGCTTATTTTTCTCTTCGCTCGGCGATAGAACAAAATGAGACAAAAGCAAGGCTTTCAGCGGTTTATTCATTGTTAGCGTTTATTACAGTACCTTTTTTTATTTTCATAATTCCCAGGATCTATGAATCATTGCATCCGGATCCACTTGTTAACACAGAAGGTAAATTAAAAATGAACGCTAAGATGTTGACAGTATTTTTGTCATCACTGGGTGGTTTTACAATTGTTTTCTTCTGGTTGATGCACCTGAAAAAGACATTTATACAACTTTCTATAAAGCTTCAGAAACTCACAGATCAGGAGAATTAAATGCCGGATGTTTATATAGTTTTGGGGATAAATCTTATTGTATGGGCGGGAATTTTTGGATATTTGGTTTCGCTTCATTCTAAGATATCTAAACTAAAATCTAAAATTGATGAACGACTTTCACAAAAGTAGTTTTTTTGTTAAAAAGTAATATTTAAGGGGTTATTATTATGAATATAAAATATATAATCGGGGCGGTTATTATCGTTGCATTTGGAATTTATGCTGTAAGTTCTTTTCAGTCTTCCATAACTCCCTACGTGAGTATAGAAGAAGCAATCGAAGCCGGTTCTACTGTTCAGGTTAAAGGTCAGCGTGTAGACAGTGGTAATTTTGATGTCGATGAGAATCTTTTCAAGTTTACACTGCAGGATAATAACGGTAAAAAGCTTGATGTTGTTTATGATGGTGCAAAACCAGGAAATTTTGATCAGGCAACTGAAATTGTATGTGTAGGGGAATACAAGGAAGGTAAGTTCCATGCTAAAAACATTTTAGTTAAATGTCCTTCCAAATATCAGGAAGAAGGTGGAGAACATCCTGATAATATCCCAATGAAAGGTGATCAGACATGATTTTTGGTATAACATTAACAGCATTAACTTTTACAATACTCATACTTAGTATTGTATCATACTATCTTTACCATCTTCGTAAAGAAGAGTTAATGCTAAAAATAGCCAGAAACGGATTTTATACCGCTTCCGGATTAATCGTTGTTCAGGCTGCCATTTTAATGTATGGTATACTTAATCATTATTTTGAGTGGATATATGTCTTCTCATACTCATCACGTGATTTATCCACTTATTACCTGGTTTCTACATTTTGGGCTGGCCAGGAAGGTACTTTCCTGCTTTGGCTTCTGTTTGGTTCCGCTTATGGGATTTTTATTATCCATTCCAGGAAAGATGATGAACCATTGGTAATGAGTTTTATGAGCCTGGTTCAGGCATTTATTGTGCTCATTCTTGTAAAGAAGAGTCCGTTTGCTTATGTATGGGATGTAAATCCTGTTGGTTTTCAAGCCGGTGTGGTGCCTGTTGATGGTAATGGTTTAAATCCTCTGTTACAAGACCCCTGGATGGTGATTCATCCTCCAATTCTTTTTTCCGGTTATTCATCAACAATGATTTTGTTCTCATTTGCAATGGCGGCTCTCGTTCGTAAGCAGCATGATGAGTGGATAAAGAGTGTTTATCCATTTACGCTTTTTGTTGCAATGGCTCTTGGCACAGGTATTATTCTTGGTGGTTACTGGGCATATACAACTTTGGGCTGGGGCGGCTACTGGGGATGGGACCCTGTAGAAAACAGTTCTTTTGTTCCATGGCTTGTTTCACTGGCTTTGTTTCACGGGATTTTAATTCAGCGAAGACAGGGCGGGATGAAGCGCATGAACCTGTTTTTAGCGATTGCCGCGTTTGTTCTGGTGCTTTATGGAAGTTTTCTCACCCGAAGTGGTGTACTGACGGATTTTTCTGTCCACTCTTTTGGTGAATCAGAATTGTCTGTTTACCTGGTGGCTTTCCTTTTCCTTTTTACGGGTATTGGGTTTATTACCTATGCATTTAGAGTGCAGGGTGTAAAAGGTAACAATCTGAATACCGGATTTTTTACCCGGGAGCTTTTTATTGCCTTCGGAATGATGTTTATTTTGTTGTTAGCTGTATTTACATTTATCGGCACATCCTGGCCGCTGATTTCAGGTTTGCTACTGGATAAAGCTAATGCGATTGACGTGAACGCTTATAACACAATAGGCGGTCCGATTGCCATATTTTTAGGTTTATTGATAGCTCTGGCACCGGTCTTCAGCTGGAAAAGAGATAATTTTGAAAAGATAAAAAGTGTTTCTATTCATTTTGTAATAAGTATCTTTGCAACCGGATTAATGTTCTGGGGTGGTATTCGTGATCTTATTCCATTACTGATAAGTGGCGCTGCCGTTCTTATCCTATTGGTAAATGGGGAAATTGTTTACAGAATGATCAGGCAGAAGACATATGCTTTCGGTGGCTATCTCGCACATGTCGGTATTGGACTTATGTTAATCGGAATTATTACATCTTCTGTTTATGACGTTTCTAACAAAATTACACTGCCATTGCATCAGGATACTTCCATAATGGGCTATAATATCAGATACAATGGTAAACAAAATTCTCCGGATGGTAAAGACAGGGTACTGCTAACGATTAACCAAAGCCGGGAGACCTACGCCAAATTTTATTGGAGTGAATACAACCGATCTTACATGGTTGCACCGTCGGTTGTAAATACATTTCTTGAAGACCTTTATATTTCACCAATTCAGATTATTGAAGGAAATGATGAGCGTATGTCTGATGTTGTTAATCTGAAGAAAAAAGAAATTGTACAATATGGTAACACTAAGCTCCGCTTTGTTGATTACGATATGGGTAACCATGGGAATAATATGGGTACTGAAATGAAGATTGTTGCCAATATTGAAGTTCTGGATAGTTACGATAATGTTGTTTCGGTGATTCATCCGGGATTAAAAATGGTAGGGCAAAACCGTGAAGATATATTAGCCGAATTACCAGGAACCGGTCAGAGTGTAAAAATTGATGGCTTGTCTGTTGAAGACCAAATGATTGTAATTTCTGTTGGAAATGCCACTGAAATAAAAAATGTAAGCCAGAAAAGCAATGAAATGCTTGCGGTTGAAGTTTCACGTAAGCCGCTAATAAATGTACTTTGGATGGGCACTATTGTTTTGGTGATGGGTTTTGTAACCACTATTTATAACCGTACAAAAAGACAAAAACTCTGATAAAATAAAAAACAATTTAAAGGCTGTCTGAGATCAGGCAGCCTTTTTTTTTGCTTTCTTTGTCTGATTTGAAATCTTGATAAAAGTATGATAAAGGGGTATATTTAAATCTCAATTGTACGATTTTGCCATGCCAAGAATTAAAATGACCATTGAATACGACGGAACTGCTTACAGTGGCTGGCAGATTCAAAAAAACGCCCATTCTGTACAGGGTGAAATTGAGAATGCTTTAAGCATTATTTTTAGAAAAGAAGTTTTAGTAACAGGTGCCGGCAGAACAGATGCCGGTGTTCATGCACGTAATCAAATAGCACATTGCGATGTTATTAAAACAGATCTGAAAAGATTAAGGAAATCAATTAACGGTCTTGTAAAAAAAGATATTGTAGTTAAAAGCATTGAGCTTTGTAAACCAGATTTTCACGCAAGATTCGATGCAAAATCAAGACTTTATAAATATTATATAACCAGAGTTCCGACTGCTTTAAATCGTAATTTTGCCTGGTATATCTCATACCCGCTGGATATTGCTTTAATGAATATTGCTGCTGATAAAATTAAACAGATCAGCAATTTTAAGTCATTTTGTAAAGCTCACAGCAGCAATAAAACCTACGATTGTATTGTAACAGAAAGTGATGTGTTTGAGAGAGATGAAGTAGTCATTTTTAAGATAAAAGCCAACCGTTTCCTGTATGGAATGGTAAGGGCTTTGACTGGAACCCTGGTCCAGATAGCTGCCGGAAAAATGACTTTGGATGATCTGACTGCACTAGCAGATGCCAGGGATCGCACAATGGTTGGTCTAACGGCTCCGGCTTCAGGATTGGTTTTGGAAGAAATTGAATATTAATTAGTATTCATTGAATTCAATTGTATTATAAAATCTTGTGTTATTTAAGGAAATAAAAAGTGCGACAGTTTTTATTGGTTACAGCCGGAATTATTTTCGGTATCCTTATTTACGGGACTATCGACTCTCTGGCAAATAATGATCAGGAAAATTCCGGATCATCTGAGACAGTAGATGACAGTCTCAAACCGGTAAGCCAGCATGCAATTCAAACAATCGAAGGTTCACGCTCAACAGCAATTACCCGGGCTGTAAGCCTGGTGAGTCCGGCAGTAGTTTCGATTAGTGTTATAAAAATCGAAGAACGGGTGCAGCGTAGTCCGTTTTCAGGTGATCCTTTCTTTGAGCGTTTTTTCCCGGAAATATATCGCGACAGGGTTTACAGGGAACGGGTACAGTCACTTGGATCTGGATTTGTGATTTCTGATGACGGATATATTGTTACAAACGATCATGTTGCCGGTCATGGAAAAAAGATTACCATTAATACGGAAAATGGCCAGGAATACGAAGCATCGCTGGTTGGTCATGATTATGATTCGGATATTGCATTACTTAAAGTGGACGACCATGTGTTTAAGCACGTTGAACTTGGCAATTCGGATGATGTAATAATAGGGGAATGGGGTATTGCTCTTGGAAATCCATTTGGGTTGTTCAAAAAAAATAAACCTACCGTCACTGTTGGTGTAATCAGTGCAACAGATCGTGACTTTGGAAGAATTGAAGAAGGCCGTATTTACCAGGATATGATTCAAACCGATGCGGCAATCAATACAGGAAACAGTGGCGGACCGCTTGTAAATGCCAATGGTGAAGTAATCGGGATGAACACCTTTATTTTTACCGGTGATAAATATGCAACGGGTTCTGTTGGAATTGGATTTGCGATTCCGGTAAACCGAATCAAAGAAATAGTAAACGGTATTAAAGAAAACAAGATTGATCGTGATTATTGGGTTGGTTTGAGTTATCTCAACTTAAATCGTTATGTTGCAAGGCAGCTCGGTTATCCCAGTGCAGAAGGTATTTATGTTTCTAAAATAATTAGGAATAGTCCTGCAGAAAAAGCAGGTGTTGAACTTGGAGATGTCATCCTGGAAATAAATAATATCCCTGTAAAAAACGAAAACACCGTTGATTTAGCAATGGGCTCCGATTATTTACAGGTGGGAGATAAATTGCCTGTTAAAGTCTGGCGAAATGGCTCAGAAAAAAAATTAGAAATTTTACTTGAGAAAAGGGAAAGATAATAGTGATCGCAAGATACTCCTTACCGGAAATTGAAAAAATATGGACTGACGAACAACGCTTTTCTATTTGGCTGGATATAGAAATTGCCGCCTGTGAAGCAAATCATCAGCTGGGCGTGATTCCGGATAAAGCACTGGATGAGATTAAGAAAAAAGCAAATTTTGAAACAAATCGTATCCTTGAAATTGAAGAAGAAGTTAAGCATGATGTTATTGCTTTTCTGACCAATGTTGCAGAATATGTCGGCCCGTCTTCACGCTATATTCATTACGGATTAACATCATCGGATGTACTCGACACAGCCCTGGCTGTTCAAATGGTTCGGGCTGCCAAGCTGATCGAAAAAGTATTGGATGAATTAACCAATGTAATTGGTGAACGGGCAAAAGAGTTTAAAAAAACCATAATGATTGGCCGCAGTCATGGCGTACATGCCGAACCAATAACTTTTGGACTCAAGCTGGCGGTTTGGTATGATGAGTTAAAACGTCAGCAACAACGCCTTAAGGAAGCAATAGAGACTGTCCGGGTAGGGCAAATTTCCGGCGCAGTTGGTACTTATGATCACCTTGATCCGCAGGTTCAGGATTATGTTTGCCTTAAGCTTGGGCTAAAGTCAGCAAATATATCAACGCAAGTGCTGCAGCGTGACCGCCATGCTCATTACATGATGGCACTTGCTCTGATTGGCGGTACAATCGAAAAAATTGCTGTTGAGATTCGCCATTTACAGCGCACGGAAGTGCTGGAAGCAGAAGAAGGATTCAGTAAAGGACAAAAAGGGTCATCTGCAATGCCACACAAAAAGAACCCGATTATAAGCGAAAGACTTACCGGGATGGCGCGTATACTCAGGGGCAACGCACATGCTGCTATGGAGAATATGGCATTGTGGCATGAACGTGATATTTCTCATTCTTCGGTTGAACGCGTTATTGTACCGGATAGTACTATGCTGCTTTATTATATGCTGGTCAAAGCAAAAGATTTAATTAAAAATTTAAATGTTTTCCCTGAAAATATGATAGCAAATTTACAAAAAACAAATGGACTGTTCAGTTCTCAGGTTGTGTTACTTGCACTGACTCAAAAAGGTGTCAGCAGGGAAATTGCATACAGATTGGTGCAACGAAACGCCATGCAGGTTTGGAAAGAAAAAAGCAATTTTGCTGATGTGTTAAGCAAAGACAATGAACTTTCAGAGTTTTTATCTCAGCAGGAAATCGAAGATCTATGCTCTATTGATAAACGTCTGAGTAAAGTTGATTACATATTTAAAAAAGTTGGCTTGTAAAAAAACAGGGGTGCTGATGATTGCAAAAGACGGAATGCCTGTCCTGGCTGTAACAGGTATATTAACGGTTGTGATGTTTCTTTTATATTGGCTTTTTCCTAATACAATTATGCTGGTTGTTTTGTGCCTGGCGTTGTTCCTTTTTGTTTTTAGCCTGTTCTTTCTAAGAGATCCGGATCGCGAAACACCATCGGGAGAAAACCTGATTATTTCTCCTGCAGACGGCACTGTTATTAAGGTGGACCAGGTGGAAGAAACAGATTATTTTGCCGGCAAAGTACAAAGGGTCTCAATTTTTATGTCAGTATTTAATGTGCATGTAAACCGGGTTCCTGTATCCGGAATAGTTGACTATCTTGAATATGAAAAAGGAAAATTTCTTGCAGCATTTGCTGATGATGCATCGGACCATAATGAACGATCCATTATTGGCATCAGCTCAGCAAGGGGAAAAATATTGTTTAAACAAATTGCCGGATTAATAGCACGGAGAATTGTATTTAATTTAAATAAAAGTGATTCTGTTGTTGCCGGAGAGCGCTTTGGTCTTATCCGTTATGGTTCAAGGGTGGATATATACATGCCATTGACAGCAAAAATTCATGTTAAACTTAAAGATAAAGTTCAGTCTGGGAAAACGATCATAGGAGAATTCTGATTTGATACGCATATCCCGTTCCATTGTCCCCAATTCCTTTACAGTTGGTAATATGCTTAGCGGCTACATGTCTATTGTTTTTTCTGTAAACCAAAAAGATTTTACACTTGCCGCCTGGATGATTGTGCTTGCTGCATTCCTGGATGCGATTGATGGGAAAGTAGCCCGCATCACGAATTCTTCAAGCAAATTTGGTGTGGAATATGATTCTTTAGCTGATGTTGTTTCTTTTGGGGTTGCACCATCGGTGCTTATTTATCAGTATTATTTTATTCATCTGAGTCATATTGGATTGTTCTTTAGTTTTTTCCCGGTTTTATTTGGCAGCATCCGACTTGCCCGTTTTAATGTTGAATTAACCGGCTTCACAAAAACCCATTTCAGCGGATTGCCGATTCCAGCTGCTGCAATTACGCTTGCCAGTTACATTCTTTTATCAGAAAAATATTTTTCCAGTGAACCTGTACCGCGACTGATTATGGTTATTACAGCGGTTGTTTCTTTGCTTATGGTATCAAATGTACGATATGAAGTATTTCCGCAGGTCACTTTTCGCGGAAGTAAAAAGCAGAAAATAATTTTCAGCGGGTTAATAGTTGTTGGTGTACTTCTGCTGCTTTTCCCAAATTTGCTTATTTTTCCATTTATGATTTTATATATTTTGAGCGGATTAATTTTCTCGGCGTTTCAGAAGACAACAGAACATCGACGGCGCAGGAAAAGCAAAAATGTTGAAAATAATGATGAAGATGATGAAACAGATATCGAATAGCATGAGTTTAACACCCAGATTTAATAACAATTTTTAAGAAAGCAGGTTAATATGTTTGGAATAGGAACAACCGAATTATTAGTGATTCTTTTTATAATATTACTGGTTTTTGGTTCTAAAAAATTGCCGGAATTGGCGCGTGGTTTAGGAAAAGGGATAAATGAGTTTAAACGGGCTTCTCAGGAAATCCAGAATGAACTGGATATTAACACACCGCCAAAACAGGCTCCTAAAAGTGTTCCTGAAAAAAATACAGAGGATGAATCAAAACCTAAAAGTGAGTAATAATGTCTGCCAGAAAAACAGTTGAGCACATAAAGAACAGGGAAATTTCTGCAACTGATCATCTGAAAACTTGTTTAAAAAACTTAGAACAGACAAAACATTTAAATGCATTTATTCGGGTATTTGAAGAAAAAGCACTTGATCAGGCAGCAAATCTTGATCGGCGTATACAAAAAGGTGAAGCTACTGGTCCGTTAGCAGGTTTAGTAGTTGCTGTAAAAGATAATATAAATATAGCCGGTGAACTTACTTCCTGTGGCAGTAAAATATTAAATCCTTTTAAATCGCCTTATAATGCTACTGTTATTGATAAACTGGAAAGTGCGGATGCCATTATTGTTGGCAAAACCAATCTTGATGAATTCGCGATGGGGTCATCAAATGAGAGTTCTGCTTTTGGCCCTGTAAAAAATCCCCATAATGAAAACCGTGTTCCCGGTGGTTCAAGTGGCGGATCGGCAGTTGCTGTTGCCACGGGATCTGCTGACGTAGCCTTGGGAAGTGATACCGGTGGTTCAATCCGGCAGCCTGCGGCACTTACCGCAACCGTCGGTATCAAACCGTCTTATGGCAGAGTTTCCAGATATGGACTGGTAGCGTATGCATCATCTTTGGATCAAATCGGAACATTTGGGAAAAAGACGGATGACGCTGCATTTCTGCTTCAGCAAATCGCGGGATATGACAATCTTGACAGCACATCGGCAGATATAGCTGTTCCTGATTATAATGTTTCGCTGGAGAATGTAAAAGGCCTTAAAATTGGCGTTCCTAAAGAATACTTTGCAAAAGGGCTGGATAACGAAATAAAATCAGGGGTCTTGAGCATAGTCGAAAAGCTTAAAACCGACGGAGCCGAAATTACAGAACTTGAAATGTCCAGTACTGAATATGCCATTGCGATGTATTACATCATTGCAACAGCTGAAGCTTCATCAAATCTGGCACGTTTTGATGGTGTAAGGTATGGTTTGCGTAAGGGGGATGAAGACGGACTCATTGAAATGTATGGCCAAACGCGTAGTGAAGGATTTGGTGATGAAGTCCGCCGCCGAATAATTCTTGGCACATATGTTTTATCTGCGGGGTATTATGATGCTTATTATAAAAAGGCCCAGCAGGTTCGGCGTATATTAAAAAATGACTTTGACAAGGCTTTTTCTGCCTGCGATGTAATCGTTTCTCCAACAACACCTGCAACAGCTTTTAAAATTGGTGAAATGGTTGATGATCCATTAGCCATGTATCTTTCGGATATATACACAGTGTCAGCAAATCTTGCCGGTATTTGCGGGATAAGTCTCCCGGCGGGGATACATTCCGACGGCTTACCATTTGGCATTCAGTTTCAGGCAAAAGCATTTAATGAATCCATACTTTTTAAACTCGGAAATTATATAGAAAATAATCTCTAACCACGGTCTGATTTAATAATGAAATACGAAGTTGTAATAGGATTAGAAGTACACGCTCAGCTGGCAACTAACACTAAAATATTCTGTGGCTGCAGTACCCGGTTTGGATCTGAACCTAATACGCAGGTTTGTCCTGTATGCCTTGGTTTACCCGGGAGTTTGCCGGTTTTAAATAATCAGGTAGTTGAATTTGCAATTAAAATGGGGCTGGCAACAGATTCCCAAATCACGAGATTAAATAAATTTGCACGTAAGAATTATTTCTACCCGGATTTGCCTAAAGGCTACCAGATTTCTCAATTTGAAGAGCCGATTTGTGAACACGGTTACGTGGATATTCATGTCGATGATCAACATAAACGCATTGGTATCACCCGTATCCATATGGAAGAAGATGCGGGAAAATCAGTACATGACGAAGGGTATGTAAATAAAGATGAAACACTGATCGATCTTAATCGCTGTGGTGTACCTTTAATCGAAATTGTAAGTGAACCCGATATCCGCTCTGCTAAAGAAGCCGCGGCATACCTTACAAAAATCAGGCAGCTTGTTCGTTACCTGGGTATCTGCGACGGCAACATGGAAGAAGGAAGCTTGCGCTGCGATGCAAATATCAGCTTAAGGCCTTTTGGTCAAAAAGAGTTTGGGACGAAAACAGAGCTTAAAAATATGAATTCTATCCGCAATGTTGAACGGGCAATTGAATATGAAATAAAACGCCAGACGTATATTCTTGAAGATGGGGAGAAAGTTATACAGGAAACATTGCTCTGGGATCCGGTCAAAAACGAAGCACGGCCAATGCGCAGTAAAGAAGAATCACATGATTATCGTTATTTCCCCGACCCTGATCTTGTGCCGGTTAAAATAAGCCAGGAATGGCTTGATAATATTCATAATGCTCTTCCGGAATTACCCGATGTTAAATCGAAACGCTTTACTGAAGAGTATAGTTTGCCTGAGTATGATGCCGAAGTTCTGACAGCTTCCCGTGATATTGCAGATTATTTTGAAACAACAGCAAAATCAGTGAAAAATTCAAAACTGGTCAGCAATTGGGTGATGGGTGAAGTCATGCGTCTTTTAAATCAGCAGAAGACAGAAATTGATCACATAGGAATATCACCTGCCAGATTATCCGATTTGCTTAACGCGATTGACCAGAATGTTATAAGTGGCAGTGCGGCCAAAACTGTTTTTGAGAAGCTTGCAGAATCTGATTTATCAGTTGCAGAAATTATTGAGCAAAAAGGGCTGAAGCAGGTTTCTGACAGTGGTGCACTGGATAGTTGGATTGACCAGGTTATTGCCGAGAATAGACCGCAGGTGGAACGTTATAAAAACGGAGAAACAAAGCTCCTTGGGTTTTTTGTCGGCTCAATAATGAAAGCATCAAAAGGGAAAGCAGATCCAAAGTTGACCAATGAATTACTTCGAAAAAAACTATCAGAATTATAAATATGCAGTTTTGATCGTAATTGCGTTTGTAACTCTTCTTGCTGCGCAGGACTCTTTACAATATTTACCAGATTCAACAACCACGTCTTTTACAAAAATTGACAGCACACTTTATCATAAAAATGATTCTTTAGGTTTAAAACTTACATTTCCCCTGGAAAATAAAATTAACCGAAATGCAATTCCGGTTCCTAAAATGCCTGATAATCCGTGGGAATTGGATTACAGAAGCAGCTCATATTATACTCCACGGCTGGTTCAGGATAAGATGGACCAGATAATGAACCGACCCCGATCGGATAGTTTTGTTCCTGTTATGGCAATGGCATTTTTTGCTGCAAACCTTGCAGTAAAACAATTACAGGCATCAAAGCTTTTTCAACTTTCTGCAGAAGATTATTTAGTGGATGATTTAGAGTGGAAAATTCTTGAAGCTTTATGGAAAGAATCTCCATTACGGATCGATGAGCTATATCTCAATACAAATCTTAAAGACAGCACAACCGCTACCGAATTGCAAAAACACCTTACACATCTGGCGGATAAAAATCTCATTAAAACACGCGACGCTGGAAGTGATATTATTCTTTTTTACCCGGCGCTGGATCTTAATTCGGTCAAACAACTTTTTATTGAAGATGTCCGTAATGATTCTGTGAATGATTCACTTAAGGTGCAAATGAAGATTGTTCTGGAACGCTTTCCCAAAGAAAAAGACACCAAAGCAAAGAAATGATAAAACCAAAAATTATTGTTCATGGCGGTGCCTGGGATATACCGGCTCATATGCATAAGATGCACACTGATGGCATTGAGAAAGCACTTCGTAAAGGGATTGAAATTCTTCAAAAAACCAATGATCCGATTGAAACCGTAATCGGAATTGTCTGTGCCCTTGAAGACGATCCCACTTTTGATGCGGGAAAAGGATCATTTTTAAATGAAGCCGGACAAGTGGAAATGGATGCCGGCATCATGCATGGTAAAGATTTATCTGTTGGAGCAGTTGCTGCAATTCAAAACATCAGAAATCCAATCATTATTGCAAACCTGGTGCGTGAAAAAACACAACATGTCATGCTGACCGGAGACGGGGCATTAATGTTTGCAAAAGAGCAGGGTGTGCAACCTGTAGATACAATTGAATTATTGGTAGGACGTGAAAAAGAACTATATCATGATCTTTTAAAAGAAAAAGATGTGAAAATTAAATCATTTTTTGAGATGAAACACCCTTCCGATACGGTTGGCGCAGTCGTCATAAACAGCCATGGAAATATTGCTGCAGCCACATCCACCGGGGGAACACCCTTTAAAAAAGCAGGGCGGGTTGGGGATAGTCCAATCGTTGGTGCCGGCTTTTATGCGGATGATACTTGTGCAGGCGTTTCAACAACTGGTTGGGGTGAAGGAATTTTGCGAACCCTATTAGCACGGGAGGCAGCCGACCAGGTTCTGAATGGAACCAGTGCCCATGATGCAGCTAAAAAAAGTATAGCAATTATGAAGAAAAAAGTTAATGGTGATGCAGGGTTGATTATTATTGACAAGACAGGTGACTATGCATTTGACCATAATACACCTTTTATGGCTGTTGGTGCAGCCACAATTGACGGAATTGACTTTGTTAAAATAAGCAGCAGATAAAATGATCCCACATATCATTTCTTTATCAAGACCTTTGAATGTTGTTATCGGCGGGCTTTCAGTTTTAATTGCTGCATCAATTTCAGCACAATTTGCCTTAGATTTAAAGGTGCTCTTAGCCATTTTAGCTGCAGCATTAATAACAGCTGCTGCGAATATTATTAATGATATTTTTGATATTGAAATTGATAAAATTAATAAGCCTGAACGGGTTTTGGCAGCAGGCCTTATTTCTGTTAAATCTGCCCGGATTGCATTTCTTGTATTTAATATTACAGGACTTGTAGCTGCATTTTCAGGTGGGTGGGATCTGTTTTTTATTGCCTTTTTTGCAGAACTCTTATTGTACTTTTACAGTTATTATTTTAAAAGAACAATTCTTATGGGCAACATTGTTGTTAGTCTGATAACCGGCCTGGCATTTATATTCGGAGCTGCGGCTGTTGATGATTGGAAAGTTGGCATTGTACCGGCTATCTTTGCATTTTTGTTTCATCTTGGACGCGAACTTATCAAGGATTTGCAAGATGTAGATGGTGATCTTGCAAATGAAGCTGTAACCTTTCCGGGCCAATTTGGTAAAAAAGCATCTTTAATTCTTATTAACCTGATTTTTGCATTTTTATCTGCATTCCTTACAGTTCCATATTTTATAAACTTATATTCTGTCGCATATCTGTATGTTGTTATCCCGGGGGTATCCATCGTATTAGTTTTTGTTTCGGTTTTGTTATGGTTTAAAAATGACGTGCTATGGCTTGGTAAAATTAGTATGTTATTAAAAGTTGATATGTTTATCGGGTTGATAGCCATATTTATCGGATCACGCATATGATTTTTTCTTTGATAACTAATCTTGAGCATTTGGATATTATACTTGCATCCACGTCCCCAAGGAGATTTGAATTGCTGGATTCTACCGGATTAAAATTTAAAGTGATTCCAAGTGGATTTGATGAATCTAAAATTATCATCAAAAATCCTGAAGAATATGTAAAAGAAGCCGCTTTACAAAAAGGACTTGAAGTTGCGAAGAATCATCCCGGTCACCTGGTAATTTCTGCAGATACCATAGTTGTTTTGGACAGGCAAATTCTTGGCAAACCGAATCATGAAGATCATGCTATAGAAATGCTAAAACAGCTTTCCGGAAAAAAACATACTGTTTTGACGGCATTTGGACTTTTTCTGCTGCGTTTTGATAAACAGGTTGTCGAAACTGTTTCAACAGATGTTACCATGCAGTTCTTATCTGACGAACTGATTGAAGCATATGTAAATACCGGTGAACCCCTGGATAAAGCCGGAGCTTATGCAATTCAGGGACAGGGTGCTATGCTCATTGAAAAAATTAATGGTAGTTATTCTAATGTTGTTGGTTTTCCCCTTGCAGAATTTTTTCAGACTCTTGATAATTTCCTGAAAGGGCTCAAAATCAAGCACTAACGGATTATTATGCCGGGTAAAATTCTATTTGTTGATGACGATCCAAACTTTCAGAAAATGATCGAAATTTTTCTGAGAAACAATTCTTACGATATTTCATTTGCAAAAAATGGAAGATCAGCACTTCATCTTATTCAGCAGCATGTTTATGATTTAGTAATCTCCGATGTTCAAATGCCAGAAATGGATGGGTTAACAATGATAACAGAAATAAAAAAAGTTAATGCAGATCTGCCGGTTATTATAGTCTCAGCATTTGGAAATGAGTCAATGGCAGAAAAAGCTATTGCAGCAGGAGCACGCCTTATTTTAAATAAGCCTTTTGAAAGCAAAGCTTTAATTTCAGCTATCGAAACCTTTATTCGATAGTTTTTTATTACAACCGCTCGTTACGTTCACTTACCTTTTTAGCAAGCTCAGAAACAGTTGTTTTTTCAAACTGACTTTTAATCTGTACTTTTACAATTGTCCACTGATCATGCATAGGACATGGAGTTTCTACCCCGCATCCAGGCAAACCCAGAACACAACGATCGAAAAGATCGGCGCCTTCAATGGCATCTACCAGTTCGGCGATATATATTTTATCTGGTGGGCGATTAAAAGCAATTCCGCCTTGTGGACCGCGATTTGAAATAAGGATATTCCTTTGAGTA
Organism: Calditrichia bacterium; assembly: GCA_020635035.1. Lineage (GTDB taxonomy): Bacteria > Calditrichota > Calditrichia > Calditrichales > J004 > JACKAO01. Next base: position 62,130 of record JACKAO010000007.1, read on the forward strand.
AGTTTTTGCAGAATTTTTGTAAGAAAATGGAAGGATATTTTTAGCTTTTCAGAAATCTCGGAAATCGGTACATACTTGCGGTCTTTTTTAGCTGCGATATAAATCACTGCACGAATCCCGTAAACTGTTGCATTTGATAACATTTATATTTCCTAAAGTGTTTTAATACTCTTCTATCTTAATTATCCTGATTTTAATATGCAACCGCAAAAAATTAATGCTGCATAAAAATACTATTCTAACTTTAAAGTTTAATCTGCTTTATGTAGATTATAGTCAAACCTTTATTTATAGAAACGGGGCAGAAATGTCAAAGAAAAAAAGCAAACACAATCATAAAAACTATAAAATAGCTACTTTGTGTGTTCATGGCTCAGGCGGCTATGATCCGGCGACCGGGTCTGTTGGAAAACCAATCTACCAAACATCTACATTTGCATTTGAAAATGCCAAAGCCGGGGCTGATATTTTTCTGGGAGAGCGGGAAGGCTATGTTTATACACGGATAAGCAATCCTACTCAGGCGGCATTTGAAAGTGAAATGGCGTTTCTGGAAAAGGGAGAAGCGGCATTGGCTTTTAGTTCAGGAATGGCAGCAATCTCCGGGGTGATTTTTGCCTTATGTAAATCAGGCGATAATTTTGTTTCTTCTGATACGCTATATGGAGGTTCGCATGAGCTTTTTGCAGAAACATTGCCACGCTGGCAAATCCAGGCCCGCGAAGTTAATGCTGTAAATCCTGAAAACATTTCGAAAGCAATTGATAAAAAGACACGACTTATCTATATAGAAACCCCTGCAAATCCAACTATGTCTGTTATTGACATAGAAGCTTGCGCTGATATAGCGCGGAAAAATAAAATACCTTTAGTTGTTGATAATACATTCTCAACCCCTTATTTTCAGCAGCCGCTTACACTTGGTGCGTCGGTGGTTCTGCATTCTGCAACCAAATATATTGGTGGTCATGGTGATACCATCGCCGGGGTTGTGGTCAGCAGCAAGGAATTTATTGATAATCTGCGAATGGGGATTCTTCGTGATTTAGGCGGTGTAATAAGTCCGTTAAACGCGTGGCTTCTGGTACGAGGTTTAAAAACTCTGGCTGTGCGCATGGAAAAACACCAGGAAAATGCGTTCCAGGTTGCAAAATATCTGCAATTTCATCCTAAGATTGCCAAAGTAATGTATCCCGGTTTAACTACACATCCGCAGTATTTAATTGCCAGAAAACAGATGCGCGGATTTGGTGGTATGATATCATTTGAAGTAAAAGGTGGGCGTAAAGCAGGTGAAAAATTGATGGACTCTGTAAAACTTATCACGCTGGCAGTTAGCTTGGGTGATGTCGATTCTTTGATAGAGCATCCGGCTTCCATGACACATTCAACTTATGCAAAGCATGAACTTGAAGCTGTCGGTATAACGGAAAATCTGGTGCGATTGTCTGTTGGAATTGAAGATCCGGCAGACCTGATTGATGATTTGTCACAAGCTTTAAACAAAATAAAATAGTAAGGATAATAAATGCGGATATTGGTTACCGGTGGTGCAGGGTTTATTGGATCGCACCTATGTGAAAAACTTATAAATCAGGGCCATGATGTTATATGTATGGATAATTTTTTTACCGGGTCAAAAGATAATATTCGTCATTTGATGGATAATTGGAATTTTGAATTAATTCGACACGATGTTACTCAATCGTATTTACTGGAAGTTGATCAAATTTATCATTTTGCCTGTCCTGCTTCGCCGATCCACTATCAGTACAATCCTGTTAAAACAATAAAGACCAGTGTTCTTGGAACAATTCATATGCTGGGAATGGCGAAACGTGTCAGAGCCAGGCTTATGCTTGCCAGTACATCAGAAGTCTATGGAGACCCAAATATCCACCCACAGCCTGAGACCTATTGGGGAAATGTTAACCCAATTGGGATTCGAAGTTGCTATGATGAAGGAAAACGCGTTGCGGAAACTTTGATGATGGATTACCACCGTCAGAATAAGGTAGATATTAAAATTATAAGAATATTTAATACATATGGACCACGTATGGCGCTGAATGATGGACGGGTTGTAAGCAATTTTATTGTTCAGGCATTGCAGAATAAAAATATTACTGTTTACGGAGAAGGTCAGCAGACACGTTCGTTTCAATATGTTGATGATCTGTTGAACGGCGTATTTAAGATGATGCAAAAAGAAGCATTCATTGGTCCTGTTAACCTTGGAAATCCAAATGAGTTTACAATAAGAGCACTGGCTGAAAAAGTTATAGATTTGACCGGGTCAAAATCAAAATTGGTATATCAGGATCTTCCATCAGACGATCCTGCACAAAGACAGCCTGATATTGCCTTGGCCAGGCAACAGCTTGATTGGGAGCCGATAATTCAACTTGAAGATGGTCTCCGGAAAACTATACCATACTTTGAAGAAAAACTTAGAAGAAACATGTAAATAAAAATTATTTCAATCGACGTAAAAAATATAAAAGCAAACTTATAAGGTATTGCTATTACTGCATTCACTACAAATTATTTTTTGGAAACGCCAGCGTATTTTAGTAAATTTTCCAACTTTTGAATGTGATTTACTAACAAGACTCACATCTTATTTTATCTAAAAATCAAATATCTGTACATGGAGAATCTTATTTATGTCAGGTCATTCTAAATGGCATTCTATCAAACATAAGAAAGCAAAAGTTGATGCACAACGCGGTAAAATTTTTACAAAACTGATAAAAGAATTAACGGTTGCGGCACGAATGGGTGGTGGAGATCCTGAAATGAATCCGCGGCTCCGGGTTGCGGTAAATGCAGCAAAAGCCGCAAATATGCCATCAAAAAACATTGATAATGCCATTAAAAAAGGGACCGGCGAAATGCCCGGTGTTGTTTATGAAGACATCAGCTACGAAGGTTATGGCCCGGCAGGTGTTGCAATGTTTATAAACGCTGTTACTGATAATAAAAATCGTACTGTTGCAGATGTGAGACATCTGTTAAGTAAATATGGTGGTAATCTCGGTGAGAGTGGCAGTGTTGCCTGGATGTTTGAAAAGAAAGGCTTGATTACAGTTTCTGCTGCGGATCATTCTGAAGATGAGTTGCTTGAAATAGCACTTGAATGTGGTGCTGAAGATATGCAAAAAGAAGATGAAAGTTACGAGATTTATACATCTTTTGAAGATTTTAATACGGTACGAAACGAGCTTGAAGTAAAAAATATAGAAATAGAATCAGCTGAAATTACCATGATCCCGCAGAATACGGTGGAGTTAAAGGGTAAAGATGCAGAACAAATGATGAAGCTGATGGATGTACTTGATGATCATGATGATGTTCAGAATGTATATGCAAATTTTGAGATTGAAGATGAAGAAATGGATAAAATTCTTTCATCTTAATGGATACAATGCGCATTTTGGGGGTTGATCCCGGTCTGAATATTACTGGTTATGGCATAATAGAAATTTCAGGACGAAAGCCATCTTTGTTAAAATTTGGCCATATTCGAACAAGTACAAAAAACAGCTTAGCTGAAAGAATCCATCATATCTACCAGACTTTAAATACAATTATTGCTGAATACAAACCTGACCGGGTTGCTATTGAAGATTTATTTTATGCAGAGAATGTAAAAACCGCCATTGTGATGGGACATGCACGTGGTGCTGCAATAGTAGCCGCAATGCAAAACAATGCAGTAGTTTCGGAGTTTTCACCGCGGGAAGTAAAAATGTCTGTGGTAGGGAATGGGGCTGCTGCAAAAAGCCAGGTTAAATTTATGGTTTCCAATATATTGAAAGTTAAAGAAAATATTACACCGGATGATGCGTCTGACGCACTTGCTGTTGCACTCTGTCAATGGCACCGGCTCGAGTTGGAGAGAAAGGGAATGCTGAAATAGCACTATGTTTGATTATATTAGTGGGATTATTGACAGTAAAAAACCAACTGAAATAGTAATTGATGCAAATGGTATAGGTTATCTTTTAAAAATTTCCCTTTCCACTTATCAAAAAATTCCTGCAAGCGGTGAAAAAGTAAAATTAAAAAGCTATCTGCATGTTCGTGAAGACATCATGCAGCTATATGGCTTTAGTGATGAGAAAGAAAGAGATACATTCTTAAGCTTGTTAAATGTTTCCGGTATTGGTCCAAAACTGGCACAAACTATATTGTCCGGACTTACGCCGGATGAATTTATTTCAGCAATCCAAACCGGGGATGAAAGCAGGCTAAACAGCATTTCCGGCGTTGGTAAAAAAACAGCGCAAAGACTTGTTGTTGAATTACAGGATAAATACGGCAAGATTGAAGGTGTAACACCTGTCAGTGGAATTGTTCCTGTTATGAGTATGAATGGTGTTGAAAGAGAAGCATTAATGGCACTGATGTCGCTGGGGTATAAACGCGCTTCAGCAGAAAAAGCGATTGAAAAAGCCCAAAGCTCTGAAAAAATTAAGGAAGTAGAGCAATTAGTGAAGAAATCATTACAGGTTATTTAATCTGATGAATGATGCAATTAGTCCGGATCGTCTGTTTGACGATGATGAATTTGAGTTATCCCTTCGGCCGCAAAAACTGAGTGAATTTATCGGTCAGGAAAAGGCAAAAGAGAATATTGCAATATTTATTGAAGCTGCCAAACAGCGGGGTGAAGCACTGGACCATGTTCTGCTTTACGGACCACCGGGATTGGGAAAAACGACTCTTGCAATGATTCTTTCAAAGGAATTGGGTGTTGATATTAAAACAACATCTGGACCTGTACTTGAAAGACCAGGCGATTTGGCAGGACTTTTAACAAACCTTTCAGAAAAGGATGTTCTTTTCATTGATGAAATTCATCGTGTGAACAGCGTTGTTGAAGAGTACCTGTATTCCGCTATGGAAGATTTTCATATTGATATTATTATTGACAAGGGGCCAAGTGCACGATCGGTACAATTAAGTTTAGAACCTTTTACACTGGTAGGGGCTACAACACGTGCCGGATTGTTAACAAGCCCGATGCGCGCGCGTTTTGGTGTTGTCATTAGAATGGATTATTATCTTCCGGAAGATTTATTCCAGATAATTAAAAGGTCTGCAAAAATATTGAATATCGAAATTGACAAAGATGGTGCTTATGAAATTGCAAAACGTTCTAGGGGGACACCCCGAATTGCAAACCGCTTATTAAGGCGAACCCGTGATTTTGCCCAGGTATTAGCCGGCAATAAAATTACACAAAAAGTAGCTGAAGATGCTTTACACAGGCTTGACGTGGACAGTAAAGGTCTTGATGAAATGGATAAGAGAATACTGCTGACAATTATTGAAAAATATCAGGGCGGGCCTGTTGGATTGGGTACAATTGCAGTAGCTGTTTCTGAAGAAAGTGATACAATTGAAGAAGTATATGAGCCCTATTTAATACAACAGGGATTTATTAAACGTACTTCGCGCGGACGTGTGGTTACAGAGCTTGCCTATAACCATTTTGGATTAAGTAAAGGAAATAAACTGGGAACGCAGCAGCGAACCTTATTTTAAATTTAAAAGAAGTTAGGAGTATTATTATGAAGCTTTCTGAAATTTTATTTGACGTACCAGATAAATTGGTAGCTCAGTACCCGGTGGATGTCCGGGATGAGTCAAAATTGATGGTCGTTAATCGGAAGGATTCTTCACGGGAAGACAAGGTTTTTAAAGATATCGTAGATTATTTCCAGGAAGGTGACGCCCTTGTGATTAACGAGACAAAGGTTTTTCCGGCGCGTATTTTTGGAGTAAAAGAAAAAACTGATGCCCAGGTTGAGTTGTTATTATTAAGGCAGCTTGAACAAACCATGTGGGAAGTAATGGTTAAGCCTGCCCGTAAAGTACGTGTAGGAAATCGCATACAGATAACGGATGAACTGGGATGCGATGTTATTGATAATACAACTTCCGGTGGCCGTGTTGTGCGTTTCGATTATAATGGTGTTGACTTCTTTGATCTGATCAGTAAAGTAGGTAAATCTCCACTGCCTCCATATATAAAGAGAGAAGCGGAAGAAATAGATAAAGAAAAATACCAGACGGTATATGCATCAAAAATCGGTGCAGTTGCCGCACCAACAGCTGGATTGCATTTTACGGAAGAACTTCTTGATAAGCTTCGGGCAAAAGGTGTGAAAATTATTCCCCTTACACTGCATGTCGGGCTTGGAACTTTTAGACCGATACAGGTTGAAGATTTATCACGCCATCAGATGGATTCCGAATATTATGAAGTAACTGTTGAAGCTGAAGAGCAAATCAATGAAGTTAAAAAGAATGGTGGGCGTGTTATTGCTGTCGGAACTACAACAGTACGTGCACTCGAAACTGTAGCAACGGTTGATAATTTCGTTAAAGCAAATTCAGGTTGGACAGATAAATTTATTTTTCCACCGTACACATTTAAAATCGTTGATGCTTTAATTACAAATTTCCATGTTTCAGGGTCAACATTATTCTTGCTGACATGTGCATTTGCCGACAAAGAAACAATGATTAATGCTTACGAAGATGCAATCGCCAAGGAATATCGTTTTCACAGCTACGGCGATGCTATGTTTATTTACTAAAATTTTGAAACATTGAATGCTCTGATCAGGCAATAAATTTTTATGCTGGAATATATAGAAACCTTAATATCACATGTCGATCCGTTTATTGCCTATCTGATACTATTCAGCAGTGCATTTATTGAAAACACATTTCCGCCTATTCCCGGAGACACTGTAACAGTAATAGGCGCATATTTAATCACAACCGGTAAACTTAGCTTTACCGGAGTTTGGATTTCAACAACCCTGGGAAGCGTCCTGGGGTTTTTTACAATGTATCTTTTTGGTTTCAAATTTGGCCGCAGCTTTATAAAGAATAAAAAACGTGAAAAGATTTTCGGCCTGGATAGAATGAAAAAAACAGAAATCTGGTTTTATAAATATGGCTATGGAATTATTTTCGCAAACCGATTTCTGAGCGGGACACGAAGTGTTATATCCCTGTTTGCAGGAATATTCAAGTTGAATTGGATGGCTGTTCTGGGACTTGCAACACTGAGTGCTATGATTTGGAACGGATTGCTTATGTGGGCCGGTTATGCACTTGGTGTAAATTGGCACAAAATTATAGCTGTTATAAATAATTACAATAAGTATATGATTATAATTACACTGCTTGTTGTAGCTGGGTTTTTGGTTAATAAATACTTTTTTAAAAAGAAATTGAAATAAAAATATGTCAGACATCAGAGTTCGTTTTGCACCAAGCCCGACAGGCTTTGTTCATATTGGAAGTTTACGTACAGCGCTTTATAATTTCCTGTTTGCCAGGAAACATAATGGGAAGTTTATTTTAAGAATCGAGGATACAGATCAGAATCGCCTGGTTGAAGGTGCCATAGAAAATCTCTTTAGGACTTTTGACTGGGTTGGGATTCATTTTGATGAAAGCACTAGAAACGAAGGTGACCTTGGCCCATACCAGCAATCGAAAAGATTGGATATATATAAAAAATATGTGGATCAGCTGGTAAACGATGGGAAAGCCTATCCCTGCTTCGCAACACCAGATGAACTGGAAGAAATGCGTCAGCAACAGGTTGCCAGGGGAGAAGATCCGAAATATGACGGACGTTACAGAGATTATCCCGCTGATAAAGCAGCTGATCGTATTAAAAGTGGCGAAACATATGTTGTTCGCCTGAAAGTGCCGTTAGAAGGTGAAACTATTGTTAATGATGTTGTACGCGGGACGGTAACTTTTCAGAACAGTAATCTTGATGACCAGGTTATTCTAAAAAGCGACGGTTTTCCGACGTATCATCTGGCAAACGTTGTTGATGATTACCTGATGAAAGTAAGCCATGTAATCAGGGGTGAAGAATGGTTGCCAAGCACACCAAAGCATGTAATTCTTTATAATTATTTTGGCTGGCCTTTGCCACAATTTGCGCATCTTCCTTTGCTTTTAAACTCTGATCGTTCAAAGCTTAGTAAACGCCAGGGTGATGTCGCTGTTGAAGATTACATTAATAAAGGTTATACGGCTGAAGCTTTGATAAATTTTGTTTCATTGTTAGGATGGAGTCCTGGTGATTCTACCAATCAGGAAATCTTTACGATGGATGAATTAATAGACAGCTTTTCACTTGAAAATGTAAATAAATCCGGTGCAGTGTTTGATACATCAAAACTGGAATGGATGAACGGAACATACATCAGAAATATGGATCCTGATAAGTTACTCAACTTTCTGAATCCTTTTCTTGAAAAAGCAGGTATTGACATAACAGATAAAGAAATGTGTCAAAAGATCGCGATGGCAATTCGACCAAGAATTAATACCGGTAACGATGTTGCTGCTGCTGTTAAAATATTCATCAGTGAAGAACTTGAAATTGCAGAGCAGGAAGCCCTGGAGATACTTAAGGAAGAAAGCGCAAAAGTTGTGCTTGAAACATTTCTCGATAAAATAAGCACCATAGGGACACTGGATCAGTCCGTATTTAAAGAAATTATGAAAGAAATTCAGAAAGAGAAAAATATTAAAGGCCCTTTTTTGTGGAAGCCGGTACGAGTAGCTATTACAGCCACAGAATCAGGCCCGGATCTCCCAATTGTAATCGATATTTTTGGAAAAGACAAGGTAAGCAGTTTTATTAAACAAGCATTAAATAAGTATATCTAATAGTACGGACGAGATCATGAGTACGAACGAAAATTCAGAAAACAACAAAATAGTTTCCAACTTTATTCGCAACATCATTGATGATGATCAGAAGACGAATAAATATGAACAGCGAATAAATACACGATTTCCTCCTGAGCCCAATGGATATCTGCATATCGGACATGCAAAATCTATTTGTTTAAATTTTGGAATAGCAAAGGATTATCCGGGTGGCAAATGCAACCTGCGTTTTGACGACACAAATCCGATCAAAGAAGAAGATGAATATGTAAATTCAATAAAAGAAGATGTTCGCTGGCTCGGATTTGATTGGGAAGACCGCGAATATTATGCTTCCGATTATTTTGATCAACTATACGAATATGCGCAGTTGCTGATTAAAAAAGGTAAAGCCTATGTGGATGATCTGCCTGCGGATAAAATTCGTGAGTTGCGTGGAACACTTACGGAACCAGGTACCGAGAGTCCCTATCGAAATCGTTCTGTTGAAGAAAACCTTGATCTTTTCCAGCGAATGCATGCCGGAGAATTTGAAGAAGGCAGCAAGGTATTGCGGGCAAAAATCGATATGACATCGCCCAACATAAACATGCGTGATCCTGTGATGTATAGAATTCTTAAAGCACATCATCACAGAACTGGCGACAAGTGGTGCATCTATCCGATGTATGATTGGGCACATGGACAATCTGATTCAATAGAAAAAATTACGCATTCTATCTGTACTTTAGAATTTGAAGATCATCGTCCATTGTATGATTGGTTTCTCGAAACGCTTGAAATTTACCATCCGCAGCAGATAGAGTTTGCCAGGTTAAACCTGACATACACAGTGATGAGTAAGCGCAAACTTCTTAAACTTGTTAAAGAAGGTACGGTAAAAGGATGGGATGATCCAAGAATGCCAACCATTGCAGGAATGCGACGCAGGGGGTATACACCTGAATCAATAAGAAATTTTAGTGAACGGATCGGTGTCGCGAAAGCAAATAGTACTGTAGATTTTGCACAATTGGAACATAGCATTCGTGATGACCTTAACAAGCAGTCACAACGTGTAATGGCTGTACTTGATCCTGTAAAAGTGGTTATTACAAACTATCCGGATGACAAAACAGAAATGGTGGATGCTGTCAATAATCCTGAAGATGAATCAATGGGCACACGACAGGTACCCTTTTGTAAAGAGATTTACATCGAAAAAGATGACTTTATGGAAGATCCGCCAAAAAAATATTTCAGGTTATCTCCCGGACAGGAAGTACGTCTTAAACACGCATACTATGTTACATGTACAAATGTAGTCAAAGATGATCGTGGTGAAATTGTTGAGATTCATTGTACTTATGATCCCAAAACACGGGGCGGTTGGTCGGATGACGGTCGCAAAGTAAAAGGTACTTTGCATTGGGTTTCTGTGCAACATGCGCTTGATGCTGAAATCAGGTTATATGATCATCTGTTTTCTGTAGCCAATCCGGATGAAGCTAAAGATGATGAAGAATTCAAGTCTTTTATAAACAAAGCATCATTAAAGGTTGCCAGCTGTAAAATTGAACCATCATTAAAAGATGCACATCCGGGTGATCGGTTCCAATTTCTGCGTCATGGATATTTTTGTGCCGATTCAAAGGATTTTTCTTCAGTTAATCCGGTTTTTAACCGCACAGTGTCACTTCGGGACAGCTGGGCTAAAATTGAGAAAAAACAAGGTTAATGCGAGTTGTTGTTTTACTCGGTGGCGATTCACCGGAACGCGAAGTTTCTCTTAACAGCGGGAAAAATATTGCCCAGGCTTTAACAGAAAATGGCCATGAAGTTATTGAATTCGATCCGGGGATAGATACAGAAAAATTAGTTAACAAATTTCGATCGTTTTTTCCCACGGATGCAAATCCGTATATGTTATTAAAAAATCCCGGTTTTTTAAGCAATATTCAGATTCTTAAGTTTCTGCCTTTTGATATTGTCTTTAATGGATTGCATGGAGGCAAAGGAGAAAATGGTGTGGTTCAGACTCTGATGGAACTATCAGGGATCAGATTTACCGGATCCGACAGTGTTTCGTGCATGCTTACCATGGATAAAGAAATTTCAAAAAGATTGTTAATTCAGCAGAATCTGCCTGTTGCAAAGGCAGTTTATTTTTCATCAATCCCGGATACGGTTGAAATGAACGATTTAAATTTTCCGGTTATTGTAAAGCCCGCTGATGGGGGTTCGTCACTTGGCCATACGGTATTACAGGAGAGCAGCGGGGTTACAGATGCAATAAAATATGCTTTTGGTTTTGGCAGGAAAGTTATGATTGAAGAATATATTAAAGGTAAAGAAATTGCTGCGGGTGTGCTTGCCGGGAGTGCTCTGCCTTTGGTTCATATTAAACCTAAGCACGGTATTTATGATTATGAGTGTAAATACACAAGCGGAATGAGTGAATACCAGGTTCCTGCTGATCTTGATGCAAAACTAACTGCAAAAGTAAAAAATTATGCTGAACAAGCTTACAATCTGTTCCATTGCGCTGATTATGCAAGAATAGATTTTCTTGTTAAAGACAACGGGGAGATGGTGATCCTTGAAGCTAACACATTACCCGGCATGACTTCGACAAGTTTATTTCCAAAAGCAGCTAAAGCAGAAGGAACGGATTTTAATCAGCTTATTGAAAAAATAATTAAGGAAGCGATAAACAAGTATGAGCATTAAGAAAAACAATTTACATATTTACAATTCGCTTACTCGAAATAAAGAAAAATTTATCCCGCTCAATCCCGGGGTTGTTGGCATATATGTTTGCGGACCGACAGTTTATGGAGACTCGCATTTAGGCCATGCAAAGAGTTATATCAGTTTTGATGTCGTTGTTCGTTATCTTCGTTTCCTGGGATATAAAGTACGCTACGTACAAAATATTACCGATGTGGGACATCTTCAGAGTGATGCAGATGAAGGTGAAGATAAGATCGCTGAACAGGCAAGATTAGAACAGCTTGAGCCGATGGAAGTAGTCGAAAACTATACTCGCAGCTACTTTGAAGATATGGACATCCTGAATGTTTCTAGACCGGATATTTCCCCGAGAGCATCCGGTCATATACCTGAACAGATAGAAATGATAGAAACTCTGATAAAGAAAGGTTTTGCATACGAAGTGGCGGGTAATGTTTATTTTGCTGTAGAGAAGTTTCCCGGATATGGAAAGCTTTCCGGCCGATCTTTGAATGAAATGAAAGAAGGACACCGGGTAGAAGTTCAAAGTGATAAGAAAAATCCGTCAGATTTTGCTCTATGGAAAAAAGCTGAGCCAGTACACTTGATGCAATGGAAAAGCCCATGGGGAAAAGGTTACCCAGGCTGGCATCTTGAATGTTCATGCATGTCCGGAAAATATCTTGGTGAAACGTTTGATATTCATGGCGGTGGAATGGAAAATAAGTTTCCGCACCATGAATCGGAAATTGCACAGAGTGAAGCAGCAAATGAAAAACCTTTTGCCCGTTTCTGGATGCACAATAACATGGTTACCGTAGATGGTGTTAAAATGGGTAAATCACTTGGAAATTTTACAACGATAAAAGATGCTGTAAAAAAACATTCTCCATTAGCAATCCGTTATTTTATTCTTGGCAGCCATTACCGATCTACCCTTGATTTTAGTTCAGATGCACTTGCTGCTGCCGACAAAGGCTTGCAAAAAATTCATGCTGTGGTTTCCAAGGTCTTTAATATTCAGCCAACCGGGAAAGAAATTGACCATGAGTTTGAAAATGAAATTGAAGTCTATAAAAAACAATTCCAGGATGCCCTGGATGATGATTTTAATACCCCACGGGCGATCGCTGCTACTTTTGATTTCATAAAAAAAATTAACACATGGCTTAGTGATAAAGCAGATAAAGTATCGTACAATACTTATGAAAGTCTTGTAAGTGTTTTGAGAGATTATCTGAATGGTATATTAGGTATATTGCCGGATACCTTTAAACAAGCCGAAGTTAATGTTGGAAAACTTGATGATGTAATGCAATTGCTTATTGATCTTCGCAACCAGCTTCGCAAAGAAAAGAATTTTGCACTCTCAGATGAAATCCGTGATAGACTTTCAGCAATTGGTATAACGATAAAGGATACTCCGGAAGGTTCTGTCTGGGAATCTTAACCCGCATATTTGGATTTATATTGTTGGGATTTTCGTCATTCAGTGTGCAGAATTTCGACAATTTTTGATTTATAACAGAGTTGAGAAATTTCCAATACATACGTACTACAAGGGTTTAAGCAGTTTTTGAATATTTGGCACAATAAATGCTAATAATGGATGTGAGTTAGGTCGTTGGTTGAGAGGGCCAAATAATTCAAAAACAAACTACTCCTTTAAAAAAAGTGAGTTTAACAAAAGAGCCTCCATACCTCCCCTCCTTTAAAGGATTGAATTATTTCCCTCTCTTTTTTTTACCAAAAAAATCTTAATGTGAATATTCCAGCCAGTGATTAATATGAAGGTCATGAACATCTTTTTGGGCAAGTGCTTCAGCAAGACGCATTACAATTTGTCTGTTTGTTATTAACATTACATTGTAATCGGCCGCAGCTCGTCTTATATGATATCCATTGGTAAGTTCTTCTTTTTGAAAGTTTTTAGGAATATTAATAACCATATCAATTAAGCCGTTTTTGATATAGTCTACTGTGTTCGGTTTTTTGTTTTCAAGCGGCCAGTGGAGCTTCTGCACATCAAAACCATTAGCTTCCATGAAACGAGCTGTTCCGTCAGTTGCAAAAAACTGAACTCCCAGATCTCTAAAAATACGCATGGCTTCTAATAATTCCGCTTTTGACTCAATCGTACCAGATGATACTAATATGCTTCTCAAAGGAAACCTGTAACCAACTGAAATAAGAGCTTTCAAAAACGCTTCATGAAAATCGATCCCAAGACATCCGACTTCGCCAGTGGATGCCATTTCCACACCTGAAACAGGATCTGCGCCTTCCAGCCGGGTAAAAGAGAATTGAGGAGCTTTAACCCCAACATATTCAAATTCAAAGAAGGAAGAATCGATTTTTTTCAAATCTTTTTGCATAATTGCCTGTGTGGCAAGATCGATGAAATTTTGTTTAATAATTTTAGAAACAAATGGAAAACTACGCGATGCCCGCAGGTTGCATTCAATTACTTTAACCTGGTTGCTTTTGGCGAGAAACTGGATGTTGAAGGGACCGGTAATATTTAGTGACTCTGCTATTTTTTTACCAATTGTACGAATTCGGCGCATCGTTTCCAAATAGGTTCGTTGCGGGGGAAAAACAAGTGTTGCATCACCGGAATGCACACCGGCATTCTCAACATGTTCAGATATGGCATAAGCCACAACAGAACCGTTTTTTGCAACGGCATCGTATTCGATTTCCTTTGCATTTTCATAAAATTTACTTATAACAGTTGGATGATCTGGAGATATCTCAACAGCTTTCTGTAAATACTCCTGCAATTCTTCTTTATTTGATGCAACAGCCATGGCTGCACCGCTTAAGACATAGGACGGTCTTACCAGGACAGGATAGCCAACATCCTTAGCAAACAGATATGCCTGTTCTATGGAAGTGAGTTCCTGCCAGACGGGTTGATCAACAGACAGTTTGTCCAGCAGATCGGAAAATTTTCTCCTGTTTTCGGCCATATCAATTGATTCAGGTGACGTACCTAAAACTTTTATATTTGCCTGATGTAACAATAAAGCAAGATTGTTAGGAACCTGACCGCCCATCGAAACAATAACACCTTGCGGAGCAAGCTTATGAAAAATTTCAATAACTGATTCCAGGTTTATTTCATCAAAAATCAGCATATCAAATTCATCATAGTCTGTACTGACTGTCTCAGGATTATAGTTAAGCATAATGGTTTGATATCCCATTTTGCGCAATGTTTTTCCTGCATTTACGGCACACCAGTCAAATTCAACTGAACTGCCAATACGGTAAGCTCCCGAACCCAAAATCAGAACAGAGTTATCACTATTTTTATCAACATCATTTTCAATCGCATTATAAGTGAAGTATAAATAGTTTGTTTGTGCAGGATATTCAGCAGCCAGTGTATCAATCTGCCTTATAAACGGATGAAGTTTGAAGTTGTGTCTTTGCCTTCTGATACTTTCTTCAGAAGTTTCGCAAATTGCTGCAATCTGCTTATCAGAAAAACCATTCTGTTTTGATTTGTTTAAAAGATCTTTTGATAAATTTTCAGAATCAGCTTTTTCAAGTTCATTTTCAATGGCTATTAAATTAGCAAGTTTATGTAAAAACCATTTGTTTATATGGCTCATCTCATGAATTTTATCAATGGAGAAACCTTCTTTTAAGGCAGATGCAATTGCAAACAGACGGTAATCCGTCGGTTCCGATATTTCTTTCTTGATGTTTTTAAATGAAATGAATTTGTTGCCGGCAAAACCGAGTGGACCCGTTTCGAGCATCCTGATTGCTTTTTGAAGAGCTTCTTCAAAAGTCCGGCCTATAGCCATCACTTCTCCAACCGATTTCATACTTGAACCGATACGATAAGAAACATTGCGGAATTTCCGCAAATCCCAGCGTGGCATTTTAACAACAATATAATCAAGGGCTGGTTCAAAAAAGGCATTGGTTGTTTTAGTTACGGCGTTAGTTAATTCAAATAATCCGTAACCAAGAGCGAGTTTTGCTGCGACAAATGCTAAAGGATAGCCGGTTGCTTTTGATGCCAGCGCTGAACTCCTTGATAACCGGGCATTAACTTCAATAACACGATAGTCTTCAGTGTGTGGATTGTAGGCATACTGAATATTGCATTCGCCGACAATGCCAAGATGTTTTATTGTTTTTATTGCCACTTCGCGAAGCAGGTGATAATCACGGTTGGTTAAAGTCTGGCTGGGTGCAACAACAATACTTTCACCGGTATGAATACCCATAGGGTCAAAATTTTCCATATTACACACGGTGATGCAATTGTCATATTGATCGCGCACAACTTCATATTCAATTTCTTTCCAGCCAAGCAGGTATTCTTCGATTAAGATTTGTGATGTATGGTTAAAAGCACGCTTACTTTTTTCCCTTAGTTGCTGCGGATTTTCACAAATTCCCGATCCGAGTCCGCCGAGTGCAAATGCAATACGGACCATTACCGGGTAACCAATTTCGTCTGCTATTTGTAATGCATCTTCTTCATTGGTAGCAACTGCACTGCGTGCACTTTTTACTTCGACTTCATTTAATCTCTGTACAAACCGATCCCGATCCTCGGTCTCGAGAATGGTCTGAACGGGAGTACCTAAAACTTCTACATCATATTTTTGCAGGATCCCTTTTTCATGTAATTCAAGCCCGGTGTTTAAGGCCGTTTGACCACCAAAGCTTAAAAGAATGCCTTGCGGTTTTTCTTTTTTTATAACTTTTTCTACGAATTCAACGTTCACAGGTAAAAAGTAAATACGGTCAGCAAGGTGTTCAGATGTCTGGATTGTTGCGATGTTTGGGTTGATTAAGACGGTCTCAATTCCTTCTTCTTTTAGGGCTTTTATCGCCTGGCTTCCGGAATAATCAAACTCTCCGGCTTCACCAATCTTAAGAGCAGCACTACCAAGAACAAGAACTTTTTTAACTTTATGTTTCATTTAAGCAATCCAAGAAATTTATCAAACAGGTGGGTTGTGTCATAAGGACCGGGTGATGCTTCAGGGTGAAATTGAACACTAAAAGCGCGTCCGGATTTATGAATTATTCCTTCATTGGTCTTATCATTTAAATTATTAAAAAAGGGAAGCCAGTCGTCAGAAAGTGAATCGTTGTTGACGGCAAATCCATGATTCTGTGATGTTACGTAACAATGTTTGGAATCATGCTGAATTACGGGCTGGTTCTGGCTGCGATGGCCATATTTTAGTTTGTAGGTTTTAGCGCCACTTGCAAGGGCGATTACCTGGTGGCCCAGACAGATTCCCATGAGAGGTGTCTCTTTTTGCAGCACTTTCGTTACATGACTGATTATATCTGTGCAAGTCTGCGGATCACCGGGGCCGCTTGATATAACGATCCCGTCAAATTTTTCATTACTTACATCCCAATTCCATGGTAGTCGAATAACTTTTACTGACCGTTGAGAAAGATTCGTCAGAATGGATGTCTTACAGCCGCAATCCAGTAGTCCGATGGTTTTGGAACCTTGACCATACTCCTGCGGTTCTTTGATACTTACTAAGTCCATCAGGTTTTCAGTATTGGGGTCGTAATAGTCAACATCCTGGTCGTTCACTATGATTTTTCCCAGCATTGTACCTTTTTCCCTCAAGTGTTTTGTCAGAGCCCTGGTATCAATACCATAGATGCCGGGAATTTTTTCCTTGTTCATCCAATCTGATAAACTTTGCAAAGCATTCCAATGATCAAACATGGGAGAATAATCAGCAATAATAAATGCTTTTGCCTGGATTTTAGTTGATTCAAAAGGATTGTAACTTTTTACAAGTTTTGAATCAGTAACACCATAGTTTCCGATGATCGGGTATGTTGAGATAAGAATTTGTCCATAATATGACGGGTCTGTCAATGATTCTGTGTAACCCACCATTCCGGTACTGAAAACAACTTCACCGGATGTGGACCTGGGATAACCAAAGACAAAACCTTCATACTCAGAACCATCTTCTAAAATAAGTAAGGCTTTTTTAGACATGTAATATAATTTGTTTAGGTAAGTTCATGTTTTTGGGATCTAAATATAAGGAATAAATGTAATTTATTGTAATTTTATTGGTTAATAGTTTAAATTTATTACACTTTTTTTATTTAAAGTTCTGTTCCACATACTTAATATTTTTAAAAACAGTAATCTAACTTCTGGAGATCTTATGAAAATCTACACAGGATTTGGCGATCAGGGAAAAACAGCATTATTTGGTGGTGAAACTGTGCGCAAGAATCATTTGCGGGTCGAAATGTATGGAACTCTGGATGAATTGAATTCGCTGATAGGTCTGTTGCGAAACAAAAATAAAGATGCATCTGTTGAAAAAATCTTAAAAAACGTTCAGAATGAATTATTTACTTACGGCTCTGAAATTGCTACCCCGGATGTGATGAAACGCGAAAACTTTACCGAACAAATTTCTGATCATCATATCAGTGCACTTGAGAATGCAATTGACAGATTTTCTGAAGAACTGCCTTCTCTGAAAAATTTTATTCTTCCCGGTGGCAGTGAAGCAGCTTCATACGCGCATTTGGCAAGAACAGTTTGCCGGCGTGCAGAGCGTATGCTCATAAGTCTTGCAGACCAGATTGAAATTCGTGGCCAGCTTATAATTTATCTTAATCGCCTTAGCGATCTGTTTTTTGTAATTGCCCGCATTGAGAATCTAAAAAGTGGGGTTGAAGATACCATTTGGGAAGGTATCAGAAAATAAACTTAGTGAAGAGATCCTTATAAAATATATTATATACACACCGGCAATTTAGTGCCAACCCTATAAAACTCTGACATCCTTAAAGAGTTTTAGTATTTCATCGAATATTAACTCTGACTAAAAACACTTCCCGGGGATCGATGTCCTTAAAGAATATTAATAATTACTTTGGCAGAAATGTCATTATTACATTATTTATATTGGCTATCGTATTTACAACGAATGTTCTTGCTCAATCCAGCCCCTTAAGTTTTGTTTTTGAAACAAACTTTAAATCGGCATCCGTCAATAGCTATCTAGAATATTACTTTGAAGAAACAGACAGCCTGGGAATAGAACAGATTTCCAGTGAAGCATTTCAAAACAGTTTTACACTCTGCAAGTCCTTCCCAAATTTTGGATATCGTAATAAACCAATCTGGTTAAAGCTCAGATTAAATAACAACGATAATAATCAACAGCATCCCATGCGTATTCTGTATTTTGAATATCCGAATATTCATTATATAGATTTTTATCATCTTGATGGTGAAGGAAATGTACTCAGAAAAAATAAAACAGGTGTATACAGACCTTTAAGCAGCCGTGGTTACCTGGATGAAAACTTTGTGTTTTTTGTTTCTGTACCTAAAAATGAAGAACATACCTTATATTTCAGGATAAGCAGTGAAGCCCCGCTCATTTTAACGGCATCCATGTACAATATGGATTACTATTTAAAGAAGCGTTTTTCTAACACTTTGATATCTGGGATATTCCTTGGTTTTTTTCTTTTAGTTATTGCTTATTTTACATTTATTTATTTCCAGGTTAAAGATAAAAGTTTTATCTACCTTGTACTTGCGGGAGCTTCGCTGGTAATTTTTTATCTTTCCCTGACGGGTTTTGGATATTTACATATCTGGACAGATATGTTTCTTGTAAATAAGTATTCCCTGTTATTCGCCATCTGTATGACCTTAAATTTTTATATTCTTTTCAGTACAGAATTTCTTGCTATACATACCTATTATCCCGAATTAATACCTTTCCGAAAAGCTCTGCTAGGTTTATTTACATTATTGGCGGTTTCAAGTCCGTTTATTTCATTTATTACCTTTGATAAAATTCTGGATGTTCTGCTTTTTACAGTTTTTTGTCTGATCATTTTCCTTTCCTATGCGACATATAAAAAAGGATTTAAACCGGCAAAAATGTTCTTTGCAGGACAATTGGTTTTATCGGTTTTTGTTATTTACAATATCTTTGTTGAATTAGGCTGGGTTCCGGGTAATATAATCAGTGAATTTGCCCTAAATTTTGGGATTCTTTTTGCGCTGGCAATTTGGTCGCAAAGTCTGGCAGAAAAAATTGGTATTTTACGTATTGAAAAAGATAAAGCGCTGCAAAATATTCTTGAGAATGAAAAAAAGCTTCAAAAATCTGTAAAAAGACTGGAGGTTATCCGGGCATTTCATGAAACATTTTCAGATGTTCTGAACCTGGAAGTTGTTTATGAAAGATTGTATCAGTATGGACCGGATTTACTGCAAAATTTTGGGGTAGACAGAATTAGTCTTCTTCTTTGGGACGAAGAAAATAAAACACTGGTAAGCGATCAGTATATCGGGGTTGAACATAAAAATGAACAATTGGTCAGTGGAAGGCAAAACGCAGATGAAAGCATTTCAGGAAAATGTTTTTCAACAAAAAAGCCGGTTATAATAGAAGATTGTTCTGATCAGGATATTATTCCTTTGCAATATGTTGATAGTTTGTCACTGAAGTCAACAATCGCGATTCCTGTTTTTCTAAATAATCTGATCATAGGGGTTTTACGATTTGACAGTACCCGGCAGTCAGGTGTTTTTTCGGAACAGGATGCAGATTTTTATTTAACTCTGGCAAATCACCTGGGAATTATAATTGGAAACGCTCAATTGTTCAAAGAACGCCAGATTGCTGAAAAAGAGATACGCGAAAGCGAAGAGCGATTCAGACGCTTTTTTGAAGATATGGGAGATGCCGTTTTTGTAACCCGGATTGAAGGTGAGAATATTGGGCAAATTCTTGAGGTAAATCCGGCTGCCGAAAAGCAGACCGGCTATGGTAGAAGTGAATTAATAGGAATGAATATCGCCAAAGATCTCTCTGTCAAGGATACATGGAATATAGATCCGGATGAATTCCCCGCAAGACTTTCTCGGGGCGAGCACGTTTCTTTCACTGAGAAGAAACGTAAAAAAGATGAAACCGAATACTGGACAGACGTTGTATTAACCTGTATTGATTACAAAGGAGAGAAAGCCGGACTCTCAATAAATCATGATATTTCAGAAAGGCGAAATCTGGAAGAACAGCTTCAACATTCACAAAAAATGGAAGCGATAGGCCAGCTTGCCGGTGGTGTGGCGCATGATTTTAATAATATTCTTACTATCATTTCAGGATTCAGCAGTTTGCTCTTACAGGAAAAGGATTTATCACCCGCATTTGTTGAACGTATTGAGCATATTAATAAGGCATCATTACAGGCTGAAGCACTAACGAGACAATTGCTAACTTTCAGCCGGAAAGATATGATTCAAAAACGCCTTATCGATGTGAACCAGTTAATAAATGATTCAATCAAAATTCTCAAACGATTGATTGGTACAGGAATAGAAGTTAATGTTAGTTTGCTGCAGGAAAAATCTTTTGTAAAGGCTGATCCCCATCAGATGGAGCAGATCTTGATGAATCTTATCCTTAATGCACGTGACGCTATCAATGCAAAAAGAGAACAATTCAACAGAGAAATAAAAATTCAAACTAACCTGGCGCATTTTGATAAGAAATATATGGATGATTCTGTGGAAATTAACAAAGGGCGCTACCTGCTGCTAACTATTACAGATAATGGTATAGGAATGGATCCTGAAATTGTTAAAAAAATATTTGAACCATTCTATACAACTAAAGGCATAGGTAAAGGTACAGGATTAGGATTATCAACAGTCTATGGAATAGTAAAACAAAATAATGCACACATTAATGTTTATAGTGAAAAGGGAAAAGGCACAACTTTTAAAATCTATTGGCCGGTTAGCGAAACAGAAGGTATGAAGAAGCAGATGAACAAATTGAGCAAAAAGATACAAAAAGGTACTGAGTATATTTTTATTGTGGAAGACGATAGCAGTATAAGACGGTTTATGAAAGAATCGCTAGAAAGAATTGGTTATAAAATTAAGGTAGCAGAAAGCGGTGCTGAAACGCTCGAATTACTGGAAAAAGATAATACAAAGCCTGATTTATTGATAACCGATCTTATACTTCCGGGAATAAATGGTTATGATTTATCCAATATTATTCTAAATAAGTTCCCCGGATTGGATATAATTTATACATCAGGATATGTAGATGGGCAAATTGTAGATAAAAGCTTTTTTGAAAAGGATATTAACTTTCTGCAGAAGCCTTTTTCTCTTAATACGCTCTCTGAAAAGATCCGCGAAATACTGGACAAGAATAAAAACAAATAAAGATTACTCCAAAAAAGGCATTCATACCTTATTTAAGGTGTTTCCTGAAACATCTTTCTCGAATATCTCCGTTCTTATTCAATTAATGCTTTTGGCATATTTTTTGAAATATTAAAATTCCAATTGAATAATAAGGGTCCAAAAAATGACTTACCTGAACATATTTTTTTTAATGTTTATTATCTTTATGAAAATGCTGACACCAGCTAATGACTCCAAAACGCCGGTTGGTCAAAACAATGAAAAAAGATGGCAACTCATTTCAGAATACATGAATAGTTTTAACCTTTTACGGGGTTTTTCCGGTGCAATTCTTATTGCAAAAAACGGAGAAGCTGTTTTTGAAAAGGCGGTAGGTTGGCAAAATGTTGAAAAAGATATTGCAAATAAAAAAAATACACGTTTTAATCTTGGATCAGGCAATAAAATGTTTACTGCCGTTGCAATTGCCCAGCTCAATGAAAAAGGAATGCTTAACTATAATGATCCGGTTATCAAATATCTGCCGGACTATCCAAATAAATATTTTGCTCAAAATGCAACCATTCATAACCTGTTAACCCATACAGCCGGTCTGGGTGACTATCTAGATAGTGAATACAAAAATCATTGGCGGGAAGTAAGTGAATTAAAGGATATTGTTCCTTTTTTTGCTATGGATTCTCTTTTGTTCGCCCCGGGAGAAAGATTTCAATACAGTAACTCAGGATATATAGTTTTGGGTTTGATAATAGAAGCTGTCTCAGGACAGAATTATTTTGAGTATATTCGTGAGAATATTTATAAACCAGCCGGAATGCTTAATACGGATTCATATAATACTGATGGATCTGTAAAAAATCTCGCTGTGGCTTATACAGGAAAAGACTCACTTTGGTCTGTTTCTACAAGAGGAATTAAAGGCACATCTGCCGGTGGAGGATACTCCACGACTGAAGATATGCTCCGTTTTCATAAAGCACTTCAGGCAAATGTACTTTTAAAACCTGATAATGTCAGATTGGTTCTGGATGGAAAGGTTTCCTTTGGAACCGGCGGAACGGGCTACTATGGCTATGGTTTTATCTCTGATCAGATTAATAACAAAATATGGGTTGGCCATGGAGGAAGGGCGCCCGGTATTTATTTTGAATATCGATTTTTCCTCGAGACGGGCTATACAATTATTATGTTTTCTAACTCAGAAAGCGGTATGCCGGATATACTTTTCAACAAGATAAATGAATTATTAACCATCGAAAAAAGTCAATGGCCAATTTCTGTTGAACAAACAGAAACACTGCCGGAAAAATTTCCTGTAAAAGTTGTAGCTTTAGCTAAGGATGATGAATTAAAAGTTCTCTCGTCTGCTGTGAATGATCAGGATAAGTACTGGAAAATTATTAAAAAAATGACCGGTTCTTTCAATAAAAAAGATGCAGCTCAGTTTGAAAATTTGTTTATTAAAAAGGATCTGGTAAACGTTTTATCAAATGAATCAGTGTATAATTTTATGGTAAAACAGGTTTATCCGGTTCGCGGAAAAATAACCGGCTTTCACGATTTAAGTGATCCTGTAAAAATTGCAGATTCAGATTTCCCTGTTAGAATTGCAACATTTCACCTGGAAGACGGGATGCCGGGGTACCTGGGATTTTCGCTGAACGAAGCTGATCTGATTGATCACTTTTCACTGTTTGTGCATCCGCAGTTATGTCCAAACGGAAAAAATAAAAATTGTCCTAAAATAAGCAGAATGTCAGAGTAAGTTGTATATACTTAAAAAAAACCCGGTCTGTTGAAGTACCGGGTTTTTTTATCCGAACTATTCACTTGTCATAATAAACAATGGTTTTAACTGAAAACTGCGATATTGGGGTCGTAAACGTTCTGTGTTATAATGTTTATTTATATTTACCAGCTTTTTGGTGCTGGTGACGACATCAATCGGCATGTTATCATAACGTCCGTCTTTCAGAACGACCAGACGTCCGTGAATATTTTTTAAAATAAGGTCCAATGCTAAATTTCCATAGGCCATTGGCACGATCGAATCAGTTGCATCCGGATCACCGCAACGAACAAGGTATCCAAGTTTCTGATTTATAACATTTATGCGTTTGCCATTATTGTACTGGGGTGATAAATCCTTCAATTGTGCAGATACAAGGTCACCTATACCACCAAGTTTAGCGTGCCCGTACGCATCCTTTTCCATATGCTCAAAAACCATTTCACCACCTTTAAACATTGCACCTTCCGATACAAGCAATATTGAGTAGTTACTCGGATTATGTGCACGGTCATGAATCATAAGTTCAAGCAGGTTTTCGATATTAAATTCATATTCCGGAATTACGCAGCGGTTGGCGGCACCGGCCATCGTCGGTAGCATTGCCGTAAAGCCGGCATAACGGCCAAATACTTCAATTACAAGGAAACGCTCGTGGGATCCGGCGGAAGTCCGCAGGCTGTTTGTAAGCATAATGGTACGGGTAACACAGGTGCTGAAGCCGATACAATAATCTGTTCCGGGCACATCATTATCCATTGTTTTCGGAATAGCAACAACTTTAACACCATTCTGGTAAAGGGTTACACCAAAACTTAAAGTATCATCACCACCAATTGGAATAAGATAATCCACACCTAAAAATTCCAGATTCTTTATTACTTCCGGGGTCAGATCATTCATGTCATCATTATAAGAGTCTTTGAGATGAGCTGGTACATTTATTTTTGGTACATGGCTTGGACGTGTGCGTGATGTATGCAGAAAGGTACCCCCCGTACGTCCGGCTTTATTTACAATTTCTTCCGTAAGCACCTGGAAATTATTGGAGTTATCTGCTTTCTTATCGCGGATGAAATCAACAAGCCCAGCCCATCCGCGTCGTATTCCGATTACTTTATAGCCTTCTCTGATTGCCCTGATTGTTATTGCACGGATTGCGGGATTAAGACCAGGTACATCACCACCGCCAGTCAGGATTGCAATCACACCTTTGATTTTGTTTACGTTTGCCATCGTTGATCCTTTTGTTTTGGAGTTTGTCGTAAACTAAGGATAAAAACACTCTTAGTTCAAAATTTTCAGTATTTATTTCAATTTTGAAAAATGTATGTGTTTGAATCGGTCTGAGACAGAATAAATTTTCGTGAGAATAGATTATACTCACTATGCGTTGAAGTCTCAATAAAAGACAATCAAAATTCAGGATCTGCCTTGACTAAATCAAATCAATGGACATTTGGTCGTATAATTTTACTTAGTGCTGCTTTTTTTAATTTTGTGATTATAGCAATATGGCTGGTTGTTTACTATGACCAGTATGAAAAAATTGAAACGGTTGTTAAAGGACTTTGGGCAGCAATACTGGCTATTCTTGGATTTCTTGGCTACAAAACAGTAAACAAAAAGGTGTCCCTTGCAGAGATGATCGGAACACCACCTTTAAATATTCTGATTATTTTGACGTTGCTGCTCAATCTGGCTGCATCAGCTGTGATTATTTTGTGGGACTTTAAAATCTATACGCTCTCTATCAGCGCACCAGATCTGCCGGATGGAACGGATGTTACCATCATCTGCAAAAATATTGATACCTTACAGGTTACCCAAAAAGCCGGTGATGTGTGGCAATTCAGATTAAAAAAGGGTGATTATGCTCTGCAGGTGCTTGCAAAAGGATACAAGTCGCAAAAACTTACGGCTCATATAAGCTGGCCATTGGAAAATAAAATTATTCTTAAAGAATTTTCCGCTCAAAGCGGTTTTTTTGATATCCGTTATCAGCCGGCTTCTATACCGCTAAGCCTTGAATTTAAAAATGACAGCGGAGTCGTTCTTCAGCAACAGATACAGAACGGAAGCAATGTGCTGCAGCTTGAGCAGGGTTCTTATTCTCTCGTATTAACGGCAAATGGATATCAAAGTGTACAGGTTCCGGTTAAGATTATTTCAATGGACACAGCACATTATATGGTGAACTTAAAGAAGATCGATACATCCGGCTTACTTGAAATAAAAAGCAGACCTGCAGATATGAAAATATACATAGATAGCAGGTATTCAGGTTTTGACACACCCCATTCTTTCAGACTTACACCTGCTGTATACAGAATTGAATTGAAGAAAAAAAGATCAGACAATTTTGGCTTTTATATGCTTAAAAATGTCCAGGTAAGGGCAACCAAAAAAGTTAAAATTGATACCACTCTGAATGCAATGGAGCTTTGTAAATTGACTCTTTTCCCGCAGGACAATAATGCTCTTTATTACATTGACGATTCGGAAAATGCTATTGGTCACGTCAGCGGACCTAAAACAGTTTTTGTTTTTCCGGGAGAGCATCGTTTCCTTAAAAAGATTGATGGGCAAATATATTATTCTGAAATCATAAATGTGACTACAGGCAGTAATAATGTTATCGAATTTTAGAGTTAGCAGTAACGGAAGATCAAGTTTTATTAAGAATATAAAGCTTGTGTTTATTATAGTCATTTTAGTATGCACTGTTAAAGGTCATTCAGACGAACTTAAACAAATACGTATGTTACCTTTCCGATATATCTCCGGCGCTCCAAAATTTAAAGTTCTGGAGAAAGACCTTCCGGTCTTTTTGCTTGATGAAATGAATCGCACAAAAACTGTAGAATTTTCTGCGAGCATGATTTCCCCGGAGAGTTTTTATCAACTAGCCGGAGACATTTCTTCTGCCACAGGTTTTAGAAGCACCTGGCCTTTGAATATCCTGAAAAAAGTAGTACAGCATGATAGTTGTAAATATGATTTTATATTGCAGGGATTTATCTGGGAGAATGAATCCATCGTTTCTGCAGAAATCTCGGCAGTAAAGATTGAATGTTCAACGGATGAAGAAAATAGAAACGATATTGCAATAAAAGATGAATTTAAATTTATGGTAAGTGCTCCCGCTGCTTTTTCACAATCCGGCAAACCTGTTTCTGTTGTGGAGAACCTTACTGAAAAAATTATGGAAAATTTAGTTATACGCTTTGGAAAAAGTATTCGTATTGCAATTCTTGACTTTAAGATGCAGGGGGGGGATACAAGCCATTACAGTTTTCTTGAGCGATCGCTGCCGACGATGCTTACTACCGGTTTAAGCATATCTTCACGGATTAAGCTTATAGAAGTTAACTATAAAGATACTTTGATCAGAAATATTCTTGACACCAGGCAGGCATCGGGAATTATCAGTCAGCCGACTGCGCTAAGCCTTGGCTCAATGCTGAATGCCAACTACCTGATTATGGGTGAGTTTTGGGAAAAGTCAAACAGCATTCGCCTGGATATCCGTTGTGTAAATATTGAATCACGCGAGATAGTGGCTACCCGTGGTGTATTGATTGACGATCCAACAACTGCAGGCATTCCAAACCGTTTAAACCAGTTGGCTGCAGAATTACGATCGGTAATTGAGCTGGATTTTGTACAGCGTGAAAAACAACCTGTAAGTCTGGCAGTTATTGGTTTTCCGCCCGCCCCTTATACATCAGAAAACATTGGCTTGCTGCTGAAGGTTGTAAATACATTAAACAAAAAATTACGTGGAGTTCCGAATATCATCGTTGTTGAAAATCCAGATTTAACAAAAAAATATATCGAACAGCGTACTGACCGCTGGAAAATGAGTTCAGAAATGAAGGCTGATCTGGTCTTGAGTCTTGGCCTGGATCGCTCAAGCCGGGATGATTTTATTTTAAGCGCTGATTTATTTGATACACGTAATCCCCGCCAAAAAATTCCAATAAGTGATACCAAAAAAGTAACAATCATTTCCATTGATAATGTTTTGAATAAAATCTCACTTGAAACGGCAAAATACCTGGAAGTGGAATTGAATGAACAAAATATTGCAGACATACAAAACATAAAATTTACAGCAGCTTATAACCAGGCTAACATGGGTTTACGCGCCGGGATCAATTATGGCAATGGAGATTTATTCCTGGATACAAATGTACGCGGATTATTAGAATATAATTTTGCCTGGCTTCCTTTCAGTTCACCGAAGATACAGATCGATCCGGTTATCCTGAAATTTGAAATGTTTGGTGATACAGGAAAAAAATTCGTTTTAGGTTTCGATTATTTGATCGCAGGGAAATATAAATTCCGGCCATACAGCTCCCGTAATCCATATTGCGGATTGCTGATGGGGGTTCTTATGGTGTATCGCAAAACGCCTGACGATTATCAGTTTTCAGGTACTTTTGGTGGTGGTTTACTGGCGGGGATTGAACAATCTTTCAGTGATGTCGGCTTTCTTAATGCTGAAATAAAATGGCTCAAAGGATTCTCAAAAGTTCCAGCCCGCTCTTTGCTTAATGTCAAATTTCCGGGTGGGCAAATACAAACAATTGATTTAACGATCGGTTTTAGCTGGTATCTATAGCAGGGTTTTTTATTATCTTGCAATTTTGATATAAAGTGTAATATTTTAACAGATAATAATCTTCTTACAGAATTATGAATAATCTAATCCTTCTGTTTCTCAGTATAATCCTGGCTTCTTTTTTCTTACCAGATAAAAAACAATTTGGAATAATTCATCGCGATGATCCGCAAATAAATAAGCTGATAGGTGAAGACGCTGTTTTGGAAGTTATTGCCGAAGGTTTTGATTGGAGCGAAGGCCCCGTCTGGATAAAAGATGGTGGCTATCTTCTGTTTAATGATATACCCCAAAACACAATGTATAAATGGAGCGAACAGAAAGGGCTGGAGATATATTTACGGCCTGCCGGGTATGCTTTAGGAGATTCCCCACCCGGCAGGGAGTTGGGCTGTAACGGACTTTTCGTACATCCAAAAACAAATCAAATTGTTGCCTGCGACCATGGTAATCGTGTCCTGGTTTTATTGAATACAATAAACTGGACCAAATCCATCATCGCTGACCGTTTTGAAGGTAAAAAGCTGAATAGTCCCAATGACTGTATTGTGAATTCAAAAGGGCATTACTATTTTACTGATCCGCCTTATGGATTAACCGGTCCTGATTATCAGGGAAAAGAACTTGATTTCTCAGGTGTTTTCCATGTTACTCCAAATGGTAATATTAGTCTGGTTACCAAAGAGCTGAATCGTCCAAATGGTATCGGATTATCTCCTGATGAGAAAACATTGTATGTGGCAAATTCCGAAGGTAAAAAGCTCTGGCTGGCTTTCGATGTTGATGATGATGGCAACACAAGTAATCGACGGGTATTTTTTGATGCAACAGACTTTAATAAATATGGCCGGGGTGGCGGCTGCGATGGGTTGGCGGTTGATAAGGACGGCAATCTTTGGGCAACAGGGCCCGGTGGTGTGATGGTATTTACTGCTCAGGGTCGCCATTTGGGAAGTATTGAGACGGGCACAGCCGTATCAAATTGTTGCTTTGGCGGTGAAAGCGGCAATGACTTGTTTATTACAGCTGACAATTATGTGTGCAGAATAAAAGTTAATACATGTGGAATAGGCTTTTAAAAAATTCATATTTTACTTAGTAAGTTAAATTAACTGAAAGGAAAGTTATGCCTTGGTCCGCAAATTTTGAAAAAGAAACAGATATTTTAATAACGATTCTTGATGGAATATGTACTTTGGAAGATGTTCAGAATGCAATCTTGTATTCTCTTGATTTTTCCAGAGAAAATGGTACCAAGTTATTTCTTGTAGATTGTATAAAATTTCAGCCGGTTGATACAACACCAATTGTTAATGCTTATAGTTTAGGCCAGTTCTATGAAGATAATAAAGTAAGTCATAAAATACGGGAAGCAATAGTGGTGCCGGATAACGAATATATTAAGCAAAATTTGCAGTTTTTTGAAACGACTGCTGTCAACCGTGGTTATAATGTTAAAACATTTGAGTCAATGGTCAAAGCACGATCCTGGCTGTTGCAAAAATCCTAATCCATAAACAAATACTAAAGACCAATATATGATCAGAAATATTTTCTTTGTGTTAATAATGCTATTAGCCTGTCTGCACGCAGGTGAAAAACATTTTACAATAAAAAACACAGAGTATATCAGTCTCAAATCTGAACAAACTCAACGCGATTATGAATTAATAGTTTATTTACCGCAAGACTATTCTGAACAAAAAGACAGGCATTACCCAGTCCTGTATTTTATGGATGCTTATTGGGATATGCCGTTGCTGGTTTCCATTTATGGACAGCTTGTATATGATAAAGCTATCCCCGAAATGATTATGGTGGGTTTTTCTTATCCTGGTGATAACGTGGATTATGGCGCACTTCGTTCACGCGACCTTACACCTACAAAAGATAAATTGAAATATCCAAATTCAGGAGATGGACCGGCCTTTCTCAAATTTATAGAAGAAACTGTTATTCCTGAGATCGAATCAGTTTATAGGGTAGATCCGGAGCAACGCGCCCTTTCCGGTAGTTCTTTTGGCGGACTTTTTATTCTTTATGCCATGTATGAAAAGCCTGATTTGTTTAAACGATACATTGCAATTAGCCCTGCGACAGATTGGGATGATAATTACCTTTTCAAACGTGATGCAACTTATGCAGCCCGAAACAATATTTTAGATGTTCGTTTGTTCCTTTCATATGGTACAGCAGAATACAAGCCATTCCGGGAGCCAATTGTAGACTTTCAAAAACAGATATCCGAGCGCAGTTATAAAAGTTTTAAACTGCTAAATTACGCTATCGAAGGTGAGCGGCATGCCGGAGTTAAGTCAGAAGGCTACAGTCGTGGTTTACGCTGGGTTTTTAAAGACATTGCTCCTGCAGGCCCAAGTGGGTTAGAATCCGAAATAAAAAATGAACGATAGTTTTGATGGAATCAATAATATTTAGAATTTAATTCTTTTATTTGTCTCAAAAATTGCACCATCCTAAATTATAATTTCCATTTAAATACAGGTAACTATCATATGTTTGACATTGAAACTGATGTAGCAGTTTTAGGTGCGGGTCCAGGCGGGACAACGGCTTCAATTTTTTTATCCAAAGCCGGGATTAAACATCACATTTTTGACAAGGCAACTTTTCCGCGTGATAAAATTTGCGGGGATGCGCTTAGTGGTAAGGTGGGTGCTGTTCTTAATAAAATCGACCCGCAGATAGTATATGAATTAGATAAGCACCCTGATTATACAAATTGCTGGGGTGTACAGTTTATTGCTCCTAATGGGATGGCTCTGGATATTCCATTTAATAAAGATAAATCTGTACAAAAATATGCACCGGGCTTTATTTCTAAAAGAATGAACTTTGATAATTTCATGGTTAGCAAACTTGATGAAACCTTTGCGGTTAGAAAATTTGCCTGCACAATAAAAGATGTTAAACAAACGCCACAACATATAGAAATAACTTACAATGAAAATGGACAAGATAAAATCTGTGCAGCAAAAATGGTAATTGGTGCAGAGGGCGACCGATCGTTGGTTGCAAAAAAACTCGCTGGTCATAAGATGAATCCCCATTATTATGCAGCAGGGCTGCGCGCATACTATGAAAATGTCAGCGGAATGCACCCGCAGAACTTTATTGAGTTACATTATATACAGGAAACATTGCCCGGGTATTTATGGGTCTTTCCACTACCTGACAATCAGGCAAATGTCGGGATAGGCCTGTTGTCTTCAAAAGTAAAAACCAAAAACATCCGCTTAAAAGAAATGATGCTTAATGCCCTGGAAAAAAATCCCGGTTTAAAAGAACGTTTTAAAAATGCGCGTATCGTTGATGATATAAAGGGTTGGGGCTTGCCGCTTGGTTCAGTAAAAAGATCGCTTTCAGGCGAACGTTATCTGTTGGTTGGCGATGCCGGATCTTTAATTGATCCGTTTACAGGTGAAGGTATAGGGAATGCCATGGTCAGTGGCAAATTTGCTGCTGAGACAACTGTGGAAGCTCTCACAAAGAATAACTTTTCGGCAGAGTTTCTTAAAAATTATGATACAAATGTCTATAATAAGCTTTGGAATGAATTAAAGTTGAGCTATACAATTCAACGTTTATTAAACCGGCCGTGGTTATTTAATTTTGTAGCAAATCGTGCAGTTAAAAATAAAACAATCAGGGAAACAATGTCCTGCATGTTTGATGATTTAAATATGCGGGCGAAATTGAAATCACCCGCATTTTATTTTAAGCTGTTGTTTAATTTGTAGGTTTTAAACGGTTTTTATCATTCCGGTTTTACGCGCATATTCAAAGAGACCGCCTGCTTCAATTATCGGCAGAACATCTCCAAGCGGCTTAAGTTTAAATTCCCGGTGATCTGAAAGATCAATCAGCAGGTTACGTTCGAAATCGATTTCCAGTTTGTCACCGGTATGAATTTTATCGTTAAGTTTTTGTTCGCATTCATAAGGTACCAGGAAACCGCCATCCACTGCATTTCGGTAAAATATTCGTGCATACGATTCCGCGATTACAACATTACATCCGGCTTTATTTATAGCATATGGCGCATGTTCACGAGATGATCCGCAGCCGAAATTTGCCCCGGCAATAATTATATTATAGAGAGATGTATTTTTGCCTTCGTCTACAAAAGGGATCCCGCCATGCGGAAGTCCTGCTTCTTTTTTGGGAACAGAAGAAAGGGCAAACTGGCCATATTTTTTTGATTCTTCTTCATCCGACATACTATATACCAAGTGTTCCGCCGGAATAATCTGGTCGGTGTCTATATTATTGCCTAACACATAGGCAAACCCTGAAATTTTCTTATCCATCGTTTAAAATCCTTTGTGTTTAGATAAAATCCCTGGGATCGGTTATTACTCCTGTTACGGCAGATGCAGCAACTGTTAATGGTGAAGCAAGATAAACTTCTGATTGTTTGCTTCCCATGCGTCCGGGAAAGTTACGGTTTGTGGTGGAAATTACAACATCTTTATCCACTGCACGGCCAATCGTATCTGCAGGGCCGCCAAGACAGGCAGCGCATGAAGATTGGGCGATCACACATCCGGCATCCTGAAGAATTTGTTTCAGACTGATGCCTTTGTATGTTTCAACTTCGAGTTGGGCAGCTATATCTGTACTTGCCGGAACAACGAAGGTAGGTACTTTAACTTTGTTGTTAATAAGAATTTTCGCAGCCTGCATAAAATCAAACATTTTTCCGCCTGTACAGGAACCAATATAACACTTGGTAAGCTTTGTACCCTGAACATTACGCACAATATCCCGATTATCAGGACTGTGTGGTTTGGCTACTGTAGGTTCGAGTTTTTCCACGTTGTAGGTGTAAGTACTGAAATATTTGGCGTCCGCATCACTCCGGAAAATCTCATAACTTTTAGTAGTGCGCTGTTTTAAAAAAGCTTCTGTTACTTCATCTGCTGCGATTATTCCACTCATACCACCGGCTTCGATGGCCATATTGGTAAGAGTCATGCGTTCTTCCATGGGCAAGGCATAAACTGCTTCACCATCAAATTCCATCGCACGATAGGTTGCACCGTCTGTTGTAATGTCACCCAGAATATGCAGAATGAGATCCTTCGCAGTAAGGTAGGGCGGAAGTTTACCATTAAATGTAAACTTCATAGATTCGGGTACTTTTTCCCATATTTTCCCTGTTCCAAGTATGAATGCTGCATCTGTATTGCCCACACCGGTTGAAAACATTCCGAAAGCACCGGATGTACAAGTATGAGAGTCTGTTCCAAAAAGAACTGTTCCGGGAATGTTATAAGCTTCTTCAGCAAGAGCAATGTGGCACACACCTTTATAACGATCTGTTCCAACATCATAATAATTTGGCAGATTATACTGATCTGCAAATTCGCGCAAGATACTCACGTTACGGTTTGCATGTGTATTCTTCGTAAAAATGTAATGATCCGGGAAAATGACAAGTTTATTTTTATCCCAAATCTCAGCTTTTTCACCAAATTCTCTTTTCCATATCTGCACAGTGGGCGGACCACAGACATCGTGTGTCATCAATACATCAACATTAAGCCACACATTTTCGCCGGGTGTAACCGATTTCTTACCGGCAGATTTGGCAAGAATTTTCTCAGTGATGGTCATTGGCATCGATAATACTCCTTAAATAGCATGTTTTAACATTTTTTGTTTTTCAGAAACATTTGCACTTTCCCCTGAAAGTAACCGGTTAATTGCCTTCAGATAAGCCTTGGCACTGGCTTCAATAATATCAGTTGATGTACCGCGTCCATTGTACGATTTCTCACCGTCTCGTATACGCAGCAAGACTTCACCCATCGCTTCACGGCCCGCTGTAACCGATCTAACCTGGTACGACTCAACACGGTAATTTCTGTCAAGCGCGCGGTCTATCGCATTTATAACAGCATCAACAGGTCCATCCCCGGTTGCAGATTCCTGTTTTATTTCATCATTTATACGAATTTTTACAGTGGCGGTTGGTATCGTGTGTGTTCCTATGTAAACCTGGATATATTCAAGATTAAGCTGTTCGCGTTTTTTGGATGCTTCATCACCCATAAGTATACGCAGGTCATCATCAAATACTTCTTTCTTTTTGTCTGCAAGCTCAGTAAAGTTTTGGTATACATCGTTCAATTCATCGTCGCTGAGTGTGTATCCAAGCTCATTAAGCCTTACCTTCAAGCCATGGCGGCCTGAATGCCGGCCAAGAACAATTTTTGTTTTAGGAACACCGACACTTTCAGGAGTCATTATTTCATATGTTTCCCTGTTTTTCAGCATACCATCCTGATGAATACCTGATTCGTGTGCGAAGGCATTATCTCCAACGATCGCTTTATTAGGTTGAACAACAATTCCGGTAAAACCAGAAACCATTTTGCTTGTGTTGTATATTTCGTGTGTATTTATAGATGTTGTATAATGATAACGATCTTTCCGGACATTGAGCGCCATTACAATCTCTTCAAGAGATGCATTACCTGCACGTTCACCAATACCGTTTATGGTGCATTCGATCTGGCGTGCGCCTTTCGCTAAAGCTTCCAGTGAGTTTGCTACCGCAAGTCCCAGATCGTTATGACAATGGACGCTTATGATTGCCTTTTCAATGTTTTTAACACGCAAAGTAAGCTGTTCAATTTTTTCTGCAAATTCGGATGGTAACGTATACCCAGTTGTGTCCGGTATGTTCACAGTTGTTGCACCGGCTTCGATAGCTGCTTCGATGACTTCCGATAAATATCCTATATCTGTTCGCCCGGCGTCTTCTGCCGAAAATTCAACATCGTCAACAAAAGTTCGGGCATAGGCAACTGCATCCCGGGACATTTTTATTACTGATTTTCTCTTTTCTTCAAGAGTGCTGCCATAGCGTGAATGAGAAAATTTTCCGAGAATATGATAATCGGATGTACTTGAAAAAGTATGGATACGCTTTTTGGGTGCATTCTTTAATGCTTCCCAGGCTGCTTTTATATCCTTCTCATTTGCCCGCGAAAGTCCTGTTATTACAGCATTTACTTCATCAGCAATGCGCTGTACGGCTTCAAATTGAGTCGGAGAAGATACCGGAAATCCGGCTTCGATGATATCTACACCTAATTTTTCAAGCTGTTTGGCAAT
This sequence comes from Calditrichia bacterium, assembly GCA_020635035.1. Classification (GTDB taxonomy): domain Bacteria; phylum Calditrichota; class Calditrichia; order Calditrichales; family J004; genus JACKAO01. Next base: position 97,353 of record JACKAO010000007.1, read on the forward strand.
TTCAAGTTTTTCAAAAATATTCAATGATGCGCCGGGAGACTGCTCCCCATCGCGTAAAGTGGTATCGAAAATTAATATGTGATTATCCATGAGTGATCCTTTTCTAAGCGGTGACAAAGTTACCAGATTCGGCATTCACTTTTTGCATGATTTCTTTACAATTGTTAAGAATTATTTCTGTGATTTCGGTTGTAGAAACCGTTTTACCCTGGTTATCGAAGTTAATATCCTGAGTCCTATAGCCATCTGCAAGAGCTTTTTCGATACTTTGTTCAACAACCTTGGCAACTTGCGGAATTTTAAAAGAGTGCTCAAACATCATTCCTACTGAAGCAATTGCAGCAATAGGATTAGCTACATTTTTACCGGCAATATCCGGGGCACTCCCATGAACAGGTTCATATAAAGCATGTTTTAAACCAATACTTGCAGAAGGCAGCATACCAAGACTTCCTGTAATCATACCGGCAATATCACTTAATATATCACCAAACATGTTTCCCGTTACAACAACATCAAACTGTCTCGGAGCACGAACAATCTGCATGGCGGCATTATCCACATACATATGCTCAAGCTGTACATCCTGATATTTTTTATGAACATCCAGAACGGTATCTCGCCATAATTGGGAACACTCAAGGACATTTGCTTTGTCAACAGATGTTACCTTGTTGCGCCTTGTTCTGGCAAGTTCGAATGCCTGGACAGCCATGCGTTCTACTTCTTCCCTGTGATAAACCATGGTGTTCCAGCCTTTATCTGCATCATTACCACGGGGTTGCCCAAAATAAATACCACCTGTTAACTCCCGAAGTACTACAAAATCTGTATCCCGGAGAACTTCCTTTTTCAGCGAAGAAGATTCCAGGAAAGAATTATACACTTTTGCCGGTCTGATATTGTTAAAAACAGCCAATTCCTTGCGCAGTTTTAAGAGGGCGCTTTCAGGACGGTGTTGACGCGGCAGTTGATCCCATTTATATCCACCAACAGCACCAAGAAATACTACATCCGACTTTTTACAGGTATCAATTGTTTCATCAGTTACCGGTGTCCCGTGTTCTTCATAACTGATACCACCAAACGGAAGCGATTCAAGATCAAGGGTCAGGTTATTTTTTTCTGCAAGAAAATTAAGGATTTTCATTGCAGAAGCAATTGTTTCCGGTCCGATTCCATCCCCGGGTAGGAGTGTGATCTTGTAATGCATAATATATTCCTTCTTTTTTAAATGTTTAACGGATACTTCCAATTTAACATTCCATTTCGGGCACCCCGAAATTTATGCTTTTATTTTGAGATATGATTGTGGCTTAAATTCGGGATATACTTAAACTAACCTAGTAGAATTAGGTTTAGAATTAGATTTAGTGTTAGACCCGATAAAAGAATGGCATGAACAGGAAGGTTTTCTGAATTGTTGGTATGACGCATAACGGCTACACGTATCTTCGGAACAGAGTTAATATTGTATTTTGATGCGTCAAACATTTATGTTTACCTTTAAATTTTGCCAACTTTAAAGAATTATATGATATAAGTCAAAAAAAACTAAGTAATTTAATTGAAATTGTATTTAAAGATTACTTTTTACTGTTTGTTAAGATACTTTTTTTCTAATTGAAATGCCTACCCAGATATATGTTGCAGCTAAAATAACCATCAAAACAGGTTCAAAATCAAAAAAGCCAACAGCTTTTGCTGTAGTAATTACCACAATACACAAAAAACTGAATACAAGGAACCAGCCAAAATTATCAACTCTGTTCTTTTTAATCCTGTAGGCTGCAAGTCCTAAAAGCCATATCCCGATCATTAGTTCACCGGTTAAACGAAAATTTAAACCCAGAGATTCAAAAATCTCGATAAGTAAAACACTATGTTGCATATCGGAAGCATGTGATCTGGCAATTACAGGTGAAGATGCATATAAAAAGATAGAACTCGCAAGAACTATAAGAAATCCGCAGGAACCAATTATGTGTGTAATTTTAATTAATGATGATGAGCGACTGCCTGAATGGTGTAGTACATGACTGGATGCATTTGGAACCGGTAGCATAATAATTGCTGAGAAGGCATATTGAATCCATAATATTGAATACGCAACGTGGTTTTTTTCGAGCCAGCCAATAAAAGAAGGTCTTTCTTCAAAAATTTTAAAAGTGAGTCCAAGGCTGTTCAGAACAATAATAGCGTAAAATAGAATGCCTGTTAAAATAATTCCGGAAAATATTGACAAAAGTCCGGCTGTTTTAACAAAATAATGATTTGTACTGTGATGAGAATTATTCATAGTTGAATCTTAAGGTAATGTTCACAAGAATTTTTAAGATAATTGAATCATTATATATTCAGCAACTAATTTTGGTCGTTAGTCCTTAAAGCAATTGCTAGTCTATTCTTCTCCGGGATACATGTCTCTCAAAGTTCGGCGCATTAGTTTGTTGGACGCTGTTCGTGGAAGCTTTTTTACTACTTTGAGATCGTATATTTTAAATAAAGGATTTATCCGCTGAGCGATTTTCTGTGAAAGTTCCTTTTTCAGTTGGTCAATTTTAAGATCAGGAATATCAGCATGAACAAAAAGGACCAATTTTTCCTGACCTTCTCCCAGTGGCTGCACAGAGATAGCAGCACATTCATAAACAGAAGGATGTTGTTCGGCTACCTGTTCAATTTCTATGGAACTGATCTTTATGCCACCAAGATTCATGGTGTCATCCGCACGGCCTTGTGCTTTATAAAATCCATCATTGAGCCTGATCATTTGATCGCCATGCCTGCGTAATACTTCACCTGCAGGGCCTTTCGGACACCCCTTATAATAAACTTCTTCATGGTTGCGGTTTAAAATAGTTTGAGAAAGTCCTACCGCGGGTGGAATAAGGTAAAGTTCTCCTGATTGTCCGCTTTCAGCAGGCTTGTTTTTACTATCCAGCAAAATAAAATCAATGCCTAAAGCGGGGGTTGTAAATGTTGCGGGAGATGCTTCCTGTAAAACGGTTCCTGTAATATGCCCGCCACCTATTTCAGTGCCCCCAAGATATTCGATTATTGGTGCCTTATAACGCGTTCTGCTCATTAACCACAAATAGTCCTGACTATTAGATGGCTCCCCTGTAGAACTGAAAACACGAAGACTATCCCATGTATCCATATCCGGAATACCATCATTGCGCCAACTTTTAACCAGCGAAGGAATAACGCCAAGCATTGTGACGCCGGCATTTTTAATAAAATTAATAAATCCTTTTCCAATAGCAGCGCCTTCATATATAGCAATTGTTGCATTATTGATCAGACTTGCAAAAATAAGCCACGGGCCCATCATCCAGCCAATGTTTGTAGGCCAGGCAACTACATCACCGGGATGAATATCCTGGTGAAAGTGTCCATCCATGGCTGATTTTATAGGTGTAAGATGATTCCATGGAATTGCTTTTGGGGCAGCGGTTGTGCCTGATGAGAACAGGATATTGATTGGCATGTACGGATCTGAAACTACCGAATCAAATTCTGTTTTTGTTGATAAGAAATCTTCCCAAAAAATATCAGATGTCCTTAAACGGTCTGATTTGTCTGCAGAAATAACAATTGCCTTCTTAAGGCCTGCATCTCTTACTTTGCTGTAAATATCAATTGATTTACCGGAGCGGGTGTAAGAATCCACACAAATTACTGTTGATGCTTCAGATATTTCTGCACGTTTTTTCAATTCATCAGAAGAAAAGCTGTCAGCAACAGAAACAACCTGGCAGCCTGCTCTTATTATTCCAAGATAAGCTGCAATACATTCTGTGGTCATGGGCATATAGATTATAACACGTGCTCCTTCTTTTATGCCGTTTTCTGCCAAGCCATTTGCCACACGGTTAACCATCTTGTTTAGCTCTGAATAACTTATTTTTTTTACTTTCACGTTTTCTTCAGATGCATATACAATTGCTGTTGAATCGGGAGTGTTTTTAAAACAGGAATCCACAATATTCATTTTTGCTCCCGGAAGCCATACAGGATCTTTTGGATCATAACCGCTATTTATTATTTGCTGTGGCTCTTTATCAAAACGAATATCGAGTGCGATGATTGCTTCTTTCCAGAAATCCGGCCGGTTTTCAATTGTCCATTTGTGCAGGGCAGAGTAGTCTGCAAAACCATGTTTAGTAATTAAGCCTGCAAGATTAGATTTGTTTTTTTGTTGACCGGACGGAACCCAGGCAATTGGCGGATGGTGCTTTTGAGTTTCTGAAGCGAAAATTTGATTATAGATTTCCCATTGTTTTTCAAAAGAATCATTAAGTCCGTCCTGAATGCGCGTAACATATTCCAACCATTTTTTTACAGCGACATTATTTAACATGGATACTCCTAAAAACAAGGGTAAGGATTATCTAAAATCTAAGTCCAGATTGTTTTTCCGTTTCATCCAAAGTATGAAACATTCAACAAGATCAAAAAAAAATCAAAGTTCCCGATTCTCTGACAAGTGTAAAGAAGACCGGGATTTATTTGGGATGCTTAAATTCTTTTAGTAAGTTAACAGCCTATGGTGTCAAAAATGAATAAAAATCTGGCTGAACAAACATCCTATCTTCACGATATTTAACTTTCTGCTATAATTATATCCTGTTGTTAAACAGAACCCCTTTAATAAACCAATAAATCCCGAAATAATATTTATTTAAACGGAGATATTTTAATGCGTTATACAAAAAAAGAAATAGAAACAATTGAAAATGCTCATATAGTTTCTGAATTACCGGATAAAATTTCTGAAATAAACAATCTGGAAGAAATTCACGATGTGCCGATTCCTGACCATATTAAGGATTCGGTTGAACAGAAAGAGCTCAATCACAGGGACTTTGATGATTCACATTTCTGGCAGAAGATACCTTATTTTAAAGATGTAGGATATGATGAATTTCTTGATGTTAAGTTCCAGAATCAGAACAGCGTTACAAAAGTAGCGCATCTTGATGAATTACTTGAAGGTCTTGTTGATGCTGATTTTCTGATTGATGTGCATCAGGGTATGGCAGAAGCGCCGATGAATATCAGGATTTCACCTTACATTTTAAGTCTTATCAATTGGGATGATCCTTATAATGATCCACTGCGTATCCAGTTTATACCGGTTGCATCCACCCGCAGAAAAGATCACCCGAGACTGACACTGGATTCGCTGGCAGAGCAGGACGATTCACCGGTTTCAGGATTGGTACACCGTTATTTTGATAAAGCGCTTTTCCTGCCGCTTGATGTTTGCCCCGTATATTGTCGTTTTTGCACCCGAAGCTACGCCATAGGCAGCGATACCGATCTTGTAACTAAACTTAGTTTTAAACCTGTACCTAAAAAATGGCATGGGGCTTTTGCATACCTGGCTTCTCGTCCGGAAATCGAGGATGTTGTAGTATCCGGTGGTGACACTTACATGTTAATCCCGGAAAGAGTAAGACAGATTGGGGAAATGCTTCTTTCAATCCCGCATATCCGACGGATTCGTTTTGCTACAAAGGGACCTGCCGTAATGCCTATGAAGATTCTATCGGACAAAGAATGGACACGGGCGTTAATTGATGTTGTGGAAATGGGACGTAAAAAAGATAAAGATGTGGTTTTGCATACACACTTTAATAGTGCCAATGAGATTACAAAAATCACAAAAGATGCCATGAATCACCTATTTGAGCATGGTGTGACTGTGCGTAACCAGAGTGTTCTTATCCGTGGGGTTAATGACACCCCTGAAGATATGGTGCATCTTGTACGCAAACTATCCTATATCAATGTTCAGCCTTATTATGTGTATCAGCATGATATGGTTAAAGGAACAGAAGAATTACGTACACGGATATCTGATACAGTAGAATTGGAGCGCTATGTTCGCGGAGTTACTGCTGGTTTCAACACACCTTTATTTGTAACAGATGCACCTGGCGGTGGAGGTAAACGTGATGTGCACAGCTATGATTATTATGACGAATTAACCGGAATCAGTATCTATCGAAGCCCGAGTATTGATAAGGAAAAAGTTTTTCTGTACTTCGATCCTATAGATTTATTGCCGGAAGAAGGACGCAAACTTTGGGCAGATGAAAAAAACCATGACGAGTTAATTGAATCCGCTTTGAAAAAATCCGGTTATGGCCAATTAAGCCCGGCGTTATAATTAATGGACGAGATAGTGTTCGAAAAGATAAAACAACATCAGCTTTGAAGATCCCAAAAAACAGACGTTCATGCAGATTCGGAACAGGTTAAATGCATATAATTGATTTTATAATCTTCGGAGTATACTTCAGCGGTGTTCTTGCTGTTGGTATCTATTTTTATCTGAAAAATGAGAGTCGTGAAGACTATTATGTCGGCGGCCGATCAATTTCCGCAAATCATGTGGGATTATCCATTGTTGCAACAGATGTAGGTGGCGGTTTTTCTATCGGCCTTGGCGGGCTTGGTTTTACGATGGGGTTATCGGGCAGCTGGCTGCTTTTTTCAGGATTGCTAGGCGCCTGGTTGGCTGCAGTGTTTACCGTACCCAGGTTAAAAAAAATGGATATGGAACAGGGGATGTATACCTACCCGGATTTCCTGGAGAGAAAATTCAATAAATATGTCGCTCTGGTTGCTGCTATGATTTCCGGGATAGGTTATCTGGGCTTTACCAGTGCACAGATTCTTGCCGGGGCAAAACTAGCCGCAGGAAGTTTCTTCCAGAAAGTCAGTTTTATGGATCCGTTGAATTTTTCCCTATATGTAATGGCAGGAATAATTCTTATTTACACAGTTCTTGGTGGCATAAAAGCAGTCATTTACACCGACACGATCCAGTGGATTGTTTTGCTCAGCGGGCTCGTGTTTCTGGGAATTCCTTTTGCGATCTATGAACTTGGCGGCTGGGATGCCATTCAGGCGCAGTTGCCCGACGGATTCCTTTCATTAACCAATATCAGTTTTTCTACATTTACAAACTGGCTGTTTACAATTGTCCCGATTTGGTTTATAGCAATGACGCTGTACCAGCGTGTATTCTCCTGCAGTAATATAAAAGAAGCAAAAAAAGCGTTTTTTATTGCCGGTGTTTTTGAATATCCGATCATGGCTTTTATGGGAGTCTCATTGGGTATGATGGGACGTATAGCATTTCCCGATGTTGATTCTGAAATGGCTTTGCCGATGCTTTTAAAGGATGTGCTTCCGATTGGTGTAACAGGATTTGTACTTGCATCTTATTTTTCTGCAATCATGTCTACGGCCGATAGCTGCCTGATCGCATCTTCTGGTAATTTTGTAAATGACCTTATAGAAAAACATCTGGCTAAAAATAAATCCGATACATTTATTATCCGGATATCTCAGATTGTTACCCTGCTTATTGGTTTACTTGCGATGATTCTTGCAGGTGCTTTTAAATCGGTCCTGGATATTATACTTCATGCCTATGCCTTTATGGTAGCCGGGCTTTTTATACCAACTTTATTCGCTTATTTTTCAAAAAAGCCAAACGCACTTGCAGCAATGCTTAGTATGCTGGGTGGTGGATCAACTGCTGTTTATTTTATCGCCAGTCCGGCTACACTGCCTTTTAACCTGGACAAAAGTGTCCCCGGGATATTGGCATCAGCGCTTATCTATATAGTTGTATCATTTTTTAACAACAGGAAATAAATATGTATGATAAAATTGAAAAATTAGGAAACTCAACAATTCAGCATGGAAAGCAGAATAAACGGATCTATTTAATGAAACTGGATAAAAAGGATTTTCCGGCAATTGTTAAAGAGCTGGAACTGATTGCAGCACATAATTTTTATACCAAGATATTTGCAAAAATTCCCGACTGGGCTCTTGAAGGATTCCTGCAGGAAGGTTATCTGATTGAAGCGCATATCCCAAAGTTTTATAACGGGGATAATGGTGTTTTTTTCGTTTCGCAATTTGTGGACCACTCCCGCTCGGCCATGGAACCGCAGCTCAGAAACAAAATAGAAGACAACATCGGAATTGCTAAATCCAAACAAAACGGCATGACCTTGCTGACTTTTCCCGAGAATCTTAAAATAAGGCAGCTTAGCCAAAGAGATACATCCAACCTGGCAGAAATATACAAAGATGTGTTTGACTCTTATCCGTTTCCAATATTTGAAGAAGAGTATCTTGAAGAAACCATGGATAGTCACATCGATTATTTTGGTGCTTTCATAAATAATGACCTTGTGGCTGCTTCATCAGCAGAGATGGATAAAAATGCTAAAAACGCTGAAATGACGGACTTTGCTACCTTGCCCGATTATCGTGGAAATAACCTGTCGATGATGCTTTTAAAAGAAATGGAAGCACTGATGCGCAGTAAAAAAATGAAGACGGTTTATACTATTGCCAGGGCTTTATCTACCGGAATGAATGTAACTTTTTCCAAGATGAATTATGTGTTTGCCGGAACACTGATCAATAATACAAATATTGCCGGTAAAATTGAAAGCATGAATGTTTGGTATAAAAATTTATAGACTATGCTGACTGAAAATAATTTTGTTTCTGCCTTTATACTCCTGTTCATTTTACTTAATCCATTCCTGATTATTATTTATGTTATTGATATTGTACAGGAAAAATCACTTTCAGAATTTTCAGGAATTCTGCTCAGGGCTTGCTCGATCAGTGCTGTTGTTTTTATAGTGTTTGCTTTATCAGGTAATGCAATCTTTGACAGAGTTCTGCAAACAAATTTTGCTTCATTTCAAATATTTGGCGGCTTGATATTCCTGATAATCGGAATCCGTTTTGTTTTTCAGGGGGTTGATACGGTGCGCAATCTTCGCGGGAAATCGGAACATATTGCCGGTTCGATCGCAATGCCCATTCTAATAGGTCCCGGTTCGATTGGAGCAAGTATCATTATCGGTGAGCGGCTCGAACCACTTTTTGCCGTCTTATCAATCGCAGCGGCTCTTATTTTAACCTATGTAATTATGCTTTTGCTGAAAAGCCTTCATGACTATGTAAAGCCACGCAACGAAAAATTGATTCAGCGTTATATCGAAATCATGGGACGCGTTACAGCCCTGGTAATTGGTGCATTTTCTGTTGAAATGATAATGCAGGGGATAAAAACCTGGATGAAAGTTTTGATATAGTCGCTATAAGCAAAGCTATTGTTAATTTTTATCTTTTCGGATAAGTCAACAAACTATCGCTCCTATTTTCCTATTAATACTTATTGGAATGTCTCTGTTTCAAACTGCGTTTAAGGCTATTTTGAAAAAAGCCAATTTGTTGTATATTTTGTGATGTCAAAAAAGGGACATTTTTTTTATTAAAAAAATCGATTTTTAAGTCGGCAATCAATCCATTCAGAATCATAATATAAAAGGAAATAAGACATTTAATGGATGAATATTCATTTATAAATAACGCGCATCCATCCTATATAGACGAGATGTATCGTCGTTACCTTGAAAATCCCGCAGATGTGGAAGAAAGCTGGCGTACATTTTTTAAAGGCTTTGAATACGGTAATAACGGCAGTGAAGTTGATACCATCCTTGATAAAGGTGTTTCAGCCAGGAAAGCTCAAAAAGAATTAGCGGTTATAAACCTGATAAACGGATACCGAATGCGCGGGCATCTGTTTACAAAAACAAATCCTGTACGTGAAAGACGTAAATACAGACCGACACTCGATCTGGAAAATTTTAATCTTTCTGAAGGTGATTTGGATACCGTATTTGAAGCAGGTGCAGAAATTGGTATTGGCCCTGCAAGTCTGCGTGATATCCTTGACCACTTGCAGGAAACCTATTGTAAATCCATCGGTGCCGAATTCATGTTTATCCGTATTCCGGAAAAACAGCAGTGGCTTAAGCAGCGTATGGAAACGAACCGTAACCGTGCGGATTGTTCCATTGAAGAAAAAAGAAGGATTCTGCATCAGCTTAATGAAGCGGTTGTTTTTGAAAAATTTCTGCACACAAAATATGTTGGCCAGAAACGATTTTCTCTCCAGGGCGGTGAAACACTTATTCCCGGACTGGACACTGTTGTTGAATACGGCGCAGAACTGGGCCTTGAAGAAATAGTGATCGGAACAGCCCATCGTGGCCGGCTAAATATCCTGGCAAATATTCTGCAAAAACGTTATGAAGATATCTTCAGTGAATTTGAAGGGGAAGAACACGCCAATGCTGTCTTCTCTGGAGATGTAAAATATCATTTAGGATTTACGAGTTTTGTAACCACAGCAAAAGGAAAAAAAGTAAAGGTGGGAATGGCGCCCAATCCTTCGCACCTGGAAGTGGTTAACCCAATCGTAGCCGGCATGGTTAAAGCTAAACTGGACCATGAGTATCACGGAGAAGAAAATAAAATAGCACCTGTAATGATTCATGGTGATGCCGCCATTGCAGGGCAGGGCGTCGTTTATGAATTGATCCAGATGTCACTTCTCGACGGTTACCGTACCGGGGGAACGATTCATATTGTAATAAACAATCAACTTGGATTTACTACTAATTATTTGCAGGGGCGGTCCAGTACTTATTGCACAGATGTTGCAAAAGTAACACATTCACCTGTATTTCATGTAAATGCAGATGATGCCGAAGCAGTTGTCCTTGCAGTAAAAATGGCATTGGAATACCGGCAGACTTTTCATACAGATGTTTTTATAGATTTGCTTGGCTATCGTCGTTACGGCCACAACGAAGGCGATGAACCAAGGTTCACTCAGCCGAAGCTTTACGATGTAATAGCTAAACATCCTGATCCCCGTGAAATATATAATGAAAAATTGTTGGCAGCAGGCTCGGTTGAACGCGGTCTTGCCAAGGAAATGGAAAAAGAATTTAAAGGTATGCTGCAACAGAAACTGGAAATGGTAAGGGCTGAAGAAGCCAAAGAAGCAGCATCCGGTGATGCGGATTTTGAATTTACCTGCGACTGGCGCTCGGATGAGTTAGGAAACCGCTTTTATCCGATTCCGCTTACAGTTTTCCCGGAAGAAAAATTACGTGATATAGGCCGCCATATTTTTAACCTGCCTGACAATTACAACCTTCTGAATAAAACAAAAAAACTTTACCAGGATCGTATGGAACGCCTGATGTCCGGGAAAAATCTGGATTGGGGAAGTGCAGAGTTCCTGGCATATGCAACCATACTTGAAGAAGGCCACCCAATCCGATTGAGCGGTCAGGATTCTGAACGGGGAACCTTCTCTCATCGTCATGCAACCATCCGTGATGACAAAACAGAGCAATTATACCTGCCTTTAAACCATGTGAGCAACGACCAGGCCCCTTGCCGTATTTTTAACAGTTTGCTCTCCGAATACGGTGAAATGGGTTTTGAATATGGCTATTCAAGCTCAACACCAAATGGTTTAACCATCTGGGAAGCACAATTTGGGGATTTTGTTAATGGCGCCCAGATTGTAATCGACCAATTTCTTTCATCATCCGAATCAAAATGGCAGCGCAATAACAGCCTGGTGCTGTTTCTGCCCCACGGATATGAAGGACAAGGGCCCGAGCATTCCAATGCCCGTATTGAACGATTCCTGCAGCTTTCAGCAAATGCCAACTGGCGTGTGGCGGTTCCTTCAACACCGGCAAGTTTTTATCACCTTTTGCGAACGCAGGTAAAATATCCGTTTCATACACCGCTTATCGTTTTTACACCTAAAAGTCTGCTGAGGCACCCGGAATGTGTAAGCGACCTTAAAGAGTTGTCCAACGGCGCTTTCCTGCCTGTCCTGGATGATAAGGAAGTCAAAGAGAAAAATGTTACACGAATCCTGTTCTGTTCAGGAAAGATATATTATGATCTACTGGCCCATCGCCGTGATACAAATCGAAATGATGTTGCGATTGTCCGAACCGAGCTTCTTTACCCCTTTCCTGAAAAGGAAATCAAAGATGTTCTTGATAAATACAATCAGGCCGATGAGTACTTCTGGGTGCAGGAAGAACCGGAAAACTATGCGGCATGGCCATTCTTCAGAGTATGGTTTGATAATCCAAAAGTTAAAGGTATAACACGCAAAGCCGGCGCTGCGCCTGCTACAGGATTTCATAAACAGCATGATATTGAGCAACAGGAGATTGTTAAAAAAGCGTTTGCAGCAATTAAAAAATAATTAATTGTTAAACTGAGCTTTCTTTAAAGAAAACATAAATGATTTATTGAAGGAAAAGATTGTAATGAAAATAGATGTTCTGGTGCCTGCGATAGGTGAATCGATAACAGAAGCAACCATGGGAAATTGGTTAAAAGCTGAAGGTGAGTTTGTTGAAGAAGATGAGATAATCTGCGAGATAGAGTCAGAAAAAGCTACCGTTGAAATTAATGCAGAAAAACCAGGTGTATTACACCAGATTGCTAAGGAAGGTGATACAATCGAAATAGGTGCCAAAATTGCTGAAATCGATACCAGTGCCAGCGGGACAGATGCCCAGCCTGATAAATCACAGGAAGTTGCAAAAGACGAAGCGCAGGATGCCGGGACAAAAGAGACAAAAGAAACACCTAAAGAAGAATCTGAAAATTTAAAAATATCGCCTGTCGCAGCAAACATTTTACAGGAAGCCGGAATTAAACCGGAAACTGTCAGTGGCAGCGGTACAGGTGGTAAAATAACTAAATCGGATGCTTTGCAGGCAGTTGAAAAAGGTAAAACAACAGCTAAAGAAAAGGTCAGACAGGAGCCATCTGAAAAAGCACAGATTGAAAAAACGACAGCCACAACAACGATTTCCGGGCGTTCTGAGCGGCGTGTTCGTATGACAACTTTGCGTAAAACAATTGCCCGCCGTTTACTGGATGCAAAACATGGCACTGCTATGCTTACAACATTTAACGAAGTAGATTTGCTGAAAGTAAAAGAATTAAGGTCTGAATTTAAAGATACGTTTAAAGAAAAACATGGGATCGGTTTAGGCTTTATGTCCTTCTTTACAAAAGCCTGTACTATTGCGCTTGCTGAAATCCCAGAAGTAAATGCGATGATTGACGGTGATGAGCTTGTTTATCACGATTACAGTGATATCGGTATCGCTGTTTCAACTGATAAAGGTTTGGTTGTACCTATTATTCGTGATGCAGAAAAAATGAGCCTGGCAGATATTGAACATGAAATAGCAAATCTTGCAATTAAAGCGCGTGATGGAAAATTAACAATTGATGAAATGAGTGGTGGAACTTTTACTATTACAAACGGTGGAGTTTTTGGATCGATGATGGCTACACCCATTATAAATGCGCCGCAATCAGCTATTTTAGGGATGCATGCCATAAAAGACAGACCGGTTGTTGTTGATGGCCAGATTGTTATTCGTCCGATGATGTATATAGCATTATCTTATGATCACAGAATTATTGATGGTAAGGAATCGGTCACCTTTTTAAGAAGGGTAAAAGAATTACTTGAAGACCCGATGCGAATGATGCTGCAGGTCTGATTATTTTATTATGCAAGAAACACTACCATTCCCGCGGGTTGCTGTTGGCGCAGTTATCATTAAAAATGATAAAGTACTCCTGGTAAAACGATCCAATCCGCCTGCTAAAGGAAAATGGGCTGTTCCCGGGGGAAAAATACTTCCCGGGGAAACCATGCAGGATGCACTAAGAAGAGAGATTCTTGAAGAAACAGGTTTAATAATTACAGTTGATGACGTTGTTCATGTATTTGATGTAATTGAAAAAGAAAACAAAAAAATTTCATTCCACTATGTTATTATAGATTTTACCTGCCGAATTCTTTCAGGAGAACCAAAAGCCGGGGATGATGCCCTTGAAGTAAAATGGTTTTCAGGAAAAGATTTAAAAAACCACGATATATCCGATAAAACATTAGAATTACTTGAAAAAAAATTTAATATCCGGTAAAGCAAGGTTTAACTTTTCATTTTGTAAAATTTTACGATTAGCGTAAATTAAAACTTCCTTAAAAACTGTCTTGAAGGTGCAGAATGGCGCTCAAAAATATAATGCTCGGTATTGATATAGGCGGAACGAACACAGTTTTTGGCTTTGTCAGGAAATCAGGTGTTGTATTAAAAGAATATTCAATTCCTACTCAATCCAAGAAACCGGCAAAAGATCTTATCAAACGCATAAAAGCTGAGATAAGCGAATTTCTTAAACAAAATAAAAAAACATATAAACTCGCAGGTGTTGGTATTGGTGCTCCAAACGCGAATTATTACACGGGATTGGTTGAAAATCCCCCTAATCTCAAATGGGGAGATGTAAATCTTGTAGAAATTGTTAAAGATATATTAGGTGTCCCGGTTCGAATTACCAATGATGCAAATGCAAGCGCCCTTGGAGAAATGCTTTTTGGAGCCGGTAAGGGAATGAAAGACCTGATTACAATTACTCTTGGCACAGGTTTGGGAAGCGGGATTATCGTTGATGGTAAGCTGGTTTACGGTTCAAATGGATATGCCGGTGAGTTCGGCCATGTTTGTATTGATTTTCGCGGGCGATACTGCCCATGTGGTAAACGTGGCTGTCTCGAAGGTTATGTTTCGGCTACCGGTATTGTCAGAACAGCTGTTGAGTTGTTGGGAAAACGCATTTGCCCCAGTAAATTACGTGAGATACCCAGTAATCATATTACAGCAAAATTGATTTATGATCTGGCTCTTAAAGGTGATGAGATTGCCCTGGAAACATTTGATTTTACTTCGCAGTTATTAGGTGTTAGTTGTGCAAATGTTGCAATGATTACTGCTCCAGAAGCTATCATTATTTGCGGGGGATTAGCCCAGGCCGGGGATTTATTGTTAAAGAAAACAAAAGAATACATGGAAAATCACTTAATAAGTAACTACAAAAATCAGATAAAAATTTTACCATCAGGGATAAAGAAAGGTAATTCTGCAGTAATAGGTGCAGCAGCCCTGGCATGGAAAGAATTCAGTAACATTTAACATTCAGAGGAAAACAATAAATAATGGAAAAAAGTCAACTGAAGTTAGGCTTCCAGGGTGAAAAAGGAGCATACAGCGAACGGGCAATAGACTATCTTTACAGAGAAGAGAGTGTTCAAAAGATACCATTCCGTACATCTTATGATGTTGTGGATGCTATGAAAAAGAAGGTAGTTAATTATGGTTTGCTGCCGATTGATAATTCAATTATCGGGAACATCACCCACACTTACGATTTATTGCTGGAAAATAAACTTACCATTCTCAAAGAAATTATAATTCCGATACATCATAGTTTACTGGCTTGTAATGACACTGAGAAAAGTGACATCAGAAAAATTTACTCGCACCCGGCGGCAATTTCTCAATGCGAAGTATTTCTTCGAAGCTATCATAATGTTGAGATAATTCCCACTTACGACACAGCAGGCAGTGCGAAAATGATTGCTGAAAATAATCTGAAAGATACTGCTGCAATCGCAAGTGAAGAATCTGCAAAGTTATATGATTTAAAAGTTATGGCCAGTAACATTGAAGACTATCCCCATAACCAGACCCGCTTTGTATTGGTAACTACTGAATCTGTACAGCTTGAGAATGATACAGTTGCGCCTTGGAAAGTGACAGCGGTTTTTAACACACTGGATCAACCCGGTATGTTATATAAATGCCTGGGAGTGTTTGAAAAACATAATCTCAACATGACGATGCTTACGTCCCGGCCACATAAAACAGAGCCCTGGAAATTTAATTTTTTTGTTGATATCGACGGCCATGCGCATGATGAACATATAAACAATGCTTTTGAAGAAATAAAAAGCATGACAGGGTTTATTCATATTTTAGGATCGTATCCCCGTTTTGAACAGGATGAGCAGTTTGAAACACGAATTGGCGGCAGTGCAAAACGAAAAACAGATTCAAACGCCCCGCTTTACAGTCTTGATAGAAAAAGTGAAGCGACTATAATAAATGTCGGAGATGTTAAAATCGGCGGTGGTTCATTTGTAATCATGGCAGGCCCATGCAGTGTGGAAGGGCGTCATCAAATGATTGAGTCAGCTAAAATTGTTGCTGAACATGGTGCTCATATTTTGCGTGGTGGTGCTTTTAAGCCTCGCACAAGCCCTTATAGCTTTCAGGGGCTGGGAGAAGAAGGTTTAAGATTGTTGAAAGAAGCAGGTGAAAATTACCACATGCCGATTGTCACCGAAGTTATCTCTCCTGATGATGTTCACCTGGTAGCAGATTACGCTGATATTTTGCAGATTGGTGCAAGAAATATGCAAAACTTTGTTCTGCTGCAAGAAGTAGGAAAAACAAACAAACCTATTCTTCTTAAGCGCGGAATGATGGCTACTGTAAAGGAATTGTTATTATCTGCTGAATATATTCTTGCCAAAGGAAATCCAAATGTTATCCTTTGTGAACGAGGAATCCGCACCTTTGAAACCGCGACACGAAATACTCTGGATATCAGTTCAATCCCATTGTTAAAGCAAAAGACACATTTACCTGTTATTGTTGATCCCAGCCACGCCACAGGAATTGTTTCTCTGATAGAACCTGTTTCAAAGGCGGCATTAGCGGTAGGTGCTGATGGTATAATGGTTGAAGTGCACTTTAATCCGCCAACAGCATTAAGCGACGCAGATCAGGCTTTGGATGAAAAACAATTTATCAGTTTGGTAAATGCTTTGGATTCTATGAAGTAAATAGAAAATTTGCAGGTGTTATATAAATAAAAACCCCCGGATGAGTAGTCCGGGGGTGGTGTTTTTAAGAATTAATATATACCAAATTTCTTGCGGTTGTCCACGATAGTCGCTTCTTCTTTGAGTTTATTATACCATTCGGTAAATATCTGGTTTTTCTTCTCGTTAAGTAATCGTGTCTTTATAGCTGGCTTTTGAGCATTGAAAGCAGAACTGTCAAAAGGTGTCTTTTCAAGCAGTTTCTGAAAGTAATAGCCGTATTCAGCTTCAATTAAACCGGACTTTTGGCCAACTTCAAGATTGAATGCTGTTGCTGAAAATTCGGGATATCTTCCCACACCTGAAACGCTTTGATTAATTGAAAAAAGCGGTGTTGTATTAAAAGTAACTTTTTTGGATGTGTCCGCATCAGCAATTTCTTTAAAGGGAATATCCTGTGAAACTTTTTCACCGACTTTTTGTGCATATTCGTGTGCCAGCTCTTTTGCTTTTTCAAGTTTTACGCGATTTTCAATAAGCTGTTTAACATCTTCCAGCGGTTTAATGCCGCTTTCTTTTACTCCGTTTACTTTGAAAACTGCATAACCCTGATCAACGCTATAAACACTTGAAATTGTATTTAGATTGCTGATGAAGGCAAATGCTGATACGGCGGTATTTCTGCCGAATCCTGGAACATTACCAAATTGTTCTTCAAAAAAACCAGTTGACTTGGATTCAAGTTTCATCTCGTTTACTGCAGCATCCCATCCCATTTCTTCTGCGTCAGCGGCGAAAAGTTTTGCCTGGTCTTCTTTTTCGATCATGGTTGAAGAGCCAGGCGTTATTTTTAAAAGAATATGACTGGCTTTAACCTTTTCAACACCATTCTCAGTTTTCTTGTCTTCAATTTTGATAAGGTGGTATCCAAATTGTGTTTCAACAGGCCCGACAAGATCACCAACTTTGGCATCAAAGGCAGCATCTGTAAAAGGTTTAACCATTGTTTTACGATCAAAGAAGCCCAGATCACCTTTATTTTTATTAACGGTAGGGTCTTCTGAGAATTCGAGTGCAAGAGTATTAAAATCTTCCCCGAGAGATAAACGTTCTTTAATAGTCGCAACGTCTTCAAAAATACGGTTGGTATCAGCATGCGTTGGTTTTACTTCAAAAACAACATAGGCCAGATCTCGCTGCTCATTCTGTTTATACTCATCTTTATGTTCTTTATAGAATTCTTCTATTTCAGCATCTGATGCTTCAATATTTGATTGAAAACGGGCACTAAGAATAGCCAGATATTCAACTTTTGCTTTAATGTTTTTGCGAAAGTAATCGTCTTTAATTTCTGATTCACTTACTCGGACTGAATTAGTGATTATGTTTTGAAGCTTTTTAAAAGGAATCTGCTGGCGATAGAATTCTTCAATCTGATTCCAGGGGACATTCGGGTCATTCAAAGCAGCCCTGTATTTGCTCATGTCAAACACTCCATTAGTCTGCAGTCCCGGATTTTGTTTAAGCTCATCAAGGGGGTAATTCATGATTTGATAAACAATCTCAGAATCAGTCACAGCAATATTCAATTTATCCATTTCTTCCTGCAGTAAGGTGGATTGAACAAACTGATCCCAAACGCGGTTACGAAGTGCATCGAGGGTTCTTTCATCAATTTCACCCTGAGTTCTTGCACGTTCATTTTGGTAAACGTTCTGGTACATATCGTTGAATTCATTATATGAAAGCTTGCGCCCATTTACTTCACCGACGGTTGTATCTGCACCGCCCCTTCCAACATCAGCGCCCCATTCAAAAACGATTAAACCGATAAATGCAACTGCGATTATAATAAACACAGCTTTACTCATCTGGCGCATTTGCGTCATCATATGAGAAACTCTCCTATTTTTAAATATTTTATATTAAAATTATTAACAAGTTATCTGGTAAAAACATCATTAGTAAAGCCTATAAATTTAATTCTGTGTATGCACAAGTACAAATTTAATTTGCCTGATCACAATCAGCATTTGATTAAAAAAATAAGTTTATATAATTTACGCTATGCATTGGATTGAATACGTTGTTATAAAAGTTTTTTATGGGCTTTTTTCAAAGATTTCGTTCAGGACGGCACAATTTTTTGCTGATCTGCTTTCACTGGTTCTGCAGCATATTGTACAGTATAGAAGAAAAGTAATTCTTGAAAATCTGAAACGTGTTTATGGGGATAATTTACCGGCTGACCAAAAAATTCTTCTAAGAAATATATATCGAAACTTTACTTATTTATGGTTCGAAGTATTGCAGGCAGGTAAGTTAAATGATAAAAATTTTAATAACCATTTTGAAATCCATAATCTTGACATACTCGAAAAAGCCATAAATGAAAAAAAGGGTGTCGTCCTTGTTTCCGGGCATTTTGGTAATTTTGAATGGATAGCCTGCCTGTTTGGAATAAACAATTGGCCTTTTGCCGGTATTGCAAAGAAACAAAAAAACAAACGTGTTGATGATTTTATAAGGAAAACACGTGAAAAGAACGGGGCAGATGTAATTTATACCAAAAGTGCTATTAAGGATGGTCTGAAGTTTATAAAGAATGGCGGAGTGCTGGGAATTGTAGGCGACCAGGATGCACGACATAAAGGAATTTTTGTAAATTTCCTCGGGATCCCTTCTTCAACCGCTGTTGGCACAGCAATTTTTCATTTGCGATCAGGTGCGCCACTTATTTTTATTATAGCCATCCGAACACGTTATGCCCACTTTAAGATATATATCGAAGAAGTTCCTGTAAGTGAAGTTGAAGGAATTTCGGATGAAGCAATTCAAAAAGTTACTCAAACTTACTCTGATATACTCAGTAAGTGGGTTCTTGAATATCCTGAACAATGGTTTTGGATGCACAAGCGCTGGAAAACATCCCCGCCTGCAGCAGTTAAACCGTAGGTCTTTGAATCATATTATTTTGTTTACCACTAATCACAATACAGTTCCGGCCATGGTGTTTTGCCTGGTATAGTGCAGTGTCTACTTTTTCTAATAAGCCCTTTAAATCACGACTGTCGTCCGGGAAAGTTGAAACACCCAAACTGATAGTGAAATTACCATGGGGTTGATGTTCCTGCTTCGGGAAATACTCGTGTTCCACTAACTCCCGCAGTTTTTTAGCAATAGCAATTGCCCGTTTTTTTTCGAGCCCGGGAAGTATTATAAAAAATTCTTCACCACCATAACGTGCAACGGTATCTGTTTTGCGGGTGTTGTTTAAAATTAGGTTTGAAAGCTGTATTAATACTTCATCTCCCATAGGATGACCATTACGATCATTATAATTTTTAAAAAAATCAATATCGAACATGATCACCGAAAAAGGCATGCCGAATCGCTGAGTACGATTTATTTCTCTTAATAATTCACGCATCAGGTAACGATAATTATACACTCCGGTCAGCTCATCTGTTACTGCCTGCCGTTCACTAATTTTATAGGTTTCAAGTAGCTGATGATATAAAGTCATGTTTTCATAAATAGAACCAACACTCTGTATAAACGACTTTAAAATACGTACCTCGTACGTGGCAAAAACTTTTTCTGTGATTCCCTTATCCATAAAAATGATATACTTATCCAAGATTTCATGCTGCTGATCTGCTTCGGTAACAGCTTTGAGAACAGTTGTGGCATCCCGCCGAGCAGCCAGATCATTTAACTTGCTGATTATAAAATTTGTGGTTTCGAATGATTTGGAAAACTTTTCAAGGCGGTATGTTACAACGTCTGCAGCATTTCTAATCCAGATTAAACCGTCTTCATCTTTTAATTTTTCAATAAGTATAGGAGATATATTTATTTTTTGCACCCGATAACCGGAATCAAAACCGGCATGATAAACAGGCACTAATAATGATTCAGATTGATCAACCCTGAAAATAACGCAACGGTCAACTTTAAATCCTTCTATTGTTTTCTGCGGCAGGATCTCAAATACATTTTCCGGACGCTCACGTTTACGCAAAAAATTGGCAAGATTGTTCAAATAAAACAGACGATCGTTATAACGCGATAATTCATCTTTCGAAAGATGCAACTCGCTGTTAACTTTAGACAAATTTTCATTCGTTGATTCCAGCTCAATAATTTTGCGGGACAGTTTTTGTACAAGCTGAACAGCGTACTTTTGCAGATATTTTTGCTCCTGTTCATTACTTAAACGGTCGCGTTTTCCTGAGAGATATTCTTCAATCTTAAATAAAAACTCATTTACATTAATTGGTTTGTTTATAAAGCCGTCACATCCTGCAGCAAGCGTAAGCTCTTTTGTGTCCTGGCGTGTTTCAGCTGTTAAAGCTACAATGGGTTTATCCTTAATTTCATCAATGGATTTCAGCATTGTTGTAACTTCGTAACCTTCCATATCAGGAAGCAACAGGTCTATAATAATAAGATCAGGGATTATTTTTTTAGCAAGTCTGATACCCTGCAAACCGCGATCCGCTTCAAAAAACTGATAACCACGATAATGCATTATATCGGCCATTAATGACCGTGTTTCAGGATCATCTTCTATATACAGGACTTTTATATTTTTCATAAGGGTGAAGGAAATATTTGTATAAAAACATATTATTCTGAAAAACGATGATTTTCAAGGATAATTATTGAAAAATGTTAAATTATAATTGGGTAAAGTTTAACAATTAGGGGAATGCAGACTAGTCGTGTTTCGCAAATATAAGGGTAAGATCATCCGCCTGTAATCTCTGATCTGAAAAATCAGTTAGAGCATTCTTTAGAGCTTCTTTAATTTCAAAAACAGATTTTTGATTATTTTCTTTGATTATATTAATTATTCGGTCTTCACCGAATTCTTCTTCATACAGATTCATCGCTTCTGTAACACCATCCGTAAATGCAATAAGAATATCGCCGCTTTCAAAAGATATTTCTTCCTGCTTGTAATTCTGATTCTCTAAAAATCCCAGAACAATTCCACCTGTTTTAAGATAGATTATTTCGCCATTTTTCTTTATGAGAATCGGTGGATTGTGTCCGGCGTTTGTAAAAATAATTTTATTCTGATCCAGACGTATTATACCATAAAAAAATGTTGTGTATTTACCTTCAATTGTTGTTTGGGTGAGAAGATCATTTAATCTGTTTACAACATCACAGGTTGTTGATTCTGTTTTACTCTGTGCCCTGAACCCAGCCAAGACAAGCGTCATCATCAGCGCTGCGGGAGCACCTTTGCCGGAAACATCACCAATTGCTATTCCAAGGCTGTTAGCAGAAAGCCTTATAAAATCGTACAGATCTCCGCTTACAATTTTGCTGGGTATATTTTCGGCAGTAATATTCAGGTTTTTTATTTTTGGCAACTGTGTTACAAGAAGCCCTTTTTGAACGGTTGCAGCGTTTATTAATTCGTGTTCGAAAGCCTGTTTAGCAAGGCGAATCTCAACCTGGCGGGCATTATGAATTGCGATAGCGGCAAGATTGGCAAACATTTTTAAAATTTCGATATCATTTTCTGTAAAAAAATCTTCCGTATCGCTTTCCAGGCAAATCACTCCGGATACGGATCCGTCAAAAAGCAGCGGAACCGTAATCTGCGATTTAGTCTGCTTACGGACTTCGCAATAAAAGCGGGCATCTTTAACATTTCGCAGAACATCAATTTGTTTTGTCTGCACCACATGTCCGGCGGCACCCTGGCCAACTTTCAATTTTAATAGCTCAGGATCGGAGTTTTGATAACCACGGGTGCTGGTAGATTTTAATGTTTGTCCATCATCGGCCAGCAGGAATATGATAGCAGCGTTGTAAGAGATTAATGTACTTAAAGCATCCAGTATAAAATCCAGGATTTCTTTCGTTTCCAGGGTGGATAGAATTTTCTGACTCACTTCGATCAGTTTTTTGGTTTCAAAGTGTTTTTTCTCCAGATCAATAAAAAGCCCTGAGTTCTCTAAAATTAAACCCGCTTTTGTTTGTACTTTTTCAAACACCGGTTTTACCGGTTCACGGTTGAATAAGCGCTTTACCTGTTTTCCGGTTAATAAAAAAGCGAAGATCTGGTTATGACCGGGAAAAGTATAGAATTCGGTCATCCCTGCCTTGTTGAAGGTATGAATTTTATGTTCCGGGATTGATAAATCCTTCAGCGAAAAATGAGCCGCTTCGGTGGCAATCTGTTTAAAATATTCAGCTTTTACAGAAGGTGGCAGGTGCTCGGCATTGTCAATATTCGCATAATGTGACAGGTAGTAGTAGTCATTTTCCCAGATATAAAACGCATGGGGAACCTTAGGCATTACTGCACTGAATGATGCAAATAATAGTTTCTTTATTTCCTGGTATTGAATGGAACCGACCAGTTGCTGAATCAGTCTTTCAAAAACCAGCTTTTTTTGATTTAACCTGTAAATGAATGGAGCTTCCATATAAGGGCGAAGTGTATCACGAATTAATCGCCCAAAAAGAAGATTAACCAGTGTTACAATAGTAAAGGCTATAAAGAAAGATGCATCACTCTGACTGCTCAAAAGCTTTTGCAATCCCCAGAACAGGATAAAATATGTAAACAATTCAAGAATTATTTTTAAAACAAAAAGGTAACGCAAATTTTAAAACTCCAAAAATCGTTAAATTTAGAAAGCGAAAAAAAAATCTGCAAAAAAATAGGAATAGGATGAGAATTTATTCTTTCCGGGAAAGTGTAAGTATAGTTATATCATCATCTTTGGTTGGATCGCCGGCAAACTTATAAAGAGTTTCAATCATTTTGAGATTGATTTGTTCGCAGCTTACCGGTTTAGCTATTTCCTGTTTAAAAAAATCTATCACCCGGAATTCTTCAAAAGGTTGATCATCCGGGCTCATCGCTTCGGTAACACCATCGGTAAACATTGTAAGATAGCTACCCGGTTTCATCTGCAGCTCACCAATCTCATAAGGCATATCTGCCATCATTCCCAGGATTATTCCACCCGTGGATAATTCTTCATAATTTCCGTCTTTGAAGAATAGATAAGGGGGGTTATGCCCGGCATTGACATAAAAAATTTTATTCTGTGGAATGTTAAGTTTTGCGATAAAAAAAGTTATGTATTTTTCAATACTTGTATTTTTGTAGATAAGGTTATTCAAACGAAAGGTGATTTCCGCCAGAGAGTAATTCTCCTGGTGAAGTGTGTGCAGACCGGCCTGCAGGTTTGACATCAGAAGGGAAGCAGGCATGCCTTTTCCTGAAACATCGGCGATCGTGAAGATAAATTCATCGTTATTTAGTTTTATAATGTCAAAGTAATCCCCACCGACACTTTTACTTGGTATGTTATAGCCATGGACATCATAGCGGCTTATTACAGGCATTGTGTCCGGAAGTAGTTTTGTCTGGATGTTTTTTGCCAGGTTCAGTTCTTCTTCAAGACGCTTCTTTTCTAAAGTTTCCTGAAACAGACGTGCATTTTCAATCGAAATAATCGCAATGTTTGCAAGTGTAGATAAAAACTCCACATCTGATTCAGAAAACCCGGTTTTATTGAGCTTGGATCCAAGAAATATATATCCACGTACCTGGTCCTGCACTACCATCGGTACAATAATTTTTATACCGAAATCACAAAATTTATTTTTCAGCTGCTCTTCGGTTTGTTCAATTCTGAGTGGTGTTTGGAAATCATTTTTCCCAATTCCGGATTTCAGGCATTTATTGATATTTTCTTCTGAAAAAATAGATCCTTTTTTGTAAACAACTTTTAGAGTGTTATCTGTTTTAACAGCTACAAAAAACTGATTGATAAGCATTTGCCCCATGAGAGAATAGGATAATCGCTTCAGAATTTCCTTCTGGTCAAAAAGGCGATTCAGTTCATTGCCAATTTCAAATAGAGTGTTCAGTTCCTGAATTTTATGATCAAGCTGACGGTTGACGGTGTTAAGTTTTTCGAATACTTTGGCGTTTTCGATAGCAGGTGCTGCAATATTTCCAATTGAAGAAAGGAAGTGAATCTCATCTTCATTAAAACCCGGTGCTAATAATTTTTGCCCCAGCACAAGCATACCAGTAACCTGATTCATGGACTTTATCGGGATGAGCAGCTTTATTTTGTTCTTTATAAATATTTCAGGCAGATTAGAATAGTCGCTATCACTGTTTATTAATACAACATCGCCGGGCTTATCATTAAACTCAAAAGTTGAACCAATTAAATCTGCCGGAAGCCCTTTAACCGTTGCTATTTTACATGCACTTTCATTTACTGCCAGCAGTACCATTCCTTTGCCAATCATCATTCGGCCCATAGGAACGAAAAGCAGGGAATCGAGAATGGATTTTAAATCCAGTGAAGAATTTAATGTCTGGCTGAATTCAAATAACGATGATAACTCCAAATGACGCGGATCCATCTGGTTACTATCAATTTTTTCCTGGTTTCGTAAACGAAAACTGTTCAGGTAATCACTCATATCGCTACTGCTGATGGTTTATATATTTTACCATGGATACCTGGTTTTTTACGCCTGGATTAAAAGTATAATTAACTTCATCCATTAGTGTTTTCATCAGGTGTATGCCTAATCCACCCATTTTGGCTTCATGTATATATTTTGATAAATCAGGTTTCTGTAATTTGCGCGGATCAAAACCTTTGCCTTTATCTGTGATAATGATTTCAATTTGGCTTTTATCGTAAATAACAGCCAGATCAATCATGCGCCGGGCGTTAAATTTATGGGCATGTTTAATCACATTTGTACAGGCTTCATCAACGGCAAGTGATATCTGGTCAGCCCGTTCTTCGACAAATCCGGCTTTAACGGCAAGGCCATGAACAAAATCACGTACCATTTCCAAATTGTCCGTTCTGCTCGGGAATCTGATTTTATATCGATACTTTCTTAATTTTTTCATTTTAGCGCTCTATATCACTTATGTAGGTGTTTACTATTTGGTTTCACTATATTTGGTTTTTGCCTGTATTTCATCTTCATATATCTCGTATAATGCAGGAAAACCAAGCAAATCAAACACTTTAAAAACTTTCGGTGACAGGTTTGATAATTTTATATCACCGCCTTTTTCGCGTATTTCTTCAATGAATCCCATAAAGACACCCAATCCGGCACTGCTGATATAGTCCAGATTTTTTAAATTTACTATGATTTTGACGCGCTCTTCTTTTATCAGTTTTTGCAGGCCGTCTTCAAATTTCGGCGCAGTATGCGCATCAAGAAAGCCGCTGAGATAAAGCACGGATATATGATCATAGTCGTTTCGCGATACTTCAAATCCGCTCATTCATAACCTCCAATTTCATTTCTGTAGATCTTTTTAATTCTAATATTTCAATAAAATTAATGTTAAATCATCGTGCAAATTCTGTCCATCAAGAAAATTCAGAATTTCGTCGATGACTTTTTCTTTTAACTCTGTTACTTCCAACGTGGAATATTTTTTTAATATCTCGCCAAGTCGTTCTTCTCCAAATTCTTCTCCATCTTTATTCATTGCTTCAGAGAGTCCATCCGTATAAAATGCCAGTATATCATTTGCTGCAAGTTTGATTTCTTCTTCAATTAGTTTGGATTCAAAAATTTCGCCACGATCAAGTCCCACAGCAATACCGGCAGGCTGCAGAAAACAGGCTTTGTCTTCTTTGGCTTTGTAATGAATTACCGGACAATGGCCGGCCCGTGCAAAACGCAGTAAATGTTTTTTCTGGTCGATCTGTGCAACCAATAAAGTTATAAATGATTTTCTTTCCAATGAGTCGTAAAGAATACGGTTTGTATTTACAAGAATATCAAATGGCGAAGAAAAATTCCGTGTAATTGATTGCATGATACCTTTTGTTTCCGCCATATAAAAAGCAGCAGATGTACCTTTCCCGCTGACGTCACCGATAATTAAGCCCAAATCACCGTTTTGGGATTTATAGAAATCGTAATAATCGCCCCCGACTTCATAAGCTGTGATTGTTAGTGTGTCCATTTTGATGTCACCGGTTTCAGGAACACTTTGCGGCAGCAGTCGCAGTTGTACTTCACGGGCGATTTGCAATTCGCGCTCAAGCCGTTCCCGTTCCAATGAGTTTTTTACAAGTTTGGCATTTTCCAATGCAATAGCTGCCTGGTTAGCATAGGCTTCCAGCATATTAATATCATCCGGATCAAAACCAAATTCATGGGATTTAGTCGCAAAAATTATACCTAAAACCAATCCTGATGCATCAATCATCGGCGCTGCCGCTAATGAACCTATGTCTTTCTTCCATTTTTTAAGACTGGAGTATTCAATATTTTTACTGATGCTGTTGATGGTTATGGGCATTTTTGTTTCAATTATGCGCAGACCAATCTCCTGAATGGTGTGATTATTGAATGCTTCCAGTTCTTTAATATTTAAATTATCAGCAGCAGCAACAATAAGATTGTCCTGTTTCTCATCATATAGTTCAATCCAGGTGTGATTTGATTCGATCACTTCGCGGGTCATCTGAGTGATAATGCTAACTAGTTTATTCTGATCAAATTCAGCAGAGATTACCCGGCCTAACTGATGCAGGGATCTTACTTCTTTCATTTTCCTGTCAAATACACGGGCCGTGGGCAGGTGAAAAAGAAAGGTTATACTCGAAAACAAAGAGTAAATAACCAGAAAGTACCAGCTTAAATTTGCAAAAGCTGCCAGTGAAACACTGTGTGCAGCCACTGCATCTTTGAATGCAAAATCTGCCAATAATATTATAACCCAGACAAGCACTACAGAAACCAGGAAATAGGAGTATTTCTCTTTTCGTGAAAGATAGGTAATCCAGGTATTATTTGTCCCCAGGATGACATACAAGACAAGTGATATAATTAATGCAACGCTGACATAAGTAGCATCGTTATTAAACTGGATATCCAGCGGGAGCTTGTATATTACAGTGACAGCCATGGAAATTAAGGTGCTGATAATTGCAAGGATTACATACAGGGCAGTACGGCTTTTCTGTTTGTAGTAGATAAGATTTTTTACTATCAGCAGCATTGGTATAAGGAACATTATGATGCCAATTGAAACCAGGTTGCTGAAAATCAGGCCGGCAAGTGTATCAGGTAATGGTGGAAAATTTGTTGCAGAGTAACTGGGTGACAGGATGTATTGAAAAACCAGGACCCACACATATAAAATGGTTAATAGTTTAATAAAATTTTTAAGGTTTACCGAAAGATCAGTCTGGTTTAGGAAGGGTTTGTTACGGATATAACCATAAAAAAATATGATTATAAAAACTGTAAGACTTTCGTGTACATATTCCCACTGCGAAAAACTGAGCGAGCTTTCGTACTTGATTATATCAAAGAAAAAAGTAGCCAAACCAAGAAGTATGCTGATCAGCAATAATAATCTTGACGGGACTTGTATCTTTTTCATTGAATATAAACCTTAAACGGATCACCAATTGTACTGTAAATACCCACTAATGAGAAATCCGGGCGGTAATGGTATACCGTTTGTCCATAGAAATCTGCAACCACAACATTCTCATTGTAAGGATTTATTTTGATATCTGTTGGCCGGACCAAACCATCGATGATATGCAGACGATTACCGGCAGGGGAAAGTTGCAATAATTGTGAATTTACTTTATTGGCTATCACTATCCAAATCGTTTCATCTTTTTGGTTTACATCGAAAGTATAGATCAGGCTGTCACGAAATACAGGTTCGATCTGCCTGTTATTTAGGTTATAGCGGTAAAGTGTGTTTGCACCATTTTTGCCATCTAAAAGGTAACATTTATTGTTGGTTTCATCCAGGCGGAAAAGTTTAAGATCTGCGAAAAGTTCTCCGGTCTGATTCGACCCAATAGAATCTGTAAGAAATGGTGTGCTGTTAAAAATAAATAGTTTATCAAATCCGCGGTCAAGAACAAAAATGCGGTTATCCATATATTCAATCTGAACCGGTTTCTTCAAATCCTGATATACTAGTTGCTCATTCGCTTCAACTGTATCAATCGTGTATATTGAACCAGTTGAATCCACTACCCAGAACTGGCCGTGAACGGGATCATAAGTCGCGTCAAACGGGCTGCGAAGATTCAGGTTACCATCTATTGTCCGACCATTTTCAAGGTTAAAAATTTCAAGATATCGGAAAACAGGATAAGTGATCAGACCAATTTTTTCACTCATTGCCATGTTCTCAGGACGCCAGGCGCCGGCTTTTCGGATGTTTACAGCACTGAGATCGTAACTTAATTTTACAATATCCCACAAATAGCGGTCAAGCATCCAAATATTTCCCGGTCCCGGTGTAATTGATTTAACCTGCGTCGGGTAGGATTCTTCGGTCTCACCGTTTATGGAAAGATAATAGGAATATTTTTCATCAAACAGGATGTCCCTGTCATCGAAGTAATTAATTCCCCTGGCTACAGTTGTATAAAGGTTGAAACTATCCTGACCGACAGCCTTCCTGTATATATTGAAACTTTTATAAATAACATCGTGCGGAGAACTCCAGTAAAGCCGGATGTAGTTCTCCTGTGAAGTAAGGCCGAATCCGATTTCAATGGTTTTGTTTTTGTTTTTCGGATCGAAAATATTATCCCGTTCTCTGCTTGAGAGAATGTCATCAGGTGCAATTTTTGAGCATGACACTGCAAAAACTGACAATAATATCAGCGATATTTTTAGATAAGAAGACATATTTTTGTAACGGGAAATCTGGTTTTTAACTCAAGTGTATCTTGATTTCATTGTATACGTCATCAATGGATTTGTTCCCATCGATGGATACAAAGGCTCCGTCATTCTGGTAATAGCTACGTACCGGTGCTGTCTGATCATTGTAAACTTTCAGTCGGTTCCGGATAATCTCTTCGGTGTCATCTGCACGGCCGCGTGCCATCAGTCTCTCGATGATCTGTTCATCGGGAACAGCAATTTCAAGACATTTAAATTCAGGCAAACTATGTTTTTTTAGTAATTTCGATAATCCTTCAGCTTGCGGTATAGTGCGTGGAAAACCGTCAAGGATAAAACCGTTTTTACAATCATCCTTTAAGATGCGGTCTTCAACAATCCCCAGAATAATATTATCCGGAACAAGCTGTCCGGTTTCCATAAGGAGTTTTGCCTTTTTACCAAGTTCCGTATTATTTGCAACAGCTTCTCTGAGCATTTCTCCCGTTGATATCTGCGGAATTCTATAATCTGCGCTGATTTTTTCTGCCTGGGTACCTTTTCCGACACCCGGTGCTCCAAATAGAATTATATGCATTTTTGAGTCTCCTTACCTGATTAAATTATCCTGCTCTGTAATATTTTTATTCTTGCGTTTTTTCTTTTCATTTTCTGCATACAACTGCCCGCATGCTGCCTGGATTTCCCAGCCCTTGCGTTTACGCAGAGTAATGCGCCTGCTTCTGTTGTTTACATAGTTTTCAAATTCACGCACTGTTTCCCTTGATGGCGGACTGTATTCAGGATCGGTTGAATTACATGGAATTACATTAATTTTGCAGGGGATTCTGTGTGTTAGCTGTACAAGCTGTTTAGCATTGGCGATCGAAGAGTTAATTTTATCTATCAGCACATATTCGAATGTAATAATGCGCCGCATATTTTCAGAATATATACGCGCAGCTTCCAGTAACTCTTCAATAGGATACTTCCTGGATATCGGCATAATTTTTTCGCGGATTTCATCTTCTGTACTGTTTAGTGATATTGCCAGAGAAAATGGTTGTTTCTCTTCGGTAAAACGTTTAATTCCGGGAATTATCCCGCTGGTTGAAATGGTTATTCGACGCGCCCCCAATCCAAATCCACGCGGATGTGATAAAATCTCTGCAGCCCGGATGACTGATTCGTAATTTAGCATGGGTTCACCCATTCCCATAAAAACAACATTTGTAACCTTTGCGTCAATTAAATCCTGCATTTGCAGAACCTGCTCAACGATTTCTCCGGGTGTCAGATTTCTGAGAATACCCATTTTCCCGGTTGCACAAAATTTACAATCAAGCGCGCAGCCAACCTGGGATGATATACAAAAAGTTATCCGTGGTTTTTCATAGATTACAACGCTTTCAATTTTATAACCATCACCTAATTGCCATAAAAACTTTCGGGTATTGTCAACCGGGGAGACAATTTCATCGATTTTCTTCAAAGTACGAAGGCTAAAATCCTGATCCAGCCGGGAGCGAATTTTTTTTGGTAAGGTTGAAAAATCATCGAACGATGTTTTGTTTTGAGCGTATATCGATTCAAATATTTGTTTTGATCTGAATGCCGGCTCCCCAGCAGCAGCCAGGTATTCAGTTAATTTTTCTGATGAAAGATCTAGTATTGAATTTTTCATAAATATTGGTTTTAAAATCGCTGCCTTTATAAATTCAAAAATTAAGTAATTGTTTAGATAATCTCAAGCTATGAAATGGTAATTGGAGTTTTAAATGTCAGATGATGTGCGGATAGTGGAAAAGATCCATGAAAGTTATACCCTAATCCAGACTGAGTTAAAAAAAGTAATTGTTGGTCAGGATGATATTATTGAAAAACTTTTAATTGCCATGTATGCCAAAGGGCATTGCCTTTTGGTTGGTGTACCAGGATTGGCAAAAACGTTATTGATCAAAACAATGGGTGATATTCTGGGTCTGAATTTTTCGAGAATTCAGTTCACGCCAGATCTTATGCCCAGCGATATTACCGGATCGGAAATACTTGAAGAAGACCGCACGACAGGAAAAAAAGCATTCAGGTTTCTTAAAGGCCCTGTTTTTGCAAATATTATTCTTGCAGATGAAATAAACCGCACACCACCTAAAACACAATCCGCACTTTTAGAAGCCATGCAGGAGTACCGGGTTACTACAGCTGGAGAAACATTTATTCTTGAAGAACCGTTTTTTGTATTGGCCACACAAAATCCTATAGAACAGGAAGGTACCTATCCACTTCCGGAAGCGCAGCTGGATCGTTTTATGTTCAGCTTGTGGCTGGATTACCCCAAATTTGAAGAAGAAATAGAGATTGTAAAACGCACCACAGCCTTATCTGAAATAAATCTTAATGCAATTGTTTCCAGAGAAGAAATAATGCAGTTTCAACAGATTGTCCGCAATATACCTGTAGCAGACCATACAGTAGAGTATGCCGTTAAACTGGTTGCCGCTACTCGTAAAAATGCTCCGAACAGTGATGAAAAACTGGCTGAATGGATTCGCTGGGGAGCTGGTCCGCGTGCATCGCAATACCTGATTTTAGGGGCAAAAGTAAGAGCAGTGTTAAACAAACGATTCAGTCCGGAGATATCTGATATTAAAGCCCTGGCTCCTTCGGTTTTACGGCACCGACTGGTTACATCTTTTACAGCAGAAGCGGATGGGGTGGATGTAGATAAAATTATAAATCACATCATTGAAAAAATTGGTTAAGACTAATCTATAACAACTAATTTTTCAATCTTTTCCATTGTCTTGCCGGAATCCTTTAAGATTATTTTATACAGGTATACACCATTTGCCAGGGTGTTTCCATCCCTGTCGAGCCCGTTCCAATCAATCTCGTTATAGCCGGCTTTACTGAAATATCCTTCCAGCTGTTCTATCTTACGGCCTGAAATAGTGTATATTTTTACCGTCACTTCAGCACCATCAGCATTTGTCTGAAAAGTAAAGCGTGTATTCCGCCGGAACGGATTGGGGTAGTTGACAACATCTGTAAGAACCAGACCGCTGCTTTCTGAAATTTTGAACAAAATAGTCTGTTCGGTACGATTGTTTAAGTTATCATAAGCCTGCAAAGATAGCTGGTTTTCACCCGGTTCAAGATTTGTCAAAGGATAGTGGATAAAACCCTTTGTAAAGCTGTCGCGTTCATAGCTGAACGATTCTGAAATATCAATTATCTCATTTTCATTGATGCGTAACTCAATTTTATGTCCGAGCTGACCGGTCATGTTTATGCCGCTTTGATCTGTTAATTCAGCAATAAGAACCGGATTTGACGAAATGATATCACCTGAACTGAAATTCTCCTGACCTTCAAAATAAATGTCTATTTCCGGACCGTCATTTTCCTGGCTGATACTGGAAGAACCAACCAGTAAGAGATCATTTTTATAGGCCATGGCTGTAACTTTGTTTTGATCATCCCAGGCATAGAGCGTGATTCTACCTGATTTTTCATCCTGGTAACGGATAGATTTTGGAATAATGAAATTTCCATCAATTAATCCATCACTAACCGATACTTCTCCTTTAAAAACAAGGGGCCCGGGAAGTGTGTAATTATTTGAACTTGTTCCCCCGGTATTCACATCTTCAAAAACGGCATCATTCATGATAATAACAGCGCCACCCTGGAAATTATCTGCAAAAGTCGAGTTTTCCAGAATCTGTGCTTTAACATTCACCTGGCTTAGTGCTTTAAGTGTATCCGGTGTAACGGATGTGATAGAAATATTTTCACGCGCATCAGCGAGGGTCATCGACGGATCTCCCAGCAAATGATATTTCTGATCGTTTACATTGCTGGTTGACTTAACTGCTTTGATTAATGCTTTTCCCAAAGGTTCAGATGGTGCGCCATCCGGGAATAGATTCCGGTAAAAACTATTTGTGAAACGTTCGTTTTCTGTTGAATAAACCAGCCGTGTTGCTGCAACTACCGCAATGGCACCGCTATTTTCTTTCCAGACAAGAGCTTCACTGAAACTGACATCATTGGGATTATCAAATATTCCGAAGTCACAGGTTGCGGCAATGATTAAAGGAAATTTGGCTTCGTTGTTGATCTTGTTATAGTCGCGTTCAAAATTAAAAAGCGTTTCATGGGCCCAGGTTGTCGGCGAACCATGGCCGAAATAATTTACAATCAAAGTCCCGCGATTAATACGGTCGATAAGTTCCTGAGTCGCTTTGGGTTTTAACACGCCACGGCCCCCGGGAATACCTTCATAACCGGAAATATAAATTTTATTGATATTGAATTTGCTGAGTTCGCTTCTTCTTGCAATTCCTTCCGCTTGTGGTTGATGCCACCATCCTTCATCAGTGTTGTTAGATGTAATATTGTCATCAGCTACAAGGGTTAGTGTTGTCTGCCAACCGTCTTTAACAGGATTCTCTTTGTAGATGCGTAACTTTTCTACCATGCGTTCCGCATCCAGTGAGTTTTCAACCGGTATGCGCCCGATGGCTATAGATGGAGAAATACTCGTCTGCACTTCGCTGTTGTCGGACGTCTCCAGTTGCGTAAAAAATAAATCACTTTCACGTGATTCACTGCCACCGATTCCATCAACTTCTTTTACGCCGTAAATCTGAAAAGTGGGAACGACACTGCTGTCGGAAATCTGAATATTGCGGTAATCATAGTTGCCGTCGCCAAAAAGCAAAACATAGGAAGGGGAAGGGCTTTGCCAGTTGTAATAGGCATAGCGGATAAAATTCCTGATAGCTGTCGGGTCCTGCACTCCATTATTGAAATAAAAGAAAATGTCATCAACGGAAACAACTTCTGTTTTTAAATGATCACGTAGTTCAGCTACTTGTCTGCCATAACTGGTAAGCGATTTACTTGTAATGATTATAAAATCTGCTTGTTTAGAAGGATCGAGAAGATTATTCTCCGGTCTGTAGGGACTTAATTTAGTGATTGTCTTGATCTGGGAAGAAGCTAAATCCGTTAAAATAAAATTTTTTGGTCCGCTATTGGATGGAATATCAAATCGGGTAGTGCCTGCAGCAACGCTCAGGTTATTACTTAAAATTTTTGGGTCGGCAGGATTAGTGACATCAAACAGGTAAAGATTTGAAGCATTATTCAAACCCGAAATGGCATATCTCTTGTCTCTTGTTTGTGATTCCAGATAAAAATTAAGATAGTTATTTGTGGAAGTCAGCAATCTTGGAAAAGTTAGACTGAAGTAATCTAGATGTGCGCTGCTGGTCTCAAGATTACTGGTATATTGAATTCGGAAATTATTTGATCCATTGTTTAATGATGTGCTGTTTAAGTCAAAACTCTTAGATATACGCGATGCCTTGGAGAATACAATCGGGATTCCAACACTCGTGTTATTTAGAAAAAGATTAAATGTATAGCGATAATTGTCATTATCCAGGTAATGTACCCCGGATTCACCTTTGAACTGAATCTCCAGCTTGGGTTGTACGGTGCTGATGTTCGCGGCCTGCACATTAAAATCAACAGAATTTGATCCTGATGTACCAAAAAAACGATAGCCATACCAGTCCGGTCCGGAGTTTAACAGGTTGTATTTATCTTCTTCGAAATGAAAACGGTCAATAAAATAATTTTGTTCTTCCGGGGATACTAATTGTGTCAGATCTTCACTTATCATTCGCTTTCCCGCTGAACCGTTTACTGATAAATAGTAACGATTTTCAGTGTCATAGGGGTGCATCTGGTGCTCAATACTTTTTCCGTCACTGCTCAAAAACCAGCTATTGATCGATTTTCCATAAAAAAGAAAATAATCATTTCCATCGAAAAGAGAATTATTGTTTTGGTCAAAAACATGTATTGCTGTTTCCTGGGTGTAAGGCGGGTTATATAAGGTTTCATCTGTTGCAAAACTCAGTTTATGTCCACCATTATTAAACAACTGTAAAGAGTTGATATTTATAGCATCCGCATTTACAGCATTGAGAACAGCTGATGCAGTGATTTTATAAATGCCGTCTTCGTTTACAGGAAAACCGTAAAATGTCCCTGTTCCCGGAGCTGCTATTTTTTTTAATGAACGTGTTTTAGGAATCTGCCAATTCTGTGCCTGATCAAAATTAACAAGAATATCTGAGTATACATCGTCAAGTTTTCCACGGGACTTATAAACGACAGATGTGGTATTCTTTAAATCATACAAAACCCGGAAGGTTATTTTGTTATAAACGGTTAATACCCGTGCTGCAGGATCATACCGGACAGGGTTTAAAACAAGATGACGTGTCATTATATCCCTGAAGCGGCTTTTTTCGCTGATGCTGAATAAACTGTTTGATGAACCATTTACTTTGTTTGCATCAGATATCGTTTCATCAATTTGCCATAAGTCTGTATTTCGCATTTGCCTGGAATCAGAAGAAATGATCTGAACCGCAATGTCTCCATTTGCCGGGATTCCAAAACGCAGCATACGTGACGGCAAATCAAACAGGTTAAGCTCTGAAGGATAAACGGCATTTTCAAAAGACAGTCTTTTCAGATTTTCTTTTTCACCCTTAACAGCATCATACATTTTAAAATTTTGCATTGTCCATTCAAAAACAACTTCATTTGCTGTTTTGCTTAGTGTTTTCAGATCATTCTGTGTTCCTGCAAATACACAGAATGATATTAATAAAACCAGCTGAATAGATTTTGTAATTAATCCCGGCATTTATGCTCCGTCGTTTTTTTATAAAAATAGTCTAAATAGAATAAATCAGGCAATATTAAAATAAAGTAGCATTATACCTGCTTTTATAGTCAAAGTTTCGATTTACAAATTGTAGATTAATTTCAGGTATCCTGTGTTATACTGATCTTTTCGGCTCTTGGAATCATCGATGTAATTTATTGCTGCATATGCAGAAAGACTGATTCTGTTTACTACACTGTAGATAATATTAAAAAATGGCCCACGGTTGGTGATTTCACGGTTTTTGGTTTTCTTTGGAATATGCCGCCATTCGGTGCGATTGAAAAACGAATAACCTAATCGGAAATTAAAACGCTGATATAAAGTGCGCATCACATAAATATTGTAGTTGTATGATGTGTAGGATTGAATAATATTCTGTGCAAAATTTTTCTTAAAAAAACTGCCTTTTTCTTCCAGCTCCAAACGACCCTGAAATCCGAGTGAAAAATTATTTATAACAGGTGCAGCAAGAGAATCGGATAAAGTATATTTTCTTGAAAGATAAGATCGTGATTGAACAAAAAGATTGTCAAAATCATAAGCTGTATAATTAGCAATCACACTGCTGCTGATTCTGTTCTCAAAATTTTTATAGCTGTAAACCAATTGCGGTTTAAGTTTAATCACACGGTTCCAGTTGTTGTTGATACTCTGCTCGCTGAACAGATAAATCTGGTGAAACAGAAAACCATAGGCTGAAACGTTCAGGTTTAGAACGGGAGACAATTTCCGCGAATAATGAACATTAATGATATAACGCTGTTCATCGCGGTCATCATTATTTGATTCATCCGGAGTATCATACTGCAATTTTACATATGCGATATCAATATTAAGGCTGTTTGAGCTGTTAATCCTGTAGAAGGTTTTAAAACCGAGCGCACTCTGGCGTGTGCGGCTGTCAGTGATTGTACCGTCATTATTCATGGTTTCATCATTCGTATGGAAATTAACCTGGTAACTGAGATCTTTTCCGAAATAATTATAACGTAAGGCATTTTCCAGGAAGAATACATTGCGATTATTAAAATATGTTACATTTTTTGATAAAATATTTGTTTCAAAATTAAACACATGTCTCTGGGATAAAGCATAATATAGCTGGTTGCGGATATTCCTGTTATAAAGTTTAACTTCAATAATCTGGTCGCCTGCATTGTTGTAGAACTGCTTGCTGGATTCTTCATAACCGGCATAAAGTGAATCGCGGGTAAATGCGCTGAATTGCGTACTTACACCTGCTGATATTGAATTATTATAGTTCTGACGCTGCTCATAAAAATCGTAATCACTTTCTGCCGAAAACGACCCGGTGTAGTCTCCCAGGTCCATATTGGCTGCTTTTCCTGATAGACCAACATCCCAGCCCCAATCCGTTTTCGAAATGTTTTTCGCACGCTGATAACCCGCATATGGTTTAATAATTATATTTGAAGCCGGATAAATTGTTGAAAAAAGCCCGGCAGCATGATTGGAAAATTCATTCTGACGCGCCTGTTGTTTGTCAAAAAGAAGCCAGCTATCCGTATAAAGTCCCCAAAGGAATGTATCGTAATCTTTATAAAAGTAACCTTTGAATCGGTGCTCATCTTTCCACTGCTTTAAAGCGTTGTCCGGTGTAATAAGATTGCTCTGAAAATGTTCATTCACATCCCATTTAAATGTGGTGGCAGATGTGTCAGTCATTCTGAATCGTCCAATCCAGTTCCATGTAGTATTCTGTTTTGAAAAATCTGTTGTGAATTGCTGAAACGCAGGTACTTTGTTTTTATCGGGTAGTTGGGAAAAGGATTTTGATATGAAGAGCAGCAGAATTAGTGAAATGTAAGATGTAAAATAATGGTTGCGCATGGTTTCTATTTATCTTTGTCCATCTCAACCTGGTAGATTTTTTCGCCTTTCTTCTTCATTTTGTATTTTTCACGGGCAATTTTTTCAATGTATTCAGGGTCGTTTTCGAGCTTGTCTTTTTCTGTTTCAAGTCTTTCTTTTTTTGCTTCGAGAGTGTCTATTTCCTGTTGCAATTTTTCTTTTTCTTCGAAGCTGTTATAAAAATGTAATGTTCCGCGGTCAGCAAAAAGAAAAAGCATTATAACCGCCATAACAATAAAAGCGATCAGCAATAAGCCGCTTTGTTTTGATAAACCAGAAATTAAGCCCGGGGAGTTTTTGTTCTTTTTTAATGACATAAATTATGTTAAAACGATTAAAACAATTTTTGCGGTTATAAATGAAATTAATATTAAGAAGGCACCGGCTTATTCCCGATGCCTTCATTTAAATTTATCTGCCTTTGTAAGCTTTTATGCCAGGAAAAACAGCTTCCTGATCCAATAAATCCTGAATACGAAGCAGCTGGTTATATTTAGCTATCCGGTCACTGCGGGAGAGAGAGCCAGTTTTGATCTGACCGCAATTGCTTGCAACAGCAAGGTCGGCAATTGTCGAGTCTTCAGTTTCGCCTGAACGGTGAGAAACAACAGCTGTATAACCTGATTTATGGGCCATTTCAATTGCATTTAATGTCTCGGAAAGTGTACCGATCTGATTAACTTTAATCAGGATTGAATTGGCAATACCTTCATCTATACCGCGTGATAAACGCTCAGTGTTGGTAACAAATAGATCATCACCAACAAGCTGAACATTTTTACCGAGTTTATCGGTCATGTATTTCCAGCCTTTCCAATCGTTTTCATCTAATCCGTCTTCAATGGAAACAATCGGGTATTTTTTTATCCAGTTTTCGTAAAAAGCAACCATTTCTTCAGCACTCAGCTTACGGTTTTCAGAAGCGAGTTCATAAAGTCCTGTTTTTTTATTGTAAAATTCACTGCTGGCGGCATCCAGGCAGATCACGATATCTTCACCCGGTTTATAGCCTGCGCGTTCAATTGCTTTAATAATAACTTCCAGTGCTTCTTCGTTAGATTTCAGATCTGGAGCAAAACCACCTTCATCACCAACAGAAGTGTTCAGTTTTTTGTCGCTGAGTACTTTTTTAAGGTTGTGAAATACTTCGGCACCCATTCTTAAAGCTTCGCGGAAATCTTCAGCGCCGGCAGGAGCAATCATAAATTCCTGGAGATCAACACTGTTATCCGCATGCGATCCGCCGTTTAAAATATTCATCATTGGCACCGGCATCATTTTAGCATTGA
Organism: Calditrichia bacterium; assembly: GCA_020635035.1. Classification (GTDB taxonomy): domain Bacteria; phylum Calditrichota; class Calditrichia; order Calditrichales; family J004; genus JACKAO01. The sequence goes on from JACKAO010000007.1 coordinate 136,603, forward strand.
TACCGCCAATATATTGATACAAAGGCAAACCGGATGCTTCAGCTGCTGCTTTTGCAACTGCAAGTGAAACACCTAAAATGGCATTGGCGCCAAGTTTGCTTTTATTAGGGGTTCCGTCAAGCTCAATCATAAGATTATCAATCAGAACCTGGTCTGTTGCATCGAGACCGATTAATTCTTCACCGATAACTTCATTTACATTATGTACAGCTTTTAAAACGCCTTTTCCCAAATAACGATCTTTATCTCCATCGCGTAATTCGACTGCTTCGTGTTCACCTGTGGATGCACCTGATGGAACAGCAGCACGTCCCCGGATTCCGCTTTCCAGGTCCACTTCCACTTCAACGGTGGGATTGCCTCGTGAATCAAGAATCTCGCGGGCATAAATATCAACTATTTCTGTCATTGTATACCTCTTTAAGTTAAACGATATATTACTGAGTTTTCAGATTCTCAAATTAAGAATTTGCCAAAACTCAAGCAATTAAATAAATGTTAGTTTTTCCTGCTGATTAGCTTGGCTCCTGCCTGTGCAGTTGCCAGTACAATGACATCTGCAATCTGTACATGTGCAGGTCTTGATGCAATAAAAACAGCTATCTCCGCTATGTCTTCACCCTGTAAAGGACTGAAACCCTCGTAAACTTTGTCTGCCTTTTTTTGATCCCCGTTAAAACGGACTTTACTGAATTCTGTCTGAACGGCTCCCGGGTCAATACTGGAAACCCGCAGAGCTGTATCCACCAGGTCAATTCTCAGGCCCTGGGTTAAGGCATCTACGGCATATTTGGTTGCACAGTAAACAGCACCGCCAGCATAAACTTCATGCCCGGCAATAGAACCAATATTTATTATATCACCTGTTCCCATATCGGCCATTTTGGGGACGAGCACTTTTGTCACATAAAGCAAGCCTTTTATATTTGTGTCAATCATCTGGTCATAATATGTTGTTTCCATTTCATGCAGTTTCTCAGACCCTAAGGCAAGTCCTGCATTATTAATAAGAACGTCCACCGGGCCAATATCGGCCAGCTTCTCGAAAACAGAATCCTTGTCAGTAACGTCCAATACAATTATTTCAACTTCGGCATCATAAAGATCGGCAAGCTCCTTTTGCAGGTCTTTAAGTTTGTCTCCGCGTCTTGCTGCAAGTATAAGCATGCTGCCTTCCCGGGCAAATGCATGGGCACAAGCTTCACCGATACCGCTGCTTGCACCGGTTATAAAAACTGTCTTTTTGTCTAAAGATTTCATATATACTCCGGTTGATTTAATTGCTACTGGTAAATCCGAAATTATTAAATAGTTTTATATTTTAAAAATTTTGATTATACGTTTATTTAAATTTAAACTCATGACCATTAATGTAATAGAGAACCATTAAAATGCCTTCATCTTTTAGAACATCTGTAAAATTGATATTACTCTTTTTCTTTTTTACGACCTGCTTGTCATTAAACGGACAGAGTTATCATTTTAAAAATTATAAAAATTTCGGATTTTCGAGTAACCAGATTTTTGCAATTCACCAGGATCAAAATGGCTTTCTATGGTTTGGAACAGGAGTTGGATTAACACGCTATGATTCAAACAGATTTATAACTTTTTCAGTCAACGACGGACTTCCTGCCAATGAAATATTAGCGCTTGAATCTGTTGCTGATTCTATGTTGTGGATAGGCACTGGTTTAGGGTTGTCTGCTTTTTCAATAAAAAATCCAAACGATCCGGATTTCATCTTTACACCGGTTGAGTTGTCCAGTTTTTCAATTTCTTCTCTTCTTTATTCAAATAATGCTTTATGGATCGGTACAAGAAGGAATGGCCTGTTTCTCCTTCAATATAAAAATATTGATGATTATACAATACAGGAGATAATTCCTGCAGCGTCTGTTAAAGATATTAAGCCTACTATGGATGGTCAGATCGCAGTACTGGATAATAGTAGTGTCATATTTATAAATAGCTCGGGCCTGATTGAAAACCAGGTAGCAGTAAATTCAGAAAACCGTTTAAAATGCCTTATCGAAAAGGAACCTGGTATTTTCTGGGTTGGCACAGAATCCGGCTTGCTCGAAATAAATATTCCTGATAATACAACAGAACCTGCAAAGTTAACTGGAAGTAGTAAATATGATTATAACCGGTTAATCAGACAGCCGAATAATACAATCTGGGGCGGCTCAGGAAAAGGTTTATTGAAGTTTTTTAACAATCATGTTGAATTGATTGACCGCTCAAACGGACTTCCCGGAAGTGATCTGCGGGCACTATTGTTTGATTCAGAAGGTAATCTCTGGCTTGGCAGCTATATAAACGGTCTTTCAAAAATGAACAATACAACACTGGTGAATTTCAGTGAAAGTAATGGCTTACTCTCTAATGTAGTAAATTGCATCCTTTCAGAAACCCGGGATCAAAAACTGATAGGGACGGATCTGGGGATCTTTAAAATCAATAATTTCAGTTTGAACCGCGATGAAAGGTTTACAGAGTTAAATAACAACATAATCTGGTTTATTTACCGCAGCCATAATAATGATATCTGGATTGGTGGTGAAGATATCCTGTATCGATTTAACCATAATAGTTTAAAAGAAATTAAAATACCTTTGATTAGATCAGAGTGTACGTTTTTGGATATGCTGCAGAGCCGCGACGGAACCCGGTGGTTTTGCACAACAATTGGCCTTTTTTCGTTGAAAAATGGAGAATATAAAGATTATCCAATTTTTAAAGAACATGGAATACGAAGTATTTGGGAAGTAGAGCAGCTTGAAAATGGCAGGTTGCTATTTGGAACAGACAACGGCATAGCAGAATTGATCAACGGATCGTTTAAATTTACGGGAAAAGAAAACGGATTACCGGACAGGGCAGTTTATTCAATTCACCAGGATCAGATTGGCAGAGTCTGGCTGGGATCCGATCTTGGAGTAATCCTGGAGCAGAAAGACGGTTACAGGTTGTTCGGAAGGCAGGACGGATTGCAGGGTACAATCATTTCCCAGATTATGAGTGATGCTCTTGGCGGTTTGTGGATCTGCAGCGATCGTGGGTTACAAAAATTTACACCTGATGGTCCTGTTGAACGATATGGCATTAAAGACGGGCTTCTTGGAGAAGAATTTACCACACAGAATTCTTCGCTGATTGATGAAAAAGGTAATTTTTGGCTTGGGGTTTTCGGCGGTTTGAGCGTTTTTAATCCTAATCAACCGGGAGGGCATGGCGGTATACCAAAGATGTATTTTTCAAGAGCAAATTATATCGATAATAATGTACAGGTAAGTTTTCTAAATTTTGAAAATGCCCGGATTGATTATGATAATCGTAATGTATCTTTTCAGTTAACCGGACTTTATTATTACAACGAAAGCGATTTGTCATTTTACTATCGTTTACTTGGTCTAGAAGAAGACTGGCAGGAGGCAGCGCGAAATGATATTATTCGTTACAGCAGCATCGATCCCGGAACATATAATTTTCAGGTAAAAGCTGTAGTTGATGGAAAATCAGTTGAAGGATCCTTTGTTAGTAAACAATTTGTCATTCTGAAACCATTCTGGCAGAAAGGCTGGTTTATATTTATAACGATAGCAGCAATTCTTTTAGCTGCCTACGGATTCTTCCATTATAAAACACGAAGAATTCTTACAGAAAACAAAAAATTACAAGACGAAATTAACAAAAATATAGAAGATCTTTCAGTTGCCAAAGCCACAATTGAAAATATTATTGAGCATTCCGGCAGTATCCTTGTAACAACAGATTTAAAAGGTAGAATTGTTACCTGGAACAGACGGGCAGAAGAAGTATTTGGCTATTCAAAAGACCAGATTTTGCATAAAAATATTAAATCACTGGACCAGGAGAATGACCTGTGGAACTTCCCGGAAATTCTTAAAGAAGTGCGCAAATCCGGTGAATTAAGACAGCTTGAAATTAAAAAAGTTACAGCTGACGGCTCTCTTATAGATCTGATTGTGACAGCAACTGCTTTGTCGGATAAAGACGGTAAGTACAAGCTCATCAATATTTCGATGGAGGATTTTAGTGAGCGTAACCGCCTGACCGAATTAAGGATAAACAGGGAAAAATTGCTGGCGGGTATTGAAGCACTAAATAAACTACTGGCAACGCTTTCGCATTATATTAACAATTCAATTGCATCCATAAGCGGAATGGCGCAATTAGTGGAATTGGATGAGAGTTATAATAAAAAGTTTTTAAGCGTAACAAATATTCAGATTAAAAAAATTCAGGCAGTACTTAACAGTTTGAGTATTCTGGTAAATCAGCTTAATCTTAAAACAAGAGATTACGTAGGCGAGCAGGACACTCTTTTTGATATTGAAAATGAAATTGAGCAGTTTATTTCATCAGTACAGAGTTTATCCGGTAAAAAATAATATACTATATTCATAAAAAATCATCTGACTACTCCAAAAGCAATTTCCTGGTTAGATTCAAATTCAGATCCTTTCTGTGTTGGACTTGCAGAATAAAATAAATATTATTCTGTAAATATTTTTATTTTTTCCGAGACTTAAGAGTACAGTTGCCATTACTATTATCGATCCTTATATTTTTTAACTTTATATAACAAGACGAGGCTATTATGAGCGAAATCCCGGTTGTTTCACCTTTAACGCATTTAAGTGAAGATGAGAAATTTTTTTATGACACTATAAAGCAATTTGCAGATGAGAAAATAAAACCATTCGTCATGGAAATGGATAAAAAAGCTGAATTACGACCAGAAATCCCGAAACAGTTTTTTGAAATGGGATTAATGGGTATCCATGTTCCTGAAGAATATGGCGGGGCAGAGACAAACTTTTTTATGTCTGTTCTGGCAATCGAAGCATTGGCCAGTGTTGATGGCTCCGCAGCCGTGGTTGTTGATGTACAAAATACGCTTGTAAATAATTGCTTTATAAACTGGGGTAATGAGCAGATCAAGAAAAAATATCTGCCACAACTTACTTCCGGTAAAATAGGTGCCTATGCCCTTTCCGAAGCCGGGTCGGGCAGCGATGCTTTTGCTTTGCAATGCCGCGCAGTTGATAAAGGTGATCATTGGGAATTAAATGGTCAGAAAATGTGGATCACTAATGGCAATGAAGCCGAGATTTTTATTGTTTTTGCAAACATTAATCCTGAATTAGGATATAAAGGTATCACCGCGTTTGTTGTCGAACGCGAATTTGAAGGCTTTAGTGTTGGAAAGAAAGAAGACAAATTGGGAATAAGAGCATCGTCCACTTGTGAACTGATTTTTGAGAATTGTAAAGTTCCGAAAGAAAATGTTTTAGGTGAAGCAGGTCAGGGCTATAAAGCTGCAATTGAAACACTCAATGAAGGCAGAATCGGTATCGGTGCACAGATGGTTGGAATTGCGCAGGGGGCATTTGACGCGGGTGTACAATATACAAAAGAGAGACTGCAATTTGGTAAACCAATTTCCAGCTTCCAGGGCGTACAGTTTCAGCTGGCCGATGCAGCCACTAAACTGGAAGCTGCCCGTTTGCTGGTCTATAATGCTGCGCGCATGAAAGATGCCGGGTTACCTTTTCTGAAACAGGCAGCAATGTCAAAATTATATTCTTCAAAAGCTGCACAGGAAGTTTGTTCACTTATGATAGATTTACTTGGCGGTTATGGTTTTACAAAAGAATACCCTGTCGAAAAGTTCTACCGGGATGCAAAAATCGGTACCATTTACGAAGGAACATCCAATATGCAATTGCAGACCATCGCGAAATTTTTACTTAAAGATTAAACTGAGCAAAACTATCTGATGCGAATTCAAACAGTAACAGAATATCTGCTTCCACTCAGGGAAGGCGGCTCTCTTCCGGCAGTGGTCAGGGCAGATGATCATAGAAAATATGTAATAAAATTTAGCGGAGCAGGGCAGGGAGTTAAAGCTCTTATTGCCGATTTTATCGGCGGAGAACTGGCACGCCTGTCGGGCTTTAAAACACCAGAACTACTGCTACTGGAGCTGGACCCGGTGATTGCCAAAGCTGAACCAGATCCAGAGATTCAGGATTTGTTGAAAGCCAGTGCAGGAATAAATCTGGGTATGGAATTTATTGAACAGGCAGCAACATTTAGTCCAAATGCTATTCATGTTTCTGAGAATTTTGCATCAGAAGTAGTATGGCTCGATGCCTTTATAACAAATGTTGACCGCACAGCCCGGAATGTGAACATGCTGATACAGGATGAAAGTATCTGGCTTATTGATCATGGAGCATCATTAAATTTTCATTACAACTGGCGTAACACAAAAAATCACGCTGAAAATAGCTTTCCGCTTATTAAAGATCATGTGCTTTTGAAATATGCGAGCGAGTTGAATAAGGCAGACAAAAAGTACAGAGAGCTTCTTAAACCAACAGTATTTCAGAATATTTTAAACCAGATTCCTGATGCCTGGCTGGCAACTTCTCCGGATGAGAGTCCTGAATTGAAGCGGCAAGGGTATTTTGACTTTTTTAATCACAGATTGAATATGTCACATTTATTTGTCAGGGAGGCTGTTAGTGCCCGATCGCAAATCATTTGATTATGCTGTCATCAGGATCGTACCCAATGTGGAAAGACAGGAGTTCATAAATGTCGGTGTAATTTTATTTGCCCGGACTCTTGATTTTCTTGATGCTAAGATCGATATGTCTTCGGTTGAACGCCTTAGTGTTTTTCCCGGAAAAAAGAATTTTGAATTAATCCGAAAGCAGTTGAAACATTATCTTGCTGTTTGTCATGGAGATGATCATGTGGATTATTTCAGTAAAATAAGTAAATCCGAACGCTTCAACTGGCTGGTTGCCCCCAGCAGTACAATCATCCAGACATCCCCGGTTCATACAGGGATATCAAATGATCCGGTAAAGTCACTGGAAGAATTGTTTGATATATTCGTTTAGAGCTTAATAAGTATTGGCTAAATGATAAGCAGCACAGTGTTTGAAATTGAAGCTAAACTATTGTCAAGGGTTCGTTTTTAGTTTTTTTCCGGAAACGTAAAGCAAGCATAATTGCGGCGGAGCCCAGGCCGCTTACAAAACCATACCAAACCCCATCTACACCAAATTGCAGGACAATCCCTAATAAGTAACCAATGGGTATACTTAATACCCAATAAGATATGAAGACGATAATCGTTGGGATCTTTACATCCTGAATACCACGTAATGCCCCTACACCAACTGCCTGAACACCATCAAAAACCTGGAATAATGCAGCGATAATCAAAAGCCCGGCGGCAATTTCCTGAACAGTAGGATTATCAATAAACATTCCAACCAGCGGGTAACGAAAAACAATAAAAAGAATCCCGTTAACACCCATTATTGATGCACTCAGCAGAAAAGCACTTTTACCTGCAATCCAGGTTTCACCTGCTTGTTCTTTGCCATATTCTGCGCCAACCCGGATCGCTGAAGCGTGTGAAATACCCGAAGCAAACATAAAGGTTACGGATGCCATAGTGAGTGCAATCTGATGAGCAGCAAGTTCATAGGTTCCAATCCAGCCTATGATGAATGCAACACTTGTAAATGCAACCACTTCAAGAAAGGACTGCATTGATGTGGGAATACCAATTTGTAGTATCTTTTTTACAAGCTTTTTATGGAAATTTAATGAAAAATTACGTGGATTGAATTGTGAAAATCTCTTACTTTTTAATACATATATAAACATTGCAAACCCGGCAAAGGTTCTTGTTCCAAATGTTGCAATTCCTGCCCCGTTAAGTTCGAGCCGTGGAAATCCAAGATTCCCAAAAATAAAAATCCAGTTCAAAAAAACGTTGACCAGGTTTGCTATTAACATGATATACATCGCCGGCCGGGCATAGGTAAGTCCGTCACTGAATTGACGATAGGTCTGGAAAAACATAATTGGTATCATAGAAGCTGCAATAATTTGCAGATATGGAATTGTATAGGAAACAACCTGTTCTTCCTGACCCAGATGCGGCAAAATGACTACGGCTATTTCAATAAATCCAAAAAGTATAAATGCAGCAGCCATATTTATGAAAAGGCTGTGATGTAATAAGGAAGAACACTCCTGCTCGTTACCATGCCTGTTTGCTGCCGCGACCAATGGTGACAATGCAAAAGTTAAACCCAATCCAAGAATCATAAATTGGATAAAAATTGCATTTGCCAATGATGAAGCTGCCAGGTGCACGGCACCTAATTGTCCAATCATCAGATTGTCCACAACTGCCATTCCCATGTGTCCAAGCTGACCAATTATTATTGGTATGGCAAGATTTGTCGTTCTTTTTAAATGTGTTGAAAAATTCATAGTGTGCGAAATTAAATGCTTATTCGTTATCAGGCAATGGGAAGGTTAAATATCGAATATTGGAAACGGATAAAAAGAGAGAATTATCTATTTGATCAGGCTGGTAAGTAACAAATTTTATCCAGAATAGATGCAATATCATCTTTTTTTACAGGCTTGGCGATGAAATCATCCATACCGGCCTCAATACATTTTCTTTTATCTTCCGAGCTGGCATTGGCGGTCATAGCAACAATAGGAATATGTTCATCTTCTTGCTGTGCCCGGATGCGGCGGGTTGCTTCAATACCATCCAAAACCGGCATTTGAATATCCATAAAAATCATATCATATTTTTTTTGTGAAAATTTCTCAATGGCATCGATTCCGTTAAAAGCGAAGTCAACATGGTGTCCCAATTTTTCAAGGATTTTTTTTGCCACCTTCTGATTTATTTCATTGTCTTCTACTAACAAAATTTCAAGATTTGGTTTACCTGTTAACTCAGCAGACGAAATATCCTGAATTTTTTTAGACTGATCATGCTGGAAATTTTTTCTTAATCCGAGCTTTACCCAGAAGGTACTCCCGGATTCTGCTTCGCTGAATACACCGATTTCGCCATTCATTTTTTCAACAAGAAGCTTGGAAATTGAAAGTCCGAGTCCTGTTCCCCCGAAATTGCGGGTTAGTGATCTGTCCAGTTGAGAAAAGGGTTTAAATAATTCATTTTGCAAATCTCTGCTGATACCGATTCCTGTGTCGAGAACATCTACCTGAATATGGTCATATTGATCACTTTCGGCTAACCTGGAAACAGATATTATTACGCCACCTTTAGACGTAAACTTGATAGCATTTCCGGTAAGGTTTACCAATACCTGCCTTATTTTACCCGGATCACCGGTATAAAACTGATATAATGTCGGGTCTAATTTGATTTCGAAAGTTATCCCTTTCTTTACAGCTGTGTGCTTAAACATCGAATGAATGCTCTGAACCAGCTCTTTTAGATTAAAATCTATAGTATCGATCTCAATATTACCGGATTCTATTTTCGAAAAGTCAAGAATGTCATTAATTACAGAAAGAAGCGCATCAGATGAGATATCAATTATTTCCACTGCTTCACGTTGTTCCTTGTTCAGCTTAGTTTCTTTTAAGAAATCTATCATCCCGATCACGCCGTTAATCGGTGTACGAATTTCATGGCTCATAGTGGCTAGAAACTCACTTTTTGCCTGAGATGCTTTTTTTGCTTTTTGAGCCATCTGATCTAACTCTTGAGTGCGTTTTAAGACTTTTTCTTCAAGGGAATTATTTAAACGAATATTTTTAGAAATTTCATTTTCAACCCGTATTAAATTTTTTTGATTAAGGTTAAAACCAACAAGCGAGATTATACCGACAGAGATTATAGCAAAAGATGTATCGATAAAATATTCAATGGCGTCTTCTGTGTTTACTATTCCAATATTATTCATGTATATAACAAAAATTATGAGAACAATTAAGTTGACAACCATGTAAGTCAGCAACAATAATTTCTTTGCTGACAAAGTGAGAGATGTTAAGGCAACACCAGCTATAATAAAAACAATGGTATCCAGTTTTTTAATAGGGTCGACATTTTCAAAAAACATAATAGCCCAAACACCGGTCAGGATAAGCATCAGCGTTACATTTGAAACAAAATTAAAATGCCCCTTATATAGAAGATAAATTAATGACAGCATAACCAGGGTCATAAGGTTTGAAATATGGGTTGTAAAAGGATCTATTTGTTCTACAAAGATCAATTGATGCATTGTTGTCATGACAAGCACAATTATAGTTGCAATGTTTAAAAGAAACACAACTCTTGCTTTACTTTGTGTCGTATAATCTGTGTTATCGTATGCTTTAAAAAATCTGTCAATAAATTTTTTCATTAAAGAGTTGTTCGGAAAAAATTAACAAATAATAAGGTTAGATCTATTATGTGAGAACTTTTTTGTTCTGTTTATATAATTCTTATGTTTCTTTTTTGGTTGATAATATTGTGTTCCGCACTCTGAAGTGGCTTTCTTTTTTATATTAGCAAAAACAAACAAAACTTTTTAAATTCCACGGCTTTAAAAAAATATTTAAAATAAAATGCGTAAAAAGGCTTCATTACATACTCTTGGCTGTCGATTGAATCAGGCTGAAACCGCTATAATTGCGAAGAATCTTCAGGATAAGGGCTTCGAAATTGTAGAGTTTGGCCAGCCATCAGATCTCACAGTTATTAACACCTGCACAGTAACCGAACAGGCAGATGCAAAATGCAGGCAGGCGGTTCGCAAAAGTATCCGATCCAATCCAGATACTTTTATTGCAGTAATTGGATGCTATGCACAGATGGCTGTTGATACTATACGACAGATTGATGGTGTGAATATGATTGTCGGTAACGAGCATAAAATGCAATTGGCAGATCATATTAATGGATTGGACAAATCATCAGAACCGGTTGTTTTACACTCACCTAAAATATCCAGAGATTCTTTTGTTATTGAGTCCGTTGGTTTATTTGATAATGCCACCAGGGCAAATCTGAAAATTCAGGATGGCTGTAATTTCGTTTGTTCATTTTGTATTATTGCCAAAGCCAGGGGGCCGGCACGCAGCAGAGATTTTAATGATATTATAGACGAAGCCCATAAATTAATTGATATGGGACATAAAGAGATAGTGCTTACGGGTGTAAACATCGGAACTTACAATTTTGATGGAAAAACTTTTATTGATGTGCTTGACAAACTTGACAATATTTCTGGTCTGGATCGTATCCGAATAAGTTCTATTGAACCAACGACGATCTCAAAAGAAGTTGTTGATTTTATGTCTGATTCCTCCAGAATTTGTCCATACTTACATATCCCGATTCAAAGCGGGGATGATTCCATTCTTGAATCGATGCGCCGTAAACACAGCGCTCAATTTTTCCGTGAAATAATTGAATATACCGCAGACAAAATTCCGGGTATTGGCCTGGGAACAGACGTCATGGTTGGCTATCCCGGTGAAGGTGTGGAGGAATATAAAAACAGCAAAAAGCTGCTGGCAGATTTACCCATTTCTTATTTTCATGTTTTTACCTATTCCGATAGAAAAGGAACGTCATCTTTCAAAATGGATGCTAAAGTAGATCATGCTGTAAAAAAGCAACGCTATGCAGAGATGAACGAATTAGGAAAACGAAAAAAATATAAGTTTTATAAAGATTTTCTTGAAAAGGAAATGACTGTTTTATTTGAAGAACAGCGCGATGGTTACTGGAGCGGATTAACTGAAAACTATATACGCGTTAAGGTTAAAACACAGGATGATTTGCACAACCAATTGCGTTCAGTAAAGTTAGTTGAAATAGAAAAAGATTTTGCAACAGGAGTAATTCTTTGAAAAAGGTTTATATAGAGACCTATGGTTGTCAGATGAATGAATATGACACCGAAATTGTAAAAACGATTCTTAAAAAGCATAGTTATGATTTTACCAGTGAGCCGGAAAATGCAAATGTTATTTTTCTGAATACATGCTCAGTAAGGGAAAATGCCCATCAGAAAGTTCACCAGCGTATCAACACTTTAAAATTGCTTAAACGACAAAACAAGCAGCTGGTGATGGGTGTATTAGGTTGCATGGCACAAAACCTGCGAAAAGAACTCCTGGATGAAAAGGTTGGTGTGGATATTGTCGCCGGTCCGGATGCTTATAAAAAGTTACCTGAAATGCTGGCAAATGTGGATGAATCCGGTGAGAAAGATTTTTACCTTACACTTTCGGAGTTTGAGACCTACAGCGATGTCTTTCCTTCACGTGAAGGTGGAGTAAATGCCTGGATAGCTGTTATGCGTGGTTGTGATAATTTCTGCACTTTTTGTGTTGTACCTTATACAAGGGGGAGAGAGCGCAGCCGTGATCCGTTGAATGTTGTTCAAGAAGTGGAACAACTCGCCGAAAAAGGCTTCAGGCAAATTACTTTGTTGGGACAAAATGTTAATTCATATAAATATGAAGATTATGATTTTGCGGATCTTATTGAAATGACATCTAGAGTAAACGGAATTGAACGTATCCGCTTTACATCTCCGCATCCAAAGGATTTTCCGGAGAAATTGCTCCAGGTAATCGCTCAGAATGACAAAGCATGCAAGCAGATTCATTTACCGCTGCAGGCAGGAAACAGCAGAGTTTTAGATATGATGAACCGTACCTATACGAAAGATGAATTTCTGACTTTGGCAAAACATATACGTAATACAATTCCTGATATTGTGCTGACTACCGATATCATAGTTGGTTTTCCAACAGAGACTGAGCAGGAATTTCAGGACACTTTGGATGTCTTGGAAGAAGTAAAGTTTGATTCGGCATTTATGTTTAAATATTCCGAGCGTAAACAGACCATCGCATCAAGAAAGTTTCCGGATGATGTAACCGAAGAAGAGAAGACATCGCGGATCACGAGATTAGTGGATTTACAAAGAAAGCACAGCCTGGAAAGGAATCAAAGACATTTGGAACAGACTTTCAAAGTACTTGTTGAAGGAAATAGCAAGAAACCAGGTCAGCAAATGGGAAGAAATGATGGTAACAAAATTGTTGTTTTTCCTGATATAAAAGCTGATGTAGGATCCTTTGTAAATGTAAAAGTAAAGGAAGTTACAACCAATACACTTATTGGAACAACAATCTAAATAGAGTTGATTGTTTTAGCTGATTGAATTCTTTAAATTCAAATTTTTTACAGGAAAATTAATCACAAATGCAACGTACTTTTTTAAAAACTAAATTGCACCGGGCAACCGTAACCGATGCTAACCTAAACTATGAAGGCAGTTTGTCTATTGATCCTGAATTAATGCAGGCAGCCGATATTTTACCCTATGAAAAAGTGGATGTTGTAAATATAAACAATGGTGCCCGCTTCACGACATATGCAATCCTGGGAAGACCAAATTCCGGAGAAATTTGCCTTAACGGTGCTGCAGCAAGATTGGGACAGATCGGAGACCGGGTAATTATTATTACTTATGTGAATCTCAATGAAGATGAATTTGAATCCCATCATCCAAAAGCAATTTTACTTGATGAAAATAATCATATCAAATCCATCCAGGAATCACCTATTGGTTATGTAACAGATTAGTTTTCCCGCCTTATTGGTTCTTTTGATCTGATGACAATACATGTAAATATTTATCTAAATAAAATTCTTAATATTTAAAAAATATCGAATATTGATATTGTTTTAAGTAGCCGGGAGCGATCCAATGATAAAATTTAATGAAGAACACGGGATGGTTCGGAAAATGGTTCGTGATTTTGCCCAAAAGGAGATGGCACCAATCGCGATCGAGATTGATGAAAACGAACGATTCCCGGAAGAGACATTTAAGAAGATGGCCGGACTTAATCTTTTAGGTTTGCCTGTTTCTGAAGAATATGGCGGAGCCGGTTTTGATTACATCTCCTATATGATTGCACTGGAAGAACTTGCGAAAGTATGTGCCGCGACAACTTTATCCTATTCAGCACATATCTCTCTTGCATCCACACCAATTGAAATGTTTGGAACGGAAGAACAGAAACAAAAATATCTTGTTCCTTTGGCAAAAGGCGAAAAGTTGGGTGCATTTGGTTTAACCGAACCTGCTGCAGGCAGTGACGCAGGTGGAACACAAACAACGGCAGTTGATGATGGTGATAATTATATTCTGAATGGCTCTAAAATCTATATTACCAATGCGGCTTACGCTGATGTTTTTGTGGTCACTGCTGTGACAGATAGGGCAAAATCAACCAGGGGCATTTCAAGTTTTATCCTTGAAAAAGGCATGCCCGGCTTTGAAGTCGGTAAAAAAGAAAAAAAGTTAGGAATGCGTGCTTCACCAACAAGCATGCTGCATTTTAATGATGTAAAAGTACCAAAAGAAAATTTGCTTGGTAAACTAAATAACGGCTATAAACAATTTCTGGCAACTTTGGATGGCGGCCGTATCGGGATTGGGGCCCAATCGCTGGGAATCGCCAAAGCTGCTTTCCAGAAAGCAATGAAATATGGTCATGAGAGAGAACAGTTCAAACAAAAATTAATTGACTTTCAGGCTATACAATTTAAACTTGCGGACATGTACCTTAAAATACAGGCAGCTGAGCACTTTGTTTACTATGCCGCCCAGTTGCGTCAGGAAAAATTAGCACATAAAAAAGAAGCATCAATGGCAAAACTTTATGCATCGGAAGCGGCAATGGATGTAACAAAGGAAGCTATACAAATCCACGGTGGATATGGATATACGCAGGAATATGAAGTGGAGCGTTATTGGCGTGATGCAAAATTAATGGAAATTGGCGAAGGCACATCCGAAGTACAACGGATGCTGATTTTCAGAGAAGCATTAAAAGAGTTTTCACACATTTAAAATTATGAGTATAAAAAAATCCTGGGAAGAATTTCTTCTTTCCTTAGAAAAGTACACGGTTAGCGATAAACCTTTCAGGGAAATGGCTTTAAAAACATCGTATTTTATTGTCCTGATGATTGCCATTCCTTTGCTGTTTTCAACTGATAATACAATTCGCTATACTGACGTAAAAATTGGCAGTGTTGCCACCAAAAAGGTTGTTGCACCTTATAACTTTTTTATCCTTAAAACAGATGAAGAGTTACAAAAAGAACGCAATCAGGCGGTAAGCCGTGTTCCATACTATTTCAATTATGATGAGCAGGCAACTCTTGGTCAGCTTTCAAATCTGAATGGAAGTCTCCAGTTTATAAAGGAAAAATTTCCATATATAATTTCCGACAGTTTAAATCAGGATATCCGGAACAGGGCTTTTCAGTCAAAAGCTGTTTTACTTGATTCGTTTGGTATAAACCTGGGGCTGGATGAAGTTATAACCCTGAATGGCATACTTCATAATAAGGATAAAAAAGCTGCTTTGAATTTGTTTTTATCAGATATCCGCAATCAGCTAAAAGATGGCATACTCGATGTTGATCCGCGGGGATTTAAAAGGGAACTGGTTGCCTTTATAAAAAATGATATCGAAGAAGTTGCACCAAAAAACAGGTACAGCAGTCTTGATGCTGTATATGAAAGCCTTTCGAAAAAAGCAGCTGAATTCCTTAATAAAGATCGTTCTTTTGTATTAATGAAATTTGTAAAGCAGATATTAAAACCAAATCTTTTGTTAAACCAAACCCAAACAGATAAAGCAGTTACCGATGCTATAGGGAGTGTAAGCCTTACAAAAGATATGGTCTATGAAAATGAACGCATTGTTGATGCAAACGAACGAATTGATGAAGAAATATACCAGAAATTGTATTCCCTGGAATCCGCACGTGTAGAACGCAGTAAACGGGAAGGTAACTGGCAGCCGATTTTTGCCCAGGCCGGCAAGGTTATGCTGCTTGGATCTATTCTTTTTATAGTCGGACTTTATTTGTTCTCATTCCGTAAAAAGATTTTTGCTGATAATAAAAAGCTGATGATGATCAGTGTAATTATTCTGCTGCAGGTTGTTCTGGCCTATATAATTGTCGGAACCCTTAACTGGCCTGTTTATATGATCCCCACAACTATTGCCAGTATGTTGTTAGCGATTCTTATTGATTCTGGGATTGGGTTTGTTGTGACGGCGGCTATCGGGCTTATCCTGGGTGGTATTCAGGGTGGTGGTTATGATATTACTTTGATGACGGTGGTTTCAGGAATGGTTGCTATCTACTCTGTGCATGAAATTAGGAACAGAAACCAGATTTTTAAAGCAATTTTATATATCACACTGGCTTACTTATGGATCATTGCTGCAATTACCTTCCTGCGTTTTGACTCATTAAATAATCTTATAAAAATATTTTCATACAATTTATTGCCAAACGCCATCTTTGCACCATTTATCACCTACATGCTTTTAGGATTGTTTGAAAAACTTTTTGATATCACCACAGATGTCCGTCTCCTGGAACTTTCAGATCTTAATCATCCGTTACTGAAAGAGTTGTCACTCAAAGCACCAGGGACCTTTCATCATAGTATGGTTGTAGGAAACCTGGCAGAAGCAGCTGCTAAAGAAATAGGTGAAAACTCATTGTTAACGCGGGTTGGATCATATTATCATGATATTGGCAAGATGGAAAAGCCTGAGTACTTTATTGAAAACCAGATGGATGCAAATAACCGCCACAGTAAATTAAAACCCAATATGAGTGCACTAATATTGGCTTCTCATGTAAAAACGGGCATGGAAATGGCGGAAGAACATAAATTACCAAGACGTATCTGCGATTTTATTGCTGAACATCATGGTACGAGTTTGATGTATTTCTTTTATAATAAAGCGCTCGCTCAGGCAGGTGATAAGGATAAATTAAATGAATCAGATTTTCGATATCCGGGCCCTAAACCACGCAGCAAAGCAACGGCTGTGGTTATGATAGCAGATACAGTTGAAGCAGCATCCCGTACTCTTAAGAGTCCCAGCCCGTCAAAAATCCGTGCGTTTGTAGAAGGACTGGTTCATCAAAAATACAAAGACGGTGAACTGGATGAGTGTGATCTTACTTTCAAGGAGCTTAAACAAATTATTGATGCATTTATGCCGGTTCTTTACGGTGTGTTTCAACATCGGGTGGAATATCCGGAAAGTAAAGATATCGTAAAAAATAACAGCAAAGAAAAAAAACAGCGCCAGGAAAAGGTTACTGATAATGGACGTTGACATCAACCTGCCTTTTAAAGGGCTAAAGTTAAATACTGTGGCGCTGGAAAAGCTGGTGGTTGATGTCTGTAAGGATATAAATTTAGCTGCACAGTCGATATCTGTTGTTTTTATAAATGATAATCAATTAGCGGAAATGCATGGAACTTATCTAAACGACCCGAGCCCGACAGATGTAATTACATTTGATCTCGGGGATGATGCAATAGAAGGGGAAATATACATCAGTTTTGATATGGCCGGTAAGCAAGCCGTCGATTTTAAGGTGTCGTTAGAAGAAGAAGTTATTCGACTGATTATACACGGTTTACTGCATTTGGCAGGTTTTGATGACCTTGAAGAAGATGCAAAAGCCGAAATGAAAATGCATGAAAACAGACTAGTTGACTTCTATGCTTTGGAAATGCTTTAATTTGCCACGAAAATGTAAACTTTTTTTGTAATTATTTTGTTAATCTTTTAGATTCCAAAACTAATTTTTTGTGTAAGTGCAACTAACCTCGGAGTGTAACACCAACTTTGGACCCTTTGTCTTTTATTGATTTCTTCTCTTTTTTCTTTTTTATAATATTATCTGCAATTTTTATAACACTGAAAACATCATTTTTTTCATTAAATACATCTACAATCCAATCATTTGCAACCAGTACAAAAAGTTCTGAAAAGCAGATTGCTCAATTACTCAAAGAGCAACGCAGGCTTTTGCTTACAGTCATTACCGGAAACACAATCAGTATTGCATTTGCAGTGGTTTTTGCACTGGAAATAGGCATTTCCCTGATCGCATTGTGGGGAATTAACTTTACGTTTGCAGTTCTTCTTGCAGTTGCCTTGTTTTTTCTGTTTTACATTACAATAAGTGAATTCCTTGCAAAATTTGTTGGAGCGAAATACCCCAAAAAAACAGCACAATTTACAATCTACCCATTACTGGTATTTTACTATGTTTTGCTACCTGTAACGCTCTTACTCGATCGTGCCAGTCAAATTCTTAGTTCATCCATGGGATTAGATAAAGACAAACATGATCTGTCGGAAGAAGAACTACGTCAGATTGTTGACTTTGCTGATGATGGGGCTGCTCTTAGAAAAGATGAAAAAGACATGATTCACAGTATTTTTGAAATGAGTGAAACAGTAGCACGCGAAATAATGGTTCCGCGTACAGATATGATATGTGTGGATGGAAAAGTCAGCATTACGCATCTCTTAAAAATTAACAAAGAGAAAAATCATTCAAGAATTCCGGTATATAAAGATTCTATTGATAATATTACAGGAATATTGCATATCAAAGACCTGTTACCCTTGATAAAGCGTCGTACTTTTTCAGATTTTGATATCACTAAAATTACAAACCCGCCATATTTTGTGCCTGAGCAGAAAAAGATTAACGAGCTGTTGCGTGAATTCAGAACAGAAAGGATTCACATGGCAATTGTTGTTGATGAATATGGTGGTACGGCTGGTATTGTTACTCTTGAAGATGTGATTGAAGAAATTGTAGGTGAAATACAAGACGAACATGACCAGGAAACTCCGCAAATCAGCAAAATTGATGACAATACTTTTCTGGTTAGTGGAAGTATTCTTATAGATGATCTTAATGATATGCATGGTTTTAAGCTTCCTGAAGAGGAAGGGATTGATACACTGGCCGGATTTCTCTTAGGGCAATTTGGATCTGTTCCAAAAACAAAAAGCACGATTCGCTGGAATGATCTCGAATTTACTGTGGAACGTGTATATCGCCGAAGAATTGAACGTGTTAGAATTATTAAAGCTCAACGCAGCGAAAAAGTAGAAGAATAGCTTGTAAATGATACAATCAACAACTCTTGAATCTTTCCACAGTCTATTAACAGAAAACCAGGATAAAATAAAAGAAAACGGGGCATTTGTTCCTGTTATTATTGAACATCTGGCAGATATGGAAACCCCGGTTTCAGTCTATAATGCAGTCTATTCAAATGAGAAAATATCAAATTCTTTTATTCTCGAGAGTGCCGAAGGAATTGGTCAAAATGCACGCTACAGTTTTATTGGTTTTAATCCTTTCCTGTTATTTAAAATTGAAGATGATCAGTATCAGATAGAAATTAAATCTCCTGAATTTAAAGATCGGGTGAATAGCACTGCCGGCACCGAAAAGCCACTGGATGCCCTTAAAAACATTTTGGCATCATTCTCCGTTGTACATCCGGAAAATTTACCACGCCTGATTTCCGGTGCAGTCGGGTACCTGGGTTACGACACTATCCGTTTGCTGGAAGAAATTCCTTTTAAGGTTACACGTGATCAGCAGATTCCACAGGGTTTGTTGGGATTTTTTAATTCATTTATCATTTTTGATAATATTCGTAAAACCATTATGTATGTTCATGCACCACTTATCGATTCAAAAAGTGATGCAGATGCGGTTTTTAAAAAAGCCGTTCAGTATCTGGAATCGGTTAAGGATCTGGTTGAACAAAATAAAGCCGCTTCATTTATACCGAACAAACAGTCTGTTGAGTGGAAGTCCAATATGGAAAAAGGCGGGTACGAGAATATTGTCAACAAGGCAAAAGAGTATATTGCTGCAGGTGATATCTTCCAGGTAGTACTTTCCCAAAGATTTTCTACAAAATATGAAGGTGACCCTTTCAATATATACAGGGTTTTACGTATCGTTAATCCATCTCCTTATTTGTATTTCATTAATTTAGATGAGCTGGATATAATTGGGTCATCTCCAGAACTTCTTGTGCGTATTGAAAATAATATTGTCTCTACCAGACCTATCGCAGGAACCAGGCCACGCGGGCATTCAAGTACAGAAGATAATGAGCTTGAACAGGAATTATTACAGGACAAAAAAGAACTGGCTGAACATCTTATGCTTGTTGATCTGGGGCGAAATGATCTTGGCAAAGTGTGCTCGTTTGGCAGTGTGCATGTGAGCCGGATGATGAAAGTAGAAAAATATTCTCATGTGATGCATATTGTTTCGGACGTAACTGGTAACCTTAATAAGAGTTATAGCCCAGTCGATGCTTTATATGCGACATTCCCGGCCGGAACATTGTCGGGTGCACCAAAAATCAGGGCAATGGAAATTATTGACGAATTGGAGCCAACTGAGCGTGCAGTTTATGGCGGTGCTATAGGTTACTTCGATTTTAGTGGAAATATGGACTGGTGTATTGCCATCCGTACAGTTGTACTTAAAGACTCTGTTTTAACTATTCAATCAGGCGCGGGAATTGTTGCCGATTCTGTTCCCGAAAATGAATTCCAGGAAACGATGAATAAAGCCCAGGCTCTTAAGACGGCTGTTGAGTGGGCCGGTGCAACAAATCAAACCAAATGAAAATTTATGATTCTGCTCTTAGATAACTATGATTCATTTACATACAATATTGCGCAAATTTTAGGTGTTTTAGAAAAAAAATTTGATGTAATACGAAATGATAAAATAACAGTGAATGAAATTGAGAATAGCGGTTATACAGGTCTCATAATTTCACCGGGCCCCGGAACACCAAAAACAGCCGGAATCACGATGGATTCTATTAAGTATTTTAAAGGTAAGATTCCGATCCTTGGTGTCTGTCTCGGGCATCAGGCTATTGGTGAAGTTTTTGGCGGAAATGTAGTAAGGGCGCCAGTCCTGATGCATGGAAAAACATCAGATATATTTCATGATAATAATACCATATTTAACGGTTTGTCTAATCCTTTCACCGCTACAAGATACCATTCGCTGATAGTTCAGCGTAACTCAATGCCTGATTGTCTTGAAATATCTGCTGAAACCAAAGATGGTATAGTTATGGCACTCAGACATAAAGAATATCCAATTGAAGGTGTTCAGTTTCATCCTGAATCAATTATGACATCTGCAGGGGTTCAGATGATTAAAAATTTCTTCTCTTTATATTCTTTATAGTGATCCTCCGGAAATTATATTGGTCTCAAAAGAAGCAGCTGATTAAATTCCTTCTGTTCAAATATCTAAACCTACATTTATTCTGCGAGTGTTTATGTTATCACAAATGATGAGTCGAATTTCGGAATCAGGCACTATGCGCATGGCTGCAGAAGCCATAAAACTTAGATCGCAGGGATATGAAATAATAAATCTTGGAGTTGGAGAACCAGATTTTAATACATCAGATTTTATTAAAAATGCTGCAAAAGATGCTTTGGATAAGAACTTAACGCATTATACCCTGAACAGGGGAATAAAAGAACTACGTGATGTTATCTGTAATTGGCTGCAGGCAGAGTTTAATGTTGAGTATTCTTCTGATGAAATTATAATAAGTAACGGTGCCAAACAGGCAATCTTTAATACGATTCTGGCACTGGTGAGCCCAGGAGATGAAGTGATTATCCCAACACCGTGCTGGCCAACATATATCGAACTGATTAAGGCTGTTGGAGCAATTCCGGTTCTTCTGAAAACAGGCTTGGAAAATAATTTCAAAATTTCACCGGAACAACTTAAGTCCGCACTATCAGAAAAAACAAAAGCGCTGGTGTTCAGCAATCCAAGCAATCCGACAGGAATGACCTACGATGGTGCGGAGTTGAAGGGGCTTGTAGATGTGCTAAAAGATACAAATGTTTTTATTCTTTCAGATGAGATTTATTCCAAACTGATTTATGATAATTGTCCTTTTGATAGCGTCGGAATTTACCGTGAAGTTTTAAAAGACAGGATCATTCTTTTCCAGGGCGTCTCAAAAGCATTTGCGATGACAGGTTGGCGGTTAGGATTTGCAGCCGGTCCACGGGAAGTGATAAAAGCCTGTGATATAATTCAGGGGCATGCCACATCTAGTGTTTCATCAATTTCACAATATGCAGCTGTTGCAGCATTCAGTGGTCCGCAAAATGATGTAATTAAAATGCGTACACAATTTGATGAACGCAGAAAATTCGTAATGCAGTATTTAAAAAAAATACCTGGAATGAAATTTATTAAACCGGATGGGGCGTTTTACTTTTTTCCAAAAATTGATGCATTTTATGGTATCTCTCCTGACGGCACCGAAATAAAAAATTCTACAGATTTGGCATTATACATATTAAGAAATGCACAAGTTTCTGTTGTACCGGGCCAGGGATTTGCAGCTGAGCACTATTTAAGAATATCTTATGCAAACAGTTTGAGTCAGTTGGAAAAAGGACTTAAGGCAATAAAAAGAACTCTGGATCAAATTAAGAGGAAATAATATGAGAGCTTCCAAAATCAAAGAGTTTATACTTATTCTGTCAATAGCCATAATTACTGCATTTATATACAATAATTTATCGGCATCCGGGATAGATTATATTTACCAGTCGGAAAAATTTTCAGATGACGAAATTTTAACAGTTGAACAGACAAAAGAGATTTTTGATTCCAAAACGGCTGTATTTATTGATGCACGGCCCATGTTTAGCTATAGCCGTGGTCATATTCCGGGAGCATTAAATGTACCATACAGCTCCAGGACAAAAGAACAATTGCTGAAAGATGTTGAAAAAGAAGAGAATATCGTCGTCTATTGTTATAGTTCCCGGTGCAACCAGGCAAGAATATTAGCCACTGAATTAAAAAAGCTTGATTACAAACATGTTGCAGTATTTAATGGTGGTATTTCCGAGTGGCAAAAAGCCGGTCATCCGGTAGAAACAGCAAAATCTGAATCGTAAAAATCCTGAAAATTGTATGCTCAAAAAATACATTATTTTAATCATCAGATGGGGCTTAGCGCTGTTTTTTATTTATGCTGCGCACTCAAAAATAATTAATGCTGCGCAGTTCTCAGCTGCAATCCGCGCCTATGATATTTTACCGCCATCATTAAGTGCATTACCTGCTATTTTTATGCCTTGGATTGAATTGTTTGCTGCAATTTTTCTAATGATTGGCCTTTATACAAGGAGTGCGGCCGGAATATTGTTTTCACTTATGCTGGTATTTACAATAATGGTGGCAGTTGCCTTATTTCGCGGGTTAGAAATTGATTGTGGTTGCGGGGCATCACTCGCAGGAATAGAGAAAGTAAGCTGGCTGAAGGTGTTTGAGAATTTATTTATTATTCTTTGTACCTATATATTGACGCAAACCAAAACATTTTTTTTGTCATTAGATAATTTGCGCATCAGCAAAGATTGATTTTTCTTCAGGATTGTATAATAAGTTTTCGTTACGTATATTATTAAATACTAACAACTTAAGTATATTAATTTTAGGAATTTTGCATCAGGGATTGATTTAATGTCCAATTTACAGGCGCTTCACGATTTCTATCTGACAACCCGGCCTAACAGTGGTAAAGTGCAGTATGCATCCAAATTCCTGATTCGTTTGTGTAAATATTTTAATCTCGATACACCGGAAGACATAACAATTCAGTATTTTGAAGAGTTGCCGGCAGCTATCGATTCTTATTATCAAAACGATTTTCACAAAGCTATTCAGGATAAAAGTATTCTTGCTGAAATGATAGGTCGTCATGGCCCCACGGAAGGGTGGGAGAAAACACTTGAGAAGCTTTTAAATGATCCGGATGAAAATCTTAGACAGTTTTCTTTTCAGTCACTTGAATATGTAGCCCCAAACAATCCTGAACTTATCCTGGGTTATATTGCCAGATATAAAGATTCTGATGACATGATAATGACCGTGGTTGCAGCCAGAATTATGAGCAAAATGTATACACCGGAAAACAGGGAAATGCTCGAAGAAGTAATTCAAAAATGGGCTAAGGATGGGTCAGATGAATTTCTTAAAGAATTGAAAAAAAATATACAAAAATGTATCAGGCGCAACGAGCAGTTCACCAAAGATCCCGGACATCAAAAATATTACGATAAACTTGCAGATCTTGTAGAACAATAAAAAATCTAAATCGTAAACCAAAACAGATTTAAATACCGGTCTATTGATGTTCGTTAAAGTTTTATCTTCATTATTGATTACTTTCCTTTTATTATCCTGTTATCCCCAGATGCGGGAACCAGCCGATCCGGATATTGCTTTTAAATATTATTCCCGGGCAATTGAGCAATTTCAGGCAAAAAATTATCAGGATGCGTTGATTTATATTGATCAGGCAATTGAAAAAAACAACCGGTTAGCCAAATATTTTGAATTACGCGGAGATATTAACAACCGCCAGGGGATGAATATTAATGCTCTTGAAGATTATAATAAAGCGCTGCGCCTGCGTTCATTTTATCCTGAAGTTTATATCAAAATTGCAGCGATTAATTATAAAGCGGACAATTTTGATGAGTCAATTCGAAATTACCGAAAAGCACTTGCACAGGACCCAGAAAATTTTGACCTGATTTTAGAGATTGCTGAAAATTATATACAACAATTGCATACAGATATTGCTCAATATCAATTGCAGGACTATCTGAATGGCATCAAAAAAAGCGAAATCAGGATTAACCGAAAATATTATGTTTTAATGGCAAAGCTGAATTTTGAGCTGCAAAATTATAAAATTGTGGTCGAGAATATCCGGACAGCGGAAAAATATATG
The DNA here is from genome assembly GCA_020635035.1 of Calditrichia bacterium. Lineage (GTDB taxonomy): Bacteria > Calditrichota > Calditrichia > Calditrichales > J004 > JACKAO01. The sequence continues at coordinate 161,205 of JACKAO010000007.1, forward strand.
CCGCTCAACCGTAATGAATGCGTATTTTATCTCAGGGCTATGATAGAAACAGGCGCGTTGGAGCAGGCCTATACGCTTGTAAGCAATAAATATAAAGAAACAGTAAATGAATCAGATTTTCATTTTTTGCGTGGTTTGTATTATCAGAAACAAGGCAACATTAAGGATGCAAGGACGCAATTGGAGTTAAGTGTTGCAAAAAAAACAACAATTTTTGAAGCGTACACATTGTTGGCAAGCCTGTATAATCAAATGGGAGAAACAGCAAAAGAGCAGGATATTTTAGCTCTCGGGAAGCAGTTTGAAGGCGCCCGGCTGATTAATCTTGAGTAGAACAATATGCCTGAACTGCCTGAAGTTGAAACCGTTGCCCGTGAATTACGGACACGTATTATCGGAAAAGAAATTAATCAGATTGAAGCGCTTTGGTCAAGATCTTTTCAGAACATGTGTGATGTTGAAATCGCTGGACAGAAAATCCTTGAAATAGGCAGAAGGGGCAAATATTTAATACTAAAACTGACGAAGACTTTTTTGATTATTCATTTGAGAATGACCGGACAAGTTCTGTATTTCGAACAACAGAATCAATGTGATTTTGATGACTACATCAGAGTTGTGGTTCTGTTTAGTGATGATACGTGCATATTGTTTAAGGATGTAAGAAAATTTGGCCGTATTTATCATGTTGCGGATCCTGATGACCAGATTGCACATGTTGGGAAGGATGCCCTGGATGCTGACTATGAATATTTTTCAGAATATTTATCCACTAGCAAGATGAATATCAAAGCATTTTTACTTTCACAGAAATATATTTCGGGTGTAGGAAATATTTATGCAGATGAAGCGCTTTTTTTAAGCGGATTACATCCTGCTGTAATAAGCAATAAAATTAGAGGTAAAAAGGCACGATTTTTGTTTGAAAATATTCTTTATGTTTTGAATAATTCAATTTTAAACATGGGAAGTACAATTTCGGATTACCGCGATCCTTCCGGAGAAAAAGGGAAAAATCAGTTTTATTTTAATGTCTATGGCAGAGCCGGATTACCGTGTACATCATGCGGAACGGCGATTGAGAAAATCAGGTTTGCCGGACGCGGAACGCATTTCTGTCCGAAATGTCAGAAAAATAAGTGAGAGAAAAATGACCCGTAAAATTGTAACTTTGTTAACCGATTTTGGAACGCTTGATGGTTATGTGGGAAGTATAAAAGGTGTCTTGAAAAGTCATTATCCTAATGCTGATGTTGTAGATATTAGCCATGAAGTGGAGCCGTTTGATATTCGTGGTGCAGCGTTTTCCTTACATTCTTATTACTCCTTTTTTCCAAAAGGAACAATACATATTGTTGTTGTTGATCCTGGAGTCGGGAGTTCCAGACGGCCGCTTTTAGTCCGCACAGCGCAGCATTATTTTATCGGGCCGGACAATGGTGTTTTTAAATTTATTTTTAACCGTGAAGCTTACACGGCTTACCAGCTTGATCCGAAAAAAATTAACAACAGTCGCTCAAGTTTTACCTTTCATGGAAGAGATATTTTCGCGCCTGCTGCCGGTAAGCTTATGCAAGGTAAAAGCTGTGAAGAGATTGGAACACGGCTGGATGAAAGAACAGAAATACCAAATGTATTTTACCAAAAACAGAGCGATGGATACCTTGCCCTGGAAGCGGTTAATATAGATCGGTTTGGAAATATAATTACTGGTTTTTCACGCCGCGATATGGAGCGGATGAATAAATATGCAATAGATCACGTTAAGGTTAAAGACTTCTCAACTAACACTTTAAACTCTTACTATGCAGAAAAAAATGATGGCGAGTTGATGGTCCTGTGGAATAGTATGGAGTTCCTTGAGATTGCAGCTGTAAATGCAAGTGCAGCAAAAATTTTAAAGTTTAACCGGGCAGAAGATCGCGTTTTAATAAGTATCAGGTAAAGCGGAAATAGTATAAAAAGCAGGAGATACGTGGACGGATTTGTTCCTTATCTTAAAGAAAATTACAAAGCATTGAGTGGTTCTTTCTTCCTTGCATTATTACTTTGGATTGCTGTGACAAGTGATAAAGAATACACACATACTATTGAAGTGCCCCTTAAAATTGAAACGCTCGGACCAAACTTAGTCTTAAAGAAACTGCCCCCGGAGAAAATCAGATTAAAAATTACAGGAACCGGCCGGGCATTGTTTGCCTTAAATTTTGCCGATACACACATTGGTCTGGAATTTCCGGAAATAAATTCTGATCAGATCATTAATCTTAATGACTATATAAATAAATTCCAGTTTCCACAGGATTTAGGAATTAAAGTTGTTGATATCATAACTCCCAAAAGACTGAATCTGGATGTTGATAAATTCTACCAGGCAGAAATTCCTGTAAACATTGTAAGCAACATACGCACATTGCCCGGTTATCTCCTTGCAGATATTATTCCTTCGCAGGACAGCATTCTTGTTTCCGGACCTAAATCGTTAGTTCTTGAAATGCAGAAGGTATCTACAGATACAATCCGGGAATTGGATGTGCAGTATCCATTTGAACAAAATGCAAATCTGATTTCTCCTGAGCCGGGTGTTATAAGCATAGAGCCCCAAAAAGTTAATGTTAAATTTATCGTTGAACAGATTGTGGAGCGTACAATATACAACATCCCAATTCTTATAACAGATCTTCCGGATGATATTCATGCCGAAGCTATACCGACTTCAATTTCTGTTCGTGTAAAAGGCGGCGAATCGTTAATCTCAAGGTTAACGCAGGATGATATAAAAGTAACTTTTAACTATCGTGATCAGTTTGAGAGCGGCAAAATGCATTATCCTATGCAGATCAAAACGCCACCTAAAATTACCTGGATTGATGCCAGTCCGACAACTTTTAATCTGAAACTTCAGCGCAGGGGAGAGTAGTTTTGCGTATTCTTGGCATTGAAACATCCTGCGATGAGACTTCTGCATCCGTTTTGGATAATGAAGTCGTTTTATCCAATATTATTTCTTCTCAGCTTGTGCACACTCGTTTTGGAGGTGTGGTTCCCGAACTGGCATCACGGGCACATCTGCGATTGCTGATTCCTGTTGTAAAGCAGGCTCTCGAAACTGCCAAAACTAATCTTGAACAAATCGATGGGATAGCGGTAACTTATGGTCCCGGGCTTGTTGGTGCGTTGCTAGTAGGATTAAATTTTGCAAAAGGATTATCGGTTTCTTTGAAGAAGCCTTTTGTTGGTGTTAACCACATGGAAGGGCATATCTACGGCAATCTTCTAAGCCAGAAGAACGTAAAGTTCCCGATTATGTTTTTAATTGTTTCCGGCGGACATACAATGCTGGTTCTGATGCAGGATTATCTGAAATATAAAATATTAGGTACAACCCGTGATGATGCCGTTGGAGAAGCATTCGATAAAACTGCAAAAATACTGAAACTTGGTTATCCCGGTGGACCCATAATTGATAAGCTTGCTGAAGATGGTGATCCTAAGTTTGTAAAATTTCCGCAAGCTTTTGTAAAAGATGATCATTTTGACTTCAGCTACAGTGGTTTGAAAACAGCTGTTCTGACCTTTTTAAATAAACATGAAGATGACTACATTAAAGCAAACATGTCATCTATATGCGCTTCATTCAGGCTGGCAGCTGTTGAAGTTCTTGTAAAGAAAACCTTGCGCGCTGCAAAAAAATACAAGGTGCAGGCTGTTGCTGTTGCCGGTGGGGTGGCTGCAAATAAGTTATTAAGAACAATGCTCCGCGATCATTCCGTAAAATATGGTTTCGATTTTTATGAACCGGAATTTCAGTTTTGTACAGATAATGCAGCAATGATCGCCCGAACCGGATTGGAATATTTGAAAAGGAACAAACCTTCTGCTCAGGATTTAAATGCCTATCCGTCATTAAAGCTGACATCACTTTAGAATATGCAAAATATCTTTCCTGAAATTATCCGCATAAATATTCCCTTTATTTTTATTCTAATAATAATCTTTGTTTCTGCAGGTTTGTCCTATTTTTTATACCGGCAAACAAATCCTGAGAGCAGATCGCGGCTTAAATACACACTGGCAATTTTCAGAATCATAACACTTGTCTGCCTGATCCTGTTGTTTTTTAATCCGAAATTGTTTTTTAGTTATACCGAGCAGGTGCCGCGCAATGTCTCTGTTTTTACTGATATCTCTTCATCTATGGGATTAATAACTGAGTCTGAAAACCGCCCTGACAGCATTAGAATCGCGTCAGAAAGTCTGGGCAGAATATTGAATGACCAAAACCTGGCAGTAAATAACTATTATTTTAGCCAGGAAATCTATCAGGATAGTCCAGATTCATTAAACAATTATCAGGGATTAACAAATTATAACAATGTTTTCAAAATAATTGCAGAACAAAAACCGGATCAGGTGGTCATCATCAGTGATGGAATCCGGACAGACGGACCATATCCACAATCCGGCAATGATGCGGTTGTTTTTTCTATCGGAATAGGTAAAACAAAACCGGAACCTGATTTTTTTATCCAGGATGTTGATTATAAACCTGTTGTTTACCAGGGAAAAGAACAGCAAATAAGTGTAAAAATCGCAAATACAAATACACAACCTGCAGATGCCAGACTCATTCTTTTCAGCGGACAAAAAGTTTTGGCAAGTAAAACCCTGAAGTTCGAACAAGAAAACAGTGAACAGGAAATAAGCTTTAATTATAAGCTTAATACTGTTGGTGTAAACAAATTAACATTAAAACTGAATTCTGAGCAGTATGATCAAAATTCCAAAAACAATTCCTATGTTTATACACAGGAAGTTGTAAAAAATAAATTACGTGTCGGACTGTTCTCGGCATTCCCCGATTATGAACATAAGTTTTTAAACTTTGTTTTGCAGCAATCGGAAAATATAGAAGTGTATTCATATCTAAACATAAAAAACAAAATTAAAGAAAATTTTAGTGTTGACAGCCTGGATATTATGATCTTTAACGGATTTCCCGGAAGATTTACAGATCAGCAGTTCTTAAACAGAATAAGTTCAAGTATCAGACAGAATGGTCAAAGTCTTATTGTACTTTTAAATGAATATACCAACAAACAAAAACTGATGATATTTAAGGACTACATCCCGGTCCAAGATATAACTGAAAAAGGCATGGCAAGCAATGGACAACCACTTTTTTCACAAAAACATGATCTCAACCCCATTTTGCGACTATTTGAAAATGATAAAAACAATCAGCAGTTTTGGGATGCTGTCCCGCCTATCAGTATTTATTTTTCATTGGATCGATTGAAAAATGATGCTGATGTTTTGTTGCATGTACCTGTTCCCGGCGGAATTGATCCTATACTAGCGCTTTCTTCTGAAAAATCAGCTAATAAAAGTATTCTGCTAAATGGCAGCGGTTTCTGGAGATGGCATTTTTTATTGTCTGATCAAAACGAAATAAAAGAAGGTTATAAAAAGCTTATTCAGAATTTTGTAAGATGGGCATCCGGAAAAAGAAAATATAAACCTGTTATCCTGGAAGTTACCCGGAACACGGTTAATCCAGGGCATGAAATAACGCTGGAAGGAATGCTATACGATGCACAAAACGAGATAATTAAGAATGGCCAGATGCTGATGAATGCTATTTCAGGCAGTCAACAGTTTACTTTAGACATGAGCCTAGACAGCAACGGCATTTTTCATGGGAGTTATCGCCCTTCTGCGGAAGGTACAATTATATTTAATGCGACCGGCATGCTTGAGAACAAAGAGATCGGAAATGATAAGAAAACCGTTGAAGTTGTTCCGTATGATCGTGAATTTATCCGTACTTTACAAGACACCGTTTTCCTGAAAAAGATTGCACATCAAACAGGTGGTAAATATTATTCTCTTAAAACGCTTGATCAAATCGCTGCTGAGCTTGAAACACAACCCCGCATAAATGCTGTTTCTGAAGAATTTGATTTGCGTTATAAATCATGGCTTCTGTTTCTGATTATTGTTGTTATTGCATTCGAATGGATTCTGCGTAAAAAAAATAATCTTGTGTGAGTAAAAATATGAAAAGATGCAGATGGGTTCCGGAAAGTGATGCATTATACCAAAAATATCATGATGAAGAATGGGGTGTTCCTGTTCATGATGATCAGAAATTATTCGAGTTTTTAACTTTAGAGACTTTTCAGGCAGGATTAAGCTGGAAAACAGTTTTGTATAAACGGGATAATTTTCGGGAAGCATTTTCCGGGTTTGATTTCTTTAAAGTTGCGGCTTATACAAATAACGAAATCAATAGATTGTTAAATGATAAAGGTATAATACGCAACAAACTTAAAATTAAAGCAACAATTTCCAATGCGGCCTGTTTCATTAGGATTATTGAGCAGTATGGAAGTTTTAATTCTTACATCTGGTCGTTTGTGGGTGGAGAATCAATTCAGAATAATTGGAAAGAACTTTCCGATTTACCTGCAAAAACAGAATTGTCTGATATAATAAGTACTGATTTAAAAAAACATGGTTTTAAATTTGTAGGATCTACTGTTATTTATGCGCATATGCAGGCAACAGGAATGGTTAACGATCATACAACGGATTGCTTTCGTCACCGACAGGTTGCAATTTTAAAATAAATAAAACAGGAAAAGGATGAAGATTTTAATAGCGGGTGCCAGCGGTTTAATAGGAAGTTATTTGATTGATAACTTTTTGAAAAACGGATTTGAAGTGGTTGGTTTATCCCGCAATCCGCAAAAATATGAAAACCGGTATATGGGCAAAGTACGTTTTAAAAAGTGGCAGGAAAACGACTATTCTGATTGGTTATCTGAACTGGCGGATACAGACGTGTTTATAAATCTTATCGGTGAGATGATCGCCGGAAAACGATGGTCACCTGAACGAAAAAAAATATTATATAACAGCCGTGTTTTATCGGGAAAATTAATCTCAGAAGCTTTTATGGCCAGTCCCGTAAAACCTGCGATTTTCATTCAAACTTCAGCTATTGGTATTTATGCAGCAAATCCCGGCAATATTCTGGATGAATCAGCACCGGCTGGATCAAATTTCCTGAGCAAACTTTGTATTGACTGGGAGAAGAGTACAGAGTCTGTTGAGATCGAAACTACCCGCCGTTATGTTTTCAGGATCGGAAACGTACTTGCCAGAGAGAGTTTTTTAGTCAGAATGTTTAAACTTCAATTTAGGTTGTTTGCCGGGGGCCATCTTGGAAATGGTAAACAAGGTTTCTCCTGGATACATGTGGATGATCTTGTGAACATTTATAATTTTGTGATTTCACATACTCCTTCATCAGGTAAATATAATCTTACCGCTCCAAATCCGGTGTCAATGAAAGACTTTTGTAAAACTTTAGGAAAAATCCTTCATCGTCCGAGCTGGTTACCGGTACCGGCTTTTATGCTTAAACTATTATTCGGTGAACTGGCTGATGAGGCAATACTGGCTGGTGATCTTATCAAACCGGAAGCTCTGTTAAATAAAGGTTTTGAATTTAATTATCCACAGTTGAAATTAGCCCTTCACTCTGTTTTCTCTGCGAAAAATTAACGCATCGAAAATTGCTATTTGTTTAAGGAAGGGGTACCTTTGTCAAGTTATTACTGCCTTTCTTTAACCGTTAACCCAGATTTAAAATATGATATCTAAAGTGTATACTGCAGCCCTGATGGGGATTGATGCCTACCAGATCGAAGTTGAGACACACACCGAAGGAAATGTACCATACTTTGGCATTGTTGGTCTTCCAGACAATGCTGTAAAGGAGAGCCGTGAAAGGGTTGTTTCCGCTATAAAAAATTCCGGATATAAATTTGTACATCAAAGACGTATTACAATAAATCTTGCTCCCGCGGATGTGAAGAAAGAAGGTTCATCCTATGATTTACCAATCGCTATCGGCATTCTGACAGCTCAGGATGATGTAAATATTAATCATCTGCAGGAGTATCTTATCTTGGGTGAATTGGCACTCGACGGTACAATACGCCCTGTTCATGGGAGCCTTTCAATTGCCATTACTGCGCGCAAACTTGGTTTTAAAGGGGTGATTATTCCATCTGAAAATGCCCGTGAAGCATCAATGGGGGGTGCAGATATCAGTGTAATCCCTGCTAATCACCTAACCGATGTTGTTAATTTTCTGAATAACAAACTTCAGATAGATCCATTTAAAACAGACATAGAAGATTTGTTCAGACAGGGACAAAATTCAAGATTTGATTTTGCTGATGTAAAAGGCCAGGAGCATGTTAAAAGAGCCTTGGAAGTTGCTGCAGCCGGTGGACATAATATCATAATGGTCGGGCCGCCCGGTTCCGGCAAAACGATGCTTGCTAAAAGATTTGCAACTATACTGCCACCGCTTTCATTGGAAGAAGCAATCCAGACAACAAAGATACATTCTGTTGCTGGTTTGCTGGAATCTGATCATGGTTTGGTTAGTACCAGGCCGTTTCGTTCACCGCACCACACAATATCTGATGCGGCTCTTGTTGGCGGCGGAAAATTTCCACGTCCCGGTGAAGTGAGTCTTGCACACCATGGCGTACTTTTTCTTGATGAATTGCCTGAATTCAAAAAGAATGTTCTCGAAGTAATGCGCCAGCCCATGGAAGATGGTAAAGTGACAATCTCGCGTGCTGCTTTTTCTCTTACTTATCCGGCTAATTTTATGCTTGCTGCTGCTATGAATCCCTGTCCGTGCGGATATTTTGGAGACCCCAACAGAAGCTGCAGTTGTGCCGCCCCACAAGTTCAGCGCTATCTGGCTCGTGTTTCAGGACCGCTGCTGGATCGCATAGATATACATATAGAAGTTCCCGCGGTGAAATTTAAAGAGCTGTCATCCGAGAGAAAGGGCGAGTCATCGGCGCAGATCAGGGAGCGTGTTGAAAAGGCGAGACAAATACAATTACTGCGATTTAAGAATGAGCAGGATATCTTTAGTAATGCCGATATGCCGCCGGCTGAAATCCGAAAATTCTGCAAAATTAATGATGATGGCCAATCCTTGTTAAAGACAGCCATCCAGCGGCTGGGCTTATCCGCCAGGGCCTATGACCGCATTTTAAAAGTGTCGCGGACAATTGCCGACCTTGAAAATTCAGCTGAAATACTCACAAACCATATCAGCGAAGCCATTCAGTACCGCAGCCTGGACAGGGAAATCTGGGCTTAATAATTTTTGAGTTTGATTTGTCTTGTTGTGAAAGTCAGGTATTGAATTAAAAGCTCCGTTTAATAGGATTGAGAAGCTAAATTAAATTATTGATGTATCATTCTTGAAGGCTTTAAATAAAGCTGAAGTTCATTCATCGAATCCGCCTGTTTGCCAAATTCTTTTCCAAATGCTGGAAAAAAGTTATTATAGATTCGCCAACCGTTTTTAAAATATGGATGTTGTTTGTGTGGTAATCAATTTTTTACTGTTTTATTCAGATATCTTTTCACTCCTGAATGTAATTTATTATGGTGAATTTATAACTAATCTAAGGAATCTTTATCCGGGTTAAAGAGTTATTCGGTCTAAGAACAAAACACAATACAGCCAGCCGTGCTCTTGTTGCTTTGCAATAAAACACGAATTACATTAAAAAGCTAATAAGTAATTTTAGAAAGGCCTTATTTTAATGACGGTAAAAAATACTGTTAAAGCTTCAGAAAAAAAGCAAAGAATTACGATTCGATTTGCCGGAGATTCCGGTGACGGTATCCAATTATCAGGCGGCCAGTTCACAAATACGACTGCTTTATTTGGCAACGATTTATCTACATTACCGGATTTCCCAGCAGAGATAAGGGCACCTGCCGGTACCCTGTTCGGTGTGTCAGGTTTTCAGATTCAATTCAGTAGTACGGATGTGCATACTCCGGGTGATGAGTTTGATGTTTTGATAGCGATGAATCCGGCTGCATTGAAGGTAAATCTGAAACAACTAAAGCAGAATGGTATCATCATCGTAAATAAAGATGCCTTCTCAGTAAGAAATTTGAAATTGGCAGATTATGACCAAAATCCACTTGAAGACCGATCCTTGGATGGCTATCAGGTTTTTGATGTTCCTATTACATCATTAACCAGAGAAACATTGGTCGATACGTCTCTGTCAGCGAAAGAAAAAGATCGCTGCAAAAACTTTTTTGCGCTTGGCATTGCCTATTGGATGTTTACACGTCCGCTGGATACAACTCTGAGATGGATTGAAACAAAATTCAAATCTAAACCCGATCTGGTTGAAGCAAACTCCCTGGCATTAAATGCAGGTTACGGTTATGCACTTTCCACGGAGATTTTTACAACGTCATATCATATTGAACAGGCAAAAGTTGAACCGGGAATTTATCGAAATATAACAGGAAATGAAGCCATAGTAATCGGTTTGATTACTGCTGCAAAAAAGGCCGGAATGGAACTTTTTCTTGGAGGATACCCGATTACACCAGCCAGTGATATTCTTCATTATATGTCGCGATACAGAAATTATGATGTGAAAACATTTCAGGCGGAAGACGAAATTGCCGGTATCGGTGCAGCTTTAGGTGCATCTTTTGCAGGAGCTTTAGGAGTTACTGCGTCCAGCGGACCGGGTATTGCTTTAAAATCAGAATTCTTAGGGTATGCAGTCATGACCGAACTACCGCTGGTTGTAATAAATATCCAGCGAGGCGGTCCTAGTACGGGTTTGCCAACAAAAACTGAGCAATCAGATCTGCTACAGGCTGTTTATGGCAGAAATGGTGAAGCACCGATCCCGGTAGTAGCAGCACAAAGCCCTGCCGATTGCTTTAATGCTGCATTTGAAGCTGCGAAAATAGCATTAAAATTTACGACTCCTGTGTTATTGCTTTCAGATGGTTACATTGCCAATGGAGCTGAGCCATGGCGAATACCGGATCCGGATAACATCCCGGAAATTAAAATTCAATATGCAGAATCGAACGGTGAATACAAACCCTATCTGAGAAATCCTGATACATTGTCGCGGATAATGTCATTACCCGGAACAGCCGGTAATGAGCATCGTCTGGGTGGTCTGGAAAAAGAAGACATTTCAGGAAATGTTTCATACGACGCGGATAATCATGATAAAATGGTGCGATTAAGAGCTGAAAAAATATCAAAAATTAACACTCTTGTAAGCAGCCCTGTACTTGATGGTGAAAGTAAGGGTGATGTGCTGATTATTAGCTGGGGCAGTACTTTTGGAACTATAAAAAATGCAGTCGAAAAAATAAGAGAGAATGGTAACTCCGTTTCATGGTATCATATGAGATGGATAAATCCATTACCGCCCAATCTTTCAGAATTTATACATAATTTCAAACACGTGCTTGTTCCTGAAATTAATCTGGGACAACTTATTAAAATAATCAGATCAGAATATCTCGTTGATGCCAAACCATTTAATCTCGTTCGCGGTTTGCCATTTAGCACACGCGATATTATAAATGCTTATTATTCGATAACAGGAAAATAATTATGCAGGAAACTTTGCAAAAAGATTCAGTTACTCAATATTCAAAAGATGATTTTAGTTCAGATCAGGAAGTGCGCTGGTGCCCGGGATGCGGAGATTATTCCATTCTTGCGCAGACTAAAAAGGTACTCCCTGAACTGGGTATTCCCCGGGAAAAAATCGTTTTTGTTTCAGGAATTGGCTGTTCCAGCCGTTTTCCGTACTATGTTAACAGTTACGGTATTCACAGTATTCATGGCCGTGCACCGGCAATTGCCAGTGGTATAAAGTTAACCAATCCGGAACTAAAAGTTTTTCTTGTGACAGGTGATGGTGATGGTTTGAGTATTGGGGGAAATCATCTTATCCATTTATGCCGCCGAAATATTGACATCACGGTTTTATTATTTAATAACAGGATTTACGGATTAACAAAAGGGCAATATTCGCCGACTTCCGAGAAAGGGAAAATCACAAAATCTTCACCATATGGTGCGCTTGAAAATCCCTTTAATCCTATTAAAATGGCAATCGCCGCCGGTGCAACATTTGTAGCACGAAGTATTGATCGCGAGCCAAAACATCTTGCAGAGACCATTGCGGAAGCTGCAAAACACAAAGGAACATCCTTTGTAGAGATTTACCAAAACTGCAATATTTTTAACGATGGTGCTTTCGAACAGCTGACAGGAAAAGAAAAAAAGGATCATATCGTAATAATGGAAGAAGATAAACCGTATATTTTTGGCACTAACAATGATCAGGTTATTGACTGGCGCGATAATCATTTTTATCGAGAAAAACTTGATAGTTCTAAGTCGTATATCAATCATACTCCGAATAAAAAAAGAGATGCGATCGAGTTCGCTTTGGCTGAATTATCAGACAATCCGGAACTGCCCACACCAATTGGTATATTCAAAAGAACAAATGAAGAAACTTATGATGGATTATTGACCAAACAGGTGTCAGATGTCAAAGAAAAATTAGGAAATGGCGATTTAAATAAATTATTGTTCTCCGGAAATACATGGGAAATTAAATAATTATTAATGAGCTAAACGCAACTGATGCAAAATTTACCACAAAACAATCCTAAGATTCTGATAGTTGACGACTCACCGGATAATATTTACACTTTAGAACAGATCCTGGAAGATTTTAATTATGAAATCCACAAGGCACTTAATGGAAATGAAGCCTTACAAAAAATCTCTGAAATTGACCCGGATCTGATTTTGCTTGATGTGGTAATGCCCGGAATGAATGGTTTCCAGGTGGCCAGTATTGTTAAAGAAAATGAAAGTACACGCCTTATTCCCATTATAATGTTAACGGCTCTTGAAGGCAAAGAAGACAGGCTTAAAGGTTATCAGGTTGGAGTTGATGATTTTATTTCAAAACCTTTTAATATTTTTGAGCTTCGGGCACGCGTCCGTAACCTTTTAAAATTGCGCACTTACGTAAATGAACTGGAACACGCTGAGCAGATAATTTTTAGTCTTGCCCGGACGGTTGAAGCAAAAGATAAATACACGGAAGGGCACAGCGAAAGATTGTCTAAAATGAGTTCTTTGTTGGGCAGCCGGCTTAACTTTCCTAAAGAAGATATTGTAATTTTGAGACGTGGCGGAATATTACATGATATCGGTAAAATCGCTATACAGGATTCAATTCTTCAAAAAGAAGGCCCTTTGACTGATGAAGAATTTGATATCATTAAAACACACCCTGAAATCGGAGAGCGTATTTGTGCTCCGTTGAAAAGTCTGAAACCTATACTGCCAACAATCATGCACCATCATGAGAAGTTTGATGGAAGCGGATATCCTGCCGGTTTAAAGGGAGAAGATATTCCAATCCATGCCCGTATCATGGGAATTGTTGATTGTTTCGATGCACTAACCACTACCCGATCCTACCGGCCGGCAATGACGCTGGAAAAAGCTTTGTCTATTATGGATTCTGAAACATCAAAAGGTAAATGGGATCCAATTATTTTTGATAAATTTATTGAGCTTGTTCATAAAAAAGAACTTGCTTTACTGGACTAATCAGAATCCTTCTATATTACTGATATTTCTTCATTTAAATAGATTTTGTTTTGAAATATTTTCAAAAATATTTAAGTTCAAAGAATTGATCTTAATTAATAGAAGTTAGATATGCGTATTGTTCTTACATTCTTTTGGGTTTTATTAGGTTTCTTAATTTTATACATTTTCTCTCAAAATGTAGGCCAGACAGTTTCTGTAGATCTGTTATTTGTGCAGTATGAGCAAGTCAATCTGATTACAGTTACATTTATCTGTTTGTTACTCGGTTTTATTCTTGGTTCAGTCTTCTTTACTATTCATATCATCCGATCAAAAAAGGAAAAAAATCATTTGTTAAGACAGGTTAAATCTTTAACAAATAAGCTTGCTGAATCAGAAAAAAAACAACAATCCGGGCAAGATGAAGAATCCGATACTGATAATGAACCACCCAATCATTTCTTTCCGCCGGTTAAATGATAAATTACAGGAATTTTAGAATGAATATGATCCGTTTATTCTTTCTGTTCTTATTTATGTTTTCTGGATTTTTGTACAGCCAGGGAAGTGAGACTTTATTCAAAATGTATCAGCAGAGGGAATATCAGCAGGTAAAAGAAAAGTATAATCAGATTAAAGGGAATTTAACAAAATCCGAACAGTTATTCTTTGAATCTCTCCTGATGCCGGATGCTGAATCGGCATTTACGAATTACAAAGAACTTTTTGATAAATCTGATGGAAGGATTAAATATTTTGCGGCAGAGCGATTAAAAGATTATTACTATGCAAAAGGGTATTACAGCACAGCGTCAGATTATGAGCGTTATCTTGTCGAAAACAGATCATTGATTGAAACTCCTGAAGTAACATTTCAATTGGATGAAACTCCTGAAGTCCAGGAAGATGCGGAAAAACTTTACATTCAGGTGGGTGCATTCGGACTTGAAGATAATGCACAACAAATGCAACAGATGTTACAAACACAGAAGGTTGAATCTTCAATTGTAAAAAAAGAAGTAAACAGCAGGTTGTTGTATTGTGTGTGGGTGCATGGAAAAGAAAATTTTCAGCAAACTTTGAATTTAGCAAATGATTTGAAACAGAAATATCATCTGGATTTTAAAATTATTAAAGAATGAGGTTAAGATGGACTTAGATATTTTGCGTTCAATTCCTTTGTTCTCTGAACTTAGCGATGAAGACCTGATTGAAATTTCAAAACAAACAGTACGTCAGATCTATAAAAAAGACAACATGGTTTTAATTGAAGAAGAAGTTGGCTCGACCATGTTTGTTATTCTCGACGGACGTGTGAAAATATCCCGAATTAGTGATGAAGGACGCGAAGTAATTTTATCCATCTTGTGTGATGGTGATTTTTTCGGGGAGATGTCAATTCTTGATGGACAAACGCGCAGCGCAAATGCTGTAACACTTGAAGATACTGAGATGCTTATTTTCAGACGTGAAAACTTTCTTCAAATGCTTTATGAATATCCCCAGGTTGCCATTAACCTATTAAAAGAGTTAGCGCACAGACTGAGACGCAGTGATTCTCAAATAAAAAGTTTATCGCTTCAGAATGCATTGGGCAGAGTTGCTTCTACTATTTTACGAATTGCTGATGATTCCGGTACCATTAAGCATGGAAAAGTTGAAATTGCCAGTTTGCCCCCGCAACAGGATTTGGCAAATATGGCAGGTACAAGCCGTGAAACAATTTCTCGTGTTATCAAGTCTCTTAGCCAGCTTGGATATGTTCAAAAACAAGGTAGTAAACTTATCATTGTTGAGTATGATCGATTTAAACAGGATTTTTCCTGATACCCTAAATGAATAAGAGTACCAGGCAGATATCGATAAGTCTTGTTTCTAATAATGAAGAGCGCTTAAAAAAGTATCTGGAGCTTTTAGCCGATCCTACTAATAAAGTAAGCGCAGGTACATTTGAGTTAGCATTTCATGAGATCTTTATTGAAGAAAATCCGGATCTGTTAATTCTTGATGTAACGACATATGAAAATTTTGATTATCGTATTGTCGAACCTTTACGTATACAGAAAAAGTATCAAAATCTCCCCTTTTTATTCTTAATATCAGCAGACCAAAGCGGGCTTATTCAACAACTCTATAAGGACCCGCATAACAGAATCCTTGTTGAACCGGTTAACAAATATATTCTTATCTCCGAAATAAATCATTCGCTGCATGTAAGTAACCTTGAACGTAAGGTTAATCTATACAAAGACATAGTGGATGGTGAAAAGAAGCTGATCTCCTATATGGATGAGCTGCTTGAGCTTAGCCGGATTACTGATTACAGCACAAAAGGTGAGATGCTTAATTTTCTTCAGTCAGCATTTGTTAAACGACTGGAATTGGCGCTGGCAGTTGAAATTTGTGTTGCCGGAGTTTACCTGGAAGATAAAAAAAGCCTGAGCATACAGATCTATGATCAGGAAGGACGCAAAAGTCAAAAAGAGATTATTTTGTCGCTGGAAAATTCTCGCATTAAAAACCTTTTCGAACAAAATTTTCCTCTAATTTTTGAAAAGGAACTTCTGCTTGACCCTTTTATCCAGGAACTGGAAGAAGTTCTTGGATTTAAAATATCCGGATTATTATTTACACCACTTGTATTACTGCATAACCCGCTGGCCGGATTTATTTTGATAAATAAACTTTACAGGGCAGATTTTTCTGAGAACGACCTGGCGTTCACAACAATTGCAGCACAAAAAGTTGTATATCAGCTGGAGAAACTTGAATTAGTAGAGCGGGATAAATATCAGGATCTTTTGAAAACATTACCTGTCGACTCTGCTGCAAAAAATTCTCTGCTTCTTGAAAGAGTTTTATCAGCAGTTGATTTCGGGCTGGTAATTTTTGATAAAGATTACAAAATCCATTATTTCAATCCGGCAAGTGTAAATACTCTTAGGCTAAAAAAGCCGGTCGAGCGTCTTGATGAATTGTTTGAATCAGAAATAATGGAGCAGGTAAAAGGGGTAATTCAAAAAGGTGATTTTCCTGTTGTACGGCAGGAAGTACAGCTTAATATTGAAACGATTTCAGATTTTTATCTGGGCTATTCTATTTATACGATGGAATGGGATTATCAAAAGAAATACTACATCCTGGTTTTTTCAGAAATATCTCAGACCAAGCGGATACAGGCAGAAATTATCCGTATGGACCGGATGGCTTCACTTGGTATTCTCAGTTCCGGTATTGCGCATGAAATCCGTAATCCCTTGGCAGGGATTAAAGCTATGGCCCAAAACATGGAGGAAGAGTTACCGGAAGGATCCCAGAACCTGGAATATGTTTCACGCATATTAAGACAAGTAGACCGGCTGGACAATCTTCTACGGTCCTTCTTTACCTATGCTAAACCACTACGGCCGGATCCAAAAGAATGTCATATTAAATCAATTATTGACGAAGTTCTGGCTTTGTTTAAGCGAAAACTGCGCGAGAAGAATATCGATGTTGTTGAGCAATACGCAGACGATCTGGCTCAGGTCTTTGTTGATGCCAGTCAGATTCAACAAGTATTGATCAATATGATGCTTAACTCCATTCAGGCAATGGGAGAAAAAGGCAAAATAACAATAACTGCATTCAATGCTGAAAAACAAATCCCGACAATTGACCGCAGGAAACGTACACCGGGATTGCTATCAAATAAATTTATTGAAATAATTTTGACTGATACAGGTGTTGGATTTGATGCAGGGTTAAAGGAAAAGATATTTAACCCGTTTTTCACCACAAAATCATCCGGTACCGGTTTAGGGCTGGCGATAGTCTACCAGATTATCCGTGAGCATGGCGGACAGATTGATGTTGAGAGTGAAAGGGGTAAAGGGACAAAGTTTAGAATATTATTGCCGGCGTCAAGTAACTCTGAAATTGAAATCCCGGCAACATAACAGCTGTCTGAGTAGAAATTGACTCAATTTAGGTGATTAAGTATATTCATTGCGGACAAAGAAAAAGCAAGATATGAATATTTTATTTTCACCAACCAAAAAGCACCGACAGTTTGATCTGCAAAGCAGATTAGGGGAGTTCTCCCAGTTAAAAAATAAGGATAACAAAAAAATAGAATTTGCCAGAATGCCGCGCAAAAGGTTAAAATCGGTTTGGTGGCTGGTGTTGTTTTTTGCAGTAATATTTTATTTCTTTATCTATTTAACCAGTATATAGTTTTCAAGGACCGGGGGTTGCTATGATTCAAATCGGAAAAATTATAAAAAAAGTTCCCATTTTCAGGATGTTGGGAAAAGAAAGTATTGATTTTATAGTTGAACGTCTCAAATTTAAAACCTTTCAAAAAGGTGAAGCCATTTGTAAAAGCGGTGATCCCGGTGAAGAAATGTATATTATTATCAGTGGGCAAACTGATATTTGTATTGGCGAACCCGGAAGCGAACAGGTCGTCGCCACATTGAAATCCGGAGATTACTTTGGTGAGATGGCGTTACTTACAGGTGAACCAAGGTCTGCAACGGTATTAGCAACTGAAGCATGTGAAACCTTTGTTCTATATAAAAATGATTTTGACGTAATTCTTGAACGTTATCCTTCTATTTCTTTAAGTATGGGTAAAATTGTAAGCCAGCGTTTGCGGGATACACTTAAAAAAGCTGCAAGCATGCCTAAAACAGATAATATTGAAGCAAAAAGTGATGGCAGCGGCCCCAAAGGAAGCCTAAAAGATATGGCTCTTGTTGATCTTATTAGTTTTTGCGAAGGAAACTCCTTAACAGGAAGTATGAAAATTACAAGAGATAGTGAAACCGGTCATTTTGAATTTGAACGCGGACAACTTGTTTCAGTTAAACTTGGCGGCACAAAAGAAGATGAAGCACTTGACAAAATGCTTTCCTGGGAAGATGGTGATTTTGAAATAACGGTACGCCCATTAACTCTGTCAAAAGAAAGCAAAGCAGCTGAAGAAGAGATTGAAGTTAAAAGCATTCTTATTGTTAATAATTCGATGGTAGTGCGTAAGGTTATTGAACGTGCCTTTAAGGGCCTGGGATATAAAGTTAAAACCGCGTCCAATATAGATAATTCCATGAATGAACTCGCTGTTGAGAATATTGATATCATAATTTCGGATGTAAAACTATCGGATGGAAACGGTATCGATTTTATTAATAAGGTACGTGAACAGGAAGATTTACCTTTCATTTTTATAACAGATAATGCTATTAAAGCAGAATTTGAAGAACAGTTGAAACAATTAGGTAACGCAGAACTAACCAAAACACATGAAGTTAGTGAGATCGTGAAACTTGTGGAGAATAAGATTCTATAATGAATCAAACGACTATTGAACAATTAAAAAATATTCCGCTATTTGCTTTCGTTGCAGAAGATGATCTCCGGCTGATAGCAGAAAAGCTTGAGCTGGAACTCTACTCTGCTGATACTGTTCTTATAAGAGAAGGTGAACAGGGAGATTGTTTATATTTGTTAAAAAATGGTCGTGTAAAAGTATATGCAACGTCTGATGAGAGTGGTCAGCAAATTGTTTTATCTTACCTGGAGAATGGTGATCATTTTGGTGAAATGGCTCTCATTTCGGGAGAAACGCGATCGGCAAGTATTGTAGCGGTAACGGATGTTGAAGTTTGGAAGTTGAGTAAACCGATTTTTGATGAACTGATCATGCGTAATCCAAGTATCACTCTTACATTAACACACTTGCTTACGCAGCGCCTGAAAGAAGCAAATATTGCACGAAAAGAATCTGAAAAATTTTATGAACAAAAATTTATGCCACATGGCAGCTTGCAGGAAACAAATGTAATAGAACTGTTAAAATATGCTGAAGATAATTCGCTGTCCGGTAATATCCTTTTTGAAAACAATGACCAAAAAGCTGTTTTATCCTATAAAAAAGGTCAGTTGTACAAGTTAGAATTTGCAGAATTGGAAGAAGACGAAGCGATGGATGTTATAATCGAGTGGAACACCGGAAGTTACCGTATTGAACCTAGTATTTTTAAACCATCAGCAACAAATATTGAGCAGGAAATTAGCCTGACAGATGAATCAGAAGGCATACTTACAATAAACAACTATCTTGAAGAAAAATTTCTGGAATTTATCCATTTTGCCGGGGCAAAAATCACACAGCGGGCACTTAACCGGGCTTACCATAATTTTGAGAGTTATTTTGACAATATAAAAGAAATCAAAATTGAAGTGATTCCGGAACTGGATATCAATCTGTCGGCTGTTTCAGAATGGACAGAAAAACATACATTGCTTTTAGCTATCCTTATACGTGACGTAGTCTCTGCAATAGAGCGTGATGTTGTCGGAATTATGTTTTGGACACCACGCTCAAATACATCACAGATAAATCATTTCCTGGAAGACAAGCAGTTTTTTGATCTTTTTGACCAATCATACGACCTTATAAGGTCTTAACGTGGTAAATTTTCTTGCAGATAGTTAAAAGCTTCATCTACACTATCTACAAATTTAAATAATTCTAAATCCTTTTCCGATATCATTCCCCATTTGCAAAAAGCATCAAAGTTGATAACATCATTCCAATATTCTTTACCAAAAACGACGATCGGCAAATGCTTATTTACTTTATGGGTCTGTATTAAAGTTAATACTTCCATCATTTCGTCCAGCGTACCAAATCCACCCGGAAAAACAACAATGGCTTTTGCCAGATAGACAAACCAGTACTTACGCATAAAAAAGTAGTGAAATTCAAAACTTAATTCGTCTGTAATAAACGGATTTGGATATTGTTCCATAGGGAGAGATATGTTTAATCCAATAGATCGTCCACCAGCAAGACCGGCACCTTTGTTAGCCGCTTCCATAATGCCGGGGCCGCCGCCGGAACAGATATAGTATTTTTGCTTTTTGCTTTCGAGATCCAAAGTCCATTCGGTAATTCTTTTACTAAGTTCGACAGCCTGTTCATAATATTCCGACATTTTAACCGCCGACTCTGCAGCTTTTAAGGCAAAACCATTATTCGGATTTTCGTTTTTTGAATAGTGGTTTTGAGCTTCAGAGAGCATTTCCTGCGCAACTTCTTTCGGTTTTATACGAGCGGATCCAAAAAGAACAATTGTGGCGTTTATATTAAATTTTTTAAATCTGTAAAATGGCTCAAAATATTCGGCCTGAATCCTGATGGGACGAGCCTGCTTGCTGTTCAAAAACTCATTATTTTTATAGGCTTTGTCCGGTTTATGTATCTTTTCCATAAGCTCCTTTTATTTAAAATCTTTTAGTACTTTCATGACTGAATCAACCAAATTACTGAATTCCTTATGCTGGTTGGCCATTTCATCTATAAATGAATTATCTTCCAGTTTTCCAATAACAGCGTCCATTTCCCGGTCATTGCGGTAAGTAATCTTTCGAAACGGATTCGTATAGTCTTTTTCACGAGACTCTGTTGTCCACTTAACGAGTTTTTCACTTGTTTTTACTGCATTCGTAAATAAAGATTGCAGCATGTCAGATGTTATTTCATCAACCGTTTTGTTATTCATTTTCAACCAGCAATGTAAGGCACAGGCAGTTTTCTGCTCGGGGTATTTCTCCCATAGCTTGTTATATCTGTCGTGCACCTGATCCCATGATTTAATTTTTCCATTTTCAATATCGGAAATCATAGCAGAGCTTTCAGAATCAGCGATAAGCTGGCCACCAAAATTCATCCAACTGTCTGAAAATGGTTTAAGCTGAGAGCGATGGAGTTGCTTTTTATCCGCTATTAATTGGGCCAGTTCACGGGCTGCAAAATAAGACAACATAATTTTATACAACCAGATTCCCTGTAAAGGCTTAATAATTAGTACTTTTGTTTTAGGCGTTGCATTCTCAAGAAATATTCCAGTCAAATCAGTCTTAGGATCAAAATTTATTTCATCAACTACAGGTATTTTGCCGTTTTTACTGGAAATTGCATCTTCCAAAATCTTAATTCCATTCAGCATCTCGAGTGCGCTGTCTGGGGCAAGGTAATCCATCTCAATGTTTTGGGTTTTCACTTTTCGTTTATCACGATTAGCAAATTTCCAGGAATTTCGTGCTAATGCATACATATTATATTTAAACCAGAACCCCGGGAATACCTGTACGATCCCACTGTCTGCATCTTTGCTGACTAACGCGAAAGGCAGCTCAATATTTAATTCAGTCTCATAAGTTCCCTTGGCAATTAGCGTGAAAGATGCGAAGAATGAGTTGTGTTTGTAGTTAGATTCAAGGCCCGGCCAAAATCCTCTACCAGCAAGGATTTCACCATCCGCTGCCCGCGAGTTGTGGTTGGAACCAATCGTAGCACCGGCAGCAATATTGGACTGTCCCAGAATTGTAGTTGCAATCAGAAAAGAATTGTTGTGATGTTGTTCATGAAAAGGAAAAACCAGATTATTAAGTACTTCACAGCAGGCAATGGTTGAATTGTCTGCAACAAAAGTGTTTAAAACTCTTGCACCCAGCTCAATCTTTACATTGCGCCCGGTAACAATGTTTTCACACTTAGGCCCCATAAAAATTTTATTAGCATGTCCGATAATAGCATTTTGTATATCAACATCTTCACCGATAAAGCCAGCTTCGTTTTCATTTGAAAAGACTGTTATGTTGCTTAATTTATTTGCACCATCAATCCTGCAAAATGAACCAATCTTTCCATCAGATATTTCAGAAGTGTTCTTTATACAGCAATTCTCACCGATTTCACCATAAATATGATTAGCATTTAGCAAATTGTCGGTAAATTTAATTAGAGCTGTGTCTAAAGCGTGTCGCTCGCGGAATCTTGACCAAAGAAAAGCATCAGCAGCAATTATTCCTGCAAATGGCAGAATTTTTCGGCCACCGTTTTCGTTTGAAATTTCCAACCAGGATCGATCATCAGCTTTATTGTAGATATAACCATTACCAAATACTGCATTCTCAGAACAGGAAAGCTGATTAATATTGAGCAGAAGCGAATTATCTCCGATTACATAATTCTTAACATAATGTACATTTTTCATTGCAACGTTTTTACCAATCATAGCAGAATTAATCATGCACCCATTTAGTCCGACAGGTAATTCCACATTGGCAGATTTTAGGATTGCATCCTGCATATCATCAATATATATAACACCATAAAATTGACAGTTACTAATTAAAATAGGTTTAAAGGCATTGGTGACATAAATATTATCCCAATTATGTGCGTAATTATTGTTTTGAATGAGTTCTTTAATCTCATCCTGAGCGAGATTCCTGTATCTTTCCGGAGCAATCAGATCTGAAAAAGCAGCTTTATGAGTGCTGTTATCAATGGGGGATAAAACATTTTTACTCATATCTGTAAACCTTTATATTTGTAAATAAATAAGTTAGATGAGTATATTAATTGGTTATTGATAAAAACCAGACAATTTTATATAATTTACAACGCCACATATTACAAAAAAATAATATAAAAATATTTATTCCGCACGTGGTTTTTTAGACTTAATTTAATAAGTTAATTTTTTGTAAATAATTCTTTTTGATCTAAAAACAGGATCTGTCATGTTACGAAAAGTCGGGTATGGTACAAAACTCGTCAGAGATTTTAATGAATTAAATATATTACGTTTTATAAAAGACTTCGGTCCTTTATCCCGCGCCCAATTATCAAAAAAGTATCGCATTTCAAAAGCGACCGTCTCCGAGATTATAGCTAAACTTATTAAGAATGGTTTTGTAATGGAAATAGGGATGGGTGAATCCAGTAAATTAGGCGGCCGGAAACCCGTTATGCTGGAGTTTAATCCAAAGGTAGGTTATGCAATCGGGATAGAAATAAAACGCGATCATGCCAGAATTTGTTTAACGGATTTAAACGCCCAGGTTTACCGTCGGGATACCATACAATATCCGCAAAAATCAACCTTATCTGCAATATTATCAAAACTATTTCCCATCATAGAAGAATACATGAATGAAAAATGGATTAAGCTTTCCAAGCCGATGGGCATTGGTGTTTCTGTGCCCGGGCTGATTGACTATAAAAATGGCTGCATTCTGGAATCTGATACCTTGAAAGATTGGGAAGGGATACAAATTAAAAAAATATTTGAAGAAGAGTTTGGCATTGAGACATATATCGAAAATGACGTAAAAGCAATGACATTTGGTGAATTTCGTTTCGGAAATGGAAAAAATGTAAAGAACATGGTTTTTCTGTGGGTTGGTGACGGAACAAGTGCCGGAATTGTTATAAACGGTGAACTTTATCGCGGGGTTACTGCAAGTGCTGGTGAAGTCGGTTTTTACGAATTAGGGCATTATATAAAAGATTCAGAAGAATTTCACTGGCTGTACAACGGGCATAATACATTCGCTGAAATATTGTCTGAAAAAGGAATGATGGAAGCGGCTGACCGGGGCATAAAAGATAAATTCTCAACAACAATAGAAACCGGGAATATCGATCTGGACATTATAATGAAAAAAGCTGCAGGTGAAGATCCGCTGGCTTTGGAACTGTTGAAAGAATATGCTGGAATTTTAGGGATTTTATGTATAAACCTGATTAATACCTTAAATCCTGAAATTATGCTTATTGGTGGTGATCATCTTGCCCATAATACGCTGTTGATGGATTATATAAAAGAAAGAGTAAAGAAAGATGCTCTGCACACACCTATCATGGCAGTTAGAATTAAAAACGCCGGACTCAAAGAAGCATCAGGTGTTCTTGGTTCTGTTGGGTTGGTACTGGATGATATATTTTACAGTGATCAATTGAACCTGGAACGATATCGTAAAATCTTCGGTAATAATTAGAATACAAATTTGCTTTAATAAATTACTTTTCAGATTGAAAAATAATCGCTGCTTCTTTAACTTAACTGCTTGTCATAAAAAGCTTATAAATCTTTGAAATTTCAATTAGAACACACAGATAGCCAATCAAAAGCGCGAGCAGCTTGCCTCCAAACTGATCATGGTGAAATTCTAACACCTGTCTTTATGCCTGTAGGAACTCAGGCGTCTGTCAAAACACAGAGCCCGAGAGATTTAGAAGAACTCAAAGCTCAAATTATTTTAGGCAATACCTATCATTTATATTTACGCCCCGGAGCAGATTTAATTGCCAAATTCGGTGGGCTTCACCGTTTTATGAATTGGCCTAAGCCTATACTGACCGATAGTGGCGGATTTCAGGTATACAGCCTTAAAGAGTTGCGAAATATAGACAAAAACGGAGTACGTTTCCAATCTCACATCGACGGTTCTTATCATACTTTTACACCACAAAATGTGCTTGAAACTCAGCGTAAGATAGGCAGTGATATAATGATGCTTCTTGATGAGTGCCCACCCCATGATGCATCTTTTGAATATGTTGAAGAATCAAATCAATTAACTCTTGATTGGGCCAGAATTGCCCGTGAGCAATATGCAAATTCTGAACCATATCATGGCTACAATCAATGGTTGTTCGGGATTGTTCAGGGCGGTACTTTTGAAAAATTACGGGAAATAAGTCTAAATGGTCTGATTGATCTCGATTTCCCCGGATATGCGATTGGCGGACTTGCAGTAGGCGAGACAAAAGATAAGATGTACGGTATTACAGGTTTTTGTACTGATTACCTGCCGGAAAATAAACCGCGCTATCTCATGGGGGTTGGCACCCCGCAGGATCTTTTAAATTGCGTTGAACGGGGTGTAGATATGTTTGATTGTGTAATGCCTACCCGCAATGCACGCAATGGAACAGTATTTTTATGGGATGGTAGACTGGTTATTAAAGCCGGGAGACATAAGACTGAAGAGCAACCCATTGATGAAACATGCAAATGCTATACTTGTCAGAATTTTTCGCGGGCATATATACGACACTTATTGAATGTTGATGAAGTTCTTGGAATCTGGCTGACGACGCATCATAATTTACATTTTTATCTCGAATTGATGCGAAATTGCCGTGAGCAAATTCTTAAAAACAATTATGTGAAATGGAAGAATGAAGTTATAAATAATATGAATAAATTAAATTAAAAGCGGAGAATAAATTATGCATACTTTTTTATTATTTTTTCAACAAGCACCGGATACACCCAGCACCTTAATGTCTTTTCTGCCATTCATCCTTATAATGGTAATTATTTATTTTTTAATGATGCGTCCGCAAATTAAAAAACAAAAAGAAAAACAAAAGATGCTTGAAGAATTGAAAAAAGGTGATAATGTAATTACCCGTGGGGGAATAAAAGGCAAGATTATGGGTTTTGCTGATGAAAATAAAACTGTAATCGTTAAAGTTGATGATAACGTAAAACTGAATATTGATAAAGGGGCAATTGAATTGGTTGTCCCTACCGGAAAACCGGCGGAGGCAAAATAATTTATGCGTATTGTTTTTATGGGGACTCCCGATTTTGCGGTAGAGTCCCTTAAAGCAATAACTAAGTCTGATCACGAAATTTGTGCTGTTGTAACGATACCGGACAAGCAACAGGGCAGAGGCTTAAAATCAAAACCTTCTCCTGTTAAAGAATTTGCTTTAATACACGGCTATGAAATACTGCAGCCGGAAAAGTTAAAAGACGATATTTTTATTAGTAAACTGAAAAACTATCAAGCCGATTGTTTTGTTGTCGTTGCTTTTAAAATCCTTCCTAAAGAAATATTTTCAATCCCTGCCCTTGGTACAATCAATGTTCACGGCTCACTTCTTCCTGCATATCGTGGGGCTGCACCAATAAACTGGGTATTAATAAATGGTGAGCAAAATAGTGGTGTTACTACCATGATTATCAATGCGAATGTAGATACCGGTGATATTTTGCTCCAGGATACAGTAAAAATAAATCCTGATATGGATGCAGGTACTTTGCATAATATACTTGCTGAAAAAGGCGCAGATCTATTAATTGAAACCCTTAAAAAAGTTCAATCAGGTAAAATCCAGCCTATAACTCAGGATAATTCATTAGCTTCTAAGGCACCTAAAATAACTCCTGAACTGTCAGTAATAGATTTTAACAGAAAAGCATTAGATGTTCATAATCTGATTCGTGGCTTAAGCCCCTATCCGGCTGCGTATACATTCTGGAATTCCAAAAAACTGAAGTTTTATAAAACAAAAGTGAGTTTGGACAATGCGAAAAGTTTTGGGCCTGGCGAAATTACGGATGTTGGAAAGGATTTCTTAAAAATAAAGTGTGCTCAAGGATCGATTGAAGTTTATGAAATTCAATTAGAAGGTAAAAAAAGGATGCGCGTTCAGGATTTTTTAAATGGGTACAAGTTCAACATTTCAGAAAGATTTCCATCCTGAATTTAATTAATCATAACAAGTGTATACTTTTTTCGGATACTTGCAAATTCTTTGCTTAAGTTCAGCTTTTATTAGTCGATGCCAAGATACATAGCCAAACAAATTACAGATACCGGGGAGCAGTATATTGTCTACAATTCTTATTATTGACGACTATGAAGAAAGTATTGCTCTTTTAAAGACTTACTTTCTTGGGTCAAAATACAAATTTCTAAGTTCAACATCCGGTGCAAAAGGACTTGAGATTGCATTTGATAAAAAACCCGATCTGATATTATTGGATGTTATCATGCCCGGGATGGATGGTTTTGAAGTATGCGAGAGACTCCGGGAAAAAGCAGAAACAAAAGAGTTACCTGTAATTATGGTTACAGGAATGGAAGACAATAAATCCCGTTCCCGTTGTTATGAACTAGGGGTCGATTACATTACAAAGCCTTTTAATATTTTTGATATTAAAATGCGTGTTAACAATTTATTACAATTAAAAAGCTATAAAGAACAACTTAAAAATGCAGAAAAACTTATATTTGAATTGGCACTAATTGCAGAAAAGAAAGATTCATATGCCCAGGGTAATTCTGAAAAAATGGCGGGTTATGGTGTACATTTTGCAAAACATCTTGGTCTGAATGACACAGAGATAAAAAACGTTGGCAAAGGAGCATTACTTCATTCCATTGGTAAGATTAAAATAAAAGAGCAAATTTTATCAAAGCCAGGGCCATTAACAAAAAATGAATTTAATCAGATTAAAACCTACCCTGAAGCCGGAGAACAATTATGCCGTCCTATCGAATCTCTGAAAAATGTTCTTCCAATTATTCGTAATCACAAAGAAATGTATGATGGCTCAGGTTATCCTGATGGTTTATCAGGTGATGAAATTCCTTTTCTTGCTCAGATTATCTCAATTACCGATTCCTTTAATGCATTAACTACCGATCGGCCCTATCGGAAAGCATTAAGCCTGGAAGATGCTCTGCTTACTATGAATGAAGACCAAAAAAATGGCAGGATTAACTCTAAATTATATAAAGAATTTAAAGACATCTTTGCTGAAGCAGAAATTAAGAACATAAAGTTCGACATTCAGGAAATAACACATTAAACGCGTTTTCCCTCCTTTGCACATAGAAGTTGTCTTTTCTGCTATAATCCTATAAATTTAAAAACTAATAAAATTTTATATATAGAAATTGATACCGGAGCAAAACTGATGTTTCAAAACCTATCATCAACTGAACTGATATTTATATTTGCTGCTCTGATTTTTGGTGTAATTGTTGGCGCTGTCGTTTATCATTTGAATTTATTAAGAACTAAAAACAGTCTTAAGTCTCTAAACGAAAAAGCTATACGTGAAGCAGAAAAAATCAAAAAAGAGAAACTATATAATTTTAAAGCAGAGATGCAGCAAAGGCGATCCAAATTCCAGAATGAACTAAGGCAAAAAGAAGAAAAAATAAACAGGATCGAAAATCAACTTAATCAAAAAGAAAAACAGCTTAGTAAAGAAGATAACCAGCTCAAAATTGTTCAAAGCAGATTGGAAATAAAAGAAAAGAAAATTAATGAACTTGAAGAGTTGCTTTTTGAAAAGCATAAAAAACTGGATTCAGTGATTGAAGAGCAAAATAAAAAGCTTGAGCAAATTGGCCATTTCTCTGAAGTAGAAGCAAAAAAAATGCTGCTTGAAAACCTCGAAGCCAAGGTTAAGATCGAGTCTGCCCAGATGGCGAATGATATGAGAACGGAAGCTAAAGAACGAGCTCAAAAAGAAGCAAAAGAAATTATTGCTACAGCAATAGAAAATCTCTCTTATGAATTTACAATGGAATCAACGCTTTCAAATGTTGAATTACCTAATGAGCGTTTCAAAGGCATGATTATCGGACGTGAAGGCAAAAATATTCGTGCCTTCGAAGAAGCAACAGGTGTTAAAGTTATTGTTGACGATACACCGGAGTTGGTTGTACTTTCAGGCTTTGATCCGGTTGCACGGGAAGTTGCCAGAGTAGCGATGGAAAGTTTGATTAAGACAAAAAATATAAACGTAAATAATATTCAGCAAGCAGTTAAAAAAGCTAAACAGGAAGTAAACAAAACAATTATGCGATCAGCGGAAGAAACACTGCGTGATTTACGTTTAAATAATATCCATCCAATGATGAAAGAAAATCTTGGACGATTACGTTACAGATACAGTTATGGACAAAATCAGTTACAGCACTCTAAAGAGGTGGCATTTCTTGCCGGAGCTATGGCAGCAGAACTTGGTTTTAACGTAAAACTTGCACGAAGAGCCGGATTGTTTCATGACATTGGCAAAGCAATAAGCAGCCATACTGAAGGCAGCCATGTAACCCTTGGAGTTGAATTAGCCAAAAAATGCAGGGAACATGAAGTTGTTATAAATTCTATTCTTGCACATCACGAAGAAGCGGAACCAATTTCTCCTATTTCAGTATTGGTAACTGCGGCTGATAAAATAAGTGGTAGTCGTCCGGGAGCAAGAAGAGATACTCTGGAAGCGTATGCAAAACGTATCAGTCAGCTTGAAGAAATTGCAAATTCATTTGATGGCGTAAATAAAACATATGCAATCTCGGCAGGAAGAGAAGTGCGTGTAATTGTTGAGCCTTCCAAGCTTACAGATGAACAATGCATAGTTTTATCTTCGGATATTGCCTCCAAAATAAAGGAAACCATGGAATATCCGGGGCAGATAAAGATAACAGTAATAAGAAAATCAATTTCCGCAAAAATGACGGATGATATTGAAGATCTTGAAATATCACAAAATTAAAAAACATTAAGAAAGGTTTTTGGAGTTTTATATGATTTCAGTAAGCAATAAAGCTATCGGAAAAATAAAAGAAATTCTACAGTCTGAACAAAAAGAAAGCAGTTTTATTCGAGTTGGTATTAAAGGTGGAGGCTGTTCAGGATTTACTTATTTGCTTGATATAGAAGATCAGCAAAAAGAGTCGGATCAGTTATTTGATTTTGACGGTGTTAAACTTGTAATCGATTCAAAAAGCGTAATTTATCTTGCCGGAACGGAGCTTGATTATACAGATGGCTTAAACGGGGCAGGGTTTATATTTAATAATCCTAATGCAGTTAAAACCTGTGGTTGCGGAAACTCATTTGCTGTTTAACTAAAATTGAACTGAAAACTGATGCAAAGAATACGATTTATTGGTGATCCTGTATTAAGAAGAGAAACAAAAGAAGTAACTATTTTTGATGATGATCTAAAATTATTCGTGAAGAATATGATAAAAACAATGCATCGGGAAGATGGAATCGGCCTTGCTGCACCCCAAATCGGCCATTCAAGAAAAATTCTCGTTGTTGATATTTCCGGAATGGAAGAAACTGAAAAGCCGCGTGCTTTTATAAACCCAACCATAGTTGATAGCTGGGGTGAATCTGTTGTTGAAGAGGGGTGTCTATCTATTCCTGATGTACGTGAAGAAGTAACGCGCCCTGAAGGTATAGAAGTAAAATATCAGAATGAAAATGGGGAAAATCACCATAATCGTTTTGATGGATGGATGGCCAGGGTGCTGCAACATGAAATTGATCACGTAAACGGAGTTTTATTTGTTGATCTCATTAGTCCTATAAAACGTAAATTATTAACAGAACAAAAGCTTATACCCAATAAATATTAACATCAACATATATTTTACTGCATAATGTCTTGGGGAATAGAAATGACAAATAATAAGTTTTGTCTTTCTTAACTAACTAATTACTTGACTTAAACGGATCTGTCTCCTGTATCTTAAGATGTTAATATTTTGCAACATTTTTAATTACAATGTTGACATATCGCAACGAAAATTTTTAATGATCCGTGGTTTTTCAATATTTTTTACTTTGGAACGTTATTTGTATATATAGTTAGCAATTAACTCATGAGGGGAGTATGCTATCTGATTACAATAAGATCCTTGGCTTGAATTGGGATGAAGGCGGAGAAGTTAATGAAGACGGATTACCCGAACTTTTAAAATCTTATATAAGAACTGAATTATCGCTTAATACAGTAGATCGCTGGTGCGAAAATTATTCAGTTACACCCATAAATAATTATGCCAGTATTTTATCACACATCTACAGTAGTTCTATTGGTTCAGTTGTCAGGTCGTTAAGTTATTTGCTTAAGCCTGAATGTTCTGAACCGGAACACCAGCATTTTATTAAAAATATTATTGTATTGCATGCTGCTTCAATTGCTACAATTTTTTTGGAAAATCAGGTTAAGAAATCTACCTGGAAATGTATATCTTCAGAAATTAATAAGACCTTTGCAAAGATTAATTCACAACCTGGATTGTCTGGTTCTATATGCATGATTCATGATGCAATTAGCCGTATGAATCATAATGCAGCATTACAGTGGACAAAAGTTTACCACATGTCTTTGAAAGAAAATGAGCAAGCCATAATCTAAAATCTTCGTTTATTGGTATAAAATATTCAATTTTAGTAAATTCCTGCCGTCATTTTATTAAAACTAATCCTAATTTCATTTAACTTTTATTTATGTTTATTGTTGTCACAGGAGTCGCAATTGAAGAAAGTTCTCATCACTGGAGGGGCAGGGTTTATTGGTTCGAATCTTGTTCATTTATTGTTAAAAAATAAACTTGCCGATGTTATCAATGTTGATAAATTGACCTATGCAGGTCATCTGGAATCACTAAGGGATATCTCAAAAGAATCAGGTTATGTATTTGAAAAAGCAGATATCTGCGACCAGCAAAAAATAACTTCAATTTTTGAAAAGTATCAACCCGATTTGGTAATGCATCTTGCTGCAGAATCGCATGTTGATCGATCTATAGATGGCCCATCCGAATTTTTAAACACGAATATTATGGGTACATATAATCTGCTTGAGATCAGCAGAAACTATTATTCTTCACTCGATTCTGATCGAAAAGCTGACTTTAGGTTTTTGCATATATCTACTGATGAAGTATTTGGTTCGCTTGGATCAACGGGTATTTTTGATGAGAAAACAGCATATGACCCAAGGTCCCCTTATTCTGCCAGTAAAGCTTCTTCAGACCATCTTGTAAGAGCCTGGTATCATACCTTTAACCTTCCGGTAATGATAACAAATTGTTCAAACAACTATGGCCCGTATCAATTCCCCGAAAAGTTGATTCCTGTTATTATTCTTAATGCGCTGCAAGGAAAAAACATACCTGTATATGGAAAAGGTGAAAATATCAGAGACTGGTTGTTTGTTGAAGATCATGTAAAAGCATTATGGAAGGTAATTACTGAAGGGAGAGCAGGAGAGACTTATTGTATCGGTGGAAACAACGAGCGTCGTAATATTGATGTAGTAAAAATGATCTGTTCATTACTGGATGAAATGCAACCGAGTCAAAAGATAAAAAGCTATTCCAATTTAATTACATATGTTAAAGACAGGCCCGGGCATGATCTTCGGTATGCGATTGATGCAACAAAAATTAAAAATGAACTTTCCTGGACACCGGAGACTACTTTCGAACAAGGATTCAGAAAAACTGTCAGGTGGTATTTGGATAACCTTGACTGGTGTAAGGAAGTTCTTGGCGGGAAGTCGGAACTGTCGCGAATCGGATTGATGGGAGAAAAGGAATGAAAGGAATTATTTTAGCCGGAGGAAGCGGGACACGTTTATATCCAGTTACTCAAACTGTTAGTAAACAATTGTTGCCGGTTTATGACAAACCAATGATATACTACCCTTTATCAACTTTGATGCTAGCCGGTATAAAAGATATACTTGTTATAACAACCCCGCAAGATGCAGGCCAGTTTCAGGCTTTGTTAAAAAACGGTTCACAATGGGGACTAAATATTCAATATGCTGAGCAACCAAGACCAGAAGGGTTAGCACAAGCGTTTATTATCGGAAAAGAATTTGTGGGAAATGATCATGTTTCACTTGTTCTGGGTGATAATATTTTTTTTGGCCATGGTTTACCGGAAAAACTAAAGGTGGCTGTTTCACAAAAGGAAGGGGCTACCGTTTTTGGATACTATGTTAAAGACCCCCAACGCTATGGTGTTGTGGATTTTAATGAGCATGGTGAAGCATTAAGCATTGAAGAAAAGCCGGAGCAGCCTAAATCGAATTATGCAGTTACAGGTTTATACTTTTATGATAATGATGTCCTGGATATAGCGGCTAATATTAAACCTTCAAAGCGTGGCGAGCTGGAGATAACCGATGTTAACCGTGTTTATTTGGAAAAAGGTTTGCTGAATGTACAGCTAATGGGAAGGGGTTACGCATGGTTGGATACAGGAACACATGAATCATTAGTTGACGCAACTCTGTTTATAAAAACCATCGAAGACAGACAAGGCTTAAAAATTGGCTGTGTTGAAGAAATTGCCTACCGTTTAAAATTTATAAATAAACAGCAGCTTGAAAATTTAGCCCAGCCTATGATTAAAAATGAATATGGGCAATATCTGATTGATCTAATAAAATAAAGATTTTTTTACCTTACTAATTGAAACGGGATATTTTTTATAATGCCATTTGAATTTAAAAAATTAGAGATCCCTTCTCTGATTGTAGTCAAACCGAAGGTTTTTAACGACAACCGCGGACATTTCTTTGAATCATATAAAAAATCGGAGTTTGTAAATAATGGAATTATTGATGTTTTTATCCAGGACAACTGTTCAAAGTCTGCAAAAAATGTTTTAAGGGGACTGCATTATCAATTACCGCCATATGCCCAAAGTAAACTGGTTCGATGCATTCAGGGACATATTTTTGATGTTGCTGTAGATATCAGAAAAGATTCGCCAACATTTGGAAAATGGCTCGGGTATGAGTTATCTGAAACCAATATGGAAATGCTTTACATTCCTGAAGGCTTTGCACATGGTTTTGTAACTCTTTCAGAAACTGCTGAGATTGAATATAAAGTTTCTGCGGAATATACTCCTGCTGCTGAACGTGGTATAATATGGAATGATCCGACGATTAATATCGAATGGCCAGTTAAGGATGTGTTGCTATCGGATAAGGATAAAATTTTTAAAACTTTATCTGAGTCAGATATTTTTTAGAATTTATTTGGATTGAAGAACTTCCCGGATCTTTTTTAAAAGGTCTATGGGCGAAAATGGCTTTTGAATGAATTGTGTTCCCGGTTCAAGAATTCCCTGCTCATCAATAGCATTATCTGTATAACCCGACATATAGAGTACTTTCGTGCCTTCTTTAAAATTTGCAAGGCTCTGAATTAGTTTTTTGCCGCCCATCTCAGGCATTACAACATCGGTTAATATGAGATTTATTGAATCCCGCTGTTGATTATATACTTTTATTGCTTCTTTTCCATTGGATGCCTGTAAAACCTTATATCCATGAGTCTCAAGCATCTCGATGACCAATTCACGAACCTGTTCTTCGTCTTCAACCACTAATAATGTTTCTGTACCAAATACATCATTAGACTTGGATTTAACTTCAATTTCTCCATGGTTTTCTTCAGATTGAACTGCAACAGGAATGAGAATAGAAAAGCTTGTTCCGATATTTTTTGTACTGCTTACTAATATATGAAAACCGCTTTGTTCAATTATTCCATAAACGGTTGAAAGCCCCAATCCGGTACCTTTGCCTTTTTCTTTTGTTGTAAAAAAAGGCTCAAAAATGCGCTCTTTAACTTTTTCAGACATACCAATTCCGGTATCACTGATCTTTAATAGTACATATTCTCCAGGAGTGATTTTATTGTATTCGCCTTCTTCTTTTTCACGAATAACAATATTTTCTGTTTTGATTTCAAGATTTCCGCCATCGGGCATTGCATCGCGTGCATTTACAACCAGGTTCATAATAACCTGTTCAATCTGACCGGGATCAGCTTGTATTTTTCTTGTATTATCATTTAATACAGTACTTAGATTGATATTTTCACCAATCAGTCGTTTTAACATTTTCTCTGTATCATGGATTAAATTGTTTAAGTCAAGAAGTTTTGGCTGTAATATCTGTTTACGACTAAAAGCAAGCAGTTGCCGGGTTAGCGATGCTGCTCTGTCTGCAGCTTTGCTGATTTGTAAAATATTTTTATAGTTAGAATCATCTTTGCGGATATTCTTTAAAAGATTATTGCTGTATCCGGAAATCACAATTAACAGGTTGTTAAAATCATGGGCAACGCCTCCGGCAAGTTGTCCAATTGCTTCCATCTTTTGAGCATGTCTTAATTGATCTTCTAAATATTTTCTTTCTGAAATATCTCTCCCTACACAAATAATCAGAATTGGGTTGCCTGAGTCGTCACAAATAGCAGATGTTGAAAAATAAAATGGAAATTCCTGTCCATCATTTTTGATTGCAGTCAGTTCACCTTCCCAGCGATTCTTTAATGTTACAGGGATGATTTCATCTTCAAAACGATTTGAATCTGAAGTGCAAAAGAAGTTTGTAAAATTATTGTTTTTAAATTCGTTGTTTTTATAACCAAATATCTGGTACATCATTTCATTTGTAAAGATAACATTCCCTTTAAGATCAACAATTACCAGACCTTCGTTTATGCTGCGCATAGCATGAGCGAGCATTTTAATCTCAACTTCAGTCCTTTTTTTATCAGCTATATCACTAACAGTTGCAATAAAAAAGATTTCTTCATCTATATTTATAATAGACAGGGAGATTTCCATTGGAAACATCTTACCATTAGGTTTCATGGCAGCTATTTCCATTTTATCCAGCTTGGTGTTGCCTGCAGATGATGTTAATGCAAAATGCTGTAAAAGACTTAAAAACCGTTGACGATTTTGCTCGGGGATAAAATTATCGAAAGTGGTTCCGCGTATTTTGGAGTCTTCTGTTTGAAAAAGTTTCTCAGCATTTGGGTTTACAATCAGAATGGTTGCTTCCTGATCGAGTAACATCATTGCATCATTACTCGCATAAAAAACAGCACTTAAAAGCTGTGTTACTTTATGCGACAGATTATTTATATCCTGATCCAAAACTATTTCAGACACTTCCGCAGAATCCATTGAACTAATTTTCATATACATTTATATTTTCGAAACAATTCTTAATCATTTATTGAGAAGCATCGACTTAAATAGACTTATGTTTAACTATCATTCTGTATTATAAGGAATTGATCAGCCAGTGAATAAAATGCTAAAACTTTTAAAATACATATTCATTTTTTTTCAGTTGCTGAATTTAAAAACAGGATATACACAGGATTCAGTTGTTGTAAATCTGAAAACTGGTCTTAAAGAAATGATAGATTTGTTGAAAAACGGTAAAAAAGAAGATGCTTTGCAATGGTTTCAAAGAAATTATCATTTATTGCATACATATGATTTACTGCAAGATTCACTATTAGTACAAATTTCGGAAAACAAACCCATTACAGAGCAAAAAGCAGATTCACTTGAGATTATGAATCAAAGTAATCTGGAACCCAAGATGCATAATTTTATTGTAAGTGAAATTGAAAGAATAGCATTTAAATTGGGTGAGAATCCGGGATCCATGTTGCCGGATGATTTTGTTAAGGATGTTGAGAAATATATCAAATTGTTTACTGAAAACAATGGTTATCACAGGTTCTTCCAGGAATCAATAAATCGTGCCAGAAAGTATATCCCATTATTTAAAGAAGAATTTACTAAAAAAGGTTTTCCGGAAGAGATACTCTATTTTGTAATTATTGAGTCAGGATTTGATCCCAATGCTATAAGCAAAGCCGGGGCGGCCGGGATGTTTCAGTTTATGGAATCGACAGCACGCCAATATGGTCTGGAGGTGAATTCGAACAAAGATGAAAGATTTTCCGCTATCCGCAGCGCTGCTGCGGCAGCTGACTACATGAAAGATTTATATCTGGAATTAGGAAGTATGAATCTTGCTTTGGCTTCATATAACTCCGGGTCAGGAAAAACAAGGCAGGCATTAAAAGAACTTGAAAATTTGAAAGAAAGAAGTTTCTGGTCAATTCGCCAAAAAAGTGCCGTACTTAAAAATGAGACTCGTGAATACGTTCCACAAATATTTGCGGCAATAATTTTAGGTCAGCCTAAAAATACGTCCAAATTTAATTTTATTGATAAACAAATCCCTGAAGGTATACAATATGCAGTTTTTTATCTGCCAGGAAAAATCAATTTAAATTCACTGATTTTTGAGTGTAATATTGAAGTCACAGAATTACTGCAACTTAATCCGGATATTGTTTCAGTTGATAGCTATTCTGAAATGAATATAGTGGATTACCCATTATATATCCCTGTAAACAGCGAATTGTGTATTAAAGATTTCTTAAATAAGAATCTTGGACCAGGCAACTATCAAAAAATAAATGAAAGAAATAAATCAACTGTATTGGTTCCCATTAAGAAGAAAGCACCTAAAAATAATAAATCCAAACCAAAGCCTACTTTTAATCCTGATTTTGTAACCACTCAAACTGAAATTGACAAAGGGCAATTTTTTGAGTATAAGGTAGCCTGGGCAAATACAATAAATGAAGTTGCACGGTTTTTTGATACGGAAGCTGATAGTATAATGTTTTGGAATCAATTAAGGTTTAAATCTCTAAAGCGCGATCAGCAATTAAAAATTAAAGCAACCAGACCATATATTATATATGAGTATGAAGTTCCTGAGAACATAACTTTCAATCAATTAGCGAATGAGTTCAATGTTGATTACCTGCAGTTGAAAAGAACCAATTCTCTCCGCGGAGAAGACGTACCCAAAGGTCATATCATTTTAGTTTATTTAAAAAAATAATTTTATCTTTTTTCCCCTGATCAATTTCTATCCACTATTTAATCCATTAATTATAATAGACTTAAGCAGTATTTTTGTTAAATAAAAAAAATACAAAAAAGCATTTAAGAAGAAATATCAACACCCGACCAATGTAGTAGAGACGGAAAACAAAAAGGTTAAGACATGCAAAACATTACAAACATAAAATCAGGAAAAGCAGGAAGCTTCTCAGCATGTCTTGGTGAATCAGAAGCCGCTGCAGGACACATGGAAGTGTGTTTTTTAAATTCGAATTCAAAAAGTGGGGACCGTGGCCCTTCTTTTTCAGAAAATTTAATTAATTTAACGATACACGGAAGAAACTAACATTACCCTTACCAAGGAGGAACTATGAGTTCAGGATTAACACGCGTTGCTTCAAACGTTCAAGCGATGCAATCACTTTTCAACCTGAATAAGACAAATTCTAACATTTACAACCATCAAATGTCTTTGTCTACAGGTAAAAAAATTAACTCACCTGGTGATGATCCGGCAGGATATCAGTTGGCACGTGGTTTACAAGCTCGCAAAAGCGGTCTTGAGTCAGCTCTTGAAAACGTATCAAATGCCCAGAGTATTCTTAACATAGCAGACGGTGGTTATCAGAATATTATGGATATTCTCCAAACCATGAAAGCTAAAGCAACCCAGGCAGCTGATGGTAGTTTGGGAACAACTCAAAGAACAGCTATCAATGATCAGTTTACTGCACTGCGCGACGAAATTGACAGTATTGTCAGTGAAACCAAATTTAATGGTAATAACCTGATTGATGGTACTTTCTCATCAAAAACATTCCAAACAGGTGAATCTGCCGGTGAAACTTTATCAGTCTCATTACAGAGTGCTAACTCAACCGGTTTAGGTATCAACAGTATCGGAATGTCCAGCCAGGCAAGTGCATCTGCAGCGATTACCGCTCTTGATTCAGCTATCAATACTCTTGCCAGCCGTGCACAGGATGTTGGTGAATACAAATCTCGTCTTTCTGCAAAAGAAAGTACATTAAGTGTCGCGATCACTAACACAGAAGCAGTACGAAGCACCTACGAAGATGCAGATTTCGCGAAAGAACAAATGGAAGTGTTGAAGTACCAGATCTTGCAACAGACAGCAGTTGCTTCACTGTCGCAAGCAAACTCAGCACCACAAATAGTACTGTCACTGTTCTAAGAAAATAATCTAGCAGGATTCAGGGGATGATCTCTAAGACCATCCCCAATTCCTGTTTAAAGGAGAAAATATGTTAACGGCAAATCAGTTTCTCGATCAAAAAGCAAAGAAATCAACACAAAATCCATACCTGGTTCAGAAAATTATGTCCGCCAGTCCTGAACAATTAATCTCATATGTTTATGACGCAGGTATAAAAGCTTGTGCTTTGAAAGATACATCAAAAGCAATCAAAGCTGTACAGGTTTTAATAAAGGCTCTTAATTTTGATGTAAAAGAAATGTCGGTTAATTTTTATAATGTTTACCGTTATATAAATTATACTATTTCTAAGGGAAATTTTGCCGAAGCTAAGAAGAACCTGGAAGAACTTAAGTCCGCATGGACCCAGGCAATGAAGGTTGTTTAAACCCGAGGGACTGTTATGGATGTATCATCATTATTCTCAGGACAAGGCTCGATCCAATATTTAGTGGATCAGTTTATGAGCTTCGAGCAAGGGCCAAAAGATCGTTTAACTTCGCGCAGAAGTTCGCTAAATGATAAGATAAAAATTTTATCAGATCTTGATTCAAAACTTTCGGCATTGCAGGCTAAAACTGAGAGAATGACGGATGAGTTTACAAACTATTTTGCTGCAAAAAAAGCAGGTGTTTCAAACTCTGAAGTATTGAAAGCGACTGCCAGCAGTGATGCGATGCTTGGTAATCATGTTTTGACGGTTGAACGCCTTGCTGCCTTTGATACACGGGTTTCAAATCAATTTGTAAGTACAGATAGTGATTTTAGCTCATATACAACCGATCATACTTTTCAGATTGAAGTCTCCCACAAAAACGAAGATGATGAATTAAGCCGCGTAACTATTGATGTTACAATAGCAGCAAGCGAATTTGAAGGTGATAATCAAACTGTATTTCAGGCTATTGCCAATGCTGTAAACGGGGCTATGGATCAGGCCGTTGCTGATGAACTTATCAATAATGAAGAGCGCGTCAGAGCTTCAGTTCTTAATGAAGAAAGTAATACATCCCGCCTTTCGCTTAGAAGCGACCATAGCGGCTACACATACAGGATGGATTTTGGCAGCAGCAGTCTTCTTGATGATCTGAATGTAAATAATGCTGCGCTTACTGATGGTGCAACTGGCGGTTATATGCATGATGT
This sequence comes from Calditrichia bacterium, assembly GCA_020635035.1. Lineage (GTDB taxonomy): Bacteria > Calditrichota > Calditrichia > Calditrichales > J004 > JACKAO01. The sequence continues at coordinate 201,237 of JACKAO010000007.1, forward strand.
AGGCACAAGCGAATCAACTTCAGAATTAAACTCAAAATTCACGTTAAATGGTCTTACTTTTTACAGGGATTCTTCAACTGTAACAGATGCGCTTGATGGTTTAACACTACAGTTTTTAAATACTTTTACAAGCCAGGAAACTGTTTCTGTAAGCACAAATACGGAGTCTGTGCGTAAAGAAATTGATGATTTTATTTCAGCTTATAATGATTCGATAAATTTTTTAAGAGAAAAGACCCAATATAATTCATCAACAAAAGAACGCGGACCCTTGTCTGAAGATTACACCATAAGAAATATTGCTATGGGGTTAAGAAATATCAGCCAAAGCGAAGTAACAGATGTTACATACAGTAATTATAACCTTTTATACGATATCGGTATTGAAGCTGATCAGCAAGGCAGGTTATCCGTAAAGGATTCAGAAAAACTGACTAAGGCAATTGAAACAAATCCTGAATTTGTTTCCGATCTTTTTAATGGCAGTGATGGGATCGCAACGCGGATAAATGATTACATTGAAGATTTCGTTAAGGTTGGCGGCTCTATTTCTTCCAGTAAAGAAAATTTAAACTCAGAAATACAATCCATTAACGACCGTTTGAAAGTCGTTGAATCTCTGCTCGGACAAAAAGAAAAACAACTATTTAATGATTTTTCACGTTTGCAGGAAACAATGTATACATTGCAAAGTCAACAATCATTTTTTAGTATGTTTACAGGTCTTTATTCCGGCTAAAGGAGTAAATCATGGATGATATAAGAATAAATGGCATTACAGGGACTGAAATGATCCCACAGGTGGCGGGTAGTAAAAAAATAAAAGCTGAAATTCCTGCTGATACGCAAACTGAAAATGAAAAATTTACTAAGAATACGGGTGAGCAACCGGCTGATTTGGATAAAATTATTGAGCATGCAAATAAAGTTGCAAAGACAGCTAATAAAGAAATAAATTTTCAGGTTAATGAACAGGGCGAACCGCCGACCATAATAGTAACCGATAAACAAACCGGAAAGGTTATTCGCCAAATTCCATCTGAAGAAATGATGAGACTAAGTGACAGGATGGATGAGTTTATCGGGCTGATTTTTAACGGGAGGGTATAAATTTGTTTCAGAATTCAGTTGCAGTTCCAAATGATCTGGAAGCAATCTTAAAGCTGGAAATGGATTATTTTAATTCGGTTCTTAGCATTTCCGAAAAGGTGGTTAAACAGGTTGAAACACTTCCAATCAGTGTTTTGACCGAAATGGTTGATTATCGCAAAGAGTGGATTGAAAAGATTCAAAAGCTTGAAAGCCGCCGTAAGGAAATCGATAAAGGAACACGCAACGAAACAGCTGACAGTTATATGAAAACCATCTCAAAACTGGCAAGCAAATTAGTTAAAATTGATGACAAGATTTATAAGAATCTGGAAAGCAGAAAGCTGCAGTATGTTGAGCAATCTGCAGCAATCGCAGGACAAGCCAGGTATAGCCGTAAACAGGCACAAAATGAGAACAAAGCATCAAAAATTAATATTATTCGGGAGTAAATAATGGGACCAATAAAACAATTATTCTCAACATCTCCTGATCTTAAAAAAACGGATACGAACAAGAAACTGAATAAATCCAATGAATCAGCCTCCAATAAAGATCAAAACAGTGCTTCAGTAAAAAGCACACAAAAAGATCAGGTTCAGATTTCCAGTAAAGGCCGTGAACTGCTCACGTTGAAGATCGAAGCAGAAAGTTATCTTAAAGATATTAAGGAAAGCGAAACGGTTTCACCACAGGAACTGGATGCCATTAAAGAAAAGATTGCTTCTAAATATTATTTTGAGAAAGAAGTAATTGATGATTTGGTAGACAGATTAATGAATCTGCCCAATTATATGGATTTGCGATAATTATTCTGTAAATACAAATGTATCATCCAGGATATCGCGAACATATGTTGCTAATTCTTCTGTCTGAAAAGGCTTCTGTAAAAAGGGGACACCTGGTTCTATCCGGTTTGTGTAAGCGCTGATTAAAAGAAATTTTAATTGTGGTTTAATATTTTGCGCTACTAACCTAAGCTCAATTCCACCCATTTCCGGCATTACAACATCCGAAATAATCATATCAATCTTTTGATGATTCTGCTCAAATATTTCTAGTGCTTTGGCACCGTTGTGTGCAATCATTACATTATATCCATATAATTCCAGCGATTCTTTCAGGTACAGAATTAAATCAGCTTCATCTTCAGCTATTAATACAGTCTCATTGCCTTTCAGGTCGCGTTTAGGTTGTTGACTTTTCTCTGCTGTTTTGCTGTCTGCGTGCCAGGGAAAATACATATCGAATGTCGTGCCTTCGCCAACCTTGCTTGTGCAGTCTATAAAACCATTGTGTTGTTTGATTAATCCGTAAACAATTGACAAGCCTAATCCGGTTCCGTATCCAATATCTTTTGTTGTATAAAAGGGCTCAAATATATGACGAATCGTTTCATTGTCCATGCCAAGCCCTGTATCACTGACTGTAAAACAGATGTATTTTCCCGGTGGCATTTTACCTGTTACTGTAAGTCTTTCGTTTTGCAGAATTATATTTTTCGTTTTAACTATAAGATCTCCGCCATCAGGCATTGCATCACGGGCATTAATGCATAAATTTGTAATAATCTGATCAAGAGATGCCTGGTCAGCTTTTATTATATACGGATTACTTTCCAATAATACCTGAAAGGTAATGTCTTCTCCAAGATATCGTGTTAACAACGTTTTGTTTGCTTTAATTACTGAATTAAGATCAATTGTGCGGGTAGAAAGCTTTTGTTTGCGGCTAAAGGCAACAAGCTGTCTGACCATATTCGCTGTGTTATTCGCTTTTTGATAAATCGTCTTTATTGAAGCGGCTGCTTTATGATCTTCCGGCATTTTTCTTAATGCCAGTTCTGCTAATCCGCTGATTCCGGCCAGGACATTGTTAAAATCATGTGCAATACCGCCGGCTAATTGACCTACTGCTTCAAGTTTTTCAATCTGTGACAGTTTGTTTTCAAGTTCTTTTTGTTCACTTATATTTTTACCAATCATTAAAATTGCCTGGCGTCCTTCATGATTTACATACTGAGCTTCAACGCGGGTATGCACTATATCCTGATTTTTTCGTTTCAGTGAAAGTTCCAGATAGCAAACTGCCTGGGCATTGAGTGTATCATTTAGGTTGATTATATCAGAACGACACTCTGCTTCAGCAAGATCTAACAGAGAAAATTCCAGCAACTCCTTTTTAGCATATCCTAAAAAATGACAGGCAGTATTATTAACATCAATAAAAGGATTAGGGAGTCCATTTTCATCTGTGGTTATCAAGAAAAGCACATCACTCGTTTTTTGAAAAAGACTTCTGAATAGAACCTTTAGTTCATTGATTTTTTCACTTAGATCATTCGAGTTGTTTTTGGTGTTCAAGGTGCAAATAAAATATGTATTCGATCCATCTTCTATAAATTTTTCAACATGTACATTCAGATTTAGAAGGCCGTCTGATTTGTGATTTATCAGGATATCTGTCGAAATACGGCTTTGATTATTTAAAGCGGGGATAGTCTCATCTTTCAATTTTACAGGTAAGCCTTCATTAAAAAAGAACTTAATGTTCTTATTTTGTAACTCTAAAGGATCAAAGCCAGTTAATAAACTAAACGGGTTATTTGTATACTTTATAACGCCTTTTTCATTAAGCACACAGACCGGCTGTGATATATAATTGAACATATTGAATGAAAATTTCTTAATGATCTGAAGCTCCCTTTTAAAAAGTTGCTGTATAGTTCGGAATATCTTTAAAAAGATTTAAAAATAAAAACCCAATCCTGAATATTAAGTACGAAAATCTACTGCTGAGATGATAAGTAATTTAAATAATGATCCTAAAATCATAAAAAATCTTTATTTAGGCTCCTTTTTTATAAACATAACTAAAAGTTGGCACAAATTATACCGAATAGAGAATTTGATAATTTTATTGAAAGACCAAATGAATAAGATTTTAATAATTGACAGAGATTCGACAACCTTAAATGATATTTCCCGATTAATTGTCGCACTAAAGTTTGAACCGCTTGTTGCTTTTAATACTGCCTCGTTGTCCGGAATTATTCGCAGTGAAATCGCAGCTATTTTTATTGATGTTGAAACAAAAATGGTTCGAGTGGATGAAGTTATACGTTTTTTTAACAATCCCCAAAAAGTAAAGCATGACAATATTATTCCTTTTTTTCTGATGTATACAAATGAAGATTCAGTTTATATCGATCAGGCAAAAAGACTACCACATGCGGATGTTGTAAAAAAACCGGTTGTTCTGGAGAATATATTTAAAATGCTCAATAAGCATCTTAACCTGAATGAAGTTGAATACGAACAGTTTTCCAATTATTACAGGCTTGACCAGTTACAAACTTTTGGAGATTCATTAAAACAGTGGCTGGAAAAGCTCGGTTCACTTCTTGAGCATTAAAGGAAACAGGATTTTGGAAAAGAAAAGAATTGAACTAAAAAACGGTTTACTATTAGCTACTGAGTTGTGGAATGGCAAGCTTATTCTGGCTGAAATCAGGTATGGCCAGGGTACAAAAACAGAAATGCGCAATGCTTTACTTAATGCAGGCTACAATTTTGGCTTAATTGAAAGCAGTCTTGATCTTCTTGAAAGCGGTCAGAAGGGGCAAATACCCATTGCATTGGCTTATGTAGATGAAGATCCTGGAAAACCATGGTTTCACTTTGAAGATGCATTAAATGATAAAAATTTTAACAGCTGGATAGAATCAGGGAGTTTTGATAATGTTGATTTCTCATATCCTGTCCAACAAGGTGACAGGTTGATGAGTCTGGCTGAAGTACCCTATTCATTTATGCGATATCCTGCAGGCGATAAAGAGTTCTTAAAAAATCTTGATGGCAACAGTCTTGAAATGTATGCAGGTGAAAATACAAAATACAACATCCAGAAAAACGCCATTGAATCCGAAATAGATGGTTTTGCTCACCGCACAATATATGGAATGGTGTCTGTATATCCGTTAATGACGGTGAAAAACATCGGCAAAATGCATGGAAAAGTTGAGTTTGAGAATGCCCTCGAAGTGGAACAGGATGTAAGAGCTGAATCTGTTATTGTTATTCCTTCTAACCTTATTGTTAAGGGATTAATCCGTTCTTCCTATATTCGGGTAGGTGGAAATATTAACTGTGCTTTCGGATTTGATAATCTGCAAAAATCAGATGTTGCAAAGATTTATGCAGGTCAGTCTATTTTCACTATTTCTATTTTGCATTATACTGTCTGGGCTGGTATGTATGTGATTTGCCAGAATACAATTGAAAGTTCGAATATACAGGCAATGAATACAATTGTTGCGCCGGTTATTGCTAATTCTGAAATAAAAGTTGGTTCTAAATTATATTGCCGAGATATTGAGCGCGGGACACAAATTTATCTTGGGCCGGATTATGTAATAGACCCTAACCTGAAAAATATTAAAAATTATCATAACCAGCATGAAAAGAAACTATATGATCTTTATCTGAGTCTTGAAGAACAGCAACGTGAGTTAGAGTTTACAAAAAAGAAAGCGATCGGCCATCTCGCAAAATTAAGTAAAATGTCCAAAGCCAGCATCTCTTCAGATGTACTGCTTAACAGGTTTTATATCAATATGAAAGATGGTTTACGGCGATACAATGAAGCAATTGAGAATTGTAAGCAAACACTTGATTCATTTGAAGATGAACGCAAACAACTAAATTTTTATGAAACCCACACCAGAGACGCCAAAGTCCCCGAGATAACCGTAACCGGAAGAATCTCTGCCGGGTGTGCTATATATGCACCGCATCAAACACTACGTATAAGAGAACCGCTTGAACGTGTCTCCATTAAACTGGACAAAGACAAAGGCACTTTGGATATTAAACCACTTTAATACACTAACAGTTTTTTACCACCTGCTAATAATTGGTTTATATTTCTTCATTAATGGTCGTTAATGCTAAGGTAAATTCCAATGAAAGAAGTTACCGAAGAGGTTGATAATGGCATTATTACTGGATGAAGATCGCGAGATATTGCTCGATTTTATAACTGAAAGTAATGAAGCTCTGGAGAAAACAGAGCTCGTTCTACTAAGTCTGGAAGAAGCACTGGCTGAAAATAATTCGATTGATGGAGCTAAAATCAATACAATTTTCCGTACTTTTCATTCCATTAAAGGCAGTGCGGGATTCATCGGATTAACGGCTACAAATAAATTAACTCACGAAGCCGAAACTCTTTTGGATTTAATCCGCAAAGACAAAATTAAAATAAAAAAAGAACACATTGATATTTTTCTTGAAGTGAGTGACACTCTGATGATGATGATGAATCATCTTCATGATAATTTTTCAGAAGATGATTTTCCGGCAGACACTCAGGAGTTACAGGATAATATTTCAAAATTTATTAATGCTGCTGAACACTCAACAGAAAGTGTAAATCAACCCAAGGCTGAAAAATCCAAACAAGAAAAGAGTAAAAAGGGAAGTGTGAAAAAAGCCGAATCCAAGAAAGAAGAAGTTCCGGCAAAAGAAAAACCCGCGTATGAGAACCTTATAACTCCTGAAATGGAAAAGCAGTTTGTTGTTGATTCATCTGAATTATTAGACAGTTTAGAGCAGGATTTGTTAGGACTGGAAAAAGAACCGGAAAATAAAGAGCTGATTGAAAATGCGTTCAGGTCTTTGCACAGTTTAAAAGGAAATGCCGGATTTTTCAACTATGTTGATATCAACCAGATTTGCCACAAGGCAGAAACATTTCTTGATAAAGTACGCAACGGAATTGTTATCGCTGATGCAAAACAAATCTCGCTTATATTACAGGTACTGGATTTTATCCGCATAGCTGTAGAAAACCTTGATTCAGGTAAACCACCGCTCATTATGGGTAAAATTGGCTTACTGGATTTAATGTCCGAAAGCTTTGATGATGAAGCAGCAAATGTTGTTGACAATAATGCCGACCTGGAAACAGAAATGGAGTCTGCCGAAGAAATCAGTGAAGAAAATCTTCAAGAAGCCGCTGAAGAGATTAAACCGGTTGAAGCTGAAATTTCTAACCGCCAGGCAATAAACCGGAAATTGGAAAAAGTTAAGGAAGATGTTTCAAATGCGGATAATTCCGGAGCACAAAAAAGTACTTCTGAAGTAATTCGTGTGGATGTTAATAAGCTTAACAAACTTATGGATCTGGTCGGAGAAATAGTAATATCCGAATCAATGGTTTCGCATAACCCGGATTTACTGGGAATGGAACTTGAAAATTTTGAAAAATCTATAAGCTACCTGCAGAAGAATGTACGTGAGCTTCAGGAATTGGCAACATCTATGCGTATGATTCCTTTAACAGGTGTATTTGGCAAGATGAAACGGCTGGTACGTGATCTCTCGGCAAAAAATAAAAAGAAGATTGAACTGATTATTGATGGTGGTGATACAGAAGTTGACCGCTCCGTTCTTGAACATATATCGGATCCCCTTGTTCATATCCTGAGAAATTCTGCAGATCATGGTATTGAGAGTCCTGAAGAAAGGGAGAAAAATGGAAAATCTGCCATTGGCAAAATTCATCTTTCTGCAAAACAGGTTGGCGGGGAAATCTGCATCTCTATTAAAGATGATGGTGCAGGCCTGAACCGGGCAAAACTAATTAGTAAAGCCCTTGAGAAAGGTATTATCAGTGAGTCTGAAACAGATATGCCGGATGATAAAGTATGGGGACTTATCTTTGCACCCGGATTCTCAACCGCTGCAAAAATTTCTGACATATCAGGTCGTGGTGTTGGTATGGATGTCGTTTTAAGAAATGTAGAAAAAATACGGGGCAAAGTTGAAGTAAGCAGTGAAGAAGGCCAGGGAACAACTATTGATCTCAAAATTCCTTTAACCACAGCCATCGTCGACGGCATGATTTTACGTGTTGAAAATGCGATTTACGCGATTCCGACACTGGATATAAAAGAGTCTTTACAGATAAACGATGGCCGTGTTGTCGATCTGATAGATGGCCAGGAAGTAATAAAAATTCGTGAAAATATGGTTCCGGTTATTCGATTACATGAATTATACCAGTTAAGTTTTGAACAAAAACCGTTAAGTGAAGGAATAGTTGTAGTTACCGAGAAAGGCGGCCAGGGGATTGGTTTCCTGGTTGATGAAATCCTGGGACAACAACAACTTGTAATTAAGGCACTGCCTTCCTATCTCGGGAAAATTGATGGAGTATCAGGATGCGCTATTTTAGGTGATGGGGCCATCTGTCTAATTCTTGATTTAGCCAATCTTGTAAAACGCGTGGAATTTGTATCTAAGTAATATTAAAAACAAAATCGGGAGTCAAATATGCAGGCAACAGAAGAATTACTACTTGATGAAAAAATGGAAGATTTGAGTCAGGAAGGGCAATTCCTAACATTTGCAATTGCAAAACAACAATACGGTATTGATATAAAGAGCGTAACAGAAATTATTGGTGTTCAAAAAATTACTGACTTACCTGATCTGCCTTCATTTGTAAAGGGAGTAATCAATCTTCGTGGAAAAGTTATCCCGGTTATTGATGTAAGATTAAGGTTTGGAATGGATGAACGTGCATATGACGAACGAACATGTATTGTTGTAGTTAATATTAATGACACGTCTGTCGGATTGGTAGTTGATACTGTTTCGGAAGTGATGAATATCCCGGAAAGCAATATAGAAGCACCGCCGAAAATAAATAAAAAGGCTGATGGAAACAGATTTGTTAAGGGCCTTGGAAAAATTGATGAAGATGTTAAGATCATTCTTGATACTCAAAAGCTTCTGTTTGAAGAAGAACTGGATCAGATAAAAGCATCAGTAAATTAAATTCAGTTTCTTATCCCATTTTGCAGGATTAGGATAACTGTCATTTTTAAAGTCACTATTAAAAAAAATAGTGACTTTTTTTTTGGTAAAAAACTTGTCATTTACTGACAATGTATAAACGCTCATTTATTAAATCCGATATTTTCAGAATAGGATTAAAACATTATCATGGAGGATATAAAATGAGAGCTTTTTTATTATTTATTACGGTCACAGTGTTCTGTTCAGCAAGCCAGCTTTTTGCAAAAAATGCTACAGCCGCACAATACTTGTACATGGTTAACCAAATTGTACCGGAAAAACAAAATGTTGCTATTTTCATGGCCAAGGATATGGTGGAAACCGAAAAAGTTAAATTGGAGAGAGCTGCAGCCACTTTTAAGCTAAACGTGACAGTATATGTAATTGAGAGCGCAAGAAATATAGGTGAAAGCCTTAAAAAGATTGATGATAATACAGCATTAGTGGTTTATGAAACACCAATTCTGCAGGAAAAATCAAGCAAGATGTTTATTATTTCAAAGTGTAAGGAAAAAAATATACCAGTGATTACACCTTCTGAAGAATATGTTAAATCCGGAGCTTTAGTCGGAATTATTGTAGATGATAAATTCAAAATGTCTCAGTTATTAATTAACCTTCAGAATTATGCACAATTTGCACCAAAATTTACAGAAGAATTTACATTGGCTCTTGGAGTAACAGAAATAATCAAATAACTGAATCAAAAAACTAAGGCCGATTGAGGGGCAGTCAAAATGAGCTTTAATTCATTAAAAATAAAATCCAAAGTATTAGTAGTAGTTTTACCTGTAATTCTCGTAATGATTATTTCCGGGATGTGGATTATAAATTATATAACCAAGAGTGCGTTGAATCAGAACCTGGAAAAATCAGTTGAAATTATAAGTAACATTGCATCAGGAGCAGTTGTTACAGGTTTAGAATTTGCGGATAATGAAACGGTTGCAGAAGCTTTAAAGAATTTTAAAAGTGATCCGCAGATATCCTTCCTTCAGGTAAAAAATAACTCCGGTGAAACGGTGTTTTCTTTTCGAAGAGAAGGTTACCCGAATTTAACAGCAGAGCAGCTTAGCAGCCTGTCTGATACCGACTTAGAATTATTCAGCAGTAAACCGGTTCTTTCAGATAGTGAAAATATTGGTTCTGTTGATGTTGGGATTTCATTAAAAGCACGTGATGAAGCACTGTCTTTTGCAATTACCGTTCTTAATATCATTTCAATACTTGGGATAGTAATTATTGCCGGTATGATTTTATACCTTGCATCAAAACTTGCCCGGCCAATCCAGGAATTAGCAGATATAGCAAAACAGTTAAGCTATGGCGATGTCAATCTTGATGTTTCCTATGAAAGCGGTGATGAACTTGGGATCTTGGCAGATTCATTTCGCGGAATAATTGAAGCTCAACGTGAAAAAGTGACAGTTGCAAATGAAATAGCCAATGGAAATATGGCTGTTTCCCTGCCAAATCTTAAAAAAGAAGATGAACTGGGCAACGCAATTAACAGCATGAAGAACAGAATTCAGGCAATGGTAGATGATGTTCAGGCGCTCGTAAAGGCAGCGCTTAAAGGTGATCTTAAAAAACGGGCAGATGCCACAAATCATAAAGGTGATTTTTACGAAATCATAAGCGGTGTAAATCAAACGCTCGACGCTGTTGTTGAACCCATTACTGTAACAGCTCAATACATTGAAAAAATTGCAAACGGACAGATACCAGAAGGCATTTATGATGATTTTAAAGGTGACTTTAAAGTTGTTCAGGAAAACTTAAATAAATGTGTTTCTGCTATCAATTCGCTTGTAAGTGATTCCAGCACCCTGGCTCAGGCAGCAGTAAACGGAAATTTAAGCCAGAAAGCTGATGAGAAAAACCATAAAGGTGATTTTAAGAAAATTGTTCAGGGTCTTAATAATACCGTCCTTGCAATTGTTGAGCCTATTAATGAAGCCAAAAATGTATTAGATGAGATGGCCCACGGAAATCTTTCTGTTGCAGTCAATTCCGACTATAAAGGTGACCACGCTAAAATTAAACTGGCCCTTAACAATACCATCGAGTCTATGAATACAATTTTAGTTCAGGTGTCAAATTCAGTCGAAAAAATCAGCACAGGCTCAAAACAGGTATCAGAAACAGCACATTCAGTATCTGATGGTGCATCTGATCAGGCAAGTTCACTGGAACAGATCAGCGCTTCCATGTTCGAGATAAGTAAACAATCCAAGAAAAATGCTGAAAGCGCTCAAAATGCAAACAGCATTTCTGTTGATTCTAAAACTGCCGCAGAACAGGGTAATTCACAGATGCAGGAAATGCTTGAAGCGATGGAAAAGATCAATCATTCTTCTTCTGAAATATCCAGGATTATTAAAGTAATAGATGAAATAGCCTTCCAGACAAATCTGCTGGCACTCAATGCTGCAGTGGAAGCGGCACGAGCCGGGGTTCATGGAAAAGGCTTTGCAGTTGTTGCGGAAGAAGTTAGAAGTCTTGCGCAGCGCAGTGCCAAAGCAGCCCGTGAGACAACGGATTTGATTGAAGAATCTGTAAACAGGGTAAAGAGTGGTACAAAGATAGCCAGCAAAACAGCTTCAGCAATCAACAAAATTATTGAGGGCATTGCTCAGTCAACCGATCTTATTGCAGAAATTAATACATCTTCCCAGGAACAGGTTCAGGCAATTGATCAGATAAATAATGCCCTGTCGCAAATCGACAGAGTAACTCAGTCAAACACAGCTTACGCTGAGCAAAGTGCAGCAGCATCGGGAGAATTATCCATTGCTTCTGAAAATCTCAGGTCGATGCTTACAAAATTTACATTGAACACACAAATCGGTTATGATTCATCTTTTTCAGACGATGATTTTAATCAACTGGTCTATGATGAAAACAATGGTTTTGGTGAAGAAGACGAATATTAGGCGGAAACATGATGCAGCATTCAGTTATTGAAATTTCAGAAAAAGAGTATGCAAAGATTTCGCAATTGGTGTATAACCGCTTTGGGATTAACCTTGGTACAAAAAAACAATCCCTGGTAATGAACCGGCTTCGTAAAGTACTTCTTGAAAACAACTTCAATAATTTTGAACAGTTTTATAAATACATTCAGGAAGATAAAAGCGGAGTCGGTCTTGATATCCTTATAAATAAAATTTCTACAAATCTTACTTACTTTGCCCGTGAAAATGAGCATTTTAATTATTTGCAGGAGACAGTAATTCCGGCACTCCGTTCCACTCCAAAAGTAAGTTCAGAAAAAGCAATGCGTATCTGGTGCGCCGGATGTTCTACAGGAGAAGAAGCTTATACTCTGGCAATGGTAATGCGCAGTGCTTACAAAAATACAGATAATTGGAATTTAGGTGTATTGGCAACCGACATTTCTGCAAGGGCCCTGGAAATTGCAAAAACCGGTATTTACAGTGCTGACAATGTAAAAAAACTTAGTGACCCGGCCTATAAGAATGGATTTATAAAAGTTCCGGGTGACAAATATCAGGTTCAAAGCGAAATTCAGAAACTTGTACTTTTCAGAAGACTAAATCTGATGCGTGCTGAATTTCCTTTTCAAAAAAAATTTCATACCATTTTTTGCAGAAATGTAATGATCTATTTTGATAGTGAAACACGTAAAAATCTAATTAAGAAATTTCATCAGCATCTGGTTGAAGGCGGGTATCTTTTTATTGGCCATTCTGAAAGCCTGGGACGTGATAATCCTTATTTTAAATATATCCGGCCTGCGGTTTATGCGAGGGTTTAATTATGCAGAGTAAAACGCGTGTTCTGATTGTTGATGATTCGCCGGTTGTACGCAATATTCTATCGCATGGTCTTTCTATGTCTGAAGACATTGAAGTTGTTGCTACTGCAAGTGATCCATACATCGCAAGGGATATGATTGTAAAACATCGTCCTGATGTTCTTACTCTTGATGTTGAAATGCCGCGTATGAATGGCCTGGAGTTTTTGAAAAAGCTGATGCCACAATATCCTTTACCGGTTATTATGGTTAGTTCTTTAACTGATTCGGGTTCAAGCATTACTCTGGATGCACTTTCTGCAGGTGCTGTGGATTTTGTATGTAAACCGGTTGATAATCTTCAAAATGGCCTTGCAGAAATGATGTCTGATCTTTCGGAAAAGATCAAAACAGCATCACATGTTGATGTTTCAAGCTATAAAAGAAGCAGACCTGTTGAAGAAAAAGTAAAACGAACAGAAGTTGAATCTCTTAAAAATATCAGTGATAAAATTATTGCTATCGGGGCTTCAACTGGTGGTACAGAAGCTATCCGCAAGGTTATAACTAACTTACCTGCCAAATCTCCTGGTATTGTAATCGTGCAGCATATGCCGGAAAAGTTTACAAAAATGTTTGCCGACCGTTTAGATGAGCAATCTGCACTTAATGTCAGGGAAGCAAAATCAGGCGATGTCATCGAACCCGGAGTAGTATTAATCGCTCCCGGCGGAAAGCAGATGCAGGTTATAAAATCTGATAATACCTATAAAGTTATTTGTCGTGATGGAGCAAAAGTATGCGGTCATAAGCCTTCTGTAGATGTGTTGTTCAGATCTGTTGCCCGTTATGCAAAAAATAAAGCAATTGGAATAATTTTAACCGGAATGGGAAGTGATGGTGCGGACGCGCTTGTTAAAATGCGTGAAGCAGGAGCCCGAACATTCGCCCAGGATGAAAAAACATGTGTTGTTTTTGGCATGCCTAAAGAAGCTTATGCCCGTGGTGGCGCAGAACAATTGGTAGCCCTGAACATGATCCCCCAAAAAATACGAATGTTACTCGAGGATATGAACTGATGGAATTAATTAATGTAGGTGTTGGTGAAATCGGCGTCTCCAATAAACCGGGAACGGTAGTGAAAACATATGCCTTAGGTTCCTGTGTTGCACTTATATTCATAGCACCTAAGCTAAATGCTGTCGGGATGGCACATATTGCATTACCTGAATCGACCTATGCAAATGGAAAGGCAAAAAGTTTACCCGGATATTTTGCAGATGTAGCAATTCCGCATCTTATTGAAAAGTTTAAGGCATTCGGAGTTAAGAAAAATTCTGAAGTAATTGTTAAGATGACGGGTGGTGCAAAAATAATGGATCCTGATGAGCGATTTAATATAGGTAAGCGAAATGTACTTGCCGCCAAGAAAATGTTGTGGAAGTACAAACTGGGTGCCATCGCTGAAGATGTTGGCAAAAATTTCAGCAGGACAGTAAGTGTTTCTGTAGATACTGGAAAAATAACTGTAAGTTCTCCCGGACGGGGAGAATGGAATATATAAAAGCAGGTAGGATATTATGAACCAAGTATTAATAGTGGATGATTCTTCAATGGCGCGTACACTCATTAAGCGGAGCCTGGAAATCTGTGGTTTTGAAAATATGGAGATCAGCGAAGCGCCAAATGGCAAAGAAGCGCTGGATATAATGAAAAACAAACCTTTCGATCTTGTGTTTACGGATCTTAATATGCCGGTACTTGATGGTGAAGGCCTGCTAAAGAGAATAAAAAGCTCACCAAAATTGAATCATATTCCTGTTGTAATAATTTCAAGTAAAACAAATTCTGCAACAGAACGGAAATTGATTGCCGATCACGCGCAGGCTGTACTGTCAAAGCCGCTTTCAATACCAGAGCTTAATTCTGTTCTGGAAAACTCATTGAATTTAGCAAAAATCTGAGGTAACAATTATGAATTATGAATTAGATCAAATAAGTGAAGAACTCACTGAAGCCATTTCAGAATCGTTTGAGAATCTTTTTTTTGCTGATATAGAACAGTGTGTTAGTGTTAACGAAATCGAAACAGAAGAAGAAGCCTTAATCGTTTCTGTAGATACAATTGCTCCATTCAAAGGCAAAGTAGGTTTAATAATCGATAAAGAAATGTCTGAAGAAATTGTAATGGAAATGGTTGGCGGGGATTTTGACCTTATTGATAAAGAAATGATTGCTGATGCCTTATCAGAAATTGGAAATACGATCGTTGGTCGATTCTTGTCTAAAATAGTGCCGGAAGATGAGGAATTCTCTCTTGGATTTCCTGAATGCATAAAGTGGAATCCAGACGATTATAATTATAAAAGCAGTGAAAATTGTAAATTATTTGATCTGGAACTTGAAGATAAGCACGTCTTTTGTGTGCTGAACAAGGATTAACTGATTTAAAATAAGCCAAAAAATTAGGTTCCTGCTTCAAAAGCTTAAAAAACTGACGAATACAGAATTAGCAGCTTTTGAGAAAAAGGCAACAAGGAGAAAAAATGGAAGGTAAAAAAGTTATTTTTGTAGAAGATTCACCCACAATGCGCCGAATAATTATGAATTCCCTTAATAAGATTGGGATTAATGATGTAACCGAAGCAGAAAACGGACTTGACGCTCTGGATAAAATGGGTGATGCCAGTTGGGATATGGTAATCACAGACTGGAACATGCCGGAAATGAATGGCGAAGAATTGGTAAAAGAGCTTCGCAGTAAAAGTAATTTCAGTAAAACACCAATATTAATGATAACAACCCGTGGTATGCAGGATGATGTTATGACTGCAATTAAAATGGGTGTTAATGGCTATATCGTTAAACCTTTTACACCGGAAGTATTAAAGAAAAAAATTGCTGAAATATTTAGCGCCTCTTAACAGGAAAGGTCAGAATGATGAAAGAGATCAATAATCTCGATGATGTATTACTGCAAATTGAAAACCTGAAACATACAATGAAATTCAGCAATGAACTTTTCCCAATAATGAAAGATCTTTTTGTTTTCTTAAAAGATATGATTCCGTTACTACTTGAAGCTAATATTTCAATCAAGGAAAGTACTTCTCGTATACCAACTGCTACAGATAATATTAATAATGTTTCAAAAATGACTGAGACTTCGACTAACCAGGTATTAGATTCTATTGAAGAAATTACAGTAAAACTCAATAACCTGGGTGAAATGATTAAATCAGATGATAGCAAGGAAAATCAGAATCTTCTTCTGGAAGATATAGGAAATATGGTAAATGAAATCATCTTCGCTTTTCAGTTTCAGGATATTACTACCCAAAAATTAGAACACACAAGCAGGATTTTAAGGACTGTTCATGACAAATTTGTAGCGCTTTTTAAATCATTTGACCAGATGCGTAACAACAGTGAACTTGGAAGCGAAGTTGCCCGTGCTATAGAGTTTGAATTTGAAAAGCAAAAACTAGTAGGGCAGGAAAACAAAGAGTATTTTGAGTCGAATACTCAGGACATTATGCGACAAAATGTTGAAATATCGCAGGACGATATAGACCGCTTCTTTAAATAAAATTGCCTAAAATTAATGAGGGATATATGAGTGTTTTTGACGAATTTAAATCGGGAGATTTATCAGATGTTTTTAAGGCGTCCAAAGCGAGACGCACAAGTTCGATTATAAAAAAAGACCAGGTACGTGAAGTCTCTTCCATTAAAAAAATAAATCCTTACGAAAATAATCATATACCTACAAACAAAGGTAAAATCACCCCCCTGACTGATAACGATGAGATTATCGGTTTTATCTATGAATGTTCTTGCGGAGAGATAGCGAAGATAGTTTTCGACTTCGAAGAAACTTCAGGATAGAAATTGTGAAAATTGTAAGAACAAAAATTTCTGCAGATAAACTCGCAGCCTTTTTGACAATACTCTCTGAACCTGACCAATTCCCTACTGCAAACGAAGTTACAGACCTTCTCAATAAAGAAGGTATTGTTTTTGGTATCGATAAAACCCTGATTGAAAGCATAACAGATAAAAAAGAACCGGTAACTTCGGTTTTAATTGCACAAGGCGAGAAACCACGCGGACGATTTAAATGGCATATCAGCCTTGATAATCCAAACAGGCCAACTATAACTTCAACAGACCGCGCTGATTTTAAACAATTAATTTCTTATAACTATGTTGAAAAAGGCCAGGAAATCTTAACTCTCATGGAACCATCCTTTACCCGGACAGGAATAACTGTAGAAGGTCAAAAAACAGAAGAGTCCGCAGGATATAATAAACTACCGGATGTTGAAAACATAAAGATTTCGGAAGATGGTAATACTTTGATTGCGGATGAAAATGGTTATCTTATTTGGGAAGACGAACGACTTACTATAAGTACTATCTTTCATGTGAAGGGGGATGTTGATTATAGCACAGGAAATCTTAAAGTAAAGGGACCTGTAAAAATAGATGGCGATGTACGTTCAGGTTTCCGGGTTGAAACAGATTCTTCAATTTATGTAGGCGGTACAGTTGATGCTGCCAATTTATACGCACAGCATGGTGATATTACTATTATTCATGGAATTCTTGGACAAAACAGGGCAAAAATATTATGTGGTGGAAGTTTAAAATGTGCCTTTGCCCAGGATGCAAATATTGCAGTTAATCAGGATGTTGATATTGACCAATATGCTATAAACTGTATTATATCTGCTGGGGGAACAGTGAGAACAAACATTGATCGTTCTTTTATTCGTGGCGGAAGTATTACAGCAGAAAAAGGAATTTATACATCCACAGTTGGTTCGCAGAGATCAACTTATACTGAACTAAAAATACGAAATTATAAGGAAGGCGATAGTCAAAGCCAATTATGGAAACTAAGCAGGGAAAGAGCCAATCTTAAAATACGTCTGTCATCTCTGCAGAAAAGAGGTGATTTCCTTAATATTCTGAAGAATGGGATTGAAGAGCTTTCTTATGCAAAAAAAGAAGAAGTTTTATACATAAAAAATGAGACGGAACGACTGCTTCAAAAATTGAATGCGTTGGACCACGAAGAAGATATTTTACAAAAAGCGACGTTATCAGAAACTTTTAATAAAGAAATCCACATTACAAACACCCTTTATAGAAATGTTCTAATTGATATAAGTGGAAGTGAGTATTACTCCGACCATGAATTAAGTTCCGTAGGTTTCATGAAAATTAATGATGAGATTATTGTCAGTCCTATACAAAAAGCAGAGTCTGAGACCGTATAATAATCGAAAAAAATCAGTACACATCATAAGAGGCAATTATGAACAAAGAAATCCAAAACAAAAAATCATCTGAATATTCAATCCTGATTGTTGATGATGACCGGGACGTATTGGATTTGATAAAGGATGTATTGGAAGACGATCGTTTTAATCTGGTTACAAAGCAGGATTCAAAGCAGGCTTTGAAAATAATGGATGATCATAAATTTGATATAATTATTACAGATCTTATGATGCCGGGTATCGATGGTATGCAACTTATTAATGCGGCAAAAGAGAAAAATGCAGATTGTAAAGCAATTGTAATAACAGGGCATGCTTCTGTTGATTCTGCAGTGCAAGCCCTGCAATTAGGTGTTTTTGATTATGTAAATAAACCTATAAACCAGGCTGAAATTAAAAACATAGTTGAACGTTCTCTTGAAAATCTTGATTTGCAATTAGCCAATAAAAAACTGCATAAAAAGAATGAGCGCATTTTATCTAATCTCACACTCTTAATTGAGATTAATAAGATCCTTTTCCAGGTGACAGATATTAATCATGCTTTTGAAATGGTTCTTGATACATTAACAGATTATTTCAAGATAGAAAAATGTGCTATTTTTATGGAAGATATAGAAACGGGAATATTTGATATATCATTAGCCCGAAAACTGGATCCGGACTTTATGGAATTAAAATTCAGTCTTGCTGAAAAGGTAAATAACACAAACATATCACGCGATAGAGAAACAGTAATTCATGTTCCTGAAGGTCTTATCACATTTAACCAAAAACAAATAAAGTGCGCATCGGGATACATTGTTTTTTCCCCGGTTACATTTCAGGATTTTGTGATGGGCTATATCCTTATTCATTTGGATAATGAAAAATGTCCTGCACCCGAATTATTAGCTATGGTTAATATTCTTGCTTTGCAGATTGCACCTTTAATGAATACGTTTAATAAAAATCGGCAAAAAACCCATCTGGAAACTAATATCACTTATATGATACGTGAGCGCATTGAAATGGCCAAAGATATTTTAAGTCCTATCTCGTTTGCTCTTTTACGCCCTGTGTTTTTTAGCCCATCCGGTGATGGCTTTGCATACAAAAATTTAATTGGTACATTACAGCAGTATATTGCCAAAAATATACCGGATGAATTTATTTTACATTGGCAATCTCAGGATACAGCTCTTTTAATTATGCCGGAAGTTGATTATTTTAAAGCTGAAACATTTTGTAAAAATTTAAAAAATTTAACCGAGAACAATTACCAGCCTAATGAAACAGGTGCAAAAGTGGATTTAAATTTTTCATGCCTGGGATATCCTGAAGCCGGAAATACTGCTCGCGAGATCACTGACCATCTTTGGGTAAAACTTTTGCAGGAGATTTCATTTGCCGAACGTGAACATCTTGTTATTAATTAAAATAGAGCGAATAATATGAACAACTCAATTTTAATTGTAGATGATGATGTAACCTTACTTGAAATGATCAGTGAAGGTTTGTCTGAACATGGTTACCGGGTAATTGTAGCTGAACACCCGGAAGAAGCATTACGTAAAATTAAAAATGTTGACGTTCGATTTGCACTTCTTGACTATGATCTGAACGTGCCTGAGTTGAATGGTGTAGAACTTGCCCAAAAGTTAAGATTTCAGGCCCCGGATGTTATAATTATGATTATGACCGGGTATCATAACATTAAGTTTGCTGTTGAAGCGATGCGCAATTTCAAATTTGATTATATGATTAAACCATTCCGGATTGACCAGGTTATTTCAGCATTTGAACGTTCATTAAGAGAATATGAACTTGTTGAAGAAAATAAAAGTTTATACCGTTCTATCCTTGAACTGGAAGAAGAAGTTGCTTCTCTGAAAGAACAATTGAATGAAAAAGACAGCGGGCAGGTCAGAGTAATTAACCGATCTTCCAAAAAGATGATTTCTAACTCAAAAGCTATTGATATCTATAAAAAACAACAAAGTTTATAAATCCTTTTTTTTAATATAAGTATATACAGGGATCCCTTGTGCCTGACATAAAAAAGATTCTCGTCGTAGATGATGATGATGATTTAAGAATGATTATTAAAGAAAGTCTTGAATCGGAAATTTATGATGTTACCGAAGCTGAAAATGGTAATGTTGCTCTGGAATTAATGGAAGATCAGAAGTTCGATCTTATGATTACCGATTTAATGATGCCCGGTATTAAAGGAATTGACCTGCTTCATAAAGCCAAAGAAATTTATCCCGAAATGGGTGTTTTGCTTATGTCTGCTTATGGAACAGTTGAAACAGCTGTGGATGCCATGAAAAGAGGTGCATTTGATTTCATTACAAAGCCGTTTTCTATTTCTCATATAGAATCCCGTGTTAACCGTTTTTTTGAATATAGTGATCTGAAACAGGAAAATACTATCCTGCGTAAGCAGCTGTCTACTCAAAAAATTAACCATAAGCTTGTTGGTCAAAGCAAGGCGGCATTGGATTTATTTGCAAATATTGAGATCGTTTCCCAAAGTGATGCAACGGTTTTTCTTCGTGGTGAATCGGGTACCGGCAAGGAACTTGTTGCTGAAGCTATCCACGAACAAAGTGAACGTTCTGGTAAACCTTTTCTTAAAATAAATTGTGCAGCCGTTCCTGAATCTCTCTTTGAAAGTACACTTTTCGGCCATGAAAAAGGCGCATTTAGTGGCGCTTACAAATCTCAAAAAGGCATCTTTGAAGAATGCGATGGCGGTACACTATTACTGGATGAAATAAGTGAAATACCCTATATGATGCAGGCAAAGTTACTGCGGGTTTTGCAGGAAATGCGGGTTATTCGTGTTGGAAATACAATGGAGATACCGGTTGATGTTAGAATTATTGCTACCACCAATAAAGATGTGTCCGAGCTTATTAATACAGGTAAATTCCGTGAAGATTTGTTTTTCAGACTGAATGTTTTCCCAATTGATATTCCATCATTACGTGAGCGTCGCGATGATATCCCTTTTCTGATAAATCATTTTTTAGAACTATTTAAAACAAAATATAAATATGACAAAAAAACAATCAGTTCTGAAGCTTTGCAGAAATTAACAGATTATGATTGGCCTGGAAATATAAGGCAATTGCAGCACTTGATAGAACGGTCGATCCTGTTTTCTGCGAAGGTATCTGAAATTGATGTGCAGCATTTAAGAATTGAACAGGATATTCCAGGTCTTAAAACCATTGAAAAAGCAATCACCGATGAAGTTATACCTCTAGCCGAGATGGAAAAGAAACTAATTTACGCAGCCCTTAAGAAAACGAATGATCATCGTACACAAGCAGCTGAGCTTTTAGGAATTACTGTAAGAACTTTGCGTAATAAATTACATCAGTTTGAAGATGAAGCTGAGTGATTAAATTTTTTGGAGAGAAGTGCTATTCTTCATTCTAAAAGCTGTGGATTAATCCAAGTGTGAGAAGAGTGTTTAAGATTTCATCTTTACTGAAGGGCTTTGTTATATATCCATTGCAGCCAATCTGGTGTGCTTTTTTTATCATGTTATGATTGGCCATCGAAGAAACCATCACAATTTTTGTCCGTTCGTTCGCATCGATATTTATTTCGTCTTCAAAATCGCGGATACTTTGTAATACTTCTATTCCGTCCATACCAGGCAGAAAAATATCCAGACAAACTAAATCGAACGGTTCCCCGTTAAAATAGTGGCTTGTATAGGTATTTATGGCATCTGTGCCATTTGCAACACCTAAGCATTTGGCATAGGGTCCTAGAATGTTTTCTAATAATCGCTGAATTAAAAATACATCTTCAACAATCAACGCTTTTATTGTTTTATTACTCATCAATACGTTTATCGTCAAAAAAAATTAAAAACTGAATATTTTTAATATTGCTGAAAATTATGGCAATAGTATTTGAACAGATTGGGAAAAAATTTTTGTTTAACAGGAAATAATTACCTCCACATTCTTCCGGTCAATAGAAGTTTTATAAACAGATTGTATGCTATCTTCAATATAACCCCTTGTTTTTTATGTAATTAATCATTCAAATAGTGGTCGCCTAAAATCTTGGCACGTTGTTTGTCTAAGTGATAGCGAGGTGAAATATGAAAATATTTAATTCAGAGAAAATACAGTTGTACAAAAAGGCAATGGATGTTTATGCAAAGCAGCATGAATCCATAGCAAAAAATGTTGCAAATGCAAATGACCCGAACTACAAACGAGTTAAAACAGATTTTTCTGAAGAACTGCATGTGGCAACAACCCAAAAATTAAAAACAACAGATCCACGGCATATAAATGTTTCACAGAATAATAATGAAACAAGTAGTGAAAGTCAGGATGAGCCGGTTGACATTAATCAGGAAATGGCAGAGCTGGCAGTGAACCAGATTCAATTCAATTTTGTAACAAATGTGCTTAAAAAGGCTTATGGTGGTTTAAACTCAGCCATATTGGGAAGATCGCAATAGGATAAGGTGACATTATGAAAGTTCAAGGTGTATTAGCAGCAATTCAAACAACAGTGGGTGGTCTGGATAGACAACTTCGCAAGCTGGACGCAATTTCAGATAATATTGCTAATGCCGAAAAAACGCCTGATAAGAATGGGAAAATCTACAAACGCAAAGTACTTGTCTCGGATACAAAGAAGGCAGAAAAAAGTACATTTGCAGATTCATTGAAATTGAAAATGAGAACAACAGATAAAAACCATATGCAGCCGGGAAGTAAACCCCTTGCAGCAAATGGTAAAGATAAAGATGATTTTGAAGTGGTTGAATTAGACAGCGAAATCTCTGTTTATGAACCTAATCATCCAATGGCTGATGAGAATGGTTATGTTCGTAAGCCGGATGTAAATCTTGTTGAAGAAATGGTGGATCTGATTTCAGCATCCAGGATTTATGAAGCAAATGTTACTGTTATGAACGCGGCTAAGAATATCGCTAAAAAGGCAATGGAGATATAAATTTTTATGAAAATCACAGATGGCTTACAAGGGCTTTATAAACCGGATCTGTTTAACAACCAGAATCCTAAAGTTCAGCAAAAAGCAGATCAGACAGAAGAACTGACAAGTATTGCTGCTAAACAGTCAAAAACTCTGGACAATAGTTTCGCGCTTAAAAAAGTTCTGTCTGTTAAGGAAATTAATTCTCTGAATGCACTTTTTGGATTTGAACAAGGTACCCAAAACGCACTATATGGAAACAATAAAATGCGCAACATCCATGCCGGTATGTTGCTGGACGTAAAAGGATAAAAAAATGCCAGGAATAAACCAACTATCAAGCGTTAATCTGCGAGATCTTATCAGTTCTGATAACGTTAAGCAAAAACAAATGCAACAAAGCACTGAGACTAAAGACTTTGGTGATACAATCGCTGATTTTATCCAGAATGTGAATGAACAATCCAAAGACGCAGCTCAGAAAGCAAACGATGTTGTTCAGGGAAAATCACAAAATCTTCATGAAGCCATGGCTTCCCTGGAAGAATCAGGACTCAGTTTTAAACTGATGATTGAAATCAGAAATAAACTGCTTGAATCGTATAAAGAAATTCAACGCATGCAGATATAGCAGACGGAGTATATAAATGAACCAGATTGTTGCGCAGTTAACGCAGTTTTTTCTTCAATATTCACTCAAGCAGCGGATAATAATCACTTCGCTTGTTCTTGTGTTTTTATCCACTGTAATCGCTTTTATAATGTGGGCTAACAAAACAGAGTATGAAGTACTTTTTACAAATCTTAATCCACAGGACGCTAGCGAAATAGTTACTAATCTGAGTAATGATAAAATTAAATACCGGCTAGAAAACGGGGGAACCACCATCTATGTCCAGCAGGATATGGTAAATGAATTGAGAATCCGATTCCATAATCAGGGAGTGGATAATAATTCACCAATGGGCTGGGAAGAAATTTTTGACAAAGATAAAACAAATATGGGTGAAACATCAACCATGCAGCGGGTAAAGATAATCCGGGCTAAAGAAGGTGAGTTGATGAAAACCCTGAATTTAATGAGCTGGATAAAAAGCAGTCGTGTCCATTTAAATATTCCTGAACGGCGTCTTTTCGAAGATGATCGCCGTGGTTCAGCAACCGCGGTACTAACGCTTAGCGGTGCATCGGTATCTGAATCACAATTACAAAGTATACCCGCTCTTATTGCCAACAGCGTGGAAGGGATTTCACCAGCCGATGTAACTGTTGTTGATTCCAGGGGAAACCTGCTTTATAACGGCGAAGAAGAAACAAACATGGGATCAACAGGAAATCAATGGGAACTTTCTGGAAAAGTTGAAAAAGAAATTAAGAGTAAAGTGCGGAACCTGGTTGAAACCAGCATAGGGTATGGAAATTCGAGCGTTCAGGTAAATGTAGATCTTAACTTTGATCAGGTTCAGCAAACCATTGAAGATATTGATCCGGATGATGTAACTGTTCTGAGTGAAGAGATTTATAACCAGGCAGCTCAGGAAGATAAAGATTCTTCCAATTCTTCATCCGAGAGTTCAATTACAAACTACGAATTTAGTAAAACTGTCCGTAATATCGTTCATGGAATAGGTAACATCAATCGTTTATCAGTAGCCGTTGCCGTCAATGGAACCTATAAGACTGTAACAGATGCCAATGGTGATGAAAAAAGAGAATATATCCCACGTACACAAAAAGAATTAGACGATCTTACAACGTTAGTTCGCAGCGCAGTTGGCTACAATGAACAACGTGGTGATGTCGTTTCTGTAATTAACACTCAATTCGCAGATCAGCCGATCTATGAAGTGAGTTTTTTGGAAGAGCTTAAAGCTTTTGATCTCTGGAAGGATATCCTGACATATATTTTGGTAGGGGTTGGCCTGCTTCTTGGTTTTAATCTTATTAAAGCTGTTTTAAACAGTGATGCAACTAGTAAACTTTTCCTGCCTGTTGATGTGAACAAAAAAAGTTTAAAGGATGGAAAAATGCCTGAGTTTTCATTGACAACTTCTAAAAATACTCCTGAAGAGGAAGAAGAATTATCGGAAGATTTATATATCGCCAAGCTTAGCCCGGAAGCAAGAGCACGTATGCGTGCCAATGACAAAATGACCAAAGATGTGATAAAATTTGCCCAGGATAATCCAGAACAAACCACAGGTTTGATGCGGGCCTGGCTGGCAGAAAGAAATTAAAATTTAAAACGGAATACAGGTATGGCTGAGAAAGCATTAGTGGAAAAAAAACCGGAAGACAGACAGCTTGAAAAAAATCAGGCAGAGATTGCGCGTCCTCAATTGACGCCCATTCAGAAATGCGCGCTGCTGTTAATCGCATTCGGGACAGAAATAGCCGGTGAAATAATGCGTAACTTCACCGAAAAAGAAGGTGAAAAAATCTCCATTGCAATAGCTACCATGCACAATGTCCCGGTAGATGTTTTAAGCGAAACCATTGAAGAATTTTACCAGATGATGATGGCGAACAAATACATCATACAGGGTGGGATTCATTATGCCAGGGAAGCATTGGAGCATGCATTCGGGCTTAAAAAAGCAGAAGAAATTCTGAAACGCGTTGAAGCCGCCACAGAAGTGAGTGCTTTCTACCTGCTGCAAACGGTTGATGACAAACAGTTATTAAACTTTCTGCAGAATGAACATCCGCAGACAGCAGCGTTAATCCTTGCAAATCTTAAACCGCAGCAATCCGCTAATATCCTTTCAGAATTACCGGAAGAATACCAGTATGAGATAGCTTACAGGGTTGCAACAATGGAAAAAACATCGCCGGAATTGATTGAAGATATAGAAGATGTATTACGTGAGCAGATGGGTTCAATCTTTGGCGGTGGTTTAAGTAAAACAGGTGGTGCAGAAACAGTTGCCGAAATTCTTAACTCCGTCAGCAGAACGTCTGAAAAGAACATCCTTAACAATCTGCGTGAACGTGATGCCGATCTGGCTACTGAAATCAATGATTTAATGTTCATCTTTGAAGACCTTATCGCACTTCCATCTACGGCAATTCAGGCGATACTCAAGGAAGTTCAGTCAAATACGATTGCTCTGGCGCTAAAAGCTACAACACCGGAACTAAGAGATAAGATTTTTGCAAATATGTCGGAACGTGCATCGGCAATGTTAAAAGAAGAACTCGATTATATGGGGCCTGTGCGTTTGAAAGATGTGGAAGATGCTCAGAAATCTATACTGGATGTAGCGCGCAGACTTGAAGAAACCGGTGAAATCCAGTTGGCACGTGGTGAAGAAGAAGAATTGGTTGAGTAGTACTATGGCAGATTCAGTAATAAAATTGGGTAAAAGATTAAAAGGAATCAGGCATCACGATTTTTATAAAAATCCGCAGGCCGGTTTCAAAGTTAATGAAGTGGAGAATGCTGTTTCCCCAAACCAGATTTTAACGGATGCCCGCAGGATTAAACACCTGGAAGATCGTATTCATATTCTTGAGAAAGAATTACAACGGGCCAGGGAAGATTCATTTCAGGCGGGATATGATGAAGGTAAGCAGCGCACTTTGCAGGAAGCCCAAAACAGAGTGGATGCCATGTATCATGAAATGAAGCAGCAGGAATTGAACTTTAAAGAAACTATCGAACAGATGGAAAAGCCCCTGCTGGAACTGGCAAAAAAAATGGCTGTGGAAGTGATTCAAAAAGAAATAGAGCACGGTGCTGATACTGACCAGATATTAGTAGAACGTTTGAAAAAAATGCTATCTGAACTGGTTGAGCAAAATAACATCATTATAAAAATTAATCCGCAGCAGTTCGGTGTACTAAAAAATACGGACTTAACGGAAACTTTTGGTTTGTCAGAATCCACAAATGTAAAAATTCTGGGGAATAAAAACCTGCAACCGGGTGAAGTAAAAATTGAAACCGAAGATTATTTCGTGGATGGTACTTTTGAAAATCATGCTAAAAAAGTACATGATGAATTAGGACGGGAAGATCAGAAATGACTGGGTTAAACGAAAAATTTGCTGATTACAGCAAAAACCTGAATCATATTCATCCTGTCCTGGCAGACGGCAGGGTTAATAAAGCTGCAGGCCTGATCATAGAAGCCACAGCAAAAACAGGCACTGTCGGCGATGTGTGTGATATCTTCCTTAATGAAAATAATTCTGTCCGTTCAGAGATTGTTGGTTTCAGAAATAATAATATTTTGTTGATGCCGTTGGGAGAAACAGTCGGTGTTGCTCCGGGCAGCCGGGTTAGACTTAGTCCTGAACCTTTGCAGATCCCGGTAAGTAATGCACTGCTTGGCCGTGTAATTGACGGTCTTGGAAATCCGATCGATGGTAATATACCGATTTTTTCAAAGCAGACACGCGGCGTGTATAACAGTCCGCCTAACCCCTTAATCAGAAATCGTATAACTGAACGGCTTGAGACGGGCGTTCGTGCAATTGATGGATTAATAACTCTCGGAAAAGGTCAGCGTGTCGGTATTTTTGCAGGCAGCGGTGTAGGTAAAAGTGTGCTTCTTGGAATGATGTCCCGCTACACAGACGCAGATGTAAATGTTATTGCACTGATTGGTGAACGCGGCCGTGAAGTCCGTGAATTTATTGAACGGGATTTGGGTAAAGAAGGTCTTAAAAAATCAGTAGTTGTAGTAGCAACATCCGATCAGGCAGCAACAGTGAGAATAAAAAGTGCCCTGATTGCCACAACGATCGCTGAGTATTTCCGTGACCAGGGTAAAAATGTTCTCCTGTTGATGGATTCTCTGACACGAGTTTCAATGGCACAAAGGGAGATTGGTCTTGCCATAGGTGAACCGCCAACAACAAAAGGTTATACACCGTCGGTTTTTGCATTGATGCCCCGTCTGCTGGAACGGGCCGGAAACAGCGATAAAGGCAGTATCACCGGTTTATATACCGTTCTTGTGGATGGCGATGATATGGATGAACCGATCGCTGATGCAGCCAGGTCAATCCTTGACGGTCATATTGTACTTTCAAGAAGAATTGCAACAAAGGGCCACTATCCGGCAATTGATGTGCTGGAAAGTGTAAGTCGATTGAAACATGAAGTAATGACAGATCAGCAGAAGAAAATATCGCAAAAAATTCTTGAACAACTTTCCGTATACCGTGATTCGGAAGACCTGATTAATATTGGAGCATACAGCAAAGGCACTAGTCCGAAGATTGATAAAGCAATCAATAACATTGAGAATATTAACGGCTTTTTAAAGCAGAATATAGAAGATAATTCAAACTATCTGCAGACACTAGATAAACTTGAACAAATTTCCAAAGGAGCATTGTAATGGCAAAATTCCGCTTCTCCCTGGAAAAACTGCTGCAGATAAAAAAGTTCAAGGAAGATCAGAAAGCGATTGAACTGGCGGTTGCCCAGGCAAAATTGAATAGAATTTTACAGGATAAGAGTAACCTTACAGACAAAAAAGGTGTTTATTTTACATTACCGATGAAAGCGGAAATTAATCTTCAGCAATTACGGGCAGGGAATGATTACCTGTTACAGATAAACAGGCAAATTAAAATGGCAGAAAAAAACATAACGATGGCGGAAAAAAAAGTAGAAGAAAAACGCCTATTGCTAACACATGCCAACCAGGAGAAACGTTCTGTAGAGCTGCTTAGAGAAAAACACCTTCTGGCTTTTAAAAAAGCTGAGAATCAGACATCTATGAAAAATGAAAATGAAGTTGCACTGAGAATGTTAAGAGATAACGGAAATAACCCAGTTTAGGACGATGAAAGGTTTAATTTATCTATTTGTATTTTTGATGATTGTGATTGGTGGTCTCTACGGTGGTCTTCGCTATCTAAACGAGCAGAAGAAGACAGAATTAGATGAATTGGCAACTTCGGATTCGCTAAGTATAAACATGAGTTATGAAGATAGTCTGAAAATGGAACTTAATAAGATTGAACAAAAAGCTTTTGGAGAAAAAGTTAAAGCAGACAGCCTTCAGGATGTCTTAAATAAAAAAGAAAAGCTTACAAAAGAGCAGAATAAAAAATTGAATAAACTGGCAGAAAATAACGAAAAAGAAAGCGCTCTGGCTGAAAAGGCGCGGGCAATGGCCAAAACATTTGAAAAAATGAATGTTAAACAGATTGGGCCTATCCTGGAAAATCTTGATGATGAAACAGTAATGCTGATCTACCAGGAGACAGGGAACAGGTTTAAGAAAAATATTTTACTGGCTGTTAATGAAAAAAGGGCAGCATTAATCACAAAAACTTTTATCAACAGGAATTGATAGACCATGTACGGTATAAATCCACAGACTGGATCGTCCAAATCAGGCTTTATTCAGGCAATGAAGACAACCGGTGTTACGGGAAATAAAAGCATTCAAAAAGGTTTTGTAAACTTTTTGTCGCTGATCGGCAATGCCCTGATGATGCATCCGAATAAAGAACAAAACGGTCTGGGTGTATTGAAAAACCAGGCGGGTCTTATTTCCCTGGAAAAAGAAACAGGTAGTGAAAATGCAGCATCGTCTTCTAAAAAGCAGTTAAGTCTTCAGTTTTTGTTATCTCAAAATGTTGAAGAAAATGAAAATATAACTACAGGAAATGCACAGAAAACTAATACGTCAAGAGCATCTGCGCAGGTAAAGACAAATGAACCTTCGACGGCAATAAAAAGATTTGTTGATTACAAAGAAAATGCAGGGATCCAACCACAAAACGATGCAGTGCTTAAAAAGAATATTCAAACAATCCCGTTGAACACTATTAAAGAATCCGCAGAATTATTAAGAATTGCACAAAAGCAATCAAAAACCTTAAAAGGCACTCATAACTCAGAAACAGAAATCAGTGTTGTTAATGATCCGGGACTAAAAAATACATTTAGTAACCCACTGATCAAATTGGCTTTGAAATCTGAAGAAGTTAAGGAAAACGCAGCTTTACACGACGCATCTCCGGTTGATACTGATCTGCAAAAAGTTAAATCACAATTCGGGGATTTTCTGACAGTAGCAGAAAATAATGCCAATAGCAATAATGCTGACAACGTAGTGTATAAAAAGTTTCTTAAAAGTGATCCGCTGCAAAAAGTACAGAGTTTCCAGCTGTTAAAAGCAATTGAAAATGTTAATTCCGGTGATCTGGAATCTGAAACAATATTCTTACCAACGGCAAAAAATAATGCATCTGACATCAAGGTTGCAAAAAGCTCGGGTAATTTAGAATTAATCATACCTGAAAAAATAAAAGCTGAAATCGGAAAAATTCTGCCATTTGTAAAACACGTGATTCGCAATGGTGCTGATTCCCAGGTGCAAATAAATGCCAATCATAAAGGCAGAGAATTTAAAGGCCTTCAACCGCATGTTGATCAAAAAACTTCTGATAAAAATATCACAGCCGGAGCGAAATCAGAATTAAATTCAACCGTTAAAGAAAGTATAAGTTCTGAATTCTCTAAAATAGCGGAAAAATCAGTTTTAAGACCGGACCAGTCTGCAACAATTTCTTTTATAGGGAAAGACAAAATTCTATTAAATAATACAAAGGTCTTTGTTCAAAAAGAAGCTGTAAACATTGATCAGATGACGTTCCAAAATGGAAAAACAAAGGATGATGCAATTGCCGGATTTGAGAAAAAGAATTTAGCAGGTAAGGTAATTTCAGAAAAATCATTACCTGAGGATGTTATAGATAAAAATAAATATGCAAACAAAGTATCGCACAGTGCTGTTTTTGATCAATTAAAGCAATCTGAAATCCGGAGAAATCCAAATACATTGCGAAATAGCGGGGTTCTGACAGCGGAAGCTAAGCTCACGCCACAGACTCTTAAAATGGAAACTTCTTCTAATAATCAGACTCAGGATGTGAGATTTGTTCAAAACCATCCAACAACCGAATCTTTAGAACAGACAAAATCTTCAGCAAAACAAAACCAAAATTACTTGTTTAAAATTGATCGCAACATACAGATCAAAACAGTTGTTGTAGAAAAAACGACGATTAATAAATCTCAAACAGCTTCTAATACAATTGCAGCTGCAAAAAAATCAGTAATAGATAAAAGCGCACATTTGGAGCCACAGGAAGTAAAGATTCCACAAAAGGTGAAAAGGAGTGATGTGCCAGCTGAAGTTGGGTCAGGAAAAATAGCAGCCAGCCATAATACAATTGAAGGTGAAAAAAATACAGCACAAACGCATTCCGTAAAGAAAGACTTTAATGCTGGATTATCCGACAACATAACTGCAGATAAAAATGCAGAAAGATTGACCACTGCTCATTCTAAGATAGATAATAATAGAGTATCTGCTGTAAAGTCACATGCCGTAAAAGGTGATATACAAAGTACCGATTCTACTAAAAAAAGTACTCCTGAAGTCAGCCAAAAAGAAATACAGGAAAATTTTTCCGCTAAACGCGTAGTGTCTGAATCAGCACACAGAATTATACAAAATGAACATCAGCCCAAAGCGGAAAACCGGAATACAATAATGCATGACTCAAAAGCAGTTCCTGGTTACGATACTAAAGTTGATGTAAAAGATGTAGTACAAGAACAGAAAGTACACACAATAAAAACCGAACAACCAATTAATGATTCAGCAAAATTAAAAAGTGAATCAGCTGAACAGAAAGTTAGTATTAATGATCATGTGAATAAATCTCAGAAACAGGTATCTCATGAAGTAAACCAGAATAAAACTGAATCTACTGTGCATAAAAACCTGCATGAGCAGAGAGCACACACGATAAAAACAGATGAACCTGCTAATGATTCTACAAGACTTAAGAGTGAGTTAACTGAAGAGAAAGTAAGTTTTAATGATCATGTGAATAAATCTCAGAAACAGGTATCTCATGAAGTGAAGCAGAATAAATCTGAATCTGCCGAGCATAAAAACATAACAAAGGACGATATTTCAGTTGTCAGGAATCATGAAAAATCCGAAATGATAACTGCGAATCCGGAAAAAGAAGTTCCTGTTAAAACAAACGAAAAAGCTGCTTTTGCAGCATCTACTGCAAACGGCGAGATTAAAATTAAACAACAGGCGGAAGAAAATATCCAGACAAAACAGGAAACCAAACAGCCTAAAATAGCAAGTGCAGAATCGAAGCAACCGGATACACAACAGCAAAATAATAACTTTGGTGAGAACACAGAGAAAAAGTACAAACCTGTAATATCAAGCTCAGAAGGCGCTGCAGATCTACATAAAGCAGAAAGAGCTGAAGGATTTAATCACCTTTTTGAAACAGCACGTATGGCTCAGCAGATTCAAACAAAACCTGTGGTTCCTTTAAAAGAATTACCGGCAGTTATTCAAAAATTCTATGATAATCAAAATCAGACTTTTACCCAAAGCCAGGTTGTTGTGGATGGAGGAGAAGTAGGAAAACTGGATATCAGGATGAATGAGTCTGCTAAGAGCAGGACGATCATTATCCTGGTTGAAAATGAATCTGCAAAGGCTGAAATGCAGAGACTAGCACCAATGATAGCGGAATCTCTTAACAGTAAAGGCGTTCCGGTACAGGCTGTAAATATCGATATAGGAAATCCAAATACTAAAAACGAAAAACGTAACAATTCAAAAAATAACCCGCACAGCCGTATGGCAGCGGAGAACATGGAGGGACAGCATGAACAAAATACCACCGTGAATACAAAACGTTATTACGGTTACAACTCAATGGATATTGAGGTATAATAGGAAGGATAAATTATGTTTTCATCACAAATAGCAGGAACCGCAAACACGATTTCCACATCCGGCAGTTCATCGAATGTCTTCAGTAATGACGCAATGGGTAAGGAAGAATTTCTGCAGCTTTTGGTTGCTCAATTGCAGAATCAGGATCCATTGTCACCAATGGAAGGTCAGGAGTTTGCATCCCAGCTTGCACAATTCAGTTCAGTGGAACAGTTGACAAGTATTGATAATAATATCCAGGAAAGTATTAATACGGATTTGGTTTTGAGTCAGACCATAAACAATACTTTAGCAACAGCGCTGATTGGAAAACAAGTCACTGCCGCAGGCAATGAGCTTGAGATTGGTGCTGAAGGAGCTGCACCGATTGATGTATATTTTAGTCTTGCCGGTTATTCTGACAAGGTGACGGTTTCCATTATGGATGAAGCAGGCCATGTTGTTCGAACTCTGAATGCACACGGGATGTCTTCCGGTATTCGTTCTCTTGAATGGGACGGAAAAGATGATGACGGTGACAGTCTGCCTGAAGGTACATACTCTTTTACTGTTGATGCAATTGGTAAAGACGGTGCTGGTGTAAAAGCTACCGAACTGATCCGCGGACTAGCAAGTGCACTTCAGTTTGAAGGTGGAGGTGCCACAATAAAGGTGGGACAGGTCCGGATAAATTTTGGAGATGTTCTGGAAATCAGCAATGGGTTAGGAGCATAGTCATGAAAGTTGCAGATCTGCAGATGCATGGCGGCCTGAATTCAATCAGGCCAGGAAATCTCAATCCTATTGACAGGAAAGAGCAAAACAACCCGGCTGGTATTGACGGGAAAGTAAATTTTGCTGATATCCTGGAAAAGAATTTTGAAGAAACAAATTCGGTGAAATTCTCTGCACATGCTATAAAGCGCCTGGAGGAGCGTTCCCTGATGGTTTCTCAAAATGAAATTGAGCGACTAAACAATGGTGTGAAGCAACTGGATGAAAAAGGCTCAAAAAATTCACTGATTCTGGTAGATGATACGGCTTTTGTTGTGAGCGTTCGTAATAAAATGGTTATCACAGCGATTGATAAACAGATGTCTGCCAATAATGTTTTTACAAATATAGATAGTGTTGCAATAGTTTAATTAAATAATAAAATCGGGCTGGACCCTAAACAGACAGGAAGTCTGCAGGGAAGCCCTTGAACTCCGCCGACTGACAGACGCGGAAAAATCAAGGAGAAATACCATGTTAAAGTCATTACAATCTGGCGTATCCGGATTATTAAATCATCAAAGAAAAATTGATGTATTAGGTAACAACATTGCTAACGTTAACACAGTTGGTTTTAAAGGTGGAAGGATTAACTTCTCAGAAGCACTCAATCAGACTCTCAGTAACGCCACATCCGGTGTAGGAACCGGGTATATTAATCCCATGCAGGTTGGCTTGGGAATGAATACAACATCCATTGAAAACATATTTACACAAGGCAGCCTTGAGACAACAGGCGTTATAACAGACCTGGCCATCGAAGGTGAAGGTTTCTTTGTATTACGTAATGGCGATACTAACCTGTTCACACGTGCCGGAAACTTCTTTTTTAACTCCGATGGTAAGCTTGTAAATCAGAAAGGTCTTGCTGTTCAGGGTTGGCTGACAGCTAATGGTACAGCAACAGGCGGTTTAGGTATAGGTAATGCTGAAGATATCGTTATCGATACAAATTATGTATCACCGGCACAGGCTACAGAAAATGTATTTTTGAATGGCAATATAAATGCAGGTAACCGTACAGTAGCAAACGAATTTCAATCACCAAGTCCATATATAAGTAAAGCAATCGCCACCGGTTCCGGTGTTGCTCCTGTTTTCCCGGTAACAATCAATGCCGATGCAAATGATGATTTATCGATCGTTGTCCAGGATAATGCAACATCACAAATCCGTGGTGATCTTACGCTTACTGCAGGAAATTATGCTGATATCAATGCACTCGTTGCTGAGATTAACACTCAGATATCAAACACACCTAATATCAGTACCCGTGTTGAAGCAGTCAATAATGGGGGCGTCCTTGAATTCCGTCAGTTAAATGGTGATGAAAATACAACAATCACCGTATTAGATGGTGCGAATACTGCCCTTGCAAGCCTTGGTTATGTTGATGGCGATACAGCTTCAGCTTCTATTGCTACCACAGCTACTCCGCTTAACTCTCTCACGGATGTAGGTGAGTTTACAAAATCACTTGTTGATGGCGATACTATAGAAATATCAGGTACAAATCCGGATGGAACAGTTGTAACAGCCTCTTTCACTTATGGATTAGCGAATGATGGTGTTACCCTTGGCGATCTTGCTAATGTAATTGAAAACAGTTATAGCGGTATTACAGTAACACTTGAAAATGGATCTCTGGTTATGACTGATAATGTTGCGGGTGACAGCTCCACAACTATTAATCTTGCAAATGGTACAAGTAATAGTGGGGCGATATCATTCAGTGGATTTACAAACACGGTTCCCGGAAACACCGGAACGGCAACCACATCGGTTCTTGTTTATGATTCTTTAGGTGCCAGTCATAATTTAGTAATCGAATTCACAAATACAGAAAATCAAAATGAATGGACCTGGGCAGCTTCAACAACCGGAGACGGAAGTATTGCCAGTGGCGGAACTGGCCGCGTTTCCTTTGATAGCGACGGTAATCTTACTTCTTTCAGCCACGATGGCGGTGTAAACCAGCTTACCTTAAATCCCGGTAATGGTGCAGAACAAGTCCAGATTATACTTCATGCAGAAAGTTCTGATGAATTTAGCGGATTGTCTCAATTCGATTCAGTCTCCACTCTTAATGTCCGCGATCAGGACGGAAAATCAACCGGTTCATTGATCGGTCTTACAATTGACAGAGACGGTGTCATCTCCGGGTCTTTCAGTAATGGGGATATCTCAAGCATGGCTCAGATTGCTCTTGCACAATTTTCGAATAATATTGGATTGTCAGACTTAGGTGATGGGCTTTATGCGACGAGTATTGCATCAGGTGATCCAAGAATTCTTAACCCGGATAGCGATGCAACATCATCGATCGTTTCCGGTGCCTTGGAAATGTCGAATGTGGATTTAGCGAAAGAATTTACCGAAATGATTACAGCACAACGAGGTTTTCAGGCAGCAGCGAAGGTAATAACGACTGCTGATACCATACTTGATGAAGTAATCAGGTTAAAACGATAATTAAACTAGAATGGCTGCTCCAAACGGGGCAGCCATATTTTTGATTTAATGAGGCAAATGAAGTGGAATTAGGAACCATCGTCGGACTTATCAGCGGTATTGTTTTAGTTTTTACCACCATATTTCTTGGTGGTGAATTCATGGCATTCATCGATATCCAGTCCGCGCTGGTTGTTTTTGGCGGATCAATTGCTGCAACCTTTGTTGCATTTTCATTCTCAGAAGTGCTTGGAGTGGTTAATGTTGTTAAGAATGCATTTTTTGGTACAAAAACGGACTATGTTCAAATCATTGAAGTTGTTGTTGAACTCTCCAAGAAAGCCCGCCGTGAAGGTCTTTTGGCAGTTGATAAAGAAGTGAATAAGATTGATAATGAGTTTCTTCGCAACGGTATGGAAATGGTCGTTGATGGAACAGAACCCGACCTGATTCGCAAAGTAATGGAGACAGAACTTTCTTATTTGCAGGATCGCCATGCCAAAGGACAGCAATTATTCAGTACACTTGGAATGTATGCCCCTGCTTTTGGTATGATCGGAACGCTGATCGGTTTGATTGCAATGTTACAAAACCTTGATGATCCTGCTGCAATCGGGCCTGGTATGGCTGTTGCGCTTATTACAACATTTTACGGCGCTTTAATAGCCAACCTTGTCTTCCTGCCGCTGGCAACTAAACTGAACAATCATTCCGGAAATGAAATTCTTGAAAAGGAAATGATTATTGAAGGTGTTCTTGCCATTCAGTTTGGTGAACATCCTAATACGATAAGCCGCAAGCTGCTCAATTTTATCCCGCCTAAAATGCGTGCTGAATTTAACAGCAATAAATCATAGCAGGACCATTTAAATGGCTAAGAAGGAAAAACAAGAATTAGAAGAACCAACAGCTCCATTCTGGATGACCACTTATGGAGACATGGTGACCCTGCTGATGGTATTTTTTATCCTTATTTTGTCTTTTTCAGTTATCCAGCTTGAAAAATTTAAAGGCGCAATGAGCTCCATGAAAGGCGCACTTGGGGTACTTCCTGAAAATATCAGTACATACAAGCAGGAAAAACCTAATTATGAAAATGAAGAAGCAAAAACCCGCCAGGAAATTCTGGATGCTATGATCAATATGGAAGAGCTAATTGCAAAAATGGGCTTGGAAGACCTGGTTCAGATGGAATATATTGGTGATGGCGTCATTGTCCGTATGGGTGATGACCTGTTGTTTGACAGTGGTGAAGCTGGAATTAAAAGACAGGCATATCCTGTATTGAATGTTGTTATCAATACTTTTCTGGGTAAATTCAGCCAGATCTATGTTGAAGGGCACACAGATAATGTTCCTATAAGCAGTAAAAAATTTCCATCTAACTGGGAACTTTCTGCTGCCCGTGCTTTGAACGTTGTCAAATATCTTAATTCAGTCGGCAAAATTGAAGCAAACCGGCTGGCGGCAGTTGGTCATGGTGAACATCGTCCATTAGTCCCAAACACAAGTGCAGCAAATCGTGCTAAAAACAGAAGAGTTGAAATTTATTTCAAACTTGATGATCAAGGCACTCATTCCTATTAATAACAGGAAAAACTTTCCCTTTTATTAAGAAGTTTTTTTCATAGTTCTTAGATCAATTAATTCCTACCTGAATATTTAATTCTATTTAAATCCTTTAAATACAATATCTTGACAGTTGTTTTTGCTTCAGCTTTTGTTTAATAAAACAACCTGGTTTTTATTGGCATAGAAGTTGAATAAAAGAAAACAAAATAATCTCTTGAAGGATAGAAATGGCAGAAGAAGAAAAAATAGAGGAGCAGGAGCAACAGGAAGAAGTATTTGATGATAAAAAAAAGAAAAAAGTACTCTACCTTGTTGTTATTCTGGCCCAACTGATCATAGCCGGCTTTCTCATTTGGTATTTTGTCTGGCCTGAATATGAAGAGTTTCAGGGCCTTGATGAATCGATTACCGAAGTAAAGGGTGAATCGGTTGATGAAGATGAAGAATCTGAGCCCAAAGAACTGGGTGTTATGTATCAGATTGAAAATCTGACGGTTAACCCAAAGGGAACACGCGGAATGCGATTTGCTGTTTTCGAATTTTCACTGGAAGTGCCCAGTGAAGAGACAAAGCAGGAGCTTGATAAATATAAAACGGTACTTATTGATAATTACATTAAGTATTTTCGCAGCCGGTCTATTGTTGAATTATCCAAAGATTCGATGACGGATTCATTAAAAATTGATATAGCCAGGATCACTGACGAAATCCTTGGAGAGAAAGTTGTTCAGAATGTCTATTTTACACGTTTTGTACTTGAATAATTAAGGTAAATGCATGGCAAAGATACTATCACAAGATGAAATTGATGCACTGTTATCAAACGTTTCGGGCGAAGAAGAAGAGATAGATGGTGCTGATCATCAGCAAAAAATCTCTCTTTATGATTTTAAACACCCGAATCTCGTTTCAAAAGAACAAATGCGTCTTCTGGAAAATATCCATGAAGGTGTCTGCAGGAATTTTGGTGTATTCCTTTCTGCACAGTTGCGCATGATTGTTGAAATGAACCTGCTGGCAATTGACCAGATAATGTACTCCGAGTTTGTAATGTCTATTGCTCCTCCAAGCTGCATTTATGTAATGCATGCCCAAAAACCGGAAGCTTATTTCGTTCTTGAAGTTAACCCTACCCTGGCAATTTTTATTGTGGAAAGATTGTTTGGCGGACGTGGCGGTTTTGTATCAACTGTACGTCCTATTTCCATCATTGAGCAAAAAATCATGCGCAGGGTTGTTGACCGTATTTCAATGGAAATTGGTAAAAACTGGCGTGTTGTTGCTCCGTTTGATTCCAATGTTACTCGTTTTGAAAGCAATCCAGAATTCGTACAGATTGTTCCTTCTTCAGAGCCTGTTGTTGTTGCATCCATGGAAGTAAAAATTCATGGAAACTCCACACTGATGAATATTTGTTATCCGTATATGATGATTTCAAATATTGTTTCCACTCCGGAAGTGCAGGAAAAGATTATGTTCGGAGCTAAAGAACCTACTTCGGATGAGACAAATCTTGTAAAACACAATCTTGTTAATACCCCGATGAAACTAAAATCAGTTCTTGGACGAGGATATGTTTCAGTGGATGAGTTTATAAATCTTAAATCCGGTGATGTTATTCAGCTGCAATCACGAACAGATCAGACATTACCACTCTATGTAAATAATAAACACATGTATAATACAATTGTCGGTGTACATAAAAATCATTACGCCGCAAGAATTTTGTCCCAAGTACCTGAGGAAAATAAATATGACGAAAAATAATTTTCAAAACAGTGTCCAGGCCAAAATAGAAGATATATCACCGGTCATCGAGAACGCCTTTAACCAGATCCTTAACCGCGAATTCGAATTTTCTGTAAACTATTCCGACGAAACCCAAATAAATAATTTACTGGCTGAAAGCAGCTTCCCGCAGATCGCTGTTTCTTTTAAATCAGGATCAGGTGATAAAAATATTCGCCATATTTTTATGATAGAACCGGATTTTTTAATCCGTTTTTATGCCTGGATGTTAATGGATGAACCGGCTGAAGAAATTACAGATGATCATTTTGATGCTTTAAAAGAAGGTTTCCAGCAGATTTTTGGCCAGGTTAAAATGGCTGTTGCCGATGAAAAAGGCTACTTCAATTTTACAGAGCTTGATGCAATCCCGGCAGAATCCTATGAACAGCTCAGCAATATTGTTTTAGAAGGTGACGGTTTTATCTGCACGTACCAGCTTACTTCAGAAAACAAAACAGATCTTATATCTCATTATATGTGGCCTGAACAGCCAGAACAATTTAACAATCATTCGGAGGCAAGATTAGCAAGCACTATGGAAAACGAACCTATTTCTGGCGGAAAGCCGGTTGATATACAGTCGGCTGAATTCGGTAATATTTCATATTCCGGTACAACACCTGGTGACTCGCGCAACGTAAACATGTTGCTGGATGTTGAACTTGAGATCAGGGTGGAAATTGACCGTAAAACTATTCTGGTTTCAGATCTTCTCAAACTGGGAAAAGGTTCCATTGTAGAGCTTGAGAAATCTGCCGGAGAACCACTGGATGTTTATGTGAACGGACGCAAATTTGCTGAAGGCGAAGTTGTAGTTGTTGATGACCGCTTTGGTATACGTATCACTCAATTACTCAGTCCTAAAGACAGGGTTAAAAGTTTAGGGCAGGCATTCTGATGAAGTTGATCGTAATTCTTTTTCTGCTGTCCGCTCCATTTCAGCTTTTTTCTTTCCAGCAGAATCAAGATTTTAAGAAACCGGATTCACTTTTTATCTCCGGGTTATCGAAAAATTATCCCGCTCAAAACGATTCCAGTACCAGGCAGCTGCCTGAGCGCAGATCAAGTCTGGGTGACTCTTTCTATAAAGTTATCTGGGTAACATTTGTACTTATTCTCTTCCTGGTTTTTGGTCTTTATATGTATAAAAGATATGTGATTTCAGGAAGCGGACTTATTAATAAACGAATAAAAATACTAAGCCGGCAGAACATTTCAGCCAAACAGGCTTTGCTGATTGTAAACATTGATGGACGAAAATTCGCACTTGGTTCAACAGACCATGCTGTTAACCTGATTGCTGATCTTGGTGAAGCTGAAGAACCATTAGAATCTGAAGCCAAAACTCCCAATTCGGCATTCAGCCAGGTATTAAAAAAATTAAGCAACAAGTAGAAACAGTATAAAATGAAAAAAAGTTACATAATAGTCATAATTCTGGCCTTGGTAGCCTTAACACATATTCAACCGGTGATGGCTCAGAATCCATTACCCAATCTTACCATTGGAGTTCAGCAATCAAGTAATCCGGATGATCTGGTTCCGACACTGCAAATCCTTCTTTTACTTACAGTTCTTAGTCTTGCACCATCCATCATTATAATGATGACATCTTTTACACGGATAATCGTTGTTTTCCATTTTCTCCGTCAAAGCTTGAATACTCAAACAGTACCGTCGAACCAGATCCTGGTTGGAATGGCATTGTTTATAACATTTTTTGTAATGCGTCCTGTAATTGATGAAATAAACGATTCTGCCCTGCAGCCTTACCTTGACAAACAAATTACACAGTCAGAAGCATTGGATAAAGCAGCAAAACCTTTGCGGGCATTTATGCTTAAACAAACCCGTGAACAGGATCTGATGCTTTTTGTAGATTTACGAAATAACCAGGAACGCCCCAAAACAGTTGATGACATTCCCCTGACAACACTTATCCCGGCTTTCATTATCAGTGAGCTTAAAACAGCTTTCCAGATTGGATTTCTGCTTTACCTGCCTATGTTACTGATCGATCTTGTGGTCGGTAGTGTTTTACTTTCGATGGGTATGATGATGCTACCGCCGGTGATGATTGCCATGCCGTTTAAATTGCTGCTCTTTGTTCTGGTGGATGGCTGGTATCTGGTTGTTGAATCACTTGTAAAAGGATTTTAAAAATGACGATTGATTTTGTTTTATATATTGCACGGGAAGCACTTGTTACGTGTCTTTACATCCTTATGCCGATTCTTGGAACCGGTCTTGTAATCGGTTTGATAATTGGTATTTTCCAGGCAACCACGCAAATTAATGAAATGACACTCAGTTTTGTTCCAAAGATTGTTTCAGTATTCCTTGTAATTTTTATCCTGTTACCCTGGTTTATGGATCTGTTGATGGTATTTACCAGGGAAATTTTCCAACACGCTGCGATGATGGGTCGGTAAAATGTTTCAGCTTGTAGATCAGATCCAGGCCTGGCTGCCTTACACTCTTCTTGTGTTTGCACGTTTAACCGCTCTGCTGCTCAGCATGCCTATCTTTGGTTATGCAACGGTTTCCGGAACTGTCAGAACAATTTTTGCAGTCGCATTAACATTTGTTATTGCCCCGGCCGTCGGAGCTGAATTTACAACAACATATACATCTGTTGCGGTTCTTTTGGCTGATGTGGCCCGCGAAATTATGATCGGCCTGATTATAGGGTTCGGAGCCCGACTTATATTTGAAGCATTTGTTGTCGCCGGATCATTTGTCTCTTTCCAGATGGGGCTTTCAATGATGAATGTCCTGGATCCAAACAGTGAAAACAGCCAGCCTGTTATAAGCAATTTCTGGTTACTTTTTGTTATTACTTTTTTCCTGGTTACAAACAGCCACTATTTTCTGATCGAGATACTGTTTGCTAATTTTAAAATTATACCGCTTAACGATGCATCATTCAGCCCGATGGCAGGACAGAATATCGTTTATGGCGGTTCTATGATTTTTGATTTAGCGGTAAAATTTGCTGCTCCGATGATGATCCTGATGCTGTTGGCGGATATAGCGATCGCTTTCGCTTCCCGTGTAATGCCGCAGCTGAACATCTTTTTTATAAGTCTCCCGCTGAAAATCGGTTTGGGTATATTTATGCTTTTAGTTTCATTAAAAATTTTTCAATCCATGTTTGGATTCATTTATGAAAATTTTGAGAATTTCGTAATGGATCTTATGACGGCAATTAAAGGGTGATTTGAAATGGCTGAAAATGAAAATGGCCAGGAGAAATCGGAACAACCTAGTCCTAAGCGAAGAGAAGAAGCGCAGGAGAAAGGTGATGTTGCCAAAAGTACGGAACTGAATTCGGTGGCGGTAATAATTGCCATGCTGCTTATATTCAAATTTATGTCCGGTGATTTTGGGGAAACGCTGACAATTTATATGACAGATATTTATCAGCAATCAGCTTTAATTGACATAACAACATCTACTATTCCGGTTCTTTTAGGTATGACGCTTGCCGCATTTGCCAAGGTAATGGCACCCATAATGCTCTCGGTTTTACTTTTTTCGGTCGCCAGCAATGTTGGACAGACCGGATTTATCTTTGCCAGTAAGTCATTGATTCCAAATTTCAGCAAACTGAGCCCGTTGGGTGGATTTAAAAAGATGTTCTCAGCACGCTCTCTTGTTGAACTTGCAAAAGGCATTCTAAAAATTTCAATAATAGGTATCATTGGCTATTCTGTAGTTGGAAGTTATTATGGTGAATATCTTCTTCTGCCGCATCGTTCCATCCTGGAAATTTCGTCATTCACTGCTGATGTGATTTATGAACTGACCTATAAAATTGCTTTGGCACTACTGGTAATGGCGATCGCAGATTTTGCTTACCAGAAGTATGAATTTGAAAAGAAACTAAAAATGACCAAGCAGGAAGTTAAAGACGAAGGCAAACAATCGGAAGGTGATCCTAAGGTTAAAGGTAAGATTCGTCAAAAACAGCGTGATATAGTGCGTAACCGGATGATGCATGATGTGCCTAATGCAACGGTTGTTGTTACAAACCCGACTCATTTTGCCGTTGCGCTCAAATATGAACCGGCAAATAAATCGGATGCACCCAAAGTAGTTGCAAAAGGGAAAAACCTGATTGCCCAGAAAATTAAAGAAATCGCCGGTAAACATTCTGTTCCGATTATTGAAAACAAACCGCTGGCCCGCAGTTTATATGCTTCCTGTGAAGTTGGCGGAGAAATACCGATGGCACTTTATCAGGCCGTTGCCGAAGTATTGAGCCAGGTATATAAAAATAATAACAATAAATATAATTCGATCAGGGAATCTCTGAATGGCTAATACAGCAGTTGGAAATTTATCTTTTGACAGCGTCTCAACGCGCAGTAACGCAATCCTTACAGCAGGTATTGTTTTAATCCTTGGGGTAATGATTTTACCCATCCCCACATTTATGATGGATATACTTATGGCACTTAACCTTACAAGTGCTCTGGTTATCCTGTTCGTTACACTTTTTATTCTGCGCCCCATGGAATTTTCAGTATTTCCCGGGCTCCTGCTTATTGTAACACTTTTCCGTTTGTCGCTGAACATAGCTTCTACACGGTTGATTCTTGGTGAAGGCTATGCCGGAGAAATTGTAGCGGCTTTTGGTAATTTTGTTGTCCAGGGAAACTATGTGGTAGGTACAGTGATTTTCCTGATCCTGGTTATTATAAATTTTGTTGTAATCACAAAAGGTGCAACACGTATCGCAGAAGTATCCGCCAGGTTTACTTTGGATGCAATGCCGGGAAAACAAATGTCTATTGATGCCGACCTGAATGCCGGTTTAATTGATGACCTGGAAGCACAAAAGCGCCGGGAGATGATATCACGCGAAGCTGATTTTTACGGCGCAATGGATGGTGCCAGTAAGTTTGTACGTGGTGATGCTATCGCCGGATTGCTGATTACATCGATTAATATGGTTGGTGGCTTGCTGATTGGTATTTTACAGAAAAATCTGCCTGTATCAGAATCAGCATCAATTTATACCTTGTTAACGGTTGGCGACGGATTAGTTGCGCAGATCCCGGCGTTAATAATTTCAACGGCTGCGGGTATCGTTATAACAAGGGCATCATCTCTTTCTAATATGGGAACGGATA
Organism: Calditrichia bacterium; assembly: GCA_020635035.1. GTDB lineage: Bacteria > Calditrichota > Calditrichia > Calditrichales > J004 > JACKAO01. Next base: position 245,658 of record JACKAO010000007.1, read on the forward strand.
TTGCCAACCAGGTTATTGGGCAACCAAAAGCTGTTTATGCCGCGTCTATCGTGATTGGTTTAATGGGACTTTTACCAGGGCTTCCTTTTCTGCCTTTTACAATAATGGCAGCTATTATGTGGCTTTTAGGAAACCAGGTAACAAAATTTGTTGAGAATAAAGAAAAAGAAAGTGAAACGGAAGAAGTTGTTGAAGAAGTTGAGCCTGAAGAACGCATCGAGTCGTTTCTTCATCCCGATCCGTTTGAAATTGAGATTGGCTATGGTCTTATCCCTTTGGTTGATGAAAACCAGGGTGGAAATCTGCTGAATAGAATTACAACCATCCGTAAAAGTCTGGCAATAGAAATGGGAATACTGGTTCCCGCGATACGAATCCGGGATAATATTCAGCTTAAAGCCAGCGAATATGTCTTCAAAATTTATGGAATTGAAGTAGCACGTGGTGAAGTAATGATGGATTACTTCATGGTTGTAAATCCGGACGAAAGACTCGAATTAACCGGAATAGAAATGACCGAACCTACATTTGGTCTGCCGGCAATCTGGGTTTCTGAACAGGAACGTGAAAAGGCAGAATTGCTGGGTAACACTGTCGTGGAAGCTCCGGCAGTTATTGCAACGCATCTGATGGAAATTCTCAGAAGCAATTGTTATAAATTGTTGGACCGCCAGGCAACACAAAAAATGCTTAAAGATTTAAAAGAAACCCATTCTGCACTTGTGGATGGACTGGTTCCTGATATTATTCCTTTGGGAACGGTTCAGAAAGTTCTGAAAAACCTGCTGCAGGAGAAAATCCCGATTCGAAACATGGTGGTGATTCTCGAAACCATTGCTGATAATTCAGCTTTTTCAAAGGATTCTGAAGTTTTGACCGAATATGTTCGACAATCACTAGCAGAAACAATCACGGACATGCTTAAAAACGATGACAACACTGTAACGGTTGCCATGTTTGAGCCCGTTTTAGAAGATCATGTTATGCATTCCTTTAAAACAAACGGGATGGCACAAAATTTAGGACTTTCTCCGGACCAGGTAAGTACACTTTTCCAAAATATTGCCGAGAAAGTTGAAGATATGAACATGATGGCGATCAGGCCGGCTATACTGGTTTCTCCGCAAATCAGGCGTGCTGTACGCAAGTTCCTGGAATCAGTATTTTCAAATGTACTTGTAATTTCGTACATGGAATTGACACCGGATACGGAAGTTAAATCTGTTGGATCAATAGGATATCCGAATGGAAGTTAAAACATACACAGCAGAAACATTGCCATTAGCTCTGTATAAAGCTAAACAGGAATTAGGGAATGATATTGTTATCCTTGAATCGAAACAAATAAAAGGACAGGGCTTTCCGCAAAATCAGATAATTGAAGTAACGGTTGGGCATAATCCGAAAAATGTAAAAAAATGGCAGCCACCCAAAGTTGATAGTTCAGGCGAAAAACCGGCTAAAAAAACCTATCCTAATCTATCCGTTAAAAAAGATAAAAGCGCACCGGCAGCTGTTGCAAAGGCAGATGCAAAAGATAAAAAGCCTGCGAATACATTCGACAACATGATTTCTGATATACTCAACCGCAAGCCACAGGAACTCGAAAAGGAAAAAACAATTCTGAATGAGATTGCTCTGATGCGCAAGGAGCTGAATGAGTTAAGCCGGAAATCTGAAGAAAAACCACAACCTGCAGAATATGCCGGTCAATTTCCTGAAGCGTATCGGGAAATAGAAGATATGCTCAAAGACTGCGGTGTTCAGGAAGATATGGCTTACAGTTTTGTGAATCAGGCTTACCTGCTGAATGAAGGAAAACGCGGTACTACAAAGGAAGCCATTATTGAGTTGATAAAATCGGATATGGAACAGATGCTGCAGCCATTCGATTTTGATAAACAATTAAAAAGCCGCAAACAAAAAGTAATTCTTCTGGTGGGACCCACTGGCGCGGGTAAAAGCACTGTGGCAATGAAACTCGCTGCTCATCCTGAAATTTATGGCGAAAAAAAGGTAACGATTATTTCGACGGATCCGTACGGACCATCCGAAGCATTAAAAGCCTATTCGAGAATGAGCGGGACACATGTGCATGAAGAAAAAGATATTGATCAGACTGAAGCATTGCTGGAAAAATATAAATCCAGTGATGTGCTTATTGTAGATACCCCGGGAAAAAGCCCGTTTGCACCAAACCAGCTTGAAAAGCTTGAACAATATGTAAAAGTCCTGAAACCCACAGACATTTTTCTTGTTTTAAGTGTCGGATCCGATTTAAAAGATTTGGTTCTATTATGTGCAAATTATCTGCTTTTAAAACCAAGCGGAATTGCATTTAGTAAATTTGATGAAACAACACAGCCCGGAAAAGTATATTCTATATTGGATGTAATAAGTCTGCCGGTTGTATGTTTTGGAGATGGCAAACGTGTATTTGTGGATATTGCAAAAGGAGACCCACAATATATGCATGATAAACTATTTGATACCCCCAAAAGGAAAACAGAATGATAGCAAGTTTAGGAAAAGAAATAGGTAATCGTATTTCTGAAGGATTTAATAAAGATAAACGTGCAGAAATAATTGCGATAACCAGCGGAAAAGGCGGGGTGGGTAAGTCGTCAATAAGCGTGAATTTTGCGCTTATGTTGCAGCAGATGCACAAAAAAGTTTTGATGATTGATGCAGATATCCATCTCGGTAATGTTGACCTTTTAATGGGCGTAAGAGCTCCGCATACCCTGGCTGATTTATTCGATGAAAATATGCAGCTTCGGGATATCATTGTAAAAGGGCCGGGTGGAATAGATGTGTTGGCAGCTTCATCAGCATCCGGGAAGCTACTGGAGATGGAAGATGTTTTTCTGCGTAAACTTTCAAGTGCATTTAAAACAATAGAAAACGATTATGATTATATTATTGTTGATACCGGTGCCGGAATAGCAAACAGCGTGCTGTCTTTCCTGTTGGGAGCGGATAAAATAGTGCTTGTGGTAACATCGGATCCTGCTTCCATCGCAGATGGATATGCAGTGATTAAAATTATCAAAAGAAACGATCTTGAGATACCGGTATTACTGGTGACGAATGTGATGAGCAGTCATGAAGCCGGAGAAAATCTATATAAAAGAATGAATTTAATGGTGAGAAGATTCTTGAAATCGGACATTGAATATGGCGGTTCGGTACTTAAAGATGACTTGATATCAAATTCAGTGAAGACACAAAAGCCATTTGTTGTTCATAATCCAAATGCGGCAGCTACAAATATTGTAAGAATGCTTACCCGTAAAATTTTAACAGTATCTCCAAAAAGCCGCCTGGATTCTAAAAATGTATTTGACCGTTTCATTATCAACAGGAAGATTAAGTTCGAATGGGATTGATGCAGCGTTTCATATTTAAATTTTCTGTTTTTGCAAGTATAGCAGCTTTTATCGGCGCTTTACTGAACGGTGTATCGGTACTGACCAGTGTAATGCGTGCCGGACTTGTAATGTTTGGCACCCTTGTTCTTTTTATTGTGTTGATGAATGTTTTACGCTGGGCGATAATCAGCACAACTGTAATTGAAATGCATGATCATGATGAGAAAGAAAAAACACACGATCGGGAAATTGAAAAGATAAATGAAAACGCGGTGAAAACAGCAAAACACTTAACGGATAATACAGAATGATAGAATCCGCGACTGAAAACAGAGTCGAAAAGGGCGAACAGCTGGTCCTTGAATTTACAAGATCAAAAAATCCAATGATTAAAGATCTTATCGTAAAATCATATGCACCGCTTGTAAAGCACATTGTAGGACGATTTAATCTTACCTACTCAACAACCCTTTCGCAGGATGATCTGTATCAGTTTGGTGTTCTCGGGTTGCTTCGCGCACTTGATCGTTTTGATCCGGAGATGAAAGTTCCTTTTAAATCCTTTGTGTACAAAAGGATACATGGCGAAGTGATAGATGCCATGCGCAAGGAAGGTTTGATCGGCAGAGATATGTATGAAAAAGTTAAAAAACTTGAAAAATGTGTAAAAGACCTAAGCTCACGTCTTGGCCGCGAAGCGGCTGTTGATGAAATTTGTCAGGTCATGGATATCGATCAGGATGAATACTATAATATCCTGAATACGTCCCAGATGACCTATATGACATCTTTAAATAACACGGTAACAGACGATGAAGGAGCAAGCGTGTATAAAATTGACGTTCTTGAAGATGACAGCCAGGAGAATCCTGAAGATATGGTGATCAATAAGAATCTTAAAGCACGACTTAAAGAAGTTATAAATTTACTTCCTGAAAGGGAACGATTGATTCTGGCACTTTACTTTTATGAAGAATTAACTCTGGCGGATATTGCAAAAATCTTAAGTTTAAGCGAAGCAAGGATTTCGCAAATTTTGAATAAAACACTGATAGAAATTAAAGCAAAATTTTTGTAATGGATAAGCTTATTCAAAGTGGTCCTTTGAATGCCCGAGATCACTATAACAGACAACAGCAGGATAAATCCGGCCAGCACGAGAATATTTATTATGTACAGGCAGACATCAGTAGCTTACATGGAAAGCTTGAGAAAGGTTCTGTTCTTAATGCGCGAATTATTCTTTGTCTGGGTTCAAAAAAATATCTTCTGCGTTTTCTTGGTAATAATTATATCATGCAATCCGACCTTGATTTTAAAAAATTTGATGATGTACAGGTTTCAGTTGAGAATACCGAACCAAAATTACAATTAAAAATACTGCCCAAAAAGTCACCTACAAAACATGACGGGCTCACGGATATCTGGGTTTAACTAGTATGCAGGCAATGAAACAGAAAAAATCTGCTCGTGAACAAAAGAATGTAACAACAAATCAGCGCCAGGACTACCTGGCAACAGTTACTATACTTGAACATCTTTCTGATTCTGTATTTATCCTGAACAATAAAGGTATTATTGAATATGCGAACCGCTCTGCACTGGATATGCTGGGTATGGATCAGAGTAGAGTGCTGCAACGCCACCTTGCAGATTTTATTTCTACTCAAAACGGTTCGGAAAATGTTTTTAATATAGCATTATCAGGTAACAACACTGAAGTCGAAACTGAATTCACAGCAAAAAATTTTAATATTCCCGTTCTTATTAACTTCGGAACAGTTCGGGATCATGATGGCGGGATTCGTTTTATTATTGCCAGCGCCCGGGACATTGCCTGGCGCAAAGAGATGGAACGCGTTCTAAGCCAGAAACAAATCCTGGAAATGTCAAAAAACCGCTTTCGTGAGATGGGTGAGTTAACAATAAATATCGTTCACAATTTAAGCCAGCCACTCACATCACTCAGGTTAAAACTGGATTTATTGCAGAAAGAATTAAACGCCGTTAACACTGATAAATCTAAATCCTTGGCACATATTGAAAAAATGGATCAGCTCCTGGATGTAATTGATGCGACAGTGAATAATGCGCGTAGTTTTGCAACACAAACCGAAGACGAATCATTCAAAATTATCAGGATAAAGGATAGCATTGCCAATGCTATGCACCAGTTAAGCTACGAATTTACTGAGAACAATATTGAGATTTCCAGTGAATTGGGGCAGGGCGAGCCTATGGTTATGGCTAATCCGATTACATTGCAGCAGGTATTTGTAACACTTTTCCGCATGCAGATGAAATATCTTTCTGCTGAGAGCGCTGTAACGGCTAAGAGAAAAATAGTTATCAGCATGGCAGATAATCAATCCAAATGGCTCGGGATTTTAATAACAGCGCATTGTGAAGCCGGAAAAGATGAAATTCCCCGGGTTAAAGAGTCACATATTGAAGAAACCTTTGATTTTGACCTGAATGTTGTAAAGCTGATTGCTGAATCTTTAGGTGGTGATTTTAACTGGTATCCGCAGGCAAGCAGCGGATTTATATTTTCTATTCGTATTCCGATTGATTCTGATGATGAACGTGCTCAGCTGCGCAATATGATCGAGCTCTTCCATGATGTATAATCTCTGCTTCGGTTAATTTTATTTTTATGACTCATTAAAACACCTTATTTTACCTGTTCGTTTTTTGTCGGAATCTAACTTAAACGGTTTCCCATCCGATACTCAATTCATGTACAAAAAATTTTATAAAAATGAAATCAATCCGGAAAACACAAAGACACGCTCAAAGGGATGAAATTAGCAATTTATCTCTTAATAATATTGAGAACAATGTAGATCGATATATCAGCCGCAGAAAGCGGTTTGATTCAATCCGTAAATGGTTCAGTGTGAGTGCTGTTATTTTATTTGCTGCTCTTTTACTAACTTTATATGCCGAACCTATTTACTTAAGTGTGGAAGAATTACTCTTATCTGAAAATGAGCTTATTTTAAAAGAAAAAGCTGCTGAGTTGCGTGAGAAAGCCCTTTCTGTAAATCCAGTGATTTTGTTTTCTGAAGTGGCTCAAAACTTTCCTGCAAATGTTCCCGGTGAAGCAAAATATGCTTTTCTGATTCATCGATTTAATAACGATTTTTATGGCCGGTCATTCAAGTTGGATATAAAAGATGAACGACTTTTGTATACTCATATGACATATGCCGGTTTTGATATGGATGACCCAGTCCGTTTGAATAAACCGTTCTCCGATGACAGCAGCCAGACAGTAAAAGAATGGTTATTTAAGAAGACCGGAACTTCTCCTGTTTATAGCGCTTATTTCAATCCGGTTTTTCAAAAGCTTGATGGAGAGATCAAGGAAATAGAAGATCAATTGCAGGAAAAAATTAATGCTCCATTCAGTGCTGAAATGGTTGATTCCGTTATTAAATTACTGCCTGATAGAGAATATTCTGCCAGTAAAGCGGAGCAGGACATCATAAATATTCTTTCGGGCACTGCCGGATTTTTAGATGAAGAACAAGCATTACAGGTAAAATTAATGGAAAAGCAGCAAGAGCTTAATATAAGGCTTGGTTTGTTCCGCATTTTTTTAGGACATGAGTATGATGCACAAAATACTAATGAGCTCTTTGGCTGGTTAAGTAATGACTATAAAGGAAAAAACTTTTTCAGCAAACGTCGTCGTATCCCTGTGGATGACCAGGAAAAGGTATTATATGCATCCGCAAAAGAATTTTCCGATGCATTTGATCAAAATAATATTTTATATAAAAAGCTTGATCTTCAAAATGAAACCGTTCAGCTATATAACCCGTTACAGATGCCATTGGAAGTGAAAAGTGTTGGTCTGTTTAATGCGCATCGTCGTAACGAGCGCGGCCGCAGTTATAAACACCGTGGTGTCGATTTGATGGCAGATGAAGGAACACCTGTTTACCCCGTAAGAGAAGGCTTTGTTATTTTTGTCGGAAAAACCTACGGCAATGGAAATTTTATTAAAATCTGGCATGATAACCAGGTTGTATCATCTTATTCACATCTAAAGAATGATGCAGTATGGCAGCGTTCCATTGAACGTTTTAAACATGAAGGCCCTTTCTGGGTAAATACACTTGATGCTATTGCCAGTGTTGGAACCACCGGTAACATTCCAAAAAATGATGAACAATATGGCTATGCGCATCTGCACCTGGAAGTCACTATTAATGATAAACTGCAAAATCCGTTGACACTTTTTAATGAAGCCTACCAGGTATTCCAGGAATAATAGCTGGAAATTCTGGTAAAATATATTTCTTCTTACAGGTAATTTCTTCCCGCCCAAAGAAAATCTTTCCTTAAATACAAACAACACTTACTTAAGCTTAAAAACCTTTAGTTTTTTAAGTTGTTGAATTTAAACAGCTTAGGTCTCTGAAATGTGAACTGGCACCGTTGTTGCATAAGTCTGCAGGGCAGATAATAGCGGAGAAATGTATGCAATTTGAATTAACCAAACTAAAGCAAGCGATGATGGCCCAGGTTGATCGTAATAATCTGGCTGCCAATAACCTGGCTAATATTGAAACAACAGGGTTTAAAAGAGATCAGCTTTTTTTCCAGACTTTGTCAGATGAATTGGATGTAAGTAAAAGCATGGTACACAGCACGGATATGAATCAGGGCCATGTTGAAGAAACAGGTAATCCGTTTGATGTCGCCTTGTCCGGTAAAGGATTTTTTATGGTTGAAATGGAAAATGGTGTAGCCTTTACGCGTGACGGTTCTTTTCATGTGGATGATGAAGGCATCCTGCGCAGTAAATCCGGAATGCCGGTTATGGGAGAAGGCGGCTGGATAAATGTTGAGTCTGAGACAGGCGCACCGCGAAAAGTTTCCATAACAGAGCGTGGTGAAGTTTATGCGGATAATGAGCTGATTGATACACTTTCCATATCCGATTTTGAAAATCCTGCCGACTTGAAAAAAATAGGTGGTAATTTATTCAAGGCCGGTGATGATGCCCGCGAATTCATCGTTGAAAATCCAACAGTAAAACAGGGATTTCTTGAAAAATCAAATGTAAATCCTGCCCAGGAAATGATCGAACTGATTGAAATTCAGAGACAATTTGAAAGTATACAACGTATGGTTCGTTCCCTGGATGATGCATATAAGGAAGCCGTTCAGCAAGTCGGACGCTATACTTAAAACATAGGAGTTAGAAAATGAGAGCATTAAAAACAGCCGCTTTAGGTATGACAGCACAACAGTTAAATGTTGATGTTATTGCTAACAACCTGGCCAACGTTAACACAACGGGATTTAAAAAATCATCGATAGAATTCCAGGATTTATTGTATGAAACCATGCAGACAGGAAATCGCGATGGACGGGATGGCAATGAAAATCCATCCGGAATTCAGATTGGTTTGGGAAACCGTCCAATCGCTACATATCGTTCGTTCTCGGAAGGCACCATCAGTCAGACAGGAAACTCACTCGACCTGGCAATTACAGGTAATGGATTTTTCCAGGTTGAAATGCCGGATGGAAGCCAGGCATATACACGCGACGGTGCGCTTAAAGTAAATGCGCAGGGCAATATTGTTACAAATTCCGGTCTAAAATTAATACCGGATATTTCTGTTCCTGAGAATGTGAATGGGATTCAAATAACTGAAGACGGTGTGGTTAAGGTCACCCTAAATGGTGAAACAGACCCACAGGAACTTGGGCAGATTGATTTAGCAACATTCATGAATCCTGCCGGACTTGAAGCTGTTGGCAGCAACCTGTTTGTAGCGACTGAATCTTCGGGTGAACCATTGTTTGGCACACCGGGCGAAGACGGTATGGGAATGCTTTATCAGGGCTATCTTGAAAAATCAAACGTGGATGTTGCCCAGGAAATGATTAACCTGATTGTCGCACAGAGAGCTTATGAAATCAATTCCAAAGCAATCAAAACTGCTGACGATATTATGTCAATGGCAAACAGCTTAAAACGATAGGAATTATGTAATGCTTTTTATCAGCAGACATAAAATGATTATTGTTTTACTGGGTCTTCTATTCCTGACAGAGATTTCTGCAGCTGAGATATACACCCAAATAAAGAACGAAGCCCAGCAGTTGTTTTGCAGGAAACTTCAGGTGCCTGCAGAGCAGTTGAAAATCAATTTTACATATATCCCTGAAAATTTATCGGTTAACAATGCAAGCAAGCTTGAAGTATTTACTCAGAAAAACCATGTAAGACCCGGTGAACAGGCAATTTGGGTACAAATAACAGATCAGGGTAAGATTGTGGATAAATTCCCTATTTCTGTAGATGTAAGTATTGTTAAAGATGTTGTTGTTGCCCGGCAACGTATAAATCGTGGATCTGCATTAAAAAGCTCGGACCTTAAAATGGAAAAAAGAGTGCTGGGTAAATACTGGCAGGATTATTTTTTCTCTCTGGATGAATTGCAGGGATGTGAAGCAAAACAGCTGATAAAAAACGGCTTACCAGTAACAAAACGAATGGTAAGGCAAACTCCCTTGATCGAACGCGGACAATCTGTTAAAGTTGAAATTCATTCCAAAACAATGACGATAACTTTTACAGCCATTGCCATGGATGATGGATTTAAAGGAGACCGGATAAAGCTTCAGCCTGAAAATTCTTCAAATGTGATACAGGGTGTTATTGCAACAAACAATCTTGTGGTTTTATACCAGGAGTAAATATGAAATTCTTAATGTTTTTTACAAGTCTTATTTATCTTTCGGGCTCGTTGTTCGCCCAAGGATCGCTTTATACTGATTTAAAAGCGATGCAGGTTGGAGATGTTTTATCTGTAATTATTGTTGAAAATGCAAATGCCAGCAGAGAATCAAGCTCACAAAGCAAATCAAAAAGCCAGATGGATATGGAAGCATCCACATCCGGAAATGTCGCCGATTTTTTACCCTTGTTTGGCGGCTCAAGTTCAATGTCCACATCTTATGATGGTGGTGACGGCACACAGCAGAAAGATCAGTTAACCGGGCGTATAACGGTCCGGATTACTGAAAAAACCGAAACAGGCATGTTCAAAATTAAAGGTGAACGCACACTAAATGTAAATGGTGAAGAAAACCTAATGGAGCTCGAAGGTTTCGTCCGCGCCCGTGATATATCCACGAACAATTCTGTTTTCTCCTATAATATCGCGGATGCCCAGATAACATATAAAAAAGGCGGAATTACCAATGTTGTTAATGACGGCTTTTTCAGTAATATTTTTGTCAGGGTTATTGGACTGGCAATGGTTGCCGCTTCGCTGGGGTACTTAACTTTAAATTAGGTGTGAAATGAAAAGATTCAGAAAGTTTTCTCTTATTACAATTTTACTTCTTGTAGCCTTTGTATCTGTAAATGGACAGGTTCGCATCAAAGATGTTGTTTCTGTGGAAAATGGGCAGAATACAGCACTGGTAGGATATGGGCTTGTTGTTGGTTTAGGCGGAACGGGTGATCGCCCTACGGGTAACCGCGGCGCTGTGTTTACAATCCAGACGATTAGCAATATGCTGGAACGTTTCGGTATAACTGTTCCAAAAGAGCAGTTACGGACGCGAAATGTGGCTGCAGTTATGGTTACCGCTACCGTTCAGCCCTTCAGCATGGTCGGTTCACAGTTTGATGTTGTTGTTTCATCGCTTGGGGATGCCAGCAGCCTGGAAGGTGGTGTATTACTGCCAACGCCGCTGATGGATCCGTCCGGTATGAATTATGCAATGTCCCAGGGTCCGCTCTCTATTGGCGGCTATAATGTAGAGACCCGGTCTGGTGAACAGTTGCGCAAGAATCATTCGCTGGTTGGCAGAGTACCTAATGGCGGATCATTGACAGCATTGCCAGAAAAGCAAAATTTTGACTATACCAAACCGATGCGCCTTTTTCTTATTGAACCGGATTTTATCACATCGAACCGGATTGCCCAGGCGATAAATCAATCGATGGAAAACTCTGAAGAAAGCGCAAAAGCTGTTAGTCCGGGAATTGTGGAAATAACCTTTCCTGCAACAGTTCAATCGCAATATGAAATGATTCAGTATGTGGCATCTATCGAAACCCTTGCTGTACTTACAGATGTTGAAGCCAGAGTTGTAATCAATGAACGCACCGGGACAATCGTTGCAGGGGGTAAGGTAACCATTGGAGAAGTAATGATTTCACATGGGAATTTAACGATCCATACACGCAGCGCACCGGTCATTTCACAGCCACAGGCTTTCAGCCGAACAGGAGAAACTGTCGTGGCGCAGGTTACCAATACAGTTGCTGATGAAGAAGATGCCAGGACAGCTGTTATTAGAGAAACAACAACTGTAAGCGATCTTGCTTTAGCTCTGAATACAATTGGTCTGAAACCACGTGATATAATTGCTGTTTTCCAGGCTGTTAAAGAAGCCGGTGCTCTTAGAGCCCGTTTAATCATCAACTAGGTAAACATGATGAAAATCACAGATATAAAAATTAATGCCCCGATTATCCAAAAGGAGCATACAGAAAAAGCCGCAACCGCCGACTTAACAGATAAGGAAGAAAAAAAACTGCGGGATGCAAGCAAAAAACTGGAAGGTCAATTTTTAACTTTTATGCTGAAAGCCATGGAAAACACAGTCCCTAAAGATGAAAAAGAAAATTCTCAAAGTATGGCAACAATGATGTTCAGCTCCGTGCTGGGAGAAAATATTGCGGAGAGCGGCGGGATTGGCCTGGCGGATTTCATTTATCAATCGCTCAAAGCGAACGGTTCAGATGCTTTAAAAAATATGCCTGAAAACAGTGCATATAATACAATATCAAACATTAAATTAACGGATTTTAACCATGAATAGTCCTTCCGAAACAAAAAGACAAACCCAGCTTGATGAAGTTTTCCGCAATTTAGTTGAAGAAGTAAGTGTATACGAAAGTCTTGCTGAAAGTGCTCTGAATAAACAAAAAGCTATTATTAAGAATGATGTTCCGGCATTGAAGCGCTATAGTGATATGGAGCAGACCTTTGTGAAGAAGGGTAACAGTCTTACAGATAATCGTTTAAGGTTGATCCATACTTCCCCGCATGATAAAAAAAATAATTCTTTGTCGGTATTTATTAGTAAAAACGGATTATTTGCAGACAGGGAATGGAGTAATCTTGAGAATAGGTTAAACACTGCTTTAAATACTGTTAAGAGATTGAATATTGAAAATGCCATGTTGTTAAAAACATCTCTTGGATTCACACAAAACATGATAAAAATGTTTTATCCTAAAGATAAAAAAATGACCAGTACATACACCCGTGAAGGCAAAACCAGGATGGCTCCAAATAATGTCCTGGATTACGGGGTTTGAAAATGTGTTTAAAAACTAAAAAAATATCATAGAGGCAGGGATGTCGATATCATCATTGTTTGAAATAGGCCGTCGGTCTTTAGCCGGTTATCAAAGCGCTATTGATACAACTACCGGTAACATTGCCAATGCAAATAACGAAGGCTATACGCGTCGTCGGGTTGATTTAAATAATCTGAATACCAGCACCAGTGGCTTCAGTTCGTTTGGTAATGCTAACGCGAGTGATCTTGAACGGATGCGTCAAAAGTTTGCCGAATATTCCATCTGGCGAGAAAATCATAATCTTGGTAAATATGAAAAATCAGAATCTTTGTTGAAGCAGATTGAGTCAGTACTTGGAACGGAAGGAGATGGTTCTATTCAGAATGTATTGAATGACTTCTGGAATTCCTGGAATGATCTTGCAAACGATCCGGAAAGTGATTCTGTAAGAGCATTGGTTAAAAATAAAGGCCAGTTACTGGCGAATACTTTCAATGACGCACATGCAAGAATGGTGACTATGCAGCGGCAAATGACACCGGAAATAAGCGAAACAGTGAACACAATCAACCGGATCAGCAACCAGTTGCTGGAAATTAATCAGCAACTGCGTGTTAATAATTCGCCCGATTTAATGGATCAGCGTGATCAGCTGATTAACGATTTATCCAAAATGATAAATATTGATGTAAAAGAAAAAGACAACGGTGAAGTAAGTATCCTTTTTGGCGGACATATTCTGATATCCGAAAATAAATCCAGTCCGTTGCAGGCAAAATTTGATGCCAGTGATAATTTACACAGTGTTTCTCTTACCTTCAAAGACAGTAATTATGAGCCGGAAATACAAGGTGGTAGTTTAGCCGCATTAATGGATGTTTATAATAACAACATCCCGAATTATTTAAATCAGCTTGATACATTAGCAGTGAATATCGCCCGCGAAGTTAACTCGGTGCATTCATCCGGTTATAATATTGACGGAACAACCGGGATTAATTTCTTCTCAACAAATGTATCCGGTGCGTCAAGTTTTAGAATGAACAGCGCGATCGTCAATGATCCGGGGCTTATTGCATCTAGAGCAGCATCGGAAGGTGTGGGCTCAAATTCCATTGCAGAAAGAATTTTTGATTTGCAGTATAATACAATTGTTGCCAATGAGACTCCTAATGACTTTTATACATCACTTGTAACAGAAATTGGTACGGATATAAGTGATGCCAGTTTTTTAAAAAGCAGCCAGGAAATGATTACACAACAGTTAATGAATCAACGTGATGAAGTGACCGGCGTTTCACTGGATGAAGAAATGACCAAGTTAATTCAGTACGAACAAGCTTATCAGGCAGCCGCAAAGATTATCACAACGGTTGACCAGATGATGGAAACGGTTCTGAGTTTAAAATAAAAAGATTTCATGGAAGAAATTTTTAGGAAAATGACATGCGTGTAACACAATCAATGATTACCAGGAATGCTCTGTTAAGGGTAAACCAAAATCGTGATAAAATGAACCAGGTTCAGGAAAATATCAGTTCAGGGCGGAAAGTATCGCGTCCTTCAGATGATCCGACTGCATTTTCACGTATAAAACGTTTTGAAGCGAATCTTGAACAAAATGATCAGTACCTTGAAAAAATACAATATGCAGATAGCTGGATCACAAATTCCATTTCGCTGCTGGAGCAGTTAAGTGATCTTGTGATGGAAGCGAAAGATCTGGCAAACAAAGGAGCTGATGACCAGTACGGTGCCGAAGGAAGGATTACAATTGCACACAAACTCGATGGAATCCTTCAGGAGTCACTTTCCATCTCGAACTCGCAGTATCTTGGTAAAAGTGTTTTTGCCGGTACAGATACAAAGACATCCAACCCCTTTTTGTATGGCAGCGGTGTAGTCTCATATATTGGCAATAATGAAACAATGTCGCGTTCTTATTCCGAAGGCATAAGTTTAGATATTAATGTTAGCGGTCAGCAACTTATGGATACGGGATTATTTGAATCATTAACTAATTTGCTTGATGGATTAAATAATAATGACTCAACTGTCATTGGCACTGAGCTCGGGAATCTGCAAACAGCATCTGATAAAGTTCTGGCACTTACCACAGAACTGGGTGCCAGACAAAAAACGGCAGCGCTTATACAAACACGATTGGAACAGTCATCAATTGATTTAAATACTTTTTTGGGTGAAGTACGCGATGCAAATCTGGATGAAGAAATTGTTCGTTATAAAACAGAAGAACTTGCTTATCAGGCAGCTTTGCAGGCAACATCCAACTCGCTTAAACTGAATATAATGCAATACCTGGCATAATTATAAAAGTGTAAAAAGCCAGAATAAAAAGATGTAGAACATGTATGGAATAAATGAGATCGGTGGGTATTTTGAACTTGAATTACAGGCAGGGCAGGAATACCATACACAGGCAATGCGCTTTAACTCAGGAAGAAATGCGCTTTGTTTTTACCTGATCAAAAATAAAATCAGGGATCTGTTTGTACCCTATTTTATTCCGGAAAGCCTCCTGGAAAATCTTAAGAAAATTAAAACAGATTTCCATTTTTATAATATCGATGAAAATTTCAGGCCATTACTTAAAGCCAGCAATGTAAAATCTGCACACGTACTTTACGTCAATTATTTCGGTATCTGCGAAAACCATATAAAAGAAGCGGTTGAAAGGTATAGCAATGTTGTCGCCGATTATTCACAGGCATTCTTTTCCAATCCCGAACCGGGAATTCCTACTTTTTATTCTCCCAGAAAATTTTTTGGCGTTGCTGATGGCGGATATTTGTATGCTCCCGGTTTAGACAATTCAACTTTAACCCGGGATAAATCAGCACAACGCTATATTTCCCGTCTGGTGCGACTGGATTCAGGTTATGAATCTGGAAATTTCATTTATCACAATACAGAAGAGCTGATTGGCCGTGAAAAGATCCGCCAGATGTCGGCGCTTACTCAAAAGATTTTATCTTCGTTCCGGTATGACCAGGTCTGGGAAAAGCGGGAGAATAATTTCCGTTATATACATAACAAGCTGGCAGCGTATAATCTGCTGCAAATTGATTTACATAACATCCACGGTCCTATGGTTTATCCATTCCTTTCAGAAAATGAAAATATCGTAAATGTCCTTTATGATAAAAAGATTTTTGCCACACAATTCTGGCCCGAAGTATTGCGCAGGACAAAAGAAGGATCATTTGAATACCGGTTATCTTCTTCCCTGGCAGGCTTGCCAATCGATCAGCGCTACGGATTCCGTGAGATGGATGTGATTGTTGATGCTGTTAAACAGGTTGCGGATAAACCCCGTACTCTTGTCCAGGTTAGCAATCTGGATGAGTCTGAAAACTGAGCTGATTCTACAGGCAATATTTTCCCTACGTCAGAAACTCTTTCCCTTTAATTAACGAAATTTTCATCTCAGCTAAATTAAAGAGTACCTTTAATATATTGTTTTTATGTGGTTTAGATGTCATTTTTTGTACGTGGCATAATTCTTGTAAATCAAGGTTTGGCAAATAGTATCTGAGATGATTGGTCATTACTAATACTAAGAATACAAATCCTTAAAGGCAGAACAATGACAAAAACAAAAAATATAATAATTTCCGGAACTAATTTCTGGAACCCTGGTGATGATTTTGTTCGTGATGGGATAATCACAATTCTAAATGAAATGTTTCAGGGATATATTTTAAACTTCCATTTTTACAATTTTAACGCAGACTTTTTTCCGTATACGAAATTTTCAGGAATAAGCAACACAGTTCAGGCAGGTGACCTGGATCTGTATAAAAACCATATCGACTATATTGTTATCGCGGGATTATCTGCCGGTGTAGAAATTAAGGATTTGTACAATTGGATTATTAAAAATGATCTGCAGGACCGGGTTTTTATGATCGGAGCGGGGTATGAAAATGATTATGTTGATAAATATATTTCTCAGGAGCCAGAAGCAACAATTTTCAGAAACGCAAAAGTAATAACAGGACGTACTTTTAAACGGCCTAAATTTATTGATCAAAATAATCTTCAATACAATTACATAAATTGTCCTGCAATTTTATCGGTACCTGAAGTTAAGAGCATTCCGGCAAATAAAAAGATTGAAAAAATAGGGTTTTCTATTCAGTTGCCAAAAGGAATTGGTATTCTGAATCAGTTATGCAGCCCAGAAAACTATAATCTTACTTTGAGTATTTTGCAGAGTCTGATGAAAAACTACCAGGTTGAAGTGGTTGCACATCATAAAACTGAATATTTCTATTTTCTTGAGATGTTTAAAAATGTAAATATACCGGTGATATACTCTTCATATTACCAGGATCTACATAAAATATACCCGCGTTATGACCTAGTTATTACTACCAGATTACATTCCAGTTTATTTGCAAATGGTTTTGGAATTCCAGGAATTATTATTAATGATACGGATCGACACACACACTGTCTTCAGGGGTTTCCGCATTCCGTGTGGGTTAATTCCATGGAAAAATTTGAAAAAGAATTCAGCCGCATTTTAAATAAAGATCTTCAGAAAATAAGCAATGAAGCACACAATTTTAAGACAAATCTAAAAAACAAATATATTGATATTTTATCAGTACCCTTTGGTGTTAAAAAGATTCAACACAGCCAACACCGGCAGCCAGGTAAATTAAATCTTGGCTGCGGTTTTGATTACAGAGAAGGGTATATCAATGTTGATGGCAATGCTAAACTTCCAAAAGTGGATCTTGTTCTGGATATAAAGCCAGGTGCGTTAAAAAAGGTTTTTAGTGAAAACTCATTAACTGAGATTGTTGCTAAAGATTTTGTTGAACATCATTTTCATTGGGAAGCACGCGAACTTCTTGAAGAATTTCATACTATACTTGATGTCAACGGTAAAATAAATATAACTCTGCCAAATATTGAGATGATTCTCCAGGATACTGAAAAGCCAATCCATGAAAAGTTATTATGGTTGTACGGCGGTCAGGATATTGGCACTCCAACTGATAGCGATGAACAAAAAGCCATGCGCCGAAAATACTCAACCTACTATTGTCATAAATTTGGATGGACTAAAGACACTATTAAAAAAGAACTAACTTCCATAGGCTATACAGATATTGTTATTTCTGATCAGGGCTGGAATATGAATGTGGTGGCTGCAAAAGCCACAACAAGTTCGGCAGATGTTTCGGGCAAAGAAAAGAATACATCAGAAATTGAATTTTTTAATTCTGAAAAGAAGGAGCAACTTCTCGTAATTGATAATGTAGCCGAGGGAATGACCGTTTTTGATGTCGGTGCAAATATCGGGAAATATACAAAACTATTCAGTCATATAGTCGGCACTAAGGGCAAAGTTTATGCATTTGAACCTTCAGCATTTGCATATAAAAAACTATCTGAACTTCATGATACACAAAATTTATCTAATACTGAAATCATTAACAAAGCTGTCTATTCTGAAAATACATCGATCACTCTAAATGAATTTCCGGAAGAGTTTTGCTCATGGAACAGCATTGGTAAACCTGTAATGAAAAAACCACAAACCACTGATGAATATGTACCGATTGAAAATTCTGTGGAAGTTGAAGCCATAACATTAGACAGTTTTTGTAAAGACAAAGATATTACATCGATTGATTATCTTAAACTCGATGTCGAAGGCGCTGAAATACATGCTCTTAAGGGTGCCGGGAATTTATTAAGAAATAAAGCAATAAAATACCTGCAATTTGAGGTATCCAAACAAATGCTTGAAGGTATGAATACAACAGCTAAAGCTGTTTTTGATTTCCTAGATAAATATGGTTATACATGCTATAAAATCACTGAAGATGGTGAGATTGGCGGCAAGGTGTCTGATTCGGATGAGTTTTACGAAAATTACATCGCCATTCCTTTTAAAAAACAGGTTAAAGATCTGCCTGTACATTTCTTTACGATCGTACTTAATGGTCAACCCTTTATAGAAAATCAGATTCAGATCATGCAGGAACTGCCGTTTAAGTGGCATTGGCATATCATGGAAGGTGTGGCTGAACTGAAGCATGATACATCATGGTCTTTATCTAATGGTGCTAAAATAACTGAAAGAATGCATCAAAACGGGTTAAGTACGGATGGAACAAGCGCTTTTCTTGATAAAATTGCAAAAGATTATGCGGACCAGGTAACTGTTTATCGTAAAGATAAAGGCAGCTTCTGGGATGGAAAACTGGAAATGGTGAATGCACCATTGTCAAATATTAAAGAAGAGTCTTTATTATGGCAGTTAGATGTAGATGAGTTCTGGTATCCATGGCAGATCAGTAGAGTTAGAGAAATGTTTGCAGATCAGCCGGATAAAAACGCTGCATATTTCTTCTGCCATTTTTTTGTCGGCGAAAATTTGATAACTGGTACCAAAAATACCTATGGCAACAATACTGGGTATGAATGGCTCAGGGTATGGCGTTTTCATCCAGGCAATTATTTTTCTTCCCATGAACCGCCAAGACTAATGCATGAATCTGAGACGGGTCAAATTTTTGACAAAGCATCCCGTAATATATTCAGGCATGACGAGATGGAAGAGAACGGATTGGTTTTTGAACACTATGCCTATTTCCTGGAAAAACAGTTACGATTTAAAGAAGATTATTATGGTTATGCAGATGCAGTAAAACACTGGAAGAACTTACAACAGGAAAAACAATTTCCAGTATTTCTGAAAAATTATTTTCCCTGGGTAAAAGATGAAGCAAAAGTAATACCTGCAGACTATAAAGGTCTGCAAAGCATGTTAAAGAAACAAAAAGATCGATGGATTTTAGATAAGAAGAAATTAAAAAACACAAAGCAGGAAATCCATCCATTATCTTACCTTAATTCAAGAGATAATAAAAGAATTCTCTGGATTCGTGGAGATTCAATTGGTGATGCTGTTTTATCCATAGATGCCATAACAATCCTGAAAAAGAGATATAAAAATGTCACGGTAACAGTTGTTTGTCAGAATCATATAAAAGAAATATATGAAGAACATCCCGCTGTTGATGAAATAGTTGGGTTTGACAGGCAAAAACTGCTTAATGATAATACCTACCAGATGCAGGTTGTGAACGAACTCAGAAAACATAAAGCTTTTCTTGCTGTAAATGCAGTATTTTCACGCGATCTAGTTTCTGATTTTCTTACTTTAAACAGTGAAGCAGTTTTCACTTTAGGCTTTGAGGGTGACAATTGTAATCTTGATGAAAATCTGCGAAAACAGCACAATATACTATATAGCTTCCTTGTACCGGTAAGTAATTCAAACCTTAATGAATTAGAAAGAAATGCAGCTTTACTTAGTTTTATTACAAATAACGAAGAAACAATTAAGCCTAGGATCTTTTTCAACAAAGAAGATGAAAAGTTTGCTTCAGATTTCTTTGAAGACAACCAGTTGGATCCCCAAAAAGTAATCGTTTTATTTGCAGGTGCACAACATGATATAAAGGACTATGAAAAGTTTGGAGCTGTTCTTAATGAGATCTGCAAAAAGAATGATTATAGCGTATTGGCGTTGGGTGGTTCAAAAGAATATAACCTTAATCAAAAGAATTTAGATGCCATTGAAAACAAATCCTATAATCTTTGCGGAAATACAACCTTACGCCAGGCATCAGCATTGGTCAGTCGTTGTTTGTTGGCAGTAGGGACTGATACAAGTATTGGGCACATAGCTGCGGCTTTAAACATTCCCCAAGTAATAGTTTTAGGTGGTGGACACTATGGTCGTTTTATGCCCATTCATTCTTCAACAACTGTTGTAAGCCAGCCACTTGATTGTTATGGCTGTAACTGGCGTTGTAAGTTTGAATCTGCCAAATGTATCAAGGATATTTCTGTAATTTTATTAAGGCAAGCAATTGAAAATGTTCTGACTCAAAAATCCGATAAACCGACTATATATATTTCTAATGAAAAAGATAAGACCTACCTGGAAAAATACATCAATCAAGATACTGCCCAGGTTAGAGTTATTGAAATACCTGCTGAAAAAGAAATTGCAACAAAGAGCAGCGCTGCAGCCAGATTAGATTTATCTCAATACTACCAGCCCATTGCTGGGGATACGGAGAAGTTTATAGCTGTCAATCCGCAAAAATCTGCTGGTAATGTCTGTTCTTCTTTTCAGACCTTAAAAGATTATGATGTTCGTGATTTTGGTATCGGATTGGATGCCATTCTTCAGATCATGGGCCATGTTGTAATCAATAAGTTTAAACAACAATGGAATGGCAAAAGTGATTTTTGGTTAAAAACAATTGTTCTGCCTGTAAAATGCCAATTGAGAAGTGCACAGGATAATTCATTGTTTAGTGAAAAGCGACCTTCTTTACCAGAAGATATTCATCCGCAATTTATTGAAAGTGACGAACGCCGGCATGATGTCCTTGAGTATGCTAAACAGTTGAAGAATGGCAAAGACCTGGGAATGCCGTTGTATATGTCAGGTCAGGTATTAAATGAACTGATGTCAAAACCTGTAGCTGAAAAGAATGCTATCTATATGCTGGACGGTGCGCGTCGAATTAGTGCATCTGCTTTGGCTCATAAAGACGGCATTAATATTCTGCTGATACTTCATGAAAATGAATATAAAGATCTCCTTCCTGAAGAAAAGCTTAGACAATTATCTCAAAAAATGAATTCACTTTCATGGTTTAAAAACTATCAGTCAATCTCGCTTATTGGCTTGCACGGAGAAAGATCTACAAGCCGGTTTTCGCTATTTGATGTCAATGTATTAAAAGACCAGACTGTTATGGATTTCGGCTGTAATATTGGCCAGGCTTCTTTGAAAGCAATACAGGCAGGTGCAAAAAAGGTTATTGGTGTGGAAGGAATGGCGGACACATTTAATCTTGCGAATGATATCAAAGAGATTGTTGGTTTTAGTAATCTTAACTATTTAAACGTGGATTTTAATGATCAGAATTTTGATGCTACTATTGATCAGACCTTTCCCGAAAAGACAGATTATTCATTTTTCTTCTCAGTTTATCGGACAAAGGAGCTGACACAACGTGAACGATTGTTCCAGTATATTATCGATAAAACAACAAAAGGTATTTTCTTTGAAGGTCACGCAGATCCAAAGATTGACAGTCTTGAATATTATGATTGGTTGTTTAATTCATTTGGCTTAAAGCATCAGTTTTTAGGATACAGCGAAGGCAATATACGCCCATTGTTTTTTATTCCATTACAAAATATATCAACCAATCAAACAAAAGACACTGATTATACTGCCCCATCATTAAATATCAGCAACGAATTAATTGCTACGCCTGCTTCTGAGCATAAGTACATGGTTTCAGCGATTGTTTCAACATACAACAGTGAAAAATTTATTGAAGGTAAAATTAATGATCTGCTATCGCAGACAATTGCAGATAAGCTTGAAATAATAATTATTGACAGCAATTCTCAGCAAAATGAAAAATCAATTATTGAGAAATATCAGCAAAAGTTTAACAACATTAAATACCTGCGAACTGAGAATAGGGAAACAGTCTACCAGGCATGGAATCGCGGTATAAAAATGGCCAGCGGAAAATATCTGACAAACTCCAATACGGATGACCGCTTAAGATCGGATGCTTTGCAAGTTATGGTAGACTATCTTGAAGCACATCCGGAAGAAGCTTTGGTTTATGCAGACTTTTACATTACCGGTTATGATAATCAAACTTTTGAAAAACACATCCGAACCGGCTACAGCATAAAACCTGATTTTAATCCGGATATTATGCTCCATGGCTGTCATATGGGACCCCAACCTGTCTGGCGTAAATCAGTTCACGAAAAGATCGGGCTTTTCAATGAAGCACTGAAAGCAGCCGGTGATTACGAAATGTGGTGCAGAATGGTTGCTTCAGGTTACAAACTGAAACATCTGCAGGAGTTCCTGGGACTATATCTGCATAACGCATCTGGTATTGTAAACAGCAATCAAAATCTGGCTAACCAGGAAGCGCAAGCCGTACGTCTGCATTATAAAAATGCATTACCAGAGCCGGCACAGGATTTACCAACGGGATTTTATTATCAGCAACCTGTGCAAGCGGCAAAATATGTTAATATTTGTATGGTGACATATAACCGGCTTGAATTCACACAGGAAGCACTGCATTCAATCATGGTTTATACAAGATTCCCTTATGTTATTACAGTAGTAGACAATGCTAGTACTGATGGTACCAGGGAATTTTTAAATATGCTTAAGGAAAAAGGTGTAATTAAAAATCTTATTCTCCTTGATGAAAATGTGGGTGTTGCAAAAGCGTCTAATCTGGCCTGGATGCAGGAAATTGGTGCTGCATATTACATGAAATTTGATAATGATATCGTTATTCAGAAGACCGATTGGTTAAAAAATATGGTTGATGTTGCCGATAATGTTTCAGATGTGGGTATGGTCGGCTATAACTTCGAGCCTGTGAGCTATCCGGTTTCTAACTTAAATGGATTTAATGTAAGGATTAAGAAGCCAGGAAATCTTGGCGGTGCATGTGTTCTTATACCAAAATCAACAGAAAAATTATTGGGCTATTGGTGTGAAGAGTATGGTCTGTATAGTGAAGAAGATGCTGATTATGGTTATAGAATTGAGCTGAGTGCCTTATTGAATGTTTATATGGAAGATGAAAATATTGGTTTGCATTTGCCTGCCGGAAAAGCAGCAAGAATAGACCAGGATGATAATTACATTGCAAAAGATGGTTTAGAAGAAGAAGTCCATAAAGAATACAGACAATGGAAAGACGAACAAAGAAATTTTGTCGTTGACGGTGGTTTGAGAGAGAAAAACTTTAAAGCATACAGGGAAAAGACTAAACCAACTTTTATGCCACCTTCATATTACAATAAATACAATAAAAAGTACTCTAATGCTGATAAACAAAATCAATTGGGCATAATTACCGGTCCACCTAAAATTGGTTTTCTGTCAATTGATAAACATAACCTTGCATGTCCATATCTAAGGTTACTCACTCCACTGAAGGCGTTGGACAACAAAGGACTGATTGAATATGTCTCACTGGATTTAGATTCCGAAATGGAAATTACAGTAAAGAAACTATGCTCTGTTGATATCTTAATAATTCAGCGAAATGTTCCAGGCTTATTACCTTATGAAAAACTTGATGGATTACTCAGTACACAACTGGTTAAACCAAAAATTGTTTTTGAATTTGATGATGCTTTTGGTCATGTCTATAAAAGCCATATCGCATATGATTTTTATCAGCAAATGATACCTACATTTAAGAAGTATATAGAAAATGCAGATCTTATTACTGTTTCTACAGAAAAGTTAAAAAAATATTATGCTGAAGATAAAAATTGTATTGTTCTGCCAAATACACTTGATGAAGGTTTATGGCATTTTAGAGACAAGGCAAAAAGTAAAAATGATAAAATAAAAATATTATTCTCGGGTACAATTACGCATGAGAGTGATCTGAAAGTTATAAAGGAACCTTTAAAACGAATTTTAAAAGAATACAAAAATGAAGTTGAATTGTATTTCTGGGGTGATGGAATTCCTGAGTTTACAAAACACAGAAATGTAAAACTGCTGAGCCAGTTTAATCCTGACTATATAGGTTATGCAAAATACCTGCAACAATTAGACATGGATTTTGCTATTGTGCCCTTGGTTGATAATGCTTTTAATAATGCAAAATCAAACATTAAGTGGCTGGAATATTCAGCTTGTGAAATACCTGGTATATTTTCAAATGTCGGAGAATACAATCTCCATATAAAGGATAAAGAAACCGGTTTATTAGTTAAAAACACAGTAAATGAATGGTATCGCGCTATAAAATGGATGATTCAGAATCCCGAAAAAAGAATTAATATCGCTAAAACCGCCAAAGCGCAGGTAAAAGAAAATTATATAGTACAAAGAAATGCAGAAAAATGGATTGAAGCCTATAAAACAATTCTAAATCCGGGTGATTCTGAAGCTGTTGAAAAACAGGAAAAACCAGCAGTATCCATTATCATTCCTGTATTCAACAAGATTGAATACACAAAAAAATGTATAGAAACCATTTTAAAGAATACAAATGAAGGTTTTGAAGTTCTTGTCGTTGACAACGGTTCTAATGATGGTACCGAAGAATATTTCGCTGAAATAACCAAATCAGAAAATCGCATCAGGTATATAAAAAATCCGGAGAATCTGGGTTTTGCAGCAGCAAATAATATTGCAGCTCTTAAGGCAAAGGGAGAATATCTTGTATTTTTGAATAATGACACTGAAGTTCAGACGGGATGGCTGGAGAACATGCTTAAAGTTGCCCAAAATGATGAAAAGGTTGGGGCAGTTGGCTGCAAATTATTATATCCTGATTTAAGCATACAGCATGCCGGTGTTGTGATTGTTGATAATCAAATACAGAATGATCCTTTACAGGCTCAAAATATTTTTGTCGGCGAAAAACGCGATGCAAAAGACCCCAACATTATCAGGGAATACCAGGCAGTTACTGCTGCCTGTATGCTGGTCAGTGCAAAAAAATTCACAGATGTTGATGGTTTTGATGAACTCTTCTGGAATGGTTATGAAGATGTTGACTTATGTTTTAAACTGCGTCAACAGGGTTATAAAATAATATATCAGCCGGCTTCAGAAGTGATACATCATGAATCCAAGAGCGGACCTGAAAGATTTTCTAAAGTCGCTGAGAATATCCACAGATTGCATCAGAAATGGCTGGCGGAAGTATCGGTTGATTTTATTCTTAAACCAGATGGCACGGTTAAAGAAGGTGAAATAATTAATATTCGTGCATATGGTAAAAACAAACCTGTTGCCAATGAACACGAGAATCAACAGGACCACGCATCAATAATTATGCTTACATGTAATGCCAGGGAAATGACACAAAAGTGTGTTAATTCAATTCTTAAAAACACCCGTTTTCCATACGAGATAATCTTTGTTGATAATGGATCTAAGGATGGAACTGTTAAATACCTGGAAAAAATCATAGCAGAAAACAAGCATTTTAAACTGATAAAAAATAAATCGAATCGCGGATTTTCGGCAGGAAATAACCAGGGCGTGGAACAAGCTTCCGGTAAGTATATTGTTTTACTAAATAATGATGTTCTGGTGGCGGAAGGCTGGTTGGAAGATCTGGTCAACTCTTTTGAAAAAGATCAAAAGATAGGCATGGTTGGTGTTCTCACTAACAAAGCCAGTGGGCTGCAGATGCTGCAGGGATTATCGTATAAAGATGATGCCGGATTTGAAGAGTTTGCAGGGGAGTGGCGCAAAAAATACCACGGACATATAACCCCGCGCCGCAGACTTGCCGGACTGGCAATGCTGACTAGTAAGTCGCTCTATGAGTCAATCGGTGGTTTTGACGAATCGTATGGCCTTGGTAATTTTGAAGACGATGATATCAGCCTTAAAGTCCGACAGGCGGGCTATGCTTTGATGGTTCATGAAGGTACATTTATCCACCATTATGGCCACAGTTCATTCAAGGCGAATAATATAGACTTGCTGGAATCTCTGAAAGAAAATGAAAAAATCTTCCGGAAAAAATGGCCGCAGGTGGATTATGATGAGCTACTGGAGTTAAAAAATCCATTGCATGAAATACATCCGGAACAAATTAAAGAAGCCGAGCTTCTTATTGAGCAGAATAAATTCACAGAAGCAGAAGCAATTTTCACTGATATACTTCAATTAAATCCTGTTTCAGGAGAAGCGTTATTAGGAATCGCACTCACGCTTAATCTGCAGGGACGTTTTGATGAAGCCGATGGATTTTTGCACAAAGCAAACAATCACCATCCTGAGAATATTATTGTTCTCAATCAGCTTGGTATTTCAGCATTCCGGAAAAGTGATTTCAGTCTGGCAGAAAATTATTTTGCCAGAGTTATAATGCTCAACCCGGAATATGTTGATGCCCAGCGTAATTATGGCCGGGCGCTAATAGAAAAAGGTGATTATGAAAACGGTGTAACTGCTTTTCTGAAAATTTTGGCAAAGTCACCGGATGATATTGTTTCACTAAACTACCTGGCAGAATTGTTCATAGAAATCGAAAAATATGATAATGCACGCCAATTATTGGAAAAAGCTCAAAAAACGGATCCTTTTAACGACAATACTAATGCCTTGCTTGAACAGGTAAATAGTATTTTAAATGGTACTCAAAATCCGATCATAAAGGACGACGATTTAAATATGGAAAATTCATTGTATTTAAGGGCTATGGAACTTTTAAATGATTTTAAACCATCCGAAGCCGAAGCTCTCTTCAGACAAAGTTATGATATTGAAAAGAATCCCGATGCCCTTTTTGGAATTGCACTTTGTGCCGTTCAAAAAGAACAAACTATTAAAGCTATTGGTGAATTAAATAAATTATTGCAGCTTTACCCTGATTATGCCCCTGCTTACAACCAGCTTGGATTGGTCTATTTTAAGAACGAAGAAATAGAAAATGCCAAAGGTTTCTTTATAAAAGCTATTGAAAAAGATCGCAATCTTGTGAGTGCCCAGCGCAATTATGGCTTATGTCTAATTGAACTTGAAGATTATCAAAATGGAATTGCAGTTTTCGATAAGATTCTGACTAAAAATCCACAGGATACAGAAACGCTGCTTATACTTGCCGGATTTTATTGTGAAGTGGAAAAATGGGCCGAAGCAGAAACTATTACCGACAAAATTCTCACTATTGAGCCTGAAAATGAAGATGCATTAAGATTAGGTGAGTTAATTCGTGAGAATGCGTCCTTTCAGGAATAATAATGTCTGAAAAAAAACTAATCTCACTGTGCCTGGTTGTAAAAAATGCCCAGGATTGTCTTTCCGCGTGTCTTTCATCAGTAAAAAAGCATGTAGATGAAATCATTATTGTGGACATCGGTTCAACTGATGATACTTTAAAAATTGCTGCGGAACATGGTGCTCAGGTTTTTAATTATCACTGGAATAATGATTTCTCACGGGCACGAAATTTTGCGGCACAGCAGGCTTCAGCCAAATGGATACTGAATCTGGATGCTCAGCATGTTCTTGTTGTTGATAATGGATTTGATCTAAGAAGAACTTTGATAAACTCTGAGAATTATGGCTATATCATACCGGAAGAAATTACTACCGGTAATAAAAACAATTCCAGACTCGAACGGGTTCTCCTTTTTAGAAACTACGCGGAGTTTAAATTTAACGGCGTAATTTATGAACAAGTTGATGAATCAATCCTTAGTTATACAGATAAAAACTGGGTTGTAGAGCCCATTGCTGTATTGCATGACTGTGCTTTGATCAAAACAGCCATTGATGATTTTTCGGAGTCTGAACAGGTAAATGCTGAAATCCTTGAAAAAGCAATAACAAATGATCCGGATAACTATTATCACTATTTTATGTTGCTTCTTCTTCTGCAAAACCTTAAAAAAACAGAAGAATTTAAAGATATTTTGCTTAGAGCGGTTTACAGAATTGAGCAGAATCAACCTGCACTTAACGAGTCTATAGTGGGAATCTGGGGGCTTTTCGGCGATTGGGTAATCGAAGATAATAATTCTGATAAACTGGAACAGTTTTATACAAATGCCCGCCTGTTCAGTAAACAGATTCGTTGTAATGATATTCGTCTGGTCTGGCCGTATGTCAAGGTGTCCATCATTCAGAAAAGATACGATGATGCAATTTCAGATCTGAAAAGATGTATTCAGAATGGCATTGCTCCTAAGCATGTTACCCTTAGTGATAACGAACGTATTGCTCCTGTTTACCAGCTTCTTAAACTTATAAATTCTACACAAAGTGCAGAAGATCTGATCAATTTTTTATCCGGGATGGATCATTTTCTTTCTGGAACAGGTCTCAGTAAAAATGAAGTATTGAAATATATCCGCAGCAACGATCCTGTTCTCTATAATGATCTGATTTTGGAAGAATCGGCTCCGGATGAATCAGAACGGCACTCTGCTCAAAATGAAAAACAGCTTTTGTCTCTTTGCATGATTGTTAAAAATGAAGCCGCAAACCTGGAACGTTGTCTGAAAAGTGTTAAAAGTGTAGTGGATGAAATCATTCTCGTTGATACCGGCTCAACTGATTCCAGTCTCGAAATTGCTGAAAAACACGGAGCAAAGATTCTACATGTTGAGTGGAAAGATGATTTTTCAGAAGCCCGCAATGCTGCTCTGCAGCAGGCAAAGGGTGACTGGATTTTGCATCTGGATGCTGATGAAGAACTGGCAAATTCATCAACAAATATTTTAAGAGACAGTCTTAAAAAATCTAAAGCAGATGCTTTGAATATTGTTTTAAGAAATTATCAGCCTGAAAATGACATGGTAGAATACATGGATGAACCGCAAATCAGACTGTTTCGTAATAAACCTGAATACAGATATGTGAACCGTGTTCATGAACAAATTGTTAATTCTATTGCAGGAAATGGTGGCGCTTTTTCTGAACTGGATATTGTGATTAATCATTATGGATATAGATCAAATAACCAGAAGCGGGCTGAAAGAAATTTGCCTATTTTGAATAAAGAGATAAAGGAAAATCCGGATAACGGTTATATACTTTTTAAACTTGGTGAGACATACAAAGCTCTCAAACAATGGGATAAAGCTGCGGATTACCTGCTGCAGGCTTTAAAGAGCACTTCAAAAAATATTAATAATGAAATCAAAGAACTTATTTACCTGCGGCTTGGGCAGATTGAACTTGGACGAAATAATTTTAACGCTGCCCGCGACTATGCCCGGGCATCACTCCGGATAAACAGTAAAAGTGCCCTTGCAAAATATATACTGGCAATTTCTTTGATGTATAGTGGTAAAATGGAAGATGCCATCCGCATTTTTCTGGAGCTTAAGGCAACTCAGAATATCCACAAGCTGGATTTGAGTGAACTGGATAAATTACTGTCCGTAATTGAAGAGAACATAAACCCTGAGATTTTAAACTAAAACCATGAGTAAGGATAATAAATCTCTTAGCGTTTGCATGATTGTTAAAAATGAAGAACGCTATATCAGGGATTGTCTTGAAAGTATAAAAGATGTTGCCGATCAGCTCGTAATAATTGATACAGGCTGCACAGATGATACAATCCGGATAGCCGGTGAATATAACGCTGAAGTTCATAGCTTTAAATGGATTGATGATTTTTCTGCTGCCCGTAATGCTTCTATAAAATATGCGCGAAATAACTGGATTTTATGGCTTGATGCAGATGAACGTTTAAAACCGGAATCCATTCCATTGCTGAAAGAAATTATTTCGAGAAATCAACATCCGGTTATTTACAATGTTCAGATCGAAAATGAAACAAATGACGCTGCGGATGCACAGCTCTCAACAGCTTATCGTCTTTTTCCTAATAATTATGGAATAGGTTTTAAAAATCGTATTCATGAGCAATTGACTGTATCAAAAAATTTGAAAATCAAATCTGTTAATTCTCAAATTATACTGAAACATTTAGGTTATGCATTACAAGGCCAGGAGAAGAACAACAAAGATTTGCGTAACCTGTTTTTATTAGAAAAAATGGTAGGTGAAAATCCGGCTGATGCTTATACTCACTATACCTATGGACAGCAACTTAGCCTTGTTGATAACTATCAAAAGGCGTTAATCCATTTTGAAAAAGCCTATGCGTTAAAACAGTTTGACAAAGCGCTCAGCGGATCATTGTTAAATGTTTTATCAGAAACATATCTTAAGCTTAATAATCTGGATAAAGCGCTTTATTTTGCACGAAAATCTATTCAGAATATTCCAAACCAAACCAGTGCTTATTACATGGTTTACAGGATCTGTGAAAAAAAACAGGAATTCTCTGAAGCTATTGCAGCCATTGACAGCATTATCAAAAACAATCACAATAAGGATCAAAGAGAAATAGCTACGGATGTTGTGATTGATAATCTGAAACTTGTATACACAAAGGCAGTTCTTCATGAAAAAAACCAGGACTACAAGAACGCACTACAATGCTGGAAAGAATTATTGACTAAACAACCTGCGAAGGAAGAATTATACAACCAGCCCATAGCAATTGCACTTAATCAGGGATTTGTGGAGATTGCTCAGGATTTATTAGAAAAACTGATTGTGCTTAATCCTTCGAGGACAGATGCCCTGGATGCATTAGGAACACTCTATATAAAACGTATTGATTTTAAAAACGCCATTCTGGTTTTTGAAAAACTGAACCAAATTATCCCGGATAATCAGCAGGTAATCAGAAAATTAGCAGGATTGTATCTGAAAACAGGCAGCGAAGCCCAGGCAGCTGCTTTATTATCCTGATTACTTTTATTAAATAACCTGAAATTTTACATTTTCAAATATGAGCTTTTCTCTAAATAATATTATTAAGATATTGATTTAAAATAACTTAACAAGATAATTCTTGACTTAGCATCTCCTTTATCTTATTATATTTCAAAATTTGAAAAACCGGAATGTGCTCATGAATACTTCTGAAGTTATAAAAAATCTTGCTGCAAGACTTGATAAATCCCAGACAGAGATCAAAGAATTACTCCATAATACCCTTGAAATATTTCGGAATCATCTGATCAGCCATGATAAATTTACCATTCCCGGTTTTGGTACTTTTGATGTTGCCGAACGGAAGCATAAAATTGCATATAATCCCCATTACAAAAAAAAGATGTTGTTTCCTAAAAAAATGGTTGCAGCCTTTAGGCCGGCAAAGGCTTTACAGGAAAATGTAAATCAGGAATAATAACATGCAGGAAAAAATAACATTTGATGCATTGATTAATTCCGTTGCAGATAAGAATCAGATCAGCAAAACGTTTTCACATTCGTTGATAAAAGAGATGGCCCTGGTGATTCAACACGGGCTAAACAGGGATGGTGTGGTAAATTTAAGCGGATTTGGAATTTTTAAACTTCACGAAGTTCCATCGCGTCCGGGGCGGGATATAAGAACAGGTGCAAGTATTACAATTCCTGCAAAAAAGAAAGTGTTATTTAAACCGGAAAAGCACTTGCGTGAAATGATAAACAAAAATTTTGCCATGTTAAAGCCGCAATTCCTGGAGAATGATAAGAATGAAAATTCAAAGAGTGTTGAGCTGCCTCCTGAAAAACAAGAAAATATTGCAGAGCTTATAAAAGAAATTGACAATCGTGAACCTGTAAAAGAGACTAAAACTGAAACTGCTCCAGTGTTCGAAAATAAACCGGAAGAAGTCACCCCGGAACCAAATAATCATGTTGTTTCAGAAAAAAATGAACAAATAAACCCACTGCTTGTGCCGGATACAAAAGAAGATTCCAAAAACCGTGCACCAATATTTATATCAATATTTGTAATTCTGATTATTCTTTTGTTATTCTGGCAATTTTCCGGTGATGACCAGCCTGAAGAAAAAATAGCAGAAACAAAAAAACCTGTTATTGAAAAAACAGTTGAGCCATTAAAAAGCCAGCCAAACCCAAAAACGGAAACACAAAAACCACCTCCGCCAATACAGAAAAAAGAAGAGATTGTTAAAGCTAAACTCCATAAAACATCAGAAGGTGACAATCTCTGGAATCTGGCCTATAATTATTACAAAGATGGATATTTGTGGCCATTAATTCTGCTCGAAAATAAAGATAAAATTGATGACCCTGACTTTATTAAAAAAAATATTACGCTGCATATTCCAAATATTAAATCTACTCAGAAGCTATCAACTGAAGAACAAAGCAAGCTCGCACAGGGACATCTTTTAGCTTATTTTGAATATAAAGACTCAAAACCTGATGATGCCCGGAACCATTTATTTGTTGCTAACAAATATGATACAGATTACGTCCATTCAAGATTATCAGAAATCGATGAGAGTGATCTGCAATATGTTAAACGTTTTTCTATGAAATAACTATTTTCCTGCCAAGCGGAATAATTGAACTTTTTTCAATATTTAATCTAATCTAATTGATTTATTTATTTATCTCATATATTTTAATTTTTAGTGATCCTGAACCGGTGTTACCGGCAGGAAAACGGAGGACATATGGCAGCAAATATCGAAGACGTCAGACAGCTTTTAAAGACTACAAAATCAGATCTTTTTAAAAAATCAAATGTTGTGGCAACAGGTGTCGGATATAAAACAACAAACGGTAAGCTTACAGGTGATCTTTCAATCGTGTGTTCTGTAGAATCGAAAAAATCACCCGGCACACTTAGTGCATCCGATCTTCTTCCGCAATCCATGGATGGTATCCCTGTTGATGTTAATGCTACGGGGGTAATTCATGCGCTGGCACAGGATCCAAAGTTAAGATACAGACCGGCATCCGGC
Source organism: Calditrichia bacterium (assembly GCA_020635035.1). GTDB lineage: Bacteria > Calditrichota > Calditrichia > Calditrichales > J004 > JACKAO01. Next base: position 278,787 of record JACKAO010000007.1, read on the forward strand.
GGAGTTAGTATCGGCCATTACCTGATTACTGCTGGTACATTTGGAGTTACTGTTTTACGTGATGGAAAGCGCTTCATACTTTCAAATAACCATGTGCTGGCTAATAGCAATGATGCTTCTATAGGTGATGAAATACTTCAACCGGGCCCTTATGATGGTGGTTCACGACCTAATGATGTAATAGGTGTTCTCAAAGATTTCGTTCAAATCAATTATGATGGCAGCGGTGGTGATCCAATCAGTGATTGCCCTATCGCAAACTCAGCGGCATCTGTATTAAATGCAATTTCTGCTGCTGCCGGACGAAAATCCAGGCTTAAAGCTGTCTATGAAGTTCAGGCTGCAGAAAACTTAGTTGACGCTGCATTATGTGAACCATCCAACCAAAATGATATCAGTAACGATGTTGTTCAGGTTGGAGCACCGAATGGCATTGCTGAAGCATCTTTAGGTATGTCTTTGCAAAAATTTGGCCGAACAACGGAATATACAACAGGTACAGTGTTGCAGATTGATGTGACGTCGCAGGTTAGCTACGGAACCGGCAAAACAGCTACTTTTGTTGATCAGATTATGGCCGGTGCAATGAGCGCCGGTGGTGACAGTGGTTCGGCAATATTTAATACGAATAATCAACTGGTCGGGCTGCTTTTTGCAGGTAGTTCGAGCACTACAATAATTAACAGAATTCAAAATGTTTTTGAATTACTTAATGTCTCTTTGCCCTGATGGATGAATTAATAGAACGAGCAAAAAAAGTAAAAAGACAAAATGAAGATGAATGGCTTTCAATTTCGGAAGTGGTTTCAATTGGTATCGGGTATGTTCAAAATGATACACTCGGTATAATAATTGGTGTAAAAGGTAATGTTGAAACCCTTTCTGATAAATTTCCGGAAAAGATTGATAAAATTCCGATTTCTGTAAAGTCTGTCCGTGAAATACGCGCTTTATAAATAAAATTTCCGGATAATCAGTTTATAATTTTCTTTTCAGAAATATATTTGAAAGCCAATACGGTTAAATCCTGTATTAAAAACATATTTAACTGATTCTTTGTTTTTTGCTTGTGTCGCATTTTGGGAATGTGCACTGAAAGCTGCAAATACTGTTGCAAAGCTTAATGCTGAACCCAGAAAAACATCACTGGAAAAATGATTATTAAGATACATTCTTGACCACGCGCACAACCCTGCCACACCAAATAAAATAGTACTTGCATAATTATTCTTAATTCTTTTAGCTAAAACAAGAGATGTACTCATCGCAACTAATGTGTGGCCAGAGACAAAAGAGTAGTAATCTTCTCCCTTTCTCCAGAATTTAAAATCATCTTTTCCGAGCTCCATATAAGGACGTGCTCTTCCTGCCGATAATTTGGAAATTGTTTGAATAGCTCCCGCCGGTATCAATGCCGATGTAAGAATAACAGCTGTTTCTCGTGTCCAGTCATCCCCTGTGACAATTCCAAATATATACAGCGCTGCTGTTAGTGAAACAACAGTTAAGGGTTCACCATAATTTGATCCTATTCTGGCCCAACGCGTGGCTATTTTGGAATGATTCCTTTTAAAGAAGTTGTTGATATCATTATCAGCCATAAATAAAAGCGTTCCACCGGCAAGGGTTCCACCCAAGATTATAAAATCATTTTCAGACCAGTGAAAAGGTTGACTCGAGACATATATTATTCCTTCTGCCGTTTTCTGCAGGTCCTGATTAAACATTTCTATACCTGATATTTCATATTCAGACTGCGCTAAAGCAAAAGCGGGTATTGTCAGCAGATAATATACAAATAGTTTCATCTAACGATTCTTTCGTTTGATGTAGTTATAAACCTGTTGCTGAGAGCGGGCCGGCTTAGATGATAATTGTGGTTTGTAATCATTATTCTGTTGCGGATCTATAAGCCGGGCTTTTTTATTATCTTGCCATTGAAGGTCAATAATATGCTGTATTTCTTTCTTCAGCGCATTATCAATAATTGGAAAGATGACTTCGACACGCCGTTTTAAATTTCTTGTCATCCAGTCAGCTGAACCCATCAAATACATTGGATTACCATTGTTTTCAAAAATATAATAGCGGGCGTGTTCAAGGTATCGATCGATGATACTCAATACTTCAATGTTTTCACTTAATCCTTCTGCACCTGGAATTAAACAGCAAATGCCGCGGACTATTATTTTAACCGGAACGCCATTTTTTGATGCTTTATATAAAAGCTTAATCATCTCCGGATCCTGCAGACTGTTTAACTTAATGGTGATACCGGATGGTCTGCCTTTACGGGCGTTACTGATTTCGTTCTTTATTAATTTTTCAAAAACTGGACGCATATTGAACGGAGCCACCAGCAGATTTTCTATTTCCGGTTCTTTTATTTGCCCGTCAAGGAAAGCAAAAACCTGGTTTAAGTCTTTTGTATAAAATACATTGGAAGTAAAAAGACCGGAATCGCTGTACACCTTTGCGGTTTTTTCATTAAAGTTACCTGTTGCCAGGTATGAATAATATTTTAAACCACCGTTTTCAATTCGCGTTACCTGGCAGATCTTTGAATGGACTTTTATCCCGGGGATGGAATAAAGCACCTTTACGCCGGCTTCTTCGAGCGCATCGGCACCCTGTATATTGGATTCTTCATCAAAACGGGCTTTTAGCTCAACAAATGCGGTAACAGATTTTCCATTTTGTGCAGCGAGAATTAAACTCTCTATCACTTTTGATGGATCTGCAACCCGATAGAGTGTTATTTTTATTTCTGTTACCAGGGGATCTGTCGCAGCGTTGTTTAAAAAATTGATCACATAATCATATGTCTGATATGGAAAGTGTATCAGGACATCTTTTTCAGACAGAACCTTAAAAATGTTTTTGCCGTGATCAAAATCTTTGCATGGTAGTGCCGGCTGTGGTTTGTCAAAGTCTTTTTTGGTTGCGAGAGATGGAAAACCAAAAAAGTCATTAAAGTTGTGATACCGGCCTCCCGGAACAAGATCATCCTTATGTAATTCCAGTATAGTCCGTGCTTTTTTTAGTATTCCGGAAGGCATCGATTCGTCGTATAAGAAGCGCGACGGAATACCTTTTTTCCTGCGGTTAATGCCTTCTTTAATTTTTTCCAAAAGATTTCCGCTAAATTCGTCATCAATATACATCTCTGCATCGCGGGTTAATTTAATTGAATAACAGGATGTAACCTTTCTGGTCTGAAATAATTTTTGAATGAATAATCTCAGAATATCATCAACAAATATTACATATTTCTTTTTACCATCTGGGGGAAGTAAAATAAAACGTCCGGTATGCCTGACGGGAATTTCAACCAGGTAAAGTTCAGAATCCGTTGGACTTTTTGTCTCAGCTAACAAATATAAGGTTTTATTTTGTAAAAACAGACTATCATCTCCACCTATAAGTTTTAACGGTTTGATAAAAGGTAATATCTGATTATTGAAATACTGCTCTGCATACAGTAATTGATTTTCGTTTAGTTCAGAATCGTTTATCAGAAATATATTTCGGTCCTGAAGTTGCGGCAGGATTATTTCTTTTAATATTTTACCCAACAGCTGTTGATCAGCAGAGACTTTGTTGTGAATGTCCTTCAATAATTGTTTTGGAGTAAATTTTAGTTTTTTGTCTTTTTTCAGGTTTAAAAGGTTCCTGAGAGAAGCTACACGTACACGGAAGAACTCATCCAGATTTGAAGAGAATATCGCCATAAATTTAATTTTTTCATAAAGCGGAACATCAGGATCGATGCATTCCTGCAAGACTCTGTTGTTAAAAGAAAGCCAACTCAGCTCTCTGTCGAAGAGTTTTAGTTTAGCCATATTGTTCCTTTAGTTAGGTTCATGAGATAATCTTAAAATAAAAAAACTTAAAATATTAAAAAATGATTATTATATTTGATAAATTTGTTTGATGGACAAACCAACCACCTACTAATATAAAGGATATCTTATGAGGCTCATTATTCAAAAAGATTACGATAAAGTATCGCAATGGGCTGCAAATTATGTAGCCCGGGCAATTCTGGATTTTAAACCTGCCAAAAACAAACCGTTTATTTTGGGTTTGCCCACGGGATCTTCTCCTTTAGGTATGTATGCAGAACTTATTAAAATTTATAAAAAAGGTATAATATCATTTAAGAATATTATTACTTTTAATATGGACGAATATGTTGGTTTGCCTGAAGATCACACAGAAAGCTATCACTATTTTATGTGGAACAACTTTTTTAGCCATATTGATATTCCCAAAGAAAATGTAAACATTCTGGATGGGAATGCGAAAAATCTTGATGCTGAATGTGCGTTATATGAAGAAAAAATTAATGCTGCCGGCGGTATTAATTTGTTTATTGGCGGAATCGGACCGGACGGACACATAGCTTTTAATGAACCCGGATCATCGCTGGGATCATTAACACGCGTTAAAACACTTACTAATGATACAATAATTGCAAATTCACGTTTTTTTGATAATGATGTAACTAAAGTGCCAAAAACGGCACTTACTGTCGGTGTTAAAACAGTTCTTGACGCCGATGAAGTGTTGGTAATTATAAGCGGTCATGGAAAAGCCCGGGCGCTTTATAAAGTTGTAGAGGAAGGCGTGAATCATATGTGGACGGTTTCGGCACTTCAAACACACCCGAAAGGAATCATTGTCTGTGATGACGCGTCTACTGTTGAGTTAAAGGTTGGCACCGTTAATTATTTTAAAGATATTGAAGCGAGTCATCTTGATCCTGCAACACTTCTGAAATAGAAAGCTGGCACCGGGAGATTTACTCCCGGTTTTTTTTCTAAATTATTATTTTACATACCTGACAACTTTTATCACATGCTTTGTTTAATTTAAATCCGATAGGGTTTATATTAGCCCCGACTTAAACAATGAAGGGTCTTTTATAAATCATGACTAATATTTTCCGCGTTTATATTGAAAAAAAAGCTGGATTTGATACAGAAGCTGTAAATCTTTATTCAGATGTCAGTGAGTTTCTGGGTATAAAATCTTTAGAAAAACTACGCATTTTATATCGCTATGATGTTCAGGGGATTTCTGAAGATGAATACAAAATTGCCCGGAACTCTGTTTTCTCAGATCCACCGCAGGATTATGTTTATGATGAAAATTTTAACTTCAAGAACAGCGATTATATCTTTGCGGTAGAATATCTCCCCGGACAATACGACCAGCGCTCAGACTCGGCATCCCAGTGTATACAGATTCTTACGCAAAAAAATCCGCCTTTGGTGCGCACTGCTAAAGTTTTTGTTTTATCCGGAATACTTACAGAATCTGAAATTAAAAGAATAAAAAAACACTGCATTAATCCTGTTGATTCCAGAGAAGCTGAATTACAGATACCCGAAACACTCGAACAGCAGATTTCAATCCCGGAGCATGTCAAAATAATTGATGGTTTCATTGAGTTGTCGGATCAAAGTCTGGAAAATCTTTTATCAGAAATGGGGCTGGCAATGAGCTTCGAAGATCTGAAATTCTGCCAGCAATATTTTAAGACAGAAACAAAAAGAAATCCTACGATAACCGAGATCAGGTTGTTAGATACATATTGGTCAGATCATTGCCGCCACACCACTTTTTTGACAGAAATACGAAATGTGCAGATTGCAGATGCACCCAATAATTCAGCTATAAAACAAACCTATAATGCATATCTAAAATCCCGTGAATTTGTTTATGAAGGAAAAGAACGTTCGGATTGCCTGATGGATCTGGCAACAATTGCGATGAAAGAACTGCGTAAAAAAGGCGGATTGAAAGAGCTGGATATTTCAGAAGAAATAAACGCCTGCAGTATTAAAATTCCTGTAAAAGTGGAAGGAATCACGCAGGATTGGTTGATCATGTTTAAAAATGAGACCCACAATCATCCAACAGAAATTGAGCCCTTTGGTGGTGCAGCTACCTGTTTAGGCGGTGCGATACGTGATCCTTTATCAGGAAGGTCGTATGTATATCAGGCTATGCGTGTTACAGGCAGTGCCGATCCAAGGAAATCCCTGGAAGAAACCCTTCCCGGTAAATTACCGCAAAGAACAATCACAACTCTTGCAGCAAAAGGTTACAGCTCTTATGGAAACCAGATTGGTTTAGCAACGGGGCATGTTGCTGAAGTATATGATGAAGGCTATCTGGCAAAACGTATGGAAATAGGCGCGGTAATCGGAGCAGTACCGGCTGAAAATGTTGTCCGGAAGCGTCCTGAAGAAGGCGATATTGTGATACTGGTTGGTGGCAAAACCGGGCGTGATGGTATTGGCGGCGCGACAGGATCATCAAAAGCACATACAGAGACCGCACTAAAAAATGAAGCGGAAGTTCAGAAGGGGAATCCCCCGATCGAAAGAAAACTACAAAGGCTTTTTACAGACCCTGAAATTACAAAAAAGATAAAGCGCTGTAATGATTTTGGTGCCGGGGGTATTTCAGTTGCTATTGGCGAATTAGCGGACAGCCTTGATATTGATCTTGATGCTGTTCCTAAAAAATATGAAGGATTGGATGGCACAGAGCTGGCGATATCTGAATCCCAGGAACGTATGGCTGTGGTGATTTCGGTGGATGATTTTGTAGTTTTTCAGGAAAAGGCTTTTGCGGAAAACCTGGAAGCCACAAAAGTTGCGAATATTACTAACAGCGGCAGACTGAGAATGTTTTGGAAGGGACAGACAGTTGTCGACCTGGATCGTTCATTTCTTGACACACATGGCGTAAGGCAGAAATCTCATGTTGTTATTCCTGAAGTTTCAGCTACTGAAATTTTTGAAAAGAAGAATTATCAATTTGATGATTTCGCGAAAACCCTGCTTGAAAATCTTTCCGATTTGAACCACGCCAGTCAAAAAGGATTAATTGAACAATTCGACAGTACCATTGGTGCCAGAACAGTCCTGCATCCGTTCGGCGGGAAAATGCTGCGTTCACCATCGGATGTTATGGTTTCCAAACTGCCATTTATTGAAAGTGATACAGCTACCGCAATGAGCTGGGGATTTAATCCAAAAATTGCAACATGGTCTCCCTTTCATGGTGCTGTTTATGCTGTCTTGGAGTCTGTTACAAAACTCGTTGCCTGTGGTGTTGATTTCTCAAATATATACCTGACTTTACAGGAATATTTTGAAAAATTATTATCCGATCCACAAAAATGGGGTAAGCCTTACGCTGCTTTATTAGGTGCCTATCATGTACAGATGCAACTTGGAATAGCAGCCATTGGCGGAAAAGACAGTATGTCCGGCACTTTTCAGGATATTCATGTTCCGCCAACACTTGTTTCGTTTGCTGTGGCGCCTGTATCAGCAGACAAAACAATATCAGGAGAATTTAAGACTGCCGGTAATACTGTTTATCTCCTAAAAAGCAAAACAGATATGACACTTTTGCCGGATTTTGATTATCTGAAAACACTCTTTGCAACGTTTAAAAAATTAAGTGATGGCGGACTGGTTCAATCTGCAAGTGCTGTTAAATCAGGCGGGGTTTCGCTGGCAGTATCACGAATGTGTTTCGGCAATAACTTAGGTTTTAATTTTAATAATCAAATTGAGTCAGCAGACCTGTTGTATCCTTACTATGGGGCAATAATCATCGAAACGGCACCGGATTTCTCTAAGGATGAACTATCCGGAATTGAATTTATCGAGCTGGGCAGAGTAACAGAAGCAGATCAAATTGTATTTAAAAACAGTCAGGTTAATCTTTCAGAAGCTTATAAAAAATGGTCGGAACCATTGGAAGCTATTTTCCCATCATTACATAATTCTGAGTTGAAAGATTTACCATCTTTTAAAACCAGAGCAATAAAAAAAGCACATTTAAGTATTGCCAGACCCCGAGTTTTTATACCTGTTTTTCCGGGAACAAACTGTGAGTATGACTCTCAGCAAGCTTTTGAAAAGGCAGGCGCAGATGTTGTAACGAGTATTTTTAATAACCTGACAACACATGCTCTAAATATGTCAATTAAGAAGTATGCTCAGCTTATAAGGTCATCTCAAATTCTTATGCTCCCGGGTGGTTTCAGCGCAGGCGATGAGCCGGAAGGATCGGGTAAATTTATCGCTGCTGTTCTGCGGCAAAGTGAAATTGCTGATGCTATTATGGATCTACTGGAGAACAGGGATGGTTTGGTACTGGGCATTTGTAATGGTTTTCAGGCTCTTGTAAAACTGGGATTGGTACCTTTCGGAAAAATTGTTGAACCGCACCCTGAAAAAAGCCCGACCCTGACATTTAATAAATTAAGGCGTCATCATTCGCAGATGGTGCATACAAAAATTAACTCCGTGCTTTCACCCTGGTTTTCACAGGTTAATTCTGATGATACTTTTGTTATTCCTGTTTCGAATGGTGAAGGGCGGTTTGTTGCTGCCGAACCAGTAATACAGGAAATGTTCGTAAACGGGCAGGTTGCTACACTTTATGTTGATCTGGATGGAAAACCTTCGATGGAATCTCAATTCAATCCTTCAGGTTCGATGTATGCGATTGAAGGAATTACCAGTCCTGATGGCCGTGTATTTGGAAAAATGGCGCATTCAGAACGGATTGGAATGAATGTATCGAAAAATGTGCCTGGCAATAAAAATCAAAGATTGTTTGAATCCGGGGTAGCATATTTTAAATAATATGCTGAAAAGTTAAAATCCGCTGTTTTACTATTCCAAAGACAGACCATTGATAGATTTTGCTTTTGCAGGTTTGTGATCAGCTGCGACTCTGGATTTCGGATAAACCACTTCATGCGGCGCAATTACGGCATTTTCGCCAATTTCAACATCTCCCATAACTGTAGCCTTTAGCCCGAGTGTAGCACCTTTTCTAATTTTTACAGGTGCAATAACCAGGAAACCCTTAGCAGCATAATGGCAGATAATATGTACAGACCCGCCAATAGTCACCTTATCTTCAAGTTCAATCAAAGCTGCGTCTGAGATGTTAGTTGTATTTAGATGCACACCTTTACCGATTTTCATTCCCATCATGCGGTAAAATAAAATATTTAAGGGAGTCGGGGTTATAAATTCCAAAAAAGTATAGCGGACGACATATAATATTGTATTATGAACAAACCATGGTACGCTGCGCAAAGAGTAATACGGCCCGCGGAATGGTTTCATTTTTATCGGAATAATAAGATTAAAAAATGGTGCGACAAAAATGAGACTGAAACCATAAATAAAAAAACCGCCAATAAGAGCCAGGGCAATAAAAAAATAATTCAGTGGTGCGCTAAAAGTGGCTGAAAATTCCTGCATAAAATTAAAAAAATAGACTGCCGGTGTTGCAGAAATCGCCATTATCAGGACTGCGAGCAAATAAACCGGAAAAAGTGCAATCATAAAAGTTGCGGTACGGAACCTTCTTAAAATAGTCTCAAGAAGTCCTTTTAGTCCACTGTGTTCTGATGTGGTGCTGTCCACATCAACTTTTGTGCTATGTTCAATGTCTGATTTTTTCATTTAGTGATATTTCCTGCAGAAGTTTATCTAAAACCTGAAACTACAATTGAATGTATTAATATACATAAATATGCAAATACTTTAAAAAGTTGCTTTTTTTTAATCAAAAGATATTTTAGTTAAGAACATGATTTATTTAGTTTTTAATAGTCTGTTTTAAGTCAGGGGGATATGTGCAGTTAAATAATATTATTTGTATCGGTGAAATTTTATGGGATTCCATGCCCAAAGGTTTGTTTTTAGGAGGTGCTCCATTCAATGTCGCTGTCCATTTAAAAAATTTAGGAAATAAGGTTGATATTGTAAGTGGTGTCGGTGATGATGAATTGGGAAGAGAGATTCTGCGCCGTGTAAACAGGAATGGTATCTCCACAGATTTTATTTCAATAAACAAAAATAATCCAACTGGTTTTGTAAAAGTTGATCTCGATAAGAATGATAATCCACAATATGATATTATAGAAGAAGTTGCATGGGACTATATTGAGAACGAAGAATTGAATGGAGCCGGAACCGGTACAATGGTGGTTTTTGGCAGCCTGGCTCAAAGAAATTCAAAATCACGGAAGACAATACAGGAACTGATAAAAAAAGATGTTTTTCCCGTGTTTGATATAAATTTACGACCCCCATATGACAATAAAGATATCGTTGAAGAATCACTTAAATATAGCTGGCTGGTTAAATTTAATGATGCTGAATTGAAAAAACTGGCTGAGTGGTATAGTCTGCCGGATGACCCGGAAAAGGCAAGCCAGGAACTTTGCTCTAAATACGGCTGTCAGATTGTATGCATAACGATGGCTGATAAAGGCGCATCATTATATAAAGACAATACTTTTATTAAATCGAACGGACTCAGAGTAAAGGTTAGTGATACTGTAGGTTCTGGTGATGCTTTCCTTGCAGGGCTATTAAACGGTTTGATACGTGAATGGCCGATGGATCAGGTATTATCTTTTGCTAATGCGACAGGGGCATTTGTTGCTACACAGGATGGAGCGACTCCGCAGCTTGATCTGGCAATTATTCAGGATCTCCAGAAATAGAATATCAGCTGTATGACCTCTGGGTATAGAAGAAACTTTACCGAAATGGATGGATTTCAAAAGGTAAATGATTAAATTCCGAGAGTCATACTACTTATTAAGCCAAATTACTCTTTAAACATGGATTGTGATCCAATGAAAATGCTATCTCTTAATATTTGTTTTTTTCTTTTCTTTGCTGTTCAATTATTCGCGCAGGACCCAAGTTTCAGCTCATCCAATCTGCCAATTATAAAAATCACTACAAATGGATTAATTACAGCTAATTCAAGGGTTTCCGGTAATATGGAAATCATCTATAATGAAGACGGCGCCCGTAATTATGTCAGCGCTTCTGCTGATCATTACAGTGGTCGTATCGAAATTGAACTGCATGGGCAGTCTTCCCTGAGTTTTGATAAAAAATCATATCGATTTGAAACACAGGATTCAATTGGAGAAAATGACAATGTGAGTCTTCTTGGTTTGCCTAAAGAGAATGACTGGATTTTATATGCACCTTATTCAGATAAAACTTTAATGCGAAATGCTTTAGCTTACACCCTTGCATCGCAGATAAATGATTACGCTCCAAGAATAAAGTATTGTGAGATTGTTGTAAATGGCGAGTATCGTGGAGTTTACATATTAACTGAAAAAATAAAACGCGATAAAAACCGTGTCAATATTTCGGAACTGGAACCCCAACAACTTTCTGAACCGGAAATTAGCGGGGGCTATATTTTTAAAAAAGATAAAATTGATGCTGGGGATAATATTATCTATCTCGATCGCGGGGTAGAGCTGGTAATTACAGAACCGGATAAAGATGATATCGCTCCTGAACAAACAAACTGGTTAAAAAGTTATCTTAATAGTTTTGATAATGCACTTACTTCAAATAGTAATTATCAGGATTACATCGATCTGCAGTCTTTTGTTGATAATTTCTTGATGGTAGAACTCAGTAAAAACATAGATGGTCTCAGGCTAAGTACATACTTTTATAAGGACCGTAATGGAAAAGTTATTGCCGGACCTGTTTGGGATTATAACCTGGCTTGGGGTAATGCAGACTATAACTATGGATGGACTGCTTCCGGCTGGTATTATGAAACCATTCTTTGGGATAATAATTGGGTACTCGAGTTGTTAAAAAAGCCGGAGTTTAACCAATTGTGCATTGACCGCTGGCAAGAACTAAGGAAATCTGTGTTTACAACAAATAATATTTATACACTGATCGAAGAATGGGAAGACCTGCTTGGAGAAGCCCAGCAAAGAAATTTCGCGAAATTTGATATTTTAGGCATTTACGTCTGGCCTAACCCCGGTTATCCGGAGTCTGGGAATTTTGGTTTCGATGCGCCAAAAAGCGGGGCACCAACTACCTGGCAGGGTGAAATCGATTTTATGAAAAGCTTTATTGACGAGCGACTAAAATGGATGGATAATGAATTTGGTGTTTCTTTTACAGATGTAACGGTTGATGTAAATAATCCAGATTGGGGACAGGTTCTGTATAATAATAAAGTGATTGCCAGTGAAACATATCTAGGAAGTTATACGGATGGAGCACTTATAACATTAAGAGCGGAAGCAAAACCCGGATATAAATTTGTAGAATGGGTAGAAACATCTTCGGACGTAATTAATACCAATTTTATTAATACAGGTGCCAGATGGAAATACCTGGACAACGGATCAGACCAGGGAACCGCATGGAGATTAAGCAATTTTGATGATTCTGCCTGGCAGGAAGGTACTGCGGAGCTCGGTTATGGAGATAATGATGAGTCAACGGTAGTGAGCTATGGTCCGGATGCACAGAATAAGTATGTTACAACTTATTTCAGGACAAAATTCAACGTGACTGATTCAGATTTATACACAAATCTTAATTTGTATTTGCTTCGTGATGATGGTGCAGTTGCTTATCTGAATGGTTTCGAAATTTTAAGATCCAACATGCCGGAAACAGGTGTTTATTATAATACGTATGCTTCTGAATTTGTAGATGGTGCAAATGAAAAAGCATTTTTTCACTTCGAGATAGATCCCCAATATTTGTTTAAAGGAGAAAATATAATAGCAGTTGAGATTCACCAGCAGAATGCCACAAGTTCCGATATCAGTTTTGATTTATCCTTAAGCGGAACGGGTTACAATCCTGATGGAAACAGTTCTGTAATTAGCAGCAATGAAAAACTCTCTTATCTCCCCACAGGTGGCGTTACCAGAATAAAAGCAGTCTTTGCCCCGGTTGCTTCGTTTTCAGGACTGGTTATTAACGAAATATATTATAATGCATTACAGGAGACCGATGCCAAGTTTATTGAGTTGTGCAACACTTCAAATGAATTAATTGATTTTTCCGGATATGCGATTTCAGGTGTAATTGATTTTGTTTTTCCTGATGGAACAGGTTTAGCACCCGGTGCATTTGCCGTACTGAGTGATGACAGCCTAAAATATACAGGATCTGGTTTTAGCGTTTTTCAGTGGGAAGGTGGGGACTTATCTGATAATGGCGGTCTTATTAAAATACAAGATCTGTCAGGTGCCACATTGGATTCTGTAACCTATGGCAATACTATTCCCTGGCCGCAAATTGAAGCAGCTGATTACCGGTCGTTGGAACTTAAACAGACAAACCTGGATAATGCCCGTGGAGAAAATTGGCAGAAAAGTACTGTTGCTGGCGGATCACCAGGAAAAGCTAATCGCCGTTCCATTGAAGGTTTAGTTATTAATGAATTCTTATCCAGCAATGAAAACGTGAATACAGATGAATATGGCGATCATGATGACTGGATTGAGCTGTATAATGCAGGTACAACCGCGGTTGATGCAGGGGGCTTGTACCTTTCAGACAAGGCAGAAAACCCCCGATTATGGAAAATTGCTGATATTTCACCTTATACGACAACCATCAAACCGGACAGTTTTCTGGTCATTTGGGCAGATGAAGACAGTAGTCAGGGTATTTTGCATGGCGGTTTTCAACTCAGTAAGTCCGGAGAAGCTATTATTTTGTCTCAGATTGTTGATGGCGAAATACAGATACTGGATTCATTAAGTTTCCCAGCTCAGCAAACCGATGTGTCAATGGGACGAGAACCTGACGGCAGTGTAAACTGGACATTTTTTACAAATCCTACACCTGGGAGTAAAAACCTGGTAACCGGCTTGCGGAATGATGCAATTCTTATAAAGTCATTTACTCTTGAGCAAAATTATCCAAACCCATTCAATCCTGTCACTACTATAAATTATACAGTTGGGCTAACCGCAAAAGGACCGGCGGATGTTTCTTTGGTTGTGTTTGATATCCTCGGACGAGAAATTGAAACTTTGGTTGACAGGAAACAAACTTCAGGTAGTTATTCGGTTCAATTCAATGCATCTGAATTGCCAAGTGGCATATATATCTACAGATTAAAAACAGATAAATACGAGCACAGTAAAAAGATGCTGTTTTTAAAATAAATAGTTCCCGGTTTGTGTTTATTCCTTTTTTCCGGGAAGGTTGTTTTTTATACCCTGGTATACCTTTTCCAACAGTGAATCGTAATTATCATGTTTCTCCGGATATATCGGTTTAAGAAACTTGACATCGATTCGTTTTAATGGCCTTGGAAAAAAAGATCCGCGCGGGAAAGCAGAAAATGCACCGTTAATTGCAACAGGAACCACCGGGACTTTTAATTCGCAGCTTAAAATAGAAAAAGCTTTTTTGAAAGCGCCCAGCTCGCCGTTTCGTGTTCGTGTTCCTTCAGGGAAGATTATAATATTTTTACCTTTCTCCAGTGCAGCTGCCAGTTTTTGTATAGATTCTTTTAACTCTTTGTTTATATCCACAACAATAATGTTATTGCGTTTTGCAAGAAATCTTCTGATAGCTGAGTTTACATGTTTGCGTTTTGCATAGAAAAAGGTATGTTTAAACATTTTGTTTTTAAGATGCATTGAAACAAGTAAACCATCTAAAAAACTTTGATGGTTTGGTGCCAGTATCATTGGGCCTTCCGGTAGATTTTCCTGCCCTTCGCCACGAATCCGGAAATAGGTTTTCAGGAAAACTTTGGATGCATTTTTTATTAAGTTTTGTGTAAACCAGGATTTTGGTAAATGCAGATCAAGCTTTTCTTTAAGGATGGCACTCCAGTCAAAAGAATCCTTTTCAGTTTTTGTTTTATTTTCGGAAACATATTCTGCAAGACTTGCAGCTGTATTGTACTGAAGGATTTGTTCTTCTGTAAGGTCAATTCCAAAAGTCGATTGTAAATATGCATGAAGGCTTATTTTGTCAAGACTGTCCATCCCAAGATCAAGTTCCAGGTGTGCAGAAGGATAAACGGCTGTTTTCTTTTCAGCTTCAAGGTATTCTCTGATAAGTGCATATTCTTCTGTTTGCGGTGCTGCCTGATTATCCGGATTTACTTTCTTTGCCTGTGATAATTCCGGAAGTAAAAATCTTTTTAGTTTACCCAAACGTGTCCGCGGTAATTCCTGGCTGACAATTGTAAAATGTTTAATTTGCTTATATGGAGTTACTTTGTGGTTGTATTTGTCTATTACATCCCATTTAACAGATTCGTTAATATCCTGAATTCCGGCTGTTTGTATATGGGCCATATTGGGAAAAATAATCGCATTCAAAACGTCTTTTTGTTCATAAACACCGCACTCCTGCACCAGGTCCGACTGCTTTTGTAATTTTAACTCAACTTCTTCAGGGTTAATGTTTTTACCATTTGAAAGAACAATAATTTCCTTGCTGCGTCCCGTGATATGCACATAGTTCTTATCATCCACATAGCCAAGATCGCCTGTATAGAGCCAGCCGTCTTTTATAACGTCAGCAGTTTCTTCAGGCCGGTTGTAATATCCTTTCATTACATTGGCACCGCGTGCAATAATCTGTCCTTCATCAGTGGATTTTACTTCCATATTAGGCATAACCTGGCCACCTGTACCAATTTTCCATGTACCGGGACGTGTAAATGAAATCATCGGCGCGGCTTCAGTCATGCCATATCCTGGGAGTATTTCAAAACCCAATGTCCAATAGTCTTTGGCAACATCATTATCCAGGGCAGCACCGCCGCAAACCATATATTGCATATGACCGCCAAGCTTTTCATGGACCTGTTTGAATATCTTTTTTGAAAAGGCAGGAGAGTTTACTTTAGCAGCAAGTTTAAACAAAAACTTTGCCACGGGGTTCGCATCAATTTTTTTCCGAATACCATCACGTATCAGTGTGTATAAACGCGGCACACCAATCATTATAGAGATTTTATTTTCCTGCATTGTTTTCATGATATCTTCGGCTGTCATCGAAGGAGCAATCGCTGCTGAAGCGCCTACAAAAAACGTTGCAATCATGCTGCCCAATAAAGGGAAAATATGATGTAAAGGTAATAAGATTAAAACCCGTTGATCTTTGTGATAGATATTTGCTTCTTTTCCGGCTACCATATCAATATTTACTAAAAGATTGGTGTAAGTCAGCATAACGCCTTTGGGGCTGCCTGTCGTGCCGGAAGTATAAATTATAACGGCTGTTTTGTCTTTATCATTTAAGGGAAAGGCTATTTCTGAAGGTTCGTCCAATGGGTCAATGTTTATTGTATCAAGGTTAAAACGCTCAATTGAGTATGAAATATCTTCAAGTGCGGAATGAAGAATCTTCTCGGTGTTTC
Source organism: Calditrichia bacterium (assembly GCA_020635035.1). Classification (GTDB taxonomy): domain Bacteria; phylum Calditrichota; class Calditrichia; order Calditrichales; family J004; genus JACKAO01. The sequence goes on from JACKAO010000007.1 coordinate 295,038, forward strand.
CGGAATAAAATATTGCACCCGGTTTACAGTCATTTAAAATGTACGCGACTTCGTCTGCCGAAGACATAAAATCGATTGGTATCACAGTGGCATTTTTTGCCCATCCAGCATAAAATGCATAAATCCAGTCCGGGCGGTTTTCAGCAAAAATAGCCACATGCTCTGTGTCTGAAGGGATAAATTTTGCATATGCATTGGCATTTTGAATAAGAAAGTTATAGCTGATTTTTTCGTTTTTATAAAAGATTGCCGTTTTATCAGAAGGTTTTAAAAACATTTATCTCCCCAAATAAATTTTTAGTTCATGATACGATATTTTACTTTCCCATGAAATAGAATGTTTATAATATTTGTTTATTGAAAAACAAAAACTTAGGAAAATTATGTTCGGTTGGGAGAAATTAGCACAGGACAAAATAAAGGAAGCAATGTTAAAGGGCGAGTTTGATAACCTTCCGGGAGAAGGCAAACCACTCGATTTGACTGATTATTTTAAAGCTCCCGCACATTTGAGACTGGCAATAGATGTTTTGAAAAAATCAAATGCATTACCGCCACCAATTCTGATTAAAAAAGAAATTACTGAGATTCAGCAACAAATAAAAAATTGTAAGGATGCTGATGCCAAAGCAAACTTGGAGAAGAAACTGCAATTTAAAGAAATTGAGTTAGCTATAAATCTTGAAAAATATTCAAAAAAGTAAGCTATGCATAAAAGTATTTTACCAAAGGCTTTTTTGCTAGTATGAATACCTTGTCCGAATTTACATTATTTTTGTATATTTAAACCTTACATTTCTATTAAGAGAAACCTTATGCCTTCAAGATCTCAGAAAATCCGTCTTGGAATATTTATAGTTGTGAGCAGTTTTGCTCTGCTGGTGTTGCTTTTTATAATAGGCAGCCAAAGGTACTTCCAGGAAAAAGATATTTATTACATTGCCTACAACAATGTTTCTGTGAGCGGCCTGGAAGTTGGCAGCCCGGTTAAATACCTTGGAATAAATGTAGGTACAATTAAAAGTATTGACTTTGATCCGTTGGATGTAAACCGGGTGGTTCTTACAATTTCAGTCAATCCCGGAACACCTGTAAAAGAAGACGCACGTGCAAACATTGAAGCTATTGGTATAACCGGGTTAAAAATGATTGAAATCCGTGGTGGAACAAATGAAGCAAAACTTTTGTCAACAGGGCAGTTTATAAAAGCAGGCGGATCTATTACGGAAGAAATAACCGGCAAAGCTGAAATTATAGCGGAAAAAATAGAACGTGTTGTAAATAATCTTACCAAATTTACAGAACCGGAAAAATTAGATAAGATCATTCAATTTGCTGAAAGTGCAACAAATACATTTGATAATCTCAATGCTCTTATTGGAGAGAATCGACGCAATTTAAGAGAAGGAATTGCCAAGGGTAACCTTGTACTCAGCAGGATGGATACAATCAGTATGTCACTTCAGACAGCCAGCCTTGAGATTGAGAGAATCACGACATCGGATACTCTTGAAATAATTATGGAAAACCTGCACAAAATGTCGCAAACGCTTAGTGAAGCCAATCTGACAGCACTTATAAACCGGTTAAGTGAAGTAGTTGAACGCACAAATAAATTGCTGGTCTCGGTTGATCATGATATGGAACGTGGCAGTAAAGATTTTCTGGTAAGTCTGCAGAGACTGAAGTCTACCTTAGAAAATCTGAATGAAGCTTCAAGACTTGTGAATGAAGATCCATCTGTTATAATCCGTGGTGCGGAAGTTGATGAAATTCCTGACGAAAATCTTGATTAGATAATAATTATAACCCATTGGAAATCATGAAAAAAATACTGTTCCTGTTTGCACTTTCGGGTATTCTGATAAGCTGTACAAAAGAAATAATTGCCCGCAAATACTATATGCTGGATTTTCCAGTTGAGCAATCTTCCACACCGCTGGAAGCTCCGGTCACTCAGGATGTTCTGGAGATATTACCTGTTCAGGTCGCGGAAGTATATGCGCAGCATCGCATTGCAGTGAGAAAACGCAGTCACGAAATTACATATTATCATTATCACCAGTGGGGTGAAAGCCCGGATCAGAGTATTGCACGTCTTACAGAATCCAAACTGCTGCAGGAAAATTTATTTGCTGATGTATCCGAACGCATCTGGAATACGTCGCCACGCTACCAATTGCAAACATTTGTAGAAAGAATGGAAGCAGTCGAAGGCGAAGATTCTCTTTTTGCTCACCTTAAAATCAAATATGAGTTGTTCGATCGTAGCCTTAAGAAAAATGTTGTTATCCACCAGTTTGATCAAAGTGTTGGTTATGAAGATTGGGATATTAACCTGATATCGGAAGGAATGAGCCAGCTTTTATCAGATGAACTGCAAGTATTCGCAGAGAAAATAAGAACCTTTCTGCGCAAAGAATAAGCCAGTATCTATATGCTTTCTAAAAACAGAGAACCAGAACTTTTTACCATTGATGGGGATTGCATTCAATTCAATTCAAACCTTACGCTGAAGACTATTGACGGTTCGCATCAGACCATAAAAAGAATACTGAAAAATCTGACGTCGGAAAAAGTTACCCTTGATTTGAGCCAGGTTGTAAAAATGGATAGTGCCGGCGTTGTTTTGATCGATGAAATTCGGCGAAATTTATCCGAAAACCAGATTGCTGCAGAACTATCCGGGGCGAGTCCACACATAAAGCAAGTACTTAAAACATTCTCACTGCCAAGAGCAGAGATAGAAGAGATAGAGAGAACAGGGCTTTTTGAACGTCTGGGTCGGGGTGCTTATCATCTTAAAAATGAAACGATTACCGACTACCTCTATATTATGGCGGATCTCGCTTACTGGACATTTTTAGGTATTTTTAATCGTAAGTCCCAACGTAAAGGTGAGTTTGTAAATCAATCAATAAATATTGGTGTTAATGCTTTACCACTTGTAGGGCTTATTTCTTTCCTGATCGGATTAGTTCTGGCATTACAATCCGCGGCGCAGTTAAGACAGTTTGGCGCCAATATTTTTATAGTAGATCTTGTCGTGATAGCCATGACTGCTGAAATGGGACCTTTGTTAACAGCGATAATGATCGCCGGCAGAAGCGGTTCTGCTATTGCATCAGAACTTGCCAGTATGAAAGTTGCCGAAGAATTAGATGCATTGCAGACAATGGCGCTTAATCCTCTGCGCTACCTGGTTGTACCAAAAATGCTGGCCAGTATATTCACTATGCCGTTCTTAACACTATTAGCTGATATTCTTGGTATTTTAGGTGGAATGGTAGTTGCATATTTCTATCTTGATATCTCACCGGTAAGTTTTTATTACCGTATGGCAGATTCACTCATGTTTAAGGATATAATCACAGGAATTATTAAAAGCCTTGTTTTTGCAGGTCTAATTGTCCAGACGAGCACATTTTTCGGATTGAGTGTCCGCGGCGGTGCCGTAGGTGTTGGTAAATACACAACTAAAGCTGTTGTTATCTCAATATTTCTTGTAATATTATCTGACAGTATTATGGGACTGATATTTTATTAATGAAAACTGAAATTATTAAAGTTGAAAATTTAGAAGCCGCTTTTGATGGCAAGCGTATTCTGAAAGGTGTTTCATTTACAGCATATCAGAATGAGATAACGGTAATTTTGGGAACCAGCGGATGTGGTAAAACAACATTGATGAAACATCTGATAGGTTTGTATAAAGTTGATTTGGGCAGGGTATATATTCTTGGACAACGAACCGACACAATGGATGAAGACGAGTTTGAACAATTTCAGCTGAATATGGGCGTATTGTTTCAAAACGGTGCTTTACTGAACTCACTGACTGTTGCCGATAATATTTCGATTGCGCTGGAACAACATGTTAAAATTCCGGTTGATATGATTCGTGATTTAGTAAGAGTAAAATTAAAACTTGTAGGTTTATCACACGCCATTGATTATCTGCCGGATCAATTATCCGGTGGTATGCTAAAAAGAGCGGCTTTGGCGCGGGCAATTGCAATGGACCCGGTACTCCTTTTTTGTGATGAGCCGTCCGCCGGTTTAGACCCGGTAACACTTAAAGGACTTGATCAGTTGTTTCTGCAATTAAAAGAACAATTGGGGATTTCGATAGTGCTTGTTACACATGAAGTTTCGAGCATAAAAAGACTTGCTGACAGAATAATTTACCTAGAAAAAGGACATGTACTTTTTCAGGGAAGTTTGCAGGATGCTTTGGATTCAAATATCCCTGAAATAAAGAATTTTTTTAATAATGGAAACTGAGATAAGAAAAAAATTAAAAAGCCTGGGGAAATATGTTTAAAACAGATCCTGATAACAAAATTGAATATCCATGCAACTGGATTTACAAAGTGATTGGTGAAAATTTTAAAACCGTTAATGCTGCAATTGCTGAAGTTTTAACGGACAGAAAATATAAGTCCAATAAATCAAATATGAGCAGTAAAGGTACGTACATAAGCATAAAGGTGGAACTTGTTGTTGAGAATGAAGATATTCGTGACAACATTTTTCATTCGCTCAGAAAACATGACGACATCAAAATGGTTTTATAACTTCCCATCAATTCCTTATCTGTATTGTTTGAACATGCCAAAGAACAAATCCGATCTTAAAATATTGTTGATGCAAATCAGGAAAGATCCGCAGATTCTCAAGGAAGAGTTAGAGAGTTTTTCCATTTACAGCGGTATTCCTAAAAAACAATTCAGTATTCTGAATGTTTTTGCACAACCAGACTTTAATACCGAATTGGTTAAAGGTTTTGACGCCTTGTTTGTCGGTGGTGCGAGCGACGCAAATGTCCTGAAACCAGAGAAATACCCTTTTGTGCATAAGTGTCAAAAAATGCTGCTATTTTGCCTTTCTAATGATATCCCTGTCTTCGCTTCATGCTTTGGTTTTCAACTGGCTGTGCTTGCTCTTGGTGGCGAAATTTTACATAAAGAGAAAGATTTTGAAATGGGTTCTCTGCCAATCTCATTGACTGAGCATAGCAAAAGAGACCCTTTGTTTTCAGACACACCTGATTTATTTAAGGCAATAGCTGTACATCAACAATTTGCAAGAGAAGTACCAGATAATTGTGAACTTCTTGCCTACACCGAACAATGCTGCCATGCATTTCGGGTAAAAAACAAAGATTTTTGGGCATTCCAGTTTCACCCGGAAGTGGATAAAAACAGAATGGTTGAACGTTTAACTTTTTATAAAAAAAAATATACCCAGAATGATGAGCATCTGGATGAAGTACTTGCAAGCGCCCAGGAAACACCAGAATCCAATATTCTTGCCCGTAAATTTGTGGATAGAGTTCTAATAAAATCCTGAAGAATTAGTAAATTGGCACTAGTTTATAACTAAATTGCAGCACCAAACATCCGATAGTTTTAATTAAGACAAAAAAATCATCATTTTAATAGACATATACTTTATAAAGTATTAAATTAGCGCCCAAGCTGTTAACTATATATAACAAATGTAAAACGGATAACGAAATGACTTTGAATGATTTAGAACCTGGTGAAAGTGCAATTATCACAACGATTGACGACAGTTCAAATGAAAGTAATTATTTAATGGAACTGGGAGTAATGGAAGGGACACCTGTTCGCTTTGTAAAATCTGCTCCTTTTGGCGACCCGATCGAGGTTGACCTTAGGGGGTATCATCTTTCTATCCGCCGCTCAAAAGCCCAATCAATATTGGTACAAAAATTCTGATTTAAAAATGCCAGTTACTTCTGTTATTCCAAAGACCAACAATATCGCTTTAGTTGGAAATCCTAATACCGGAAAAACTTCAGTTTTTAACGCTCTTACCGGATTAAGGCAAAAAGTTGCCAATTATCCTGGGGTGACTGTTGAGAAAAAGACAGGCAGTTTTTCTGTAAATTCAACAACATTTACTGTTTATGATCTGCCTGGATTATATAGCCTTATCCCAAAATCCCTTGATGATAAGATTAGTACTGAGATTATTTATAATCACAATAATGATGTAGAACTTTCTTGTATTGTTGTGGTTGTGGATGCTGCAAATTTAAGCCGTAATTTATATCTTTTTACCCAAATTCTGGATTTGCAGATTCCTGTGGTAATGGCATTGAATATGATCGATGTTGCAGATAAGAAAGGCATTAAAATTGATATAGAAGGTTTCAAAAAAGAATTTAACATCCCGGTTATTCCGCTTATTGCAAGTAAAAGATCTGGTCTTGCTGAGCTTAAAAACACTATATCTGACCTTGTGACAAACCCTGATATTTCGCAACAAAAATATATGCCTATACCTGATGAAATCACAAAATGTATTGGTGATTTCAGAAACTTTGTTAAAAACGGCTTCTGTGAGAGTGAAGTGTCATTAACTGCCAGATCGCTTCGAATAATATCCAGTGATCATGTGCTGCAGGATTGGATAGATAAAATTGATAATACAAAGATTGATGAAGCACAACAATCACTTGCAAAAGCCAGGAAGCGTTTGCTTGAAAGTAATCAGCATTGGAGTATGCTGGAAACAAAATTGCGCTATCAGTGGATAGATGAAGTTTTAAAAACATATGTACATACATCAAAAACAGATAAACAATCCTTAAGTGACAGGATAGACAAAATACTTACACACAAAGTTGGTGGACTTTTTATATTCTTTATTGTTTTTGCTATGATTTTCCAGGCAATTTTCAGCTGGGCAGAATTGCCTATGGCCCTAATTGAAGATGGCACAAACTGGTTGGGGCAAATGGTAACACAGCTTATCCCGGCAGGTGCGCTTCAGGATATGATTGTTGATGGAGCTATTGCCGGTGTTGGTTCAATACTGGTTTTTCTCCCGCAAATACTTTTTCTCTTTTTCTTTTTGAGTATTCTTGAAGATACAGGATATATGGCCCGTGTTGCATTTATGCTGGATAGAGTAATGAATTCGATTGGATTATCAGGACGATCGGTAATCCCTTTGTTATCTTCCTTTGCTTGCGCCGTTCCCGGGATAATGGCGTCTCGGACAATTCAAAACTGGCGTGACAGGCTTGTTACAATTATGATTTCACCCTTTATGAGCTGCAGTGCGCGGTTACCGGTTTATGTTTTGTTAATAGGTGCTTTTATTCCACAGGGTTCTTTTCTGGGAATTGTATCATACAGCGCTTTAACCCTTCTCGCAATGTATACACTCGGTATCGTGGCCGCTATTCTTGTGGCTTTGGTTTTTAAAAAATTTATTGTGCGGACAATGCCTTCATCATCATTCGTTTTAGAATTACCGGCGTATCACCGGCCAAATCTGCGTTACACTTTTTTGCAGCTGCTGGAAAGGGTTAAAATTTTTGTAACCGATGCCGGAAAAATTATTCTTGCGATGTCAATAGTTTTATGGTTCATGGCATCCTATCCAAAATCTGACGAGAGCGATACATCAAATTCATCTCAAAAAATTGAACAGAGTTATGCGGGTAAAATAGGTAAATTCATAGAACCGGCAATTAAGCCCCTTGGTTTTGATTGGAAAATCGGGGTAGGGCTGCTTACAAGTTTTGCTGCCCGCGAAGTAATGGTAAGTACTCTGGCAACCATTTATAATGTTGAAGGCGCCGATGAAACTTCCGGGAGCCTTAAAGAATCATTGAAGAATGACCGGGATCCCGTGACCGGAGAATTATTGTATTCACCTTTGACTGCCATATCGTTAATGGTGTTTTTTGTGCTGGCCTGTCAATGTATGGCAACGGTTGCTATTGTTAAACGAGAAACCAATAGCTGGCGCTGGCCAATCACAATGATTGCATATATGACCGGGTTAGCTTATCTGGCATCCTTACTTACCTTTCAAATTGGTTCATATTTGGGGATAGGAGTATAAAATGTTAGTTCAGGAAATTTTTGTTTTGAGTATAGTTATTCTTGCCGCTGCTTTTTCTATCCGAACATTTGTACGCCAATTCTCATCTTCGGTTAAAGGGGGATGTTCAAGCTGCTCAGCGTGCTCAGTTCCGGCCAATGATTCACTTAATAATGTGTACAATATTTATAAAGCCCGCCGTAAAGAATTAGTTTAACTTCAATTAAGTATTTGCTTCAATTTTTATCCGGGTAATCCTACCATAACCGTTTTCTTTTTTGTATCTTGCGGTAAGAATTAATCAAAATTGAAAATCATGAAACACGCTCAATTTTATAGCCAACTGGAAAAAAATAAGGTCCATTGCTATTTATGTCCCAGGAATTGTCATATTGGTGAAGGACAAACAGGATTTTGTTTTATCCGCAAAAACATTGAAGGACACTTGTATAATCTTGCCTATGGCAAGCCATATGCAGTCCATATTGATCCCATCGAGAAAAAACCGTTATTTCATTTTTTACCTGGTACCCAAATACTCTCCATAGGAACGGCAGGCTGCAATCTGGGTTGTAAATTTTGCCAAAACTGGGATATTTCGAAAGCTAAATATGATCAGCAACGCGCGGCAGAATTTTCTCCTGAGTTGGCCGTTGGCGCTGCTGTTAAAAATGGTTGTAAAAGTATTGCGTTTACTTATAATGATCCCACAATCTGGGCAGAATATGCAATGGATATTGCCCGTATCGGAAGAGAAAAGGGATTGAAAAATGTGATGGTTACTGCCGGGTATATTACACCTGAAGTTATTCCGGATGTATATGAAAACATTGATGCTGCAAATGTGGATTTAAAATCTTTTTCTGAAGAGTTTTACCGCAAAATCACATTGTCCCATCTTAAGCCGGTTCTTGAAACACTTAAAATCCTAAAGAAAATGGATATCTGGATTGAGCTTACAAATCTCATCATCCCAACTCAAAACGACTCGTCACAGGAAATTACGGATATGAGTCACTGGATTCTTGATAATCTTGGTGATAGTGTCCCTTTACATTTTACAGCCTTTCACCCGGATTTTAAGATGATGCATTTGCAGAGAACACCATTACCAACACTGCGTCAGGCTTATGATATTGCCAAAGAAGCCGGCATAAAATATGTTTACACAGGCAATGTTTATGATGATGGCAGTAATACATATTGCCCGGACTGTGGAAAACTGCTGGTAAAACGTAACTGGCATGATGTAACTGAAAATAAAATTATTAATAACACTTGTCCGGACTGTGGGCATCATTTGAATTTTACAACTTAAAATAATATCTGTTTCTACTTTTTTGGATTGTAAATACTGTTAACATTTCTTACCTGCAATGTATACCTTGCTGACACTTCTCTGCTGAAAGTTGGTTTATTTCTCGTTAATTAACACTGGCATTAAAATTGACACATTAACTTTAGATAACCATTGAAGGTACATTTGTGTACATAAAAATACTGTTTTCATTGAGCACGATATTCATTCTGGTTTCCTGTGTATTTATAGATCTACCACCAGAAAAAATATCTAAAAAAGAAACAAATGACAGCCTGTTAGTCAGCGCTGATTCAGAGTATATTAATCCTATACTATCGGTTAACAGTTCTATTCAAGACAATTCATGCCAAAGGAAAATGCTTATCAAGAAGACCTATTTTAATCCAAATCATTACCCGGTGACAAAAAATGAGTATTTAGATTTCTGCAAAAAAATAAACAAGACATTTTTATTATCGAATATGTCCAGTCAGGAAGCATTCTCATTCTTTAAAAAGTTGCAAGAGTATTCATATTTGCAAAGACATTTTTATCATAAAGAATCTGTTTTAAATTCGAATGAACAAAAAAAGTCCCGGGTGTTTATGATGAAGAAAATTACAGAAAAACATTATCAGATTTTCAGCATTATGTCCTATTCTTCGGGAAACAGAATCCTGACTTATGAAAATGTATTTTTTCATACATATAGTGTGTCAGCAGAATTAATTGAACAATGGTCTGAATTGAATGCAATAAAGAAGCGGCATAAAAAAGTTGTCTATTAATTCGGGTTGCAGGCAAATTCTAACACAAAGAAAACTTTTTCTTTCTTTTGCGTATATCCTGACAAACTGCAAGTATTCATTCAGATAGTTTTTTAAATATTTGATGCTTAAGTTGTGATCGTAAATAATCATTCTAAAATTTTTAAGGAGTCTGATATGAAGAAAATTCTTCTTTTGGGATTCATTTTTTCTTTATTTACCGGTGTTCTTTGGGCACAAGGGAAAGATGAATCAAAAATATTTCCATATAAATACGAAATGCGCGATCTCGATAATGGTTTACGGGTAGTGGTTATCCCTACAGATTATCCTAATATTGTAGCTTTACAAATTCCTGTTATGACAGGTTCGCGTAATGAAGTGGAGAAAGGGAAATCAGGTTTTGCCCATTTCTTTGAACATATGATGTTCCGGGGAACTGAAAAATACCCTGCAGATAAATACAATGAAATTCTGAAGAATGCCGGTGCAGATCAAAATGCCTGGACCAGTGATGATATGACTAATTATCACATCACTTTTTCAAAAGAAGATTTAGAAACTGTATTAAAATTAGAAGCAGACCGTTTTCAGAATCTTAAGTATTCAATTGAAGATTTTAAAACAGAATCACGAGCCGTATTGGGTGAGTATAATAAAAATTATGCCAATCCTGTTCGTAAATTATTTGAAGTTCAACGAAACAACGCATTCACAAAGCATACGTATAAACATACGACAATGGGCTTTATTGAAGATATTGAAGATATGCCCAACCAGTATGATTACAGCTTAAAGTTTTTCAATAGATTCTATCGTCCCGAATATGTATCTATCATTCTAGCCGGAGATCTGGATGTTGAGAAAACATTCGATCTTGTTGAAAAATACTGGTCCGGTTGGAAACGTGGCGACTACAAAGCAGATATCCCGGCAGAACCCGAACCAGAAGCACCTGTTTATGAACATATTAAATGGGATACACCAACGCTTCCATGGATTACGGTAGCGTTTCATGGCCCGGCTTTTTCAGAAAACCAAAAAGACATGCCGGCAATGGATTTAATCGCTCAATACGCGTTTTCATCCAGTTCGCCACTTTACCAGAAACTTGTTGTTAAAGAGCAGGTTGCCGATGCCGTCTGGGCTTCTTTTCCGGATCATACCGATCCATTCCTTTTAACCGTTGGCGCCCGAATTAAAGATGTAAAAGATATATGGTACGTTCGCGATGAGATTACAAAAGCTTTTGCAGAAATGCGTTATGAGACTGTTTCTTCTCAGCGATTGAGTGACATTAAAGGTAACATGAAATATGGATTTGCCCAGGGGATGGATAACTCCGAAGCAATCGCCAGCTCTCTAGTAGGTTATATGGCGCGTACACGTGATCCCGAAACCATAAACCGTATTTACAATCTTTATGATCAAATAAGTGCTAACGACATTAAGAAAATGGCGAATAAATATTTTACAGATAATCGTTTGGTTGTTGTTTCCCTGAGCCATGAAGAAACTCCGGATGTTGCAAGCAAAACCGGTTCAATCGACGCCATTGTTAAAGCAAATGCAAATGTTAAATCAAATGTAGAATCTCTTGTATTAAAAAGTGAGTCACCGGTTATAGATTTTAAGTTTCTGTTCAATGCAGGTTCGGCGAATGATCCCAAAGGCAAAGAAGGTCTGGCAAATTTAACCGCATCTATGATAAGCGGTGGTGGCAGCAAGGATATGAAATATTCAGAGATTCAGAAAGCTCTTTACCCGATGGCTGCCTGGATGGGCGACCAGGTCGATAAAGAGATGACAGTTTTTATGGGAACCACACACATCGATAATTTGAATAATTACTATGAGATTGTTTCACAGCAGATATTAAATCCGGCTTGGGATGAAGATGATTTTAACCGCATCAAAACCAATGTAATTAATGGCATCAAAGTTGGTCTTCGTGGCAATAATGACGAAGAACTCGGCAAAGAAGTAATGTATGAAATGATTTATGAGAATCACCCCTACGGTCATCTCAATTATGGACATATTGAAGCACTGGAAAAGCTGACTCTTGATGATGTTAAGCAGTTTTACAAGGAGAATTATACCCAGGCAAATCTTGTTCTTGGATTAGCCGGCAATGTATCGGAAGATTTTGTAAACAAAGTTAAACACGATCTTGCTGCACTGCCTGAAGGCACAAAAAACAAAGTAAAACTGCCACAGCCTGAAAAAATTAATGGCTTTGAAGTGGAAATCGTTAAAAAGGAAACACGTGCAACGGGAATTTCATTTGGTTTCCCGATTTCAATAAATCGATCCGATGAAGATTTCGCTGCGCTCTGGCTTGTGCGCTCTTATTTCGGTGAACACCGGTCCAGTAACAGCTATTTGTATCAGCGTATTCGTGAAATCCGCGGAATGAATTACGGTGATTATGCTTATATTGAATACTTCCCGCGTGGTATGTTCCAATTCCACCCCGATCCAAATCTTGGACGCCAGCAGCAAATATTCCAGGTCTGGATACGTCCGGTTGTTCCGGAAAATGCACATTTTGCAGTTCGTACAGCTATGTATGAATTAAACAAACTGGTTAATGAAGGCATGTCTCAGGAAGATTTTGAAACGACGCGTAATTATTTGATGAAGTTCGTAAACATTCTTACTAAAACACAGTCAAGGCAGTTGGGATATGCTTTGGATAGTAAGTATTACAATATCCCTGAATTCACAAAATATATCACCGATGGACTGAAAAATTTAACAGTTGATGATGTTAATAAGGTGATAAAAAAATATCTGCAAACCGAAAACATCAAATTTGCTTTTATAACAAAGGATGCAGAAGGGTTAAAAGAACAATTAGTAAGCAATACTACATCACCGATAAAATATGATGCTGATAAGCCACAATCTTTGCTTGATGAAGATAAAATAATTCAGGACTATAAACTGGATTTTAAAGCTGATAAAGTAAAGGTTGTTGATGTTGAAAATGTTTTCAAATAGAACACAATCTAAAGAATGTTTATAGGTTAACTTAAGAAACATCATAAATATATCAGGCTGTTCCAAAAGCTGTTAAGTTGTAAAAAAAAGAAGTGATGCAAAGTTATCGCAATCTTAATTTTTGGAACAGCCTTCTTTTATTTCTAAAATAAATATTTCCCCTAAAATGCTCTCTCTAAACTGGTATGGAATATTGTTTAAATCCAACCTGTTTACCTTTTTAAAGATATTTAGAATTTTAATTACTCTAGCGGGAGCTATTATGAAACAACTTTTATTAATAATTTGCTCTTTCCTTCTGTTATCTGGAATTGGCTTTGCCCAGAGTCTTCATATAATCGAGACAAATGGCAACGCGTTTTCGCCATCCGATTTAACTGTTAATGTTATGGATACTGTTAGATGGATCAACTCAGGAAAAGGATTTCATAACGTTGTAGCAGATGATGACAGTTATACCAGTGGTGCTGCTTCATCCACTGAATGGGTATTTGATCATGTTTTTACTCTACCCGAAGATAGCCGTTATTATTGTGTCATTCATGGTGGAAAAGGTGGTGCAGGAATGTCAGGAATTATCCATGTTGTGAACACGACTGGCATAACCGTGACAGATGGAAAAATTTTGGATTATCAGCTTTCTCAAAATTATCCAAATCCGTTTAACCCATCAACAACAATCGAATTCAGTCTGCCAAAATCTGAATTTACAACACTTAAAGTTTTTAACATGCTTGGCAGGGCGGTAACAACCCTGGTTTCAGAACAACTGGGGGCCGGCAACTACTCTTTTAGATTTGATGGCACCGAAATGGCAAGCGGGTATTATTATTACAAGCTTCAGGCAGGGAATTTCAGAGAAGTTAAACGAATGATCCTTATCAAATAAATTTCAGGGCTGATTTTTCAGCCCTTTTTTATTTCTATGCTAACTTTCCTTCAAAAATTATATAAACCAAAGATTATTTTGGGAGCAAGTACGGAAAGTTTTATTTTACAACATTCTGAGATATAACCTTAAATTTTCTAAAATTGGATTACAAATGAGTGATTTTTCGATTTGTGTATTGGATGGCTATACCTTAAATCCTGGAGACTTATCCTGGGATGAACTTAAAAAGCTTGGAAGCTGTACCATTTATGACCGGACAAAACCACAGGAATTAGTTGACCGATTAGCCGGATTTGACATCGCGATAACTAACAAAGTTGTTCTGGATGCTGATAAAATTTATAAATTGCCGGATCTAAAATGTCTCGTTGTTTCTGCAACCGGATATAATGTTGTTGATGTGGAATCGGCAACATTAAAAAATATCACGGTGTGTAATGTACCCGCGTATAGCACGGATTCTGTTGCACAGCTTGTCTTTTCCCATTTGTTGAATATAGCTCAAAATGTTGCCTATCATGATAAAACAGTTAAGCAGGGGCGATGGGTGAAATCAGCTGATTTTTCATATTGGGAAACACCATTGATTGAATTAGCAGGTCTTAAATTAGGTATTATCGGTTTTGGCCAGATCGGCAGGCGGGTTGCTGAGATCGGTCGCAGTTTTGGTATGCAGATTCTGCTGAACACTCCCAGGCCAATTAAAAATAATCATCCGGATCTGAAGCAGGTAGATCTTAACACTTTACTAAAAGAAAGTGATGTGATTTCTCTTCATTGTCCGTTAACAGATGCCACAAAACATTTAATCAACAAGGAAACTCTGCAATTTATGAAACCTTCTGCTATATTGATAAACACAGGTCGCGGACCACTTATTGATGAAAATGACCTGGCAGATGCTTTAAACAAAGGAAGGATTTCTGCAGCTTGCCTGGATGTTTTATACAGCGAACCACCAGGCAAAGATAATCCATTACTCACTGCAAAAAACAGTGTTATTACACCACATATTGCCTGGGCTTCAATTGCAGCCAGAAAAAGACTGATGGATGTTGTTACTGAAAATGTTAAAGCATTTATTTCAGGAAATGCCCAGAATGTTGTAAATCCAAAATTATAATCTGTAAAGAATGTAATTTTTGTTTCTTGTTTATAGAAACTTTCTTTAAATTGCTGTCATTATTTTGCTATTGAAATTATTAAATCAAAGGATTTATCATGGTTAAAAGTATTCTAATTCCGCTTGATCCTTCACCTTATACGGATGCAGCGATTCAGATTGGCTGTTTAATGGCCAAATACCACAGCGCTCAGCTTACCGGTCTTGTTGTTCTTGATATTCCCGGTATTGAAAAATCTGTTGGTCCTGTTCCGATGGGCGGACAGTACTACGCTGAACGACTGGAAGAAAAACATAGAAAAATTGCCCAGGATCGCATCGATCAGTTACTTGATAAATTCAGGGAAAAATGTGAAGAAGCCGGTGTGGATCACAAAGAAGCACAAAACCAGGGCAGCCCAAGTGAAGCGATTATCCATGAAGCAATATACTATGATATGATTATTGGAGGTTTGAGAACACATTATCATTTTGATATGGATAATGATGATGAAGGTGAATCTTTGGAAAAATTCTTATCAGAATCAATTACACCAATCTATGGTGTACCAAAAGAATTGAACCTGCCCGGATTATCTGATGGACAAATAAAAGCTTTGATTCCTTTCAATGCCAGTTTGCCATCGGCACGTGCCCTGCAACGCTTTGCACAGTTTATGATACCAGAAATGACACTACCGCGCCTTGTTATGTCTTCAGTAGATGAAGAAGTTGCCAAAGCCGCATTGGATCATGCCAAAAATTATCTTGAACTGCATGGCTTTAAAAATATAATGACAGATTATACGGATATGGAAATTAAACGTGCCTGTAAAGAAAAATTCCTTGATTGGGCGGACGTAGTTGTAGTGGGTGCGCACTCAAAGCGTGGTATTTTTGATTTTATGGTAGGCAGTCTGACCAAGCATCTGATAAAACTGGATAAGATACCGGTGCTGGTTGGCCAATAATTTATTGTTCCTGTTATAAAATTTAATGTATTTAAACCTTTCGGGTAATTTCCCGGAAGGTTTTTTTATAGATAGATATCACCGGTAAAAAATTGCAGTCAAATCTCACTACAAAAAAAATTTTTGTTTTCTGGTTTCCACTCGCCGCAACCTGGCTTATGATGGCGGTTGAAGGACCCTTTCTTGCAGCAATCATTGCACGGCTGCCGGAGGCAAAATTCAATCTCGCAGCATATGGTGTAGCCTATTCTTTCGCATTGTTATCAGAAGCTCCTGTAATTATGATGCTCTCAGCATCAACAGCATTGGTTAAGGATAATCATACTTATACTAAACTTCGTAATTTTAATACTATGCTGATAATTCTAGTAACATTTATTCTGCTTATAGGATTAATCCCGCCGTTTTTTGAATTTATTACCATGCATTTAATCAATTTGCCGCAAAACGTCAGCGATCTTACTTATACCAGTATGGTTATACTTATTCCCTGGCCGGGCGCCATTGCTTTAAGAAGATTTCTGCAGGGCATTCTGATCGTAAACAACAAAACGCGTCTTGTAAGCTATGGAACTATGATAAGGATTTCAGCGATGGGAGCAACAGGTTTTCTGCTTTTTAAGTATAGTAGTATTCCGGGAGCTTTTGTCGGAGCGTCTGCTCTGACAGCCGGGGTGGTTTCAGAAGTAATTATGACAGCATTTATTTGCCGCCCTTACATTAAAAAACTTCGCGTTTTAAAATCAGACCTGGCAGAACAGTATTTACGATACAGAGAAATAGCGCGTTTTTATTATCCATTGGCATTGGCAACATTTATCGGTCTGGGTTCACAGCCATTAATAACTTTTATGGTTGGCCATAGTAATATGGCGCTCGAATCATTGGCAATTCTTCCGGTTATAAATGCCTTGGTTTTTATTTTCAGAAGCATGGGTTTGTCATACCAGGAAGTCGGCATTGCGCTTATGGGAAAAAAGAACGAAGGGTATAAACCATTGAGAAACTTTGCATTGAAGATGGCTGTTATTAACACCTTTTTGTTAGGATTAATTGCCTTTACTCCTTTAGCTGAAATCTGGTTTATAAAAATTTCCGGTCTTAATCAGAATCTGGCACATTTAGCAGTCCTGCCGACGCAAATACTTGTTTTAATGCCTGCACTAAATGTACTTATTTCTTTTCAGCGGGCGATGCAGGTTGTTCATAAAAAAACCGGAGCGGTATCAACTGCAACAGCGTTGGAAGTAACGGGTATTATACTTGTAATGATCATATCAATCCAATATATAAATTTCATTGGTGCAACTGCCGCGGCGTTGGCCATGATTATTGGACGGCTCTCTTCAAATATTTATTTACATCATACCAATAAAAAGGCACTCATATTAAATTTACATCCATAATAAAGAGCAATATCGGGGAAGTACTAAAATCACTTATTGATTTAATAATCATGAAAAATTAAATTACATTCTTGTCATTTTTTTAACGGAATGGGAAAATGTCAAAAGAAATAGTTGTGGTTGCGCTTGGTGGCAATGCCATAACGCGCGAATTTGAAGAAGGCAATATCACTGAACAATTTGAAAACACACGAAGAAGTCTGCGCAGTGTGATTCGCCTGATTCAGGATGGATACAGGGTTGTTGTAACGCATGGCAACGGCCCGCAGGTTGGTAATGCATTGATAAGAGTTGAAGAAACGCGCCATATTGTACCGCCTCTTCCTCTTGGAGTTATTGTCGCAGATCTTGAAGGCGGAATGGGATATATGATTGAGCAGTGCTTACAAAATAAGCTTCATGATGCCGGATTACAGAAAGATGTTACAACCGTTTTAACCCAGGTTATTGTTGATCCTGATGATCCATCAATTCAAAATCCTACAAAGTTTGTTGGCCCTTTTTTTAAACAGGAGCAAGTTGCAGATCTTGAAGCGCAGCGCGGCTGGACAATGAAGGAAGATAAAGGCAGGGGATATCGTCGTGTCGTTCCATCCCCGGTTCCGCAAGGCATTGTAGAAAAAAAAATAATTAAGACACTTTTAAAAGAGAATATTGTTGTGATTGCTGCCGGTGGGGGCGGCATCCCTGTATATCATGATAATCGGGGATGGCTGGAGGGCATTGATGCGGTTATTGATAAAGATTTGGCATCAGCCGTTCTCGGAAACGAGATTGGTGCAACAAAATTAATTATCCTGACTGGTGTGGATAAAGTTGCTGTAGGTTATAAAACAGAAAACCAGCGGGATCTGGATCGGTTAAATGTTGCTGAAGCATTAAAATATCTTGATGAAGGTGAATTTCCAAAAGGAAGTATGGGACCCAAAATTCAGGCTGCAATAAACTTCATTGATAATGGAGGAGAAGAAGTTCTGATTACTTCCATTGAAAAAGTATCAGATGCTTTGGATGGAAAAAGCGGTACCCTGATAACAAAAAATTAAATAATAATCCTGTCCTATGTTGTGTTTGGGCAGGATACATTCAGAAGATAAATAAATCTCTAAAAATAAAATTTAGGAGAAATTTATGAATATCCATGAATACCAGGCTAAAGAAATCCTTAAAAAATATAATGTGCCTGTGCCTGAAGGTTATCCTGCATTTAGCATTGCTGAAGCAGTTGAAGCAGCAAAAAAACTGTCAACAGAAGTTTGTGTAGTTAAAGCACAAATTCATGCCGGAGGCCGTGGAAAAGGCGGTGGAGTAAAAATTGCAAAATCTAAAAATGATGTAAAAGATATCGCAAAATCAATTCTGGGGATGAACCTGGTTACACACCAGACAGGTAAAGAAGGAAAAAAAGTAAGAAAATTACTGATAGAACAAGGCGTTGATATTGCCCGCGAATTATACCTTGGTATGGTTTTGGATCGCGTTACGTCACAATATGTTATGATGGCAAGTACAGAAGGTGGTGTAGAGATTGAAAAAGTTGCAGCACAGACCCCGGAAAAAATTCTCAAAGTATGGATTGATCCCGCGGTTGGGATGCAGGGTTTCCAGGCAAGACAGCTGGCATTTGGTCTTGGCCTTGAAGGAAAACAGGTTGGCAATGCTGTTAAATTTATGATCGCTTTATATACAGCCTTTGTTTCTAATGATTGCAGTCTTGCAGAGATCAATCCGCTGGTCGTGACAAAAGCTGGTGATGTGCTTGCGCTTGATGCAAAAATTAATTTCGATGATAGTGCGTTATACCGTCATCAGGATATAAGAGCACTGCGTGATCTGGATGAAGAAGATCCTTTTGAACTAGAAGCATCTCAGAATGATCTTAATTATATTAAACTTGATGGTAATGTTGGATGTATGGTAAATGGTGCCGGCCTTGCGATGGCAACAATGGATATAATCAAATTGGCAGGTGGAGAACCGGCGAATTTTCTTGATGTTGGCGGCGGTGCAAATGTTGAAACGGTACGTAATGGTTTTAAAATTATTCTCAAAGATCCCAATGTAAAAGCTGTTTTAATTAATATTTTTGGTGGAATTGTTCGCTGCGATCGTGTTGCACAAGGTGTGATTGAAGCGGTTAAATCCATCAATGTCAATGTTCCGGTTGTAATAAGACTGGAGGGTACAAACGCCAAAGAAGCTGCAGTCATGCTGCAGGAATCAGGTATGGATTTTCTGGTTGCAGAAAATCTTGAAGATGCGGCTCAAAAAGTTGTTGGCGTTCTAAAATAATTAATCAAAACAGTATGCTGTCTTGAATTAAGGAGAAAAAAATGAGTGTATTACTAACTGAAAAAACAAAAATTTTAGTGCAGGGTATTACCGGCTCTGAAGGATCGTTTCATACACATCAAATGCTGGAATACAATTCAAATGTGGTTGCAGGCGTTACACCGGGTAAAGGCGGACAAAAATTTGATGAAAAAGTTCCTGTATTTAACACCGTAAAAGAAGCAGCACTGCAAACAGGTGCAAATGCTTCTGTCATTTTTGTTCCCCCGCCATTTGCAGCTGATGCAATTATGGAAGCTGCAGAAGCCGGACTTGAGTTAATAGTTTGTATCACCGAAGGTATTCCTGCAAAAGATATGGTAAGTGTATATGATTATGTAAAATCAAGAAATACTCATTTGGTCGGCCCGAATTGTCCCGGAGTTATTTCTCCCGGGATTGGTAAAATGGGAATTATGCCTGCGTTTATCCACCAGAAAGGAAATGTTGGAGTAATAAGCCGTTCCGGAACTTTAACATATGAAGCTGTTGGACAGTTAAGCGCCCGTAATATAGGTCAATCTACCTGTATTGGAATTGGTGGTGATCCTGTAATCGGTACACGTTTTATTGATGCTTTGAAGTTGTTTAATGAAGACGATGATACACATGCTGTTGTGATGATTGGCGAGATAGGCGGAACTGCAGAAGAAGAAGCAGCGGAATGGATTAAAGCACATTTCAAAAAACCAGTTGTCGGATTTATAGCCGGGCAGACAGCACCCCCTGGAAGAAGAATGGGGCATGCCGGCGCTATTATCAGCGGCGGACAGGGAACAGCTGCAGATAAAATGAAAGCTATGCAAAATGCTGGTATTCATGTATGTAAGAGTCCCGCTGACATTGGCAAAATGATTGAATCAGTTTTATAGAAAAAATAATAATTCATTAGATCGCCACAAAAATGGAAAAAAAAATTCTGTTTTTGTGGTTTTTTTTGATAGTTGAAATTGAAAGGAGCTAGAGTGAGTAATAAAACATTGGCAATTTTAAAGCCGGATTGTATTCAGAATAATAATGCAGGAAAAGTTATTGATCATTTGTTAAATGCCGGTTTTAAAATCGTAGCAATGAAAATGATGAAGCTTACAAAAGAAACCGCTGGTGCTTTTTATGAAGTTCATAAAGAAAGACCTTTTTACGGTGAGCTGGTTGATTTTATGATGGAAACAAGAGTTATTCCAATTGTATTGGAAAAAGAGAATGCTGTAGCCGCTTTACGAGAAACTATTGGCGCAACGGATCCTGCAGAAGCAGCTGATGGGACAGTAAGAAAGCTCTATGCAGAAAGTAAAGGACGTAATACAATTCATGCATCTGATTCTGATGAGAACGCAGCGCGTGAAATAGCATTCTTTTTCTCAGAAACAGAAAGAATAACAAACCTTTAATCTTTAGGTTAAAGAAGAAATTAATTTTTTATAATGGAACAGCATTGTATATAAAACATAAAAATTCTTAAATGTAATTTTTTTGAATTGTACATTACTGTTTTTTATATTCAGCGATTCCGATGAAAATATCTATACAGAGTCTGAAACCCGGAGTTTCAACCTATAAAGAAAGAATTAAACCGGATTTTATTGAACAGAATTTTGTCCGTTTTTATCCAAACGATTTCGATGTAGACGTTCTTCTGGATAAAATTGACAGGGATTTTAGAGTTAGAGTTTATCTTTCGTCAACAGCTTTGTATGTTTGTGATCGTTGTTTGGAAGAATACACTGAAGACTTAAAGACAGATACGGAACAAATTTATAAAATTTCAGCAGAGCAAAATCCTGTTGATGATGATTTTGTTTTCGTGTCACCCGATACGACGGAGATTGATTTAAAAGATTTATTAAACGAAACAATTGTACTAAGTCATCCGATAAAAATGCTTTGTAAAGAAGACTGCAAAGGATTATGTGCTGGATGTGGTGCAAATTTAAATAATGAAGAATGTAAATGTCAGGAAGCTGATAGCGACCCACGTTGGGAAGAGCTTCGAAAACTGATTAAATAGGAGAAAAAATGGCTAATCCAAAACGAAAAATATCACGTTCCAAGAGAGATATGCGTCGTGCACACTGGATGGGTGGACAAACCAGTCACAATATTATTGCCTGTGACAACTGCGGAGAAAAAATGATTTCTCATCGTGCCTGTCCTTCCTGCGGTCACTACAGAGGAAAAAGCGTAATAAATCCACAAAATTCATAATCAGCGGTTATTGTGCGTATTGCTTTAGATGCACTTGGTGGAGATCATGGCCCCCATGTAACGGTGGAAGGAGCTTATCAGTATCTTCAGTTACATCCTGAAGATACTGTTATTCTGGTCGGTTGCAGGGATAAAATAAAAGAAGAGCTTAAGAAAATTCCACAAAGTTTTCATGACAACCTGCCAATAGTTCATGCCCCGGAAAACATCTTAATGTCTGAATCACCTACGGAGGCGATCAAAAAGAAAAAAAATTCTTCAATGATTGTTGGCCTCCAGTTAAATAAGGATGGTGAAGCAAACGGTTTTGTGAGTGCCGGAAGTACAGGTGCACAAATGGCTGGAAGTTTGCTTGTTTTAGGCAGAATAAGCGGTGTTAAAAGACCGGCAATCGGGGTGTTTTTGCCTTCTGAACGCGGAATGGTTTTTCTGATCGATGCCGGGGCAAACGTTGACTCTAAACCCGTACATTTATTGCAATTTGCGATTATGAGTAATATTTTTGTTTCTCAGGTCTTTGAAAGAGACTCCCTTAAAATTGGGCTTTTAAGCAACGGTGAAGAATCCAGTAAGGGGAATGAAACTACAATTTCTACAAACAAATTACTCCAGGAAAAATTGCCCAACTTTTATGGTAATATTGAAGGCAGTGATATATTTTCCGGTAAGACGGACATCATTGTATGCGATGGCTTCGTCGGAAATATCATGCTTAAAATGGTAGAAAGCGTAATGGGAGTAATCCTTAGTAAAATCAGAAGAAATATCGGAAAAAATCTTGCCAAAAATTTTGGTGCTATGCTGGTTAAACCTGCTTTTCATGCACTTAAAGAAAGTTTTAATTATGAACAGTATGGTGGCGTGCCATTGTTGGGAGTAAATGGTATCTCCATAATTTGTCATGGGAAATCTTCAGCTATTGCTATTAAGAATGCACTTCGTGTAGCACGTGATATGAATGACAAAGATGTGAACAGGCATATTGAAAAAAAGCTTAAAATCGAGGAAATTGCAGATGTTGAGGCGAGCTAAAATAAGCGCAGTAAGTCACTATGTTCCTGAAAAGGTATTAACCAATCATGATCTTGAACAAATGGTTGATACAAATGATGAATGGATACAGACGCGTACGGGAATCAGAGAAAGAAGAATACTTGAAGATGGCAAAGCAACATCAGATATGGCTGCTGAAGCTGTTCGTAAGTTATGTGAACAACGCGGAATAGATCCGCTTGAAATAGATTTAATAATTGTTGGTACTATTACCCCGGATATGTTTTTTCCCAGTACCGGGAACCTTGTTCAGGACAAGGTTGGTGCAAAGAATGCCTGGTCATATGATGTTGCGGCAGCATGTTCCGGCTTTTTATTTGCCTTATCTTCCGGAGCACAGTTTATTACATCCGGGATGCACAAAAAAGTAGTCGTTGTCGGTGCCGACAAAATGAGTGCAATTGTAAATTATAAAGATAGAAATACCTGTGTTTTATTTGGCGACGCAGCAGGTGCTGTATTGCTAGAGCCTGATGAAGAAGATACCGGAATTATCGATTTTATGCTGCATACAGATGGCCATGGTTCTGAATCCCTGCAGATGAAAGCCGGTGGTAGTCTTTATCCTGCAACATTAAGGACAGTTGCAAACGACTGGCATTTTATATATCAGGATGGTAAGCAGGTATTCAAATTTGCTGTTCAACGCATGGCAGATGTTTCCGTTAAAATTCTTGAAAAACACAATTATACTGGGGATGATTTAAAGCTTTTCGTTCCGCATCAGGCAAATCTCCGGATAATTGATGCGGCTGTAAAACGCTTAGGTATCAGTAACGATAAAGTTATGATAAATATTGGTAATTATGGTAACACAACAGCTGCCACTATTCCATTAGCCCTTTCTGAAGCTTACCAGGAAGGACGTCTGGATAAAAATGATTTGGTACTTTTTGCAACATTTGGCGGCGGATTTACATGGGGCAGTTCACTTCTGAAATGGGCTATGCCTAAGCCTTAAGAAAAATAATACCCTTAAAAATTAATGAATAAAGCATTTATATTTCCCGGTCAGGCGTCTCAATATGTTGGGATGGCAAAAGATCTGTATGAAAAATTCGATCTAGCAAAAGAATATTTCGAAACAGCTAATAAAATCATGGAGCTGGATTTGGCGGATATTTGTTTTAATGGTCCAGAAGATCAGTTAAAACAGACGTTTATTACCCAACCGGCGATCTTTGTTCATAGTGTCATTGTTGCAAGATTACTCGAAAATAAAAATGTTAAACCTGTTGCAGTTGCCGGGCATAGTCTTGGCGAATACAGTGCTTTGGTTGCGGCCGGTGTTCTGACCTTTGAAAATGGACTCAAGCTTGTAAAAGAACGCAGCAGGCTTATGCATGAAGCAGGTCAAAAAAATCCAGGAACAATGGGAGCACTCATTGGTTTAGATCCTGTTTCTGTGAATGAAGTTTGTGAACTTGCCAGTGAATTTGGGGTTGTTCAGGCCGCCAATTTTAATTCTCCAGGACAGATTGCCATATCAGGTTCCATTACAGCTGTAACAAAAGCTTTAGAAATTGCCAAAGAAAAAGGTGCAAAAAGAGCAGTTGAATTAGTTGTTTCAGGTGCCTTTCATTCTCCGTTAATGAAAGATGCGCAGCAGGGACTATCTGCTGCACTTAAAATTACGGAAATGTCCGATTCGAAAATTCCGTTCTACTCAAATGTTACTGCTGAAGCAGTACAAAATGCTTCTGAGATCAGAGAATTGCTGCTTAAACAGTTGACCAATCCTGTTAAATGGCAGGATATAATTCTGAGAATGATTAATGATAAGCATTCGAATTTTTTGGAAGTTGGACCGGGAAAAGTACTGAAAGGCCTTGTTAAAAGGATAGACAAAGAAGCGCAATGTGATGCTTGTGGCAATGTTGATGAACTGGACATGATTGAGGGGTAACCATTGATTTTTAAAGATAAGGCTATAATTGTTACCGGATCTTCCCGCGGTATAGGAAAAGAGATTGCAATTGCGTATGCAAAAGAAGGTGCAATGGTAACAATAAGTAGCAGGAATGATGAAAGTTTAAAAAGTGTTGCCGATGAGATTAAATCAATAGGAGGCGAAGTCTTATCTGTTGCCGCGGATGTATCCAAGCCTGAAGATTCAAAAACCCTTATTGAACAAACAATTGCCAAGTTTGGGAAAGTTGACATTCTTGTAAATAATGCAGGGATAACGCGCGATAATCTTCTCCTGAGACTTTCAGAAGAAGATTGGGATAATGTAATTGACATAAATCTCAAAGGAGCATTCAACTGTCTGAAAGCTGTAACAAAACAAATGATGAAACAACGCCAGGGTTGTATTATTAATATGAGTTCTGTTGTTGGTGTTATGGGGAATGCTGGTCAGGTTAATTACGCTGCTTCGAAAGCAGGAATAATTGGTATAACCAAAAGTGCAGCCAAAGAGTTGGCATCAAGAGGTATTCGTGTTAATGCAATTGCACCCGGCTTTATTGAAACAGATATGACAGATAACCTCCCCGAGAAAGCAAAAGAAGAACTGGTTTCGGCCATTCCCCTGGGGAAATTAGGGACAGTTCAGGATGTCGCAGATTTGGTTTTATTTTTAACTTCTGAAAAAGCAAAATATATTACAGGTCAGGTCATCAATGTTGATGGCGGAATGGTAATTTAACAATTAAATAATGACAAAGGAGGAGCACTCATGTCAGTTGCAGATCAAGTAAAAGAAATTATTATAGATCAATTAGGTGTTGATGAGGGTCAGGTTAAAAACGATGCTTCTTTTATCGATGATTTAGGTGCTGATAGTCTTGACACAGTAGAACTTGTTATGGCATTCGAAGAAAAGTTTGATATCGAAATACCTGATGAAGATGCTGAAAAAATGCGCACAGTCGGTGACGCTATTTCTTATCTGGAAGAAAAACTGGGGTAATTCTCAGTTTCTTTGCAGACTTTCATAGCAATCCGCTGTTAAACGGGTTGCTTGTATTTTTTGTCTGATGTTTCATTATTGAAGGTTTTTTATGACTAAAAAACGTGTTGTTGTTACTGGTATAGGTGCAATTTGCCCGGTTGGTAATGATGTAAAAGAAATCTGGCAATCATTGTTGGCAGGTAAAAATGGTGTTGGATATATTTCATTATTTGATACAGCTGAATTTACAACCAAGATCGGTGCGGAAGTTAAGAATTTTGATCCATTAAATTATTTTGATAAAAAAGATGCACGAAAACTTGATCGTTACACACAGTTTGCAATGATCTCTGCCGATGAAGCAATAACATCTTCAAATCTTGATCTCGACAAAGAAGATCGTGATCGTATTGGTGTTATCATTGGCTCAGGTATTGGGGGCATGCTCACTTTCGAAGAGGAACATACAAAGCTGATCGAAAACGGACCACGCAGGGTAAGCCCATTTTTTATACCATCAATGATTGCCGACATCGCAGCCGGTCATGTTTCTATGAAATATAATTTAAAAGGTCCGAATTATGCCACCGTTTCTGCGTGCTCAACATCAGCACATGCTATCGGTCTGGGAATGCGTTCTATACAGGTAGGCGATGCAGATATAATGGTCTGTGGTGGTGCAGAAGCTACTATCACTCCTATGGGAGTTGCTGGTTTCAATGCAGCAAAAGCGTTATCAACCCGCAATGAACATCCGGAAAAAGCAAGCAGACCTTTTGATAAAGAAAGGGATGGTTTTATTATTGGAGAAGGCGGAGGAATTGTAATTCTCGAAAGCCTAGAACATGCATTAGAAAGAGGAGCGCCTATATTTGCAGAACTATCCGGTATGGGATTTACTGCAGATGCTTATCATATAACGCAGCCGGCACCTGGCGGAGAAGGAGCCATCCGGGCTATGCGGATTGCTGTTAATGATGCCAATTTGCCATTAAACGCGGTTGATTATATTAATGCACACGGTACATCAACATATTTTAATGATAAAAATGAAACAGCGGCTATTAAAAGCCTATTTGAAGATCATGCAGATAAAATAAATATCAGTTCAACAAAATCAATGACCGGTCATTTACTGGGGGCAGCCGGTTCATTAGAAATGATTGTTTCTGCATTGGCGGTAAAAGAAAATAAAATTCCGCCAACAATAAATTATGAAATACCTGATCCTGAATGTGATTTGAATTATACACCTAATACAATGTTAGAAAAAGAAGTCAATGTTGCCTTGAGCAACTCATTCGGCTTTGGCGGTCATAATGTGACTCTTTGTGTTAAAAAATATACTGAATAGTTGCTGCGCACAGAAAAATGATTCAAAAAATTACAGGATTATTCAAAACAAAAGCAGCTGTTTTTGTGAATAATCCGATTGACGTTTCTGGATTTCAGAACAAAATAAAATATACATTTGAAAATCAGGATTTATTAATTCAGGCAGTTAGCCACCGTTCAAATTATTTGAACTCCGAGAAGCAAATATCTTCGAATGAGCGACTTGAGTTTTTGGGTGATGCCGTTTTGGATTTACTTGTTACTGAATATCTTTATAAGGAATTTAAAAACGAAAACGAAGGCGCCTTATCTCAAAAAAAAGCCATCCTTGTATCCCGCAAAGTTTTAGGTAAGATCACAGAAGACATAGGATTAGGTGAATACCTGATTCTTAATAAGGGAGAAGAAAAGACAGGTGGCCGAAAACGTCTTTCAAATTTAGCCAATCTGTTTGAAGCAATCCTGGGTGCAATTTATATGGATAGCGGAATAAACTCTGCAAAAGCATTTGTTGATAACTTCCTGCTAAAGAATCAGAAAGAGCTGTTAAAAACAAAAACGTATTTTAATTATAAGTCACTTTTACTGGAATTTGCCCAAGCAAAAGGTTGGGGAGCTCCAAAATACTTTGTCATTGATGAAACTGGGCCAGATCATCAGAAAATTTTCTTAATCGAAGTCAGGGTTAATGATGATCAGTCAGCACAAGGCAAGGGACCAAATAAAAAAAGTGGTGAACAGAATGCAGCAAAGAATGCATTAAAAGCATTATCTGAAACATATTCAGAATTAACTGAAATTTTCAAGAATTGATTTTAGCCCAGATAGGACTACAAGTGAAAAAGATTCTATTGTTTTTATTGGTTAATTGTACTTTACTCTTTGCACAGGATAATATACCCCTACTCGAATTACAGAATCAGAAATACGAACAATCAATGGAAAAGCTGTATCAAAACAGGTCAGTTATTAGAAACGTTTCCCCACAGGTATTAGAAGCAGAATTAGATCCAGACAAATATAAAGTTGGACCTGGTGATCAGTTTAAAGTATCTGTTTTTGGAGAATTAGAAAATGAATTTGAGTTTTCGGTATTGCCTGTTGGAGATGTAATTATACCTACAGTTGGGCAATATCGTGTCAGTGGGATGTCTCTTACAGAAGCAAAGCAATTAATAGAGCGTGTGGTAAAAGTCAACTATATAAAAGCAGAAATTGCCGTAAACATTACTGGTTTGCGAAAATTCCGAGTTTATTATACCGGGGAAGTAAAAGCTCCTGGAACTTATTTTGCTCAGGCAACAGACCGCCTTTCAGATATTATTGAAATATCACAGGTTCAGGAAAAACCTGGCGAAGCTACATCAAGCCTTAATGATTGGGCCGACGATACTAGTATTAAAATTACTCATATTGATGGTATTACAAATTCTTATGATTTGTCAAAATTTTACAGGCATGGTGATAAAACTCAAAATCCTAATTTGCAGGGCGGTGATATCATTTATGTTCAGTCAATTGATCTTAAAAAATCGTATGTAATTATTGAAGGAAATGTAGGTTCTGAAGGAATCTATCCACTCAAAGAAAATGAAACTCTTTATCAATTTTTAACGAGAGTTTCAGCATTAAGTAAAAAGTCAAACCTTGAAAGTCTTGTTGTTGAGCGAGGTAAAACAAATGAATCAATTAATATCTTAACAGAACAGGATCGTTTCCGAAATTATGCTTTGCAATCCGGGGATAAAATTATCATTTCTGTAATATATGATCGTGTTTATGTTCGTGGTGAAGTATTTACACCGGGTGCATATCCATACCTAGCAAATTATACAGCAAAAGATTATATCGGTCGAGCCGGTGCATTGGATTCAGCGGATGATATTGAGGAAGTAATTGTTATCCGCCAATCGACAGGTGAAATGCTTCGTGGAGCTGAC
>JACKAO010000008.1 GCA_020635035.1 Calditrichia bacterium
GATCAAACTCTTCATTGTCATTTTTAACTTTTTTTCGCTTCTTTATGACAACAAGCTTTAATCTCAGGCCCGCATCAACTCCTCATTTCAATGAACAAAGGGTTCGCAATTTACATACACCATTTTCTCTTTGCAAATCATTTATTTTATCTTCGGTGTATGTTTACGAGAGCATTTAATTTACCTACTCGTTTTCTCTTTGGCAAATATATTTTTAATCTTTTTTGAAAAAAAATTACCCGAATTGAAACCATCAAATTCGGGCTTGATTTTAATCATAAATCTGACTATTTAAATGCCAGATCAAAAAGATCGTTTACTTCTTTTACAAAATGAAATTTAATATCCACAATATTTGCTTTGGGTATTTCTTCAAGATCTTTCCTGTTTTTTTCAGGAAGGATAATTTCCTTTATTCCTGCTCGTTTTGCAGCGAGTACTTTTTCTTTTATTCCACCTACTGGTAAAACTAAACCACGCAAGGTAATCTCTCCTGTCATTGCAAGATTATCTCTGATGGGCCTGTTTGAAAACAACGAATAAAGTGCACTAAACATTGTAATTCCGGCACTTGGACCATCTTTCGGAATTGCACCTGCAGGTATATGGATATGGGTATCATATTTTTTATAAAAATCTTTTTCTATTTTATATGTGCTGGCATTTGTTCTTAAAAAACTCAGAGCGGCGCTTGCCGACTCTTTCATCACATCACCAAGCTTTCCGGTTAAGGATAAATTACCTTTGCCTTCCATTTTGGTAGCCTCTATAAATAGAATATCACCTCCAACAGGCGTCCATGCTAAACCCGTTGCAACACCTGCCTGCGAAACGCGCTCTGCAATGTCGTAGTAAAACCTTTCAGCTCCCAGGTATTTTTCAACATGTTTTGGACTAATTTTTTTAGACTTAACCGTCTTTTCAACAATTTCCTTTGCAACTCCGCGAATAACACTGGCTAATTCTCTTTCAAGATTACGTACACCGGCTTCTCGGGTATATTTGTTTATTACTGTCTTCACAGAGATTGGACTAAACTCAACTTGCTTTGATGATAATCCATGATTCTTAAGCTGCTTTGGTATCAAATATTTCTCAGCAATATTTGCTTTTTCTTCTTCAGTATAACTGTTAATCTCAATGATTTCCATCCTGTCTTTCAGTGCAGGTGGAATCGGGTCTATCAGATTTGCAGTTGCTATAAACATTACTTTTGAAAGATCAAACGGTATCTCCAGATAATGGTCTGCAAAAGAAAAATTCTGCTCAGGGTCCAGCACTTCAAGTAAGGCTGAAGAAGGATCACCCCTGAAATCCATTCCCAGTTTGTCAATTTCATCAAGCATAATAACAGGATTATTTGATCCAAGTTTTTTAATCTCCTGGATAATACGTCCGGGCAAGGCACCAACATATGTTCTTCTATGTCCGCGAATTTCGGCTTCATCACGTACCCCACCTAAAGACAACCTGCTGAACTTCCTGTTTAATGCACGGGCAATTGATCTTCCTAAACTTGTTTTCCCAACTCCAGGAGGTCCAACAAAGCATAAAATGGGACCTTTCATGTCAGATTTTAACTGCCGCACTGCGAGATATTCCAAAATGCGTTTTTTAACTTTGTCAAGCCCGTAATGGTCTTCATTAAGGATTTTTTCAGCTTGTGTAACATCCAGCCGATCTTTTGTACTTTTTTTCCATGGCATATCCAGCAGCCAATCGATATAAGTCCTGGAAACAGTATACTCGCTTGCCATAGGAGACATTTTTGAAAGTCGGTTCAGCTCTTTATTAACAACTTCCCTGGCATGCTCAGGCATTTTTATTTTCGCAAGCTTTTCCCTAAGCTCTTCAATTTCAGAGCCTTCATCTTCATATTCTCCAAGCTCTTTTTTAATAGCCTTTAACTGTTCCCGCAAATAATATTGGCGCTGAGTCTTATTTAACTCACCCTGCACTTCATCCTGAATCTTGCTCCCTAACTCTAATATCTGAAGCTCCTTATTCAGAAGATAATTAATCCTTGACAACCTGTCTTTGACACTGAGTGTTTCAAGAATTTGTTCTTTTTCTGCAACGGTAAAATTGACTTGTGAAGCAATAACATCAGATAATTTTGAAGGATCTTCGGTATTTAGCACCATTACTCTGTGCTCATTCGTAAGGTACGGAGTATGATCCACTATTTTTTGAAAAACATTCTTTACATTATTAGACAGCGCATCAATTTCAAAACTGTCTTTTTGTTCCATCTCTTCATCTTCCTGCTGGTTAACAACAGCCTCGAAAAACGGATTTGATCTGCTGAATTCAATCACTTTAAAACGATATAATCCCTGAACAATCAATTGCTCACTGCCATCAGGCATCTTAAATTTTTTCAAAATCATTGCCGCAGTGCCGAACTTAAACAGGTCTTCATAACCAGGCTCCTCAACTCTTCCATCCTGTTGAGAGATAAGCCCAATAACTTTTGTTTCTTCATCAAGACCTTTTAAAAGATTCAGAGACTTTTCCCGACCAACTGCTAAGGGTATTACCTGATGCGGAAAAACCACTGTGTTTCGCAATGGCATAATCGGAAGCACTTCAGAAACAGGTGTTGATACGATTTCACTCACTATATTATTCTCCTCTTTATTTTGAGAAAGATAGATATTTCAACTTTTATGCCAAAAGTCTAACTTTTTAATAAACAACAAATTACAGTTCCTTATAACTGAATGGATATTAATAAGCAGTAATATTGTCAGACATAATTGGCATATTTTATAAAATAATAAGTAATCTTTAAAATTAAAAAGTTTAAACATTGGAGTAAATTTGTAAGGTGTAAATTTTTATTTTATTTTTCTCCTTTATTTTCGTGCTATTTTCCATTGCACTTGAAATAGTGATTTAATATTTTCGCCGCAACGTAACTCTAAAATGAGTGTTTTATTCTTGAAAGGAAAAATATGTCTTCAATGCTTAAACTGCCAGATTCGCTGAAAACACTGGAAGAACTGTCATACAATTTCTGGTTTAGCTGGAATCCTGATCTTCGTGATTTGTATCGCGAGATTGACGTTGAACTATGGAGAGCAAAAGAAAGAAACCCTGTAGCATTTTTAAAAAACGTGGATTACGAAAAGCTGGAATCAGCTGCCGCGAACAATGAGTTTGTTGGAAGATTACAAAGTATCCACCAACGTTTTAGAAAATATATGGATGCACCGAACACAATGTTCAGTGAAAATTATCCGAACCTTCAAAACCAACTAATTGCCTATTTTTCAGCAGAATATGGATTACATGAGTCCTTGCCAAATTACGCCGGTGGACTGGGAATACTTTCCGGGGATCATTGTAAAACAGCCAGTGATTTGGGGTTGCCTTTTGTTGCTGTAGGTTTGATGTACAAGCATGCATACTTCAATCAGTTTATCAATGAAAAAGGTGAACAGCTGGAAGAATATAAGGAATTAGTACTGGAAGATCTCCCCATAACATTAGTTACTGATAAATCAGGAAAACCTGTCCTAACCAGCGTTCCTATTCTGGACCGGGAAGTATTTATAAAAATATGGAAGGTGGCCATTGGCCGGATCAATTTGTACCTGTTGGATACACATGTTGAACAAAATTCTGCTGAAGACAAAAATATAATTCATTCTTTGTACGGCGGAACACGTGATACACGTATTCAGCAGGAAATTATTCTTGGAATCGGTGGACTAAGGGCTTTGAGAAAGATGGGGCTTAACCCATCCGTATATCACATGAATGAAGGCCATTCTGCATTTCTTGGGCTTGAACGCCTGTATGAGCTAATCAATGAAGGTATGGATTTTAAACCTGCTTTAGAATTTATCAGGAGCACATCCCTGTTCACCACTCACACACCTATTCCCGCAGGAAATGAAGCGTTTGAATTTGAAATGATGAAACGCTATTTCAAAGATTTCTGGCCTGAGTTGGAAATGTCAGACGATTATTTTTTTGATCTTGGCCGAAATGTCAATATTCATCAGCATGAAAACTTCTCACTTACCATACTGGCTTTAAACCTATCATACATGGCAAATGGAGTAAGCAAACTGCATAGTGAAGTTTCTCAGCATATGTGGCAGAAAGTCTATCCCGGTGTACCTACTGCCGAAGTACCTATCGGCTATGTTACCAATGGAATACACACAGAATCTTGGTTACATCGTGAGATGATAAAACTTTTTGATACATACATCGGAAAAGAATGGCGTGAACATATTCATGATGAGCCGTATTGGAACAAAATAGCCGATGTGCCTGATGAAATATTTTGGCAGGCAATGAATAATATGAAGAAAAACATGACTAACCACTTAAGACGGCGGTATAAACGGCAATTAGACAGATATAAAAGTAATGATCATGGCTTCCCTGCTGCGGATGAAATATTGGACGAAAATGCATTGACAATTGGTTTTGCCCGCCGATTTGCCCCATACAAAAGAGCATCTCTAATATTCAGTAATCGGGAACGCATCAAGCAAATTCTAAACAATGCTGATTTTCCTCTTCAGATTTTATTTTCAGGGAAGGCGCATCCTGCCAATGATGCCGGCAAAGAACTGATTCGTGAAATAAATGCAATCACCCATGAGAGCGGTTTTAAAGGAAAGGTTCTTTTTATTGAAGATTATGGCATCAACATAAGCAGATCGCTTGTTTCAGGTGTGGATGTCTGGCTGAATAATCCACGCCGTCCTCTTGAAGCCAGCGGTACCAGCGGTCAGAAAGTACCCATTAATGGCGGAATTAATTTTTCTGTGCTGGATGGTTGGTGGCCGGAAGGCTACAATGGCAGCAACGGCTGGACAATTGGGAAAGAAGTTGAATACCATGACCATCTGCAACAGGATAGTGATGATGCTGAGCAGATGTATAATGTGCTCGAGAACGAGATTATCCCATTGTTTTACGATCGTGATAAAGGCGGAATACCACATTCATGGATTAAAATGGCGAAAGAATCCCTGCGTTCCACCCTTACAAAATTCAGTACACATACCATGGTCTGGAACTATACAACACAATACTATGCACCCGGTATGCATCGTTCAATTAAATATACTGAAAACGAATTTGCATCACTTCTTCGTTTCACACGCTGGATGAACCGCGTTAAACGTCACTGGAAGACGGTACACCTTAGTGTAAATGGTGGATATATCGGCGAAGACTTGCGTATTTTCAGTGCAGGAGAAACAAAAGAAATCAGCGTGATATTAACGCCCGGATCTCTTAAAACAAATGAAATCAGGGTGGAGCTGATACTTGAGCGTCAGGACGCGATAAAAGGACACCAGCATATGGAAATTTACCCTATGGGATTGATTGGCCAAACCGAAGACGGCCGATATGAGTTCCGCGCAAGGGTAAAGGCAAAACCGGACGGCTCTTACCGGTTTAATTGCAGGGTGTTTCCCATCCATCAGGATCTATTCGCGCAACATGAAACGCGACTTATAAAATGGCTTGATTAACTATCAGAAGGCTGTCAGGTTTTAAATGGCAGCCTTTTTTTATTTTGATTCAATCTTCAGATATATAACATTTTCTTCAGAAACCATATTGTCAAATATCTCTTCATTATGCGAGATTAATAAGATTGCCGCTCCCTGCTGCTGACGCAATTTTATCTTCCCGATCACCTTATGAACACTTTTCAGATCAAGTCCATTCAACGGTTCATCCATTATTAAAACATCCGTTTCCAGCAGCATACTTCTTAAGATATTCAATCGTTGTTTTTGGCCACCACTCAGGAATTTGATTTTTTTCTGCAAAAAGGTAGGATTAATTTTTTCATCAAAAAATGTTTGCAGCTGCGCCGTCAGTTGAGTCTGGTCCATCGGCTTTTTTAAAGGCAGTGAATTAAATGCTTCTATCACCGATGCATTTTGGTTTAACGATTCATCGGCATGCTGAAAAACCATTGAAACATACTGACCCCATATACTTTTTCGCCAGACTTCTTCGCCCGTATTTTGATCAGCATTTAAACTACCATAGCTAATCTGCATTTTTTCAGGTTTTACAAGGCCCATAATGATCTTGGCTATCGTTGTTTTGCCAACTCCGCTTTGGGCTTTTAAATATACGAGATTGTTTTTGCGCAGCTCAAGATCCGTTCTCGAGAACTGTCCATCTTTTCCCTTTTTATAGAAAGCCAGATTGCGATCAAAAACTGATACCGGTGATTTTAATATCAGTACATTTTTATTATTATCATAAACCACAGACAATTTATCCTGGTTTTTCACCCAATCCAGGTAGGCTTTTTTTGAAAACAGATCTAATTTCAGCTTACCCTGAATGCGATTCAATTCTTTATACTCTATTGCTTTTTGCAGATCAGGATAGTGAGTTTCCATTTCACTGATAATGGAATAATCATGTGTTATGATAAGTGCCGAAAATGGTTTTTGTCTGTAACATTCTATCAGCAGCTGCAGAAACAGGTTTCTGAAACGATTATCCAGGCTGCCGGTAGGCTCATCAAAAACAAAAAGGGCTGTTTTTGTCTGGCTTTTGTCGTCAATATATTTTTTTATTTTTTTGAAGGCCATTGCCAGTAAGATACGTTGCTTTTCTCCGCCACTGGGCCGATATGGTTTTGGGAATACCTGTAGCAATTTCTCAAGGAACACCTGATCACCACCATCCCAGAGAAATTTAATAATGGCCTGTTCATCTTTTTTATTTATGTTTTTAAGACTTCCTTCATTCAATTGAACTGCGAGTTTGCGTAGCGGATTCAAATGAGAAGACGGCTCCTGGAAAACAAAAAAACCTGTGTCTTTTTGTTCTGTGACTAAGTCTTTTTTTAAATATTCAGGATAATCGAATTCGTTGATCTTAATTTTTAGATCATCACCATCTAATAAGCCGTAAAATGCTTTACTGATTATTGATTTACCTATGCCGGATTCGCCGAACAGAAAAGTTATTTTATTAGGTGAAATTTCAAAACCATCTATATCAACAAGTTTTCTTTTACCGGCATTTATCTTAATATCAAAATGGAAAGCACTCATATATGATATCTCCGGGCAAAACCATCCGATATTTTAAAAATACACAGCAGCGAAAAAACAATCACAAAAGCAACGCTGACACCCTGCAAATGTGTAAAGAACAAATTTGGTAAATACAAGGGGTCTGTTAAAGTTGTTCCTATGGCTAAAATATCTTGTTTACTGTCTATTTGGGCGAGCATGCTTCCAAGTGTAGCCGGCAGATTTACAGAGCTTACATCTGTTGACAATCCAACTGATATTATAAAATCCACACTGCAAATTAAAAATATAGTCATCCCGAATACAGAGATCATTTTGTTAAATATGTGTATCCAGCTATTCTTAAAAAGTATATCAAAATTAATAATTCTAAATTCAGGTATACCACATACGCGCATAGCATTATAAAAATCTGTTTTCTGATAGTGGCTGATTCTTTCGATCATCAGATCATTTATTTCAAGAAAAACAAACAGGCTGATGACAAGGCTGATTAGTAATATGACACTAAATGATCCAAGATTGCTTTCTTCAAGAATGCGGGTTATAAATACATAACCAAACAATATGCCCAAAATCTGCGGAATTGAACGGAATAAATTCAACATCAGATCAAACGGAAAATTTAGCCAGCCTTTTAAACGCCACTGACTGTAGTGACTTGCCATTGCTGAGAGCCAGCCTAAAAACAGCGAGATAAAAATGACCAGGAAACCAATCAGAAACGTATTAAAAAAAGCAGAAATAAACTTAGTGAGTGCCGGACCATTCAGAAACATAAGATCCCAGATCCAGAGCAGCAAGAGTCCGCTAAACCAGATAACCGCCCATAACTTATCTTTTTGTTCATAAATAAGCCTGGACGCGGATCTTATTTTTTCAAGGTTGTTGTTTAAACTGGCAAGATTCATTTGTGCGCAATCTAAAAAATAAGCCGTTTAGGATTCAATTAAATAATACAGGTGTTTGAGACTAAAGAAGTATATACTTTAATGCAAGATGTTCGTTCCTGCAGGAAGGAAAATTTAAATAGTTTATGATGAAAACTGCCGGTAAGTAAATGTTATATTCACAAACCGGCAGTTAAATTTTAAGTTAACAGCCTTCGTCGCCTTTTTTGCGGGCAGGCCGTTTTCTGATTACAGCTTTTGGAACAGATGTTTCAACTTCCGTGTTTTGAACAATACTCTCTGTACCCATCATAACAGGGCCGGCGGATTTTCTGAACTGGTAAGTAAAAAATTCATCATCTGCAGCGATATCAGCCGGTTTTTCAGGATTTGTGAAAACACCAACCCAGTAGTTCATTCCACCATGTAATACATACGTTTCATTATATCCTTTAGAGCGCATTAATAACCATGCTTGCCCGGCTTTGGTATTGCCATTACTGACAAGTATTTTCATATAGGATGGAATGATCAGTTCATTTCCTTTATTATTAAAAAGTTCATCCAGTGGAATATTAACGGATCCGGGAATGTGGTATTTCTGATAATCTTCTTTCGGGCGTATATCAATAACCTGGAATCCGGGCTCTTTATCAATAATCATATGAGCAAGCTGATCTGCCTGAACATAGTTGCTTTTGTTATTTAGCTGATGGACTAATTCTTCTTCGCTGAAAGGTTTTACAGCTACCTGGTCAACTGGAGCAAATGAAAGGATAACAGCCAGCAGCAGAAGAGTGGCAAATCCGAGCATTTTTGATGAAAGTTTCATCAGGCACTCTCCTTTCTGAACTTTCGTTCCAGCCATTCGCCGCCAAGAAACATACCAATCGCCATTACAACTGCCAATAGAACAACTATTCCGGTTGACAAATCAAATAATTCCGGCAGACGCATACTGCCCATATTTCCTGCAACGAAAAGATCATCTATCCATGGGAACATTTCGCCGAATACAAACATGCCAAATAATGCTCCTGCAAGATAAACAAAGGCATCAATACGACCTGTTGCTGCTCCAACAACCGACGTTCCGGGACAATATCCGCCAATCGCAAAACCTACACCAAGAATTAATCCGCCTGTTATCTGTGCCCATAAATAGGTTGGATTAATATAAACTTTTGAAATATCTATCCAGCCAAAAAGAGTAAAATAGGTTAGTCCCAGCATGGCAACAATTATTGCCGTAAACATCACTTTTAACACTGTCATATCTTCAAAATAAAATTGCAGCGCCAGTTTACGGCTGGAACCAAACCCGGCCCGCTCAAGCCAGAATCCAAAACTGATACCAAGGATTAATGCAACCAGAAAACCTGTTTGCTCTCCAAAAAATCCAAACTTAAAAAAGGGTGCCATTTTTCAGTTCTCCATTAAGTATAATTTAAATCCACTGTCTGCGCACAAAGTATGCTGTAGCATAAGCCCCGGCAAACACTGCAAACATAAAAGCCCAGCCACCAACCGCAAGAGTGGCGCCGCCGGTTAAAGCCAATCCGCTTGTGCATCCGCGGGCTAATCTTGCCCCAAAACCCATAATTGCTCCGCCTGTAAAGGCGAGTGCAAGCCTGCCTTTATTTGAAATTCTTGGACCTTTTCCAATTTTAAACTTTAACCTTCCGGCTAATGCACCTGATATAAAGCCACCGATCAACACACCGATTACTTCAAAAATAAGCCAGTTAGATAAAGGATTAACCGCATATTTGGAAAAATACGCATTCCCCATAACATGATCAGCAGCAAAAAGATTTATGAACCACACTTCAAAGCGCATCATTGCCCCTGAAGCACCTAAGCCACGCCCCATAAAAACAAATGCCAGCAACAATGTCAGCCCCAAACCGACCCCGGCAACATAAGGTGACCAATATTTTTGTTCTTTCATTTTTTCTCCTTCCTGATAAACAGGTAAAAAATCAGATCATTATTGCATAAATTTATATAACCAGCGCGAAGCCTGACCGGCATCAACCACGATAAATCTTAAAATCAACCCGCCGGTTAATACCAGGATTGCTGCTAATTTTGCCGGTACATGTATACCTTTTAACTCAAACAACTCTACAAGAAGCGGAACTACTAAACCCATCCCAACTACAAAAGTCCAGAAAATAGCAGTATAAGGACCACCTAAAAACATTTCCGCGGCTTGAATATGTACAGACGTACTTGCCAGAAAACCCATAAAAAGATGAATAATCAGAAAAATTTCCACACCTATTAAAATCATATCA
Organism: Calditrichia bacterium; assembly: GCA_020635035.1. Taxonomy (GTDB): domain Bacteria; phylum Calditrichota; class Calditrichia; order Calditrichales; family J004; genus JACKAO01. Next base: position 10,234 of record JACKAO010000008.1, read on the forward strand.
ATCTGGCTGAAACGCTTGCGTTCTTCAGCTGATTTACTTGTTAAAATTATAAAAGCAGCCCCCGTTGAAAGCCCTGAAACCAGGAAAAGCGGCCCCAGAATAGATGTATTCCAAAAGGGTCTGGCGTTAAATGCAGATAAAAGTATACCTGTATACATTCCGAGAATTACTGCCAGCAGAATTAATGACCAGGCCATCCAGGTGCGATAATTTTTTAACAATTCTACAGATTTCTCAACAAATGAAATTTTCCAATCCCAGCCAGGAAAAACATCCTTTATCCATGTGGCAGCCCACAACAAACTTACCGGGAAAATAACCATGAGCGTCCAGGCTCCCCAGGACATGGGTGATTCCCAGCGAATAGTAGTATATAGTTTCCAGAAATAGAGTTTGTGGGTAAGATCTAAAAACAAAGCGCCTAAACCTATCGCCAGCATTGGCGGTACCCACAACGGTGCAATTTTAACAGTTGTTTTAAAATCACTTTCTTTTTTTCTTAGAAAAAACAGAGCTGAAAAAAACAGGATACCGGCAACAAGCCCTCCCAGGAACAGATATAATGGAATTTCCCAGCCCCAGGCATGAAGCACCGGATCTATACCATGGTTCATTCTGCCTGATGTAATATTTACTTCATTCATTTTATACTCCATGATAAGATTTGGTTTTACAATAGATAATATACATGCGGTCTTGTACCAGCTTCGGGTATCAGTGTTTTATGCTGACGTGTTCTTAACGCTTTTGAGATATCACTGTTTTTATCATCCAAATCACCAAAGATCATCGCATGTGTAGGGCAAACACTTACACAGGCCGGCTTTTTTCCTTCACGGACCCTGTGGATACAAAATGTACATTTATCCACATAACCTTTAGGATGTACAAACCGGGCATCATAAGGACACGATGCGATACAAGCTTTGCAGCCAATACAGTCATCATGATCTACAAGCACTACTCCGCCTTCCACAACATGGCTTGCGCTTGTGGGGCAGCAGCGCACACAGGGAGCATCTTCACAATGGTTACATCTTTCAGAACGTATTTCAAGATGCAATTCAGGGTACTGACCAGCCATATCTTCAACAATCCAGTCTCTGCAATAACCTGTTGGTACATTATTTTCGGTCTGACAGGCAACAACACAATCGGAGCAGCCTACACACCTTTTTGTATCAATAGCCATGGCGTAACGCATCAGGCCACCTCCCTTCTGAAAGTCACAAAGTTCACACGCATTCCGGTACCCCCCATTATAGGATCAACGTTGATTTTTGAGATCAGGTCTGAATCGTTCGCACCTTTATTGAAAGAACGTCTCATTTGTTTTTGGGAGTGCCCGAAACCGTGAACCATATACACACAGTCATGCCTGATTCGTTCTGTTACTTTTGCACGTATTTTTGCTGATTTTATACCATCCTGATTTTCAAGAATAATATAATCGCGGTGGCGGATACCCCATTCTTTTGCAACTTTTGGATTAATCCAGACTTCGTTTTCATCCATCAGATCAGCAAGGTTAGGATTATTGGCTGTACGGCCAAAAGTATGCATAGGGGCCCGACCGTAAAGCAAACGGTAATAACCTTCACCGGGCTCTTCATGGGCAGTATATTGCGGGATTGGATCAAATCCGGCATTTGCCAGTTGTGTTGAATACAATTCAATCTTTCCGGTTGGTGTGTAAAATTCAAAATCTTCACCTTCCAGGAAATAAAGCGAATTCTGATCCGATGGTAATTGTTTAACACCAAGTTTTTTCATTTCATCCAGGCTGCTTCCAATAGATTTAAGCCGGTATTCAAGGTAATCTTCAATTTTTTCATAAGGGAAATATTCACCCAGATTCAATCTCAGTGCCAGTTCACGCGCCATCCAATAAGCTGGCTTTGTATCATATTTCGGTTCAAAGGCAGGAGCACGCAAGGCAACATTTGCTACTCTGCCGGCAGATACACGTAAGTCATCGTAGCGTTCAAGATAGGTGCATTCCGGTAAAATAACATCCGCATAACCGGTAATCTCCGCAGGAAGAATATCGACAACCACTAACAATTCAAGATTTTGAATTGCTTCCAGGGTTTTCTTTGGCTGCGGTAATGTCATCAACAGATTTGTACCATAAACGAACCAGCCTTTAAATGAGCAGTCTCGCTCAACAGATGGAATTGTAGCATCACATATCCCTTGTGAGATAGCAAGGTTTGCCAGGGGATACTTTCCCGGGAAGGCATCCTTCCAGTCTTTTTTGGGTTTTGGATACGGTGGTAAAGCAGGGCTTTTAACTTTTGCTTTCACCTGAGAATAAAATCCACCACGCCTGCCCCATGAGCCAAGTAAAGCATTAAGGATTGCCCCCGCACGAACACGCTGTGTGTCGTCACCGTACCAGGTTACATGTCTTCCGGGATGGACAATTGTAGCAGGGGCATTTTTAGCCATTTCACGAGCTGTTTCCCTTATAATATGCGGTTTAATTGTTGTAATCGGATAAGCCCATTCAGGTGTGTTATTTTTAACAGATTCCTTTAATTGCTGAAAACCATAAGTATATTTTTCAACATAATCTTTGTCATACAATTCTTCTTCAATAATCACGTTAATCCATGCCAGTAACAGCGCCAGATCGGTAGATGGTTTAATTGGCAGCCAGTACTTTGACTTACTTGCAGCCGTAGAAAAACGCGGGTCAACGGTTATCACAGTGGCCCCTGCTGCAACGGCTTCAGTAAATTCCTGAACCTGTCCATTATGCATATTTTCACCAATATGCGATCCTATCAGTACGATGCACTTACTGTTTTGCATATCTGTCCGTTCCGGAGAACCGACAGCTTCGCCAAATGTTAAAACATAAGCTTCTTCACGCGGGCCCCGGCATTGGGCATAAGATGGTGCTGCGATATTATTCGATCCGTAAGCTTTTATAAGATTTTTAAAATAATCCCCACCCGAACCATGGGTAAATAGAGCAACACATTCAGGTCCCCATTTTTCTTTTATTAAATTCATTTTATCAGTGATATAATCAAATGCTTCATCCCACGTTGCTTCACGGAAAACTTGTTTACCTCGTTCTTCAACTCTTATTAATGGAGTTTTCAATCTGTCTGGATCCGTATAAGCACCAAGCCCGCCTGTTCCCCTTGGACAGAATCTGCCATTAGAATGCGGATCGTCGGGATTACCTACTATTTTCCAGGGTTCATTATCCTTTTTGTGGACCCACCCTGCACATTTCCAGAAACAAATTTCACAGTAGGTTGGTGTTACTCCGGGGATCCCCGATGAAGCAATTTGTGTTGGATCTATTTGAAACGGATTCCAGGCATGTAAAGCAGATGCACCGGCAGCAAAGCCTCCGGCACCTATTCCGGCAATTTTAATAAATTCCCGCCTGTTCAATGATTTAGTCATTTTTACGAACCCTCCAATATGTATTAAGAATATTCTTTATATCTGTGCATTCAGATGATTGCTCGTAAACATTACATGAATGGCAATCCGCTGTTGAACATATTTCGCCTTTAACTTCGACTAACCAGCAGGGTTTTGCTGCTGTGTTAAAAGCATCACAATTTGCCCTGTCTTCCAGTGAACATGGTTTTAATTCCCAGCATGGAATAGCCGATAACATCATCCGTATTCCTGCAAGGTTAATACCTTCCTGATCAATCATGCGCCGTATGCATCGGATTCTCTTAATATCTGATTCTGAATAAAGCCTGTGATTTCCTTTGCTTTTATGTGGAATAAGCAATCCTTCAGCTTCATAAAGACGCAAAGTTGCAACAGAAACATCAAACATTCTGGCAACATATCCGATAGGATATAGTTCTTTATCAGTTTTTACATGCATGAAATACCTCAAGTGTCAAATGTAGAAATATCTATATTGTATACTAGAGATTCGCAAAAACCATACCAAATCATCTTAAATTTAAGTAATTGTTTTTAATGGTCTTAAAAAGATAGAGTTGGTTTCATTTTCTTAAAAATAAGAAATTTGAAATAAATAGCTTCTTATATTTGAGAAAAATTGCACAAAGATTTGGTTAGTTGTGATTAAAATCTGCCGTAAAAAACAAATCCCCTTCTTTGGGCGGAAGGGGATTTGCTGCTTTAACCAACTATTCAGAGGAGTATGCTTGACGCCGAGTAAATTAACTGAACAGAAAGGCAGTCATTTCTTTATTTGTCTATTAATATTATTTCAAATATCATACCAATTTTTTATGATATTTTGGTGATTGTTTTTATTGTACTTAGATCTCTATTTTTTGCTAAAGATTCTCGGTTTTAGGAATTGGTTTATTAAGGCAGGTTGTAATATTTATGACTGGCTTTTTGAACATACCAGTCTACGGCAATATTTGTGGTCTTTACAATATAATATATTCCAAGTACTATAAGTGTTACATACGCATAGTTCCTGTAAAGCAGATTTTGTAGCAGTTCATAACACAAATGATTCTGAATGTTTAAGGCCATTTCAATGATTATAAGTCCTGTAATTAGAAATGATGCCTGTTCTTTTATAGCACTCAGATACTGAAAATGAGCATTCTCATATATGTGATTAAAAACATGTCCTGGAAAAGTTTTTCGCCATAAAAAGACACTGCTTTGGTTAAGCCCTTTTGGGGATATAAAATGATAATCATTGTCCATATTTTTTACTATTGCCGTTTCCACATAGCCTTTACGGCTTTCAGATTTTAGAAATGTATAAAACTTCTGAGAATAAGTTATTAATAGAGCGTTTGAAATTATTCCTAACAGTATCATAAAAAATACCGTCTCTGTATCAAACCTCGTGCGGAATGAGTATGCAAGCACGTACGCTGGTGAAAACAAAACCATGTAAACCAGGCCTTTGGCAATTACTTTTAGAATAATAAATCCACTTTTTGAAAGTATTTTTAAATAAGCTGGAAAAGTGTGCTGAGCTGGTGGGGTTTGAAAGACATTCTTCAGTTTAACCAACGCGGATTCAGGATTTTGTTTTTCCTTTATAAATTTGTAACTACCAAGGGTTTGCACGCCATAAAAAGTTAAAATTAAAGTTATAAGATAGACAACAATAAATTTGAAATACATTGTTAAAAGGTTGCTTATCTGATCTAATGACACTGCTCCGGATTGATCTGCTTTTACGGCTTCCAATACCTGCTGATTCCTGTACTTTTCAATCTGTGAAATTTGTTTCTCATTTTCCTTTACAGCAGAAGGATCAAATAAATTAAGAGATTCCTCCAGAATTGCTTTTTGCAGTGGGTCATCAAAATCAAGATAGTCGAGCTTCAGCCATTTTTCGACGCGACTGTTTTGCAGATTCTTTATTTCCTTCTGACGATTATTAAAAAATGTAAATAGGCTTAAAAGAACAATACTTACCAGGATAAAACTAACAATATGCCCTGTCCACAATCTGTTCATCAGATTTGTTCTTTCATTTTTATTTGCAGTTTATCATTATTCCGGACAACACTGAACGGTGTACCTGTAATAATAATCTCTAATTCATTTACAAGGTATAGTACCGTCTTGGGAAAATGTTTTTCGAAATTTGGTGGTAAATTTAAGGTGATTTCTCTGGCAGAATTTATTAAATAGATTTCTGGCGGTTCATTTTTTTCCGGGTACATTTGATTTAAATCAGAGAAAAGTTTACGGTACAAAATGTTTATCTTTTCAACTTCTTCAGCAACTTTTTCAACTATTAACTCAGGAATAGTTATTTCCTTACTAATTTTATCCGATGCAATTTTTGTGATTGCAGATTTATCCGAATAATTTATCCAGCCATACTCGCCATCAGAAACATTGAAAACATATACGTTGTTTTGTTTTTTGAAAATCTCTCTTATAATGACATTTTTATTAAGAAAAACAGAATTAGATTTTGTGATTGAAAAAGTTCCTTTTGCAAATTTTACCCTGCCTGCTTTCTCTACTTTTAGCACGTCATCCGCAAGATCAGCATTTTCAATAATTTTATAATCACCGACAGGGTCAACAATAACCGGCTGTTTCTCTTCGTTTAACAAAAGAAAGTAGGTCTGCTGCTCAACTGAAATTTCCATTGCTGATGTAAATCCATCGCTAAGAAACATATCGCGATTAATAATTTTAGATGGCAAATATGACTGGAAGGAAGATTTTTCTTTGTCTGAAATTTTTTGCTGATAACGGTTTAGAATCTCAAAACCCCGCAGGCTACTTGCAATAAGAAAATCGGACTTTTCTTGGGCAAAGAGCGGTGCAACACAAAATATAAAAAACTGAAGAAATAATATTTTTGGAATAGATGATCTCATTGATTTAAAAAAAATAAAACTGCGGATAATAGTAGTTTTATTATCCGCAGCCGGTAAATTTTATTCGTCTGTTTTTTCCCGCCATTTTTCGATTGTGGAAAGCTGCGATGCTGTTCCGTATAGATCGATAGACGATGCATCAAACTGTGTTGAAAAATATGCAGTTGAAGGTAAAGAGAATAACCAGGCACCTAAAGCCAGATCCTGATCAAGCATATCAATTCTTCTTGCAAATTCCTGTCTGTCATAAACTTCACGTGTCGACATAAAACCATAGATATAGTCCAGCAATGTGTATGTATCCTGATAGTCTGGTCCGGAATTACTCAAATCCAGCCTGAAAAAGTTTTTGGATGCCTGAAATGAAGACGGATTAAATGTGCGGTCACCTTTGCCGTCAGAATCGGTAATTAGATTAATCTTATGAATAGAGAGATCCGGTTCTCTTAAGAATAGGTTATACAAATCAAAAAAGAAATTACTGCTGTATCCGTTGATCGCAATTAACAATGCATCGTAATTTCCTTTCATGATTTCTTCGTTCTGAACAGCCTGAGCTCTGATCTTGCCATTGAACAACGACTTGTCATTAAGAATCTCAACAAGTTCAGAATATTCTTCTCTGAAACCATAATTTAAACAAGCCTTAATCACCACGGAGTCCGGTAAAACAGACAAATCTGCAGATGTATTTTCCTTTAAAGGTGAGATAATGTCTTCTTCTACGTAATAGGATGATGTGGGAAATATGCTATAATTTAGGTAATCATCGTAGTTATCTTTGTTTCCCTTGTAGTCAGCAATATGCCTTTGCTGTGGTGTACCAACTTTATAAAAGCGATTTAAAATAACTTTATTATTAATCAGTTTTCTAAGCTCCTGGCGCTGCTGACGATTTAATCTTTCTGTATTAAAAAGGATCGCAAAAAAGGTTGTACTGATATTCGATTTATAGAAATAGTCTTCCTGGTCTTCCAGGATAGGTGACAGGCTTCCAAACGGCGTGGAAAGCAAAACATTAATATTGGTATTGCTTAGTTCGGTTGTATACGTGCTGTTATCAATATAGGGTTTTAAAATAATCTGCGGTATCTGTGCCATTCCGGATGGATTTTTGTAATAATTTGAAACGTCAGCCTGCGGAGCTACAGCCATGTAAGGACCGGTACCCATGGAATATCTCGGGGCTAGTAATTCAGAATCGTAGGGCAATATTTTGAATGAAAGCATTTCCTTTACATCATCCGGCGTCCAGTCACGAATTGGCTTAAACCGGAATTTTATCTCGTTATTTTCATCCGGCCCGCTGAATTCCAGGCGTTCCATAGATTGTGTAAGCAGCAGATAATCCGGCGAAAGGCTCCCAAGCCTTAAAATTCTTCGCAGTGTAAAATTAAGATCCCGTTCCGTAAAATATATCGCTTGTTTTTCTGTAACTGTAACATTTTCATCTTCATCGACTTTAATATCATAGCTGCTGTGCCATTTTTTGTTTGGCTTTAGCCGCACCGTTACAACATAATCCGGACTGATGTCAACAAGTTCACCCAGGCCATCTTCATATGTTTTACCGCTTGGATTTGCCGAGACATTAAACAATCCGTCAAATGTCACTTCATCCAGTTTATCTGAAAGTTCAACTGAGCTGGGAAGATGGGGATCAACCTGCGGTTTCTGGTGGGCGATGTAAGGTATCACAATCCGGTTATCCAAATTTTTCCAGGGAGCCCAGATATATAATAGTACAGCAGCTGCAATCACAACTACTATTCCGCCGATAATCAACCCTTTTTTCATAATACTTCCTTTCAACAATTTTAACTGATTAAAACCAATATGAGTTGTTTAATTTTTTCTCAGGATGGGTTTCTGGGCCATCAGGCTAACTTCAAAGACTTTAAATGAATTATGTTTAAAACGGACTTCCAGAACGGAATCAGAATCTTTTACAACCTGCAATGGAGTAATAAGTGCTGTGTAGTCATTTTCCGGACCGGGTGCATTTATTGTGAAGCGTCCTTCCGGCTTTAACAGATCTTTATTCATGGTCATCTGCTCATACCACGAAGATGTTGCAGCATTTTCTGCTACTGCTTTAGGAAGCTTAATATTCACATCATACGCAGGGAATCGGGCATCTGTCGGGATGCGGATATTAACCCGGAAGACATAAGTGTTCACACCGGATGGATTGGTGGTGGTGGGCATCGCATATATTTTTCGGTATTCCACTTCTTTTGTTAGCCATTTTGAGGCCCATGGATCACATTCTGCAACAAGATTACGGATTTTACTGTTATTACCTTTATAATGCTGTCCGTGTGTAACGATTGCCCTGGCCTTCATAACTCCGTTATTATTGATATCCTTTACAAAATCTTTATACAGGAATTCAATTGCCTTTGCCGGAAATTCATTTTCTTTTAAAGTTTTTAGCCGGTTATTCAGTCTTTCTTTTCGTGCGATCAGATCATTTTGACTGCCCGATGTAAATGTAATATTCCATACCGGTTCGAACACTGGGTCGCGATACAATCCTTCAACATCATCCACTACATTATATTTTTCATTAACAAAAGCATCTACCCGCTGGCGGGTAATCCGTTCAACTCTGGCCAGGAGTGTATCTTCAAGGGCTTTAACCGTGCGTGATTTTGTAGCGGCAATACTATTATAATTTATAAAATCATTATCCCTGTGAAGAAGCCGCAGTCCGTCTTCAGCCTGCTTCCAGTTTTGTTGCTTCAAAGCGCTGGTAATTTGATTTTCCTGGGATTGCAACGATTTCTGATCAAGATCAGCGTACATTCCTGCAAGGAAATTCAGGTCTTTGTTACGATTAATAAGCTGTACCATCTGCCTGTATGATCGATCATTAGCATAGCGGTTCAGCTGAACAACCAATGCCTGTGCTCTTTTATAATCTTCTGATGCCCGGATAGCTTCACCACGCAAAGTATGAATCGCATTGTTTAATAACCCAGCACATCGGACATTCGCATATTTCCCCTGAGTACTAAATCCTGCGGCAGGCATGGATTTTGTTAAATCACTCAACTGGGAAGAAATGTTGTTGAAATAATTATTATCCGGCCAGCTTTTTTTATTTTCAATATCCCGGCGGATTTTATCCATACCTTCACGCACTTTTTTTAATGAGATTGCTTTCTGATTATAAACTCTGATAAAATCAGCCAGGGCTCTATAGTCAGAAGAAGGAACTGATCCTATCTCTTTATAAAGATTGTCAACGTCTTCCACACTTAGCTCAACCGGATCAAAATCATTTTTCTTTTGTACCAGATCATCGTAATAGGGTGTTAATTCACCAAGACGTGCGTCAAAAACCCTGTTTGCTTCAGTGATGATATTTGCCGGGTATTTCTCTTTTTCTTTCAGAAAATCCAGGAATCCGGGGATAGCTGCTGCAAATGCAGGGATATTGTTGCGGGTTCCCATTTCAGTTTCAAATACTTTGAGAGCAGTAGCATAATTTTTCTGAAAAGTCAGTTCCAGCTGTATGTCTTCTTTAAGCGTCAGGTAATTTCTGTAAGCTTCGTCCTGTGAATTCAGTATGGAAGCCGGAAAAAGTTTTTCTATGGACGACAATTGTGAGAAAAGAGCTTCAAGGTTTGCCGATTTTTGCGAAAGCTCCTGCTGTGTTTTACTGAAATTAAAATTCCGCAGGGAAACGCTCCCGCCAATATTTTCATAAGTTGTTCGGTCTACCCGGTTTTCTGCAAGGATATTCTGAAATGATTCATACTGTGTTTCAAACTTGTAACGCCATTGCGGTAGATAGCGGTATGTCATCTGAAGAAGCATGTCACGATCAACACGTTCAATCACCCAGTAAAATTTTTGCACACTTCTTTTAACCGGATATACATCTTCTTCTGCATCTTTAGGAGCTTCATTGAGTAAACGAGAAAGCGGGCCTTTGTCATCATCAAATCTATCTGCTAACCCGGATATGATGCTGTTTTTATCAGAAACTGTAATCACCAGATAGAAATTATCTTCAACCGGAGCAGGAAATTCAATGTAATATCTTTTCCCCCGATCGAGTTCAAAATGATCATCATCATCCTTAAGTTCAATATAGGGGCCTTCCTGAGATACAACTTCGGGATCCGGTTCTAATTGTTTAAACGCGGCACATCCGATCAGAAAGGGAATAAATGTCAATAATAAGATTCTGGATTTCATTGTGTCCTCTCAGTAGATTATAAATTTTTAGTTTTGATTGTCAAGCAAGGTTGCCGGTTATATGATTATTAGGCAAAAATTATTACTAGTCATTTATACTGCAAAAACTTTGCCTGTTTGCTTTTACTTTTTTTACAAAAGTCATGCTAATAGAAATAAAATCCTTTATATTGGTCAGCAAGTTAACTTTTTTTTACCAAATATAAAAACTGAATCTACCTGCAATTTATTTTGTATTTTTAAAATTTTGAAAACTTATCTTTAATATGACACTTCTGATTATATACCTTGCAATAGCCGTAGTTGTTTCTTTTATCTGTTCAATTCTTGAAGCTGTTCTCTTAAGTATTACCCCATCATTTATTAATATAAAAATTCAACAGGGTAAGAAAGCCGGGAAAGATTTAAAAAGGCTAAAAGAGGATATTGACAGGCCACTTGCTGCTATTCTTACTCTTAATACATTTGCCAATACCGCAGGGGCTGCCGGAGTAGGCGCCCAGGCACAGGTTGTTTGGGGAAATGAATACTTAACAATTGTCTCCATCGGTTTAACCTTATTAATTTTGTTCATTTCGGAGATCATTCCTAAAACGATTGGTGCTGTTTACTGGAAAAACCTTGCCTTGTTTGCCGCAACAATCCTGAAAGGAATGGTATTTATTTTAACACCCGTTGTCTGGATTAGCCAGATTCTTACCAGGATGTTCAAAAAAAATCAGCAAAGAAGCATTCTAAGCCGGGCTGATTTTCACGCCATTACCGAGATGGGTGAACAGTCTGGGGCTTTATTCGACAATGAATCCACCATCATCAAAAATCTGCTCAGCTTTAACCAGGTGCAGGTTAAAAATATTATGACGCCGAGAACAGTCGTTATTGCTGCAGAAGAGGATATGACGCTTAAAGATTTTACGGGCAAGTTTTCGGAACTGCGTTTTTCACGTATCCCGGTATACAAAAAGAACATTGACTCTGTAACGGGTTTTGTTTTAAAAGACGAGATTCTTTCCGCGATGCTGAATAAAACTGAGAATATGCCCTTAAAAGAACTTAAGCGTAAGATTGATGTGGTACCGGAAGTGGTTCCGATCCCGGAGTTGTTTAAACTTTTCCTGGATAAAAATGCACATATCGCAATGGTGGTAGATGAATATGGTGGCATGGCTGGAATTGTAACTATGGAAGACGTTATAGAAACGTTATTGGGACTGGAAATTAAAGACGAGATGGATAAAGTAAGTGACTTGCAGCAATTAGCACGAACCAACTGGGAAAAGAGAGCCCGCCGGCTGGGATTACTCAATAAATCAAAATAATGCTTTCATAAACATTTCCACATCAAGAAGCTGATCCCGGATCTCACCCATCAAAAGTAAAAACTCCTGCTCTTTTATATCAAGAGTTGTGATAATGCTGTGCGTAATATTATCCTTAAGATCGGCATTTAATTCCATCATTGAAAAATCAGCACAAAGGCAACCAAGTGAAATAATTTTCTTAAAATCTGAATTACTGTCAGTACTTCTCAATTCCTTCAAAGTCTCATATGTATGGTTTTCACAGGCAATTTTTACGCTGTTCGGCAGTTTCCAGTAGGTACTTAATAGACTTCCAAATACCGAGCTTGATGGCAGCTTGAGTTCCGCTTCCGCCTGAGAATATAAAATACCCTTCTGCTGACTTAATTCCCTTATTGCTTTAAAATGATCCGGATAAAATTTAAGGTAAACCAGAGAACCTATATCACTTAATAATGCGGCAGACCAGAGTTCTTCTCGGTCAATAAAACGTGTGTATTTCGCTGAAAGCAGCTTAACACTCAGAGTTGTGTAATAGCTCCTGTACCAAAAATCACGGATCGCATTTTCATTACCCGACTTAAGCGAAGAGATAACAGACAGAGAAAGAACAATACGATATATTTCATTTATTCCAAGAAAAGCTATGGCAATTTTAAGATCGGAAATTTCCTTCCGAAGGCTGTAATAAGCTGAATTTACAATTTTTAAAATTTGCGCAGAAAGTGCAACATCAACACTTACAAGTTTAGCAATTTCACTTACATTTATATTTTCGGATTGCATTAATTCCTGGATTCGGCTAACTATCTGCGGTAACGGCGGCAACACATTATGGCTGCGGAATAATTCATCCGATTCGATCTTTATAGGGGGTAAATTTTTAAATAATTCTGCGTTACTCATTTTCTATATTGGTCATATTGTGATAGTTTACTTGCTAAACTTATTCGGCTAAATTATTAAAAAATTAGAATTTACTACTAAAAATTTTAAATTACTGAAATGATTGTGACAAATTCAAAAAGAAAAGTTAATACTCTTCCGGGTCTGTTGGAATTTATTATCGTAATTACGGCATCACTAGGTTATTTTATTTATTCAGCACTTCAATATACACACTTTAGTGATTCTAATGCTACGGTAATTTCTTTCGGCGATGCAGAAATTTTCCATATGCTCCAATATGAGTGCACTGTACTGGTATTTTTGTTTCTGTTTTTGAAATTTCAGGGCAGAAACTTCAAGAGTCTTGGACTGTCGTTTTCTTTGGATAAAATAACGCACGGACTGATTTTATTTATTTCAAATTACATCGTTTATCTTCTGCTCTTCAGGGTTTTTGGAGATTTTCTTATTTCTACTTCAAACGAGACTTCTTCTGCCGGAGTAGTAGCATATTCAATAAATTTAAGTCTTTTACCATTGCTGCTTTTTTCCATTATAAATCCCATTTTTGAAGAGCTTATACTGGTCGGGTATATCGTATCTGTTGCCGGCAAGCGTTTTGGTTTAATCATTACAGTTATCATAAGTGTTCTTTTCAGATTGTCTTTCCATGTATACCAGGGACCACTTATTCTCCTTACTATCTTACCAATGGGTATCCTGTTTACTGTATATTTCTGGTATAAAAGAAGTATAATTCCATTGATAATTGGTCACGGTGTTATGGACTTTTTAAGCTTCTACGTCTTTATGCTTTCACAGGGAACGAATTAGTTCTTTGTTTATAAAGAAATTTGAAACATTTACCTGGATTACTATCTATATAACAAAATATGGAATCTGCCAATGAATAAAACTGAAGCCATCGTCGATACTTTTTACAAAAGTTTTGCACTGCGTGATTACAAAACTATGCAAAGTTTCTATCACGAGGACGCAACCTTCTCCGATCCGGTTTTTAATGTATTGAAAAGCAACCAGTTAAAAGCAATGTGGCATATGCTCTGTGAACGTGGTAAAGATCTTACCATAACACATGGTACAATCGGATACTTTGACAACAGTGCGCGTGTTACCTGGAAGGCAACATATACATTCAGTAAAACCGGCAGAATAGTCCATAACGAAATCGATGCCCGCTTCTTTTTTAAGGATGATAAAATTATTCAGCATTTTGACAACTTTGATCTATGGAAATGGATGCGCATGGCACTTGGAACTCCAGGTCTGATTTTGGGATGGTCAGGCTTTATGCAGGAAAAAGTTCAAACAGAAGCCCGTAAGGGTCTTGATAGTTTTATTAAAAAACATTCTGAGTATATCTGAAAATGTTAAAGAAAGAAAATTCCATACGTGTACTTTTTGCCTTATTTGCCCTTGCACTGCTGGCAATTGCAACTATTATTACTTACCGGCAATCCACTTCAACCACGGATGAAAACTGGTTTGTAGGAAGCACTGCAAATGTAAGTATAATTAAAAATATTGATATCCTTAATGGAAGCAAAGAGTTTGCAGCTATCCAAAAAGGTGATCTGTTAGTTGGTCTTAATTCAATTACTGTGCCTACGCTGGAGCAGGCGGAAAATTTGATAAGGGATTCCAAAAAAGATACGCTTAGTTTGAAAGTGCTGCGTCCGGAAATGAATAAGGTTTTTAAAGTTACGGTTAAAAAGAACGCTCTCCCGGACAGTTTTTTAATGGCTTTACCTGATTTTGTTTTTGTTACAAGTGTTCTTCCCGGTGGTGCATCAGACCGTGCCGGAATGAAACCCGGGGATTTGATCACAAAAATTCGCGGACAAACGTTTAAAGATTCCCAGGATGCAGATCGTATTTTGCGTTCCAACAAGGCAGGCACAACTGTCGAATACGAGATTATCAGGGGTACAGAAACAAAAATCCTGTATGTAACATTAAGTATTTTTGGTATATTTTTCGCAAACCTGATTGCTATCCTTGTCGGTCTTTTCTTTTTTGGTACAGCATTGCTGATGGTTATGCAGAGTCCGCATCAGAAAGCTTTGCGTATTCTCAGTGCCGCAATGTTAATCTGTGGTTTGCTGATCATCATCTTCTTTATGCAGCGGGAACCGCAATTTGATATTTTTTCCATAATGCGTATAAACGTTAACATTATTGCCCCTGTTTTTGCACTGATGTTCTGGTTTCATAGTTTTTTTTATTTCCCGCAAAAACTGGAAATCGGCAATATTAAAAACAAAGTATTAGCGTTTCTTTATATCCTTGCAGTATTAAATATTATTAATGTAATCGCGTGGGATATATTTAAATATAACATCAATATTTTATCCATCTTACAGCAGTTCTATTTTCTGTCTTTTGTTATAATTGCCATTTATTTAAGAATAAAATACCGCTCTAAGTTTACTAAAGAATATCGCGCACTTTACAAACCGATAAAGTATTTTGGTATTGGAACGTTGGTGCTGGAAGCGCTGCTGATTTTCACAATTACAAGGGGAGTGGTTACGCAGCAAGTATTGGGATACGCAACCTTACCGCTTATTTTAATTCCTTTCGGTTACCTTTATGCCATCGGACGTTATAACCTGTTTGATATGAACATCCGGCTGAAACGTAATATTCAGTATACTATTGTATCTATTGGCTGGAATGCATTTATTATTCTGGGCACATTATTTCTGCTGATCCGGCTGGCTTATATTGATTTGCCGACACCCAATGTAACATTCAGCAGCAGCAGTATTGAAATTCTTGATAAAGAAATCAGTTTAAAAGAAACAATCGTTATAAACAGGATTATCTTTATCCTGCTCACATCTGTGATCGTGTACATATCCTGGCGGGTAATGCGGATCGGGCAATATTTTATAAACAGGAAATTCTACCAGTCAAAACTGGATTATCGTCGTTCCACTACACTTTTAAATGATGTGATCTACAAAAATCCGGATATCAGGGATCTTATCAAAACTATTTCCGCTGAGCTTATTGATTTAATAAGCCTGAAAAGTATTGGGATTATCGTTTTTGAAGAAAAAGATGCACATCCCTTCCATCATGTTATAAATGTTGAGTCTGAAAAATGGCAGGAATGTATTGACACATGCAGTTCACAATTAATTAATGGCATGCAGGAATACAGCGATCCATTGATCCTGGGCTCATCATCGGAAGCGCTTTTTACCAAAATTAAAGAAAATGGTTTTGAAATCCTGGTGCCGGTGCGGTCTTCAAAAAACAGGCTGATTGGTTTGATACTTCTTGGCCAGAAACAATCAGAATCGCCATTTCATAATGATGATCTGGATTTTATTGCAGCAGCATCACGACAAGTTTCTTTTGCCATAGAAAACAGTTTCCTTTATACCGAAATAGCCGTCCAGGAACGATTGAAAATGGAGCTTGATATTGCACGCAATATTCAAATGTCTTCTCTGCCGCAATCCTTACCGGATATAGGCGGTCTTGATGTGGCCGGTATTTCCATTCCCGCGCTTGAAGTCGGTGGAGATTATTTTGACTACCTGAATGGAAAAGAAGACGCGTTGACAGTTATAATCGGTGATGTTAGTGGGAAAGGTACATCTTCCGCCCTATATATGTCTAAAATTCAGGGTATAATGCGTTCGCTGCATAGTTTTGATTTAAGCCCCAGCGACTTGTTTATTCGTGCGAATCAGATCCTTAGAAAAGATGTTAACCGCAAATATTTTATAACAGCCATCGCCGGATCTTTCGACATAAAAAATAAATCTCTTCAACTTGCACGTGCCGGACATCTGCCACTCTATTTTTACCAGAAATCTCAGAATGCCGTCCATAAACTTACACCATCCGGGATAGGTTTCGGCCTGACGGATACGCAGGTCTTTGCAAGGGAAATTCAGCTCTTAAACGTAAATTATGAATCCGGTGATATTTTTGTATTTGCCACAGATGGTGTTACCGAAGCTTTTGATTCTAAAGGTAATGAATATGGTGAAAATCAATTAAGCGAATGCCTGCTGAAAAACTCCGCGAAATCGGCAACGGAAATTTGTAAGATCCTGATTGAGAATGTTATGGAATTCAGTAACAACCAGCAAAATGACGATATTACCGTTGTTATTGTAAAAATATCCTGAAAATAATTTTATCTTTACAAGCACCTGCATTTTTGCTATCAATAAATATAATTTATAAGAGTTTTCCGATTCATGCCTGTACAATGAAAAAGCTAATTTTATTTATTCTTGTATTCAGTCTGGTTTACAGCGAAGAACCTGTTTTTGAGCATATCTTCCTTGAAGACGGCTTGTCACAAAGCTATGTTTCAGATATCCGGCAAGATATTTATGGCTATTTGTGGATTTCCACTCACGATGGATTAAATCGATTTGACGGCTATTCTTTTAAAGTATTCAGGCACATTCCCGGCGATTCAAACAGCTTGCAGGGAAACTGGATTAACTCCATTTTTACAGACAGCCGGGGTCGAATCTGGATTAAACTCGGTATCGGTGGTATAAATATTTATTCACCTGAAACTTCAGCATTTACATATCTGAATACAGCACCGGACAGCAGCGGGCTGCTGCATAAAACGTATAATCACATTTCTGAAACTCCGGACGGGAGAATAATAATTTCAACTCCTGTCGGATTAAATGTGATAGATACAAATACAGAAAATACATTTATAGTTCGGAAAATGCAGGTTATGTCCGGCCTTGCCAACGGAATCGATACGGTTTATCAGGGTTTTCGCACTTCTGTCAGCGACAATCGCAATGGCGTATGGAGCTTAACATTTAGTGGTGATTTGATTCGTTTTAATCTGAACGAGAACGCATTTGGCGAATATAAAATTATAGCCCAATCAAGTGATGACAATGAAATAAGCACGATTCTGTCTGATACCGATGGTAATATCTGGACAGGTGATACCCGGGGAAATGTATCCGTTTATCGGATATTCTCTTCCGTTGATTTCAGAAAGCAGGAAATTGCAGGTGTGCCCGACCACAGTCCGATTGTTTTTATGCATCGCAGCGGCGATTCCTTTTATTTCAGCACCCGAAATAACAGTGTTTATAAAATTATTGGCGGAAAAGCTAAAAAACTTCTGCAAACAACAACTGCCATTACCCGGATTATCGGTGACAGACGTGACGGTCTGTGGATCACAGCAGCCGGTAACTACCTTGTCCATTACGATTCTGAAAACAAGAGAAAAATATTTTACCGCCCGGAACAAATCCACAACAAACTTAAGATGCACGGTTTTTTGACTGCTATATATGCAGATAACAGCGGTAATATATGGCTCGGCAGCAGCCGCTTAGGAATCCATAAATTTAGTCCTAACAAAGCATATTTTGCCTATTATGCGGATGGATTAAAAAACAGTTTTGTAACATCCTTTACTGAATCTGATGCCGGGAATATTTATATCGGTACATATGGCGGGGGGCTTCATGTGTTTAATCCGCAGGACAAATCAATTACACCGATAGAAGACAGCCCGGATCTGATTACCGCCATGATACATACTAAAGACAATAATCTTCTAATTGGAACAGCAAATGGCGAAGTTTTTAACTATAACATATCCAGGAATAATTTTAAGGCAGAAATAAATAATTTGGGCGGCGGAGTAAGAAGTCTTCTGTTTAATTCACCCTATCTCTATATAGGAACAGATGGTGCCGGACTTCAGCGACTGAATATGCAAACCGGCGAATTAAAAAAATATACAGCAGGTGACACAAGTGGTTCAGGCACCAGCTCGATTTTTGTCTGGTCAATGTATTTGGATAAATCTGACTTTCTCTGGCTTGGGCTGGCAGCTTCCGGGCTTAACAATTTAAATACAGCCACTGAAAAGTTTTCATATTTTTTGCCGGATGAAAATACCCCCGGAACTTTAAATAACCAGACTGTCACTGCTATCTATCAGGATTCATCTTCGAAAATCTGGCTGGGTACATACAGTGGCGGGTTAAATGTCTACGATCCTGAAAACGGCTGGTTTGATGCTATAACTCATAAAAATGGTTTAAGCGGAAATATGATCTGTACTGTTATTCCCGGGCCCAATCATAACCTTTGGCTCAGTACAAATAACGGCTTGACTCGCTTTAATACGCAGACACATAAAACACGCACCTACGACATGGGGGATGGCCTGCAAAGTAATGAATTTTTCCCCGGATCGGGCTTGCTTTCAGGCAGCGGCCATATATATCTCGGGGGATTGAATGGCTTTAACGTTTTCCATCCCGATAGCATTCGCAGCAATCCTGAACCGCCGGGAATCCTGATAACAGATTTCAGCATTCATAATCAAACCATTCAATTACCGGATGGTCCGAATTTACCGTTCACAGGAAATGAAAAAATCAACCTGGATTATACACAGAACTATATTACCTTCGAGTTTACCGCAACGGATTACACCTACCCGCAAAAGAATCGCTATATGTATCGCATGGAACCAATTGATAAATTATGGATAGCCGCAGAGAACCGGCGCTTTGGAAGTTACAGTAATTTGAAACCTGGCAATTATACACTTTTTGTTAAAGCTGCAAATAATGATGGTGTTTGGAATGAAAGGGGAATCTCTGTTACAATAAATATTGAACCGCCCTTCTGGCAAACAGCCTGGTTTTATGTATTGATTGTATTATTCATTGGTGGAAGCGCAGTACTTTTCCATCGCCGACGTTTAAGAAATAAACTTCAGCGTGCACTGGAAATTGAGCACATACGAGAAGTAGAACAAACCAATATCCGCAGTAAAACTGCCCGTGATTTTCATGATGAGATGGGGCACCGTTTAACCCGGATTACGATGTTGACTCAGCAGATTTTGCGAAAAGAAGCAAAAGATTCTGAGCTTTACAAACTTCTGGAGCAGATCAGCGAAAATGCGAACAACCTTTATCTTGGTACACGGGATTTTATCTGGGCTATCGATCCGCGTAACGATTCTCTTTTTGAACTCGCTGTTCGTATGAAGGATTTTGGCGATGAGTTATTTGATAACACCGGTACAGACTTCCGTGTTGACGGTGTGGATGAAAGCCTTGAACAGATCAATCTTACAATGGAATTACGCCGCCAATTACCTTTAATTTTTAAGGAAGGTATGACAAATATTCTAAAGCATGCCCATGCCGCTAATGTTTTGCTGCGTTTTAAAGCAAATTCTGAAGGGGGTGAAATTTCTTTAGAAGATGATGGAAAAGGCTTTAATGTTAAAGTTGTTTCAAAAGGATACGGTTTAAATAACATGCACACCCGTGCTGAAAAAATAGGCGCTGTTCTAAAGATATCATCATCAATTACTAAAGGTACAATTCTTACCTGTATGGTAAAATTCACCCAAAGTGGGGTATTGTCCAATGGCTCACAAAACCGTATACATATTAAAAAGAATTAACAATAGTTTCCAATGCACTCTGAAGAAATTGTAATTAACGTATCTATCGTGGAAGATGATGAACTGATCCGTGATGGTATTTCCACATTGTTATCGCACCGGCAGGAATTTAACCTGCTCGGCAGCTTCGGTCGTTGTGAAGATCTCCTGGATACACTTGAAGAAATTACACCCGACATTATTTTAATGGATATTGATCTGCCGGGGATATCAGGAATTGAAGGTATAAAACTGGTAAAGGAAAAATTTCCGGCTATTGACATATTAGTTCTGACCGTCCACGAAAACGACGACATGGTTTTTGAAGCACTATGCGCCGGTGCCTGCGGATACCTGACCAAAAATATTGATTCCGGACGCTTGTTAGAATCCATCCGTGATGTTCATAACGGCGGATCACCTATGAGCACCAATATCGCCCGAATGGTTGTTAAATCATTTCAGCGCAATCAGCATAGTCCGCTAACCGGGCGGGAAACAGAAGTCCTGAACCTGCTGTCCCGCGGTAAAAGCTATAAAATGATTGCCGATGATATTTTTATCGACAAAGAAACAGTCCGGACTCACATAAAAAACATCTACCGTAAACTGGAAGTTCATAGCAAGGCAGATGCTATTGAGAAAGCCTTAAAGCAAAAGTTGATATAAGATGTATCGCTATTTAATCGCTGGGATTGCAGGATTCTTTTCATTTAGCTTGTTGGTTGCCCAATCTGTAGATGACACTCTATTGTATAATTCTATACTCAATAGGACCCTGGCTGCAAACGAAATAATTCCTTTCAAAAAAAGTACATCTACAAACGCTCATTTCACAACTGATGATTGGCGTAAGAAAATAGATGCCTATTGGGGTAGTGGTATCAGCACCGCAGAAAAACTTACAATATTTGATAATTTCTGGGAAGCTGTAAGGACCCAATACGCCGCCTTTCAAAATCTTTCTGTAAATGTTACCATGCTTCACGACCAATATCGGCAGGAGATTGAGCAAGGTGTAAGTCGCGGCAGATTTGCAGCAATAATGAATCATTTCTCATTAGCATTAAATGAAGCCCATACAATTTGTGCAGATATCCCGGTAAATTTCGGAACTGCTCTTGGCCCGGGTGTACCAATTTTTGTTGTCGGTCCCTGGCAGCGCAATGACTGGTTTGGCGCCTGTCTTACCCTGGCGGAAGACAGCAGTATTGTTGTTTACAAAGCTTTGCCTAATCATGTTCTCGGACTGGTTGCCGGTGATATTATTTTAGGCTATGATGGTATTCCCTGGAAAAAATTATACAACGATTTACTTCTTGCCGAACTTCCTATTCAGCCAATTGGTTTTGCCAGCACGAAAGAATCCATGACGCACTGCCTGATGGCCAGCGCCGGGTTAAACTGGCACCTTTTTCAAACCATTGATATCCTGAAAGCATCCACAGGTGATACCGTTCGTCTCGCAACGGAAATTCTTCAATTACAAAAAGGAGCCATCTGGGGAAATGAACAGCTACCTGTAAAAGGAGTTCCTATCCCTGATATTTTAAAAAATGATTATGTCTCATGGGGAATTATTGAATCAACCAACATTGGCTATATTTATGTCGCTTCCTGGAATTCAAATCCCGCTTATAATATCAGCAATGAATTTGCAGATGCTGTGTACCAGGTAATGTACCGACAGCAAACATCCGGGCTTATCATTGATATGCGAAATAACGATGGCGGATGGATGCCTGTTGCGCATGCAGGCTATGCATTACTTTTTGATACGAACATTAAAACGGTTGCCTTTGATATCCGTGACAACCCGGATGATCCATACAGCATGAAGGCACACCCGACATACACATCAGAAGTTTTTACCATTCCGGGAAATCATTTTAGTTATTACGATAAACCTATCGCGATTTTAACCGGCCCCGGCGCCATAAGTAATGGTGATTTTGAATCGTTTCGCTTGCGCTTACACCCAAATGCACAACTTTTTGGAAAATCATCCTGTGGAGCATTTGCAACGTCCGTGCAGCAGGACCTCGGAAACAGCAACTGGTTTTTTCTTTTGACAACCGGAAATGGCTATCCGGTAAATAAAGCAGGAGAATACCTGACGCATACAAATCTTGAAATTGACCGGGATGTTTGGCTGACGCAGGAAGGTATTCTTAATAATCAGGATGATGTTGTGTCAGAAGCAGTGGATTGGATTAATTTATCATCAGGAATCGTAACTGCTGGCAACCCTGTTAACAGTTTTACTCTCTTCCAGAACTATCCCAATCCATTTAATCCAACTACAACCATCTCTTATATTGCTCCGGCAAATGTACAGATAGAGATTAAAATTTTTAACATCCAGGGCAGAGAAATTTTTTCTTTTCAAAGGAATCATAAAGATACAGGTAAACATGAGATACAATTCGACGGATTTTCGATTCCAAGCGGTTTGTATTTTTATTCCATATCGACTGGATATTTTAAAGAAACAAAAAAAATGATCCTGATTAAGTAGCCAACGGAGCACGGCAAAAAATATTTGATCTTCTTCTCTTTGATTCAGCATTTAATGCACCAAACTTACCATTTATTTAGCAAAACTGCCGTTTATCAATATCCCCTAAAATGGGTGATTTCGTTCGCCCTGAAAGCCTGATATTTTACTCCCGTTAAAAATAAAACGATGGAGGATTTTAGTGATGTTACGCTTTACTTTTTTTGTTTTAAGTATCATTGGAATATTAAATGCTCAGAACTATACCCGTATTACAGATCAATCCAACCCCGTTGTCAGCATGGATACAGGTCAGAATTACTCCGGGGCCGCCTGGATAGATTATAATAATGATGGCTTGCAGGATCTGTTTGCAACCCCTTCTTTCCTGTTTAAAAACAACGGGTCTGGCAATTTTGAATATATCGAGACAGAAATTGGTAAATCGCAGAATAATTCATTCAGTAATGGTACATCCTGGGCGGATGTGGATAATGACGGGGATCTGGATTGCTTTTTATCCGGAAACCCATCCACACTTTACCTGAATCTTGGAGATGATAATTTTGCGGAGTACCACTATGGCGATCTTGGATATGTGGCCGATTACTCCGGTTTTAATGATAACCGCGGGTGGACCGGTGCTTTTGGGGATTATGACAATGATGGTTTTGTAGATCTTGTTATAACCCACCCGCAAAATTTCCTGGGTTCACCGGCACATCCTTCACGATTAATGCATTATAATGGCAGCGGTGGATTTACCATGATCACGGATTATGATTTCACAACAACACTTGCCCCCTACACTGTTGCAACCTGGTCCGATTATAACCAGGATGGTGATCTTGATTTGTTTATTGGCAGCGGTCCCGCCGGATCCGCCGGGGAAGATTATCTCTATGACAATCAATTAAGTGAAAGCGGAACTGCTGAGTTGCTGAGAATTACAACTGCGCCCTTAGGAACAGTCTTGCAGGATGGCCAGGTATGGAACTGGATTGACTTCGACAACGATGGAGATCTTGATGGTTTTCTTACCAACTATGGGGGCGCTCCAAATCGTTTGTATCGCAATGATAACGGTAGTTATACGAGCATTTCAAACAATCTGACTTTTAACGGGTCGATGCTTGCAAACATCTGGGGAGATATTGATAATGACGGCGATTTAGATGTTATCATGACCGGTGATACGGGGAATGCATTTTTTATCAATAATGGTGATGGAAGTTTTACATCCGTTGATAATGAAATCAGTTCTATTTACTCCGTGGGTGCAGCTTTTGCCGATTATGATAATGACGGCGACCTGGATTTATTTTTATCCGATGGCAATGCCCCTGAAAATGAAAAAGCTTTATTCCGGAATGATACTGAGAACAGCAATCACTGGCTTAACATTCAGTTACATGGAACTGTTTCAAATGCCGCAGCCATTGGAGCACGTGTAAAAGTTTTAGCTTCGATTAATGGTAAACCCACCTGGCAGGTCAGGGAAGTTTCAGCACAAAACAGTTTTAACAGTCATAACAGCCTGCGTCTTCATTTTGGGTTAGCGGATGCTCAGATGGCAGACTCATTGCAAATCATCTGGCCTTCCGGCAATAAAACAGAAAAAATCGCTGTGAGTGCAGATCAGTTCTTAAACTATACTGAACCCGTTCCTGATGATTTCTTTCGTGCAAACTTCAAAGCTGATGTACGCAGGGATTTTGGTAATTCTGTCAAGATACAATTCAGCGATTTAACGTTAACGGGTGAAAACAATCCTGCTACAAGCTGGCAATGGGATTTTGAAAATGACGGAGTTATTGATTCTGATATTCAAAGCCCAGAATGGACTTATGATTCTGCCGCTGTTTACTCAGTTCGTTTAGTTGTATCAGATGGCAGCCACAGTGAAGAAAAGATTTTTCCGAACTATATCAGCATACAGCGCAAACCGGGGCTTCCCATAGTTGAGTATTTTTCTCATACATTCACCGATACTTTAGTCGAAAAAAGACAAATGATTGATTTTGCCCTGACCGCTAAAGATACTTCTGACTATCCTTTGTCTTTTTTGTGGACATTAAACAGCGTGCCCAAAAGCATGGACACTTCATATTCATACCGGGCATCTTCATTTGGACTACCAAAAACCGACACTGTAAAAGTGTCCATCTCAAACGGATTTAACGAAGTTCAAAAAACCTGGTTAATCCAAGTTGTCAATGAAATAACTGCTATTTGGAGTGCATCTCTAGACCTTCCTGATAAATTTGCACTTCAGGAAAATTATCCCAATCCTTTTAATCCGGAGACAAAAATTAAATATCAGCTGCCAGAATCTGCTCATATCCGGATTACAATTTTTAACCTTCTTGGACAAACTATTAGAACTCTTGTTAATACCATTGAGGAGCCCGGGTATAAACATGCAACCTGGAATGGTAAGGACAATTTCGGGGGCAAAGTTAGTTCAGGATTTTATTTTTATCGTCTGGAGGCAAATCAAAACGGGAAATTGATCTTTCAGCAAAATCGAAAAATGCTCCTTCTTAAATAAAATAATCCGTGTGTGAATGGGGGATAAAATTTTATAAGGAGAAAGAATGAGATTTTTCATAATATTTTTCATTTCAGTCTTAATAACCAGTGTTGGAGCAAAACAACAAAAACCCTGCACGGCACCTGAAGCAAGGCAATTTGATTTTTGGATTGGTGAATGGATTGCTACCTGGTCTGATACAGCATATGGAACAAACAGTATCAGTAAAATCTTAGGTGGCTGCGTCATTTCTGAGCAGTTTAACGGTTCACCGGCATCTCCATTAGTTGGCAGAAGTTTTTCTGTTTACAATTCCCGAACAGGCAATTGGCAGCAAACCTGGGTTGATAACCAGGGTGCCTATCTTGAATTCAGCGGCGGGTGGCAGGACAATAAAATGATTCTTTCCAGGGAAGTAAATTTGAATGGAAAAAACATTATTCAACGGATGATTTGGTACAACATTAATAAAAACGAATTCGATTGGGATTGGCAGCGCAGCGATGATAATGGCAATACCTGGAAAACCAACTGGCAAATCCACTATCGCAGAAAATAATTCCCGTAAAATAAAAATCCCGGCCTTGAAAGAACCGGGATTTTTTTTTGAACCTGGGATATTTTATTTTTTTAACATATTAACTTTATCTGTCTTTTCCCATGTGAACTCAGGAAGGTTACGTCCAAAATGTCCATAAGCGGCTGTTTTTCTGAAGATCGGACGACGCAGTTTAAGCGTTTCAATGATACCGGCCGGAGTAAAATCAAAAATCTTTTGGATTTTTTCAGCTAATTCTTCTTCCGGGATTATACCTGTACCAAAGGTCTCAACCATTAAAGAAACAGGCTCAGCAACACCAATCGCATAAGCAACCTGGAGGCCACATTTATCAGCAAGACCGGCAGCTACAACATTTTTAGCTACATAACGGGCAAAATAGGCAGCAGAACGGTCCACTTTTGTAGCATCTTTTCCGCTGAAAGCACCACCGCCATGGCTGTACATACCACCATAAGTATCAACAATAATTTTGCGCCCGGTTAAACCTGCATCACCTTGCGGCCCGCCAATCACAAATCGTCCTGTCGGATTAATAAAATAATCTACTTTACCCTTCATTAGATTTTCAGGGATTTCTTTTTTTATCACTTCTTCAATGATAGCTTCTTTAAGCGTGCTGTTATTAACATCTTCATCATGTTGTGTTGAGATAACCACTTTTTCGACAGCTACAGGAATCCCGTCACGGTATCTTACCGCAACCTGTGATTTACCATCAGGACGCAGAAAACCAAGAGTGTTGTCTTTACGCACTTTTGCCAATCTTGCCGTTAAGCGGTGTGCCAGTGCAATTGGCATCGGCATTAATTCAGGCGTTTCTTTTGTGGCATAACCAAACATCATCCCCTGATCGCCTGCTCCGGCTTTATCCACTCCCATAGCAATATCTGATGACTGTTGATCGATTGTTGTCATAACTGCACAGGTTTCATAATCAAAACCATAATGTGCATTTG
Organism: Calditrichia bacterium; assembly: GCA_020635035.1. GTDB lineage: Bacteria > Calditrichota > Calditrichia > Calditrichales > J004 > JACKAO01. Next base: position 36,962 of record JACKAO010000008.1, read on the forward strand.
TATAGCCAATATCTTTTATTACATTTCGCGCAATAATCGGGATATCCACATAACACTCTGTTGTAATTTCACCGCCAATCAGCGCTAAACCTGTAGTAACAAAGGTTTCGCATGCAACACGACCAAAAGGATCTTTTGTTAGAACTTCATCAAGGACGGCATCAGAAATCTGGTCCGCAATCTTATCCGGATGTCCTTCAGTAACTGATTCCGATGAAAACAAATATTCAGACATAAATTTTTCTCCTTAAACAAATACAGCTTTTAAAAGTCCGCCAATATACAAATATTCATAATACAATACCTGATTTTAGCGTTCTCAGAGTTCTTAAGCTGTCTTTGCCAGCTCTTCTTTCAGAAAATCAATATTTTTAATAATGTGCGGATCTTTCCGGTTTAACATAGCCAGGTAATAACTTACCCAATCACCAAGAATAATCAGGGAGAATACTTTTTCGAGGTTACTGCCCCCGGATGAATAAATATCTACAACTTCTGCACCGTGCTCTTTTATAATCGATTTTGACAACTCGATTCGTTCTTTTATCCTTCTGTGAACGTTTTCATTTTCCAGGAAAATAGCCACCATCGATGACCGTAACTCAGTTTCCATTTCCCATCCGACAATCTCATTGTGATTCATTTCCGGCAATACATTACTGAATGCCAGTGATTTTGAATTTTCGTGTAATTGATTCTGCCAACGTTTGGAAACTGTATTAAGATGCGGTGCAGATGAATAAATAACGGGAATTTTATGATGAATTGTTTTTGCAAGCTCCTGTGCCAAAATGTGGCCATCGTGCTTTGTTGAATCATGTTTACTGATTTCATTTTTGATAAAATGTTTCAGCTCGCTTGTATCTTGCTGATACGCAGAAAACAAGCCTGCTCTTCCCATTATATGATAGAGTGAGAAAAATTTATATCCCAATGCCTGACGTGGCGGGTATCCCTTAGGGATCTTTAAATAGGGCAGTTTTTGTTCTTCAGCAAGTTCTCCCAGTTTACCCCCGGATGTCAATACAATAAGCTGTGCACCCGAATCTTTTGCAGAATTGACTGCGCTTATGGTTTCTTCTGTATTGCCGGAATAACTTGATGCAATAATCAGAGTGTTCTCATTGCAGTATGCCGGGACTGAATATCCGCGTATTACGGATAATGGAACCTTAAGTTCGCTGAATAAAACATCATTAAGTAAATCACCGGCGATGGCCGATGCTCCCATTCCAAGATAAAGAATATTCTTAATTCGCTTATCCTGAAGATCGAAATTTGCAGATTTAACTATCTCTTCAGCATCATCCAGCTGATGATAGAAATTTAATAACAGATTCTTAAATCCTGATTTGTCGTGTGAAAACATAATCAGACACCCTCCTATGAAAAAGATAATTCCGGGATATTTTTATTTAAGTACTTTATACATGCATCTTCAATTTCTGACGCATGATGAAAAGTTTGTATTTTTTCATACAATTTAATACAAGATTCAATATTAACCGAGCGAATAATTTTTTTAATAACAGGAATCGTATGCGGAGCTACACTTAAACTTCTTAATCCCATACCCAGCAAAAGCGGAACAGCTGCTTGTACTCCGGCAAATTCACCACAGATAGAAACAGGAATATTATTATTTTTTGCTGAAGTAATTGTAATATGCATCAGTTCCAGTACAGCAGGATCAAAAGGATTATAACTCTTAGCCACTTTCGAATTGGTGCGGTCGACAGCAAGGGTATATTGTGTTAAATCATTGCTCCCAATGCTCATAAAATCTACATATTTTGCCAGAGTATCCGACATGATTGCGGCTGCCGGAGTTTCTACCATAATACCAATTTCAATTTTTTCGGTTCCGCCTGCTCCTGCTTCTCTTACTTCCTGCATCGCTTCCGCTAAATACTCTTTTGTCTGTAAAATTTCACCTACAGAGTTAACCATTGGTATTAATAATTTAACAGTGCCGTATTGTGCAGCTTTGATGATCGCCCTGATCTGCATTTTAAAAATTTCCGGATTATCAAGACAATACCGGATAGCCCGCCATCCTAAAAATGGATTCTGCTCAGACTTATCCGTATAACCTTCCATTAGTTTGTCACCACCAAGGTCAACTGTTCTGATAATAAACGGTTTATTTGATAAACCGGATGCGATTTTTTTATAAACTTTAAACTGTTGTTCTTCGTTAGGAATCCGGGATTTTTCCAAAAACATTGCTTCTGTTCTAAAAAGCCCTACACCGTCCGCTCGGTATTTAATGACATCATTTACTTCCTGGGCAAACTCAATATTTGCCAGCAAGGTGATCGATTCATTATCCAGTGTAACTGCTTCTTCTTTGTTTAAACTTTCAAGTAGTGCCGCATGTTTTTCATGTTCTTTTTTGATTTTTGCATAGCGGTTTAGAGTCGATTTATCGGGATTAATAATTATTGTACCTTCAAACCCATCCACAATGAGTTCATCATAATCGGTAATGATTGTCGATAACTGTTTGCCATTTACAACGGAAGGAATTCTCAGCCCGCGTGCCAGAATAGAAGAATGCGATGTATATCCCCCGTGATCTGTTAAAAAGCCAAGGATAAAATTACGGTTAAAGTTAATGGTGTCTGCAGGCGAAAGATTTTCAGCAACAATTACTGACGGAGCTGTCAGATGATAATCAATTTTAATCCCCAACAACGCCAAAAGAAGTTGCTGCTTCAGATCGATAATATCAAACGCACGTTCACGAAAGTAAGTATTTTCAAGATTGATAAAGTGATCACTTTTCTGAGAAAGAATCCTTGATACAGCATAGACTGCTGAATAATTATCCTGTTTTATTTTTGTTCGTATTTCATCTATCAAAACAGGATCATTCAAAAAAGAAATCTGACTTTCAAAAATCTGAGAAAACTGGTCATCGTAAGAATCAATACTTTGCTTGCGAGCAAAGTCAAGGCGATCCATTACTTTATCCCGGGCTGCTAAAAACAGGTTAATTTCCTGTTTAACATCTTCTGCTGTAGAGTTTAACTCGGCAAGATTTATTTCAAATGGTTTAAAAAGAAAAGCACGTCCGATGGCAATGCCCGGGGCGGTTGCCTGACCTTTTATTACAACTTGTTTCTGGCGTGTCTTACTCTTCATAGAATTTTTTATCAAATAGTTCTTTTATCTGATTAAGTGCATCCGATTCATCCGGACCGTTTATTTGAAGCAAGACTTCACTTCCGGGTTCGGCGGCAAGCATCATAACACCCATAATACTTTTTGCGTTCACTTCCAGACCATCCTTAAATATTTTTATTTCAGATTTAAACTTTCCGGCAATCTTAACTAAATGTGCTGCAGGACGTGCATGTAAACCGTGTTTGTTCTGAACCAAAAGAGTTTCTTCAATCATAAAATATTTTTTATCACTCCAAAAATCAATGCTATCATCACAGGAACAAGCATAGCAAAATATGTTTTTGATTTCTTTGATTTATAAAATACTGCACTCAATATACTGGCCGTGAAAACAATAATTCCAAGCGGATCCAATTCAATTTGATTAACAGCTATCCACCCGGTTATTAAGCCAATAGTTGTAATTCCTAATACAAGATAACTGTTTTTTATCAGTCTGAAGTTGTCAATTTTCAGAAATTTACAAATCAGGAAACCTTCACGATACCCTTTAACCAAACCAGAAATACGAATATACAGATGTGGAGAATTGTAAAGAATACCTAATATGAATAGGAAAATCAACCTTAGTTTTATATTTTCAATAAGGAAAAATCCTAATACCCCTGCTGTAAATGTTGCAGGTTTAACAACTGCCCAAAATATCTGATCCCCCAGTGCACCCAAAGGACCAATCATGGCATTTTTTAGTTTTTCGATTTGTTCTACGCTGCCTTTTCCTTCAGCTAGTTCTTCTTCTAAACGCACAACTGAGCCCAGAGCATATGATGTAAAGAAAGGATGCCCATTGAAAAAGCCAAGGTGTCGTTTGACAAACTGATTATATTTAACAACATCATTCTTATATAATTTTTTGGCTACCGGTAAAAGAGAATAACAAAAACCGATCGATATAAGGCTTTTATAATTCCAGCCACTCTGGACAAGAAAGGAACGAACAAACACACGTATGTAGGTAATTAACTTAAACATCATATTATTTTAAAAATAAAAACACTTAAAATGCTGACTATTGCAATAAGTTTCTTGTATTTTCTGCTTTTATATACACTGATAACTAAACCGATTCCTGCTCCCCAAATGGCCCATTCTGCAAGTGACCAAATTGTTTTCCATCCTGAAGGAATAAGATTATGCATCTGATTTAAGGCCTGTTCCCCGGCAAAGTAAGAAATAATGATAAATATCCAATTAAGCCCAAATTGAATCAGTAGTGCTACAACAATGACTTTTCCTATATTTGCACGTCTTGAATCATTGATGCTTTTAAATGCATAGTCAAAAAGTTTTATATTTAGATTTCTTGCAGAATTATAAAGTTGCCCCCCTATGAAACTAAGGAAAACCGTGTATAAATAAATCACTAATATCAGAAACCCGCTTTGTGGAAGAAACAGTTCATTATATTCAATATAAAGCAGGCAGCCCGTTGCAGATGCTATATTTCCTTCAGGTGTAGTGGATGCACCAACCGGTAGGTTTCCAAGCCATACCAACTGAATCAACAAGCCAAAATACATTGCATCAGCAAAATTGCCGCTAAAAAAACCAATTATTGAACATGTAACTAATGGCTGAGATAAAGCAAGTTGAAATGCATGTCTCTGATCAAGTCCAAGAGCCGCAAGCAGCGCGCTGATACCAAAAAGATTCAAAAATATTCCTTATAATGTAGGCTTTTGCAATATAAGAAAATATATAGAATTTATCACAAGCATACTATAAAGAAGTTATCAAATCCTGATTATTAGAGATAATGTTAATGACCGATATTTTGTGTAATCGGCAACTCTGCGTCTTTTACACAACGAAAACCGACAAAGTCAAACCGTACTTTATAATTATAAAAAGTACGAAACGCAGCACGCATGTAATTACCACTTCGGTTCCAGGATGCACCGCGTATTACCTTGTAATTTCCTTTATCCGGTGTTGAAGGATCAGAACTAAGATCGTAACTGTCTTTGTACCAATCGGAACACCATTCCAGAACATTCCCATTCAGGTCGTGAATATTAAACTTGTTTGGTGCAAACAACCCAACAGGTGAAGTAAATACATAACCATCATCATAACCGTTTACCACCGGAAAATGATAATTGTATGTGCGCATTGATTCATCAGCAATATTCTCGTAGTTGCGGCCATACTGTTTACTATTCTGAAATACATATTCGTAGTTGTTGTCCCCACCACGTGCGACATATTCCCATTCTGCTTCTGTTGGAAGTCTTTTACCAATCCAGCGGGCATAAGCATTAGCGTCTTCCCAGGACACATTAACAACCGGGTGTGAATCAAAATTCCATTCCGGCTGTGCAGGCATTTTCCTTGAAGTCTGTTCTGCAAAGCGTCTGTATTCAGAAACAGTTACTTCTGTTTTATCCATATAAAAACCTTCGATAAAAACTTTATGAACCGGCTGCTCATTTTTTTTCTTGTTAGAACCCATCATAAACCAGCCGCCAGGTACAAACGCCATTCCCTCTATTTCCGGATGCACCGTCTTTTGTGCTGAATTTTCAGCGGTTACATTGGCCGATCTGTTAAAAACAGAAATTATACTGCAAGATGAAACAATCAGGATTAACGGAACAAGAAAGATACTTTTCATAAGCCTTTTGGGGTTTTTTATGACTATATATCAGTCATCGGAAAACTGTATCAAAAAGCTTAAAGAAAAGTCTTAATTAACTGAATACTTACCAGTTAAAATTATGAATTAAGAAGTTTCTCTTTTATTGTAGCTGCAACTTCTTTAAAAGCAATGGCTTGTGCTTTGTTCGGATCTGCTTCAACCACAGGCACACCCTTATCTCCACCAATTCTGATCTCTGCATCAAGTGGTATTTCACCCAGTAATTCAGCACCAATACGCTCACATTCCCGTTTCACACCACCATGATCAAATATTTCACTACGTCCGCCACAATGGGGACAAATAAAATAACTCATATTTTCAACGATACCCAAAATTGGCACGTTTACTTTTCTGAACATTTGAACACCTTTCACAGCATCAGCTAAGGCCACATCCTGGGGTGTTGATACAATTACGGCACCATCCAGCGCAACACTTTGTGATAATGTCAGTTGTGCATCTCCTGTTCCCGGCGGCATATCAAAAAGCATTACATCAATATCATCCCATTTTACATCATTCATCAATTGCTGCAAAGCCCTGGTTACTAATGCACCACGCCAGATAACGGGATCATTGCTGTCAACAAGGAAACCAAGCGACATTAATTTTACGCCATATTTTTCAATAGGAAGCAGTTTTTGTCCGTCAAAATACGGCTGCTCATTTACACCTAACATCAATGGAATACTTGGTCCATAAATATCCGCATCAAGCAGCCCGACATTCATCCCTGCCTTTGCAAGTGCAACCGCCAGGTTAACTGCAACCGTTGATTTCCCGACTCCACCCTTGCCGCTGGCGACAGCTACTTTGTATTTCACATTTTGAAGAAATGACATCTGTTGCCCGCCTGCCTGTTGTGCCTGCGGTTGTTGGATGTTAATATGAACATTAACCGTATACCCGGGATTATTTTCCCGAATAGTGTCCGATACTTCAGCTTTAATCTGATCGGCTATCTTGGGATCCTGGCTTTTAAGATTAATTAATATTTCGATATTATTTTCGGCAATAACAATATCAGACACTATTCCAAAAGAGACTATATCTCTTGTAAAACCCGGGTAATTAATTTGTTTTAATTGCTCGATTAATTCTTGTCTTTCCGGCATTTTTACTCCTAAAAATTCAGTTAACACTTATTGTTAATAGCTTATAATTTAACACTATTATTCCTTTAAACAAAAAATGCCTGACAGGTTTTTCTGCCAGGCATTTATCTTTTTAGATAAAATTATTAAATCACAACTTCAAGATCGAGAACTGTATCTTTTTCAAGATCAAGATTAATAACTTTTGGTACATCAAGCTCAATATCATTGATCAGATTTAATTCAACTTTAAAATGTTTCTTTTCGATATCTTTACCGATTAGTTTCCCGGAGCCATTCATTACACCGCCTTTATCCCGGTCATAAAAACTAATTAAAATGGCTTCGTCCAGATCCAAAGCATCTAAAATTTCCAGCAGTTCGTCCTGATTTTTCTGTTCGATGATACTTTCATCAATATCCTGCTCAACACTTTGTATATCACCATCCGAGTAATAGAAATCGATTGTGCCGCCACCACCTTTAACAAAAACCAGCTTATCATTCATATCCTGTTTAATACTGCGTTCCAGATTGACAACTTTTCCTGTAAAATAGTCATCCCTGATATCAACGATCTGAACAGTTACCGGTTTTTCTTCCGGTGTTCCATCGTATTCAACACGGGTGATATTAACTTTTTTACGATTACCTATCTCCTGTACCCTGGCTTTTAACTGATCAGGCGTAAGTGCACCCGGTCGAACAGAAGGTTGACTTTTCTTTTTAAACAATCCTAAAAAATGTCTTTTTAACCGGGGTTCACCGATTAAATAAGGAGCATTGAATTCAGGATGATCCATTTAGGCCTCCGTGGTCATATAATTTTAACAGCGAAAATACTTACGATCCGTTTCAAAATCAACCGTAAATGTTTTGTTTACTTAATTTTAGCTGCTTCGCTTAACAATTGAGCAGCATTATCTAATGCTTGCTGTGAGACAGAAACTCCACCCAGTAAATGCGCCAGTTCGGAAACCTGGTCATCAAATTTCAGGGCTTTGATTTGAACTTCTGTAATATTCCCGGCCGTCTTCTTATCCACTTTGAGATGGTGATCTGCAAATGCAGCAATCTGTGGCAAATGAGTGATACAAATAATTTGGTGATAACGTGAAAGGTCGCTTATTTTTTTCCCAACAATTTGCGCAACTTTACCTGAAATACCCGAATCTATTTCATCAAAAACGAGCACCGGAACCTGGTCTTTTTCAGCAAGAACCGATTTAAGAGCCAGCATTATCCGTGATATTTCTCCACCCGATGCGATTTTATTTATTGCTTTCAGGGTTTCACCCGGATTTGGCGAAAACTGAATCAATACTTCATCAAAACCGGTTTTAGAAAGCCGGCATTTTTGACCATTAATCGCAAAAGGACTATCTTTATCCGGGGTCATTGAGTGTACAAATTCGAAACGGCTGTTTGACATTCCGATTTCTTCAAGAAAATGACTCAGTTTCTGTTCAAATTCCCGTGCTGCTTCGCGGCGTTTTATGGAAAGTTCCTGCCCGCTGTTCAGGATAATTTTTTCAATCTGAATAATTTCATTATCAACAGACTGGAGATGTTTGTCAAAGTTTTCAATATCACTTAATTTGCTCTGCAATTCACTGTTTAAATCTATAAGTCCGTTTAAATCTTCTTTCTGGTATTTTTTCAGAAGAAATTCCAACTGGGCAATTCTTTGTCTTAAAAACTCTGCTCTGTCTGCATCAAACTCTAAATTGCCAAGATATCGTTCACAAAACTGGCCGATTTCTTCAATAACCTGTCGGGCACTTGTCAGATTCTGACTAAATTCATTAAACTGCGGATCAATTTCTGCAAGTCTTTGCAGATAATCTTCGGCTTCTGTGATAAGCTGTGCTGCATTAATCTCACCAAGTGATAGACGATCAGTGGTGTTTTGGGCTGCAAGATTTAGTTTTTCGTAGTTGGTTAAAATTTTAAGTTCATCTTTCAGCTCATCCAACTCGCCTTCGCGCAGATTGGCTTTGGATAATTCATCAAGCTGAAAAGTATATAAATCCGTCATTTGCAGGGCGTTGGCCTGTTCATTCTGTAATTCAGCACGTTTTTTAAGTTTTTTCTGATACTCTTTCACGAGGTTTGTGAAATCCCTGACACTGCTCTGAAGATTTGCGAAAGAGTCCAGATAGGGTAAATGATTTTCAGGATGAAGTAAAACCTGGTGCTGATGCTGCCCATGGAGATCAATCAGGTGTGCGCTTATTTCTTCAAGAATAGTTAATTGGACCGGGGTATCGTTCACAAATATCCGTGATGTTCCGGATTGGCTTATTTCCTTTCGGATGATCAACAGGTTGTTGTCAATTTCAATATCATTCTGCTGCAGAAACGGAATAAGTTCCTGGTGGTCATGTAAATCAATCTCTGCTTCAATAACGGCTTTTTTAGCACCACTTTTAATAAAATCAAAGTTACTGCGCTCTCCGCATAATTGACTTATTGCATTTACAAGGATTGATTTCCCGGCACCGCTTTCCCCGGTTATAATATTTAAGCCTTTTGTCAAAGAGATAGAAGCATGTTCAATTAAAGCAAAATTTTTGATTAGTAATGATTTAAGCATATTACTTTCTAATCACTGCTATTTTACCGGTGGCAGCTTTTCCCTGATCAGTAAAGGCAAGATACAGATAAATACCCGATGCAACACGGTTTCCATTATAATCTTCACCATCCCAGGTTGCCCGGCTTCCATCAACAAGTTCATTTTCAGTGGTAAGTTCCCTTACAAGAATACCATTCAGGGTAAAGATTTTTACAGTGGAGCTGCTTCGTAATTTGCGAATAACGAAATGATCATCGCCACTTTCAATTATAAAAGGATTCGGGCCTGCAGCTACATTGTTAAATGTATTTTGTATTTCTGCAAATGAACCCCGGAAAATTGAAAGACCGCTTTCTGTGGCTATTAATGCACGTGATCTTTCCTGATCTATAAAAATACTATTAACATTATTATCAGGCAAACCACTGTTTTTTGTATTATATCCTAACCATGCACCAGGCTCAAAGGCACTGCGCCCTGCTCTTAAAATGCTTACCCCGGCAGCTGTTGCAAACCATTTGTTGTTAAAATCATCAACTATAACCTGGCTGATTGTGTTGTCGAGGGGGCCATCGAGACCATTTTCATCTCCTACATGACGGAAAACATTCAAACCATCAAATGAACTGAGACCACCCCGCGTTCCGATCCACATAATGCCATCCTGATCCTTGGCTATTGATCTCACCGCATTACTGGAAAGATTATCTTCAATATCCAGTTTAAACAGACGGTCGTCACTTTTATTACTCAAGGTATTATTATAATCTATAACGTAAACACCTTCGCTGTTTGTACCAATCCAGACTCTGCCGAAATCATCAAATGCGATATCAGCAATGCCATCGCTGATTGTTAATCCGTCTGTACGTCCAAAGTATTGCCAGGTATCGGGATTAAGATTAACTGATCCGTCGGAATTAAACGTGGCCGCAGCAAGAAACCGGCCGTCATCCGGATAAGAATTTGCAAACCATATCCTGCCGTCCGGCGATTCCTTTATGGCAGTCATTACTTCATAATCGGGCCGAGATGCTGTTCTTGGGCTGAAAAAGTTTTTGAATTCAGCCGGTATATCGGAAAGTGGTTCTGTTATGGTTGAATCTTTAGAAATGACAAAACGTGTCCCCACATTGCTGTGATTATGAAAATAGTCAAAATCTGTTCCATCGTAAACTGCCAGTCCGCCTCCCCAGGAACCAATCCAGACATTATCAAAATTGTCCTGATAAATGTAGTCCGTATTACCGAGATCCGACCAGCCATCGCCACCAAAATCATAAGCAGTCCAAGCCCTGTCATCATAAACAAAATAGCCGAAATTTGGTGTCAGTTTAAATTTCCCTGAACTTGCCCAAATCTGCCCTTGATGGTCGGAGATCACAAAACGAATCTGGTTTTTCAGTGGTCCGTCAAGTTTAATTTTTTCACCGCTGATAAAATTTTCCAGTCCGCCTTCGGCTAATCCAACCCAGACGTCCTGATCGCTTATACTTTTAACGATATTAATATTCTGCGAAAAACTGTGTTGACTACTTATCCCGCTGCCGGGTTGGTACTGATAAAGATTATTCTGACTCGAGATCAACAAGTAAGAACCACTATTTTGCAGGTTATCAATTCTTTGTGAACCTGTAATCATGTCTTTATTTAATATGCCATTGACATCCATAAAGGAAAGCCCGGCATCGGAACCGATCCATAACTTGTTTTGATAAGTGGCAAGGGATAATAAATTACTTGAAGGCAGACCGTCTAAGATTGTTTTTAGATCCCAGTTTTGCGGATCGGTAAGTGCGCTTTTAGAGAAATCGGATGAAGCAGATAACAGCCCTTTATCGGAAGCAACCCAGATGCGTTTATTGTATAAATTTATTGACTTGATCTCACTGACCAATTCCGGAAAATTTAAAAAGATATCGCTGAAAATGTAATTATTGTCATTCCACAGGAAAACAGCTATACTTTTATCCAGAGCAACCCACATGGTATCACCGCTGATGATAATATCCGATATATTATCACCGTCAAACCGTATATCCTGCCATATTTCCGTTTGCGGAAAATAAACCTGCAAAGCTCCGTTAGATGCACCGAATACCAAATTCCGGCGTTCATCAATTTCCACCGAAGCCAGGTCAACTGAACTTAACGCATTTACATTTGTAAATTTCCGGATGGTTTTGTCATTCAAATTATAGCTGAATGCACCACCATCTGAGACTGCCCAGATGTTTTCGCCTTCAAAAGCGATATCTCTGACATTATTAAAATTAGTTATGGTTTCCCAGTCGGTTGTTTGTCCCTTGAGAAAAGATATAGACAGAAAAAAAAATAGTAGTAAAATACGCATATCAGATTTTTTGCAGTAGATCAGACATTTCAATTGCTGTTAACGCCGCATCCCAGCCTTTATTCCCTGCTTTTGTACCGGCTCTTTCAATTGCCTGCTCAATTGTATCGGTTGTTAATACACCAAACGTAACCGGTATTTCTGCTTCAAGATTAAGCTGGCCAATGCCCCTGGAAGCCATTCCGGCAACGTAATCAAAATGGGGTGTTGAGCCTTTTATAACTGCACCCAGACAAATAACGGCATTATATTTTTTGCTATTTACCATTTTTTTTGCCACCTGTGTTATTTCAAAAGCGCCGGGGCACCATGCTACAGTGATGTCTTTATCTTCCCCATCATGCCTTTGAATGCAGTCAACGGCTCCTTCCAGTAATTTGGAAGTAATTAAAGAATTAAATCTCCCAACAACAATGCCAAAACGTTTCCCTTTTGCATTTAGTTTGCCTTCAATAATGTTGGGCACACAGCCTCCTAATTTTCAATCTGTTTTATATAAGAAATGTCCGAGTTTTTTGCGTTTGGTCTGCAAATATCGCTGATTATTTTCATTAGGGCAAATCTCAATAGGAACGCGCTCAGTAATTTCAAGACTGTAGCCTTCCAATCCCACAATTTTTTTAGGATTGTTTGTTAATAAGCGAATTTTTTGCACACCAAGATCTTTTAGTATTTGTGCTCCAATTCCGTAATCCCGGAGATCGGGTTTAAAGCCAAGAATTTCATTTGCTTCAACCGTATCCTTACCTTGTTCCTGCAGCGAATAAGCAAGCAGTTTGTTTACCAGTCCTATACCCCGTCCCTCTTGCCGCATGTAAAGCACAACACCTCTGCCTTCTTTTTCAACCATTTGCATGGCGGTGGCTAACTGTTCCCCGCAATCACATCGCAATGAGCCAAAAACGTCCCCGGTCAGGCATTCTGAATGAACCCGAACAAGTACCGGTTCCAATGGATTTATCTCTCCTTTTACCAATGCCACATGGTGTTCACTGGGATTGAGAATACTTTCATATGTGTATAGTTTAAATTTTCCATAACGTGTCGGCATGTCTACAACTACTTTGCGTTTTACCATTTTTTCACGTAAACGGCGATATTCTATCAGATCCGAAATTGATATCAGTTTTAAATCATGCTTATGGCAGAATGTGCGTAACTGATCCACCCTTGCCATGGAGCCATCTTCGTCCATAATTTCGCACAAAATTCCTGAAGGCTGCAAACCGGCTAATCTTGCAAGATCCACCGCTGCTTCCGTATGACCGGCACGGCGAAGCACGCCGCCTTTTTTGGCAATTAAAGGAAACAGGTGCCCGGGGCGTGCAAAATCTTCTGCACTAACTTTTGGATCAACAATTGCCCGGATTGTACTGGCACGGTCATAAGCAGAGATTCCGGTTGTTGTCCCATGTGTATAATCCACGGTTACGGTAAATGGCGTCTGATACAGCGCCGTGTTCTGGTTTACCATATAGTCAAGCTTTAACTCTGATGCCCGCGGCTCAGTGATTGCTACACACAGCATACCGCGCGCTTCCCTGGTTATAAAATTTACATGTTCCGGCAAAACTTTTTCTGATGCCATAATGATATCGCCTTCATTTTCACGATCGGCATCATCAACAACAACTACCATTTTACCATTTCTTATATCTTCGAGAGCTTCACTGATCGAAGCAAACTCTGATTGTTTTTTATTACTCATTTTAAAATCCAGACTCTTTTAATTTTTGCCAGGTTAAAGTGTTTTCTCCCGGCTTTAGAAAAGTTAACATATTCTCAACATATTTGGCAATCACATCCACTTCAACATTCATATAGTCACCCATTTTCAAACTTTGCAGATTGGTATTTGCCCATGTGTGCGGGATAATATTTATTCCCACTGTCGTATTGTGCAGCCGTGCTATTGTCAAACTGATGCCATCCAAAGCAATGGATCCTTCTGCGATCATATAGTGAGCCAGCTCTGGCTTAATCTCAATATCAAGGGCATAGTTTTCACCAAGTTTTTCAATTCGGCTGATTTTTCCCAAGCCATTGACGTGGCCCTGAACCAGATGCCCCCCAAGACGGTCCTGAAGTCGGACAGCACGTTCAAGGTTTACGATCCGGCTTACCTGAACCTTGCCCATAGTTGACTTCTGCAGTGTTTCAGCAACTGCATCAACCGTGAAACTTTTTTTTGTCAGCTTTGTGACTGTCAGGCACACACCGTTTACCGCAACAGAATCATCAACCTTCAAATCATCAAGAATAGCGGAAGCGCTAATGGTAATTGTCAAACCACCTGCGATTTTATCTATCGCAGCAATTGTACCTGTTTCTTCAATAATTCCAGTAAACATGATATTAATTTAAGAATTTTTTTACAGCAGATGTCTTTATTTTAATCTTTTTTTCGCAAATTTATATAACAATCGGTTCCAAGTATCGACACTTCTTTGACATGCAAATTTGTTCTTTTCTGCATATTTACATTTTTTAAACCCGCACCCCAAAACTGAGCCGACTGCAGAATTATAATCTCATCAAACATACTTTGTTCAATAAAATCAGAAAATATTTCCTGACCGCCTTCCACAAGCACACTGCTAATACCGGCTTTACCCAGGTAATTCATAACAAATTTTAAATCAACTCTGGTTGCTTTAACGGGGGGACACTCGACAAGTTTGATATTAGGTTTATCAAAAATATTTTTTGCTTCCGGGTTAACATCCCGGCTGTGAAAAATCCAGGTGTCCGTTTTTGAATGTGCATCAAAAGCACGTGCTCCCGGGTTTATTTGCAATCGGCTGCTAATAATTATTTTAAGTGGCTGGCGACCTTTTATATGGCGAACATTAAGCTGCGGATCATCAACACGAACTGTACCGGCACCAACAAGTACCGCGTCATATTGGCTCCTTAATGAATGCACTTTTTTTCCTGCTTCGTCCCCGGTTATCCAACTCTGAGAATTTTTATCGGGAGCAATATACCCGTCCAGTGTCTGTGCAATTTTAAGAGTAATCCATGGAGCAGAAGTTTTTATGTGCTTAAAGAAAAATCGATTCAGCTCTGCTCCCTGCTCTTCAAGAACATTTTCTGCTACTTCGATTCCTTTTGTGCGCATCAGGTTAATTGATTTACCGGATACAAACGGATTGGGGTCGGTGTTTGAAAGAACAACCCGCTTAATACCTGAATCAATTACCAGTGGTACACATGGCGGTGTTTTTTTATTGCTATGAAAACAGGGCTCCAGGTTACAGTATAACGTTGCACCTGTAACATCTTCCCGGGCATTTTGAAAAGCCATTGCTTCAGCATGCAATCCGCCAAACGCTGCGTGCCAGCCTTCGGCAATGACGCGGTTGTTTTTAACAATTACTGCACCAACCATTGGATTAGGACTTACATATCCAGCCCCTTTTAATGCCAGTTTCAGGCAGCGCCGCATATAATACGCATCTGTCTTCATGAATCAACCTGTTCAGATTGTTTCAATTTCCACAAAAGCATCGCGCTCTAATCCAAAAATAATGGAGAGAAAATTAGATAACAAAAACCCTGTTACACCCCAGATAACATCTTTTTCAAACTGGTAATAATGGATGTTCCAGTTATAACCATTGCGTTTAATCTGTTGGATTTTAAATATATCTTCGCGCAACAGATGAAGCAGTGGTACTTCAATAAGCCGTTCAATCTCCCCGGGGTTTACTTTGTAGTTATATGGGACTTTGTATGCCCCGACAAATGGGGTAACAAGAAATTCTGTATTTGTTAAAAAAATGTCTGTTTGCCCCAGAACATTCACATCTCCTGCCTTTACCCCGACTTCTTCATCCGTCTCACGCAAGGCAGTAAATAGAAGATCCGGATCAGTTTTATCCATGCTTCCCCCGGGAAAAGAAATCTGTCCTTTGTGGGTAGCTACTTTATCAGTCCTTTTTGTGAACAGTATATGAGCCTGATCGTTTTTAAAAAAAATCGGGATTAAAACTGCTGCTGGCCTGGATCGGCCATCTTTGTAAATAAAAGATTTTTGTTCGCGGTTTTTTAGAGTTTTTTCAATGTGGGTAAATAAATGGCCGGCTGAAGTACAAAGTTTTTTCCATTGTGGATTTATTACAGCGCCATCAGCTGAATTCTTCATCTTTTATATCGTAATCTTCCAGTTTATTATAAAGTGAACGGCGGGAGATTCCAAGCATTTCCGCTGCCTTAAGTTTATTTCCTTTAGCCATTTTTAAAGTTTTAATGATTGATTCACGTTCTATTTGCGGTAATGGTGTACCTGCAGGAAAACGAATTTCATGGCCTGGCAATACTCCTTTACGGATAGCATCCGGCAGGTCTTTTTTTACAATCGTTTCTTTCGCAGAAATCATTGATCGTAAAATAATATTCCTGAGCTCACGTATATTTCCCGGCCAGCTATATGATTGCAATATTTCCATGGCTTCGGCATCAATTCCCGTGACATTTTTTTTGTATTCACGGTTGAACTTTTCAAGGAAATAATCGCAGATTAATGGCACATCTTCTATACGGTCACGCAAGGGGGGAAGTTCTATGCTATACACATTCAAACGATAGTATAAATCTTCCCGGAATTTACCTTCGGCTATCATGTCTTCCATGTTTTCATTTGTGGCTGCAACGATACGCACATCCACATCAATTTCCCTGGCTCCGCCAACACGGTCAATCTTATGATTTTCTAAAACACGTAAAAGTGAAATCTGCACCTGCTCACTCATCGAGCTTATTTCATCCAGGAATAATGTCCCGCCGTTGGCTTCTTCAAACTTTCCTTTTTTATTATCAACAGCACCGGTAAACGCGCCTTTTACATGTCCGAACAATTCCGAATTAATAAGTTCTTTGGGAATCGCCCCCGTATTAACAGCTATAAAGGGTTCTTTTTTTCTTTCGGACGCTTTATGGATTGCATGGGCTACAAGCTCTTTTCCTGTACCACTGTCTCCAAAAATCAACACTGGCACATCGATATCTGCAATTTCATTTATTTTTTTTACAACATTTTTTATCCCGCGGGATTTGCCTATAATTTCATCGAAATGGACATAGCGGTCAGGCAGGCGGATATCCTTGTTTAATGCAGGAGTTTCTAAAACCCGGGCTATTATTTGTTTCAGCCGTGCAGGATCGACCGGTTTTGGTATATAATCAACTGCTCCCAGGTGAATTGCTTCGACAGCGTGTTCAATAGAACTGAATCCGGTGACCATGATTACTTTTAACAATGGATCGTAATCATTAATCATTTTAAGCAGTTCCATACCATCGATTTCCTGCATTTTGAAATCAGTAATTACAAGATCGTATGTATTCTGCCGAATGAGCTGCATTGCGGCATTAGCACCATCCGCCTGATCGACAGTATATTTATGTGCCTGTAGAAGCAGTACTAAACCTTCTCGGTGATTTTTATCATCATCAATAACGAGTAAACGAATATTCATATCTTCCTTGAACAGAGATTTAACCTGTATTTATTTCGACTATAAAAAGTAAAATGTAAAAAATGAACGGTTAAAATTAAAGTAAAACAATTATTAATTATATTGCAGTCACGTTAATCACACTCCATCAAATTATTGTCCATCTTAAGATATATACATAGATTTAACTAAATTACAAGGCACATTATTTTTAAATTTCCCAATAATTCATCGCATGTAATAAGTTGAAAAGGATTCCTATGACAAAACTTTTTTTAATTATAGCTACCTTTTACTTTTCAATAGTGATTGAGTGTAAAGCAGATACAACCAACATTTTAATAACATATTTCAGTAAAACAGGCAATACAGAAGCCATGGCTTTAAAGATAAAAGCTGGTGCAGAATCAATTAAGAATACTTCTGTTCTTTTAAAAAAAATTGAAGAAACTACAACGAGCGATCTGCTTAATGCAGATGCCATCATTGTTGGATCACCGGTTTATAATGCAAATGTCGCCCCTGCAGTTCAGGATTTTATTAATAACTGGCCATTTAAAAATGCGCCCTTAAAGAATAAAATCGGAGCAGCTTTCGTAACATCAGGTGGAATCTCCGCAGGTGAAGAGCTGGTGCAGGTTAATATACTGCACTCAATGCTAATTTTCGGGATGATTGTTGTGGGTGGAAGCAATTGGGAGTCAGCTTTTGGTGCTTCAGCAGTTACATCAGAAGATGCCTATAAAAATCAAAAAATCAATGAACATTTTTTGCAAAAAGCCTTTGATTTGGGCAGCCGTGTTGCTGAGATTTCTGCAAGGCTTAGAAAAGAGTAACAATTAAAACAAAAAAGCGGCCGTAAAAACGCAGCCGCTTTAACAAAGAGTTTTAAAAACATTATTTCTTAAATGCACTAAACCATTTATCCAGAACACCTTTTTCCAGGTGAGAGATTGTTTCAAGTTCTCCGGCATCAAGCCAGACTCCGTCGCAATGAGAACATTTATCTACGGCAATACCTTTGTAATCAATCTCAATTAAAGTATGGCCGCATTTCGGACAATGCATGTAATGCAGATCTTTTAATTTTGCTTTTTCTTCAGCCTGCATCTTTTCTGCTTTTTCTTCTTCACTCTGTTTGCGGCGTTCAAATTCCTGACGAATAAAATAGGCTTCTTCTTTATCAGATGGCTGTACGGGCATCTTTTCTCCTGATTTTGTTTAACTAACCGTTTTTACTTTCAAAATCACGCATAAAATCAACCAATGCTTTTACAGAATCAACAGGAACAGCATTATAGATGGAAGCACGAATTCCACCGACTGAACGATGTCCTTTTACACCAATGATATCATTTTTCTGAGCTTCAGCAATAAATTGTTTTTCAAGTTCTTCCGATGGCAATCTGAAAGGAACATTCATCAAAGAACGACTGTTTTTTTCTACAGTTCCTTTATAAAAACCAGTACCATCAATTGCTGAATACAGCATATCTGCTTTTTCACGGTTAATTTTTTCAATGGCACTTAAACCACCAACAGATTTCATCCATTCCAGTACAAGCTTAATGATATATATACCGAAAGTAGGCGGTGTGTTATATAAGGAATCTTTTCCCCCAATAACTTTATAGCTACACATTGTTGGAATATTTTCGGGACTTGCATTCATTAATTCTTCTTTAATAATAACAATAGTAACACCCGAAGGACCCATATTTTTCTGTGCTCCGGCATAGATCATGCCGAATTTACTCACGTCAAATTTCCGGCAGTTAAAATCTGATGACATATCACAAACCAATGGTATTTTACCTGTATCGGGGAATTTCTGCCATTGGGTTCCAAAAATAGTATTATTGGATGTAATGTGCAGATACGCCGCATCCTTGTCCACTTTAAAGTTATCAGGGATATAAGAAAAATTTTTGTCTTCTGATGAAGCTATCACATTAAACTTTTTACCGAGTTTGCGTGCTTCCTGAATAGCTTTTGTAGACCATGATCCGGTGTTTATATAATCTGCAAATTTGTTCTCCGGTAGCAGATTAAGCGGAACAGTCGCAAATTGAAGTGAAGCACCACCCTGCATAAATATTACTTTATAGCCATCTGGTATACCCATAATTTCTTTCATCAGGGATTCGGCACTTTTAATAATTCCATCAAAAGTTTTTCCACGATGACTCATCTCCATTACGGAGAGTCCTTCGCCTTTATAACTTACAAGATCATTTTGCACTTCTTCCAGAACCGGTAAAGGCAAGGCGGCCGGACCGGCGCTGAAATTATGAATTCTTCGAACCATTTTTTCCTCCATAGGTATGAAAATATGTTGCTGTCTGAATATATAAAATGCGCTTAAGAAAAAGAAGAGTGAATCTATTTATTTTTTAAATTAAATTAGCTTTTTTACCGAAAGGATTATTGTCATGAAAAATGTTCTCCTTTTTTTATTAATATTTTCTACGATTTATGCGCAGCAGTCTCAACCTGGATTCGATCCCGATTCGTATTATTTAGAACGGGGATCGTTGCAGCTCAAATTTTTCAACACAGATAAATCCGATATCATAGATCAATCCTATCATCCTTATAAAACAATTGAAGCCCGTACCGTGGCTGTTGATCCGGCAAAAATTCTCCCGGGAAGCGTTGTTTATATTCCGCAAACTGTTGGTATTAAATTAAATGATGGAACGTACCATGATGGTTATTTTCTTGCGCACCGGGTTTTAAAAAAAGGTAGTAAAAGTGAGATTGCCATTTTCACTGATACAAAACAGAATGCATTCAAAGATATCTCTGCTCAAAAAATTGACGTATATGCTGTTCGTGGTGTTATGGCTAAAACCATGCAAACAAAATTTTATTTGAAATTCCGGACAAGCAAAGAAAAACAAACTTACCAGATGGTGGCTTCTGATTTTACAGATCTTATGCATCAGGGTAATAAAGATTACCCGGAAATCAGCAAACGCATACAATACTATTCGCAACGCGGACTGGGTACCCCCTATTTGATTTTTAACCTTGGTGAAGGTGCTTCAAGTAACCCGGACCCGGATCCTACAATTGACTTTTCCAGAACGGACTGCATGACATTTTGTGAACATACGCTCGCGCTGGCAATTTCAGATAATTACAAGGATATGTATAACAATCTTCAAAAAATTCGCTATAAAAACGGTGACATTCGCTATGTGATGCGTAATCATTATACGATTGCTGACTGGCTTCCCAACAACAACTGGCTGCTTAAAGATGTTACTAAGGAAATTGGCGGCGATTTGACAAATAAAATGACTAAAACAATTGACCGGCCTAATTTTTATAAAACAAATGGCGTTCCTGAAAATGAATTAGCCGATGCACCGGGAAAAGAAGATGTTACTGCTGATTATATTCCAACAGAAAATCTTTTAAAAGTAAAAGACAAGTTACAAGGCGGTGAAATCGTTTCTATAGTAACAACGCATCCGGCAGTTATTTCAGCCCATATGGGAATTATTATTCGTGATCAGTGGAATAACCTGATCTTCAGACATGCCAGCAGTCCAGATAAAACCAACCAGGTTATGGATGAACGTTTTGAAGATTACGTCTCAAATTTAAAGGATTCTAAAACACGTGTTGGTATGCTTTTTATGCGCGCCAGGGATAATTACAAAATTCCATGATTTTGATGATAAAGGTAAAGGGGATCTTTTCGACAGACTTTTTTAATTTATTCTAATGTTGGTTTATAGTTATTCTTCTTAGTTGAATTTCATTCAATTTATATGCATGCTTATTGTGCGTTGTATCCCATCCCCGGAATATTTTGAAGATTAACAACTTTGCTAAAAAATCAAATCTAATTCTATTACTACAACGGAGTATCGTTGTAGTAATTTTTTTTCATTTATCATTACTTGCACAGCAAAGTGATTTTCATATTTCTTATTGCGGGAAAATTTCGTCTGAAAACTTCAAAAACGACAATTCTTACATCGGCTTAATCTCAAATCTAATTTTCGGGAAACCCGAAACTAACCTTATCCGACCCGTCAACCTGCTTGTAAAAAATGATGAATTTTGGATTTTAGATCAGGGGCAAAACGCTGTTTTAAATTTCAATAGAGAAAAAGAAACATTTTATGCCACTTCTTGTGAAAATTTTAATTTATCGTCTGTTGTTAGTATATCTATGGCCGAAAGCAAACTGGTATTTACTGACTCCCGATTAAATACAGTATTTATTTATGACTCTGAAGAGAATCAGACAGCACTTTTAAACACAAATTATGCTTTTAACAGGCCAACAGGAATAGCATATAATACGCTTTCTAAAGATATATGGGTCACCGAGACAGGAGCGCATCATCTCGTGTTAATAAACTCCAAGGGAGTTTTAAAAAAAGTAATCGGGGAGCGTGGCATGGAATCTGGTCAGTTTAATTTTCCAGGATTTATCTGGATTGATAAAGATGGTTTTGCCTATGTAGTGGATGCCATGAATTTTCGTGTGCAGATATTTGATGCTGAAGGAAATTTTCTCTCCATGTTTGGTGAAGCCGGGGATGCATCAGGTTATCTGGCAAGGCCAAAGGGAATTGCTACAGATTCCTATGGCAACATCTACGTGGCAGATGCTTTGTTTAACACTGTTCAGATTTTTGATCGTGATGGCAATTATCTCTATAACTTTGGCAAAAAGGGCAGCGGAGAAAGCGAATTTATGCTGCCAATGGGAATTTTTATTGACACATCAGATCAGATCTATGTGGCTGACAGCTTTAATAAGCGGGTACAGATTTTTAGAATAACCAGGGATTCGGATTTTGAGAATAGTGATAAAAATTAGCGCTATTTTGCTGATGCTGTCGATGGCTATTTACAGTCAGTCGATTGTTAACAGCAAACATAATCTTTCAGTGAGTGGCCCCGGTGATATTAAGGCCACTTCGGAATCCGAAATATGTATCTTTTGCCATACCCCGCATCAGAGCAGTCCGCGTAAACCTTTATGGAACAGGCAAGATCCGGGATCAGTCTACGAGATTTATAATACTTCAACCACTGATGCATCCGCCGGACAACCGGATGGTTCATCGGTACTGTGCCTGTCCTGCCATGATGGTACAATAGCGCTTGGTGATGTCTTAAGTCGTGCACAGCCGATTGAATTCAGCGGCGGCATCAGCGTCATGCCACCAGGTACATCGAACCTGACCACCAACTTATCCGATGATCACCCGATATCATTCATTTACAATTCTTCATTGGCTGCCAGTGATGGTGAACTGGTTGATCCGTCGGCATTATCTGCCCCGGTGAAACTGGAAAACCAGAAAATGCAGTGTACTTCCTGCCATGAACCGCATGATGATACTTTTGGAATGTTTTTAGTTGCTACACGTTCCAATTCGGAGCTATGCCTGTTTTGTCATCAAAAGAACGGCTGGTCATTAACGCAGCATAATTTGTCCAATGCTACCTGGAATGGCTCCGGTAATGATCCCTGGTTTCACACGCCTTATACAACGGTTGCCGAGAATGCCTGCGAAAACTGCCACACACCGCATAATGCCGGCCAGGACTCAAGGCTTACCAATTACCAGGCTGAAGAAAACAATTGCCTGGATTGTCATAACGGCAATGTAGCTGCATCTGATGTGCAGGCAGAATTTGCCAAGATTTATCGTCACCGGGTTTACAGCTATACGCTGGTCCATGATCCGGTTGAAGATGCGCTGGTTCAAACGCGCCATGTGGAATGTGTTGATTGCCATAACCCCCATTACAGCAACAGCAGCAGTTCCTTTTCGCCGCAGGCGTCCGGTGCGCTTGCCGGTGTAAGGGGTGTTAACAGTGCTGGTAACAGCATCAGCATTGTCCAGAATGAATATGAATTGTGTTACCGCTGTCATGCCGATAGTCCCGATAAACCGGGCAGCCCGACAACACGTCAGATTGCACAGAATAATGTGCGGCTTGAATTTGATCCTGCAAATCCTTCTTTTCACCCGGTGGAGAGTGCCGGCAGAAACAGTAATGTACCCAGCCTGATTTCTCCCCTGAGCGAATCCAGCACGATTTACTGCTCCGATTGTCATGCCAGTGATAACACGAATATCAGTGGTCCGCATGGATCAGTCTATCCGCATATCCTTAAATTTAATTACGAGACCGGAACACGGGTATCGGAATCCTTTCAGTCATACCGCCTGTGTTATGAATGCCATGATCGTAATGCTATAATTAACAGGAATGATGATTTCGGCCAAAACGTACATCGTAAACACATAGTTGAAGAAGATATTCCATGCAACCAATGTCATGATCCGCATGGTATCAGCAGTTCGCAGGGGACTGAAGCTAATAACACACACCTGATAAATTTTAATACACAAATCGTACAATCCACATCTGGAGGACTTGAATTTGTGGATGATGGTATCTTTGCAGGAAGATGCTATCTTCGTTGTCATGGTAAAAATCATAACCCAGAAAGTTATAACTAAAATTTTGTGAGAGTTAATAACACAAGGAGGAACCATGTTAAAGAAAGTGCTATACTTTTCAATACTGGCTGTTTTTATACTCGGTGTAAATCTTTTTGGACAGAATATCGTTGGATCGGCCCATGATTTTTCCAGTGATTCATGGAATACAACAGGTCAGATCTGCATTGTCTGTCACACTACCCATAATGCCGATGTTTCGGTTAATGATGCACCGCTTTGGAACCACGAGACGACAGCTTCTTCATTTACACCTTACACAAGTTCTACGCTTGATGCTACAGCGGGGCAGCCCGATGCATCATCCAAGTTATGCCTGAGCTGTCATGATGGTACCATTGCTGTAGACAATTTTAATGGTAAAACCAGCGGAACTCATTTTCTGACCGGTAACCCGAATGTAGGTACTGATTTAAATGATGACCATCCTGTTTCCATAACTTACGATGCTGCATTGGCAAGTGCTGATGGCGGACTATACAATCCAACTACGACAAACTCCGGTTTGGGCGGCACGATCAGTGAAGACCTGCTGATTGGAAACCAGGTACAATGTGCGTCCTGCCATGACGTTCATAACGGCAGCGGAATTGATAAACTGTTACGTAAATCCAATAATGCCAGTGCGTTATGTTTAACCTGTCACGATAAATAAAATAAGCTTTGCTTCCGGATGAATAAAAAATGATGAAATTTTTTAAAATTATCCCGTTGTTGCTGTTTTTATTATTTGGCTGTACACCGGGAACACGCGGTACTGAAAAACAACAAAAGCTGGTCATCTTTCCTTCTCCGCCGGACACAGCGCGTATTCAATATCTGACCAGCTTCAGTTCTTCAAAAGATATCGTGGGTGAACAATCCATTTTCAGTAAATATGTGATGGGTGAAGAAACACCAAAAAATATTCAGAAGCCCTACGGTATCACCGTGCGTAATAAGCGGATTTATATTTGTGATTCGATGCTTCCGGGACTTGAAATAATCGATCTGGAAAAGAATACTTTCGATTATTTTACACCCGATGGATTGGGAGAATTAAAGAAACCGATTAACTGCTTTGTAACGGCCAACGGAGATATTTTTGTCGCTGATGCCGAACGACGGCAGATTGTGGCATTCAGCGCACTGGGTAATTTCACATTTGTCCTGGGGGATGGAAAAAGCGGTAAGCCAACAGATGTAACTGTCTTTGATGAAAAAATCTGGGTATGTGATCTGCAGCTGCACAAAATAATTGTTTTCGATAAAAATACGCGTGAAGAATTATACAGCTTTCCGGAAGCCCATAAAAAAGAAGCGGCTTATTTATTTATGCCTACCAATGTCACGATTGCCGACGGTATAGTTTATGTGACAGATACAGGCAGTTCCAGTGTAAAAAAATACCAATTAGATGGTACATATTTGGGGGAAGTTGGCGGCCGCGGCAACAGAATAGGTAGCTTTGTACGTCCTAAGGGACTGGCAGTGGATCACAATGGGAACTTGTACGTCGTTGACGCTGCTTTTGAAAATGTACAGATTTTTAATCAGGATAATCAGGCATTAATGTATTTTGGCGGCACCTATAAAGGCCCCGGATACATGTGGCTTCCTGCTGCAGTCGCCATTGATTATGAACATGTAGATTATTTTAAGAAGTATGTGCACCACTTTTTTGATTTGCAGTATTTGATATTTGTAAGCAATCAATACGGACCGGACAAAGTGAGTGTTTACGGCTTTGTTTCACCAAAATCGGGATTGTCAGCTAAATGAACATGATCTCAAAAATTATCCTGGGATGGATCTTTTTTAGCCTGGTTTGGTCGTGTAATCCGCAGACCCGCTATAAAACATTGGCTTTCTTTTTCGACGGTGTACCCGATCCAAATAAACAAGTGCTGGCTGATTCGGTTGCAACGGACTCGCTGCTTGTGCTTAATGAACCGGGTATTAATCCTGCTAAAAATATTCAGCCCTGGATTGTTCATGAAGCATACTCACGTGAAACCTGCGGCGATTGTCACAGCAAGGCATTTTCGAACCAGCTTGCTGAAAAAATGCCGGAACTTTGCTATCAGTGTCATGATGATTATTCCGAACAGTACGAATCTGTTCATGGGCCGGTGGCTGCTGGATTTTGTACCGCCTGCCATAATCCGCATAAATCCAAAAATGCAGCTCTGTTGGTTATGCCCAAACAGGATTTGTGCGTTTATTGTCATGAAATGAGTGATGTGCAGAAAAATGATGCCCATGAAGATGTTGCACCCGCTGATTGTATGGATTGCCACAATCCGCATGGCGGTGATGAATATTTGTTATAGACCGGATCAAATATGAGCCCGTTTAAAATAAAGATTTTAATAATAATTTTTATGATCCCGCTATTCGTAATGGCGCAATCCGGGGAGTATAAACTGGGCTGGTGGAATCATCAAAGTCTGAATGGTTCTGTTCAGCTTGAAGGTCTCTATCGTTCCCAGGAAACAATCCTGAATAATTCAAAAAGCGAGAAACCGAAAACTTTTTTGTTCAATGGTGAACTGCAGCTTCATTCTAAAAGTTTTTTTTGGCACCCCAATTTTATGCTGCTCAATATGGACCTGAATTACAGCCCGGGCACACGTCGCGATAACTTCCTGGTTATACCCGATCGTACTGAGACACACACGGCTGAGCAATTTCGGATCAGCACTGTTTTTTTTAATGAACGGCCGCTCTCTTTTGATCTTTTTGCCAATTGGAATCATAATTATATCAACCGTGAATTTGCTTCAAATGTGGAAAGCTATAATCGTGATTGGGGCGCAGGTGCTGTTTATCGAAACAGTTTCTTACCGCTGTCTGTTAATTATACCGATGCCAGCTGGGAGCAAAAAGAGCTGCAAAGCGGACGTGTTTTTAAAAATGATAAGAATACCCTGCGAACTGAATTGAGTAAATCATTCAGTTCGTATGATGATCATCGTTTTATGTATGCATATAATGATTATCGCCGCCAATACAGCAATGCTTTTACAGTGAATAATTATGCTGCAAGCTATCGCCTGCTTGATAATTTTTATTTTGATGATAAACGCCATTCATCTTTTAATTCACTGGTCTGGTACTATGATCAAACAGGTGATGATCCCTTCAGCCGGCTGCAGATAAATGAGCGGGTCAGGGTGCAATTACCTGCCAACCTTAAAACTTCGGGTTATTATAATTTTTCAGATTTTAAACAACGTCAAATTGAGGCTAAGCAGCATAAACTTTTTGGCAGGGTGGAGCACCAGTTATATCTCAGTCTGAAAAGTTTTGCCTGGTACGAATATTCTGATTTCCAGCAAACAACATACGATGAGACCATAAATAAATATGGACTTGGTATCGATTACCAGAAAAAAATACCAACGGGTTCATTGAAAATATCCTACGAATACCGCCATCGCTTTGACAAGCAAAGCAGTGATCCCAGGCAGTTGTTCATTGTGGATGAAGAACAGCAGCTTGCTGATAATAGGGTGGTTCTGCTGGATAATCCGTTTGTTGATCCTGCCAGTGTGATGGTAACAAATGAAGACGGTACGATTATTTTCCAGGAAAATCTTGATTATCTTCTAATCGAACGGGATGGTTTTATTGAGATTCAACGCCTGCCGGGCGGACAAATCAGTGACGGCGAAACGGTCTATGTAGATTACACAACTACTGAATCGGCTTCTTTTCAGTTCGATGCCATAAACCAGAATATTTTTACATCTGTTACGCTTTGGGATAATTTTTTTGAAGGCTATTTCCGTTATTATGATCAAAGCAATGAAAACATTCGATTCAGCCGCAACCTCGTGATAAAAAATATAGTACAGCGTGTGAGTGGTTTGCGCTTATCTCATAAATTTATTTCCGCTGGTTTTGAATATGAAGACTATGCCAGCAACATTGTCCCTTATTATTCCCGGCGCTATTTTCTGAAAATCAATCATACATTTAACAACCGCCTGAGTGCTTTTTTGACCGGAAATATCCGCAATTACCATCTCAAGGATGCCAATGAGTCGCAGGATTTCAGCGACATCTCAGCCCGTGTGATTTATTTTTTAACCCGGGTAACACAACTGAAGTTTGAAGGCGGTTATCGTGTCCAGAATGGTCGCGGTCTTGACCTGACGCTGCTTAATTTCCGAACGGAATTGGCCACCCGTTTCCGATCGATTGTTTTAAAAGCCGGTTTGGAAAGCTACAATCGTGATTTTTCAGGCGAAAAAGTTAACTATATGGGCGGTTACCTGAGAGTAGAACGCTATTTTTAGAATGATATCATGTTGAAATTCATTTTGAGTGTTTGTGTTTTAATTTATTTATTTTGCACACCATTAATGGCCATGTCTGATGATGAAGGCGATTGCAGCGCAGAAGGATGCCATGCCTCCTTATTAGATTTTGAAAATGTCCATGATGCAGCCGAAGATTGCAGCAGCTGTCATGAATCATCGGGTAAAGCCCATCCTGAAAATCCGGGTAAAGAATTTTCGCTGACAACAGCCATGCCGCTTTTATGTTTTGATTGTCATGACCAGAGTGAACAGATTACCAACCGAACGCACGGTCCGGCCAATGAAAGCACTCCTTGTTTGTCCTGCCATAATCCCCATGCTTCGGATTTTTCTGCGCTTTTAAAACAGGATGAAGCGGATCTTTGCTTTCACTGCCATAACACTGAAATTGATTTTGAAAAAAGGATCATTCCTGAAATTGCCAGCCGGGTGCTTGAATCTGAATTTGTACACAGCCCTGTTGAAGATGGTTGCGGTGATTGTCATAAATCGCATTCGCCCGAAAATGCTTTATTAGAAGGCACTTTTCCGGCATCCAATTATGGTGAAAATAGTACTGAAAGTTATGGTCTTTGTTTTGACTGCCATGATGATGCAAATATCTTTTCGGAAAAAGAATCCGACACAGCCTTCAGAGTAGACGGTGAAAACCTGCATTTTGTGCATGTCGCACAGGATAAGTCAAGAAGTTGTATAAACTGTCACAATGTTCATGGTGCAGATTTTGAACACCTGGTTGCCGGTTCAGTTTATTTTGGAAAGTGGAATATGCCGCTTGGTTTTCAGGACAATGATAGAGAGCGTAGTTGTCTGACCGGCTGCCACGAATTAAAAACGTATAATGGCGAGTAATAACCCATAATCCCTTTTTCCCCTAACCTGTCATCCCGCTTTTGTTTACAAATACCGGGATCTCCTGCACAATAACCAACAATTACTAAAATGTCATCCCCGAATGCTCTAATCGGGGATCCATTTAGATTCCCCCTAAAAACATGCGGGAATGACTGGTGGATTGTTATAATATAAGCCTATCCCTTCTCAGCAATAATCATCTTCCATAATCCGGCCAGGGCCTGAAGCCGGCCATCAAAAGAAAAATCATTGCGTTCGATAGAAGCGATCTTTTGCGGATTATGTGCATCCGCTTCGATGATATAGGAGAATACAAATTTGCTGTCCGGAGATAGATCCGTATCCGGTGTGCCGAAGCGCAGATCATTATAGATCAGTTTACCTTCTTCATAGCGCGCGATGTACCATTTTTTACTCATCTTTATCAGGCGCTGCAGTTTGTCATCCTGCATGTAATCTACAAGCAGACTTTTGTTTTGCGGGAAATAAGTAAAATTTATGGCTGTATTATTATTCAGCAGGGAGTAGTAACCGATGTAAAAGCCATCTTCCGTCTCCACGTTCACCGCCCATAGTATAGAGTTAAACGGCGTTGGATAAGAATCATAACGGGTCCACTCAATGTTCTGGCGATTCAACTCGGCTTCAAAATGATGATTGGCCATATTTTTATTGATCACCGTAATTAACAGATAAAATGAACTGATACCTAATCCCAGCAGGTTTAAAATCCTGCGTTTACGGTGTTCTTTCAGAAAAGCCAGCCATACAACAAACACCATAAACGGAATCGTATATAACGGGTCGATAACAAAAATGCTGCGGGCGGCGACACGGTATTCAAAGGGGTAAAAAATCTGTGTGCCCCATGTTGTGAATGAATCAAGCAGAAAATGGGTGACAATGCCCCAGAAAAACAACCAACCCCATTTATACCAAGGGATTTGGTCTTTTTTATGAATTTTGCTGATCAGCCAGCCCAGCACCGGTGATGCCGTTAAGGCAAATAAAAAAGAGTGACTGAAACCGCGGTGAATCTCCATGCGGGTAACTGTTTCAAAAAACATGCCCGGGATAATATCCAGATCAGGTAATGTGCCGGCAACGGCTCCCCAAACAAGAGCCTTATTGCGGGCTTCTTTGCCCAGCACCAGTTGACCAACCGATGCGCCTAATACGATTTGTGATAAAGAATCCATATGTTATTTCAGAATTTTATCCCCCCTTATAAAAGGGGGCAAGGGGATTGTTTACATTTATTATTACAACCCCTTAATCCCCTTTATTAAGGGGAATTAGTTAGTCCCTTTTAAATCAATCTCAAACTCAACATCCGGGTGTGTTGCCGGGGCAGTCACGGCATTCAGAACCGTAAAATTCAATTTTACTTTATCCAGTACTTCGATCGTTTTTACTTCAATGGTTATATCTGAAAGCGGTTTAATTGTCACAAGATCACCACTGTTGTGTAAAGTGTATTTGGATTTATTCTGCAACTGAAATTCACAGCTTGTGTTGTTGTGAAGGGTAACATTCAGGACTTGTTTACCTTTCTGATATTTAGCTTCACTTATCGTAACAGAAGCTTTCAAAAGCGGCAAAAGATGCTCTGGTCTGCCAATCAGCATATCATTGAAAAAGACGACAGTACGACGGTTTTCCAATCCCTGTTTAATGCCATTAGTTGATTTTTCATTAGCAAAAACCAGTGTTACCGGACGATGTCCTCCGCCGGGAACATCATATTCCCAGTCGATGATACCATGAATATCCGATGTACCCAGCATGGTCAGATTGTTATCAAGGGCAATCTGCAATGCTTCATCAGAATAGGTATATTCATTTACAACTTCTATCCCATTCAGGAGCCCTTCTTTTATCAGCATTTTATGCATATCGGTCAGAGTTGCTATACCATCTTTACGATGTGCTGTCCAATTGGGATGATTCCAGAATGTAAAAGCGCCCTGTTCTTTCGCGGCTTTGAAAACTTCAAGCGGATCATCCAAAAGCAATTTATTCGCATCAGTTAAGAAGATGGCGTTGGAATGTCCCGGAGGCATACTGCGTGTTATTTCCGATCCGCTGATAATGATAAGGCTGTCATTTTCGCTGGCTTTGCTCTCAATCTCATAGGCGCGATTCCGATCAGGATGCGGAATGTCGTCTTTATGGGGTTGATATTCAAGGTGTTCAGTCACAGCAATGGCATCAAGATTATCAATAACTGCTTCAGCAACGCGCACGGTTGGCCAGACAGCTCCATCGGAAAAAACAGTGTGCTGATGCAAGTCGCATTTCAACGTCCTATAACCGGGAATGTCCGGGAAAATAATTTTACGGCTATTTTCCAAATCATGATCATGAGCAAAAAGAAATGATGAGACTATCAAAAAAACCAATACTTTAGCCTGTTTCATTGAACCTCCTTACAATTTTTAGAGTTTTAAAACTATAAATTCCAAGTGTTAGAATTTCGTTTAATTCCAGCTATATATTTTTTTAAAAATGATCTATAACTAAAAATCATTAAAATGTATGCCCGGAATTTTTAAAAAAGAAAATATAAATGTCAATTTCCAATTGCTAAAGCAGGAAGCATTCAATATGTTGCTACATTAATTATTTGCGAGTTCTTGCTTTATGAGATATTTAATATTTTTACTTCTTTTTACAGTTCTTTCAGCCAGCGGACAAGAAATTGCCCTGACTTTTGACGATGCGCCCCGCAACGATACACAACTCTTCAGCGGACAGGAACGTTCTAAAAAGCTCATAGAAAATCTTAAAAAAGCCCAGGTGCCGGACGCTCTGTTTTTCGTTGTTACCGGCCAAATCAATAAGCAAAACCACACGCGTCTGAATGACTACATTGCTGCCGGATTTCATTTGGCGAATCATAGTCACAGTCATTGGTCAGCGGACAGAACAGATACTGAAAAATACCTGGCAGATATAGCGAAGGCTGATTCAATACTGCAAAAATTCGAAAATTTTATCCCGCTTTTCCGCTACCCGTATCTGCATGAAGGTAAAACCAGGGAAACACGCGATCCGATTCGTAATTATCTTGACAAGCACGGTTATAATAACGGCTATGTAACCATTGATAATTATGATTGGTACATGGATCATCTCCTGCAAAGGGCTTTGAAAGAAGGTAAACAGGTTAATTATGAAATTTTGAAAGATCTTTATATTAATACGCTTTGGCAGGCTATAACTTTTTATGATGATATCGCACTGAAAACCCTGGGGCGTTCTCCGAAACATGTTCTTTTGCTGCATGAAAATGATCTGGCGGCGCTGTTTATCGCTGATCTTGTGAAATATATTCGGGCACAAAGTTGGAAAATTATTAGTCCCCAGGAAGCATACACCGACCCTATTGCATCAACTATCCCGGATGTTCTGTTTAATAACCAGGGGCGTGTGGCAGCGATTGCCAAAAGTGAAGGCTGGAAAATAAAAGACCTTATTCTTGACTCTGAAGATGAAAAATACCTGGACGATTTATTTGAGAGTAAGAAGGTTTTTAGATGAAAATTCTATCTCGCGTAAGGGCTGCTGCGCGGATGCTTGGTCAGCTTGATATCCTGAAGGGTTGGTTCTTTGATGTTGATTTGAAAACTGTAATATTTCTGACTCGGCTGCCAGTTAAACGACATTTCCCAGCAATGCAAATCCCGGTAAATATTAAAACTCTGATAAACCAGGTCCTGTTTGGCCATATCAAAATTTGCCTGCCAACGCACCTTCCAGTTTTTTGATAATTTGAAATTAGCCGTTGTAGACAGATTGATCGACTCCGTCGCATCAGCAGCGGGTTTTGAATACGAATAATTTAAACGAAATGCTACCGACCAGGGAAGTTCAATTTTTTTAGTGATCTGTTTTTCCTGGTTCAATGAACTATCAAACATCAGATCATTTGTAAGTAGTGAATCGGCATCGCTTTCTGCAGCATTTTTATCTTTCTCTGTTTGGCTGCCCGATTTACGTCGTGATCCCTTTTCTTTGCTTTCTTTCGCTTCAAATGTTTTGTTATCGATTGTATAACCAAAAGATGTATTAAAATTAGTCAATCGCGGAAACCAATCACCATTTTCATAGAAAAATTTATTGATTGCCTGTCCCCTGCTGTTATAAGCATAAAGATTATGCGTTGCCCGCGCAGAAATATTTTGACCTAAAATTTTGGTGCTATAATTGGAACTGATTGTCCCCCAGCGCAATGAATCTGCAAGGAAATTGTAACTTGTACTGAAGTTGGCCTTAAAAAAATCAACCTTCTCCTCTTTGCCCTCGTCATCAATAAATTTTGCCTGGAAAAGGTTACCCAGACTGATTGTCATGCGTTGCGATTCACCTGTCGGTGTTCCGCCAAACAGGGAGCCTTTAAATTTATCCACTTTTCGAACCAGGCTGTCTCCTTCATAAAAACGTTCGTAATAGCCATATGATGGATCGGCAAAATTCGGTGCCCAGGTCATTGTTACGGATGGATCGATAATATGACGGATAAATTTCAGCTCACCAATATTGGGTTCAAACAGACCGTAAACTTTTGTACGAAAATTCATGTTTGCATCGAAAGTGCGGCGGATGGCAAACTGTTTTTCACGGCTCTCGGTGATCTCGCCTGTTTCTTCATCCACATGGCCCTTATTGACTTCATCCACCCACACTTCGTTATAATTTACAGACGGATTAAGGCTGAAATATTTCAGCACTTTTTGCGGAGAATTAAAACTCATACGGTGATTGATGCCCATGCGCTCATCATCAACAAAAGTTGTATCAGGATTATTACGGTCAACAAGCTTATGTGAACCGCGACGTAACCCGGTGGAGTTATATGAAAAATAAATATTCTGGTACCATGAACGGCTGGCACCAACTGTATTACCGGTTATTGTTTCATACAGGCTGCTTTGCCGCCGGTTAAAGCTGATACGCGGAAAAGTGTAATCAGATTCTTCTGTCTGCAGATTCTGGTTGCTGCTGAAACTTGCCGACACACTATTCAGCGTACCTTTAAAGCTTTTATTTATGGTTAGGCTGGAAGTAATATTCTGGTTTAGACGGTCATTAACATTTGGAGATGTATCTTTCCTGAAATTTTTATCACTCTGAAAACTGCCGCTGCCATTGATAGTAAATGTCTGATCGATTGTCTGGCTGTGCGAAAATGAGAATCGCCAGCGTTCCCGGCGCAATCCGGTCGTCGGGTCTTTTGGATAATACTCACCGTTTATCCCGCCGCTCAGTTTGTAACGCACCCTGTAACGCGTGTTTGCTTTGTAGGTAAAACCCAGATCTTCGTAATAATCTGCCAGCATGGTCGCATCAAAATAGTCATTGGGCGCCCAATAATAACCAAAATCATTCAAAAAACGGCCCCCGTGACGGTTTTCACCATAGCTTGGTATAACCAGCCCGGAATGCCTGCCGCCTTTATTAGGGAAAATACCAAACGGAAGTGCTGCAAGTGGTATATCAGCGATGTAAAAATAGATCGGACGTGCAACAACTTTGTCTTTAAAGCGCAGGCGCATTTCATCACTGCGGAAATAGTAATGGGGATGATCGGGTAATTCGCAGGTTGTAAAATAACCATCCTCAACAAGTAAAGTCGAATCGGCGATTTTGTAAATATCCGTACCCTTATAATATCCCGGCTCCATATTAGTCCGGCCAATATCAATTTTACCACGTTTTGTTTCAAAATCATATTCGATACGGTTGCCATACATTGGTTCCTGTCCTTTTTCTTCAAAAACAGGATTGCCCCTGTATACTTTATTGCCTTTTGCATCAACTGAATCGAGAACACCCTGGGCATAGAGTTTGTTGTTCTTTTTATCAATTGTGATTTTCTCAGCTGTCAGTTTCAGATTCTGATAGCGGATTTCTGCATTGCCGCTCAGAAAAATAGAGTTACCATCAACACTTATGCCGATATGATCTGCTTTATATGGAATTTTATCCTGTATGGCTGATTTAGGCTTGGGCTTGGCAACAGTGGAATCAGCAGTTGTAATGGTTGTATCATTAACTGCAGCAAGAGAATCCGATACCACGGACTGCCCAAAAATAAAAACAGGTACAATAATAAACAGAATGAGTATTTTCAGCATCTTTCAGGAACCTAAACAAAGCTTATCTTTTATTTCTTTTTCTTCTTTTCTTTTTGGGCTCAGGGCTTTGACTCAGGGGGATCACCACTGGTTCAAAATCAGGATCTTCAAGCAGGATAAAATCAATTTCACGTTTTTCCAGATTAACCGATTCGACACGTATCTCAACACGGTCACCCAGGCGCACCTGGCGGCCTGTGTGCCGGCCCGTCATGGAATAGGTGGCTTCATCATAGATATAGAAATCATCCTGCATGTTGGTCATCTGGACAAAACCTTCAATAAATGTCTCTTCCAGTTCAACATAAATGCCATAAGCAGTTACACCCGAGATAAGCCCGTGGAATGTTTCGCCAAGATGCTGTTTAATATACTCCACCTGTTTCAGTTTAATTGATTCCCGTTCTGCTTCCACCGCCAACCGTTCCATTTTTGTAGATTGTTCGGCAATTTTGCGTAATTTTTTAAGAGTCTGCTTGGGATCTTTGATTTCATCGCTGGCATAGGCCTTCAGCATGCGGTGCACTGTTAAATCCGGGTAGCGGCGGATTGGTGATGTAAAATGTGTATAATCCTGGAAGGAAAGTCCGAAATGCCCGATATTCTTTTCCGAGTAAACCGCTTTCATCATCGAGCGTAAAGCTACTTCTTCAATGATTGTCTCTTCAGGAGTTCCTTTAATCGATTCAATAATGGATTGAAAATAAAGGGATGTGACACGTTTAACCGGCTTAAACTTTATCCCAAGTGCTTTCAGGAAATTGAAGAATTTATTCATCTTTTCCATGTCAGGCTTTTCATGAACACGGTAAATAAAAGGCAGAACCTGCCCTTTCGCCGGACTGATTTTTTTGATATGCTCTGCAACCGTTTTATTCGCCAGCAGCATAAATTCTTCAACAAGGCGATGACTGTCCAGTCGCTTTTTCGGGATTACTTCAACCGGTTGTCCCTTTTCATCAAGTACAAAGCGTACTTCCGGTGTTTCGAAATCAATGCTGCCTTCAGCGAACCGTTTACGTGTGATACGGCGGCTAAGGTTAAACATTTTTTCCATAACCGGTAACAAACGATCATCTTTTTTCTGGTCGAATATTTCCTGGAATTCTTCGTAATTAAAACGCCGTTTACTGTTTATTATACTTGGCTGAATATGATAATCAACGACCTTTAGATCGGCATCAATTTCCATAAAACAGGTAAACGTAAAACGATCCACGTTGGGCTTTAAGCTGCATAAATCACTTGAAAGACGTTCCGGCAGCATCGGTATCACACGATCTACAAGATAGACACTTGTGCCGCGGCGAAAAGCTTCGTTTTCGAGCTCCGTATCAGGGCGCACGAAATGACTCACATCCGCGATATGGACACCAAGACGCTGATTACCATTCGGTAAATCTTCCAGTGAAACGGCATCATCAAAATCTTTTGCATCGATCGGGTCTATGGTGAAACACAGCAAATCTCTTAAATCAAGCCTTCCCTGTAAATCTTCTTTGGTAATATTATCACGGACCTGAGCAGCTTCCTGTTCTACTTTTTTGGGAAAATAAACAGGCAGATTAAATGCATATGCCACCGAAATGATATCAACCCCGGGATCATCAGCATTACCCAAAACTTCAATAATATGGCCTTCCGGGTTGTGCTGCTCTTTTTCCCAATTATCAAATTTTACCAGAACTTTCTGGCCGTCCTTTGCCTGCAGCGATTGATTTTCAGGGACAACAATATCACGGTAGATTTTTGGAGAATCAGGAACGACAAAACTGTAATATTCAGTTTTGCGGTATGTACCAACTATTTCTTCGCGGAATCGCTTCACCACCTGAGTGATAAAACCTTCCTGTCTTTTACCGCTGGTTTGGGCATACAGCTGTACTTCAACAATATCACGATCAAACGCTGTGTTCATATTGCTGGCGGCAACAAATATGTCCTGTTCCTGACCTTCAACAACAACAAATCCATAACCTGCACGCGCTGTGCGCAACTCACCGGTAAGCCTTGAAATGCTTTGATAAACATAAAGACTGCCTTTGGTTTTATGGATAAAACCATTTTTTACCAGGTCATTCAGCGATGCTTCGAACACGTGATAATTTTTTTTCTGAATATTTAAAAAATGGCTTATTTGCTTACGTGGCAGGGGTATTCCCGGATTCTGCTTAAGCAGGCGCAAAATAGATTGCTGGATGGATTTCGAAATTTTTGTTTTTTTCATTTTTTCTTTCTTTTTAGCCATATCAATGACTTGTTTTAATCTTAAGGACGCGATCAATTCCGTTGAGATCTTTTATGACGTTTAAATCGCTGAAACCGGATAGCTCAGCTGTTTTAACGATTTTTTCAGGAAAACTTCCGCTCATTTCCAGGAAGCAATAATCACATTTTAAACTTTGGGATGAAAGCATTTTTAAAATATGAGTGTAAAATTGCATTCCATCTGCTTCATCAGTTAAAGCGATTCGCGGTTCAAAGTCTGCAACTTCTTTTTGCAGTCCTTTCATCTCATCCTTTGAAATATAAGGCGGGTTTGAGACAATAATTGAAAACGCTTTTTCAAGTTGACTACCCTGTCCGGTTTGGAAAATATTTTGTTGTAAAAACGTAATATTATCCACTTTGTTCAAAAGAGCATTTTTTTTGGCTGTTTCAAGGGCTTCTGTTGAATAATCAATAGCTGTTACCTGTAAACCGGGCCATAAATGGGCCAGACTTACAGCAATACAACCGCTCCCGGTACCAATATCCAGAAGGGTTGATATTTGTCCGTTTTTATTTTGCAGTTTAAGAACTTCTTCGCATAAAATTTCTGTTTCGGGTCTTGGGATCAGTACAGACGAATCAACATAAAATGGTAATCCCATGAATTCAGTTCTGCCCAATATATATTGAAGGGGCTCTCTTCTTACCCTTCGTGAAATGCGTGAACGATAAGCCGACAATTCTTTTTCTGCAACGGGTCGTTCGAACTCTACATAGAGATGCAGACGCTCTATGTTAAGAACATCAGCTAAAAGTAATTCAGCATTAAGCCGTGCATTTTCAATTGATTTTTGTTTAAGGTAATCTGTTGTTGTATTTAACAGATCGAGTATTTTCCAGGTTTTTTCCAAAACATATCAGGCTATTATTTAACAGAAAATGAATATACACAAAAATGGCTTATAATGAACAGAGTTTATTAATCAGGCATCACAAACAACGGGTGATGAATTAAATAGAAGGCTCCATTTTTTATTGATGTTTGTTCAATTATTTTTTCTAAAATCATCAAATAGCGGTAAAGTGTTTTTCATACACTCAGGTTTTATTAAGGAATCGATTCCTGAAGACGAAAATCAGAGCTTTAAACATATAACACTAAAGGATTTAAATTCATTATGATTTATAATTCTAAAACTGGTTTTTTTTGCCAATAATAGAAGATTTCAAGTTGATGTAAATGTATTATTATCATTAAATTTTAAGCTTAAAAAAAACGAAGTGGTTATTCAATGAAGCGATTTATTCCGCAAATTCTGATTTTTATTTTATTCACCTTTATATCTGCTCATGCGCAACAAGACGTGCTCCTGCAGCATGAAAAAAAAGTTCAGGAGCAGGAGAAAAAACTTGAGAAGCTAAAACATGGCTGGAACCTTAGCCTTGCTTCAGCACTTACACTAACACAAACGGGTTACAGTAACTGGGAATCAGGCGGTACAAATTTCTTTCTTATTACAGGTTCTGTTTACGGCTCAGCCGTTTATGACACTACAGCCTGGAACTGGGCCAATGATGCAAAAATTGTTTACGGATCATCAAAACAGAATGGCGATCGTTTCAAAAAAACAGATGATTCTATTGACCTGGAAACTGTTTTTATTCATAAGAACTCAGAACTGATCAATCCTTATATTTCAGCAAACTTTACAACACAGCTTTCCGCCGGTTATAAATATACCGAAGAAGGTCAAACAGAGATATCTAATTTCTTTGACCCCGCTTACCTTACAAATGGTGTGGGGATAGGTTACTCTCCACAAAAAATATTTCGTACGCGTCTTGGTTTAGCCACACGCATTATCTTCACTCAGGAACACAACAATTTTGCAGATGGTGAAAACACTAAATTTGAATCCGGCCTGCAATGGGTTACCCGTCTTGAAAAGCAATTGAACAAGAATATTTTGCTTAAGTCCAAGCTGCAGATGTTCTCATCGTTTGAAACCATTCAGAAATCAAACATCAACTGGGATACGCTGATCCAGGCATCGCTGACAAAGTTTATTGTTGTTAATATGCAGGGTTTGCTGATACTTGACCCAAAAGTTTCGGAAAAAGCCCAAATTAAAGAAGTACTTAGTGTGGGTGTTCAGTATGTTTTTATATAATCTTAATTCATAATCAATATCAGCCATATTTAAAAATCCGGCTGAAGTTTCTAAGCAAATTACGATAATGATCACAATTATAATTTTCTACGGTTTAAACAATGTAAACCGGTAACCACGATTTTTTAATGCTCTGATCAGCTCGTCCAGCCGATTATAAAACTTATCCGTACGGCGCGGATCGCTTCCCAGGTGAATTAACAGAAAACAACCATTCAACCCTTGTTTCTGCTCTAATTCTAAAATGTTATCCATAATTTCCTGGCTGCTTCGGTATCGCGTACCCATTTCCGGCCAGGTATAGTCTGCTGCAGAAATAACTCCCGGTGTGAAGCTTATTAAAGTTAATCCCAGGTTTTTTGTCCAATTGCCTATTCTTTGATTATACCATTCATATGGCGGTAGAAACAGGTTTGCATCTGTTTCAGAAATTCCAAAGCGGGCCATTTCGCGGTAGTTGTTTTTCAGATCGTCTAAAAAATGATCTCTTTCTACCAGCAGAGAATCACGTTTTTCCCATGCAGCATAGAGCAGATGCTTATCTGAATGAGCACCGATGAAATGCTTATCATTTTTTAATGTTTGAATCAAAGCAGCATTTTCCGGATTTCGATAAAAATCGCCTGTAAAAAAGAAATGTGCTTGAGCACCCTGCTTTTTGAGTGTTTCCCGTATAACCTTTCCGCCATCGTTAAATTCATGCGCACTAAAAATGAGATGAATTTCTTTTTTTGTGGTGTCTCCACGGATAATGGCACCAAATTTTTTGTTATACTTTTCTGGGACCGTATGATTTTCCATGGCAGACAGGTAATAAGTCAGACAGGCGGTTCCATCCATTGTAGGTTCGTTTGTTGAGTAATCACCGTAATCATCATGGTATACAACCAGGTCCGACTGAAAATCTTTATATTCATCTCCATGGACAATTTTTAAACCACGCAGCCTGTTAAAAATCGCAGCATAAACCGGTCCGTCCACCAAACCACCATCAATAGGATAACCAAAAGCAGCTGTAAATGCTGTATGCGGATCTGCCGGAAAGTCGGCATCTTCAGGATAGCCAACAATCATACTTGTTCCCCAGGGATTGCAGCCAAACAGCCAATCGCGCATGGCGGCTTCCAATTCGATGTACTGATTATCTGAACTGAGTTCATTATACAATCTTAATTGTGTTAAAAATGCTGTTACAAGATTATTAGAACACCAGATAAAAGGAATTCCCATCAGGAATCCGTTTTTTTGAGCCCGTTCATTAACAGCATCAATTCCTTTTTTAAGAAAGGAGCAATATTTTTCCCGTATTTTTTTATCAGCTTTAGCCAGAAGGTAATGACCGGTATTCATAAAAGGATACCATTGATAATGCCTTGCTGTATCAGCAATCATCCACGGGGTAACAGGCTCAAGAGTGCCCCAGTAATCTGCATCTTTTAAT
Organism: Calditrichia bacterium; assembly: GCA_020635035.1. Taxonomy (GTDB): domain Bacteria; phylum Calditrichota; class Calditrichia; order Calditrichales; family J004; genus JACKAO01. The sequence goes on from JACKAO010000008.1 coordinate 77,907, forward strand.
AAGCTTGAGTCTTTCTGGTGATTGAAAAGTGTCGCGGCAGCCAGCTCCATGTCATCCACATAATTGTCTTCTTCATAAAAATAAGGGGAGACATTACAAGCCGTTTGCGTAACACCCAGGTCTGTTTTCGCGAAGCGAAAAGCATCAACTGACTTTTGTGAAATTTTCTCTGAAAAATCCGGATAATATTTCTTTATAATTTCGCTGCCAAGGGCAAAAGCAGAAGCAAATTTAGCGGCGGCTGAAGAAACCCCGGTGGTACGGTTTTTATATTTTGCGAGACCCTGTGACTGCCCGGTAATAAAATAAACCGGCCTTTCCAGTCCGCGCCCATAACTGACTGAGTCCAGTGTGGGCAACGTAAATTTTCGATGGTCCCTGTCGTCAGCAATCTGGTTAAACATAACTCCATACTCAGGATTCATTTTATCCAACCAGTCCAGACCCCATTTTGCTTCATCCAAAATGTCTGGTATCCCATTGCTTCCAGGATTGCCGTTCTTATCATACAGATCACCGAATGCCTGCGGATTCTGTTGAAAAGCAAACAGCATCTGGAAAGTTGCATTTGCAGAAGTAGTAACATACTGCAGGTAATCAGAAGCATCGTGCCAACCGCCGGTCACATCGATCTGCGTGGAATCCAAATCACCTGGATAATCGACAATAAAACCATCTTGTACATGACAGGAATCTTTTAAAAACGGATTATAACCACAGCGTTGTTGCCGCATGTATTTTAAAAGAAAATCGGCACTGGCATTATAAACCTGATCACTAATTGTAAATTTGGATGATACGGTCTCCCCGGTTTTCAGCATATACATGCCGGGCTTTTTATAATCTGAAAAATCCAGCCGGTATATTTTTTTGAATGCTGACCAGGCACCGTAACTGTGGATATGCTGTGACGAGCCATTAAAAACTGTTTTTCCTGTTAAAACATCCACAACTTCAAAAGTTTCAACCTGTTCATTGGTTTTACCTGCCCATACCGCAACCTTGACTGAATTAGTGGTGTACCCCAGTTGATTCACACGAATCCAACTTTGCGAAGCATCCGTGTTAAATGTTAAAGAAAGTAAAAAAAACCAAAGAAGTGTCATTTTTTAAATTCCAGGATATTATTACTCAAATCGGCATCAATCCGGCTGATATCGATAAGTTCAGCGCTACTAAGCCGCCCGGGGCTATCAACTTTTACTGACAGTTTCGTTTTTCCATCCTGCCATACAGCTGCACTTTGCTGAACGATGTTTTCTGTACCGTCATCATAAATCAGTTTGAGTGAGATTGGAACAGGATAGCTGCCTTTTCTTAAAACAATAACAGCATCGGGCTGATCTGTTTTTTGAAGTGCAAGATCCGCATAACCATACTCAAAAAACCAGGGCCGGATAAGCCAGCTTAAATCTTTTTTACTTACTTCCTGAAATGTATTAAAAAAGTCGTAAGGTGTCGGGTGTTTACTTTTCCAGCGCTTCATAAAAGTTTGTAAACAATTAATAAACATGTCATCACCCAGCCAATTTTTAAGAACAAGATAAAAGGATGCCGCTTTCACGTAAGTGTTATCATGATAAACAGGACGTTTAAGATAATCAGAAAGTGCAAACAAAGGCATATCCTGGGCAAAACCCTTATGCTCCTGGTAACCAGGCATAAAATAAAACTCGGCATGTTCTTCGCCGATCATATCAGATGTTATCACAAAATGTCCAAAGGTAGCCCAGCCTTCATCCATCCAGCCATATTTGCTTTCATTAATTCCGCAATAGAAAGGCATATATGTGTGTAAGATCTCATGAATGGTCAGTTTTACAGTCCGGTTAATATCATCATAAGCCTGATCATTAACCATCATCGGGTATTCCATGTTACCAAGTCCGTTAAACACGGTTAGTTTAGGATAAGGAAAAGCAATTCCCGGAAGTTTTTCAGACATATAAGAGATTGCTTTTCGCGCAATATCTGCCACTTCATAAAAATCTTTCGCACTTCGGGTATAGACCGCATCAACATAAACCGATTGCCCGCTTTGTTTATCAACCACCAATTTGGAGCCATCCCACAAATAATGGTCGCTTAAACCAAAGGCAAAATCAGGTACATCTTGTGCTTTAAAGTGAAAGGTATTGAAATCGGAATTTTTAGAAATGTTCTCAAAAGTAAATTCTGTTGAATCAATAATGTGCGTGATTACTTCATTTTGTAGTGATTGATTATAACGATCCAGCCAGGGATTTTTAAGAATTTCTGCGGGATTCTGCCATTCTCCTGTCGCCCTTACCAAAAAGCCGCCCGGGACTGTCACTTTAACATCATAGCTCCCAAAATCATTATAAAATTCGGACAAACCAAGGTAAAGGAATTCATTCCAACCATCAATATCATCATAAACAGCAACCCGCGGGAAAAAATAAGCAATGAAAAAACTGGTTGAATCAATGCCCCCTTCACGGTAATGACTGTTCTGGTTTACTTTAAAATTCCAGCTGATATCAATGCTGATCTTGTCACCTGCAGGTAAGGCATCCGGTAAATTGATCCAGCAATTGGTCTCCGTATATTCAAGATTTTTTGCTTCGCCGGATGTATCCAGGGCGGCTCCATTAATGACAATACTTTCAATTGCCACACCGTCAATCAGATCATTCATATCGGCCGGGTAATCCCTGTAATTGTCCTTTTTTAAAATGTTTGGAAACAGGTGCAGCAAAATGCGCTTTAGCGAATCCGGACTGTTATTAAAATATTGGATTGTCTCATTTCCCGAAAGCATCCGGGTTGCCGGATTAAATCGAACATCAATCCTGTAATCAGCATGATTCTGCCAGTAGTCTCTTCCCGGGTTTCCGTCATTTGACCGTGTGCTCTTCAGATATGCGTTTTGAATATCCAAAGGCATATAAATATCGGACATTTGCGCACTTAAAGAGCCCTGCCAAATGGTTTGAACTAAAATTATTGCAATGATAAATTCTCTCATCCATCCGTTCCTTATTGATATTAAATCTTGCAGGAAAACAAAGCTTTAAATAATATATCTTAAAGGCAGAACTAAAGAAATTATTTTTGTTTTTTTAAACCTTCAGATTAAAAACTAAAACGCAGGAAAACGGTGGGGGTAAAACCAAGTTTATTGACATCTTTACTGATCAGCTGACCATCCTGAACTGAAAAATTTTTATACCAGGTATTTTGCTGATCAAACAGATTGTATATCGATATACCAAGATTAATTTTATACCAGGGTGCCGGATAATGATAATTCAGACTAAAATCAACACGTGTTTCATCGGGAAGACGTTCACTATTGCGATTTAGTGGAGCCGTTAAAATGTAAGACCCATCTCCAACTTCCGCTATTAGCGGCAATGAATATGGAGTACCGGAAGTATAATAACCAGACACAGCAAAAACCAGCGAACCCAAGGTATATTTTGCAATAGCTTTAAGCGAATGTGGAGTTTCACCGGATAGTGGATAGGGAGCGCCTGCCGGAATATTTATTTTACTGCTATTATAACTGTAGCTAAGCCAGCCATCAAAGACGCTGTTTTTATGATGCAGAAGTACATCTATACCATTTGATTTTGTTTCTCGCTGCACCAGGGCAGGAATGATAACATTCCCGGCACTAATGGTGTTGATTTGCTCAATAATACCTTTGGATTGTTTGTGATAATACTCCATATCTATGTCGAATAGCTTCCCATTCCAGTTAAACCCGATTGTATAGTGATTTGATCTACCAGGTTTTAAAACGGTGTTGTCATTTACCAGCCAGTTTAACTGCCCGATATAGTTAGGGAACTCATAGCCAAAATTGCTGACAAACTGATGATATTGACCTGCCGAAGCTTTAAGCTGGATCGATTTGGTCAGACTATAATTAGCTGCCAGCCGGGGTGAATAAAAATATTTATCTGCAAGATCGAAATGTGTTATGCGCAAAGATGGCCGCATCTTTAAATGATCTGAAATCTGCCAGTCATCCTGGAGATAGAATATATTCTGTTGTGCTTCTATACCATGGGTTAAAATCCTGGCAAACTGCGGATGCCATTCAACAAAATCGGTTTTAACTTTTTTAAACTGGTAACCGAACGAAAAGGAATGGTTTTTAATACCATCCCACTGATTATCCAATTTTATTGAGAAATCATCAATGCTGTTTTTTACACGGGATGCCTGATCTGAAGCCCCATATAAACCTTCAACTGCACTGCTGTCCTGGTTAATTTTATAAGCAGATTGTGTAACCTGCAGATCCGTTTGAAACGTTTTATCCCAGGCGCGGAACCAGGAAGCACTTAAGCCGCTGTTTGACCAGATCCATTCACGGGAACTGAAAGCGTTCAGGTCACCACGATTGGCACTCATTATATCCTGTGACCGGAAAAAAGAAAAATTAACCAGATCTTTTGATGTTGGCGTAAGACTGATTTTAGCATAAGTATCCCAAAAAGTAATTTCTGGCGTTGGATTGTCTGTGACGTCATTTTCAGAAGTTGTCTGGATAAAATCATTTATAAAAGGTGGTGTTTGATTTATGGTTTTATATAAATTCCGGGCGAGATAGGTATTGAGCGAATGGCGCCCGCTTAATAAAATGGTTGCGTAATCCATTACCGGAACCTGCACCATGCCCTGGGCAGCCATCTCATTTGTCTCGAAATCAATATGTGCCTTTTGAAAATCACCGTTCTTGCCAGTCATTTCAACGACGCCTGATAATTTGCCGCCAAACTTTGCAGGGAAATTACTTTTATACAGTTGAACATCTTTAACAATTGATGTCGGGACTGCGCTGAGTATGCCAAAGGCATGATCCATATGATAAAGGGTTATACCATCAAGTGTTACAAGGTTTTCTGAAGGCAGGCCGCCGCGGATATTCAGGACAGTACTACTGTTTGATCTTTGATCCACTCCCGGCAAATAGGTTAGGGCCCTAATCATATCACGCCCTGCAATAACGGGAAGTTGGTCAAACTGCCGGCTATTCAATGACATTTGCCCGGAATTTTTTCCAATGCTGAAAATATCCTGGTTTTCATCCTGTACAATTACAGGATCACTTTCCAAATTCTGTGGTGTAAGAGTTACGTACAAAACCGGTGATAAGTCAGTATTGTCTATATAAATCTGGCTGCTTTTGTAACCAATGTAATCCGCCATTAGTGTAGATGATGGTGGTACATCAAGCAGGGCAAAACGTCCTTCACTGTTAGATGAAGTACCACGGCTGCTGCCTTCCAGGATAATGTTCGCATAGGGAAGTGTCTCACCGCTGCTGGCATCGATAATCCATCCATAAACATCTATGTTTTGATTTCGTTTTGGATAAAGAATAATCTGAGTTGAACTCTCTTCACGAAAGGCAATATCCGTATTTTTAAGCATTATGTTTAATGCCTGTTCAACAGACATATCTCTTATTTCGCAATTAACCCTTTTATCCTTTAATAAATCATCAGAATACAAAATGTCAACTTGATACAACTGACCCAGTTTCTCAATAGCCGTTTTTAGATCGGTGTCATGCATCTTTATTGAATTTACCTGTTCCTGCCGGGGAAACTGTGCAATAAGGTGCGTTGTAAACGAAAGTCCTATTATAAAAAAAAGGATATGCTTCATTTTATTTTGAGATGATATAAGAGTTATTATTCCTGGACAATTTTAGATTCAGCGCCAGGCAGAAAGATTGTAGTGTTGCATCCACATCATTAGCTGCGTATGAACCTGACATGGTCATAATTTTAATTTCGGGATCAGTCACAATAATCTGCGCATCAAAACGGCGTTGTAATTCATCAATGGCTTCTGAAAGCGGTGTTTTATGAAAGACAAAACGATTGTCCAGCCAGCCAATCATATACTCAGCATCCACGTTCTGTAACGAATCCGGGACACCTTTATCATTAATAATACCTTTTTGATTTGCAGTAAGATTAAGCGGTTTATAATCTTCCCGGTTTGGAGACAATCTTACTTTGCCTTCTGTTACAATAACTTCCGTGCGGTCATATCGTGAAAATACATCAAACGCTGTTCCAAGCACTGTGATTTCTGCGTTGCCTGTTTGAATTACGAATGGTTTTGTGCTTTTAGTTACTGAAAAATAGGCTTCCCCTTTCAATATAACTTTACGCACATCACCTTTAAAGTCAGCAGCATAATGAATTTCGCTTTCCGCATTTAATCTAACGGATGATTTATCCGGCAGAATAATGTTTTGCTGTTCTGCGAAAACCGTCTTTACAGTAATGACATCTTCGATAATCATTTGCCAGATAAAAAGCCCTGATACTACTAAAATGATTGCAGCAGCCAACCAGGAATATTTGGCAAGCCTGTTTGATATGGGGATGTGATCTAATGAATAAACATTCGCTGGAGTTGTTTCATTTTTTAATGCAGAATTCTGTAAACGCTTCCAGACTATGGAGGCATCAGGAATTTCCGGTGGTTCAATAGGTTTAATGTTTTCCAGAAGTTTTCTATACTGCCTGTACTTTTCTTTGTTTTCAGCAGATTGCTTCAGCCAGTCGTTAAACTCTTTTTCAAGTTCAGCTGTTCGCGGTCCTGAAATGTAGTTTTCTATTAGTTTTATTTCTGAATTGTTCATAATCTAAAAATTTTAAATATCCCTAACTTCTATTACGAAAAAAGCGGTCTCCACCCTACCTGAGAAAAATAATTTTTAATGCAACAATAAAACTCAAAAGATGACGCATGTTTTCCCTTAGTATTTTTAAGGTTTTTGTCATGCGTTTTTCAATAGCCTTTACTGAAAGATTTAGGATGTCTGCAATCTCTTCATATTTAAGACCATCAACATGACGCATGATAAATACTTCCCGCTGCTTATCGGTTAAACTTTGAAGTGCGCTGTCAAACGCCTGTTGAAAATCAATACTCCTTTCCTCCTGATCGGATTCCGGTTCCGGAGAGAATTCAAGCGGCACAGTATTACGCACACTTTGTTTTCGCAAATGGTCAATACTCAGATTGATAACGGAGCGAAACAAAAAAGCTTTTATACTTTGTGTCGCATCCAGACTATTACGGTTCTGCCAGGTTTTCGTAAATACTTCCTGGATCAAATCCAGAGCCAGATCCTTATCCCTGACCCGCCGCCAGGTAAACCGATACAGGTTTTCATAGTAACGATTGTAAAGCACTTGAAAGGCTTTAGCATCGGACGCTTTTATGTCTTTTACAAGCTTTTGATCACTGATTTGCATAGTTAGTGGTTAAGCATACGAATTCTTAAAAAAGAAAACAATATCCCTGTAGTTTAAAAAATTTTAAAAGGCAAGGTAGGGTTTATCAAAGTCTTCTTCGTAACAGAAATCAAAGCGCGCAAACTAAAATAAATTACAATCACATTGCAGGAGGAGATATGAAGTACTTTTATAATCTGTTATTTTCAATGCTTTTAATTGCGGGAGCAGCCTATGCACAGACCGCCCGTCTACAAGTCATTCATAATGCAGCTGATCCGGCTGCAGCGACAGTGGATGTCTACCTGAATGGTTCTATTTTGCTGGATGATTTTGCTTTCCGTAACGCAACACCTTTTATAGATGCACCTGCCGGGACAACAATTAATGTTGGAATCGCGCCGGGTAATTCATCAAGTGCAGCAGATACTATAAAAAACTTTCCTTTGATTCTTTCAGAAAATGAAACCTATGTGGCTATTGCCAATGGTGTACTTGATCCACATTCATTTGAATCAAATCCCGATCATCGGAGCACAGGATTTACACTGTTTATCAATGCAATGGGTCGCGAAGCAGGTTCAACAAATGATCAGGTTGATTTCTTTGCAGTGCACGGGGCAACCGATGCACCAACTGTTGATATTATTGCCAGAAATGTTGCAACTCTTGTTGATGATGCAGCTTATGGTGATGTGACAGGATATCTGACTGTTCCGGCTGCCAGTTACATGCTGGATGTGACTCCGGGTGGAGATAATTCTTCTATCGTTGCTACTTTTAAAGCTGATCTTTCGGGTCTGGCCGGCGGTGCTGCTGCTGTTTTTGCTTCCGGTTTTCTGAGCCCGGACAATGATCAAAATGGAGAAGCGTTTGGTATTTATGCAGCTTTGCCAAACGGTGATGTTGTGGCTTTTGATCCGGTTACAACGGCGCGTCTGCAGGTAATTCACAATGCCGCTGATCCGGCTGCTGCCAGTGTGGATGTGTATCTGAATGATGGTTTACTATTAGATGATTTCGCTTTCAGAACAGCAACTCCTTTTATTGATGCGCCTGCAAATCAGTTGATCAATGTTGGTGTTGCTGCCGGCAACAGTTCATCCGCAGCCGATACATTGAAAAACTTCAGTCTTAATTTAATGGCTGGTGAAACTTATGTCGCAATTGCAAATGGTGTGCTTGATCCCAGTGCTTTTGAAGCTAATCCTGACGGCAGATCAACAGCTTTTACACTCTTCATTAACGCTATGGCCCGTGAGATTGCTGATAGCACCAATGTGGATTTCTTTGTAGTGCATGGCGCCAGTGATGCTCCAACCGTTGATGTAATAGCCCGTGATGTTGCTACGCTTGTTGATGATGCGGCATACGGTGATATGACCGGATATATTTCGGTACCCCCGGCATCTTACACCCTGGACATCACACCTGGTAATGACAACAATACAATCGTAGCTTCATTTAATGCTGACCTAAGCGGCTTAGCTGGTCAATCTGCAACGGTTCTTGCTTCAGGCTTCCTGAGTCCTGGCAATGATCAGAATGGACAATCATTTGGTCTGATTGCTGTGCTGGCAAGTGGTGACGTTGTTTCCTTAAATCCTGTAACTGGTCTGGAACAGTTTGGGGAAGCAATCCCGGTTAAATTTGATCTTAAGCAAAATTATCCAAATCCATTTAACCCGGAAACACAAATTGAATTCAGTATTCCGGCTAATCAAAAAGTGGCTCTGAAGGTTTATGATATCAGTGGAAGAGAAGTTGCTGAATTATTAAACGAAAGCCTTGCTGCAGGCGCATATTCCGTGCCGTTCAATGCAACAAATCTTAGTTCTGGTATATATTTCTATCGCCTTCAGACCGATAATTTTGTAGAGACAAAAAGAATGACACTTCTGAAATAAAATAGATCTTAAATTTGCGGGAAAAGCAGGTGCATCTTGTGCCTGCTTTTTTTATTTCGATTTTTCTGCAGATTTTTTTACAATCCTTAACATCTCTTTTCTTATTAGCCCACTGAAGGGCCGGATTAATGTCCAGTAGATTGAAAACTTTAACCGGCTTATTCTATCGGGGCAATGAATGCGCGTTTCAGTTTCAAGGATATTAACGCCATTTTTTTCTGAAATCTCGAAACTCCAAACCGCTTTTGCAAAGCCATTTTCGTTAAAATTAACAAAATCAGATACTGGCATTTTTTTCAGAGCACCCGCAGGAGTCCAGAATTTTCCGGCTAATCCAAGAATAATATATCGATTGGTTTTTTCAGCTAACAGAATAAATCCGTTTTGCGTGAAACCACTCAGGCCAATATCTGTTGATGATTTCTTCCAGGAAAAAAGTCTGTTTAAGCCTCGCAGTTTAAACAGAAATTTTATAATAAAGGACTCCTTCAAATTAATATTTACAACACTCCTATAAATCTCATCCACCCCGGCGTTAATTTCTATTTTGTGATACTCCTTTTTTTCATATTTAAAAAGATATTTATCAAGAAGATGTGGCATAAATTGCTGCTATTATGTGTTTATTTTTAAATGAATATTAAACTAATTCCGTATATTAAAAAAATTTCAGCTTAAAAAGGATAAGATTATGGATCTAAAAATATTAGTCGATTTTTTGAAGAAGATTGAGTTATTCAGGGATCTGGAAGACAACGAAATCGAATTGATCAGCACCAAAACAGATGTAATCACTTATGAAGCACATAAACACGTGTTTAAAGAAAATACCGATCGCGAGTATCTGTACATAATACATGACGGAGAAGTTGAGTTATATAAATCCACACCCTTTGGCGAAGAAAAACGCCTTTCATTTTTCAGCAAATATGATTTTCTGGCAGAAGGATCTTTATTGGACGACTCACCGCATTCTACTTCTGCCCGCGCCCTTTTGAAAACAACCGTTATCCGCATCAGCCGTGATAATTTTATAAATATTGCAAAAGAGCACCCCGAAATTGCCCTTAAAATATTTGGCCATATTGCTCGTATTATGTCACGCAGGATGCGCCAGACCAACGCCCGCACCGTTAACCTGAGTGCTCAGTATGAATCAGGCAGAACCCGCACCGAGCATGATCTTTTAGGTGACCGGGATGTTCCTTCGGAATATTATTATGGTGTACAAACCTTACGTGCAGTTGAGAATTTTAATATCAGCGGGGTTACATTAAACTTTTACCCTGTGCTGATCCAGGCACTGGCAATGGTGAAAATGGCTGCTGCCAAAGCAAATTTTGATCTGGGCATTCTTACGGAACCGTTGACGAATGCTATAACACAGGCATGCAGTGAAATTATAAACGGGCGTCTGCACCGTCATTTTGCTGTAGACATGATACAGGGTGGTGCAGGTACATCAACAAACATGAATGCAAATGAAGTGATCGCCAATCGCGCCCTTGAAATTCTTGGTTATGAACGCGGTGAATACAAATATTGTCATCCTAACAACCACGTTAATCTTTCACAGTCCACCAACGATGCTTACCCGACTGCGATAAAAATTGCTATCCATAATGCCAATAAAAAACTGGTTGAAGTCCTTGTTGATCTGATCGCTTCTTTCAGGGCTAAAGCCGCAGAATTTGCCGGTGTATTAAAAATGGGACGAACACAATTGCAGGATGCAGTTCCAATGACCTTGGGACAGGAATTTGAAGCATACGCTGTAACCCTGGAAGAAGAAATTTTACGCCTGAACCTTAATGCGAATCTCTTTCTTGAAGTAAACATGGGCGCCACGGCTATTGGAACAGGAATAAATGCTGCCCCCGGATACAGCAAAAAGGTGATCAGCCATTTACGAAAAATTACCGGGCTTGATATTAAGCTTGCAGAAAACCTTGTGGAAGCAACCCAGGATACCGGTGCTTTCATCATGTTTTCGTCAGCAACAAAAAGGCTGGCCGTAAAACTATCCAAAATCTGCAATGACCTGCGCCTGCTTTCATCCGGCCCTCGTACGGGTATAAATGAAATCAACCTGCCGCCAATGCAGCCGGGTTCATCCATAATGCCGGGAAAAGTAAATCCTGTAATTCCTGAAGTGGTTAACCAGATCGCCTTTAAGGTTATCGGCAACGATCTCACGGTAACATTGGCAGCAGAAGCCGGACAGCTTGAACTTAATGTAATGGAGCCGGTGATCGTACAAAGCATATTTGAATCAATTGAAATGCTTAAAAACGGCATGACCGTTCTGCGCTATAAATGTATCGACGGGATTACAGCCAATACGGACCATTGCCGGAATCTTGTACTTAACAGTATCGGAATTATTACAGCGTTAAACCCTTATCTTGGTTATGAAACCTCGACCCGGCTGGCAAAAGAAGCATTACAAAAAAATATGGGTGTGTATGAGTTAGTATTGCAAAACAACCTGCTGTCAAAAAAAGAACTCGATAAAATACTAGCCCCGGAAAACATGATAAAACCACAAAAAATAAAAAGAAAGTAGAAGCAATATTCAGGAGACAGGGATCATTTATCCAAAGTTTTTTTTACTGCTTTGATATCCTGCAGGTGATTTTCAATTTCCTGTTCAAGTTTTTCAATTTCTTTACGGATTTTCTCGCTGTTCTGCACCTTTTTGTGTTCAAGAGTATCTTTTACCGAGATATCGGCGATAGCGTGTTGAACAAGCTCGATCTGATTGTTAAGATTCTTAATCTCATCCAGAAGGATTTGCAGGGTTTCGTGGGTTTTTAAACCTTCCAAGTTACTTTCCAGCAGGTATGGAAAAATCGTCTGGCCGAGCAGCGTCAGTTTTCTTTCCCGTGCTGCCCTAAGCTGATGTAATTCAAACTTCAGTTTGGCAATTTTACTGAGATCTTCAGCACGATCCTTAAGAATGTTCGCATTTGATCTGACAACACCGTATCCTTCTTCAACACCTTTTTTTATTTTATCTAAAAAGTCATTCATTTTAAATTATCTCCGCCTGATACTTAACAGCATTGGGACTATTCAGACCATTTTGCTTAAGAATTAATATTGTTTATATTCGGTCTAAGGCTTTTAATGAGCCAAAGTTATAATTATTTTCTCTGAATTACTAAAAAAAATCAGCTTTGTTCACAATATTTGAATCATCATAGTTAGAGGGGGAGATGCGTTCAAAGAAGACTATTCTAATCGTAGAAGATGAAGATTCTATTTTACTGGCTTTACAGCGCATTCTTGAATTAACCGGTGAATACGAAGCAATAATTGCCCAGGATGGGCAGCAGGCACTGGAAGTATTGAATGGTGTTATTCCAGATCTGATTATTTCTGATATCAGTATGCCCAATCTTAACGGGCTTGATTTTTGTAAGATTGTGAGAGAAAATCCTGTCACCACATCCATTCCCTTTATTTTCCTTACAGCGAAACGTGAAAAGATGATTGAAGGTCTGAGCGCCGGTGGTGATGACTTTCTGATGAAGCCGTTTAATGTGGAAGAAGTACTTGCGAAGATTGAAACCATTTTCCGACGTATCAGCCAATCCCGGGAACAGGCAAGCCAGCATAAAGGACGAATAGAAGATGTTCCTGTTGAACAAGTTTTGGAATTATGTCTGCGTGAAAAAATAAACGGAGAACTGATCCTGCAACTGGACGGTGATATTGGTGTGGTAAAACTTGAAAACGGCGATATCAAATCGGTTTTATATAAACAACTTTCAGACGATGCAGCACTCGATTCTTTGCGCAGCTGGGAAAAAGGTACTTTTGTGATCCGGCCGCTGGAAATAAAATTCAAAGTTGAAAGTCATAAAAAGCTTTCCGAGATGGATCTTTTGAAAGAGCAAAAATTAAAAGATAAAATCTGGTGGGTGGGTCATTACAATAAAATTGAGAATGAACTTCAAAACGTATATTTGCGGGTTTTTGAATTTGAGAATAAAAAAATCAATGCATTAGTAGATCCCGGATCACCTTTATATTTTGATGATATCTCAAAAAAGATAAACCAGGTTCTTGGTGATTTTTCCAAAGTGAATATATCCATTCTTCTTGATCCCACAGCGGATGCCAGCCTTAATATTATGTTGCTGCGGAAAGCCAATGCTAAATCTATTTTTATGACAAATGAGCAAAACTGGCAAACCATCAGACATTATGAGATTAATCCACGCAGCGTAAAAAAAATCAACCCGGAAGAAAACGATATTATCAAACTGGCGTCCGGGCACCAACTGCAATTTATCAGTTCCGCTTACTGTCCGGCACACGGATCATTTATGTCTTATGATATTGACCAAAAAGTTTTGTTCAGCGGTTTGCTGTTCAGTTCTGATTACTCGGCTGGTATGAATAATACAGAAAACATCTACGCTACTGAATCCGACTGGGAAGCCATGCGCCGTTTTCATTCAAAGCACATGCCTTCATCAACGGCATTGAGTAATGTACTGGAAAAAATCCGTGCTTTATCTCCAAAACCGGATATCATTGCACCCAGATATGGAAAAATTATCACCGGCGATCTTGTGGATTATTTTATGGATCGCCTGGCATTATTAAGATGTGGTGTTGATAAAGAAAACAATCTTCGGGAACATAAAACTTACATAGATGCTATGAATACCCTGTTGGGCCGTATCCAGGGATTTTTACCACTGGAGACATCTATACAAAAGCTCTCTGAAAATACATACATCGCTGCGCGAAGCGGTTTTAGCGATGGACTGGTTTACGAAATAAGCGGTAATCCCGGTAAACTTTACTTTAATTTTATTAATACTCTGATGAAAGATGAATCTGAAAAAAACGCCAGTCAGATCAAAAGCGCCGCTTTAAAAATTGCCTACTCAGCCGGAATTAATCTCCCTGATTTCTAAAGATATTCTGACTATTGATCGAATAGACAATTCGTTATTGTTATTTTTCACGATCTGAATTTCAACCTAATCAATAATTTAAACATTTTAGATAATTCTTTTTCTTACGAGAATTCAGGTTACTTTCGAGTTAAAACTGAAATGCGGACATGAGTATTAAAACAAATAGTAATTCTGAAGAGAAAATCAGTTTTTCAATAAGCCTGCAAAATTTTTTCCATATCTTTATTCCACTTTTTTTTCTGATGCTGGTCATATTTGCATTTGTTTACTGGTCAAATATCAAAGCAGAAATGATTGTTCTGAAAAAGCAGGAAGCTTCTACAACGAATCTGCAATACAGACAGCTTAATTCGGAGATCAATTCTCTGTTTAAACAACTGCAAATTTTTATGGATGACTCTTTTATCGAATATTTTCTAAGTGATCAAAATATCAATTTACAACAGGATTTATTACACCTTTCAAAAGCAAATACTAACTATGATCAGATTCGGTTACTAGATATTCATGGTAAGGAAAGTCTTCGAATAAATTTTAATAACGGAAAGCCGTTTATTGTGCCCAAAGATCAACTGCAGGATAAAAAGGATCGGTTTTACTTTAAAATATTGTCTGAACTTGGCAGCAACTATATCTATGTTTCCGTCCTGGATTTAAATATCGAAAACAATCAAATCGAAAAACCATTAAAGCCGGTAATCCGTTTTGGAAAGGCATATTTTAATAATCATGGTGATCGTATCGGTTATTTTATCCTTAATTATTCTGCAAAAAAAATACTTGATCAATTTTCTGAAACAGGCATCACCAGTATTGGTAACCATATGCTTGTTAATCAAAATGGTTATTGGCTTAGAAGCGACACTCCTGAAAACGACTGGTCTTTCATAACGGCTGATCCGGATGTTTCTTTTAAAAACAAATTTCGTTTTGAATGGGATAAAATAAACAAGGAAGATGCGGGACAGTTTGAAACGAATAACGGACTATTTACTTTTAAAACAGTGCATCTTTTTGAAAGTGACAATTACAATTCAATAAGCTTTTACAGAGATGAATATTACTGGAAAATTGTTTCCTTTATCCCGAGACACATGCTTGCCCATATTAGAAAAGGCGTGCTGGAAAGCTTTGCCCCCCTGTTAATTTTTCTTTCAGCTGTTATTTGCATTGGTTCATGGCTTTTAGCATGGTTACAACTACAAAAAAAATCTCGTGATGTTCAGCTTAAAAAACTTTCCCTGGCGGTTCAGCAAAGTCCTGTGACCGTCGTAATAACAAATACAAAAGGGAATATAGAATACGCAAATCAAACCTTTGAAAAATCCACCGGTTACAAATTATCTGAAGTGATGGGAGAGAATCCCCGGATTTTAAAATCAGGGACCATGCCGGAGTCGTACTACAAGGAATTATGGGATACAATTTCAGTTGGAAATATCTGGAAGGGTGAATTTCATAATAAGAAAAAAAGCGGGGAGTTGTTCTGGGAAGCGACTACTATTTCTCCGATACGAAATAAAAAAGACCAGATAACACATTTCCTTGCTGTAAAAGAAGACATTACCGTACGTAAACAAATGGAAGAAGAATTAAGACGTGCTAATGATGAGCTGGAAAATAAAGTTGAACAACGTACTGCCCAGCTTCAGGAAATTAATGCATCTTTAGAACTGGAGATTAAAAAACACAAATCAACCGAAAAAAAATTAAAAGAAAAACAGGAAGCTCTAAGGCGATCGAATAAAGATCTTGAAGAATTTGCCTATATCGCTTCGCATGATTTAAACGAACCACTCCGGAAAATATCCAGTTTTATCAAGCTTTTTGAATTAAACATGAAAGATAAAATGGATGATGATGCAAAAAATTATATGAACTTCATCCTGAGCGGTACTGAAAGAATGCGTAACCTGATCACTGAATTACTGCGCTATTCGCGGGTAAATATAAAAGATAAAAAGCTAAAGACAATCAGTACAGATTTTACGGTAAGTAATGCTTTAAGCAACCTTGAGCTAATGGTGTTTGAGAGCAAGGCTGAAATTATAAAAGGTACACTCCCCAAAGTTAAAGGCGATGAAACACAACTGCTTCAACTGTTTCAAAATCTTATAGGCAATGCACTGAAATATAGAAACTCTGCGCCCCCCAGGATTGAAATCGGAGCAAATGAAGAAAAAGACAACTGGCTTTTTTATGTAAAAGACAATGGTATCGGGCTTGATCCCCAGTATGCTGAAAAGATTTTCCTGATTTTCCAGCGCCTGCATACGCGCAATGAATACTCCGGAACCGGAATCGGTCTGGCAATCTGCAAAAAAATCGTTGAACAGCATGGCGGCAAAATCTGGGTCGAATCCCAAAAAGGCGAAGGCGCTACTTTTTTCTTTACCCTGAAGAAATAAACCAACCGTCCTGAATAAATCACCTGACTTCAATTCTTAACAAAAAACTAACACAAAAAAAATTGCGTTAACATTTTTACTATTATATCTTTTAGATATATAACAAAGAGATATAAAAATGGCAAAAAAAACTAATTATGCAATACTTGGCATTTTAACACTCGGACCACAGTCCGGGTATGACATTAAAAAATTTATCGGCGAAAGTATCGGCTACTTCTGGCAGGAAAGCTACGGCCAGCTTTACCCAACTCTAAAAAGCCTTGTAGAAGATGGATTGGCTGATATGCATACCGAACAAACCGAAGATGGTAAACCGGATAAAAAAGTCTATGCCATTACTGAAAAAGGAAGACAGGTATTGATTGAATGGCTCGCACGCCCGGTTGAAAAAATGCCGGTTATGCGTAATGAAATTCTGCTAAAATTATTTTTTGGTTACGAAGTGGATGACCGGGTTTCACGGGAGCTGATCGAAAATGTACGCCGGGAAGCTACCACCAGTAAAGAGCAAATGCAGGTCATTTATAAAATGATTGAAGAGCAATATGAAAAACACGAGGGCAGCCGTTTCTGGAAAATCACCGTATTAGCCGGCCTGCATAATTTCGAATCAATGATTAAATGGGCGGAAGACAGTTTAAAAGTATTAGACGGAGAATCGTTATGAAAATGTTGTGGATATTGTTTTTGTTTGTAAATGCTTCACTTTACAGCCAGGTACAAAAAGGAAAAATCGCCGGGACAATCAATGATTCCCGTACACTCCAGCCGCTGGTTGGTGCAAATGTAATTATCAGCGGAACACAAACAGGAGCTTCTACTGACGCAGATGGTTACTTTGTCATCGAAAACCTTGTCCCGGGCCCCTACAATCTTGAAATTATTTATCTGGGCTACACAACCCTGAAAAAGAATAACGTTGTTGTAAACCCGGGGCGTACAACCGTTGTTGAATATTTCATGCAGGAAAGTGTGCTGGAAAGTGAAGCCATCGAAGTGACCGGCAGCTATTTTGAAAAACCCAAGGAAGCAATCGTCAGCACCCGTTCGATGAGCTTTGAAGAAATCCGCCGCAGCCCGGGTGACCTGCTTGATATTCAGCGCGCCGTTCAGGCCTTCCCGGCTGTTGTTTCGGGTAGTGACCAGATGAATGAAATCATTATCCGCGGCGGGATCCCCGGTGAAAACCTGTTTATTCTTGATGGTATCGAAATCCCCAATCCTAACCACTTTCCCATCCAGGGAGCTGGCGGGGGTCCTATAAATATGCTTAACAGTTACATGGTTCGTGATATCGATTTTTACGCGGGTGCTTTTTCGGCAAAATACGGCGACAAAGCTTCTTCCGTCATGAATATCACTAATCGTGACGGCAGCCGGGAAAGATTCCGTGGTGATGTAAACATGGGGTTTGCCGGATTTGGCGGATTGGTTGAAGGGCCAATCGGTGATAATGCCAGCTTTATGTTTTCAGCCCGTAAAAGCTTTCTTGATCTGATTATTTCCAGCACAGGACTTACAGCCGTACCTAAATATTACAGTCTGCAGGGCAAACTGACCTGGGATATTAATCCGCAAAACCGGCTCTGGATAAATGCCGTTTACGGAGATGATAATATCAGCATCGAAGAAGGCGATGAAGGCGGCTATGGACGCGGTGCAGAAAACGTGGAAGCAAAAAACCAACAGAAAGTTGCCGGGGCAACACTCCGTACCTTCTGGGCAAAAAACCTTTACTCCTTCAGCACAGTCTCAGGCGTTGAAACAAACTACTTTGCCGATGTGTATGAGCTGGACGAACAAGGAAATCATAAAACCAACTTCTACAATGATTCGCGTGAAACGGAATACACTGCTAAAACAGATTTTACCTGGCAAATCAAGAAGAACCTGGATCTGGGGTTTGGCGGTAGTTACAAAAGCATCGATCTTAATTATAACGTAACCGGCGAACCCGATACTATTTTTGTTTATAATACCAGCAGCGGAGAGAAAGAAGGAATTTACCAGACCTATCCAGCTTATAAAGCTTTGCAGGGACTAAATTCCTTTAAAACTGCCGCCTATGCGCAACTCTCATGGGACTTTTTAAAACAATTTCGTTTTACAGGCGGTCTGCGCTACGATTATTACGATTATAACGGCTTTTCATCTGTGAGCCCACGCCTTGGTTTTTCATGGTTTGCATCTCCTAAAATGACTTTTAACCTGGCATTTGGTAAGCACTACCAGTCACCATCGAATGTTGAACTTACATCAAATCCGAAAAATAAAAATCTTGAAAACAAATATACGGATCAGTATGTGGCCGGTGTTGAATACCTTTTCCGCGATGATATGCGCCTGACCATTGAAGGATTTTATAAAGAATACAATGATGTGCCGGTATCACGGGCCGAGACCACGGCCGATCCATTTGATTATTATGCCGGTGAAATGGTCAATGCCGGTTCCGGTGAAGCCTACGGCGTGGAACTGTTTTTCCAGAAAAAACTAACCCGTAGTTTTTCAGCTATTTTAAGTTATTCGCATTCCCGATCACAGGCAGTTGATACACGCACCGGTGAGAAATATGACTGGGATTATGACTATCGCAATGTTTTCACCCTTGTAACCGGGTATAAATTTTTCTGGAATGAAAAACCCTGGTTTGCCGATTTCAAAAATCAGTGGTATTACGGATTTATTTCATGGCTGCCGTTTATCCCGGCAGATGAAGACGAAATAAGCATCAAATGGCGCTACCTGGGCGGAAGGCCATATACACCACCGGTTTATTATCCACAATACAGGGAATGGATCGTGCAGGAACAGGATCAGATAAATCCAGTACGTTTTCCAGCTTACCATCGTCTCGATCTGCGTATCGATAAACGTTATCTTTTTAACTCCTGGAACCTGGTGGTCTTTTTTGACCTGATGAATGTCTATGGCAGAGACAACATCTGGGATTACAATTACAATGATGACGGTACACGGGAAAAAGTATTACAATTCCAGGTATTCCCGGTAGGTGGTGTCTCGCTGGAATTTTAGTTTTTTATAATCATCAGGGCTGTTGCTACGGCACGCTCACCGGTAGGATCCGAAGGTACGTTTACGACCTTACCATCGATAACCATGGTTGTGGATCCGCCGCCATCAAAATTAAGAGCCTGCCAGCAGCCCAAACCAGTCATATAATCACCGAGTTCTTCAAGGGTCATCCCGGCACTGGCGGGCTGACGACCGTCAACAGTCATCAGGAATAGTTTTGATTTTTCTTTATTAAAACCTACGGCGGTACGGGGATGGCGTGCCAGTGCAAATCGTTCACGGACAGCCGGGTTTCCTTCTTCTTCAAAGCTCTGCATGGCGCTGTTTTTACCATTTTTAACCAGTTGTGTAAACCCGCCCAGCAAATCTTCAAGATTTTCCGGCATTCCGTTTAGGGAAATCACCAGTTTAACCGTGTCGCCCGCTTTAAGCATTTCATTTATCCACAAAGCGCTCTGGTCATGGCCACTCATAACAATTTTATTTTCAGGGATAGCCATATTGCCGCGTTGCTTTTGTTTTTTTTCCACAACAGCGATAAGGGTATCATTAACCAGGGGTGTACCGAGAAGCCGCAATTGTGCTTCGGCACCCCATTTGTTTGTGCGGGTACTTTTTCCGTTAAAGCGGTTGTAAACAATTAATTCATCCTGCAGACGCTCTTTATTAATCCCGGATATTTTATGCCTGGAGTTTGGTGTAATAATCAGGCTTTCAAAATTTACATGGTTTATAAATGGTTTATTTTGGTTATCAAACCCAATCGCTGAAAAACCTTTATGAGCCATAGAAACTAACTGGCCATCTGCCACAAGATAGTTAGTTGAATAGCCGCCTTCTTCATAAAAATCCGCATTTGTTGCAACGCGGACATTCATGCCTTTTTTCTTTTGATCAGCTGCCATTGCACTGGTCATACGATTACCCGCCAGTGAATCAAAGGCTGTAACTGCCATTATTTGCAAACCGGGAGCATTCAGGTCGATTTCTGCAAGATTAATTGACCATGGCATGGTAGATTCAGTAATTTTTTTAAAAACAATCCCAGCCGTAAGCGACTTTTCAGAGATTGTTTTATATTGATAATTCTGGCTAAAAGCATTCAGTGCAAATAGCAGCAATAGAACACAGATGATTTTATTTTTCATATTTCAAACTTTATTGTACCGGTAAATGATGTTGTTTAATTTAGGCTTAATATATCCAGGGAGAATAACATGCAGCAAAAATTTAAATTTATCCATCTCTTTTCTATACTCTTTTTTGCCTTCATATTTTCATGCGCATCAAAGTCTGTTAAAGTAGGGTTGGACCGTATTTCCGAAAATCCGGAATTATTTCGCGGAAAAAATATCGGTATCGTAACCAATCATACTGCTTACAACTCTGAAGGTAAACATATCAGCGATGTTTTTACCGGGATGAATAACGTGACCGTAAAAGCTTTATTTGGCCCGGAGCATGGCATCCGTGGTAATGCACCAGCCGGAGATCATATCAAAAACAGCAAAAGCAGCGATATCCCCGTTTATAGTTTATACGGACCGACACGAAAACCAACCCCGGAAATGTTAAAGGATATCGATCTCCTTGTTTTTGATATCCAGGGGATAGGCGCACGTTTCTACACCTACATATATACAATGGCACTGGCAATGGAAGCTGCTGCCGAAAAGGGAATTCCTTATGTTGTGCTTGACCGTCCCAATCCGATTAATGGTATTTCTGTTGAAGGAACTATTCTGGATACTGCATTTGCCACGTTCGTCGGGTTGTATCCCATACCGGTGCGTCATGGCATGACCATTGGCGAGCTGGCCACACTTTTTAATGAACAGCACTGGTTAAAAAATGGCATAAAGGCGAATCTGCATGTTATCAAAATGCAGGGCTGGCAGAGAAATATGTGGTTTGATCAAACAGGATTGAGTTTTATTAACCCGTCTCCCAACATACCGGATATTGAAACAGCGACTCTTTATCCCGGGCTATGCCTGATTGAAGGCGTTAACGTATCCGAAGGACGCGGTACATACACACCATTCAAACTTTTTGGTGCTCCATGGATTGATTCCGATCAGCTTGTTCAACATTTAAAAGCCTTGCAACTCGCCGGGATTGATTTTAAACCTGCACACTTTACACCGGTTTCAATCACAGAAATGGCTACAAATCCAAAATACAAAGATCAGGCATGCAACGGTGCTGAAATAGCTATTACTAACCGGGATGCATTTAAACCTGTTTATTCCGGAATAAAAATTGTGGAGACACTCTACCAGTTATACCCTGATAGCTTGCGCTTTCTTGAAAGGCACTTTGACCGGCTGATTGGTACCGCTGATGTCCGTAATGCAATTCTAAACAAAGCAGATGATGCTGAATTGAAACAGCTTTCGGAACGTGGTGTAGCAGATTTTATGGAACTGCGCGGGAAATACCTGCTGTATTAATATATTCAGGCATTTTATTTGGGGACCAGATCCATCTTGTAGACATTTGTTTCACGAAGGATAAATCCCATTTTTTGATACAATTTGTTGGCCGCCGTTCTGGATGGGTGCGATGTCAGGTTAATTGCGGCAGCGCCTGCTTTTCGCGCTTTTTCTATAGCAGCTTCCGTTAGTTTGCGGCCGATGCCTTTACCACGAAATGTTTCATCTACAACCACATCTTCAATAACAGCACGGAAACCGCTGGGAATCGGCGCCATAATAAGTGTAAGCATGCCGTAAATCTTATCATTTTCTTCAGCAATAAAAAGAAAGGTGCTGTCGGATTCAATAATCTTTTTTAAATAACTTTTTGATACAGGTTTTACATTATCAGAAAGCTGCGGCAGTAACCGGTTTACCGCTTTGAGCAGGTCATCAGTATATACTGTAATTTCAACAATATTCATTTTAAATCATCCCACCGTTTTGGATCACGATGCAAGTGTGCAAATATATATATTTCCCCAGGACTTCATCCAAGGTAACTGTTTCCAATAAATACTTTTCTAAAGCTTCGACTCATTATCGGCTTCTGTTTTCCATTTTTCTTCTATTTCATCATTGGGCTTATCAAGACTTGTTAAAAATTAATTCATTATGACTTGTTTCATTTTTTCAACGATCTCAGGATTCTTTAAATCCTTCTTCTGATTAACAAGAAAAACAAAATTAGAAGCAATAATCTCTTCAGGGTGGATGATGTAATTTGTATTACGTCCAATCTGATCCCAGTAATCTTTCACATCGCGTACCTGGAATGTAACCGGCTGATTATTTTTAAAAACAGCTTCCATTACACCATCCTTTTCTTCAACTTTTAAAAGTTCAAAAACCAGGCTTTGGAAAATTCCAGGACGTCCTTTGGGATTATATGGCTTGAAAGCATAGATAATAGGTGTCACCGTAATCTCTTCATCATCTTTTTTGACATCAATAACGGTATTCATCAGCGGAGCATCCGGGTTTGTGATAAGTCTTTTCTGCCAGGCTTCAGGCAACTCAATTTCATTGGTCTTACGGAAACCGATGATCTTATAGAGCGCTTCCTGCTTTTGCGGATTCTGCCGTGAATACACATGGAAGATTTCATGGACAAACACATCCTGAAGAATGGAGTCAGGGCTGGATAAAACCTGGTATGAAAGCATAATGGCATTTTGCCGTGTATAAGCTGCTGCTGCCCCGCCGATCTCTTTAGATGTTGTATGAATCATAATTATTTTTTCAGGAAGAGCAACTTTAAGCTCCGCCAAACGCGGACCAATATTCCCGGAAAATTTTTCAAAACGTGAAACCGTGCTGTCATCCCAGTTTTTTACATTCCGTGCCAGGTGCTGCAGATAATCAGCCTGGGTTACAGCCGAGTCGCTGTTCATGCCTGCTTTACGGTCATACTCGCTTAAAACACGGGTGTAATCATCTTCTGTAACAACAATTCCGGCGGCAAAAGCAGAATCGGCAAACACCACATCCGTGCCTTGCGTAAGCGGAATTGTTTTATATTCAGTTTTATTTGTGCAAGACCATAAAAGGTAAAAAAGTACAATAAAAACAATTGATTTCTTCATCGGACACCTTTGTTTATTAATTGGGCTTAAATTGAATAAAATATTCTTTTATCACAAAAAATATTTAACACAAAAATTTGATTGCAAGCAGTATCTTTTTGTAATAATGTTCGTAACGAAATACATTACTACTATACCATCAGCAACTGATAAGCGGAGTTTTTATGCAGAATAAAGCAATGACACGAATTGCTGTGTTTGTATTGGCTGCATTGTTTTCATTATATATTGGCCTGCAACTGGCACCAAAAACAAATCCTTCTTTGTACGGCCTTCCTTCTGTTACAGATAGCGACGCAGAATTAACAGCACGTCAATTTCTGGAAAAAGCAAATATTGATTACAAAAAGTATCATGAATATTCTTATTATGATGTGGATCAGAACGGCAGTAATTATGTACTTGATAAACTCGGCCTGGAAAAAACCAGAGAAATCATGACAAAAGCAGAGCTGCCCCTGTCTTACTGGACTGTTCAATATGTTATGAATGTGCCAAGGAATAACCAGCAGGATTGGTTGCGCCTAAAAGTTTCGCCCACTGGCCGGCTAATCTCTTATGAGCATTATGTACCTGATTCCATGCGGGCGGGAGACATTGATTCTGTCAGCGCTCTTACCATTATTCATGAATATATGAAAAGCTGGCCCGGTGTCAGCCTGGATGGATTTTCAATTGAGCGTACCAACAGTTATAAGAAACCGCAGCGAACCGATATCCAGATCATCTTCAGCAAACCTTTCCCGGGGCTGGATCGCGGTGCAGAAAAGCTGAATTTTTATCTTGCCGGGAAAACCATTACCAGCGTTAACTACTATTTTGAAGAGCCATCCGATGCCAATATTGAAGCGGTTGGCGGTGCGAATATTATATTTAATGCGCTCTCGATCGCTGTGTATTTTTTTGTAACACTTATCGGCCTGGTGCTGTTTCTGAAATTGTATCATGATGGCCAGATTGGAGTGCGCAACGCGGTCATTGTGGGCGGCATTGTCTATTTCGCACAGGTATTCTATATCATTAACATGTGGGATATCTGGGGTGTCGGGACCAACTTTGGCTCTATTTCTCATATTTATACAAAGTGGATCTTGTTAGGCGTACAGATGGTGATCGCCTACGTCTACATGTTTGTTAATTCTTTCAGCACTTGGGCAGTGAGCGATTATTATCTCCGTACAGTAAAACCTGCGCTTTTAAAAGGAACGGACAGCCTGTTCAGCGGAAAACTACTCTCAAAGAATGTTGGTTTGGAAGTGCCGGTTGGATTTGCTTATGGTATTATCCTTTTCGGCATTGTGTACACAGTAAACTATCTCCTTATTCATTTTGCCGGCGCACGCCCCCTTATGATGGATCGGTTTATTGGACATGGATACCCGATTTTTGCTTTATTGCTGGCCATTTTTGTGTATATCGCTTTTGAAGAAGTTATTTTCCGTAAATTTTATACCACCTGGCTTAAGACAAAAATCAAATCACTGACAACCGTCCTGTTTTTATCAGCTTTTACCTATTCGTTTTACAGTATATTTTTTAACGATATTTTTAAGTTCTGGCCGGCCTATTATTCACTTGTGCCCTATTTTATAATCGGCCTGGTGCAGGCCTGGGTTTTCTGGAAATACGGCTTACTGACAGCCTTTACATCCGCTGCTTTGTTCTACGGAGTAAATGGTTTAGTTTATATTTTTTACACAAGTAATTCTGTCTATTATTTCCAGGGCGGACTTATTATTGCCATTTTTACCGCTGTTTTTATTGCCGGTGTTTACAGTCTTCTCAAAGGAAAAGTTTTCGAGTATAATATCTCTTCCGAACCACAGCATATCAAACGGATTAAAGAACGGGCGCGTATGCAGCAGGAGCTGGAAATAGCCAAAAAAGTCCAGCTTGGATTATTACCCAAAGAACAACCGCAACTTAAAGGATTTGATATCACCGGCGTCTGTTTACCTGCCCTGGAAGTAGGCGGAGATTATTTTGATTTCATCAATCTGCAGGATGGCAAACTGGGCATTGCCATTGCCGATGTTTCAGGAAAAGGTGTTCCTGCAGCCATTTATATGACTCTTACCAAGGGCATTCTGCAATCGCACGCCGAAGCAACACTTTCACCCAAATCCGTTTTATCCAAAGTAAACAGCCTGATGTACAGAACGATTGAACGATCCTGGTATGTAAGTATGTTTTATGCTGTTCTGGATCCATCGACAAAGAAGCTTGTTTTTTCGCGCGCAGGACACAATCCCGCTATTGTTTTGAATACTGCCAAAAAAGAACATCAGTTGCTGCAGCCGGCCGGAATCGGATTGGGCCTGGAAATGGGCGACATTTTTACAAAGACGCTGGTTGAAGGGGAGCTGACTTTGGAAAGCGGTAATACTCTGGTATTTTATACCGATGGTTTCACTGAAGCTATGAATGAAAAGGAAGAAGAATACGGGGAAGAACGTTTCCTTAATTTTTTAAGTGATAACGACAATGGCTCAGCCAGCGAGCTGTTGAATAAAGCGATAACCGAAATCAAATCGTTCCAGGGACAGGCTTCTCAGCATGATGATATGACAATGGTTGTGCTGAAAGTTTTTTAATTACAGAACCGGCTATCTCATCAAATCTTTACGATTTCCTGCCATAATTCCCGGAAAGCATCACTGGCCGATGAGCGCGGGCTGAAAACTAAAACCGGGGCTTTTTCCGGTCCCATATTTTCCACAACACTGGAATATGGGATCACGCTTTTAAGGACATTCTTTTTATCTGAAATTTCTTCAACTATCTCATTATGCAGTTTTTTACGCTTTTCCATCATAGAAACAAAAGTGTAGATAATCTTACGATCCAGTTTCATTTCTTTGAAAAACGAAATCAGTTTTTCATAAGTTAGCAATGACAAAGTCGTAGGGATAAGCGGCAACAGGATAATATCTGCTGTATGAAAAATATTCTCTGAGAAAAGAGTGATGTTAGGTGGACAATCCAGGATAATATATTCATATTCATCCTTCAATGGTTTGAGAGATTTTTTCAGCCGGTTATGAGATTTTTTAAGATCATCCAGAACAAGATCAAGATTTCTGTATGATATATCCGCCGGTAAAATATCCAGATTCTCATAATCCGAACCACGGATATTTTTATCAATTTTGCTGCCGCCTTTAATTAATGTTTTGCTGCCATGTTTGCCCGGTGACTTAACCTTAAAATAATAAGATGCCGAACCCTGCGGGTCCAGGTCGCAGAGCAATGTTTTACATCCCGATTCAGCGGAAAGATAAGCCAGATTTACTGCAGCGGCAGTTTTTCCAACACCGCCTTTCATACTGTACAATGCTATAATTTTCATTTTTGCCCAAACAAAGTGTAAAATAAGTTTTCGTTTTTTTCCGAAATAAATTTTTTAAATAAGCCCTTAAATGCCTGCCTTAACAGGATCTTTTTATAATTAAGTACTGCAATTAATGCCGAAATCTCACGAATTAACAGACTATTATCGGATGATTTTAAATTATTTAAATAAGCATAAAGCTGGTCAATCTGGACTGAAAGATCATTAAAATCACCTAAATTATCCTGCAGGGCCTTGAGTTGTTTAATGGCATCATTAACGGCTTCCTGTGGATAAAGGGAACTGAAGAATTCTATAAGATAACGCAGTTTTTTGCAGACTATGCGCAGGTTATGAAATTTTTCATCCGGACTGGTGACTGTTAGTTTTTTACCCCTTTTTACCACTTTTTTATAATGCCCAAGAATCAGTGCAGAAGCTGTTTCAGTTAAAGGCGGATCATTTACCACAAAGTTCTCATAATTTTCAAAAAATACTTCCCACCGCGCCGTCATATCTGAATATTCGCCAGATTGAAGAAATGCTCTCATATTTCGCAATGCCAGGTTCCTGCGCTTTTTCAGGGTGACAAAAAGTGTATGAATTGTGTCAGTGTCCCAATCTGCGGGCAACAAATTTTTGTACTCATTTTCCCTTAAAAGATACACATCCAAATCACGCAACGGACCGCTGAATTTACCAATCGTCTTTAAATCGTTTACCAGTTTTGCCGTCATTTCCGGATCAAGCACCCCTTTGAGCAGGCTGAATACTGAGCGCATTCTCCTGCCGGAAACCCTGAAATCATGCAGAAATTCTGTATCAATATCGCTAATAATACCCTGTTCATTTTTGCGCATTATGTCGAAGGATTGCTGCAAAATCTCCTTAATAGCGGCTGCCATTCCGTGGTCTTCGGTAAACTTAAAATCCGGCTTGGAGTAATCGGTTAGATCGGTATTGTACAACTTTAACAGTGCGTTTTCAAAAACAGGGTATGTCTCAAATCCTGGCCACCCTGCCGTCAGCTTATCAACTTCGGCACTGTAACCACGCAATGGATCAATAAAACAGAACGTTTTAACAGGTCCGTTTCTTTTACCAGATTCTCTGCTTTCAACCCACCTGCCATGGGCAATAATTTTTTGATCGGCATTAAAAACAGTAAAATCCTTGCTGCTGAGATCTACTGAAAGTTTTATCATCAAGGCGCGAACTCCAAGAAATCCGGAAATATTCTCCCGGATTTCCGATGGCAGCTGATCTGCAGCTGCAGGCGCCTTTTTACGCCAGGAAATCTGTATCATCTCAATTGTATTTAAGTAACTGACTAATTTAAGATGCAGATTGGAGTGGACAAAAATATATCCCGCACGAAAAAGCCGGCCATCAAACGAATCAAGAAAAAACAAGTTTTCGGATTTTTCTCCCTGCCAGTCTATGCTGAAATTATCAGAAGCAGATGTAATAAAAAGATCGTCAGAAATATTTTCATTAAAGACTATTACTTTACCATGGGTCACAATTGATCCTTAGGCTATCATTATGTTTTGCGGGATTCTTCCTGGTATTTCTTAAGCGTAGTGTAATGTTCAATTTGTGCCCGGATTTTTTTCCTGCTTTCGGAAATGCGGTAAGCATTATCCTGTTTTTCATTAATTATGCGGGCTTTTGAGTTATCATTGAACTGAATATCGAGAAACTGCTTTATCTCTTCTTTGATCCTTGGATCATAAACCGGTGTTGCCACTTCGATTCTGTTATCCAGGTTACGAACCATCCAATCGGCAGATGACATATAATATTTTGCATCCCCGTTATTTCCGAAAACAAAAATACGTGAATGCTCAAGATATTTATCTAAAATGCTAAACACTTCAATGTTTTCACTAAGTCCTGGAATCCCGGGTATCAGTGAACATATGCCGCGGATGATCATCCTGATTTTTACCCCGGCTTTAGATGCCAGGTAAAGTTTATCAATCATTTCGGTGTCCACGAGATTATTCAGTTTTAAATGGATGTAAGCTTCTTTTCCTTCTTTTGCCAGCTTCATCTCATTTTTAATCATCTTGATTAATTTTTTTCGCATCTGGAATGGCGATACAAGCAGGTGTTTATAATTATATGTTTTATAATTATTCTCAAGAAAATCGAATACCTTTTTTACTTCGCGGGATATTTCCTTATTGGCTGTAAATAAACCGTGATCACTGTATATGCGTGCTGTGGACTCGTTAAAATTGCCGGTACTAACATAGGTGTATAAAGTTGATTCATCGTCTTCCACGCGGTTTATCTGCAGCAACTTGGCGTGTACTTTTAATCCGGGTACTCCATCCAAAATCCGTGCACCTTCTTCTGCCAGCTCATTCGTCCAGTGGATATTTGCTTCTTCATCAAAACGTGCCTGAAGCTCAATAACTGCTGTCACTTTTTTCCCGTTGCGGATCGCATTGACCAGCGCGTTGATTATATTTGAATTTTTTGCAACCCTGTACAGAGTGATTTTTATTGATTTAACTTTTGGGTCAATGGCCGCATCGCGTAATAAATCAATAACATAATGGTAAGCCTGATAAGGGTAATGCAGCAGAATATCTGATTTTTTAATATCATCAAACATACTTGTTTTGGAATTCAAACCGGGATGCGTCAACGGCGGGACATTTCTATAAACAAGGTGCTTTAAGCCCAGAGTGGGGAAGCTGATAAAATCACGGGCATTGTGATATCTTCCGCCGGGAATCAGGTTTTCCAGATCCTGTAATTTGTTTTTTGTGAGAATATAATCAAGCAGGTCCTGCGGCATAGTGCGATCGTAAACAAACCTGACTACCTGTCCCTTTTCACGGTCTTTTATACTTTCTGAAATCTTTTCATAAAAACTCTTTGTGATATCATCATTTATATCAAATTCCGCATCACGGGTTAATTTTATGGTATAGGCACTAAACTGATTATAATCGAGCGTAGCAAAAATATCCGGAAGGCCAAACCGGATTACATCATCGAGCATTATAATATAGTTAGCATTCTTTATCTTGGGCAGCTCCACAAAACGCGGCAGAGTATCGGTCGGTAGTTCAATCAGCGCATATGCAACATTATCAGGTTTTAGTGAATCCGATAAATGGATAGCCAGGTAAATAAGCTGGGTCTCCAGGTAAGGAAATTTTGGCAGGCTGTTTAACATAATCGGAACCAGCCGCGGACGAACCTTTTGCACAAAATAGGATTGTACAAACTTTTTTTGTTCATCATTTAACTGGTCATTATTGATCATAAAGATGTTTTCTTCTTTTAATTCATTTAAGACATTATTGAAAACTTCGTCATAATCATCACGCAGCTTGATAACGGTCTTCTGTATCTGGTTCAATACCTTTTTAGGTGATTCGCCCATCGCTTTACCAATACCCGCGTTAACCATTCTTTTATAGGTTGCCACCCTGACGCGATAAAACTCATCAAGGTTAGATGAAAATATCCCCAAAAATTTTAAACGTTCCAACAAGGGTACACTTGTATCGGATGCTTCCTGAAGGACCCGCTGGTTAAAAGAAAGCCAGCTGATCTCACGGTTTATATATTTTGTCTTTACCGATGCCATATATTTTTAACCTGCTTATTATTCAGCTTTCATTTGTTTAATAAATTTCCGGATAATCTTCTTAAGTGCTTCCGGTTCTGCTTTTTTGAGCGCATCTTTTGCCAGATACCATTCGCGTTTTCTTATAACTTTTTCATCCCATTTATCATGGACGGTTTTAACCTGCATTGGGAAAACTTCAACTTTACACAAGCCACCCCATTTTTCATACTCATAAACACCTATGGATTTCCCGTTGATTTCACCATCCACACCCGCTTCTTCAAGTGTTTCTCTTTTTGCTGTTTCGGATGCAGAATCACCATTTTCGATCAATCCTTTCGGAATAATCCACCTTTTTTGATTACGTGAAGTGATTAAAAGAATTTCGAAGCGGTTTTTTTCTATTCTGAACGGAATGGCAGCTGCTTGTTTGAATATAATCATCTATAACTTTAACTGAAGAATTTTAGACTTAATATATAAAAAAAGGGCTTTATAGTTCCACCAATAATCGTTTTTAATTCCGGGAGCAGATTATCTGGAATCAACTGAGAAAGTTAGTAAAAAATTGCAGGTAATATTAAATAAGTTCAATCTTTGGCAGGGCTTCATCCGACATAACTGCAATTTTAATCATCCCCCTCGCAGCGATCGAACCTAACAGGCTGTACTAAATCTTTGAAAAATTGTTTTTCCTGTTAGGACGGCCCTGCAAAGATTGAATAAATATTTTATGTATATATAATGGTTTTAAGTGTAATGGATAAGAAGTGTTGATTCAGTTGTAGCTTTGGTTTATTAAAGGGCTTTAAGGAAGATTAAAATGTTCTGTTTTTTTATATGATGTTATGCATCTTTTATTAACTATGATATATTGTTTTAATATTCAAGTGAAGTAAAGTCATTCCGACTAAGAAAACAATAACATAACCTGTTTAAAAACAAATGTTAACTAAAGTTTTTCATCGTTATCTGACATTGCGCTATACATTAGCTTCTCTGCTATTTGCATCGTTAATCACAGTGCTTTTTATAAATTATTATGCTCATGAAAACAGGATCAAAAATTTAAACAATCAGGAGCATCATCTCCTGGAAATAAATTTTCAATTAATAAGTCTGCATAAACAACTCGAGCTTTTTAAAATAGAAAGTACACAGAAGCGCAATTTAAGCCACATGGTCCTTGGAAAAATCCACGCGCTTGCAGACAGTATCCGCTCCGAGTCAGAATCCACCGAATATTTTGATGAAAATATACTAATTAAGATAAACGATTTGAACAAAGTTACAGAGCGGTTTAATAATGCAGCTGAATTCACCAGTAAGGCTTTTTTTATATATGATATTCTTCTGAAAATAGAAAACCTGCAGAAAGAAATAAAAAAACTCCTAACTGCAATAAACGCTAAAACATACAAAATCCTATCAGAATCTTATCGATACGGTTTAATTATCTGGCTCGGCTCACTTATCATAATACACCTTTTAGTGATTTTTATTTTTCGGCCATCCGTAAAATATATTTCTTCCGAGTTTAATATTATTAAAGAAGAACGTGATGAAGCCAGGCTTGCAACACAAAAAAAATCAGATTACCTGTCGGCAATGAGCCATGAAATACGAACCCCGTTAAACAGCATTCTTGGCTTAAACCAATTATTAAAACAGACAAAATTAACAAATGAACAGAAAGAATATATTGACCTTGTTGAGGACAGCGGCGATAATCTTTTGCAAATTTTAAACGATATTTTTGACTTTTCAAAAATTGACTACGGGCAGCTGGAACTGGAAGAAATGGTCTTTTCCATCCATTCTACAATTGAAGATCTGATCGAGCAGCATCTGCCGAGAGCAGCTGAAAAAAATCTTGACCTTTTGTATATCATTGAACCCGATGTTTCGGAATTTGTAATAGGAGATGCAAAAAGACTGCGGCAATGTATTCATAATCTTATAAATAACAGCATCAAATTTACACGTAATGGAGAAATTGTAGTACGGGTAAATGTATTGAATACAATTGATTCGCGTCAGGAGATACAGATCTCAGTAAGCGACACCGGAATAGGTATCCCCGAAAATAAATTAAAAACTTTGTTTAATCCTTTTGTTCATTCAACAGCACCCACATCAAGAAGATTTGAAGGTTCAGGACTGGGACTGGCTATTTCGGCAAGATTAATTGAGCTTATGAAAGGCAGAATCTGGGTTGAAAGCGAGATGAACAAAGGCACTACTTTTTATATTGCTGTATATTTTGAGACACAAAAAAATGTTCAGCAATTAACTGCAAGAAAAGACCTTGCGCTTATTGCAGGTAAACGTGTTCTGATAATTGACAACAATGAAACCAGCCGGAAAATTATCACTGTTCAGTGTCATAACTGGGGTCTTTATCCAAAATCTTTCAGTTCAGCATACGATGCCTTCAGTGAACTAAAGCAGCCGGGATACTACGATCTTGCCATTTTTAACTGGGATACCGTTAAATCTGCACATTCGGAGATTGTTGAAAAACTCGTCAAAAAGAATATCTTACCACTCCTTCTGCTTACAACAGACCGGGAACAAGACAAAAACCTGAAAAACGATCATGTAGCAATTTTGAATATTCCTTTTAAGCAGGCTGTATTATATGCTGAAATGAATAAACTCATTTTGCACAGTTCCAAAAACCTGTCGGTTTCGGCTGATTCAATTAAAGAAATGCCTCCAAAATCAGACTTAAAATTTCTGCTTGCTGAAGATAATCTTATCAACCAGAAACTTATCGAACGCATAATGTCCAACCTGGGATATACAATTGACATCGCACATGATGGACTTGAAGCATTGGAATTAGCCAAGGAAAAAAGGTATGACATTATTTTTATGGATCTTCAAATGCCGGGAATGGATGGGATTGAAGCAACCAAAAAAATCCTTGCCGGCAACAATTCCACGGGAGCGCCGCGGATTATTGCCATGACGGCGAATATTAACAAAGAAAACAAGGAACAATGCTTTGAAGCCGGAATGGTGGATTATGTTGCGAAACCAATCAATGTTGAAAAGTTGAAACAGCTTATTGAATATTGGGGAGCCTATCCCGGTTAGTGTTCTAAAATGGTCGCGAAAAACGATCCAGCAGATACTTTCTTTTATCTCTTGAAACAGGGATATGATAATTATTTTTCATCACAACACTACCTCCATCACCGTCGTAATCAGCAGATTGATTTGTGCGGCTGTATTCAACAATATGGTTCAGGTTGATTAGATAAGAACGATGTACCCTGAAAAAATTGAAATCTCTAAGCATGTCTTCAAATTCTTTTAATGTTTTGGATACAATCTCCTGGTGTTGTTTACCTTCTAAGTAAATTATACTGTAATTACCTTCTGCTTTGCACATAATTATATCTTTGATTAACACAAAGTTGATGCCGTTCTGAGTCGGTAATCCGATTTTTCGGTTACTAATCTGTGATTTATGATTTTCAAGAAGAACCTGCAGACTCTGGTTTATCGATTGTTTTTCAACCCGTTCTCTTATTTTGGCCTCAACTTTATTGACGGCGGTTTTCAGTTCTTCAAGGTTGATCGGTTTTAAGAGATAGTCCAATGCACTGAAATGAATAGCCTGGATAGCATATTGATCATAAGCTGTTGTAAATATTACTTCCGGCTGCATATTGTTTATTTTTTCCAGCAAGTCAAATCCATTGCCATCCGGCATTTCTATATCAAGAAAAAGTAAATCCGGTTTATGTTTTTTGATTGATGCAACAGCTGTTTCTACAGAATCAGCCATATCCACTACTTCAATCTGATCGCAATATTCATTAATAAGATTGCGCAGTAATTTACGGCTCTTATCCTCGTCATCAACGATTACGGAGCGTATCATAGATGTTCCCCAACAGTTAAGTTTTAGTTATGATTTGTAAATAAAGGAATGCTGATTGTTACTTTTGTCCCGGTCAATTTTTTATCTTCTTCACTACGATCCACCACAGAAATATAAATATTATCCGTTTTCCCGGCATTGATAATATTTAATCTCTCCCTGGTAAGCCGCATTCCCGATGATGTATGATCTGAATTTTCATTTTTATTTTTTTGTTCCAAAGATTTGTTAATACCTATTCCATCATCTTCAACAATACAATGCAGATTATTATTTTCTCTGTTTAAAAAAACATGTATATGGCCCTGGTTTTTTTTCTTGCTGATACCATGATTAATGGCATTTTCTATATAAGGCTGAATCAGCATCGTGGGTATTTCAAAATTATGAACATCAATTTGCGGATCAACATCTATCTGATATTCGAATTTGTTTTCAAACCGCAATTTCTGTAAATCCATATATAAAGATAACGCTTCCAGCTCACGTTTAACAGAAATTCGTGATTTTGCGGAGTTATCCAGTGTCTGACGCATCAGTTTGGAAAACTTGGAAAGATACATAAAAGCTGATTCCCGGTCATTACAAGAGATAAAATACTGGATAGAATTAATCGTATTAAAAATAAAATGCGGATTCATCTGTGCCCGCAGTGCCTGCAATTTCAGTTCTGATATCTTTTTATTTATTTCCGTTTTACCTTTTTCGTTCTTCTGAATAAGGAAAATAATAAACAATAAAATCGTCAGAATCGAAACACCGGAAATCGATTTCATCCACCAGGTTTGCCACCATGGCGGTGTGATAACAAGCCGCAGTGTTGCCCCAGTATTATTCCAGATCCCGTTGCTGTTTGAACCACGCACGTGAAAAACATACTCATCTGGATCCAGATTAGTATAACTGGCATAATTTTTTGTTTCATTATAGACCCAATCCCTGTCAAAACCCTCGAGATAATAATAAAACTGGTTGCGTTCAGGCAGGCGGTAATCCAGTGCAGCAAAGGTTATTGTAAAAAAATTCTGATCGTATGTAAGAACAATTTCCTGCACATCAGAAATACGTTTTCCCAATTCCAGCTCTTCATCAAAGACCTTAAATGACGTAATAACAACCGGCGGCGGTTGATCGTATCGTGTTACATTTTCCGGATAAAAAGCGTTAAATCCGTTTAAACCACCGAACATCATCTTACCATCACTGTTTTTAAAAAAAGCACCCGGAGAAAAAATATTTCCCTGCAAACCGTGCAATGTGTAGTAGTTGTTAACAGAATAATCAATAGTATTTAGTTTAAAGATTCCTTTAAAAGTGCTGACCCACAGATTTTTATCATTGTCTTCAAGAATACCACAGATCACATTATTTGGTAACCCGGTTGTTTCATCAAATTTTCGTGTTGTTTTATCTTTTCGATTATAAAAAATCAGCCCGGCATTCGTACCAATCCACATATTATTCCGGCTGTCTTCGTAGAGTGAAAAGATATTATCTGTAATTTGCCCGCCGTTTACCGTGGCCAGAAAGCGGTGAAATGAAACCTGCGGTTGTCCTGAACTTGGCGACATCAGCATCAGTTTATCCAGTCCGCTGTATGTGCCGACCCAAATGGTGCCCTGACGGTCTTCATACAGCGAAACTACGTAGTTTGTAGAAAGCGATGCGGAATCGTTCTGGTCATGTGTAAAGGATGTAAAAATCCCCGTTTTAGTATCAAAAAGATTTAAACCATGCGTAATTGTCCCAACCCACAGCCAGCCATTCTTATCTACAAGCAAAGATGTTATTATATTTCCCTGTTCATTTTCATCCGGCAGGATAGGAAGATCATAATGACTGACAGATCCATCTGTGCGAATACAGTTGAGCCCGTTATGCGTACCAACCCAAATGTTTCCCTTCTCATCTTCCACCATCGTAGTGATGTAGTTATCCATTTTATTTTTTGGATTAACCTTTTTAAACTGGAAACGATGATAGCGGTACTGGTCATTTTTTTTATCGATGCGGGTAATGCCGCTAATTGTTCCTACCCAAATGTTATCCTGTTTATCCTGCAACAGTGCAGTCACTTCTTTGTCAATCAGGCTGCGCGGATCAAAGGGGTTATAAAGAAAATGTTCAAACTGGGCAAGGCCGGGGACAATCCGGTCTATGCCTCCGCGGAATGTGCCAATCCAAAGCACTCCGGAACGATCCAGCTTAATAGCAGATATTTTGTCACTGCTGATGGTGTTCGTATTTCGCGGATCATGATAATAGCGATAAAACTTCTTCCCGACAGGATCAAACATATTCAGGCCATCGTAAGTCCCTATCCATAGATTGCCCGTTTTATCTTTCTCAAGAGACCAAATGGAATTACTGCTGATTGAATTTTTATTGTTGGCGTCGTAACGGAATACATTTATCCGCAGACCAATCACTTCATTTTTATCAGATTCTATAACCTGGACTTTCTTTAATCCGCCACCCCAGGTTGCAACCCATAAGTTGTTTTTCTCGTCTTCCAGGATATTGATGATACTTGTACTGCCATCCCTGGTCACTTCTTCCAGCCTAATAAAGCGATCTTTTTCCTGCTGATAATAATGCAGTCCGCCTTCATTGGCACCTATCCACAAACGACCACGGGAGTCCTGGTATAAAGAACGGATATTATTATTGTTGATGGAAAACTTGTTGCCTTCCTGCTTAAAATATTTTACAAAGTAACTTCTGCCTGAAGTATTACCCGGATCATTTTCCGGAACAAAACGATTTAATCCATTTTCCGTGCCAATCCATAGCCGGCCTGACTTATCTTCACACATGGCATAAACAACATCATTGCTTATACTCAGTGAATCTCCGGAATCATGTTTAAACTGATGAAACTCTTCCGTATCAGGATCAAAACGATTTAACCCACCTGACCAGGTGCCAACCCAAATGTAACCATGCCTGTCTTCATACAATGAGATTATATCATCAGATGAAACTGATGTCGTATCAAAAGGAATATGCTTAAAGTTTTTATATTCACGCCCGTCATGACGGATTAATCCGTAAAACGTACCAAACCACATGAATCCTTTAGAATCCTGCAGTATTGAATATGTCAGGTTATGCGTGATCCCTTCTTCAAGTGAGAGATGATCAAAATGGTATTGCGCCTGCTGTGCATTTACAGCCGGGATAAATATTAACAGCCAGGCGAGTAAAAATATTTTCTTCATTATTTCAGGATTGATTTTATGCTGAAAGAAAGATAATAAATAAAAGAACCGACGGAAAACCATATTTCTCCATCGGTTCTTAAAGCTGGTTAAAAGGCAATAAACAGGTAGTTATTTATCCCAAGTTCGATATATTAAAACCTGAAGTTTACAAATAGCAAATCCCCCTTATTAGAACAACCCTTTATTCACAATTCGTAAAATTCTTACATCGTACTCACATTATTTAATAAGCAAGCCACGGCGGATTTTAACCTTCTGTCCGGCACTAAGTTTAAAAATATATATTCCGGAGCTCATGTTTCCTGCATCCCAGACAGCAGAGTAACTGCCGCTTTCCATGTTTTGATTGATCAGGGTTGCAACCTGCTGACCAAGCACATTGTAAACTTCCAGTTTTATTTTTGCATTTTCATTTATACTGAAATTTAACTGGGTAACCGGGTTAAAGGGATTTGGGAAAACGGGTTTAAGATCAAAAACAGCCGGATAAAAATCCGTTTCTATATCAAGGCCGTTTAAGTATTCACGCGTGCCTACAGCCAATACATAATTCTTTCTCTGCAGGTTTTTTGTGGCAAAAACAAGGTTTGATTTATTTTTAAGATTGTAGGATGCATGGGTATCCATATCTACAAGAAAGACATCTATGTTTTCAGGAAGCTGGACTCCACTGAACTGAAGATTAAGGCTTTCCTGTTCAGGATTTGTAAAACAGGTAATATCCCATGTATTGCCCTCTTCGTGTACTGAACGGATATCTGCTGACTGGAATGAGTTTTTGTTAAAAGAAACAACAAGCTGACCCGGTAATCGCGGTGGTGCCTGAAGGTCGTATTTATCCTGACTATCACTTGCATCATTCAGCTGACCGGCAAAATTGAAACTGCTCGAGCTTTTACCGTCATTCGCTTTTATACGGATCAGCCATTCACTATCTGTGTTTTGATGCGATGTGTAAACTGATTTTGAAAGCAGGGTGGTACTTTTTTTAGGAACAATATACAAATCAGCCGCTGAAGTAAGGTTAACAGCATAACCAGTCCAGGGACGGAGCACGTTGCCATTAAGCTGCCAGTCACCTTCATATTTCCAGATTTTAAGATCCATCTCCGGAATTGTATAAATACTGTCAACTGCAAAGTTGAATGGGTTACCAATCAGATTCCAGCCCCTTGGAAGACTTAGTTTGTATGGCCCGGAAACATCGACCGTTGTCCCGAGTCCGGAACTCATTACTACATCATTCCTTGTAATAAAAAGATAGCCGCGCCCCGGTGTAAGATTACCGATATCGGGATACTCATTTAATAATTGTGTATTCGCATTAAACGCATACCAGCGGAACCTTTCTTTGTCATAACTGCCCAGATCGTTGTTGTTGGTAATAAAATTTGCCGGCGACTGATTATCCAGCTCCACAGGAATTGAAAACAACCTGTAGCTGCTCAGATCTGTTCCTGCAGGTGGGACAGAAGGATTAGGCAGTCCCTGGCTTAAGATAACAGCAATACTGTAGTTTTCTGACATACCGCGATTATTATACGAATCCAAAGCTGTTACAAAATAATGAACTCCGGTTTCACCCAGTGCAAATCCCGGAATATCAGCACTATAGCGATCGCCTGTGTCATGCGTCATATTAACGGAAGTAAAAGTCAATTCTGCGCCTTGCCGGTAATGCAGCGTTACTGACTGAATCGTTGAATTATCAACAACAAAAGCTCTAACCCGGGTAGACTGATTCATTGGCTGATCTTCAACAGGATCATCAATCACTACCTGTGGATTTGTGGTATCGGTTATTGAGAAATATTCAGAACTAACTGCATTAACCGAACTGTTTTCAGAATTACTTATGCGGATTAAACACTGATTAGAATATAAATTTGCTACAACCCACTGATAGCCGGATGGTGAAGAATTCACTGCATCAATAATCGTTTGATAATTAGTTCCGCCATTTATACTAATTTCAATTTTAATGTTTGCCACATTGTTACTTTCCCACTGAATCGTTTGGGTAGAACCAATTTCCCATTTTTCACCACCTGATGGTGAAAGAACATTTACGTATGGTTCATCGGCACCTACAATGCTGAAGGATGCATTACTCACATCACTAATATCCGAATCTGCTGTCTGGGAAATCCTTACCAGACAATTATTTGAAGGTGTATTTGGAATCATCCATGGATAACTTCCCGATCCCGGTGCAACAGATGTGTTTTCTGTAATCCAATTGTTGCCCCCGTCTATGCTGTATTCAATTGTCAAATCACTAGCAGAATTTGAAGACCATGTGATGTTTTTTGTAGTACCTACCTGCCAGTTTTCACCACCATTTGGAGAAGTAACAGTAACGTATGGTGCATTATTTTTTTGTATAGAAAATACATTGTCACTCAGATCTTGCACTCCGGAATTAAGGATATCCGATACTTTTACCAAACACTGTGTCGATTCCATATCGGGGATTGTCCATAATGTGCTTTGATCACCATAAGAACTGTTTTCAACGCCTATTTGCGTCCATG
Organism: Calditrichia bacterium; assembly: GCA_020635035.1. GTDB lineage: Bacteria > Calditrichota > Calditrichia > Calditrichales > J004 > JACKAO01. The sequence continues at coordinate 118,075 of JACKAO010000008.1, forward strand.
ACTGACCATTATTGGTACTGAACTCAATCCGGAAATCTGATTCGTGTGGGGTGTAATAATCCACAAAATAAGAGGAATCAACAAAGAAGATTTCACCACCATTCGGATGTACTATGGTTATATAGCGATTTAAAATAACAAAAGTGTTATCACTTATGTCAAATATATCCGTGTCTGTTGCATCCGATATACGAATAAGAGCTTGGTTGGACAAGTCATTCGGAACCGTCCAGGTAAATTGCCCGCTGCCTGCTGCAGTTGAAGCTACAATATTTTTCCAATTAGATCCGGCATCGGTGCTGTAATCGATTCTTACATTTGCAATTCCATTAACATTCCAGGTAATGTTGAATGTTTCCCCTGTAACCACTTCTTCTCCGCCATTTGGTGATGTCACAGTAATAGCAGATGTACTTGTGTTAAAGGTTGCAGATGTTGAAAATTCCGATCCGGCCCATCCCGCATCAATGGATTGCACACTCCATGTATATTCTTTATCCGGTTCGAGATTGGTTATTTTGTAAAATAGTTTACTTCCGGCATTCCCGAGTTTCACTACTTTACGCCTGCCATTTGGAAGGCTGAGCGGGTTAACCACATTTTCAAGTAACCCGTTTTTACCAATACGTACATTATAATTTAATCCGGCTGCAGCAGTTTCATTGTCAGATCCTGCATCCCAGCTCAGGACCAGTGTGTCTTTTACAAAATGACTTTGAAGGTTGACTGGCGCATTGGGTCTTGTATTCCTGGGTATATCCGGTAAATTATTTTCAAAAAAACGAACGGCATAGCGATTATCTAAACTATCAAAACCAAAAGGCGAATCACTTCCAACAGATCCACCAACGATAAAATCGAGATCCTGATCATTATCAAAATCGCCAAGTCTCAGAACCGATCCATTACCAAATCCCGGCAACAACATGGAAACATTCTCATCCAGGAAAAAATTGCCATTGTCATTTCTGTAAACAAATGTTGCAAAGCTGGACATCAATCCGTCCGGATTTATAAGTCCTGTAACAAAAAGATCAGGGTCACCATCATTATCATAATCACCCCATGCAAGAGAACCATTTGAAACACCTTTAAGAGTTCTTGAGCCGGGTTGCTCCCATTGACGGAATAACCATCCGTTTTGATTATCCGGGTCGGGACCACGGTTTTCATAAATCGAAGTAATTAGTTTATCTGCTTCGAAATTTCCATCCAGTATTCCCTTTCCTTCACCACAAATAGCAAAGTCAAGGTCGCCATCCATATCATAATCACACCACTCAACATCTGCGTAAATATAACCGTTGTATTCCAATGTCTGTCCGGGCACAGTTGCATTAAAGTCAAGATGAATGTCATTGAAGATCCCATTTTTATTCCGAAAAACCCTTGAGTTGTATTCATACCGAATACCATCAACAATAAAATCTGGGTCACCATCATTATCAAAATCAGCCCATGCAGAAGAAGAATTGTGAAGTGAATCATATGCCGTTGATGCAGATTCATCCAATGCAAAAATTCCACCTGTGTTTCTATAAAAAGCTCCTTTATCTCCAATGAAAATATCAGGATCGCCATCTATATCATAGTCTGTAAAATAGATCTCATTTTCTGTTGGATTATCTATTACAGGATCTATTGTACTTTTTCCATCTTTATAAATATAGTAAGATGAAAGTAAATCCAGGGTGCCATCCAAATTGTAATCATTCCAATCCATACCACCCGGGGTGTTCCATTGGTTATTGATATCAACACGCTGAAAATTCAAATTGCTTTTGTTTTCCCATAAAAAGGACAAGTAAACATATCCTTCCGGCACGTCAATAAAACCTTTAGCGGCAATATCAAGATTACCATCATTATTAAAATCACCCGGCTGAATATCACCATTATATATTGCAGGAATGCCAATATCGATCATAGAAAAAGGTGTAACAATTTCAAACGTCGCTTCAGTAGCAAATGCAGAAGGCCTGTATTCTGCATCAATTGCCTGGACACTCCAGTAAAATGTTTTATTTTCCGGTAAACCTACAATTTTGTATTGTAAAGCAGATTCAGCATTACCACGAAATACTTTTCTTAATTTTCCGGAAACAGGATCGGCATGAGCCGGTACAACATTATCTGTCCGCGAAGCCAGACCAACCATTACGTTATATGTTAAACCGGCTGATGGAGTTTTATCATCGTTTGGTGCATCCCACTCAAGAATTACAGTATCGCCTGCAGTAGTGAAGCGAAGATTTGAAGGTGCTTCAGGAGCAGAATTATCAACATCAAATATAGTATTTTTGTAAAGCCGGGTTGCATAACCCAAGCCGCCGTTAGTACCGGAATAACCAAATTCTATAAAATCCAAATCGTTATCATTATCATAGTCCCCGATGGCTATGGCACTGTTTCCCATTCCACGCAACGGACCATTTGTTACGTCATCAATTTCAAAAATATTTGAACCTTTATTGCTGTAAATAAGTGTGCGGTAATCTGTTGAATTTATTGTTGATCCCTGCGAACCGGCTACAATAAAATCACGTCTTCCATCGCGGTCAAAATCTGCCCAACCCAGCGATCCCCTGTTTAGCCCTTCATACATGCGCTGATTTTCAAACCGGGTAGTTTCTGTTTGCTCGAATAACCATTTGCCGGCGTTATTCAAATCCGGACCGCGGTTTTCATACATTACAGTCACCCGGATAATATCCGTCGTATTACTGCGTCCTTCACCGGACATAATAAAGTCCAGATCGCCGTCATTATCATAATCAGCCCATTCTACATCAGCCAGAGCCATACCATTATTCGGATGACCAAACCCCTGCCCATCCGCAGTCACATCAAAATCATAACCCCAATCTGTAAACGTACCACCGTCGTTTCGGTAAAGATAACCATAATATTGTCCTGTGGTGCCCACGACAATAATGTCTTTATCGCCATCATTGTCATAATCACCAATTGCAGCATCGCCATCGGTTACAAGCTGTAAAGCAGCTGATGCTTCATTATCCAGGATAAAACCTGTTCCGGTATTTTTATAAATTTCACCTTTCGGCGCTAAAAAGATATCCAGATCACCATCGTTATCATAGTCAATCCATAAGGCATCACCGTTATTAAATCCGGGTAAGCCGGCATCAACTTTCACAAAATTAGAATTATTATTTCTGTAAACCAGTGTCTCCGTCAGATTTCCGGATAAGAGCAGATCCAGATCGCCATCACGATCGAAATCTCCCCAGTCCACACTGCCACCCGAAGCATTTTGTAAACCGGCATCGAGCAAGGTAAAAGAGTCCCCGCCGTTATTTGTCATAATAGCTGTTCTGATAGCAGATGCATCATTATCAAATCCGGTAATTGCCAGATCCAGATCACCATCGTTATCATAATCACCCCAGGCCATCTCGCCGTTTTGAAAACCCGGAATACCTGCATCGATTTCACTAAAGGTTGCCGATATTTTAAGTTCAAATGAATTTTCTGCAGCAAATGCAGATGTACTGTAATTGTTATCTACCGATTGCACGCTCCAGTAATACGTTCCAAGCGGCAAATTCGAAATAAGCCGCATATGACCGGATTCATTGTTTCCACGTCTTGCAAGTGTATGTTTTCCAAAGTTTGTTACATTGGCATTAATGATATCACTGCCGCCCGGAGTGGATCCAACCCTAACATTATAGGTCAGGCCATTGGCTGAAGTTTGGCCGTCTGTTCCCCTGTCCCAGGCAAGTACAACACCATCCGGAGTAAAACTATGTCTTAAATTAGTTGGCGGTTGTGGTGCCGTGTTGGCATTTGACGCATTATTTGAAAACACCAGGGTAAAACGATTGCCAAGCGAATTCCATCCGGATATGGCAAAATCCACATCACGATCATTGTCAAAATCTCCGACAGCGATCGCCGAATTTTTAAGTCTTGGAAGACCTAGATCAACCGCTGTAAATCCTGCTCCCGTGTTTTCATAAATCAGGGTTGTATCAGCATCGGTTCCTTCTCCATTCAGAATAAAATCAAGATCGCCGTCGTTGTCAAAATCAGCCCATTTTACATCGCCTTTTTCAACACCTAAAATTGAAATAGCTACCTGATTCAGATTTCCGGCGTCGTTTTTATAAAGTCCGCTGAATTGGCCCAGATTGTTTCCGCACAATAGTAAATCCGGGTCACCATCCTGGTCATAATCACCCCAATCGGAAGCCGCATTCAACACACCTTCAAAACTTTGCTGAAACGAAAAAACACCATCTTCCTGTTTATATAACTCAGAACGACGGCCACCATTCAATCCGCTTATCAAAATATCCAGGTCACCATCAACATCGTAATCAACCCATTCAATATCACCGGACTCAACACCATCCAGGGTTATTCCGGAATCAACAAAAGTGCCGCCCTGGTTTTCATATATTTTAAGCGGACGGTTGATATTGATATCCCTGCCGGTTACAGCAATATCCAGATCACCGTCATTATCATAATCGCCCCAGTCGACTGAGCCATCTTCCATATTTAACAAGCTAAAATCTTCTTCAACAAAAGTACCGGCATTATTTTTTAAAATTGTTGTGAGACGGCCACCACTTTGACCTGTTACGAGAATATCCAGGTCACCGTCATTATCATAATCACCCCATTTAGCATCAGCAATTCTTAAAGCATAGGGTAATGTCAGGCTCATTCCGGCATTGAAACCGCTCCCGGTATTTACATAAATAAGTCCGACTCTTGTACCGATATCCTGTTCACCAATTACCAGCAAATCCAGATCACCATCGTTATCAAAGTCTCCCGATTCCAATGCACCGAAAGAAGAACCCGTTAAACCTAAATTTTGTCCCGTAAAAGAAATCTGAAAAGCTTGCAGGTTACCTATCAGAAATAAAATGAATGTAATTGATATTATTAAATATGTCTTTTTCACGATTTCAATCCCTGATTATTCAAAATGTTTAGTGAAGTTTGTGTAGCTTAATTAATTCCCCGGCGGCCAGATACCTTCAGCATCCGGAAGATTATTACTGGTATCTCCTGATCCGCCGCCATCACTTCCCCCGGCAGCTAAAACGGCTGCTGCCGCACCTGCTAAAACCACTGCACCAACCCAGTAATACCAGGTACTGCCTTCTTCTTTCTGTTCCGCTTTTTTACCGGCTATCTTTTGTGCTGCAACATCGAGAACACCTAAAAGCCCATCAGCATCACCACGGTAATCTTCACTCACTGTTTTCATAATTCTGCCGCTTTGAACATCAATAATGCGCAGATCCAGTGTATAGGTTGAACCTATTTTTCCGATACTGCCGCCCACCATTTCCTGAACGCCAACCATACGCCCTATTTCAACGAGACATTCATCGGAAACACATCCGCTTTGTTGAAAGCCCTGTTCATTCAGAATTTCATCCATCTGTTCGCGCTCAAGAACAATAAAAGCACCGGTGTTAACCAGCCGCGAACGCAAACGATCGGTTAAAGTACGTGCTTCCGAATCGGAAACACCATCTCCGCGCAAATCCAGCACAGCAATCCGCCTGGCCTGTGTTTGGCCGTAAACCTGCTGAATGAAAGGTGTATATATTGTCTGTGATAAAAATGCAATGAGAAGAATTGCAGCCCAAAGGTTTTTCAAAATTACCTCCTGTAAAATTGGTCCTGTTGCCTTGAAACAAATAATAAGAATTTTTTGCGAACTCCCACGCCGTGTAACTTAAACGCAAAAAATGGCATTAAAATAAATAACTAATATTTATGAAGGCTGTTTTATTATCGATATATATATGTGTATATTGAAAAAAATTTCGAGAATTGTATTTAAACTAATGAGTGCTATATGAAAATTCCAATTTTTCAAATTGACGCCTTTGCCGACCAATTATTTGAAGGTAATCCTGCAGCTGTCTGCTTTTTGGATGAATTTCCGGATAAGACAATTATGCATAATATCGCCGCGGAAAACAATTTATCGGAAACAGCTTTTCTGGTAAAAGAAAAAGACGGCTATCATTTACGCTGGTTCACACCAAGTATAGAAGTTGAACTATGCGGCCATGCTACTCTCGCTGCTGCTCATGTATTATTTAAACATTTAAACTTTGATGAAGAATACATCCGTTTTTACACAAAAAATTGCCGCATTTCAGTAAAGCAGGATGGTGATCTTCTGGTTATGAATTTTCCGGCGCGCTTTCCTGTGGAAGTTCCAATGCCGGCAGATTTGATTGAAGGCCTGGGCGCCGAACCGGTTAAGCTTTTTAAAGATATGAACTATCTGGCTGTGTTTGACAGTCCGAAACAGGTGCGCGATCTAAAACCGCGATTCAGGGTTTTATCAAGAATTAACTACGCGGGTATCATATGTACTGCTGCCGATGAAGAATATGATTTTGTCTCTCGATATTTTGCACCCTATGCCGGGATTAATGAAGACCCGGTAACTGGTTCTGCCCATACATCGCTCACCACATACTGGTCAAAAGTTTTAGGTAAGAAAGAATTGGTAGCCCGTCAAATCTCTAAACGTGGCGGTACACTTTATTGTAAAGATTTAGGTGATCGCGTTGAAATCGCCGGCAAAGCAATTACTTATCTGAAAGGCGAAATTGAAATATAGGTTTACAAAAGTATTTAACTTTTATTCAGGTTGAAAAATATCTATCCAGTCCAGTGCTATAATTCCTTCATTTACATGGAATGTGATAACATTGTCGGGTTTATTAAATTTCAGATCCTGAAGTTTGATTTCCTGCCAGCCATTCTCCCTTATTTCGAGCGACTGGCTATAATTATTTACTGAGATTGTAAAAGTGGCCTTCTCAGAATTCTTTTTAAGTCTTAATAAAACTGAAAATTGTTCCGGATTATCATTTTTAACAGAATATTTTGTCCATTCACCTTTGCCGAGAACAATGCATTGCTCCGACCAATATTGTCCTTCCTTAAAATCGATCAGTTCAATGGGTACCGCTTCAGTGACTCTATAAGTCATTGCTTTATTTGATGTATCTGCGACAAAAAATGATTTTCCAAAACCATCATGACCATAATTCTCAGCTTGTATTTTAACGGGCAGTCTGCGCATAATACTATTGACAACATCCGGAAAATAAACGCAGTTCTCAAGCTTTATATTTTCAATCAGCTGATTAAGCACATTTAAAGCCAGCTTTGCATCCGGTTTTTGTTCTCCTTTTGAATAGGCAGAAATTTTATCCCAGTTATTCGGTTTATTTATTGAATACGGAGTGTTTCGCGTATCCATTTTTTTCCAGGGCCAGAACGACCAGCCAATATTATTTTTCTCAAAATATTGAGTAGTCGCCCAATAAATAGTATTGCCTTTCTCCCCTGTTTCTCCCACCCAGACAGGGGCATTAAGTCTTTCCCGGTGTTTCAGAAAATATGAAATGTCATTCAGATTATCCGGCCTGTTCCAGCAATAATAGTGGAATTGATAAAAAACATTATCATCAAATGGTTTGCCGAATATTGACCAGTCATTAGCCCAGTTAATGCCTTCCAGGGTTATCATGTGATTTTTATCTACTTTGCGTATTGCTTGTGTTATTCTTTTATAAAGTGGCTCTGCCAGGTGACCATATTTTTCAGCTGCACCGGTTCTTTCAGGTAATGGTTCATTTAATAAATCATAAGCAGCAACTATCGGCTCATCTTTATATCTTTCAGCGATTTTAACCCATAAATCAATCAGTCTTTCCTGGTTCCGCTGGTCCATAAAAAGTTCCGGTTCATCTTTCGGACTGTCATCGATATTTGCTCCCGTTTGACCTCCCGGGGCACCATGCATATCAAGAATCACATAAATATTATATTTACGGCACCACTCAATAAGATTATCAATCAGGACAAAATTCTCTTCAATATATTCAGCATTCTCAGCTTCTGTTAAAAACAGCCGCGCATTGAGTGCAGGTCTTACTGAATTAAAGCCAAGATCTGCAATACGTTTAATATCCTGCTCAGTGATATAGTTCTCCCGGAACCTTTTCCAAAATTTCTGTGCTTCCTGTTCACCAATCAGATCAGAAACCAGTTTTTCAATTTTTCGGGGACGATCACCCTCCTGTCCGAATTTCCACATGTATCCTTCCGGTAACAGCCAGTTCCCTAACCCTACACCACGAAGTAAAATTTTTTCTCCCTTGCCGTCCACGATATCAAATCCTTTTGTATGCAGAAACCGACTATCAGGTGTTTCAGAATACATCTGTCCAAAAAGTAAAAATACAAGTATAAAAAAACTGCTGATTGTTTTCATTTTAGTTTCCTTTAATAGATTAGGCAGAAGAGTATGGAATCACAAAAACCATACCACATTAAATGCTCCATATTTCCTACTGCATGAAAATTATAATTATCATATTAATAAAATATCTTTATCAAAATGATAGCTTTTTATTGATAATATTTAACTTATAGTGAATGGTTTATTGGTCCGATTTTTGCGCAAAATAGTAAAAAGATTTATGTGTTATTTTTATATGTATAGAGGACTATATGAAAAATTTTACACTTTTTTGCCTTTTGCTTTTTGTGAGTAATCTGTCTGCTGCAGAAACACCGTTTAAACGCGGCTTCAATATGGCCGGGTGGTTCCAGACATCATCAGCACAACAAATCCAGCTTACTCATTTTACAAAAGAAGATTTCCGAAAATTAAAGGAAATGGGGGTTGATCATCTGCGCCTGCCTGTTCCATTGCATGATATGACTTTAAATGATGAAAATTATACCGTTGATCCACTTCTCTTTTTCTTTCTCGACCAGGTTGTGGACTGGTGTGAAGATCTGGGACTTTATATCATTATTGACAATCATTCTTTCGATGTTAATGTTTCTACAAGCTATTCAGACCTTAAAGTTTTAACGCGCACCTGGAAACAGGTTGCTGATCATTTTAAAGACCGCTCGCAATTGGTTTGTTACGAAATTCTGAACGAGCCACATGGAATAGCCGACATCCTATGGAATACCATGCAGCAGGTGGCTATTGACAGCATACGCTCAGTGGATACAACTCATACTATTGTAATTGGACCTGCAGGCTGGAACAGTTATAACAACCTGTCACAAATGCTTGATTATAACGACAATAATCTCATTTATACTTTTCATTTCTATGAGCCCTTTTTATATACGCACCAGGGAGCAAGCTGGACAGACCCGCCTTTGACAATTGCAGGTGTACCCTATCCTTACGATGCAGCGCGCATGCCCGATTTACCTTCGCAATTAGTCGGAACATGGTATTCCGGGAGCTACAATAGTTATTCATTTCAGGGAACACGTCAATATCTTGCACAGCAGCTGGATATTGCTGCAGCCTATGGTAATTTAAAAAACGTAGCGCTTTGGTGCGGGGAGTTTGGTGCATATATCCCAAATAGTACGACAGAAGATCGCGCCCGCTGGCTGAAGGATATGCGTGAACTTCTTGAAGAAAGGGACATGGCCTGGGCGATGTGGGAATTTGATGGCGGATTTGGAGTTTTTGAGCAGGGCGGTAATAATATGATCGATTATGACCTGAATGTACCGGTGATAGAAGCTCTTGCTTTTAATGCTCCGGAACAGAGTGAATTTCAACAGAAACCGGACAGCAGCTCATTTATTATTTATGATGATTACATTAATAGCGGACTGGTGGAAAATAGTAATATTGCCGGCGGGACAATCAATTATTACAGCACTGAAAATCCGAAAGAAGGACAATATTGCCTGCGTTTTGCCGATGCCGCACAGTATGGCAATATAAGTTTGCAATTCCGGCCAATCAGAAACTTAGAAGAACTTGTTGCAAATAACTATCGCCTTGATCTATGGCTAAACTGCAGTGATCCATCTGTTAAGCTGGATATCCGGTTTATTGACAGCAAAACAGGAGAAACCGGTGACCATCCCTGGCGCATCCGCTACACTTTGGATAACACAAAAGCAAGCTTTAACGGAACATGGCAGCATTTGCTGATCCCGCTAAAAAACTTTACCGAACAGGGATCGTGGGACAATGAACAGTGGTTTAATCCCATTGGTGCCTATGACTGGCAACAGGTTCAGCTTTTTCAGATTGTAGCAGAAGAGAAAAGTATGTCCGGTATGGAAATATTTTTCGATCAAATCCGGATAACCGATCCGCTCACACATTTAGATGATCAAAATACAACTAACTCCTATTCATTCCATCTCTCTGCTAACTATCCAAATCCGTTTAACCCGGAAACGGTTATCCGCTATCAGATCGGATCGACATCTGCGCCAACCGTTATGGTTTCTCTAAAAGTATATGATGTTCTTGGGCGGGAAGTAAAATCAGTCATACAAAAAGAACAGGCGCCGGGTAACTATAGTGTTACATTTAATGCGACTGATTTATCCAGCGGGGTTTATTATTATACTCTAACTGCCGGGAGTTTTAAACAATCACACAAAATGCTGTTAATGCGCTGACCGTGTTATTTAAGCATGAATCGTCGTGCCAGGTAGATTATAAAAACTATAACAAAAAAGTAGATGTAAAAGTCGCGGTATTTTGAGTCAGATGCAAACGACAGCGCTGCTCCCAGTGCAAAAAGAGCGCTGTCATGCATAAGTTCATTTATCAGCTGAGTGGAGTTAACCCGGCGATTAAAAAACTTAATCATTGTAAGTATAAAAGCTACTACCGCAATAATAATAATAAGGGTTCCAATCCAGTAAGAAAATTCCATAAAATCCTCCTTTAAGATTGGTAAAAAGACACTACAAAAGTAAATCCCTTTTTAAATATGATCCTATTCTGGTCTTATTGGTTCGGGTAAAAGCGGAGAAGGCCCCCAGAGTGTAACCTGCAGATTGGTAACATATTTTCTGAATTCGGCAGTAACATCCTGAAATTCCGGTTGTTGTGCCAAAGCAGCCCAGTGTTTTAGACTTTTCCAGATGGATGTGCGGCGAACATGCGGTGAGCCTGTCAGGTTGCGATGCGCATGAAATTCAATAAATCCTTCAGCCTGAAGCATCATGGATGTTGCTTTTTTAGCAACCTGCGCGTAGGCTTTTTCATCAATGTTGGGGTGAAAATCGTAGGTAAAGGCTACTTCAATCATAAATTTTCTCCGTTTATTAAACATCTATTTCTGAGACTATGGTTGATAAATGTAGCCAGAAAAGAAAAATCTGCAAAGAAAAAAATAAAATTCTTTCTTCCACTCATTGTTCATTCAGGGTTATTTCTGCTGTAAAAAAGACATTAAAAAGCGGAGCCTGCAGCACATACCAGTTATATTTACCAGCATAAAAATCATCACGTGTATAATCGATGGTGTATTGTGCGCGCATAAAATTATCCGTTCGGTTTAAAATATTATCGGCATCTATTCGAAAAAGAAAGTCAAATTTTTCGGTTGATGTTCTATACTGTAAGCGGGCACCAAGATCAAGGAAATATGGCAGCTTAGAACTCTTCAGGATGTGTTCGATGTAACGGTTGTCCCCAACAAAATTCTCTTCCGTACTTATGTAGTTATTTGTATAGGTTCCATAGTAGTCATTCCAGTAATCCAGGCTAAACCCGATTTTAAAACTTTTGTCTGTAAACAAATAATAACCGATATCCACTGTTGCCTGCTGTTGTGGTGCAAACGGCACTACCTTGCCCTTTACATCAGCAGCATCGGCATCGAAAATCTGCTCAACATTCATTTTTTTCCAGCGGTTTGATGAAAATGCCAATGATCCACTCAGTTCAAATTGTCCTTCCTGCCAGGCAGCAGAACTCTCCAAACCCTGAAAAACCGCTTTACCAGCATTTAGAGTTGTGTACCGTTCATTAATATCAATCACACGTTCAATTTTATCCAGGTATACAGAATAGTAATAATTAAGACTCATTGTCCAATTCTGCTCTCTGTATGTTCCACCCAGTTCGATGCTGTTAACGGTCTCCGGTTTTAGGGTAACTGCTTCTTCATTCTCCGGATGAAATTCTTTTTCAGGCACTGGTCCATTTGCATAATCATACCAGTCAAAAATGGAAGGTTCTTTTTTAGAGCTGGCAATCCGGCTGAAAATATTCAGGTGTTCGTCAACGTTATAATTCGCACCTGTCCAGGGAGTAAAATAGGTATATTCACGTTGATAATCGTTTGTTAAAGCGAATTTTTTACCTTCAGCAACGATATCAGCGCTGGTGCGTAAAGCAGTTTCAAAAAACTGCCAGCTGCCAAAATCGATCAGCCGGATCGGATTTTCAATAACTTCGAGCTGAGAATAATAAAATGGAATTCCTGCCTGGATAGTTAAACTGTTGGTTGCTTTCCAACTAAGTTTTGAAAACAGAGAAAGATTAAAAGCACGGGTATTATAATCATATATTGATTGTACTTTGGGTATAAAAATATCATCCAGGAAGGGTGAATTTAACGAATAACGGGTATCCAAATCACTCACTTTTAAAAGGTGCATTTCACTTTTACGATGCCCCTTCCAGAAACGGCTGTCCATCCCGAAATCAAGATGCCAGTTATGGTTAACCGGCTGGCTGAATGAACTTGCCAGGCCAAATTGCTGATGATCACGCCGCAAACGGCTTTGATAACTGTGTGTATGCTGATCTGCGAAAAAATTTACACCTTCCGGATCCGTACTAAAAGGAACACCTTTAAAACTGTATGCTTCACGGCCTTCTCCAAATGGAGAGAAATCTGTTGATAATAGTCCGTAATTGTAGTACAAATATTCCGCATGCATTCCAAAAGCTATAAAATCCTTTCCGCGGGTTATGGGTTGAAATCCTGTTACTCCGGTTTTTGTATCAAAAAAATCATTGGCACATGTTTGATCGGCACCCCGGCCTATTGTATAAAAAAGACTGTTAGTCCATGTCCGGTTTCCTGAAAGATGAAAGATATGTTTTAGAAACCAATAAGGCTTAACAAAGTAGTTTTCCTGCCATTCATGATTTTTACGGTTGTATTCACGCCCCAAACTTTCAAGAAGATTCATATCCTGCAGGGCGAATGCCTGTTCATGCGATTGCGGATTTACAAAAAATCCAAAATAAAAATAATGCGGATGCATCCTGTATTCTGCATCAAGACCTATCGTAAAACCATTATAATTCGTTCCAAGTATATAAGAATCGCCATATTTGCGTTCAAAAAACAAACTGGCATTAAAGGCACCATTGTATAATAAACCGGAATTAAAACGTGCGGAATATGAATAATTAACAGGAAGATTTTTCTTTGCATCTGCCAGCCCATTATCACGATCAAATATTTTCCCTTTGTCTGCGCCATTGGCAATGCCTGTCCGATTATACATTCCGCCGGAAATCCTGAAAATAGTACTTTGCTTTTCATCCAGTCCCATGGTTGAGATATTAATCGTACCACCAAATGCATTTGGACTGTATAAAGAAAAGCCGCCACCACGCAGCACTTCCACCGAACGCGCCATATTCGCAAGCCCTGCCCAATTTGAGATGGTTATATGCTGGTCTTCCGGATTATTCATTGGAATATCGTTTATCATAAAATGAATACCCTGGGATGAAAATCCGCGTAAAGAAATTTCTGATTCTCCAACACCTGCACTTGATGTCCAGATTCCCGGGATTTTCTTAAGAAGCTGGCTGAAATCTCCCGTTGTGTAAACAGCTGATAATTCGGCTTTTTGAAGCCTTGTATACGCGACCGGAGACTCCCTTTCGACTGCACGGTTTGGAAAAGGTCGTGCTTCAACTATAATACTCTCTCCTTCCAGCGTAACCGGTTCAAGTACAATAGTTATAAAAACCGATTTTAAATCTGAAATATTAACACTTTTACGGACGGTTTTATAACCGATAAAACTGGCCTGAAGTGTACAAGCTCCATTGGTAAGTTTTTCAATTTTAAAAAAACCCAGATCATCGCTGGTTGTGCCAACGGTAGTATTTAATATTTCAATATTTACGCCCTGCAGCGGTTCATCTTTTGTTTTATCTATAACCTTACCGCTTATAGATCCTGCTGTGACATGGTGATAAAACAATAAAAACAGAATTAAAAATAAATGCTTCAGTAAACGTGCCATTTCTCTCCCAAATGGGATTCTGTAAAAATTACCATAATTAGTTTTTAACTTTTATATCAAGTAGTTTTTTTATTATTTCGAGCTGACTGTCATCGATAACATCAAAAGAAATGCCCCTTCCTTCTGCGTATTGGCGGGCACTACTTAACCGCTCTTTAATCCCGGCTGGAAGATCACTCTGCTCAACAACAGCCACTGCCTTGTCCCCGAAAACCAGTGAAAGGGTGAAAGAATTTTCCTGCACTGTTAAAAACAGCAGGTTACGTTTCTTTAAAAATAATTTCATGATCCAGCCGGATTTGCTGTTATAATATTTCCACTCTTCTGTTAAATCACCATACTGCTCTGACAGATGTTTTTTTATCTGTATCCAGACAAAAAAAGAATTGCCAAGTGTTGTTTCAAATTGCTCTTCAGAAGGTTGCTGCATTTTATCCATAAAAATACTGGCCATAATTTCCCCTTTTTTCTCAAATTAATCGATTACAGTTCAACAGCTTTTTGAAACGGAATACCAGACAAACCGCAAGTATAAATTAATTCTATCCAAAACAAAACTGTATGGTTGCTAAAGGCTCCACAACGAGTTCCATATTTGTTTCAGAAGAGTTAAGAATTAATGATGAGATATAAACGAATATAGTGATAAATAACGGGGTATTCTAAATTTAATTAGTGCTTATCTCTATGATAAGCAGGGGATTATTTTACAGATTTTGGATCAGGATTTTGATTACCAAATTCTTCAATCAGCGTAGTAGCATCCCAGCCCAGATCTTTGTCGCGTCCGATCTTATCAATTTCTGTCTGCATAGCGCTTTCCAATGCAGCGATACGTTGTCTGGCGCCGCTGATCAGCTGCTTTTTATCATGACGCATTTCAGCCAGTTCTCTGAGAAAACGTTCATCATGCTTACGAAATGTTTTTGCAGCCCGGTGAGTCTGGTATTTCCGGTATCCCATTTTACATAAAGCATCCACTCCCATCTGTAAGGCAGAGTCAAGTGTTTCACGATAAATATCATTGATGCCGATATTTAAAAGTTCGTATGAATCATCCCAACTGTAAGAACGCGCCATAATCTTAATGCCGGGGAAATTTTTCTGTGCTGTCTCTACAATTTCGAGTGTTTTATCCGGACTATCGACTGCAATAATCAGCATATCAGCATCTTCTGCGCCGGCTGCCTGCAACAGATCGACCCGGGAAGCGTCACCATAAAATACTTTCAAACCCATTTTACGCAGCAGATCAACATTATCAGGATCGATATCAAGATAGGTAGCCATAACACCATTGGCCTGAAGAAAACGACCAATTGTGCTGCCAAATCTCCCAAAGCCCGCGATGATAACTTTATTTTTTTCATCAATACTATCTGCTTCCGGAGATTCTGATTCTTTTGTTCCGAAGAACGGCTGGACGAGTTTTTCATTAATCAGCATCAAAAGGGGAGTCAGAGCCATTGTTACTGCAACAACGGCAATCATAGGATTGGCTATATTTTCTCCTATCACATTATTTTGGACCGCAAATGAAAAAAGAACAAAGGCAAATTCCCCACCCTGAGCCAGAGCAAACGAAAACAGCAGATTGCTGTCTAATCCCATTTTAAAAAAACGCCCGATAATAAACAGAACAATAAATTTTATAAAAATCAACGCTGCCACAAGCTCTGCGATTAACAGTGGTTCAGATGTGATCAGGTTAAAATCAATTGACGCTCCGACGGCTATAAAAAACAAACCAAGAAGTAATCCTTTAAAAGGTTCAACATCTGTTTCAAGTTCATGCCGGTATTCACTTTGGGCCAGAACCACCCCTGCCAGAAAGGTTCCTAAAGCCGGACTCAAACCAACCTTAGTCATCAAAATGGCAATACCGATAACCAGTAATAATGAAGCGGCTGTAAACAATTCTCTTAACCGGGTTAATGCAATCAGCCGGAAAGCCGGGCTGATAAGATAGCGGCCTACAACCACAATCAAACCAACAACTAATAGAACAACAAGGGTTTGACCCCAAATTGGTAATCCATCAATCCAGGTTACAGCATGGTGAGTGTCACCAGTGTTTGCTGCAGATGTTGAAGAAACAGCCAGCAAAGGAAAAAAAGCAAGAATAGGAATAACAGCAATATCCTGGAAAAGTAATACAGAGAACGCATTTTGTCCTGCCGTTGTTTTCATCTGCCCTTTTTCATTCAATGTTTGTAAAACAATAGCTGTTGAAGAAAGCGAAAGTGTAAGCCCAAGAGCTAACCCGGTTTGCCAGGGAATGTTAAATATGAAAGCCACACCCATGATTATTAAACCTGTGAAAAGAACCTGGCTTCCACCCATTCCCAAAATAGAATTTCTGAGTTTCCAGAGCAGAGCCGGTTGCAGTTCTAGGCCGATTAAAAACAACATCATAACAACACCAAACTCGGCAAAGTGCATTACATCCTGGCCTTCTTCACCGATCAATCCCAAAACAAACGGGCCAATGATAACGCCTGCCAGCAGATATCCTAAAACAGAACCCAGCCCCAGTTTTTTTGCAACTGGGACAGAAATAACAGCTGCAGCCAGGTAAACAAAAGCCTGAAAAAAGAATCCACCTTCATTCATTGTCATTTTCCTTTTTTAAGGGATAATCATTCAAATACTGCAACTCCTGTGCTGCTTGCAAATCCATTTTATCATCACGTATTTTCTCAAGAATTTCTATATACAACGAATTGTAAATTTGTGTCTGCTGCGGATCGATGGCGTGTGTTCCATGTACGACAAATGGCGGCAAATACTGCATCCTGCATAGTTTTGCTGTTTTCTCAATGGGTAAAAGCAGCTGCCTGACCGTACAGCCATGAAACCCGTCTGAAGAATATGCTTCTTTCTTACCCCCGGTTGTGATGGCATTAAAAAAAACTTTTCCTTTAAGAGCTAACCCGTTGCGGCCATAAGCCCAGCCGTGCTCTAAAACCAGGTCCTGCCATTCCTTTAAAATAGCCGGAGTACTGTACCAAAAAAAGGGATGCTGAAAGATGATCACATCATGTTCAAGTAGCAGATTCTGCTCAAATTTCACATCAATATCCAATTCCGGATAGCGTTCATACAGATCGTGAAAAGTGACATTCTCAATCTCACTGACGCCATGGATCAGTTTTTTATTTATCCGGGATTTCTGATAAGCCGGATGTGCAAAAAGAATAAGTATTTTTTTCATTCGATTTCCAAAATATAATAAGCTGAAACTATCTGTGGCTCAAAATAATTGCATAATTTTTAACAGGATGTATAGATATTAATAAAAGTTAAAACTTATTCTCATGGTCAAAAAAAGTACAGATGTATCTTTAATTTAAACGAACAACAAGACCGTCCGTGTATTTGGATAAATAAAAATCATGGAGGATTTTAAATGCAAATTAAGCACGATGACTTTGAAACGATACAAAAAAGACTGCACAGAATTAAGGATATCATCCGCGAGCATGACTACAATAACTATATTTTAGACAGTCCCACGATATCCGAATACGACTATAGCAAACTTATCGAAGAAATGAAATCTCTTGAACAAAAAATAGACAATCTTGCTCAGATAAATTGATTCTGCCAAACATAAATGTATCCTGAAGAGACGCCTATTACAAATAGAATACTGTTTGCATAAAACTCTTTCCAAATTCCTTGCTGGAAAATCATTTAAACATTATACTCGTTTATGTCTCTTTTCTTTTCCCGTCTAAAAAAAACGTATCTGCATTTTCAACGCCGCTGGACAGACCGTTTACGCTCTGCATTTGGGATACTGCGCCGGGCCGAACATATTTTTATGGTTATGTCTGCCATTGTGATCGGTATTCTTGGCGCTTTAGGTGCTATTTTATTTCGTTTCATGATTAAATATGCCCAGGAGCTTTTTTTCGGGTCTTCTGATTTCAGCACAGCAAATCTTGAACAGATACCCTTCTGGCTGATTATTTCTCTGCCGGTATTAGGGGGATTGCTGGTTGGGCCATTGGTTCATTTTGTTGCATGGGAAGTACGCGGTTCCGGCATTCCGGAAGTGATGGAGTCTGTTGCAGTGCGTGGCGGCAGTATCCGTCCAAGAGTCGCCATAGTTAAGTCTATTGCAGCTGCAATTACAATCGGTTCGGGCGGGTCGGCCGGACGTGAAGGTCCCATTGTTCAGATCGGTTCGGCCATAGGCTCCGTTTTTGGCCAGTTCCTGGCAGTATCTGCACGTCATTTACGAACCTTTGTTGCCTGTGGGGCGGCAGCAGGAATTGCTGCAACTTTTAATGCACCCATCGCCGGGGCTCTTTTCGCAGTGGAAATTATTCTTGGTGAATATGCCGTGGCACAGTTCAGCCCGATTGTAATATCGTCGGTAGTGGCAACCGTTATTTCACGACATTATATAGGTGATTTCCCCGCTTTCCATGTGCCTGGTTATCAGCTTGTAAGCGCCTGGGAGTTTATTCCCTATGTTTTGTTAGGAATTCTTTCCGGTATCGTTGCTGTCTTTTTTATAAAATCGATTTACAAAACACAGGATATTTTTGACAATCTCAAAGTGCCGGGCTGGTTAAAGCCGGCTATAGGAGGGCTGATTGTCGGGGCAATTGCGATTCCTTTCCGGCAGGTTTTGGGAGTCGGTTACGAATCAATTAATGATGCTCTGTGGGGAAAAGATCTTTCATGGTTGTTAATCGTTCTTCTGGTACTAAAAATTATTGCCACTTCTGCAACTCTTGGCGCCGGTGGGTCCGGCGGTATTTTTGCTCCATCATTATTTATCGGTGCAATGCTGGGAAGTTTCGTGGGTTTGCAGGCGCATTCCTTTTACCCTGGCCTGATGGCAAATGCCGGTGCTTTTGCTCTGGTTGGTATGGGTGCTATGGTCGCGGCAACAACTCATGCTCCAATCACGGCAATATTGATAATTTTTGAACTGACTAATGATTATAAAATTATACCACCCCTGATGGTTTCCGCGATTATAGCTGTACTGCTTGCGACCTGGCTCAAAAAGGAATCGATATACACCATGAAGCTTGTAAGGCGTGGTGTTAATATTTTCGAAGGCCGTGATATTAATATTTTACGCTCGCTTTATGTCCGGGATGTTCTCAATAAAGATATTGAAACTATCCGTGCTAACAGCTCTTTTCATGAGATGATACAATTGATGGTGTCAAGCAGCCACCACGAATATTTTCTTGTGGACAACAATAACAGGTTGACCGGGACTTTTTCGATCGACGAAATAAAAGAGTTTCTGAAAGATGAAAATTATCTTTCAGGACTTGTCATTGCTGCAGACATTGCTCACCCCCCATCTGCCTATCTTCTGCCGGATGACAATCTGGATCTGGTTATGCATAACTTTGGACGGTATAATGTTGATGAGCTGCCAGTCGTAACAGACAATGAATCGAAGACGTTTTTAGGTATTGTGCAACGTAAAGATGTTATTGATGCTTACAATAAGGAAATTTTCAAGGCCGATCTTGTTGGCGGGGTTCACAGTGTTGTATCGGCGGTAAGCAGCGAACGAGAGATTGAACTGAGTGAAGGGTTTAAGTTAAGCGAGATTGATCCGCCGGGAAATTTTATAGGTAAAACTCTAAAGGAAACCGACTTGCGGTCAAAGTACGGCGTTGAAGTTATTTTAATTCGTAAAAAAGGCCAGGCAAAAGGCAGCATGAGTAATCGTCCCGGTGCAATTCCCAGCCCGGATTATGTAATTGAACAGGGAGATACATTCCTGGTTCTGGCAAATGCAGCTGCACTTGCCAAATTTAGAAATGGCTAATTATATCAAAAGCACAAAAAAAATCCCCTCCTGCAGACAGAAGAGGATTTTTATGTGAAATCCCGGATTTTAATTTTTTAACTGCTGACGAATCAGGTTTAACGCAGAACCTGCTTTAAACCATTCAATCTGGGCTGCATTGTAAGAATGATTGGCTTTGATTGTATCTTCACTGCCATCAGCATGATGCAGTACCAGCGTTAACTGCTTACCTGGTGCAAATTCAGTCAGATCTACCAGATCAATGGTATCATCTTCCTGGATTTTATCATAATCCGCAGGGTTGGCGAATGTTAATGCCAGCATTCCCTGTTTTTTAAGATTTGTTTCATGAATACGGGCAAAAGACCGTGTTAAAACAATCCTTACCCCAAGATAACGTGGCTGCATAGCTGCGTGTTCGCGTGATGAACCTTCTCCGTAGTTTTCATCTCCAACTACTATTGTAGGTACACCGGCCGCCTGGTAAGCGCGCTGTACTTTTGGTACAGAACCATATTCACCATTCAGCTGATTTTTGACTTTATCAGTTTCTTTATTGAAAGCATTTACAGCACCTGTTAAAGTATTTTCTGAAAGATTTTCCAGGTGTCCGCGATAGAACAGCCAATGGCCGGCCGGCGAAATATGATCCGTTGTGCATTTTCCAAAAGCTTTAACAAGCAATTTCATACCACTGATATTTTTACCATCCCATGCAGCAAACGGCTCAAATAACTGCAAGCGTTTTGAATCCGCCGGAATAACAACTTCCACTTTACTGCCATCTTTAGCCGGTGCCTGGTAACCTGCATCTTCCACAGCGAAACCTTTTGGCGGCATTTCCAAACCTTTTGGTTCATCAAGTTTAACCTGCTCACCTTTTTCATTGGTGAGAGTATCGGTCAACGGGTTAAAAGTCATATCTCCGGCGATTGTCAGAGCCGTTACCATTTCCGGAGAAGCTACGAAACTATGTGTGTTGGGGTTACCGTCATTTCTTTTGCTGAAGTTGCGGTTAAATGATGTAATGATCGAGTTTTTCTCTTTCTTTTCTGAACCATGACGTTTCCACTGACCGATACAGGGACCGCAGGCATTTGCCAGAACAAGTCCGCCGATCTTATCAAAATCATCCAGGAAACCATCGCGCTCGGTTGTATACCTTACCTGTTCAGAACCCGGAGTAATAGTGAATTCGGCCTTTACTTTTAAATTTTTATCGACTGCCTGGCGGGCGATGGATGCTGCACGGGAAATATCTTCATAAGATGAATTAGTGCAGGAACCAATCAGTCCAACTTCCAGTTTTGCCGGCCAGTTATTTTCTTTAACAGCGGCTGCAAATTTAGAAATAGGAGTTGCCAGATCCGGTGTGAACGGACCGTTGATGTGTGGTTCAAGTTCGGAAAGATTAATTTCAATAACTTTATCAAAATATTTTTCAGGGTTTGCATAAACTTCCGCATCTGCTGTCAGATGTTCGGCAACTTTATCCGCCAGATCAGCAACTTCTGCACGGCCTGTGCCACGCAGATATGTTGACATCGATTTGTCATAGGCAAATGTTGACGTTGTTGCACCTATTTCGGCACCCATATTACAAATTGTGCCCTTACCTGTACATGACAAGGATTGTGCACCTTCACCAAAATATTCAACGATGTACCCGGTACCGCCTTTTACCGTCAGTAAACCGGCCACTTTCAGGATTACATCCTTGGATGCTGTCCAGCCGTTTAGTTTTCCCGTTAGTTTAATACCAATCAGTTTTGGCATTTTAAGTTCCCAGGGCATACCAGTTATCACATCCACAACATCAGCACCGCCCACACCAACAGCAACCATCCCTAAACCACCGGCATTAACTGTGTGCGAATCAGATCCGATCATCAGACCGCCCGGGAAAGCGTAATTTTCAAGCACTACCTGGTGAATAATACCGGCACCGGCTTTCCAGAAATCTATACCAAATTTGCTGGCACCGCTGCCCATGAACTCATAAACTTCTTTATTAAATGATAAAGCATGCTGGAGATCCGTATGAGCACCAACTTCTGCCTGTATCAGGTGATCAGCATGGATAGAAGAAGGCACAGCAGCCTGTTTACGACCGGAATGCATAAACTGCAAGAGAACCATTTGGGCGGTTGCATCCTGCATCGTAGTGCGATCCGGTGCAAAGTTCACATATGCTTCACCACGCGGGAATTCTTCAGAAGCCGCTCCATCAAATAAGTGACTGTAAAGAATTTTTTCTGTAAATGTTAGAGGTCTGTTCAAAACTTTCCTTGCGGCAGCGACCCGCTCAGGGTAACGTTCATAGACCTTTTTGATCATATCCAGATTGAAAACCATGAATATCCCTCCTGTTTATTTTTTCAAAATTTTATTGTCAATCGATTTTCAAAAAAAGTCGTATAATTTACATCAACAATCGATAGAAATCTATTAAATCAGGTCATATAACAAATTGCAGCCTTAATATACGCTACATATGCTTTCCCTGAAGTTTTTATCAATATAAAAAGGCATAATAGAAAAATCATATTAATATATTCACATTCTTAAATATGAACTCATCAGGCTGCCTGTTGCTATGTAAGTGTTTTGATTTTTTACAATTCTGATTTATTTTTCAGCGGCTTTTGAATTAGTTGTTAAACCAAGAACAGCCTGATCATATATAAAACCGGAGTCATCTATGAATTTTTTAAAAAAAACCAGTCTGTTAATATTAATTATACTTTTTTACATGAGTTGCACAAATACAAGTGAGAGCAAAATGGGCATCAGCAAAGAAAAATTCGCCGAATTGGATGGAAAAACAGTGGATATATACACGCTGACAAATAACAATAATTTTGAATTAAAAGTGATCACGTATGGCGGGATTGTCACATCTTTCAAAATGCCGGATCGTGAAGGTAAATTGAACGATGTGGTTCTTGGTTATAATTCGCTAGACGATTATATCAAAGAAAATCCTTACTTTGGCAGCACGATCGGGCGCTATGGCAATCGCATTGCCAACGGAAAATTTACCCTGGACGGACGGGAATATACACTGGCACAAAATAATGGTCCTAATAGCCTGCATGGCGGTGTAAAAGGTTTTGATAAAGTTATCTGGGAAGCTACTCCTGTCACCGGGAAAGACAGTGTAAGCCTTAAACTGCATTATCTTGCCAAAGATGGTGAAGAAGGATTTCCCGGAAACCTGGATGCAACCGTAACCTATACGCTGACCGATAAAAACACTTTCCGCATTGACTATCACGCAACAACGGATAAAGCAACGGTTGTAAATCTAACACATCACGCATACTGGAATTTTGCAGGCGAAGGCAATCGGAACATTCTTGATCATGAACTTATGCTGAATGCAGATGCTTACACACCCGTTGACAGCACGCTTATTCCAACCGGTGAAATTGCCACTGTTGAAGGTACCCCAATGGATTTCCGGACGACGACTGCCATCGGTGCACGTATAAATGATAATTTTCAGCAGCTTAAATTTGCCGGCGGATACGATCACAACTGGGTTTTAAATACATCCCCGGATGAAAAATTTACCAAAGCAGCAACGCTTTATGAACCTACCAGCGGACGATTCATGGAAATCACAACCAGTGAACCAGGCATACAGTTCTACAGTGGTAATTTCCTGGATGGATCACTGGTCGGGAAAAGTGGAAAACCTTATGAGTTCCGCACAGGCCTGTGCCTTGAAACGCAGCATTTTCCGGATTCACCAAACAAGGAAAATTTCCCTTCCGTTGTTCTGCGCCCAGGAGAGACATATAAAACAACAACTATTCATGCGTTTTCTATAAAATAAACTGCCAATAAAGATCTGGGATTATAAAGGAGAAACATTCTGTGTCGCTGGAATTATTTGAACAAGCCTTAACACAACAAGAACAGCTGCTGCTTGCAGAGCTGACCACACCCTTTAAAATCCAGGAATTCCTGGACACCGTTCCATACAGCCCGGAACCGGTTTATCGCTGCCCGTTGCAGGTATTGCGCGACCGTCTGGCCCATTGTTTTGATGGCGCCCTTTTTGCCGCTGCTGCCCTGCGCCGCATGGGATACCCGCCTTTAATCCTGGAGATGCTGCCAAACGAGCGTGATGATGACCACCTGCTGGCACTGTTTAAAATAGACGGACACTGGGGCGCAATAGCTAAATCCAATTTTGCCGGGCTGCGTTTTCGGGAACCTGTTTTCCGTAACCTGCGTGAGCTGGTTCTATCCTATTTTGAGCAGTATTATAATGTGGATGGTGAAAAGACGCTGCGCGGTTACACGGTTCCTATGAACCTTTCCCCCCTTGACCATTTAAACTGGATGACCAGCGATACCGGTCTGGATGAACTGGCAGACCGTACCGATTTGTTGCGTCGCTATTGGCTGCTGTCGGAAAAAATGATAAGCAGGCTTTCCCCGGTGGATGAGCGCACTTACAAAACGGGGTTGGATGGTGCGAATCAGGCCGGATTGTTTAAGATAAAAGATTAAAATTTGTATGGTCTGTCAAAAATGTAAGCGCACTTTTCTTGAAGAAGAACGGGTTGCATCCATTTCCGGGAGCATCATGGGTGATGAAGTCAGCGATGTTTATTACCTGTGCCCTGTTTGTGATCAATACAGCATAGCCACCTGGTGGGATGATTTTACGGGAGAAGAAACAATGAACGTCTCCGGACCATTGCCCCGCTCAAAAGGTGATGAACGAATCACCATCATCCGGTCATGCCCTGAACCCTGGAACAAAAAATGCCGCTGTTCAGCACACCTTGTATATTTCAACAACACACTGGATTAAATTAGGAACGATCGTAAATAAAATTATCCCGCTGCTGTGCAATCCTGCTTTTAGAACCAAAGTTTTAAAATTCTAATCTTCACAGGTTGCAAAATATACTTTGGTTCAATATGTTTATTTGTTTCTTTTTAAAATATTTTCAAAACTGTTTTTCCCCTGAGAAGCAGCATTAAAATTTATCTTATTTTATGTCGATTATTCTTTAATCGAAAATCACGTGAATTAATATTCAAAATAGTCATCTGCTTTTTATTGATTTATTCATATAACCAAGGAGGTATTATGCATACCACAAGGAAATTTTTTTTCCTGAACCTGTTTATTTTTTTCGTTTTCATCTCTTTCTCTTATGCAGGCGATCGTGAAGGCACAGCCGTTGGGGTTATCTTACACTCCGTTTCTGTCAAAAACGGTTGGGTTGATGAATTAGATGCTAATTTTAAACCCATATCTACAAAATCAGATGCATTGCAGTGGCGCGTACCCATCGTTTATGGTTCAATTACGAAGGACTCGCATCTCGATTTTGGTACAGACCTTGCGGGCTGGCTTCTTTTAGTGGCAATAGGAAGTGAAAATGACTCCCCAGCCATTCCAGCATTAAAAGGCGGTGACAGAAATTTCCAATACCAATACTGGAGTCTTTTAAATGCTCGTATGGCTATCAATTTATTTGAAGTTGGTTTTTTACCGGTTCTCGCTGGTGGACAGGCAGATATGGGTTATATGGGCATCCGGACCGGTGCAAAAGGAGGTACAGGTTATTTTGAAGATGGATCCTTTTTCTCTTACGGTGTAAATGCCGGAACTGCCCTTGAAACAGGTGGTCAGCTTTGGCGTGTTTTTTTTATGTATAACTGGATATTTATGGATAAAGATAAAAAAGGAAATGGCTGGGGTGTTGAACTGGAATTTTTTCCATTTCACTCTAACGACGCTCTTAATTTTGTTCGTCTGCAGGCATTCATGAAATCCGAAGAATTAAGTTATCCCAAGAATGCTGTGGATGCTGACAACTTTAAATATTCCAATTCACAAATTGGAGTAGGCTTAATTTTTAACATCCTGTATTAATTTTTTCCCTATGAAATGGTCGGCAGAAAAAATGCTTATTCTGCTGACCTTTTTTATTAAAATTACTTTTCCTAAAATTCCCTTATTTTCTTATCTTTTATATTTCTGCAACTAAAAACAAGTTTATAAAACCACTTTTCGAATCATTACAATTATGAATAAAAAAGTTTTCGTGTCGGGTTGTTTTGACATGCTGCACAGCGGCCATGTTGCTTTTTTCAAAGAAGCGGCAAAATTCGGCGATCTTTATGTTGGTCTCGGATCGGATAATACAATCAAGGAATTGAAGGGACGTGATACAATCAACAGCGAGCAGGAACGACTGTACATGGTAAAAGCAATTAAATCTGTTAAAGATGCCTTTATAAACCAGGGTTCCGGTTTTATGGATTTTGACGAAGACGTTCAGCAGCTTAAACCGGATTATTTTGTTGTAAATGAAGATGGTTATTCTCCGGCAAAGGAAAAGTTTTGCAAAACACTTGGCATCGAACTGAAAGTATTGGAACGCATCCCCGACGCCGGCTTACCGGCACGATCGACAACGGCGTTGCGCTCGTCAGACCAATGCTTTCTGCCTTATCGTATTGATCTTGCCGGAACCTGGATTGATCAGCCTTATGTATCAAAATTTCATCCGGGATGGGCAATCACTTTGTCACTGGAACCAACCATTGAGTACAATGAACGTTCGGGAATGGCAACCTCCACAAGGAATGCGGCAAAAAAAATATGGCCGGTTCAATTACCCATCGATAAAGCTGAGAAACTGGCGGAAATCCTTTTTAAATATGAAAATACCCCCGGCTCAAAGATTATATCAGGTGCACAGGATTCGATCGGGATTTGCATGCCCGGATTAGTCCGTCATTATTACGACAATGCTTATTGGCCCTTGAAATTTGAAGAAATACATGATGAGTCGATACTCTCCTGGCTGGAAGAACATATTTATATGGTTTTTCTTTGGCCGCGAAAAAAAGGTCTGGACCTTCTGAAGGAAACCTATATTAATAGTGAAAATGTTAAGGCACTTGCCGGTGCATCGATTATGGCATGGGAAGGTATCCTGGAAAAAAATCTGGAAAAATTTGCAGGAGCTTTCCTGAAATCATTTGAAGCACAAACAACCATGTTCCCGGCAATGCTGACTGAAGAAATATCCGAGATTATTAAAAGATATAAAGCCCATGCACTGGCCTGGAAATTGTCCGGTGCAGGTGGCGGTGGTTACCTGGTACTCATTGCAGAGAAACCTGTTCAGGGAGCAATCAAAATAAAAATCCGGCGAAAAGGCAACGGGATCTGATGGAACAAAAACCCATCTTTTTAATTTGAAAATGCCAACATTAACCAGATAAACAATTTAATTTTATTACTAATGCATAACGCCATTCAGACCCGTGCTTTAACAAAATCGTTCAATAATTTTA
Source organism: Calditrichia bacterium (assembly GCA_020635035.1). Lineage (GTDB taxonomy): Bacteria > Calditrichota > Calditrichia > Calditrichales > J004 > JACKAO01. The sequence continues at coordinate 145,298 of JACKAO010000008.1, forward strand.
CTGCAGTTGACCAGGTAGATTTAGAAGTTCCTGTCGGCAGTATTTATGGTTATCTTGGTGCCAATGGCGCCGGAAAAACCACCACCATTCGTATGCTTCTTGACCTGATTCGGCCAGACAGTGGCAGCCTGGAAATTCTTGGACATAAAATGCCCGAATCTTTTTCACGGTTTGCCAATAAGATTGGTGTTGTGCCCGGTGAAATACGCTTATATGAAGAGCTAACAGGCCGGGAAACGCTGGATTATTTCCAGGGATTTCTGCAATCCAAACCTATTCTACGGGAAAACCTGTTGCGTGATCTCAAACTTAAGACATCGGATCTGGACAAAAAGGTACGCTATTATTCCCAGGGGATGAAGCAAAAGCTGCTGCTGATACAGGCAATGCAGCATAATCCGGACCTGCTCATTCTGGATGAACCATCTGAACGGCTGGACCCGCTGATCCAGCAGGTTTTATACAAATACATCAATGAATTCAGCAACCAGGGTAAAACTGTTTTCTTCTCATCGCATAATCTACCGGAAGTAGAAAAAATATGCGATCATATTGGGATTATTAAAGATGGTAAACTACTGGTTCAGGAACGCATCGAAGATTTAAAGTCACGTTTACCACGCCAGGTAATTGTTAAATTTAACGGCCATTTCAAAATCGCTGATTTTAAAAAGATACCGGGATTGTCTTTAATAGCACATAGTAAAAACACGTTGGAGATGAGTGTTGAAGGCGAGCTGGGTCCGCTTTTACATGTGCTAAAAGATTATGATGTATCTGATCTTGATTTCCCTGAATCATCACTGGAACACTTTTTTATGACCTATTACCGGGATAACAATGGCCGCACTGAATAATTATATTTCCCTCCACCACCTTAAACGTATTTTTAAAAACCAACATAAAATTATTTTGCTGGTTATGCTGTTCGGATTCCTGGTAGAGTTTCTCTTCACATTTATTCTTTCAGCCAGCGCTATCCGTAAATTTGCAGAATCATACTTTAAACTGCTGCCGCCTATGGTTAAACAAATGACAGGTTTTTTAGGCGAAAACCTTGTCGGCAGTCAATTTATCGCCTTTGGCTACACCCATCCCGCTGTGTTGTTTATCCTGAGTTTTATCCCTGTGGCAATAGCATCCCGTTATATTACTGCTGAACTGGAAAACAGGTCGATTGAACTTCTTTCATCACGTTTACTGCCACGCCATGCCGTTGTTTTGACTCCTTTTCTGTTTATATTACTGTCTTTTCTTACAGTTTTTGGAGCCATGTTAAGTGGTAGTTTGCTGGGGCGTTTGATTCTTGATATGAATGAAGATATTCAGCCATTTATCCTGCTGAAAATTGCTTTAACAGGTCTATTGTTTTTTACAGCAATAAGCACAATCACACTCTATATAAGTACTCTGTTTTCTGAGCGTGGTAAAGCATTAGCGTGGAGCAGCGGCATTATTCTTTTTGCCTTTGTTTTCGATGCCATCATCCGTTTATGGGATCAGATTGCTTTCCTGAAACCTTACAGCCTGTTTAACTGGTACCAGCCCGTAAACATTGCCACCGGGCAGTACAATTTTGAAATTGGCATTCCATTATTAGCATTGTTAAGCAGCGGATTTTTATCCGCTGCTGTCCGTCATTTTAACCACCGGGATTTGTAGATAACCTGAATTCAATCTAAGGGAGAATATTCTTTGTAAACGTCAGGTTTTCTTATATCAAACTCCGGTTAGATATTTAATGGCAGGCATCCAAATCCCGCCGGACCAGCGATTTTTTTTAGTTACCTTTAGTAATTGTTATATCTGCCGTTGTTTCAAGATTAATCATAATCCCAGCACGCTGATCATCAAAATTAGCGATGTTTTTATCAAGAATGTAAACAGGAAAAGCAGATTTAATATTACCATATGTTGAGCGGGCAGCTACCTGCACCTTTGCATCATCAGGGAGTTCCAGGCTGATTGGTTTATAACTTGTGTAGACATCTATTTTTGCTGAAACAGGAAGCTTTGCAATCTCAGATATTTCAACCGGGCTGCTGTTTCCGTGTACTTTGATCGAACCTTCTGTGCCCTTTAAAATCACATATTTATATTGATTGTTTACATCAATATCGCCTTTAACATTTGTTAAAATTACAGGGCAGGATTCTCCGTTAACCCTGACGGAACTGCCCAGATTTATTCCGTTTATTTCTTTGTAGGATGTAAGAATATCTACCGCACCTTTAATATTTTCCATGATTACCGGACTTGAATTGCCGGATACGTTAAGCTTTCCTGCGATATTTTTGAGTTTGATTGTTTTATAGGAGCCGTCAATATCCACATCTCCGGCAGCATCATTCACCATCACCGGGCACGACTCAGAAGCAACCCTGATAGAACCGCCAATATCCGCCAGAATAATGTCTTTATAGGAATTTTTTATATCAACCAAACCGCTGATTTTTTTTGCACTTATATCAGCTGACGTTGCCTGGATGATTAGTTCACCATTAACTGAATCAATAATAACCGGTTTGTAATTATTTTCTATATAGACTGAATTTCCCGCACGCAGCAAAGTAATGTCTGCACTTTGTGCTTTAATATTGGTTTTACCGCCTATTCTTCTGATATCCATGGGTTTATATGAATTTTCAACAACCAGTTCACCTCCAACTCCAACAACTGAAAGATCACTGCTTGTGCCATAAAAATGAACCGATCCTTTTACTCCTTCAACACGGACGGGTTTGTAACTGGCATCAATTTTAACATCGCCTTCAATCTCTTCCAGGCTGATACGGGCGCTGCTGGATTTTATCTCCAGCCCCCCTCCAAATTCTTTTACAATAATATCTGCATAACGATTGTCGATCAGTGCTTTACCGGCACAATGGCGCATATTCACTTCACCTGATGTATTATGTATTTCTATGTCTCCTTCAATTTCGCTGACGGCAATATCACCATACTCATTATCGATATTCAACGATTGTTCACCGGGAATTGAAATTTCCAGGATTCGGTGAATGGCGGCCGATTCACCATTCTCAAATAATGAAAATATTTTGGAGATAAACGACGTCCGCTGGTCTGCCCAATCATTATCGGGGGTGTTTAAAACTATTTTAAAACCATCCCTGTATGGTTCAATGTTCAGGTTGCTTTTTTCCAAAAATATCTCACGATTGTGTTCATCCATCGCACCAAGTTCGATAGTTGCTTTTGCTGTGACCTGATTTGTAGCAGACTTTGTAACCAGAATATCTGCACGGCTGTCCGGAATATAAACAGTTTTACCTGCAGCCGATGTCACGCTTTTTTCAAATGTTTTTACTTGATTGATAACGGCATTTATATCACGTGCCTGAAGCAAAGCGACAGCAGCAAGGATGAATAAAAAAACAACTTTCTTTTTCATTGTTAACTCCCGAGTTTAAGATCAATAATTTCCGTTAAAGTCTCTTTTTTATCCCGCAGAGCAGCCAGCATGTAGCGGCGGATATGTGCATTCCCCGGATTTTTTTGAATAGCCCTGCGACAATGTTCGATCTGTGTATCAATGGTTGCGAGTTTGTCTTTATACAACAAAGATAAATCTGTGTCTAATGCACTCAGCTTTGAATCAGCCTGATTTTCAAGATCATCAATTGCACTGATATAACTGCGTTCACTGATTTCCACTTTCATTAAAGCTGCAGCTGATAATATATTTGTTTTCGTATCCGCTGATCGAAAGAATAAAATAAGTGCTGATGAAACTATAGCCATAAACAGGGATGCTGCCACCAGCCATATTTTATAATTGAGCCTTAGTTGTTTTGCCTTCGGCTGCTTTTCTTTTTCCAGGGAATCTTCAATGCGGCTCCATAAATCATCATTCGGTTTGAAGGGTTCCAGAACCGAAGCCTTTAGCATTAATTCTACATCAAAGGCTTTATTTTCAGCACAGTAAGGACATTCAAGAATATGTTTCTCCAAAGCCTTACCCTTTAAAGTCTGCAATTTATTATTTGTACATAGTTCACAAATCATAATGATTGGCTACCTTCCGGATTAATAATTTCCCTTAATCTTGCTTTTGCCTGGAACACGTGTGCTTTGACAGTTCCTTCACTTAGATTAAGCATATCGGCGATTTCTTTTTGTTTAAATCCTTCTATCGCATACAGAACAAAGCATTCGCGCATTTTAACCGGCAGCATTTGTATTGCCTTTTCCAGTGTTAATCCCCATTCTGTATAATTTTCCTGTCCAAAATCACTTTCATCATATAATTGCAGCAGTGTATTATTTTTCTTATTCAGATCATGACACACATTTATCAGTATACTTACCAGGTAACTGCTGAACTTCGATTCAAAACGGAACTGACCAATATGCCTGTGTAATTTGACGAATGTATTCTGAACGGCATCTTCCGCATCTTCTTTGCTGCCCAGCATGCGCATTGCAATTGAAAAAAGCATGGTACCAAATGCCGAATATATCTCACGATATGCTGCCGTTTCTCCTGTCTGGCATCGATGGATCACTTTTTTTAGCGTTTCTGTTTGTATTGCGGACCGCCTTACTGCAGCATCTGTCATCTGTATCCGTTCTTTTTATACTATAAGACAGATGTAATGTGAAAAAGGTTTAGTTAGTGAAATAAAAATAAATTAAGGAAACGTTTTGCTTATTAAATTGTTAATACTATTTTAAATTTTATTATCTTAAACTTTTTAAGCAAGGAAATGAATTTTAAGCACGCCTAACTCAGGATATTTATGCAAAAAGTTACCATCAGCCGTAAGTTCGAATTTTCAGCAAGCCACCGTTACTGGCGCGATGAATGGAGTGAAGAAAAAAACAACAACGAATTCGGTTTATGTACAAGTCCTTACGGTCACGGCCATAATTATGAACTGCACGTAACAATTACCGGAAATATAGATCCGAAAACCGGTATGATTGTTAATTTAACTGTTCTTAAAGCACGCGTAAAAAATATCCTGAACCAGTTTGATCACAAATTTCTTAATCTTGATACGCCTTACTTTAAGGATAAAATCCCCACAACTGAAAATATTGCGGTTGTTCTTTTTGATTTGATAGAGAAAGACCTGAGTAGGGATGGTTATGAACTTGTGCGTATCAGATTGTATGAAAGGCATGATCTGTATGCCGATGTCTGGAAGTAAAAAATATGAATGTATCCTTAAGCAGAATATATATATTCAGTGCGGCGCACCGTTTGAACTCCGGTATGCTTGACGACAAACAAAATGTTAATATCTATGATAAATGCAATAACCTGAACGGGCATGGCCATGATTATCGGCTTGAAGTCACTTTAAAAGGTGAACCGCATCCGCAAACCGGCATGATATTGCCGCTTCCTGAAATGGATAAACAGGTTGAAAGTGTAATTGCCCAGATCGATCATAAACATCTTGACAAAGAAGTGGATTTCTTCAAAGATAAGATATCTACTGCTGAAATAATCATTCAATTTTTATGGCAGAAACTTGCAGAAAAATTCCCAAAAGATATGCTGTACCATATCAAACTTTGGGAAACAAATAATAACTATTTTGAATTTGGAAAGGAGTATCACGCTTGAATAATATGGAAGATGCCGTAACAGAAATTCTGCGTGCAATAGGGGAAGATCCTGAACGGCAGGGTTTGCAGAAAACCCCATACCGCGTTGCCAAAATGTTTAAAGAAGTAACCCGCGGCTATAATCAGGATCCCAAGGCTATTATTAACAACGCCATTTTTGATGTGGAATACGATGAAATGGTTGTGGTTGCAAACATCGAATTTTACAGTTTATGTGAGCATCACATGCTGCCCTTTTATGGTGTAGCCCATGTGGGTTATCTGCCCAAAGGTAAAGTTGTGGGCTTAAGCAAAATCCCCCGGATTGTAGAAATGTTTGCACGACGTTTACAAGTGCAGGAAAACATGACCCGTCAGATTGCCGATACCCTTCAGGAATATCTGAATCCACAAGGGGTCGGTGTTGTTATTGAAGGTAAACACATGTGTATGATGATGCGTGGTGTGGAAAAAGACGCTGCAAAAATGATTACTTCCACCCTTTTAGGCGAGTTTCGTGAAAATCAGAAAACGAGAGACGAATTTTTAAGATTGATAAGGAGTTCCCGTGTCAATGGAATATAACAGCCTGGCAGTCATCAGCGGAGCCAGCCGTGGCATCGGGGCAGCAGTTGCCCGTAAACTTGCAGAGCAGGGCATGGGAGTTGTTTTACTTGCCCGCTCAAAAGACGCTTTGGAAAATGTTGCCGGTTATCTGCAGTCCGAAGGCCTGGTGGCGCATCCTTTTGCAGTCGATCTCAGTGTGTCATCAGAACTGGATGCCATGGTTGATTTTGTAAAAAACATCGGTGTAGAAGTGAAACTTGTTGTGCACAGTGCCGGAATTGCCCGTGTTGGAACAGTCGAAGAAATGTCTTTAGCTGACTGGCGCCGGGTCATTGATGTAAACCTTACTGCCCCTTTCATGTTTTCACAAAAAATGATTCCGGTAATGAAAGCCGGTTCACAATTCATCTTTATAAATTCTGTTGCCGGTAAACAAAGCTTTCCGGAATGGGCTGCATACAGTGCATCAAAACATGGCTTAAAAGCACTGGCAGATACTCTGCGCCAGGAAGTAGCCGATCGTGGTATCCGGGTAACAACACTCTACCCGACATCTGTGGACACCATGCTGCACAATGATCTGCCCTATGATTGGGATCGTAAAAAAATGCTGAAACCGCGGGATGTTGCAGATGCTGTCCTTTATTTAATGAGACAACCTGCACATATAACAATCAATGAAATGGATATGGGTAATATCGCCGGAACCTTTTGATCACAAAATGAAATGAAATCTTCAAAAAATATTATTATCACCTGGTTAATACTTGTTGCACTTACTGTTACCATTCAAATTTTACTCGGCGGATATGTAAGATTAACCCGCTCAGGATTATCAATGTATGACTGGCATGTCGTGCATGGAATAATTCCGCCGCTTACCGAAGAAAGCTGGCAGGAAACTTTTGAAAATTATAAACAAACACCCGAGTATAAGCATATTAACGTTGGGATGACCCTGGATGAGTATAAGCTGATTTATTTCCGCGAATACAACCATCGTATTCTGGGACGCCTGACCGGGCTTATTTTTGTAGTGCCGTTTTTTATCTTTTTATTTACAAAGATTATCCCCTTCAGAAAATCATACATATATATGCTGATCGGATTGCTTTTTGCCGCGCAGGGTGTTCTGGGCTGGTATATGGTGAAAAGCGGGCTTGTTGATCAACCCTATGTCAGTCATTACCGCTTAGCGGCTCACCTGCTTATGGCATTTATGATCCTGGCACTGGTCGTTTGGAAAATAATGGATAATCTAACAACTTTTCAGCGACTTACATTCACTTTAATAAAGTCCAGAAGTTTTCGCTGGTCATTAGTGTTTTTCATAATACTGGGGCTGCAAATCACCTACGGTGCTTTTGTTGCCGGGCTCAAAGCAGGTCATGTTTCCAACACATTTCCGTTAATGTTTGGTTACCTGCTACCACCCAATCTGTTCAGCAGTGATATGCCTGTTATGCTGAACCTTTTTCAGAATTCTGTAACTGTACATTTTATACACCGCTGGCTGGCATTTTTTGTTTTCCTGTTTTCAATTATGGCTTATCTGGATTTAAAAAAGAAAAAGATTGGAAAAGCAATCTTTCTGCCAATACTGGTAGCGCTGCAGATTATTCTGGGTTTAACCGTCATCTGGATGAATGTGCCGGTTTCGGTTGCGTTGATTCACCAGGGTGGTGCTGTGCTTGTTTTTTCAGCATTTATTATGTTGCTGCACCGGCGGGCTGCAATAGACACTAATGCCTGAAGAACTTTCATCATTCTACATATTTTTGTCATTCCCGTGCACACGATAATTCGTTACATGTCATCCCGGTTGCGAAGCACACCGGGATCTCTTGAACTTTTAACCACTGGATTCCGGTGTTCCATTTCATGAAAACCGCAATGACAACGCTATTAACCACAAAATTAACAAAAACATCCGGGGAAAACCATAGCAGCCGGTTCTGCACTGCTATGGCGGGGGAGTCCCGGAATTAAGATATTAAAATTGCGGGCGATCTGTTTTATTTACGCGGCCATTGATCACCCGCAATAGCATTATCCCACTATTCAGACATACCAAATAGCATGCCAAAAATCTATAAAAAAGAATATTGATTGATATATTGGGGATAAAAATTTCAGAAGAGAAAATTTTGAAAAGTGATTAGTAAAAACCATGCAAATTATGCGTTTGATTTTCGCAAATTTTGCACGATTTTGTTTTTGAAGAGTAAATTCTACTCAAAAGCAGGAAAACGACGTAAACCCGACCAATACATTTTTTTCCGGATTGGTAAGCCGGGATATTCATTTTCTGTAACTTTAAACCATGGGCTGCCTTGTTTGTTTTGTAACAGATAAAACTGACAGGCGGGTGTATCACCCTGACCTATCAATGCTATCCTTTCACCCTTTTCATTAACTGCCAAATCGATAATTAAAACAGCATGGCCTTTCGGGCCTTTTTTAACGATAAAATTCCCCGGTTTAAGGTCATTAATCTGAACCTGCGGATAGTTATAAAAAAATGTTTGCGTTCCGGAATATTCAAATATGCAATTCAGATAACGCTTATAGTTTTTTGCTGATGAATCGGGACTGGCTTTATTAAAAATCTTAAAATTGAGACCCTGAAAAGTCGGCCTGCTTCCTTTCATCCAATCGTTCCAGCTTAAAATAGTCCCATCAGGTAAAGGAAATTTTATCTCATCCTGCTTTTTGTTTTGTTTAAGGTAGTCAGCATAAAAGACCAGAATAATATCCATACATTGCCACAACGGCTTGTCCATAATATCCACCGGGATTACTGCAGCAAGCGCTGAATCATTTGCAGCCACCCGCTGTCTGTTTTTGTAGTCTTTAACAGCAGATAAACCATCAACAACCGGGAGTTTACGCAGATAATCAGCAAACGATCCTAATATTACATCGACACGCTTATAGCCTGGTGGGGGTTTAATATGTTCTTCAATGGTTGGGAAAGTATCGGTTTGATATGCGGATGGAGAAAGGAATATCTCCCCGGCGAAGATATTCCCGCCGTGCAATAAAACACATATTAAAATGAAGTATTTCAAATGCTTAAAATTCAAAGACCTGGTGTATATTGGGCAGGAGCACATTCATGGCGTTCTGGGCCAGGCTTTGATCCAGTGGCAGGCAGATCAGCAAAGTTTTACCGATCTTACCGGCAGCAAGTCGTTCTACATAAAATCCGCTGTTATTCATCTGGGCAATGGAATGCAGTGTCTGTTCGATCCCTTCAATCCGGAAATCAAAGAATGGTTCAAGCGATGTTAACGTTATATCCCGCGGACCGATGCCGTTTCCGCCAAGAGTGAAGATCAGCTCAACGTCATTTTCAAGCCATTTTTGTACTTTTTCGATAAGCTTATCAGCATCATTTGAAATTATATCATAATTATCGGTATTGTATCCGGCTTTTGTAAAACCGTCCTTTAGCGATAATCCAACTTTATCTTCCGCTAATCCGGCCATAATTCTATCGGATATTACCAGAATGCCAACCTTCTGCGGTTTGCGCACTGCCAACATTTTTTTAGCATTTGTTTTTGGTACCAGCTTTATGTCTTTGATATAAGCTTCAGGGTCTTGTTCACGACACATATCAAGAATCGTTAAAGCCGCGACTGAGACTGCTGTCAAAGCTTCCATATCCACACTCGATGGCGTTACAGCTTTTACAACCGAACTGATCTGAATGTGATCGGATTCAGATTTAAATTCCAGGTCAACCCAGGTCAGCGTATTGGAATGGTGAAATGGTATAAATTCAGCAGCACGTTTTGCAGCCTGAATTCCGGCAACACGTGCGGCAGTAACTACATCATTTTTAAGTTTATCATTGTCAAGAATGCTTGCCCGGGCAGCATCGTTAACAATAATTTTACCTTCAGCTCCTGATGTATTGTGGGCAGCAGGTTTAGCAGAAGCATCATGCATGTGATAAAGCCCGTTTTCTTTGATTATTTCTTTTGCATCAATCATTTTCTTCACCATCTATTGAAAATTTGTCTGCATCCATCCATACCGGGAACTTTCTGCGGTAGTTTTCCAGTTTTTCCCATGACAGTGTCTCTGTATGAATAAATTCTTTATCTGCTTCCTGCTTAATTATATTCCCCAAAGGATCAATGATTGCTGAATCACCCCTGTAATAAATATTCAGGCCATCACTTCCAACCCTGTTTACACCAATCGTATAAGCCTGATTTTCAACAGCCCTGGCTTGCAGCAACAAGCGCCAGTGCGATGAGCGTCTTTCCGGCCAGTTGGCCACGTAAAGGATAACATCGTAGCTTGCCTGTTTTTGTCTGGCCCAAACCGGGAAACGCAAATCATAACAAACAAGCGGGCAAACTGTCCAACCGTTGACTTGACCAAGAAGACGTTTTTTACCGGGTGTATATATTTTATGCTCATCCGCCATACGAAATAAATGACGTTTATCATAACGCAGAACTTCGCCATTTTTTTTGACCCAGAACAAGCGGTTGAAATAAGCATTTTGATCCTTAATTATTACACTTCCTATAATGTCGGCCTTTTTAGCAGCTGCTTTACTCTTTAGCCAGTTCAATGTCCGATCATTGTCCGATTCAGCAAGTTTTTCAGCATTCATTGAAAACCCTGTTGTAAACATCTCGGGGAGCACAATGAGATCCGTTGGGTTTTTTATACTGTCTATTTTCTCAGAAAACATATCCAGGTTTTTTTCGGGATCTTCCCAATGAAGTCCACTTTGGATAATGGTTACAGTCAAATCCTGCATAAAATCTCTGCTGCTTGTTCAAGGGTTTCATTTTTTTTAGCGAAGCAAAAACGTATTATTTTATTGTCCTGGCCATTTCTGTAGAATACAGATGTTGGGATCGCTGCAATTTTGTGTTCAATGGCCAATCGTCTAACAAATTCAATATCATTTTCATCGCTTATAGCTGAATAAGTCATGAGCTGGAAATAAGTTCCATGATTTTCTATCGGGAGAAAGGCTGATTCTTTGGTCAGATTCAGGAAGAGATCTCTTTTTTGCTGATAAAAACCGGGTAACTCCAAATAATGCTCGGGTTCTTTCAGGAAATCCGCATAAGCATATTGGGCCGGTGTATTAATAGAAAATGTTATGAACTGGTGGATCTTGCGGAATTCTTTCATTAATTCAAATGGCGCCATGCAATAACCGACTTTCCAACCTGTGGCATGAAAGGTTTTGCCAAGCGAACTTATTACAAAACTACGTTCAGTTAATTCAGGAAATCGCGCCAGGCTTTGATGGTAAAAACCATCAAAAATGATATGCTCATAAACTTCATCACTGATCAGGATAATATCTGTGGTTTTTACAATCTGAATCAGATTCTGTATGTCCTTTTCAGAAAGAACTGCACCTGTTGGATTGTGCGGAGAATTAATAATAATGGCGCGGGTTTTTGTATTGATTTTATGTTTTACCTGTTGCCAATCAATACGAAAATCAGGTAAAACTAGCGGAATAGTAACTGGTTTGCCGCCGCTGTATTCGATCATTGGAATATACGCATCATACCATGGTTCAAATATTATCACTTCATCACCCGGCTGCACCACAGCTGTAATTGCCGCATACAATGCTTCCGTTGCACCGGAAGTAATGGTAATTTCGCTTTCGGGATCGTATTTTGCACCGTATAAGTTTTCAGTTTTTTGAACCAGGTTTTCACGCAGACAAGCTACTCCGGGCATAGGTGCATATTGATTATTACCCTTTAACATATGCCGGTGCATTAATTCAATTAATTTCGGATGGCATGGAAAATCCGGAAAGCCCTGGGAAAGATTAATGGCTTTTTCTTTTGCTGCAAGAGCAGACATGATCGAAAAAATGGATGTTTTCAGATCGGGTTGTTTTGATGTCAGCTTAATCTGTTCATTAATCTGCATAACCTTCCTGATTTATTTTTTTACCCCGGTGACTTCCCGATTTGTTTTTCAATATGGGCTGCTGCATAGCCAATAGCGTAAAACAAAATCCAGAAACCGGATATACCCCGCAATTTATCATGACTGAGATTTAAATCAACCCAGCCGTTACCGCTTTCAGCTGATAATGTAGTAATAAAATTGATTATTGCGTAAAAAGTTAAAAAAAGAAGAATATATCTTTGTGTTTGGGGGAGTTTAAACAAAATCGATTTAAAGGAAAGATTGTTTTCACTGTCATTATAAATATCTTTTATTGTGCGGCTGGCATACAACCATGCGATAAGCATCCCTGCTGTAAAAGGCATTGATAAAACATTGCCGGGATGAAACGTCATGGTTACTATCAATAAATGCAAAAAAAGACTCAAACAAAAACCAGCAATAAAAATCAGATCAATGCGCAGTTTATTTTTCATAAAGAATCAGATATACCTGTTATTCATTCCCGAATTCAACAGGAAATTCTTTTTCATACCATTCCACAATTCCATTACTCATATTGATCAGATTTGAATATCCCATGCTGCTTAACTGAAAAAGCAGGCTGGCACTGCGACTGCCCGTACGGCAATAGATAATTACATCTTTATCTTTAGGTAATTCCTGCCATCGTGCATTCATCATGCTCATCGGGATAAGTTTAGCGCCTGGAATACGGATTTCGTCATATTCATATTGTTCGCGAATATCAATAAATTCTGTTCCTTTATCGTATTCTGCCTTTGCCTGTTGTGCATCATAATTCTTAAACATAGAACTCCATTGGTTATCTGAAATAGTCATTGATGAATCAAGCAGGCTAAAGGTTACAAATCCTTATATGATTTTTTTCCATCAAATCTTAAAAAAAAATCGTTCCAAAATTAGTGCTTTAAGGATTATATACCAAAAAAGTTCGCTTCAAACATACCTTTCTGCTAAAATAGTGCTCAACTAATTCAGAATTATCTTTTGAATAAAAGAATACATAAAATTTAATGACAGGATCGATATGGTCAATCTGATTTTTTCTTTTTTATTTTTGTTTGCAGGCAACCTTGGAATTTTGAAGCAGGTTGAAAAATACCAGGATACAGAAGCGTTAAAAAATGCTCAGTGGTCTGTCTATGCCCGATATGTTGATGGTGGCAAGGAGATCATTTCGCATAACCGGGATTTCAGTCTTGCACCGGCATCCGGTTTAAAACTCTTTACGACTGCCACAGCACTTGATGTATTAGGCAGTGATTTTAGATTTGAGACAAAACTGTATATTGACGGCAATTTAGAGAATGACCGGTTAAATGGTAATCTGATCATCATTGCCGGTGGTGATCCTACCCTGGGAAGCGATCTTACTCAAGGTTCTCAATCTCTGGACAGTCTGATGCAATCATGGCTCAGTGAAATTCAAAAAGCCGGAATTAAGCGGATCACAGGTGATATTATTTCTTTCACAGGTATTTTTAATGAACAAGCTGTGCCGGGTTATTGGTACTGGATTGATATAGGAAATTATTATGGCGCAGGGAGTTACTCGCTTAATATAAATGACAATCTTTATCACCTTTTCTTCAAACCTGCTCAAAAAATTGGTCAGCCCGCTGTTGTTTTAAGAACCAAACCCGAAATTCCCGGACTTTCATTTGATAATCACATGCTGACAGGTGCAAAAGGAAGCGGTGATAATGGATATATTTATTGTGCCCCAAAACAATATCTTGCAACCTTACGTGGCTCCATACCTGCCGGGGTTAACGAATTCTCAATAAAAGGATCCATTCCCGACCCTGGGCTGTTAGCCGCGCAATTAGTGAAAAAAACTCTGATCAGCAACAATATCGTTATTGAAGGAGATGCACGAACCACAAACGAAACGTTTGATTTTAATGAAAAAAACATAATCCATACCACGTATTCACCACCTTTGAAAGATATTGTGTATATCATAAACAAACGCAGCTTTAATCTTTATGCCGAAACTGTTGGTAAAATGGCAGCATTCAAATTGACCGGGGTCGGGTCCACTGAAGCTGCTGTTAAAACTATAAAACATTTTCTTGAAGCACATCATATAAGCACAGATGCTGTGGACTTGTATGATGTATGTGGATTATCTCCATCCAACACCATCAGCAGTGTTACAATGACTGAATTACTGGCGGTCATGTTCAAGCATCCTGAATTCCAGTCATTTTACAACTCAATGGCTGTGGCAGGGGATAAAGATGATGAAGGATTTTTTAGTAATTGGGGCAGTGGCACAGCGATGGCTAATAATGCGCGGATTAAGTCGGGCTTGATAAATAGAGTGAGATCCCACTCCGGTTACGTGAAAGATAAAAAGGGAAGGATGATTGTTTTTTCATTAATCGCAAATAACTACAAAGGGTCCGTAAAAAATATTAATAATATCCATAAAAATATTATTATCGATCTGGCTGAACTTGAATAATCATTACATGGTCAGATCAAGGTTTCCTTCGGTTATTTCCCAGCAATCAGAATCACAATATTCAACTAATTCTCTGGAAATATCGTCACCATCAACTGCAAGAATGGAATCAGAATCAGCTTTCATTCCAATCATATAGACAGCCGTCCCTGAATATTCTCCAAAGGGCAGATTAAAGCTTGTTTCATTTTTACTAACTACATTATATGCAACAAGCTCACCTTTCAGGTAATCAGACCCTTTATAGATTTTAATCGTAACCTGCGGGTTGTTTCCATTTATGGTGACCGTTACATTAAGTTTACCTGTCAGCGGTTCTTCAAGTTGGCAGTCATCAAAAAATGATCTTTCTTCACAATTCTCATCGGTCGAACATCCGCTAATAAGAGCAAAAATCACAAGAATAATAAAATTTTTAAGCATGTCAGTACACAATCGATAAGTAAAACAAGTTGCTGTCTACATGAGGAATATCAATATATTTATAACCAACACCGACAAAAATGCTGCCAAAACGCTGTTCGATTCCGGCCTTAAAAACAGGTATCCAGTTATCTTCAGCGCTCTTATCAGAACCGGCATAGGTACCGAAGCTATAGCCATAGCCTGCACCAACGGAAAACCCTGTATCATTGTATAAGTCCATTCTTTTCTCAACCTGAAATCCCAGGAGTGAGCGCCATTCAAGATAGCGTATCTGGAATGAAGATGTTTGGCGGATATAGACTTTTTTTTCATAGGGACGTGTCATAAAAAAAACAGCTGCCCGGAGTTCCAGGTTTTTCCAATGTGCGCCTGGATAAATGCCAAGCTGCAAATCATCATTGTTAAATGTGCCATCCAAGCCGATTGAAAAGGCGGGTTTAGAAGAAGTTGTTTCTATATCTGCCAATAACTGAGCATTACAGGATAAAGCCAAAAGCATAATTCCGATAAATAGATTTCTTTTCACAATTCAGTCCGTGCGTGAGATTCTGTATCTGTTAAAAATAAAAATCCCGGAAATATCCGGGATTGAGACTCAATCTTTTATAATAATATCAGCTGTCATTTCTTTTGGTATATCTAACCCAAGCAGTTTTAAAATCGTTGGCGAAATATCAGCCAGCTTTCCGCCAGATTTTAATTCTTTACCGGGACTATCATTGGCAATATAAATAAGCTCAACATCAAACAACGTATGGCTGGTTTTAACCATGCCCGTTTCATAGTCTACCATCTGCTCAGAGTTACCATGATCAGCGGTCAATAATATATGACCATCCAACTCCAGCATCCTGTCAATAACAGGTTTAAGAGCCTTGTCCACAGTTTCAACGGCTTTTTTAGCGGCATCAAAACTACCTGTGTGCCCTACCATATCGGCATTCGGGTAATTAAGAACTATTAATGCATAAGGATTTTCTTCAAGTCTTTTCAACAATTCTTTGTTTATTGCCGCAGCTTCCATTTCTGGATAAGTAGCATACTCCGAAGGGTCGATCTTGCTTTTGATTTCTACCCAGTCTTCGCCTTTGTTCGGAGTGGTGTTTTTGCCATTAAAAAAGCTGGTAACATGCGGAAACTTTTGCGTTTCAGAAATGCGCAACTGACGTAAGCCCGCTCTTGAAATAACTTCACCCAAAAGATTATCCATTGCACCACCGGCACTCATGGCACCCATTAAAAATTCAGTTAATTCATCATAATAACGGGTAAATCCAAGATAGGTTACATCGGGTTTTGCTTTTAAATTGCCCGGGTAATTTTTATCAACAAAAGCCATTGTTAATTGCCTTGCTCTGTCCTGGCGGTAATTGAAATGAAATACACAGTCGCCGTCGTTAACACCTTTATATCCGGGCATTACCTGTGGTGGTATATATTCATCAAACATATCATAGCCATCAGGTGTTTTATCTTTCTCATAGGATTCATTGATTGCCAGCTCTGCAGAATCTGTTTTTCGTCCATCAGCTAAAACAAGACAGTGATACGCACGATCCGTCAATTTCCAATCATTAGACCGGTCCATTGAATAATAGCGTCCCATTATAGTGCCGATTGTACAATTACCTACTTCCTTCATGACATCACGAAGCATGGCTACAAATTCCAGTGCACTTTTCGGTGCAGAATCACGACCGTCCAGAAACGGGTGAATAACTATTTCTCCATCCGGGAATTCTTTACGGGCCTGACGCATCACCTTGAACAAATGATCCTGGTGGGCATGCACACCTTCGTTCTGCAGCAACCCCATAAGGTGAAGCTGCGAGTTGTTTTCTTTCCAGTTAGTGATCAGGTTTATCCACTTTTCACGTTCGAACAATGATCCGTCTTTAAATGCTTCATCAATACGTTTCAACTCCTGAACAACAATTCTTCCTGCTCCTAAATTTAGATGACCAACTTCACTGGAACCCATAAAACCATTTGGTAAACCAACCGGCTCACCGGATGTGTGAATCAGCTTCCATGGATACTTTTTTTTATAACTGTCTACATTGGGTGTATCTGCCGCAAGGACCGCATTTCCTTCGGGATTTTCATTATACCCCCATCCATCTCTTATTATTAACATTACAGGTCGCATATACTTTTATACTCCTAATTATCTGAATAAATCCAATGGGTTTAATTTAAGAAATTCTTCAATACTTAACCCATCTTTACCAACTAATAGAATCCTATAAGGATCAAATTTTTTTCTAAACTTCCGTCAGCAAAAAAATAATTTCAAGCATATTGGAATGATCTTACAAAATTACAGTTTAATTTTATTGATCGTTTCAATAATGGTATTGTCTTCAGCAAGCCCGCCAATACCTTCATCACCATCAGCCAGCCGTTTTTCGACCGGATCGATGACCGTAACATTATAGAATTTTTTAACCTGTTCAAACTGGATGGTTGTCAACGGATTTTCCCACATTCGGGTGTTCATTGCCGGAGCAAGTATTAAGGCGGTCTTTCCTAAAGCACGGATCGTTGACGTAAGCAAATTATCACATAATCCATTAGAAATTTTCGCCAGTGTATTGGCTGACAGCGGTGCCAGTAAACAAACATCACACCATTTAGCAAGTTGGATATGCAACACTTCCGGTGTGTTTTTCCATTCGTCTGAATCCGTAAAACAAGGATTTTGACTCATAACTGCCAGTGCCTGCGGTGCTACAAAGGCTTTTGCAGCTTCACTGATCATACATTTCACTTCATGTCCCTGTTTTTTAAATTGCGAGACCAGGTTAGGTGTACGGTAGGCGGCTATGGAAGATGTAACACCAAGCAGAATTTTCATCGTTGTTTACCTTTCAGATTAAACATTTCGTTTATAACATCACGGGTGACAAGATGCAGATATTTTACAAAATCAAGCAAGTAGTTTTTCCCTTCCTGCTCGGATAAATAATACAATGGATTCATAACTGTTGCCCTTAATACGAATAAACCTTCTTTCTCATACTGTTGCCTGGAAATATTAAAAGGCTGCAATACTTCCTTAATGGCTGAATAACGATATTGCTCTTCGTCAAACCGTGTTCGTGAAACAAAATAAGGCTGCGCATAGGGCGGTTTAAATCCAAGATCGGCCCCCGATATTGTTAAATGCTGATAAACTCTTTCATTAAAAGTATTAATCCAGCTGAGATCCTTATCAACCATCTGCAGTTCGCCATTTACCCATGCCATTGCTGTGGCGATAAAACACACAATATTAGTATCCGGTCTGTACAATGGGAAAAATGTAAACGGGCTTACAGCTTCGCCGTGTTTTTCCCAGGCACTTATTTCATCTTCAATTTTTGTAAAAAATCGTTTATGACTTTTTAAGTTATTTGCCAGCTTCCTGGCATTTAACAAAGTGGTCCTGATTATTTTACCATGGCCGTGCATTTCCAAGGGTATTGTTTTATGTGACAGCCAGCAGGCTGCAGCAGCCGCTCCCGGCTTGGATCCTTCAAGAATGTATGGGCCGATAGCATGGATTTGTTCGTTCTCGCCAAGGCTGCTGATCCCTTCCCTGATATCAGAAATATACTGGGCTTTATGGGCCAGCAGATCGGTAACCAAACCATTCTTAAAAACAATTATTCCAGCCGGATAAGGAATATATCCCATTTTATGTGGATCAACTGTTACCGAATCTGCATGGTGCATAGACAGGAAAGCATCATAAACAAGGGGATTGTCCCAGGCAATCTTGGTAGTAATTGTTTCGCTTTGCGGATCGGATATTTTTAAATCATATTCTTCACTTACATTCAACACTTTTATAATTTCTTCCGTTTCAGCATCTTGCGGCAGTTCATCGCCGCAAAACAGGCTGCGAACATAGCCACCCCAGGCAGCATCCGCATGCAGCCAGAAGGACTGATTCAATTCTTTCTCAACTTTTTCACGTACTTCGATTACCTGTTTCAGGGGATCAACAGCACCTTCTTCTGTCGTACCCATTACGGCAATTACGGCAACCGTATATTCACTGTTTTTGCGATTGGCAATCAGTTCATGAAGAACATCAGTGCGCATGCGGAAACGCGCATCTACATCAACGGTCACAACATTATTTTCTCCATAACCCAAAATATTTGCCGCTTTATTTATGCTGTAATGCGCAGTTGATGATACAAAGATTTTTGGCTGCAGGTTTAGCTTTTGCAGAATGGAAAATAAACCGCGATGGGCAGGATTAAATTCGCTGGCATGGATACTTTTGTTAATAAGGGGTAATACATTTTCTGTTGAACGCCCTAAATCAAGAATCATAAAACGGGCAAGATTTTTAATCATACTAATTGCTTCATCGGTCTTCAGGTGCAGTAAACCCATTGGAGAAAGATCTGAAATCTTTACAGACTCGCCATTGGGGGCATTAACCATAAACGGAATCTTTTCCCGGTTGACAAATTCGTTTACCATCAGCGGGATAAATTGAACCATTCTGGCAACCCAGAGAGCTTCAATATTTGCTACCGTTCCACCGGAACAAATATGTGCCCAGCTTTTCTCAGGATTATAGCCAATCATTTTTGCGATCATACGGCCCACTTCAAGCTCAAGTCTTACAGTTACCGGCGCGGCTTCATCGGTAACATTATTGGGATTGTAAAGCATGCCTGCAAAATAACCCAGAACACCAGGCAACGTTTGCTCGGAAAGCATGTGAGCGATATAGCGCGGAGAATAAAAAGGAAAATGTGCCTTAAGATCATTTAGAATATTATCAAGGTTGGACGTCATGTAGTCAAACCATGGCTCGTGCTCGCGGCGACGCATGCGATCAATAACAATCGGATCCTGCGGAAAATAATTACGGCGCCAGTATACATAATCATCAAAGATGTAATGAAAAAGCTCCGACCATGTTTCACTATGTTCGCCCTTTGGACCTAAAAACCAGGCTGCCAGCGGATGATCTTCTTTAGCAAGTTTTTTTTCTTTTGGTGGTTTCATAGAATTCCTTTTTAACTTCAAAATTTTCCTGCCACTGATATTCACAGATAGAACACAGAATTAAAAATTTCTTCAACATAATCTGTCTACCAATGCAAAATAAGTGGCTTTTCTGAATACTTAAAGATACGACATTATATGGGACAGCTAAAGTTTAAAATGGGGGAATTAAATGAAGAATTATCTAGTTTGGTTTTGCGTTTTTTCCCAATAAGATTGCAGATCTAACTTGTTAACCCACAAATTTATATAAGTAAAATCTAGATTATCTTTTTGAAATTCGAAAATACTTCTACAATCATTAAGTTGTTTTTCACTTCCACCAGATAATTTTGCCCACTTTAGTTTCATCAAAATAGTATCTTCAGGCGAAGATACATTCAGCTCACGGTTAAAAGCATTAATTTTTATACGTCTTCTAAAACGTGATTGATCAAAAGGATCGTTCGTTAGAATCCAAAAATCAATCTTATCCCCACTATTTGTGTCTATCAGGTTAAACATACCCTTTTTTTTCAGGGCATCCTGAGCTGCTTCTTCATCAAGATAATAATCCGGCATTTGAAATAGTTGCGTAAATTCAGAAATTTGTGATGTATTGATGTTAACAACAAGGTCAATATCATGAGTTGCTCTCGGCTCTCCCTGAATGGTTGAAGCGATAGAACCCGTAATAAAATAAGTGATATTTAATTTTTCAAGTTCAGAAACAACTTTTACTAATAATTCTTGTTGTGACATTTTTGTAAGTATTCCAGGTATTTTTTGTGCAAAGCACTTGGATCAAGGTGGGAATATTTTTGTTTAAAACTCTCATAAAAAAGAGTTTTTATCATTTGGGATAACTCAAAGGTTTTTAATAATCTTTGCTCAGGAGATTTATTTTTTATAATGCTGACGTAAATCTGTCTGTTAAGTTGTTTTTTAAGATTCATAAATTTTACTCAAAATGTTACAAATAATATACTTTCAAAATTTGTATACATCAAAAAGCTTATTATTCGTTTATAGCCTGCCGTTTATTCCAGGTTATATTTCTGCATTTTTTTCCACAAAGCTGTTCGATCCAGTCCCAGCAGCTCGGAAGTGTACGATTTCTTATTTTCAGCCAGCATTAAAACACGCTCAATATATTCGCGTTCAGTTTTATCCATATAATCCTTCAGTGGCAATATATCTCCGCTTAAAACTTCAGATTCAAAGGCTGCTGATTCCAGCGCAAAAACAACCTGGTTAACATGAACAACCGGTTCCCTGGCAAAAATTGTTATTTTTTCAATTATGTTTTCCAACTGTCTGACATTACCCGGCCATTGTTGTTTAAATAATACATTCATAGCTGATGGCGCTAATTCCAGCAGTTGTTTATTATATCTTTCAGAAAACTTCTTTATAAAATATCTGACTAAGATCGGGATGTCTTCTTTGCGCTCACGCAAGGGCGGAATCTGAATTGTGACGACATTCAGCCTGTGAAATAAATCTTCCCGGAACTGGTGATTCATTACCAGTGTGTTCAGATTTTTATTCGTAGCAGCTATCACCCGGGCATCAATTTTGATCGTTGAATTGGAACCTATTTTTTCAATTTCACCATCCTGCAGTACACGCAGAAGTTTCGCCTGAACATCAAGATTCAATTCACCAATTTCATCAAGGAAAATGGTACCCTGGTGGGCCGATTCAAATTTACCATCCTGATCGCTTACAGCCCCGGAGAAACTCCCCTTTTTGTGGCCGAAAAATGTACTTTCCACTAAAGTATTGGGAATAGCTGCGCAATTAACTTTTACATAAGGTTTTGTATTCCGATAACTGTGCATATGTATGGCACGTGCGACGAGTTCTTTGCCAGTTCCTGTTTCACCATGAATCAGAACTTTGGCATCCGTTGGAGCAATCATTTCAATTTCTCTGAAAACCCGCTGCATTATGGAACTGCTGCCAACCATTTCAAATTGTTCGATTAGTTCTTTCAGCAATATCCGGCGTTCCGAATCCCATTCCATTTTACGCAGGGCGTTCTGAATGGTAAGCAACAAACGATCGGCATCGACCGGTTTTTCCAGGAAATCAAAGGCACCGTTTTTGATACAATCCACGGCAATACTTAAGGTACTTTGACCCGACACCATGATGACGGGGATTTCCGGGAATTGTTCGATGATGTTTTTAAGAAGTGTTGTGCCCTCCATGCCGGGCATTTTTACATCCAGCAGGATACAATGATACTTATGTTCATCGATGGTTTTAATAGCTGAAAGTGGATTGGCGATTGTATCAATCCTGTAATTTTTATACTGCAGCAGGTTTACAATCGAGTTAAGAAATCCCTGATCATCATCAATAGCTAAAATGGAATGCATAATCAAACCGGTATTTTTAAGGTGACTGTTGTCCCGAATCCTTCCCTGGATTCTATATTTATTTTCCCATCATGCTGAAGCACGATGTGTTTTACAAATACAAGTCCCATGCCAGTTCCTTCAACCTTGGATGAAAAATGTGGTTCGAATATCTTATTTTTATATGAATCCGGAATACCTTTTCCTGAATCAGAGACATCAATGATCATACTTCTTTTTAGCGGATACTTATGATCGTTTTCAAGATAGGCGCTGATCAGGATGCGGCCTTTGTTATCTTCGATTGCATCAATAGCATTTTCCACAAGTGCCTGAAGCACCATTTGTGCCTGCCGTTTGTCAACCTTAATGTCAGGAAGATTTTCTTCGATTTCGGTTTGAATAACCAGCTCATCTGTTTGAAACGCCTGGAAATGAATCAACAGTTCATCAAAAAGATCTTTTATCTTAATGGTCTCTTTTTGAGTTTTTTCAAGATCATGAAATTTAAGAAAATCGTGAGAAATATTGCGGACTCTTTGCAGTTCAGAGTATGCCATATCAATTTCAGGTTTAAGTTCTTCGGCTATTTTACTGTCCTTATCTTTAAGCTTCATGTACAAAGTCTGGATATTCAGCTGAACAGCGCTCAGTGGGTTTTTTATATCATGGATCATACGTCGGGTTGTGCGCTGCCAGTTGCTGGCACGGTCTTCGATAACCTGTGTTGTTGTGTTTTTAATTTCGATAAGATAACTGTTGGTGATATTGAAGAAATACTTAAATGGCGAGATAACCACTTCCCCGATAAATGAATTCTGGGCACTTTCAAAAGAAATTTTTTCACGAATAATGGTATCTGTTTGAATCGATTTATGAATCAAAGGTATCATCTTTCCGTCCGCCGGAAAAATACGCCTGTAATGTTTTCCTTTTTCGATCCTATCATAGCGGTTAAGCAGGTGCTGCAGTTTATTATTAAAAGTGATCACTTTGCCTTTATCATCAAGCAGCAAAATGGCATTTTCCGACTTTTTTATAAAGTGATAAAAATAGGTGACAAATACCCTTGCTTTGTTTATGAAATTATTTCCCTGTAACAGCAATGCAAAAATAATCAGGAAGATAAAAGGAGAGAAATAGAAACTGTAATATTTTATTGGGTTAGTAATCAGTCGCAATTTGACAAAAGCGTGATGTGTACCAATGTAATAAGTAAGATCCGCTGCTTTCTTATTTAAACCGGAAGAAATCTCTTTTAATTCAAATGGTAACTCCCTGAATTTCATTGGCATATCAGCGTACCAGTCCAGATCTGCCAGGACATTCATCTGCATATCCAGAAGGTAAAGATGTTCCGAATTTCCCGCCCATATTTCCGGCGCAGCATCCCCCAAAACATCTTCAAAACGATAACTTTTTGAATCAGCAAATGAAGCTATCTTTTCAAGCTTTTGTTTTTCTGAATCCCATTTAAATAAAACAACTCCTTTTTCCTGCTCTGTTGTTAAAATATATGAATTGTTTTTCCAGGTTATTTGATCTGCGATATTCTGGGTTTCAATAAGTAAATCCTGCTTTTCATGAAGTTTTTCATCATAGACAAGCAGTTTACTTATTTCATCTTTTTTTCCGGACATGAGCTGACTGATATACCAGTTTTTATCTCCGTTTCTAAATGGACGCGTAATGAAACTGCCGGACTCGTTACCCATGCGTTTATTGTAAATAATTTCCAGCCGGGTATTCAATAGCAGTAAATAGGTATTGAAATCAGAAAACGAGACTGGCCAGTCAATATTGCCTGGGGCATTGGTTGAGAGAATAAGATCTTCATTACCATCCTGATCAAAATCAGCCATTTCAATCAATTGGATTTTGACCCCTGTTAAAAATTGATTTATAATCCTATGCTTAACAAGATCAATGATAAACACACCCCGTGGCCATTCTGCCTTTCCTGCATTGAGCGCTAAAATTAATTCATCAACACCGTCGTTATTCAAATCAGCTTTTTTAAGGTCTTCCAGCCAAAGATCCCAGGTATCCCAAACAGCATTCTGATCACTTAGAACTCTTTTACGCTTTAATATGGGGTGATACTGCAGGATTTCAATATTATTACGAACATCCAGAATATTCAGGAACAGCACGCTGTCACTATGGCATAAAACAATTACTTCTTCCCAGCCATCATCATTTATATCAACTGTTGGTAATGGATAGCGCTGGAAATGCCTTTTAGTTTCAACAAAAGGATACTGAAAATGAGCTTCCTGGATAACATTAAAAGCAGATGAATCCAGGACAGAAATAAGAATATCTCTTTTACTTTGATTATTTACTATCCGGAAAACTTCTACTTTATGATCATCATTTAGATCTTTTATTGTATAGTCTGTTTTTTCACTTAAAATAGCAGGTGAGAAATCATTCTTAATAATCTTAAATCTCCAGGGGGTTGTTGTCTGATAAATCAAATATACAATAACAACCGTATAGAGTGCCGCAAGCAGGGCTATGGCAATTTTTAGTTTTTTCATATAAAGATTAGGGAAGATAAACTTTTAACAAGTTAGGTCTCTAACGGCACTTTGGCAAGGGTCAAAAGTGTTGACGTTTGGCAACAAAAAAGGGGCTAAATGTTGCAAGATGGAAACAATAAATCTTAATAAATTTCGATTTTGTAAAACTACTTCATCAGATCCATTATCCCATCCAAATCGGTTAAATCCGGCAGGATCGCTTCGGGGTGGTGGGCTTGCAGTTCTTCGCGGGTGGTGGGGCCGGTTGTCACAGCCAGGCATTTCATACCATTATGGTGCGCACATTCCACATCACGGATGCTGTCACCAATTACCCAGGTATCCTGTGCGGAAAAGTTATAACCAAAATATTCACTTGCTCGCTTTACCGCTATTACCGGCAGCTTATTGCGGTCCCAGTGATCGCAGCCAAACGCTCCCGTTTGGAAAAACGCATACAGGCCGGCAGCCGAAAGCTTAATCTTTGCCCCGGTTGCCATATTCCCGGTTACCAGGGCCATATAAATATCTTTGTCTTCACGGCAGGCATTAAGAAGCTGCTGCACACCGGGTAAAACCAAAGGCGGATTTTCCGGGGTCACATGTTTGGCCAGCTCAATCATAAACTCATCCAGAATCTCACGCACCAAAGGATCATCCATTTCAATATGATGGCCATTTGCCTGCAGCACTTTCTGCACAATCAACGGGTCTGTCATACCTGAAAAACCCACTTCATTGCCATTTTTAAAACCCGGGAAAAACTTATGAATCACATCGATGGCAACCTTTTTAGGAACCCCACGACCGGAAATAAGCGTGCCGTCTATATCAAACAGGATAAGTTTTTTCATTAATCAATAGCCCAGGTATTTTAGCTTTTCTTCGCTGCGGCGCCAGGCCTGATTGACTTTAACATGCAGCTCCAGGTACACTTCGCGATCCAGGAAACTTTCAATCACCCGGCGGGCATTCTCACCAATTTTTTTCAGCTTTTCGCCCTTGTTGCCAATCAGGATGCCTTTCTGCGAATCACGCTCCACAAAAATAACGGCTTCAATAAAATCTTTACCCTTTTTACGTTCCTTGAAATTTTTAATCAGCACTTCCGTGGAATAAGGAATTTCTTCATGAAACGACCTGAAAATCTGCTCACGGATCAGCTCACCCACAAAAAACTTTTCCGGCTGATCGGTCAGCATATCTTTTGGATAGAAAGGCGGGCTTAATGGAAGGTTGTTTTGGATCTCATTCTGCAGCTCCGTCAAACCTTCTTTTTTGAGCGCTGAAACAGGTATGATCGCATTAAAGGGATACCATTCCTGGTAAAGTTTTATCAATGGCAGAAGTTTGTTCTTTTCAACCAGGTCGATTTTATTGAGCACCAGGATAGCCCGGGTGGCAGATGTGTTAAAATCTTTAAGATTGATCTCCACCGGATGTACCTTTTCTTTGGCATCCACGATCATCAGCAAAAGATCGGCATCAGCCAGGGCGAGTTCTATCTGGCGGATCATCTTTTTGTGCAGTTCATACTTGGGTTTAACCACCCCAGGTGTATCCATAAAAATACACTGTGTATCGGGTTGATTTAAAATACCCAGGACATTGCGTCGTGTAGTTTGCGGACGTGCAGAAATAATCGCCAGTCGTACATCCAGCAAAGCGTTTAACAAGGTCGATTTTCCCGAATTGGGCATACCAAAAATTGCCGCATAACCGGCATGATGGTTGATATTTGTAATCTCTGTCATTCCAGCACACCAAGCATCATGCGTATTTGATTTAAGCGTTCATTCATAACTTTAAATTCCGTATCCTTATCCAGTTTATCCGTCCAGAACTCGCAGATCGTTCCGCTGCGTCCGACAAAAAAATAAGCAAGATTATTAAATTTTTTCAGAACCCTGCGGAACTCATCTTTTGCAATAATTTTTTCAACTTTTCGATTGTTGGCCGGCAATAAAACATATGCCAGGTCATCATTTATAAACAAAACTGAATCCATATTTGGATTTTCGCTGTCCTGCTCTTTCAGCCAGTCCCGCTCCGCAATTGTTATAGAGAGCGGTGATGATATCGTAAGCGTAAAATCAATATATGTTTTGCGGCCTTCTTTCGACCGTGCTGTGCTGAAATTAATGGTCAGATCATGCTCATTAATTTTACCATGAAATACTGGCCTGGCTGCGAAACCATTACGGATAATCTTTCCCTTATAATGATCTTCAAGATCGATTAAATTTCTGTGTACAACATCCCACAGGGATTTACGCATATAAATCAATACAATCCAGATCAAAAACAGGATAGTGACAATTCCTGCCGAAGTCAGTAAAAGCATAAAAAGATTATCCTATTGCAAATACATGGGCATTGGTGAAAAGCTTAGTATAAAAATGATGTAGGCAAAATACCCCAGAATACGCCGTCTTTTATCTATCTCCATGGAATCATCCAATGTTGGCGGATGCTTGAATCGAATAAAAATCAAAATTAACAACGGCCATAAGACATAAACAAACGATTGAAATCTTGATATCAGGACAATGTTCAGAATTATAATCCCGGTAAAACCCAAAATGGCAATTCTTTCTGCCCCTGATCCGAACAGTGCGTAGGTAATATGCCCGCCATCAAGCTGTCCGATCGGCATCAGGTTTAAAGCTGTTACCAGCAAACCAAACCAGCCGGCAACAATAAAAGGAAAATGATACATTTCCGACATTGGTAAATAAGTACGGCCGGTTATCCAGGCAAGTATATCAAATAACAAATTACTGCCAAAGGTCAACACACCGGCAGAATCTTCGGAGATTGGATGAATGTTTGAAATAAAATCCCACATCGCCTGCTCAGAAGGAATGTTCAGAAATCCGATTATAAGAAAGGCTACACTAACCACAAAACCGGCAATCGGCCCGGCAATCCCTATATCAAAAAGAGCTTTTTTATTTGGGATGGGCGCCTTCAGACGGATAAATGCACCGAACGTCCCAAAGCTGAACATAAGCGGGAAATAGAAAGGCAAAAAATATGGAAGCGTGACGTTAATACCGTAATATCGTGCATACAGATAATGTCCCATTTCGTGGCAGAAAAGGATTGTGAGTAAGGCAAAGGAATAATAAAACCCATAACTGAAATTTTCCCATGAAAGCAGCGGATCCAATCCGCCAAGCAGGGCGCCTGTAAACGATGTTGTGATAATTGTTAATAAAAACAATAAGACGGGAATAAAAACCTGGTTCTTTTTGGGAACCCTGTCCGATGAAATGATGCGCAGGTAATATTTTGTGGGCGAAGCTTCCGCCTGGGAATATAATCCACGTGTCAATAAATGCTGCTGCAGTTCTTTAACTTCTTCTTCAGAGATACGGTCCCGTTTTTGCTTATAAACCAAAAGACCATACAATCTTGCCCATCTGTCTTTTTTTAAACGATTATTAATTACATCATCCGCAATTTCAGCACGACGCTTTGAGTACAAATGCAGTTCCTTTTCTGTTCCGTTATTTCGGTTTGTTACTATCCTTTTCCTGGATCTTGCCCGTCATCGGTACGAACCTTACCGGCAAAACACTGTCCATTGTATGACCACTTTCGTTTTTACTTACAACCACAAGTTCCTGAACATATTCCCCCACGGGTAAAATCATACGGCCGCCAACCTTCAGTTGTTCCAGCAAAAGCGGGGGAATGGTTGATGGCGCTGCTGTAACGATAATTGCATCAAAGGGTGCTTTTTCAGGCCAGCCAAGATATCCGTCTCCCTGCCTGATAACAACATTTTTGTAATTTAATCGTTCCACTGTCTCTTGTGCACGCGATGCCAGCTCTTCAATTATTTCCATTGAATAAACCGTATCAACAATCTGCGCCAGCACAGCTGCCTGGTATCCTGAGCCGGTTCCTATTTCCAGTACTTTGTCACCCGGTTTTACATGCAACTCTTCTGTCATAAAAGCAACAATATAGGGCTGACTGATTGTCTGCCCGGAACCGATTGCACGGGCTTCGTCAAGATAGGCAAAATTCTGTTCTTCAGGCGGGACAAATTCATGACGCGGTACGGTCAGCATGGCGTTGATAACCAGGGAATCCTTAACGCCCCTGGCAATAATTTGCCGTTTAACCATTTCACTTCGCATAGTTTTATAATCTTTCGCTGAACTTTCCTGAATATTTTTTTCATTACAATTAATTACTAATAAAAACAATAAAAGTGCTAAAGTAAAATTTTGAAAATATGTCATGTTATTTCATACTTGCTTTAAAATATTCAGATGCGCCACCACAGATGCTGCTAATCCTTCAAGATCATAACCGCCTTCTAAAACGGACACAATCTTTCCATTACAATGTTTTTCTGCAAAATTTACAACAATCTCGGTTAACTTCGCAAAGCCATTTTCTGTAAGTCTCATCCCACCGATAGGATCATCACCATGCGCGTCAAATCCTGCTGAAATCATCACCAGATCTGGTATAAACACTGTTTGAATTTGAGTCAAAGCTTTGTGCAGCAAATCCTGGTAAAAAACATCATCCTTACCCGCGGAGAGCGGATAGTTGAGAGTATATCCCTGCCCAATGCCCGTTCCTGTTTCTCTTTCATAACCACTACCGGGAAATAACGGCACCTGGTGCATACTCAGGTAGAACACATCGTTTCGTGAATAAAAAATATCCTGCGTTCCGTTACCATGATGCACATCCCAGTCGATAATCAGGATTTTGTCTATACTGTACTGCTGAAGTGCATGGGCTGCTGCAATTGCAATATTATTAAAAATACAAAATCCCATAGATCGCTGATATTCCGCATGATGTCCCGGTGGACGAACGGCGGCAAATGCTCTTTTAAATTGATTTTCCAAAACAAGATCAACGCATTTAATTGCTGCTCCGACGGCATTTTCAACGGCGTCCATTGACTTTTCAGACATGAATGTATCGCCAAGATCCAGCATAACATTGTTTTTTCCGCGTTGACTCATATTAAATTTAACAAGATCGGGATCATGGGCCAATGCTATTTGCCCGGGTGTGGCAGGTTGCGATGTTAAGTGTGTTAAGTGGTTCCAAATATCAGAGTTCTGAATGAGATTATGCACCGCTTCCAGGCGCTGTTTTCTTTCAGGATGATATTTACCTGCATTGTGCTCTAAAAAGATGGAATCGTATATATAGGCTAAGTTTTGCATAAAACGATCATTATAAAATGATGCCGTTTAATTATGTGTTAATTTAGACGCGGAAAGTAAATTTTAAAAGTGGTTCCTTTATTCACTTCAGACTCGACTTCAATTCTGCCTTTTTGTTCTTCAATAAGTTTTTTAACAATCGCAAGCCCAAGACCAGTTCCACCTTTCTTGCCGCTGGTAACAAAGGAATCGAATAATGTTTCCTTTATCTCATCAGGAATCCCTGATCCATTGTCCGAAAGCAGAAACAGTACATTGTCTTTTTCTTTATTTGCAACAATAGAAAATTTACCACCGGGGTCCATTGCTTCTAAAGCATTTTTCATAATATTCATAAAAATGCGCTGAATTTTTTCAGGATCAACATAAATCATACTTGCTGTGTTACAGGCGCTTTCAAAAAGGTAACCTTTCTTTTTAACATCGGCTTCAAAAAAGCGGCTAAAGTCATCAAGAATTTTATTAACGGCACATTTAACTGGCAAAATGCTGGATTTACCTTTGGCAAAATCAAGCACATCTGTTGTCATGTTTGTTAAAAACTTAATCTGTTGTATCACGATATCTGCATAATCTTTGCGGGTTTCCTGATCGTCTTCTTCCTGCAGCAAATCCACAAAACCATAGATATTATTCATCGGTGTACGAAGGTCATGAACAATTGTGCTCATCATATTTCCGATAGCGGACAAACGGTCGGCTTTAATTTTTTCTTCGCGCAACTGAAAAGTTTCGATTGTCCTGGAAATCTGGCTGGCCAGCGAACTCAGTAAACGCATGTCATCCGTGCTGAAATAATCGTTTTTATCCGATTTATTAAAAATCTCCAGTATTCCAATTACATTATCATCAATTTTAAGAGGAACACAGGCGACTTGTTTTATATCCAGGCCAATCTTCTTGCCGAATTCTTTTTTAAAAAGCGGATCATTTCCGGCATCATTTGAGTAGTAAACTTCACCGGTTTGTACAACTTTACCAACAATGCCGGATTTTCCGGAAAAAGTAAGTTTGTCTACTTTCTCCCTATCCAGATTTTTTACAACCCTGCGGGAAAATTCATGTGTTTTGGGATCGCGTAAGGTAATAAGTGCTGCTTCCACGCGGATTGTTTCAGTTATTTTTTCAATCAGGATATTAAGCAGTTCTTCAAGAGTATAGGCTTTGTTTAATTCTCTTTCCGTATCGAATAACAGGTTTAATTCATTTACTTTTCGTTCCAGTTTTGAATACAAAACAGAATTATTCAGTGAAATAGCAATTTGCGAAGCCATGCTTGCAAGAAGTTCTTCATCATTTTTTTCAAAAACGCCATTGCGTTTATTCAATACCTGGAGAACCCCGATAATATTTCTTTCTTTTGAAGTATCGTTACTGGCTTCAAAAATAGGCATACATAAAATTGAGCGGGTTTTGTAACCGGTTTTTTTATCAATTGCCGGATTGAATCTGTCATCTTTATAAGCATCGGGGATGTTTATTACATCGCCGGTTTTTGCTACATGGCCGGCGATACCAACCCCAATTTTTAAACGGATCTCTAATATTTCTGCTTTTTGGGCAACCTTAGACCATAATTCACCTTTTTCCTGATCCACTATGTAAAAGGTACCCCGCTCGGCATCCATCAACTTGTTTACTTCTTCGATAACCAGCATCAGCAGCCGTTCCAGGCGCAGTTCTGAGCTTAACGCCCGGCCAATATGCTGGATTGAATCCATTTCAATGGATTTTCGCTGTAGCTGCTTTTCCAATTCAGAAATTGTTTTTTGCATATCCATTGCCTGTCAATCCTTATCTGAATTTATATAAAGTTTATTAGATGTCACTTAATTGAATCAATCCTGATGTTCGGACAAAAGGTAACACATGAAATAAATAAAACAAAAAAAGGGATTGAACAAAAGCTCAATCCCTTTAAAAAAGAAATTCAAAATTATCAACTGAAAGAAGAAACAGCTCTTTCGACTGTTTCGAAAGTAGTAAACACCTTTATCAGTTGTGTAATAATAAGCAAACTTTCTACTTTTTCTGTAACGCGGGCAAGTGCAAGTTTACCTTCAGCATTATTTAAAGTGGTCATACTGGCCATTAATACGCCCATACCCGAGCTGTTCATCCATTTTACATCGCCAAGATCAATAACTACATTCTTTATACCGTCAGCGATTAAACTTTTAATATGATCATGAACCGCTTGCGTCTCAGGTCCACCCATCATTTTACCATTTAGCGTAAGTACAGCAACATGATTTTCTATTTTTTCTTTAATTTTCATTGAAACCCCCAAAGTGTGGATGCGGCAAAAAAATAAAATAAATTAAATAATGTGTCAATTTTATTTAATATTGTGGCTCTTCAAAAACAATCAGGCTTCTTCTTGTTCTTCAGTTTTTTCAATGTAATAAGCTTGGATTTTATTATTAAAAAATTCATCCTGAGCAATAACTGTAGGATTAATTTCTTTTTCGAACTTGATATCTTCCATTAACTCACGATCATAAATATCTGCTTCATCATATAAATCCATATCGCTGAGAATTTCGTTTTCTTTCTTTTCTTCCAGCCGTTCTGAATTAATCTGGCGGGCACGTGCTGCAATTAGAAGACATGCTTCGTAAATATTCAGTTTTTTTTCATGCATTTTACGTAAATCGAGAGTTTGGATGGCCATTCATTTCTCCATTTTTATGTTGTCAAATAGCCGGTAAATATAATAACAAGGCAACTAATTGTCAAAATAAAAATACCGTTTATTTACAGAAACTGCTATTGATTATTTCAATATTTTTAATTACCTCTAAAAATTCTCCTTTGATATTCAAAATCCCATTTCATTGCCGGAACAACTATGATTAAATCTGTATTGAAAAGAATTTTTTGGCCTATGCATTTGTGGAAAGCTTTTCAACTCTCCCGTGAAAAGAAAAATGTTTCCCGATCAGCAGAAGATCCGCAGCTCAAACTATATGACAAAATACTTCAAACTGATTTTTTGCATTATGGATATTTCGAAGACCCGGAAATTCCTGCAGAAAAAATAAGTCTTCACGATATTAGAATTGCACAGATTAATTATGCCCGGCTTATAATTGACCAGATAAAAAATAATTACGGAAATGTGCTGGATGTCGGCTGCGGTATGGGTGGTCTGATCGGTATGCTTCAGAATGCCGGATTTAAAGCGTATGGAGTTACCCCTGATCGCCATCAGATATCATATATCGAAAAAAAATATCCTGACGCAAAAGTAATCCGATCTAAATTTCAGAAAATGGAAACTGAAGGATTTGAAACGTTCTTCGATACAATTATTAATTCTGAATCATTGCAATATATTAGCCCTGAAAAAGCTATACCTAAAATTTTATCAATGCTTAAACCAGATGGCCGCTGGATTGTTGTGGATTATTTCCGGTTTGGAGAAGCCCATGAGAAATCTGGCCATAATTGGAATGATTTTGAAAGATTACTTAGTGAAAATCATCTAAAAATTGTTTACAAACAGGAAATTACAAAAAATATTTTGCCAACCTTAGCTTATATCTACATGTGGGGTGAACAAATCGGTAAACCGTTGTTTGAATTTTTAACAGCTAAGCTGGAAAGAAAACATCCCGGCAAAAACTACATTTTAAGCGAGATGATTTCTGAACTGAATTTAAAAATTGATAAAAAACTCAATATTGTAAATCCTGAATTTTTTGCCCGTGATAAAAAATATATTCTACTGACCATCGAAAGAGTATGAAAATATCACAATCAAATCTTAGAATTGACAAATATTTTATCTGGCGTGGCCAGGATATCAGCCGCCTGGAAGCTTTCAGTGATGCTGTTTTTGCATTCGCAATTACTCTTTTAGTTGTCTCTCTCGAAGTACCTTCAAGCTATGCAGAACTAATAGAAACCATGCGTGGCTTTGTATCTTTCGCGATATCATTCGCGATGCTTGTTTTCTTATGGTTTTATCATTTTCTCTTTTTTCGGCGTTATGGATTACAGACTAATTATATTCTGATACTCAATTCTATCCTGCTTTTTGTCATTCTTTTTTATATTTACCCTTTAAAATTTCTTTTTAACTTTCTTGTAAATATATTCTGGGGCACTTCGTCTGTGGCAGTTTCTATGTTCAATAATGAATTTGAATCTGCTAATCTTATGGTTATATATTCAACCGGATTATTTATAATATTCTTTGTTTATATGCTTATGTACATGAATGCTTTCCGGCACAGAAAACATTTAAAATTAAATGCACTTGAAATTTTATTTACTAAATCAGTTTATGAAGCGCATATCATTTATGCTTCTGTGTGTTTAATTTCAGTATTAATTGCTTTATTTACAGATCAGGTTGCCCTTTCTGGATTTATTTATGCCTTGTTTGGCCCGGTTAGAGCTGTCCATGGATTTTTTATAAGTAAACGATTCAAAGAAATATCAGTTAATATTTAATGACAGGAGAATCATGATTAAACTTCTTTCTCTGTTTTTCATCCTTACAGTTTTTGGCTTTTCCCAAACAACACCGCAGGAAGGACTTTCAACTAATCCGGTAAATATAATTTATTATCAGAATGCCCGGGTTATTCCGAGTGCCGCATCCAAACAGATCTTTAATTCATTAATTATCCGAGATAAACGGATTGAAAGTATCGGTAATAACCTGACGGTTCCCAAAGATGCTCGGGTTATTGATCTCTCCGGATCAACAGTGTATCCGGGATTTATTGAGCCCTATATCCGCTTTGGTCTGGATGAACCAAAACACGAAAAGCGAGATCCCGGTCCTAATCCAACCATTGATCGTTTCGGTGAGATATACTGGAATGCTGCAGTAAATGCACAACGCGCTGCTCAGGATGAATTTAAATATGATAAAAAACTAGCTGATGAACTAAGGGCACTCGGCTTTACTACTGTGCAAAGCAGTGGACTTGACGGTATTTTCCAGGGGAATGCTGCAGTTATCTCGCTGCGTGATGATGTGCCCAATACATTAATTGTACGTGAAAACAGCGCACAGTTTCTTTCTTTTTCAAAAGGCAGTTCCGTGCAGGACTACCCAAGTTCATTGATGGGTTCAATAGCGCTAATCCGGCAGGTTTTTTATGACGCGCAGTGGTACGGTAAAGCCTGGCAGGCTTTTAATAAAAACATCAATCAAATCCGGCCGGAAAAAAACAGTGCACTCGAAGCGCTGCAACCGGTAATTGGCAAAAAGCAAAAGGTCGTTTTTTCTGCAGGAAGCTATCTGGATGTTGCCCGGGCGTATGAAATTGCCAGTGAATTTGGCCTAAACGCTATCTACAAGAGCAATGGTGATAGCTACAAACGTCTTTCCGATATAAAAGGAATGAATGCCCCGCTTATTGTCCCGGTTGATTTCCCTGATGTGCCTTTTGTTACTATGGCTGATTTTGATGCTGATGTGAATCTGGAAGACCTGAAAGACTGGGATAGCGCTCCTGAAAATCCTGCCCGACTCAATGCTGCAGGAATCACTTTTGCCTTTACTACTGACGGATTAGACAAAAAAGAGAATTTCCTTAAAAATATACGCCTGGCTGTAAAACGGGGACTTGACAAAGACGCTGCATTACGGGCTCTTACTGAAATACCTGCCGAATTGACCGGTATCAGCGATGTTTGCGGAACAATAGCTAAAGGGAAATTAGCTAATCTGGTTATTGCAGATAAGGATATTTTTGATGATGATGCTGAAATCAGGTCTGTCGTTGTTGAAGGTGAAATATTTGAAATAAATAAACCGCAGCAAACAGATGTTCGCGGGGATTGGGAATTATCCGTTCTAATACCTGGCAACAAACTCCCATTAAAAATGTCGGTTGAAGGTACAAAAAGTAAACCTTCAGCAAAAATAAAAAACAACATTGCCGGGATAGAAGCAATAACTTTCCAGATATCTGAAAACAAAATCAATTTCAGTCTTAAAGGCGATTCTCTGAACTATGCTGGGATTTTACGATTCTCCGGAAGAATTGCTGATGATGCAGCTAGTGGACACGTAATTCTGCCGGATGGTCAATTGATTGCCTGGGACGCATTGCGTAAAAACACCTATACTGAAAAAGAAGAAAAAGAGAAAGAAAAACCGGAAATAACACCGGCACTATTCACAACCGTCTATCCGGATAAAGCCTATGGACGTGCTTCTTTACCGGGACTACCTGAATACGTAGCTGTAACAAACGCAACAATCTGGACAGCCGGAAACGCTGGAATTCTTGAAAATGCCGACATTCTTATTCATAAAGGTAAAATAGAAAAAGTTGGAAAAAACCTGTCCATCCCGGAAAGCTCCATTAAAATTGATGGAACGGGTCTGCATGTAACCCCGGGTATAATCGATGAGCACTCGCATATTGCTATAAGCCGTGGTGTAAATGAAGGAACTCAGGCCATTACAGCTGAAGTACGCATCGGAGATGTGCTCAACCCGGAAAATATCAACATTTACAGGCAGCTCTCCGGTGGAGTAACCATGTCCCAACTGCTTCACGGATCTGCTAATCCGATTGGCGGACAGGCGCAGGTAATCAAATTGCGCTGGGGACAAAATGCTGAAGGATTAAAATACAAAAATGCCCCGCCCAGCATAAAATTTGCCCTTGGAGAAAACGTAAAACAATCAAATTGGGGTGACAATTACGACAAACGATATCCACAAACACGGATGGGTGTTCGTGAAATAATGTGGGATGGCTTTCAGCGTGCAAAAGAGTACGGGATTGAGTGGCAAAAATATAATGATTTGTCATCATCTGAAAAAGCCCGGAAAATTCCACCACGCCGGGATTTAGAGTTGGATGCCCTCCTTGAAATCATTAACAGCGAACGATTCATTCATTGTCATTCTTACGTTCAAAGTGAAATCCTGATGCTGATGCGTTTAGCCGAAGAATTTGGTTTTAAGGTCGGAACTTTTACACATATCCTTGAAGGCTATAAAGTAGCCAAAGAAATGGCAGAGCATGGTGCCATGGCATCTACCTTTGCCGACTGGTGGGATTACAAATTTGAAGTGTATGAAGCTATTCCGTACAACACGGTGTTAATGGCAGAACAGGGTGTTGTTACATCTGTTAATTCGGACGATGCAGAAATGGCGCGTCGTCTGAACCATGAAGCTGCCAAAGCTATTAAGTATGGCGGGATGTCAAAAGAAGAAGCCATAAAATTGGTAACTATTAATCCTGCGAAACAGCTGAAAGTCGATCAATATACCGGCAGTCTTGAAGCCGGCAAGGAAGCCGATTTTGTAATCTGGAACGAAGACCCGTTGTCAGTCTATGCTTCTCCATTACAAACCTGGATTGAAGGCAGGAAGTATTTTGACAGGGAAGAAGATAAAGAATTAAGAAAACAAATAGCAGCACAAAGGGCAGCTTTGATTCAAAAAGCTTTAAACGAACCAAACTCCAATGGTAAAAAGAAAAAAGGTTCAGGAAAACCTGGCCCGAAAGAAATGGATGATTACCACTGTGATGATGTTTTTGATTTTATGGGAAGGGAGATCAACTAATGAAAACTTTAAATACTTTGATGATATTGATTGTTCTCTGTTTCTCATGCATCCGGCTTGCTTCTGCCAATGATTTAATCCCGGGAAAAACCCAGCAAAACCCCATTGCCCTGATCAATGCAAACATATACACTGTTTCAGGACAGGTTATTAAAAACGGTACACTGCTCTTTGATAAAGGTGTTATTTCTTCAATCAACAATGCGAAAACAGGTTTTCCGGAAAATACCGAGATAATCGATGTTAAAGGTCATAATGTATATCCCGGGCTGATTGCCCCTTACTCACAAATAGGCCTGGTGGAAATTGGTGCTGTTCGCGCCACAGTTGATTACAACGAAGCAGGTTCCTATAATCCCAACGCCAAAGCTGCCGTAGCATACAATCCGGATTCAGAAGTTACACCAACAATCCGTTCCAATGGAATTACAACCGCCTTAGTCGCACCAAAGGGCGGGATTATTTCCGGTCAATCCAGTATTTTACAGCTGGATGGCTGGAACAGTGAAGATGCAACAATTAAGGACATTGCAGGATTGCATATCAATTGGCCGCGTATGACCGTTTCAAATTCACCAAGAGCAAAAGACTCACCTGAAAAACAGCTGGAAAAGATTGCTGAAAACTTAAACAAGCTGGAAGACTTTTTTCTTGATGCAAAAACATATGCCAATGCTCAAAAAGCTGACCCCGGTCTAAAAAGAGATATCCGTTTTGATGCTATTATACCGGTATTGAGCGGAGATGTACCTTTAATTATCCAGGCCGATGAATATAAAGAAATAGAAGCAGCCGTTAATTTTTGCAATACATTAGATATGAAAATGATTCTGCTTGGTGGCCGCGATGCATGGAAACTCACCGATCTTCTTGTTGAAAATAATATTTCTGTTATTTTATATCAGACACATGCGCTTCCTTTCAGGGAAGATGAAGACTACGATCTGCCCTTTAAAACACCCGCGTTACTTAAAGAAGCAGGTGTAAAATTTTGTATTACTAAAATTTCTTCAGACATGTGGGATATCCGCAATCTTCCGTTCTTTGCCGGAACTGCGGCAGCACACGGTCTTTCAAAAGAAGATGCACTAAAATCAATCACACTATGGCCGGCTGAAATTTTAGGGATTGATAAAAACTACGGTTCCCTGGATAAAGGAAAAAGCGCCACATTGGTCGTTAGTAAAGGAGACATCCTGGATATGCAAAGCAGTATTATTGAGATGATGTTTATTGACGGCCGCAAAGTGGATCTGGATGATAAACATAAAAGACTATATAAAAAATACGAAGCCCGCTATGAAAATTAAAAAAAGGTTCGTCTGATCATTACAATTTAGGGATTCCTTGGCAAACAAACTTAGCTAAGTATTTTTAACAAACTTAATCCTGTATAAAGATCTAAAATAAGTTCGTCGGAAGATCATGTCGGCAGACAGATTAGCCTGCAGGCTAACTGACACGACGTCTGACGTAATTCAGGTGAACTTACACAGTAAGCGTCATTCTGAAATAAGGATATCTGTTTCAAGATTTCTTATAATTGAATCTTTCTTTCATTTCTGTATTTATTCCATTT
The DNA here is from genome assembly GCA_020635035.1 of Calditrichia bacterium. GTDB lineage: Bacteria > Calditrichota > Calditrichia > Calditrichales > J004 > JACKAO01. The sequence goes on from JACKAO010000008.1 coordinate 184,499, forward strand.
AGTACTTTGCGGATATTATCGTTCAGGTTTTTATATCTTTGTATATTCTGATCTTTAAAATTTATATTTATCACAAACATATTCAGAAATGTTTTATCCCTGATCAGTTTAAGATATTTAGGATTTTTTAAATCAAAGTTGTTATTTAAATCATTTAAAGACAACGGAGATTCTTTAAGCAAATATGGAATATACTGTTCTAAAACCATTTTTTTATCAATCGAACTAAGTTCGCGTGTTATTCCGTATTCGTTTGTATAAATCTCGACTATTTCTTTCAGCAAAATCTTGTTTGTGATAAGTCCTAACTGACCTGTTGCTTTTAGCTGTTCATAAGCAACATTTTTTGTTTCAAGCGTTGTATACATTGCAAATGCACCGATAGCCCTGACAATACTATCCGGATTTGCGTTTTCACTATATACTTTTTTCAGGAAATAATTGTAATACGTCTGGTTGTTTGCGAGCAGTTTCGCTTCATTTGATATTACCAGTGAATCTGCAATCAAGTCATCATAAATAGCATGTAATGCTGCCCCTTCAGCTTTAAAATTCTGCCGATTCTCACGCCATTCATTAAGCAGGAAAGAAACAGAAATACCAAAAATAATAACAAATAATTCAAGTGTATACCTTGTGATCCGGGTTTGAGTTGATTTTTTCATAATTCAGATTCTTCATTTTAGGATGATGGATTTTGTGTAAGGAAGACCGGCAATGCAATGTATTTTGAATTTCCATATAACACTTAAAAAATGCAAACAAACCATGAGATTTCAAATACGCAAATATTTTAATAACATTTAAAGCACGATAAAATATTTACGAGCATAAATTTTCTAAAAATTTAAAACATCCTTGCTACTTATAATGACTTTTTAATCGGTGCAGATATGAAATTAAACCTGCCAATCATGGATCAGTTAAACCATTGTAATAATATTTTAATTGCCGGAATGGGTGGTGGCTATGATCTTTTCTGTGGATTGCCGGTTTATTTTGAGCTCCGGGATATTGGTAAAAATGTTCATTTGGCTAACTACAGTTTTTCAGATATTGAGTATTTTGAAGGAGGTCATCGTTTATCACCCACATTGGTCGGTGTTGATGCAGCTTTTAATGAACCTGTGGTTTATTTTCCTGAGCTTTACCTGTCTAAGTGGTTTAGAGAAGTGCGAAATGAAGATTTGACAATATGGTCTTTTCATAAAACAGGTACACGGGATTTATTGAGCAATTATAATCTTTTGATTGATTATCTGAATATTGATGGAATTCTTTTAATTGATGGTGGAGTTGATAGTCTTTTACGCGGTGATGAAGAAGAAACAGCTTCTCTTATTGAAGATGCCATTTCTCTCTTTGTAGTAAATGAGCTTAAGCAGATTGAAACACGACTTATTGGCTGTATCGGTTTAGGTGCGGAACTTGGACTTTCTTATAACCAGCTTCTGGAAAATATTGCAGAGTTAACCCGCAAGAACGGATTTTTAGGAAATTGTTCATTAACCCCGCAGATGCCATCGTACCAGCTTTATGAAAAAGCTGTTTTTTATGTTCATAGTCAGCCTTTCCAGGATCCTAGCGTGATTAATGCATCTATTATCTCAGCAGTACGTGGAGAATTTGGCAATTTTCATCTGACGCAAAAAACACATGGCAGCCATCTGAAAATTTCGCCTTTTATGAGTCAATATTGGTTTTTTGATTTAATTAAAGTTGCGGATCAAAACCTTTTCTTACCACACATACGTGAAACCGCAACCTTCTGGGATTCATTACAAGCTTTCCTGTCGACTAGGGAATTCTTACCAAAACGACAAAATTCATCATCCTTCCTGTTGTAACCTGTATATTTCAGCACAAGAATATATTTGAAAAAATGTGTGTTTCATGACTAAACACAACCAAGGAGTCATCTATGACACGATTTTTTCTCTCCGGCTTATTTATTCTGCTTCTGAATGGCAGTATTCTTTTCGGGCAGGAATCTGTTGAATTTCCCCAAAAACTTGATCAGAAAGGATTCCGTGGAATAATTGCAAAATCAGGCAATCTATATATCAGCGGACAACCGGATGATTCATCCTTCAGCTGGCTGAAGCAGCAGGGCGTAAGAACAATTATAAACCTGCGCACTGATCAAGAAATGAATAATCGCGATTATGTTCCTTTTGATGAAAAAGCGTTATTGGAAAATCTCGGTTTGAGCTACATTCATATTCCGCTTGGCGGGGAAAACAATCCTTATACACCGCAGGCATTAAATACCTTTGCTGAAAGCATAGACAAAGCTGAAGGCAAGGTGCTTTTGCACTGCACCGTTGCATGGCGCGCCAGTCACATGTGGGCAGCCTACCTGGTTAAATACAAAGGATTTTCAACCGAAAAGGCAATCGAATACGCTAAAGCCATTAATTTTGGAGAATTACCAATCGAAGGTCTTCTGGGAAATAAAGTAAAAATTATCCTGGAATAAGTGATGCGTGAAAAATATGGCCTTCAATGTTTTACTATCCCGGCACCCCAGTTGGGATGATAATCAGGTTCCGACATCTAGTAAACGGCGGTGATAATTGATTTGTCCTAGATGATAATTTAAATGTGTGGCAAGATGTATCAGGAAATAACCCGTATCAATTTCTTCTCCCCAAACATTTATAGGGAATGTCTGTACAAGATCTTTTTCATCGAGATTTTGAAGTACATCGGAAACAGTATCCCGAACAACAGCAAGTTTTAGCAGTATTTCACTTTTAGCAATATTCTTATCCGAAAACTCTTTTTCCCTATCTCGTACGTAATCGTTTTTACCAAGCGTAGCACCAATAAAATGACTCAGATTACCAATAAGATGCAGAGATAAGTTTCCTGCAGAGTTGGCAATACCTTTTTCTGTTTTCCAGAAAATTTTTTCATCTGAGTACAGCTCAATCTCTTTCTTCAAACGATCAAGATCACGTTCAAACAAAGAAACCAACCAGGAAATAGTCATTACTTTGTTCCCCTTCCGATCAACACGCCAATTATGCCTCCACCCAAAAATCCTGCTGCCTGTAATCCCCAGTTAATATCACCTTTTTTTAACTCTTTGATATATTCTTTATTCAGCGAGTCGTATTTGAAAAAGGCAATATTATAGCCGCTTTCATAAGCTTTACGATTTAGTTTTTCGAGTGTATAAATCGAATCCTGTAATGTTATTATAAAGGAATTCAGCGAATCGACATCCATTAATTTATCTTTTTGTTTTTTCCAGGAAATTGCATTTTGATGGTCAATTATAAATGTTTCACTGAACCATAATGGAACAAGCAGGTATTCAATTCCAATTCCGGCTTTTTCATTCATTACTTCTGTTACACCCCAATCCGAAGCGGCCATTTCCGGAAAAGTAGTCCGCAGCCTTTCCTGTAGATCTTCTTTTTTTCGTAACCGGCGTACCGAAAGCTGTTCTGCAGCCCGTTCTTCTTCCAGCATGGCAACCTGATCCCGCAGCGCCTGTGCTTCATCTTTGCGGGCTGCTACTTCACTGGTCAGTTGTTTTTGCAGCGAATCTCTGAATGAAACGACTGTCTGCAAAGAATCACGCATGGCACGCATTTTCAACATTTCGACTTCAGCATTGTGAATTTTATCTTTGTTTTGCCATAACCCGCCAAAATAAGCGAACAATACTGCCAGAACTGCGATTATGGCAATCAATGTTTTAAGCATTGCGAACCTCTAAGGTATCATCAGTAACATTTTTGAATCCAAGCGCAGTAGCTACACGAAAAACCAGACCCGGATCGCCTTCAACAAAATCATACTTCACCAGGTGGCCATTACTTACAGCGTCATGTAAGCGAATATACGTATCCCGGTCACCACGATCGAGTTCCATAATTAATCCTTTAACCATGCTGCCTGCAGCAACTGCCATTTTATTTATTTCCTGAACATTGTTCTCAAAAAGAGCATCTTTCTCAGAATCATTCATTTTTTCTTCCTTCGGTTTGCCGGTTCCGGGGTCAACAGCCTGGACACCGCATTCTGACATAATCGTTTGCCACAATGATGAATCCGGCAAAGGATCGCTTTTATCAAGCCTTACCATCGTGTGGCCGATAATGCCTTTGAAATCTTTCAGAGACTCTCCATAAAACTTAAAATGATCCGCGGGTGTGTCTTTGGGAATTGTAAACTCTTCACAGAGATGATTTATTAATTCTGTCAGTGAATCAATCTGTGCCTGTTCATATTTATCATAATAACGATAACCGCGGTAAATCTGGCCATAATCAAATGCTTCATCGCGGTTTTTTCGTGTACGATCCGAAACCCGGTCAAAGCAATACAGGTTGCCATCCTGTTCTATAAGTCCACCTTCACTGGCAATTTCAATTCCAATAAAACGGCGTTCAAACTTTATTTTTTCTTCACGGTTCCACTTTAAGCCAAACTGCCAGGCCCATGCCGCAGGATCAAAAACTTCATGGATAGTGCCATCATGAGCGATTAAATAAGCCGTACCAACCATGGCTTTGTCATTCATCCACCAGTTAAACGTGGACCGTGCCGACCCGCCCACTGTATGATGAACACAAATACCTGTTTTATTTTGCGCTCCGGGAAAATATTCAGATTCAGGCAGACGCAGATCACGATTAATTGAGATGGGCATTTCGAACCTCCGGGTTTATGGGACAAAATTTAATATTTTGTATTAACGGAGAATTCCTTTTATTTATTGCACATCCATGTTTTCTGAATATTTAAAGGAAAGATTGCTGTAAAATAATAAAATGTTATGCGAATGAAAAAGGAAATCATTATAAACTTAAAATAAAAAGGCAGCCTGTTTTAAGCAGACTGCCCTTGATCAATTATTGTTTATTTACTACCAGATTTTAACACGGATATCTTCTGCTCGGTACATCGGATCACTTTCACTTACATTGAAAGCAGTATAAAATTCCGGCATATTGGATACGATACCATTGGTTCTGTATTCGCTCGGTGAATGGGGATCGGTTTGCAGACGCTGTCTCAATGCATCATCGCGATATTTGCGTGCCCAGATTTGTGCCCAGCCCAAAAAGAAACGCTGATCACCGCTATAACCATCAATAACCGGGGCTTCTTTGCCGGCAAGTGCATTCTTATAAGCATAATAGGAAATTGTTAAGCCCCCCAGGTCGGCAATATTTTCACCTAGTGTTAACTTTCCGTTTACATGCATGGTATCAATCGGGTTATAACCAAAATACTGATCGATCATTACCTGGGCACGTTCTTCAAATTTTTTGGCATCTTCGTCTGTCCACCAATCATTCAGATTGCCATCACCATCTGATTTACGTCCCTGGTCATCAAATCCATGGGTGAGTTCATGACCGATTACTGCACCAATTCCACCATAATTTACAGCATCATCTGCATCCATGTTAAAGAATGGAGGTTGTAAAATAGCAGCCGGGAAAACCACTTCGTTCATGCTTGAACTGTAGTAGGCGTTTACCGTCTGCGGTGTCATAAACCATTCTTCGCGATCTATCGGTTTGCCTAATTTATCAAGTTGACGGTGGTGTTCAACCAATGCCGAGCGTCGCAGATTGCCCAGCAAATCATCTGCTTTTATTTCCAGCGCAGAATAATCTTTCCATTTATCCGGATAACCGATTTTTGCATTAAATTTTTCAAGTTTAGCGAGAGCTTTTTCCTTTGTTTCGGCGCTCATCCATTCCAGCGTGTTGATTCGTTCACGGAATGATTGACGCAAATTGCTTACCAGGGTAACCATACGCTCTTTGGCTTCAGGCTTAAAGTGGCGTTCCACATAAAGTTTTCCGACAACTTCTCCAAGCACACCTTCAACAGAGCTTACAGCGCGTTTCCAGCGAGGACGATTTTGTTCAACACCACTCAACACTTTCTGGTAAAACTGAAAATCTTCATTTACAAAATCATTGCTGAGATAAGGAGCGGCAGCTGTAATTAAATTCCACTCCAGGAATGTTTTCCAGTCTTCAACAGAATATTTATCATATAACTTTCCAAGCGCTGTAAAGTATGACGGCTGATATACACGCACACTGTCAACAGATCCAAATCCTGATTCATCTGCAAAAACTGCTAATTTAAAAGTGCCCATATTTTTATCCAGATCAACCAGGGCAAATTTATTATATGTTTTATTACGATCCCTGTTCTCAACCCTTGACCAGTGATTTTCGGCTATCGCTGTTTCCATTTCCATCACAGTTTTGGCTTTTTCAGCCGCGTTTTTGTAACCGGTCATTTCAAACATTTTTTGCACATGTTCAACATATTTGCCGCGTATTTCTGTAAATTTTTCATTATCGCTCAGATAATAACTTTTATCCGGAAGGCTTAAACCACCCTGGTAAAAATTAACAATATATTTCGTCGTGTTTTTATCATCCTGACGTACAAAAGCACCAAAAACAGAGCCCACGCTCATTTTATCCAATACGGCCATATGTTTTACAACATCATCTTTGTTAGCTAAAGCAGCTATTTGTTCAAGATCTGCCCGGATTGGTTCCATTCCTAGTTCTTCGGCTCGGGTACTGTCCATAAAGCTCAGATACATATCACCGACTTTTTGTACATTGGAACCAGGCTCTTTGTTTTCAGCCTGTGCTGCTTCTTTAATTATAGCCAGCAGATTTTTTTCAGCATCATCTGCCAGTTTTGTAAATGAACCGTAATTCGATTTATCCTGCGGAATTTCGAATGTTTTAAGCCAGGTCCCATTCATGTATTCATAAAAATCGTCCTGCGGCTTTACGGTTTTGTCCATTTGTGTCTGATCAATGCCGGATTTCATCTGTTTTTGACAACTAAACAAAAGAGCCACACTGATCAGAGAAATTATAATGTGTTTATACATTATTACCTCCTGAATGTATTATTTAGTTTGATTAATTTTAAGATTTTATGCTGATAAAATAATATAAGGCAATACGACAACAAATGCACAAAGTTACCTGATATATCAAAGGGCTGGTTTATACCTGAATCGTGGTTCTATTTTCCCGCTTTTATTAAAGATTACACCTTCCTTTTCCAGTAAGCGACGCTGAAGTATATCGTGCCCGCCTGAAGCCCGTAAACTTATTTTTAACTGGCTGTTCACAACACGCCACCATGCTAAATTCATATCATCAGGTGTTGCCGCCATTGCATAACCAACCATCCTGGCTGTGCATCGTTCCAGCATTCCGGCTATTTGGCCATACGACATAACCATACCGTATGGAATGGATTTTACGATTTCATAAATCTTATCATACGTACTCATAAAAAAATGTACATAAGATTTTTAGCAATAAACAAATTTATCCTTTGAATACTGCTGTCTTTAAAATTAAGACAAAAAAAACTTATATTTTTCATTATGTTCTTTTTTTAACAAACATTTTTGTTTATAATACATGACCTAACACCTACCCGCATCCAATTAATTACATATTTTTCCTTCGATTTATACAATCATAGTATGTCTATTTAACTATTTTCAGGAGAATTTTTATGAATGCTGCCGGATTGGATAAAGAAACGCTGGATTTAATTCTTAGCTCTATTAGAGAGTTTTCAGAAGCAGAGCTCAGCGATAAGAAACTAATTGAAATCGATGAAAAGGATGAGTTCCCGATTGATATCATTCGCCAGATGTGCGGCGAAGGATTGGGAATACACCTGCTCTTTATCCCGGAAGAATTTGATGGCATGGGTGGCGGTGCGTTTGATGACTACCGTGTTTGTGAACAGCTTGCCAGAGTAGACCTTGGGATCTCAACCGGTGTTTTTGCTACATTTTTAGGAAGCGATCCGATCGTTTTCGGCGGTACTCCCGAGCAGAAAAAATTTTGGTTATCCCGTATAGCTAATGAAGGTTTGTTAATGGCCTATGGCGCGACTGAACCAGAAGCCGGAAGTGATTTGGGCGCATTAAAAACAATCGCCACACCCGTGGAAAAAGACGGTAAGATAGCAGGTTATAAGATTTCCGGCAGCAAGCAATGGATCAGCAATGGCGGCTACGCAGACGTTTACACCATTCTTGCAAAAACACCCGGCGGCCCCAGTTGGTTTGTGGTTGAAAAAGATGCCGAAGGATTTGAAAAAGGTAAACCGGAAGACAAACACGGTATCCGTGCTAGTAACACCGCTGCTTTATCTTTGAATGAAGTTTATGTGGATGCTGACCGGCTTTTAGGACTCCAGGAAGGCCAGGGATTATTCCAGGCACAACTGGTTTTCGGCTATACACGATTGATGGTTGCAGCATTTGGTCTCGGCGGTGGCTGGGCTGCCGTTGACCGTGCTATTCCTTATTCTATTGACCGTATCCAGGGCGGTACTCCGCTCTCCGAAAAACAGGGTTATACTCATAAACTTATCATTCCCCACATCATCAATCTTGAAGCTGCCCGCTCTTATATCGAAGAAACAGCTGAACGCATCGACACAGGCGGCGGCAATCTGAACACAGAAGGAGCTATTGCCAAATACATGGCAACTGAAGCCGGGAATGCTGCCGCTGATGCGGCCATTCAGGCACATGGCGGATACGGTTACACAAAAGAATACATGGTTGAAAAATATAAACGTGATGTAAGAATTACCACAATTTATGAAGGAACTTCTGAAATCATGGAAATGACCATTTGTCGTGATCGCTGGCAGTTTCATTTAAAGTCCAGGGGTCAGCATTACCATGATGAAGCCCTGAAGATGGAACAATTGCACGGTACTAATCCTGCGGTGGGTGCCAAGTTTGCGGCACTTGCCCTGCATGCCCTGGCCAATGTAATGGAACGTGCACGGGAAAAAAGGCTGACCCGTCATCAACATATTCTTTTCCGCCTGGGACAGCTTATAGCTTATGCCGAAACAGCAGCGTGTTTCTGCCGGCGAACCGACAGGGCAAAAAACAATGAATTAAATCCGAAAGCAGATAACCGATTTAAAGCTGAAACTCAATCCGCGATGAGCCGCGTTTTTGCCCGCGAAGCTGCACTGAAAGTTGCAGAAGAAGGACTGCGCTGGATCGCAGGTGTAGAGGAAATTGGTGATGCAGAAATGGCTGCATTTGAACAGGCTCTTAATCTTTCTGCTATTCATAAGGCCCAGTCAGGGCTGATCACCGACATGGATTACATTGCCGATGTAATCTATCAGCGAAATGGTAATCAATAATAATTTTTAGAATTGACACTGGAGTTTAGTGATGAAAAAGACAAAGCATAAGGCCATTGCCATCGTTGGAATTGGGGCAATCATGCCCGATGCAGCAAATGCAGGCGAATTCTGGCAAAACATAAAAAACGGACGTTATAGCATCTCAGATGTGCGTGATGAACGCTGGGAAACACGTAAATACTTTGATCCCGATCCAAAAGCACCCGCAAAAAGCTACACAAAAATAGGCGGTTGGGTACATCAGTTTGATTGGGACCCGCTCAAATGGAAACTCGCTATCCCGCCTAAAGTCGCTGACATGATGGATTACACGCAGAAATGGGCGATCATGGGTGCACGTGAAGCACTGATGGATTATGGATTTCCTGAGAAACCATTAAACCAGGAACGCACTGCCGTTATTATGGGTAACGCCATGGGCGGAGATATACATTTGTATTCTGCTTCCAGAATTCTTTTCCCGGAAATGGAAGAACAACTTATTAAAAGTGCTTCATTCGCTAAGCTCCCTGCTGATGTTCGTAAAAAAGTATTGGAAGAATTATTAACCAATGTAAGTAATCGTTTTGCACCAATTACCGAAGACACTATGCCGGGCGAATTGGGCAATATTATTGCCGGCAGAATTGCAGCTCTGTATGATTTTAAAGGGCCGAACTTTATTGCCGATGCGGCATGTGCTTCTGCAATGGCTGCCATGAATGCAGCAATTGAAGGTCTTGAAGCCCACGATTACGACGCTGTTATAACCGGTGGCGTAGATGCAAACATGAGTGCATCAACCTATATAAAATTTTGTAAAATCGGTGCACTGTCTGCAACAGGAACCCGTCCATATGATGAAGATGCTGATGGCTTTGTAATGGGTGAAGGTGCCGCAATTTTCCTTTTAAAACGCCTGGAAGATGCCGAACGGGACGGTGACAAAATTTATGCTGTTATCCGTGGTATCGGGGGCTCGAGTGACGGGAAAGGGAAAGGTATTACCGCTCCCAATCCCAAAGGGCAGAAATATGCAATAGAACGCGGCTGGGAAAATGCAGGCGTATCTCCTGTTACGGCTTCTCTGATCGAAGGCCATGGCACATCAACACGGGTTGGTGACGCCGGAGAACTGGAATCGTTGGGTATTGTATTTAATCCATTAGGATTAAAACCTGCAGGTATAGCTCTCGGGTCGGTAAAATCAAATATCGGCCACTTGAAAGGTGCTGCTGGTGCAGCCGGTGTTTTTAAAGCGGCTATGTCCCTGCATGAAAAACTCATCCCGCCGTCTTTGAATTTTAACAAACCAAATCCTAAAGTGGATTGGGCAACCACTCCTTTTTATGTAAATACAAAACTTCAGGAATGGACCTTAAACGGACATGAAGTGCGCCGCGCCGGTGTCAGCGCTTTTGGCTTTGGCGGAACCAACTTCCATACAGTACTGGAAGAATATATCCCGGGGCGTATTGTTCATGAACAGGAAAAAGAAGAAAAAACAACCGTTTCTGTACCGGCAATGCCTGCATCAAAACCATCAGCAAAAAAACCAATACAGGGCATTTTACTGATTGGTGATATTTCTGAAGAAGCTGTTCTTAGAAGACTGCAGACTGTTTATAATGATGCCCTTGCCGGAAAAGCTCCTGAAATATCTGCTCCCAAACAATCGGATATTGATGCAAATGTTCGCCTTGCAATCGATTTTATCGATGCCGCTGAATTGGCTGATAAAGCAGAACGGGCAATTAAAGCTTTTGAATCCGGACAGGAACGCCGCTGGAAAGCATTACAGGGCAAAGGTGTCTATCTTGGGAAAGGTCCAAAACCGAAAGTTGCTTTTCTCTATCCGGGGCAGGGATCGCAATATGTTAATATGCTAAAAGACCTGCGTGACACAGACCCTGTAGCAGCACAGTGTTTTAAAGATGCAGATAATACCATGACACCGCTCCTGGGTAAACCGCTGAGCGACTACATCTTTGTGGATGATCACCAGAAAGCGTTGGATAAGGCAGAAGAAGATCTTAAACAAACGGAAATTACTCAGCCGGCTGTGCTCAGTACGGATGTAACTTTAACACGCGTTCTTGAAACTTATGGCATGAAACCGGACATGGTGATGGGACACAGTCTTGGTGAATATGGTGCACTGGTCGCTTCCGGGGTTCTTACTTTCGATAATGCTCTGAAAGCTGTAAGTGCGCGCGGAACAGAAATGGCGAAAGTCTCAGTGAAAGACAACGGCATAATGGCGGCTGTGTTCGGTCCGCTGGAAGATATCCGAAAAATCGTTGAATCCGTTAAGGGTTACGTGGTGATAGCTAACATCAATAGTTCCAGGCAGGCTGTAATTGGCGGAGAAACAAAAGCAGTGCAAACAGCTATTAAAGCTTTCCAGGAAGCCGGTTTTACCGCCCAGCAAATACCTGTCAGCCATGCTTTTCATACAAAAATTGTTGCGCCGGCAAGTGAACCATTAGGGCGCGTATTACAAAGTATGAATTTACAACCGCCTGCCGTTCCTGTTATTTCGAATGTAAGCGGTGATTTTTATCCTTCCGGCGGAGCGGAAATTGTCCCGCAAATGGTTGATCTGCTCTCGCAACAGGTTGCATCACCGGTACAATTTGTAAAAGGATTACAAACTCTGTATGAAGCCGGGGCCAGGGTTTTCGTTGAAGTCGGACCCAAACGTGCCTTAACCGGGTTTGTAGAAGATGTTCTTGGAGAAAAAGGAGATGTGCTTTCAATATCAACCAATCATCCGAAAAACGGTGACCTGGTTAGTCTGAATCGAGCCTTGTGTGGTTTTTACGCTGCCGGGTTAGGTTTCGGTATTGCCGATTCCATTCCTGCAGAATCAGGAAAAAGTCAATCCCTGCAGCAAGCTGTTTCAAAACCGGCAGCATATCAGATTCCTGCACAACAACCTGTAAATCCGGCACCCACCGCCAGGACGTCTGCCCCAAAAATACCAGCACCCGTTAGCGGTGATCGTTATCAGCAGCTTGGCCATCTGTTTGCAGATTTCCTTGAAAAAGGAATGTCCATTTATTCAGGCGAGCAACCTGCTGTAAAAGTTGAAGATGTCTGTATAACAGGCGCTGCTATTGGCCTGCCCGGAACAGAAAAAGTATTTGATGACACAAATGTAGAACGTATCCTGCGTGGTGAACAGTTTATTAAACCGATTATAAACAAGCTACGCCAGGAAATGGCGGATAAAAATATTACCCGTCTTGTTAAAAGCGAAGCCGGCGGTCCGCGTTTTGAGACAATTAATGATCCGGCTAATGTAATCAAACTGGCAGCTCGTGCCAGTAACCTTGATCTTATTGATGATTTCGGATTTCCGGAAGATCGTCTTGCTGCTTTGGACAGGGTAACTATATTAGCCATTGGAGCCGGTCTTGATGCCCTGCGCGATGCCGGCATTCCACTGAAAATGCATTATAAAACAACTACTAAAGGTACAAAATTACCCGACCGCTGGTTATTACCTGACGCGTTACGCGATGACACAGGAATCATTTTTGCTTCGGCATTCCCCGGTTTTGATTCTTTCGCGGATGAGATGAAACGTTTTTATACCTATCGCAGCAGGATCAAAACTATTGAAGAATTAAAATCAGTGCGTGAAAAAATCGCTCCTTCAGCCAATGGTTCATTGGATGAAATTGATAAGAAAATCCGTAAGCTTGAAGATGCAATACACAATGAACCATACAATTTTGACCGTCGCTTCCTGTTTAAAGTGTTATCGATGGGACATTCACAATTTGCAGAATATATCGGTGCACGCGGGCCAAATACGCAGTTGAACGCTGCTTGTGCAAGTACAACCCAGGCAGTTTCACTTGCACAGGATTGGATCCAGGCCGGACGCTGCCGCAGAGTTGTTGTTATTTCAGCCGATGACATCACCAGTGACTCGCTTATGGGATGGTTCGGTTCAGGCTTTTTGGCAACCGGCGCAGCAGCCACTGACGAAATTGTTGAAAATGCGGCCATTCCTTTCGATCGCCGTCGCCATGGCATGATTATAGGCATGGGTGGTGCTTCTCTTGTTGTTGAAAGTGTCTCATCCGCAAACGAACGCGGCATTCAGCCCATTGCCGATGTATTATCAACCATTACCGCAAACAGCGCATTCCATGGGACACGGCTCGATGTGGACCATATCAAATTTGTAATGGAAGACCTGATTGTAAAAGCTGAAAATCGCTGGGGTATTGATCGCTTCCAGATTGCACCACAGACAGTTTTTGTATCTCACGAGACATACACACCAGCTCGTGGCGGAAGTGCTGCCGCAGAAATAAACGCCTTGCGCTATGTTTTTGGACCCACAGCAGATCAGATTGTAATCTCCAACACCAAAGGTTTAACCGGTCATGCCATGGGTACAGGAATTGAAGATGTTGTTGCTGTCAAGGCTGTAGAAACAAGCATCGTTCCACCCATTGCCAATTTCAAGGAAGTTGATCCTGAACTTGGTCCGTTGAATCTTTCAAAAGGCGGACATTATCCGATTCATTATGCGCTGAGACTGGCAGCGGGATTCGGATCACAAATCAGTATGAGCCTGATACGCTGGACACCCACTCTCGATGGCGAACATCGTCCGCCACACGAACTGGGCTATAGTTACCGTATAAAAGATCATAAAACATGGAATAACTGGATGCGCACCATCAGCGGTTATTCATCTGCTGAGCTGGAAGTAGTCAAGCGTACATTGCGTATTAAGGACCAGGGTCCTGCTGCACAAATTGAAACCGCAAGTCCTTCATCCATAACTTCTGCAACCAAGTCAATAACAGAAGAAAAACCGCAAACAACCCCGGATGTGATCAAGGAATCCACTATTTCTCAGGCACAGGTCGCAACTCCTGCTGAAATGCAGGAATCTGTAGCTGCCCAGCCCGCGGGTGATGCAGTGCAACAGCGCGTCCTGGAACTGATTTCAGAGAAAACCGGTTATCCGCCGGACATGCTTAGTCTGGACCTGGACCTGGAAGCTGATCTGGGCATTGATACAGTAAAGCAGGCTGAAATGTTTGCATCGGTCCGCGAAGCCTACAACATTGAACGTGATGATTCGGTTCAGTTGCGTAATTATAACACGCTGGCATCAGTCATTCAGTTTGTCTATGATAAACGGCCGGAGTTAAAATCCGCATCACCGTCTGTTGAAAAAAGTATTGAATCTCCTGCTCAGACGGAAGCATCTGCGACTGCTGTAACCCAGCAATCTGGTGACGCGGTTCAGCAACGTGTTATGCAACTAATCTCAGAAAAAACAGGTTATCCGCCGGACATGCTCGACCTTGATCTGGACCTTGAAGCTGATTTAGGCATCGATACCGTTAAACAAGCTGAAATGTTTGCATCGGTTCGCGAAGCCTACAACATTGAACGTGATGATTCGGTTCAGTTGCGTGACTACAACACCCTGGCATCTGTTATTCAGTTTGTCTATGATAAACGGCCGGAGTTAAAATCTGTTGTTCCGGCTGTTAATGAACGCAATGAAGCTCCCGTACCACAGGGACAAATTAATACCGCATCCGTATCAGCAGGATCTGCTGTAACCCAACCTGGCGGTGATTCTGTCACTGAAAAAGTATTACAGCTTATCTCAGAAAAAACGGGCTACCCGCCAGACATGCTCGACCTTGACCTGGATCTGGAAGCTGATCTGGGTATTGACACCGTTAAGCAGGCCGAGATGTTTGCATCGGTCCGGGAAGCTTATAACATTGAACGTGATGATACAGTTCAGTTACGTGATTACAACACGCTGGCTTCGGTTATCCAGTTTGTTTTCGATAAACGTCCGGAATTAAAATCAGTAACTCCCCAGGTTGGCCCGGTGACTGAAAAAACAGAATCTGTTATTACTTTAGCAGCCGGTGATGCCGTTACTGAAAAAGTATTGCAGCTTATCTCTGAAAAAACGGGCTATCCGCCGGACATGCTTGACCTTGATCTGGATTTGGAAGCTGATCTGGGTATCGACACCGTTAAACAGGCCGAGATGTTTGCATCGGTTCGTGAAGCCTATAACATTGAACGCGATGATACCGTTCAGTTACGCGATTACAACACACTGGCTTCAGTTATTCAGTTTGTCTTTGATAAACGACCCGAGTTAAAACCTTCAGCCCAGCAGGTTATGCAAAATGATCCTTCACCTGTTTCCACTTCACAGGCTATAAGTGCAGTTGAAACAACCGGATCTGCAGTAACTCATACAGCCGGTGATGCTGTTACTGAGAAAGTATTACAACTTATCTCAGAAAAAACAGGCTACCCACCGGACATGCTGGATCTTGATCTGGACCTGGAAGCCGATTTAGGAATTGACACTGTTAAGCAGGCCGAGATGTTTGCATCGGTTCGTGAAGCTTACAACATTGAACGCGATGAAACAGTTCAGTTGCGTGAATATAATACACTGGCTTCAGTAATTCAGTTTGTTTATGACAAACGTCCCGACCTAAAACAATCAGAATCAACCGTATCTCCTTCGACAAAAACTGCTGAAAAGCAGCAAACAGTAGATGCTTCCGCCACGATTAAGGATAAAACTTTTGAAGCCACAATAAAAGGAAGTATGGATGCTGCTAACCTTATTCCAAGAAGGGTTCCGCAACCTGTTATGCGTCCGGATATAAACATCTGTAAAGCAAGCGGTGTTAAGTTGGATAAAAATGCACGGGTTATTGTGATGCCTGACGAATCTGGTGTTGCAAAATCATTGATTTCAAAACTTAAAAAGCTTGGCGTTAATGTTTTGCTTATTGATGGTCATCCTTCAGCCGACGAACTTAATAAGCAGTTAACTGAATGGCAAAGTCAGGGGAAAATAAGCGGCGTTTACTGGCTGCCGGCACTGGACCATATAACCGATCCATACAAATTAGAACCACAACAATGGTCCGAAGCTCTGCGCATTCGTGTTAAACTGCTCTACCAGACAATGCGCACTGTATACGATCAGATATCCGGTCAGGAAACTTTTCTTGTTTCTGCAACACGAATGGGCGGCCAGCATGGTTACGATGCTTATGGCTCCTTGTGTCCATTAAGCGGGGCTGTCAGTGGTTTCTGCAAGTCTTACAAACGAGAAAAAAATGACGTGCTGGTCAAGGTGGTTGATTTTGAAAATGCCCGTAAACACAGTGTTTTTGCCGATATTTTAATCGCTGAAACACTTCAGGATCCGGGTGTAGTTGAAGTTGGCTATAAAAACTCCATGCGCTGGACAATCGGTTTAATGGAAAAACCAGAGCCAACTCCCGGGGATGGGCTGAAACTCACAAAAGAAACCGTTTTTGTGATAACCGGTGCTGCCGGCAGTATAACTTCGGCAATAACAGCAGACCTTGCAGAAGCTTCATCAGGAATTTTTTATCTGCTCGATCTGGCAGATAAACCTGACCCTGATGACAGTGATATTAAACGGTTCAGTTCGGATAAAGATAACCTGAAACTTGATCTCTTCCAGCGTATAAAAGAAAGTGGCCAGCGTGCTACTCCTGCTGCCGTGGAAAAGGAACTGGCACGTATTGAGCGATCACATGCCGCATTGAATGCAATCCGGGCTGTTGAACATTTTGGTGGAAAGGCGTACTACCATAGCGTTAACCTGCTCAATAACAAGGAGATATCCGCCATTATTGATGATATTAAAAAGATACACGGCCGGATAGATGTTTTGATGCATGCCGGCGGACTTGAAATAAGCCGGAATCTTCCGGATAAAAGCCCGCAGGAATACGACCTGGTTTTTGATGTAAAGAGTAACGGCTGGTTCAACCTGATGTCTGCCATTGATGATATGCCCCTGGGCGCAGCAGTCGTGTTCAGCTCAATAGCCGGAAGATTTGGTAATGCCGGTCAGACCGACTACAGTGCTGCCAATGACCTGCTCTGTAAAAGTATATCTGGTTTCAGAAATACACGGCCTGATACACGGGGTATCGCATTTGACTGGACCGCCTGGGGCGGAATCGGTATGGCGGTTCGCGGTTCTATACCCACTATTATGAAACAGGCCGGTATTGAAATGCTGCCGCCCGAAGCCGGTATTGCGATGATTCGCCGTGAACTGACAAGCGGTAATAACCGTGGTGAGTTTGTTGTAGCCAAAAGCCTTGGTATCATGATGCAGGAATTTGACGAACAGGGCGGTTTAGACGTCAGTAATACAAAATGGCTTGATGCAGATCTTAAAAAAGGCATCATGACCGGTGAGATTAAATCGATGACATTGTACAATGGCCTGACTATCGAGCGTGAGCTGGATCCTAAAGAACAGCCGTTTCTGTTTGATCATCAAATAAATAACACACCTGTGTTACCTGGTGTGATGGGTATTGAAAGCATGGTTGAGAGCGCCCGCATCTTTTTCCATGATTGGTACGTGTGCGCGGTGGATAAGGTGAATTTTATGTCACCTTTTAAATTCTATAAGAATGAGCCGCGCAGCGTTATCATAAATGTTCAATACACTATGGATGGAAATGCAATTCTTGCACACTGCAGTTTGTCCGGTGTACGCAAACTGCACGGTCAGGAAGAATCTCAGCAGACGGTTCATTTCAGTGCGCGTGTCCGGTTGGAAAAATCTGCGCCCAAAGCGCTGAAGGCAAAAGCCCCGGGCAAAGCAAAGAAAAAAGTAACCGCTGCAGATATTTACAAGTTGTACTTTCATGGCCCTGCATACCAGGTTATTACACAAAGCTGGCAGAGTGATCAAAGGATAGTTAGTCAATTTAACAGCAAACTTCCTGCAAATCACAAACCGGACAAAATGCAAACGGTTGCCATGCCGCGCCTGATTGAACTATGCTTCCAGACAGCTGGTATCCTTGAGATGGGTGCAAAAGGAAGAATGGGTCTTCCTTTCCAGATTGATTCATTACAGATAATTAAAAATACAGATGAGAAAAAAGCTGTATTTGCGGTTATCAATGAATCCGATCCTGGAAGTTTTGATGCAGAAGTTGTTGATTCGGCAGGAAATGTTTATTTGGCATTGACCGGCTACAGAACTATGCAGCTGCCTGACAGCATCGACGAAAACCTGCTAAAACCGTTAAAAGAGATATTATAAATACGCACCGGGCTGCTTGTCATGCAGGCAGCCTTTTTCATGGAGAATAGACACTGAATTCTACTATCAACTGGATCACCCAGGATCTTGGTGACTGCCCCGGTCATAATGATTGGTTTTCCGAACGCGAGAAAGAAATCCTTGACAGATTGCGCTTTATCAAACGGCGCAGTGACTGGCGCCTGGGAAGATGGACAGCCAAAAAAGCTATCCTTTCACTATTTAGAAGCAGCCACAAATTAAAAGATATAGAAATACTGCCAGATATGGATGGCTCACCACAAACTTTTATTTTGGGTGACCGCGCACCTTTTTCGCTTTCAATCAGTCACAGCCAATCGATAGCGATGAGTTGTATTTATGCGGAAGGGTTCAATCTGGGCTGCGATATTGAATATATCGAAGACCGAAGCGAAGCATTTGTTGCCGATTATTTCACAAAAGACGAATTAACTATGATGCAGGATTCGGAACCCGCACAGAAGAACATTGTCAGCAATCTTATTTGGAGTGCAAAGGAAAGTGCTTTAAAAACATTGCGTGAAGGATTAAGACTGGATACACGTTCTGTTTCTTTTATTTGTGAAAAAATTGATTTCTCTTCAGAATGGTTCCCGATAAAAATCCAGGTAAACAATACATCAACACTGCATGGCTGGGCCAGGATTGGAGAACGGTTTGTTCAAACCATTGCCTGCGAACAGCCAACATCCAAACCGGTCCGAATAAGCACAAATCACTTATCCTGAGCTGCCGGGAAATTTTTCTGCATATTTTTTTATCCATTCATCCGATGCTTGTTTCCAGGTAAGCTGCCTGTTTTCTTCTTTTAAAACAGACAGGCGGTATTCTTCTATATAACATACCTGTTCAATCATACGCAAACGGAAACCATTTTCATCATCGCTAAAACGTACACCGATTTCATAACCGGGTTTGCTCATCTTACACCATACAACTTCGCAGGAAGCCTTAAACGGAACATCCAGACAGGGTATGCGGATACGTATTTTTGTACCTTCCGCGATCGCCTTTGCCGATTTGAAACATAACCCGCCGGCACTTATGTTTTCTGTGTCATAAGCAATCAGGCCTGGATCAGAGTCTAAGTCATACTCAATCGGAATATGGGTTGGATGCCGGATAAATGAACGCATTTTATATCAATCCCTGATTTATAAAATCTATAAGATAAAATTCATGCCTATTATTCTATATATTAGTACTTTCTCATGCTTTTAAGATTATGCACAATTTAACTTCCACAATTATTAATCGAGGTCACAAAATGAAAGCATTCTTAAAATTTTCTTTAATCTTTATGTTAGGAAGTTGCGCTTCCAGCATGAATGATAATCTAAACAGCACACTTTGGATGCAGACAGCTGCAGAATACCAGGCAAGCACTATGCAAACATACAATACGGCTTTGGCAAATGTCTCACGGGCGCTGAATGATAAAAGCTGGACTGCAGCACTGGAACAAACCGGTGAAGTCAGCGAACTTCCGCCTGCCATTATTCTTGATGTGGATGAAACTGTTCTGGATAATTCTGCTTATGAAGCAAAAATGATTAAAGAGCATGGAACATTTACACCACAAAGCTGGGACAACTGGGTTCACCTGCAAAAAGCCGGAGCTGTTCCCGGAGCTGTTGATTTTATAAACAAAGTTCAGGAAATGGGGGTTACCGCTATCTTACTGACAAATCGTGCCTGTGAAAAAAGGCAAAACAGCAATGCGCCTTGTCCGCAGGAAGATGATACAATTGAAAACCTGAAGAAAGCAGGTATAAAAAATGTATCTGCAGAAACAGTTTTGCTTAAAAATGAAAAAGATGACTGGACATCCGAGAAAAAAAGCAGACGTACTTTCCTGGCACAAAAATACAGAATCATAATGTTATTTGGGGATGACCTTGGTGATTTCTTAGCGGATGTTAAAAAAAATATAACACCACAGCAAAGGGCTGCTCTGGTTGAACAGTATGCTCAAAACTGGGGGACGAAATGGTTTGTATTGCCTAACCCAACATATGGATCATGGTATAATGTATTACAGGCACCAAGGGAACAATACTTACAGGATTATTAAGTTATTTTGATGGCTGCTCCGGAAGCCCGTCTTCCGGGGAGTCTTTTTTATAATGGTTATTTTAAAAGAATCATTTTATTTAAAATAACTTCATGGCTGGATTGCAGCCGGGCAAAATAAAACCCACTGCTTAAATCTTTGGCATTAAAATTTATTTTATATTCTCCAGCCTGTTTAAATTCATTTAAAAGCTCAGCAACCTTCCTGCCATTAATATCATAAATTGTAAGCTTAATCTTACCCGGTTGTTTAATTGAAAAAGTTATGGTACTGTTGCTGTTAAAAGGGTTGGGATACGTTTCAATAAAACTATACCCGCGAATAGCTCTCCTGTCCCGGGGAACTGCTGTTACATCTATCTGCCGGTTTACACTTTCCATTCGTCCCGCAATAAATGATTTCAACCCCGGAACTAAACCAATCTGTTCATCAATATTTAAAAGAGCTTCTTCATTCGAATACATTTTAAGCGTATCTGCAAAATAGTCTGCTTTAATCAAATCAAACAAAGCATCAATACGGGGATAAAAATATTCTGTGTTAAAATCGGCAGAAAGTAATTTGAAAGAATTTAAATATTCTTTTTTTAATATATCATTGTGGAGCAATTTGTTTATCAGCGGGCGTTTATCAGGATTCCAGAAAATATCAAGTGTATCATTTCCTGTACGCGCTCCAAAAGTAAGGTTAACATCCCAGATGATCCAGCGAAAACGATTCTGTTCTTCATCATTGTACAGATAAAAATTATTTGCAGAACCAAGGTAAGAATCAAGATTCATAAACAGATTATTTGCTGCCCAAACTTTTAAATAACCATCTGTATCCAGAACCTGACGGAGAGCATTTTGGAAAACCTGCGGTGAAGAATTATTGATGATATTAATAAACTGGATTAAATCACTCCAGTCATTTTCTGATTCGTTTGTTTGCAGATGGTAGTTTTCATAATAATCTTCCTGTGCGCTTCCTTTCCACTCCAGCGTGGCCAGACGTTCTGCTTTAAAAAGATTGCCATCATTGTTAGCAAACCGTTGTTGCAAAAAGGTTTTATCAATATGCTCGGTGAGTGTATACATACCCCAGTATTTTTCATTGATATAAACCTTTGCAAAATTTGCTCTTGGTGCCGGAATACCATGTTCATTTAAAAAGTCCAGATAGAGCTTTTCGCGTAAAAGTGTCGGATCGCTCCAACCGTTGTTCAGATTAATACGGTTCAGTCCATCAAAACGCTGTTCTTTAAATTTATCAAATTTAATACGCAGAGCTTTTTTATCACCCGGATATCCCCAAAAAGAAGAAACGCCTTTAAAGCGCACCCCCACGGAATCAAAATCCTGATTATTGATTGAGATATGACCAATTATATACTCTTTGATCTCCTGGCTGTGATAGAGTGAATCAAGAAAATGTTTCTGTTCAAAGGCCAGGTGGATTTCAAAAACTTGCGGAGAATTGAAAACATTATCACCCGGGTTCTGAGCAAAAGCGATGCTGAAACCAAGCAACAGGAATTTTAAAACGGTCTTTTTAATCATAGAATAGAAAACCCCGGTATCCATTTAGAAACCGGGGTAACCATCATCTTAAGAGTTTATTTATCTGACTAATATCATTTTGCGCGATTGAACAGTCTGTCCGTTTACCACCATCCTGTAAATATAGGTCCCGCTTGCAACAGCCTGCGATAATTCATTTAATCCATTCCAGAGCAATTTATAATTTCCGGCCGGCTGATCATCATTAACCAGAGTTTTTACCTGCTGTCCCATCAGATTATATACCGTCAGATTGATGCGGGCCTGCTTGTTAAGATTATATGAGATAGTAGTAACCGGGTTAAACGGATTTGGATAATTTTGATTCAGTATATATGACCCGGGAACAGCATTTTTTAAATCTGCTATCTTTGTCGGTAATCCGGATAATTCCACATCACCCCATAATTGTCCGGGACTATCATTAACTGAAAAATCTTTAACTATTGTTACACCTTCGCCGTCTGTATCAGTCTCATCCAAACGCCAGTAACCAACCAGGCCACTATCGGCCGTCGCATAGTACTTTGCACTGAGTGTATCATTATACGTTGTTTTAATTTCCGATGCTGTTCGTGCCCTGTTCCAGACACGCACTTCATCAATCAGACCCTGAAATCTTTGCTGACTTACATTCTGCCTGCCACCAATCCAGAATTGATTATTCGTTGTATGATAGTCATTTATAACACCTGTTCCCGGGATGGAACTAAAAAGTGTACCATTGATATAGGTTTTGACAGTTGACTGATCATAAACAACAGCAATATGCAGCCATTGATTTTCAGGAAGCTTAAATTGAGTAGCCTGCCAGTTCCAGCCAAGATTACCATTGTTTATCGCCCAGCGCATGAGACCATCTTTGGTGCGGGCGAGCTCATACCTTCCTTCGTTGTTCATTACAATTCCGCCCCACAAGGGATCCATGCCGGGACCGGTTGCATAAATCCACGCTTCCATGGTTAAATTTCCGGTTATCTGCATTGCTTCGGTAGGAAAGACTCTTACATAGCCTGAATTTTCCAGGTCGCCGGCTTGATTAAAATTTAACGCATTTCCTTTTTCCTGCAGTCCTTCACCCACCGGGACTTCATCATAACTGTAAACAAGCTGAAGAGAATCATCCGTAATACCAGCATAGTTGTAATAATTGTATGCATCCGCCAGTATATTACGTCGTTTTATCTCCAATTTTTGCCTTTTTCTGTCAATAGATATTGTTTCATCAATATGACTGGTAAACTTGTTTTCAGGTGCGAAGTGATACGGGGTTCCGCTTAAATCCAGCTGTGCATAACCACTATCCACTTCGGGATATGTCCATGTCAATCTTCCAAATGCTGCATCGTCATTTATATAAGTCGGAATGGGACCCTGACCAATAAGAATTTCACTTTCGGTAAAAGTAGGATCTTTTAAGGCGAGTTTAAGTGTTTTTGGATTAATTCTCAGTTTAGTAAAATTAAAACGATAAAATTCCGTATAGGCCAGATAGTCCGAAAAAACTTTTTGATCACCGGAGTTACGCACCGTTAAATATTCGCGTGGCTGACTAAGTTCTGTATGTGTTTCAGGATCATAAAACAGACAATAAATAAGCATCGGCTGATCGTCATTTCCATTAGGGTAGATGTAATACTCAGCACCCGGATCCGGCAGAAAATTACTGAATTCTTTTACATCGGCAGCACTCGTGTAAATTGCTGGCAGGTTAATGGGCGCTGTGGACACATCACCGCGGGCATTCGTTACTTTAACAGTTCCCGGTCCTTCAGGAATTTCTTCAAACGGTGCTGCACTTTCGTAAAAAGAATTGTCATTTTCCATCAGCGGGATGGTTTTCTTTTGTCCGTTGATTGTCACTTCTGCTTCTACTGACAAAATTGGAAAATTATTTGGCAAAGCACTTACCAGGACGTTCTTGTAATCGCCGGTATAACTGGCCAGACTGATAATAGACTGCGGGGTATTGCCGGGACTCATCATAACAACTTTGCTGTTTCTGAACATGCGCAGACTTAAAAGATTCTGCGGGCGACCTTGGGATTCCCACTCATTAAGCAAAGCTGCGGTCGGTGAAGAAAGATACCATTTATCCGGATATTTGCGGTTATTTATCATTGTTTCACCACTGTTTTCTGTAACATTGAAAATCAGCGATGCGATATCTTTAAACGTATATTGCGGATCCCAGTAAGGTGTACCTGCGAATACTTCATAACGGTAGCTTTCCCCGTTGCCCAATTCCGCAAGCACCTCAACAGAAACAGGGTTAATTTCACTCTCGAAGCTTGCCCATTCGATGTCAGAATTCCAATCCTGGTCTGTGCTGTTCCAACGCACAACTTTAGCATCCACCTGAACAACTTCTAAAGAAAGCGGCGTCCCCATCTGAATTGATTTAAGTTCATCAAGTGTGATAATGATATCATTATTATTATCATCTTTTTCAACAACAATTGTACCGTTTTTAGGGAAACGGTTATCGGATGTTCCCGGCGGTGTAAGAATGTTTGCCACCTGAGACGGTACAAAAGTAGCAATTGTTTTTTTACCTACTTTTAAATTGATTGTAGGCGAAACATCCAGTGCCGTGGCACCGCCCATATTTTCCATATAAATACGTAATTTTAAACGGGCAGCCTGATCCGGCTGGGTTGAGCGTGTGTTACTCCAGTTGGTTCCGAACGAACTTGTATTGCTTTCTGTTTTAGTCCAGGTATGCGAATAGGATGCCGTGGCCGATCCGCCAACCAACTTAAATGGATTTAACTCCGCTTCCACTGTAACAGAAGCTCCAACTTCATCACTGTTTGACACCTCGGTGGTAAACTGGTTACTTTGCTCACCACCGGATGTGTTTGTAATCGTAGCAAGGGGTATAACATCATAATCTGACATTTTGATGCTAATAATGGGCCGTGCTGCTACCAATGGATGATTCTCAGGCGCAGAAATTGCAGCCGGCATGTTTATACCTGTTACTTCCATAAAATCACTGTAAGGATCGCCATCCGTACTCCAGCGCAACGGGTCAGTTACATAATATACCTTACTTGTATCACCATCCCATGGTTGCAAACCGTCCAAAATTGAATAGGTAAAACCATTAACTTCCAGTGCATTGTCAATCCCATCACCATCATCATCAGAAGCAGCATCAAGCTGCATAACGCTGCCGTCGAATCCTTTTAACATTACTTTGCCAGGCTGTGCTTTTCCTTCCTGTTCAGCCTGAACAAAAGAGACAAAAATAAACAAACAAATCCACAACAAACTCAGTAGATGTATGCTGCTCTTATTTAAAACTGCCTTGTCTTTGTTCTGCATATTTCCTCCTTTTACATTAATAAATAACAATTTTTTGTTGTATTCTAGTAACGCATTAAAACGCATGAAAAGTGATAATGATTTCTGAACCCGTTTGACCTTTATCACAAATCGTAATTTCTAATGAAAGGCATTGTTCCTGTTTATACCTGAATAAAATTGGCTATTATACAAGCCATATTGTTAAATTAAACAAAACATCTTTCCAGGATCTTAGCATGCCCAAAACAAAACTTTTCATTTTATTTTTGTTTCTTTCAATGCACATTTCATGCAGTAAAGATAAAGCAACAAACAACAATGATACCGGAGTAATCCGCTGGGATTTTACAACACTGGACGGGTGGGTGGATGGTTCGCAAAACAATGCCGGGCCTGACAACTATGAAATAATTGATGGAAATTTAAGGATTCAAACCATACCCCAGAGCCGTGACAGGGCAAAAGTCCGCACAGTTGAAAAAAAATACGGAGCCGGCCGTTATACATGGCGCATTTATATTCCTGCTATGGGTATTGGTGACCAATGCAGTATTGGTGCCTTTTTATATAGTGATGATCAACACGAACTGGATTTTGAAGCGGGTTATGGAAAATTGGCCGACAGAACAGCACTCAATGCACAGGAAGACGATCTGATATTATTTACAACTTCCCAGGATAGTCCTTACTATTCATCAAAACACCTTCTCAAAAAAGAAGAATGGCACGATTTTACCTTAGAGATCAGTTACATATCAGCAGAAGAAAAATTGTACCAAGTCCAATGGCTTGTTGATGATGAAGTGATTGATCAGCAAAACCTGTTGTATGGTATTGGAACCGATTTCTATATTTTTTGCAGTGTTGAAAACCTCGAATTTCTTGGCGATCATATCCCTTACCAGGTTAATTATGCTTTGTTTGATTTTGTAGAATACGAACCCTGAAATGGCAAAAAAAATTTATGGAATTTAAAATTCGAAATTTTCACCCAAGTGATTTGAGCAGCTTGTACAGGATTTGCCTGCTTACTGCAGACAGCGGTAGAGATGGTAGTAAACTGTATAAAGATGCCGATTTAGTTGGCCAGTTTTATGCGGCGCCTTATGCCATCCTTGAGCCGGATCTCTGTTTTGTGGCTACAGCCGATGAAGTTCCCTGTGGATATATTCTCGGAACACGCGATTCCCAGGAGTTTTACAGGCGCTGTGAGAATGAATGGTTTCCGGTATTAAGAAAACGTTACCCTGTTGCAGATGAAAAGGATTCATCCATGGATGCCAGGATTATCCGTTTGATTCATACCGGTCATAAACCAGTGGAAGATTTATTAGCTTACCCCGCTCACCTGCACATAGATCTGCTGCCAATTGCGCAGGGACAGGGCATGGGCAGAAAGCTTATTTCCGTTTTTTCAGATCGTCTTAAACATATCGGTGTACCTGCCCTTCACCTGCAGGTTGGGAAGAGTAATGAAGGAGCCGTAAAATTCTATAAAAAAGTGGGATTTCACGTCATCAAAGAATATGAATTCTCTATTGCTTATGGCATCAAATTCAATTAAGAATTTGATGTCTACCCGTTTTTTTTAATCTTTTTTCCAATTGATTGCTTTAACCTGTCCCTGGCGCGCATAGTCAGCTGCTTCACCCAGAATCCGGGCTGCTTCCTGCGGTGCATGAAATCCCATTGAATTTTCAGCTGCTATAAAATCAAGCCGCCATTGTGCCTTACGCTGAAATTCCAAACTTTCAGCAAGATCTTCTGCATTTGCACCCTGTGCCTGTGCTGCCTGTATAGCGTCAAGCTGATCCATCAGGGCTGTTCCTGCGCGTTGCAGTAGCTCAAAATTTTTCTGCTGAATACCATCAACACGTGCTTTTATCTCTTCTTCTGAAAAATGGTGACATGTCTGGCAAGCCCGGTTTATATTTAACAAAGGACTACGGACCCAGTGATCAGAAATTTTTGTTGCTCCATCCCGCATGTAAGGCATATGACAATCGGCACAGGCAACACCGCTGCGGGCATGGATGCCCTGACTCCAAAGTTCAAACTCGGGATGTTGGGCTTTAAGGACTTCTGCACCACTCTCTTTATGTTTATAGTCATAAAATCGTTTTCCATCTGGAAAAGTAGTATTATCCCAGAATTTTTCAATATTTTCTACCCGCAGCCCATCACCCCATGGAAAGGTAAGTTTCATTTTATCCGAACAATAATACTCCACGTGGCACTGACCACAAACATATGACCGTAATTCGGTTCTCGATGCATCCATGTTAGGATCATAAGGTTTTTCCCTTGATCCCTGGCGCCACCTTTCGATAGAAGGAAGATGCGGTACCGGGGCATCAGAATCAGCAAGACGCTGAATTCCCTGAATAAATCCAGGACGTGTGACACGTATTTCCATGTTATCAGGATTATGGCAATCCACACACGAAACCGGATAAGCATGTCCCGATTCATGCAGTTTCTTGTTTAAGTCCATGTATGAATACTGGTATGTTTTTTCAAAACCTTTCATGGCATCGCCATCACCCAGTTCGCGGTATAATGGCATTATTGAAGCATGGCAATGCAGGCAGGAACCGGATTGCGGCTTTGATAAACGCTCAGTATTCTCCTGGTCCTGAAGCATATAAGCATGGCCCCGGCGATCACGGTAATCGATAGAAAAGGCATAACCAAGAAACATACGTTTTAGCCACGGGTCACGATCAATTTTTTCTTCAGGTAAAGCTTCACTGCCGCCATGTCCCCCAAATCGGGTTCTAGTCGTTATAGCAGTCTTGGCATATAATTCATACTGTTTTGGCCAGTTTGCTTTCCATTTTTCAGGATTTGTGTCATTTTCATCTACTTCAACAACACGTACCCAGGGTTGTGTACTTTCTACTTTCTTTTCAAAAATATTAACCAGTAATGCCGTGAGTGCCGCACTGGCAATCGCAACGATTACAATAAGAAAAACCTGACTTTTTTTACTCATTTTCGGTACCCCCCATCTCGTTTGAACTAAATGGTCCGCCCAAGCCGACCTTTTCGCCATGACCAACACCCATATGGCAATGAACACAGCGAATATCGTCTGCGTCTTTCGCGCTGCCATGCACCAGGTCATTCACAATTGCCTGATGACAAGCCAGACAGTTTTCCTGCAAAATACGACTGTTTTTATCTTTTATTATTATCGGTTCATGAAAATTCTGAAAAGTAAATGCCGTGCTGTGATTATACCCGTTTTCAGCCTTGGCAATATATTTATTGAAAAAATCATGCGGCAGATGGCAATCAACACAGGTGGCAACAGTATGATGACTTGCTTTCTGCCAGGAATCAAATTGTGATTGCATTATATGACAGTTTTTGCAGGCAGCAGGATCCTTACTGAAATATGAAAGCCCTTCACCATAGTACATTGTGAAGCTCCCCACCCCCAAAAAAATGCCGGTTAAAATACACAGAAGTATTGTCGTTGATTTGCTGCTCATATTTTTTTCAACAGAATTATGGTTGATAGAATTCCTCTTGCAGTTTTAATATCGGACTAATTTGTCTTAAATACAACAAAATTTTTTTTCTCTTTCTGCATTAGATGTTTATCTGTGTCAAATCCTGGTAACTGATTTCCGGTTCTTTTGTATCGAAACGGCGACGACGGAAATAATGATGCGTCGCTGAAGAATATAAACGGCGGTATCCAAGAAGATGAAAAAGGTCCACAACCAGCCAGCGGGCAATTTTTTTACTGGCTTTAAAACAGTGCTTGTCGCAATGATGATGCTCAATACCCGGCAGAACTTTTAACAGCCTTTCGGCATCATAACGCCGCAAACGTGCAGAAACTTTCAGCCAGAACTTTTTAATTTCACGGATAATAAAAAAGCCGTCATCACCAAGATTCTGGTAAAGGGGTAAAAAAATACGTCCTGATTCTGATGCTAATATATCCCCTTTAAAATTTCGTGCCAGTAATTTGGTTTTCTTTATGCGTTGAAAATTTTTAAAACCCGGAAGCATTTCAAATTCTTCTGTTTCTGTCCGTTGATATCGGAAACGAATTTCAAAAACTTTACGTCCATCCAGCGATTGCCGCGACAAATTTGAGTAATGGTGAACATATTCCGGAATATCTCTTTTTTGCAAACATCCTGCAGCTTCCAGTGTAAGCCATAAACATGAAATATGATTTTCAACCGAAGCGGGATCGTCATGACGCCCGGCTTCAAATCCAATTGCGATTGGCCCGACGGCATTTATGTAACTCATCAATGTTCCGGAGAGAAACTCTTCGATACCCAGGATGATCGGCAAAGGAAAATGCATGGCAAATTCACGATTGCGTAACGTATCATTCAGCGTAATAAAAGGGACGCTGTCTGAAGAAGTGGTGTGTAAATCGATAAAATAAAACGGGGGTTTATGATTTTTAAAGATATCTTCTATACGGTGATAAATATAATCCTGCTCGCTCATTTCATCAGCAACAGAAACTCCGCCATTGCCATTGTTTTTAATCCTGTCCAGATTTTCTTTTTCCCAGATGCGGTTCAAATCGTGACGGATATAACGCTTTCCATTTTTCAGGGCTTGATGGTTACCACACAGGGCAACAATATTGCCATGAAACGGAACAGTCAGCCGTTTCAGTTTACTAAAGACTTCATGCAGGGCAAAAACCCCTGATGGTTCATTTCCATGTATAGCGGCAAAAACAACAATGGTGGGACCTTTTTGCGGATCTCCAAAGCGCCCTATTTCCCTTTCAACTGTGATTTCTTTATTCAGCGCTTCGCTCTTAACAAGAATCATTTAATTACCCGAACCCTCCAGTTCTTCAAAAAGTGCATGACAGATCTTTACAAAATCATACTCGGTTACAATGCCTACAAGTTTACGGTGTTCAACCACGGGCAGGCATTTAAGGTCTTTCTTACGCATCAGCTTAAGTGCATCAAGCGTGCGGGTATTTGGCTTAACCGTCACCGGGTTACGGATCATAACATCTGCAATTGTAAGGCTGCTGGTATCATTTCCAAAACTGGTACCATAATAATGAAGCAGCAGATCAGATGAAATCAGTCCTTTTAGTTCACCTTTACTGTTCTCGACCGGTACCTGGTGAAAATTTCTCCAGTCCATAATATTTGTAACCAGGTTAAGAAGATCTTCTTCGTTAACGGTAAATAAATCTGTGGACATTATCTGGCCGATATACCTGTATCGATTCACCCAACTGCCCCCTTCCTTTAATTCGGCAAGATTCCATGTATGGACAGGCTTGCCTGTTTTTTGCCTGTAGTACAATCCGGCGGTCGTGGCAACCAGTGCTTCATCAACGGTCACATCTTTTTTCAGTTTATTGAATGAATCCACCAGCCATTGCGATCCTGTTTTTTGCGAGTTAACCCGTTCTTCGATGATGGAAAGATATTTATCAATGTCATCCTTTTTTATTTCAGCTTTTTCGAGCCCGGACCTGGCAATGGGCAGGAGTTCTTTGTTAATCAGCTCGTGTGATGGTATCATTTTTTCGTGACCCAGCCAGGTAAACTGTGCGCCTAATCCCATTCTGCCCGCTTTTACAAAATTGGTTTTGGCATCATCGAAATCCATCCGCTCGCTGATATTCTCACCTTCCGGCGGAATGCCTTTCATCAGCCCCAACCAGAACGCTGTATTGGCCATTTCATCAATAATTGTCGGGCCGGATGGGAAAAGTCGGTTTTCTATTCGCAGATGCGGTTTTCCATCCATTATGCCATAACAGGGGCGGTTCCATTTGTACACCGATCCGTTGTGCAGCATAAGACTGGAAAGGCTGGGTATTTTTCCTTCTTCAATCATTTTAAGCGAATCTTCAGTGACCGGCTCCGAAAATATAACCTTATGACGTGCAATGTCTTCCTGGAATAATTCGATGATCGAGTTATAAACCCAATCATTTCCAAATAAGACACGCGGACTTTTATCGCGCATAACCTTTTCGGTTTTACGTGTATCAATCGATTGCTGGAAAAGGGCGATACGTGTTTCACGCCACAATCTTTTCCCGAGAAGAATCGGTGAATTGGTCGCAGCTGCCAGTACCGGGCCTGAGATTGCCTGCGCCCAGTTATAACGACTAACAAACTCATCTGCTTCCACCTGGTAATGTACCTGGAAGCTGGTGTTACAGGCTTCAAATAAAATATTTTCATGCTTGGTAACCAGCTCATCTGTACCGCTGATATGCAGCTCAAAATGGCTGCCACGAAACTCCAGCAGCAGATCAGATAAAATTTTATAGCGCGGATTCGGGGTTATATTCTGAAGATCCAGATCGTATTTTTGAATGGTGGGCAAAATGCCGGTTAAAATAGGACGGGCCCGGAATTCATAAGCAACTTCATCCACTTTTTCAACCATACTGCGCAGTTGCCGCTCCAGCTTCGAAAGACAGTCTCCTTTAAAAATCAGGGGATCCAGGTTCATTTCCATATTAAAACGGGCTAATTCTGTCGTATAATGTTTGTCGTTTATCTCATCAAGGATGGACAGATTTACCGGCGCCGGTTTCCAGCGGTCGTTAACCAGGCACATTTCCTGCTCGGCGCCGATGCGTTCAACCCCTTTTTCGAACAGGCCTTTTTCAAGCATTAGCTCGAGTGCTTTAACGTCTTTAAGGATACTGAGAATAAATTTATTTTTATCTTCCAAACGCCCGGATGATTTGAGCACGTGTTCACCCATTTCAGGACCTCCGTGGTATGTATGAAGAAGGATAGTATTACAAAGATAGTAAACGAGGCTTAAAAGATAAAGCCCCCAACGATTTTTTATGAAGCGACAAATTTTAGTGAATAATTATTAGCTGTATTTCTTTTGTAATTTTTTCAGAAACAGGAAGGATGTAAACAGGTAGACTGAACCGACAAGAAACCAGGCATACTGGATATATTGTTTTCCATCAGCTAAATAGATATAAGCTGTTATATATGCCAGGAAGGCGTTAATAATTGCTGTAAAAATATTTACAAATTCCTGGTTTTTTCCAGCGTACTTCAGGGCAAAAATGTTCCCGATCGCCGCTAATAAATTAAACACGGCAAACCAATAGGATCCGTCCGAAAATGCCCCGACTGCAGTCGTCGTAAAAATAATAACCGCAAATATTAACGGAAGTTTTGTTTTAAATTCTCTTTTTTTCATCTTTACAGGATTCCCCATTTCAGGCAAAAAAACGCTGATACCCTGATCGGCTCACCGGAAGTTTTGTGCCATTTTTAAGAACTGCCCACTTTTGATTTTCGATGCGAACCAGATAATCCGCATTTATAATATAAGAGCGGTGTATGCGTTTAAAATGCTGCTCATCCAACTGGTTTTCAAGATTTGTCAGTCGTTCCAGTTTAAGATAAACTTCGTCTCTGGTTTTTATTGCAACATAATCATCCTGCGCTTCAATCCACAATATTTCCGCGGCGGCAATAACATGAACCGTGTTATTATCACGGACTAAAATCCGGTCAATATTCATCCGTGATTGTTGTTGTTTGCGAATAAGCTGCTGCTGTGCTTTTTGTGAAATAGTGTCCTTATTCAACAACCTTTCAACCGTCTGCTTTAAACGTTCGGGATTTACCGGTTTTAACAGGTAGTCCACAGCATTGGCTTCAAAAGCCTTAACGGCATATTCATCATAAGCGGTAACAAAAACTACCAGCGGGCTCTCATCGCCCAACAGTTCCAGTACTTCAAAACCATTCAGATACGGCATATTTACATCAAGGAAAACAACATCCGGCTGCCGTTCATGAATTTCTTTAATAGCTTCTATACCGTTTGCACAAGTTCCGATAATTTTAATTTCAGGGAAGGTCTCAAGCATCATAACCAGTCCGGACATTGCCAGTTCTTCATCATCCACGACAATGGTTTTTATTTCAACTTTATTATCCATACTAATTTGGATTTGTAAGCTTGGGCAGGTAAAGTTTTACAGAGAACGCCATCTCACCATCATGCACCAGAATTTTAGCGTCATCTTCATATATTTTTTTCAGGCGTGATTTCAGATTACTTAAACCATGACCTGTGGATTCAATTTTAGGTTTATTCTGTGATTTCGGGTTTGAAATATTGATGAAAATATGTTCTTCGGCATTTTGAATATTCAGTGTGATTGTACCACCTTCAAGATTGGGCTCTATACCATGCTTAATAGCGTTTTCAATAAGGGGTTGCAGAGAGAAACTGAGTACTTTTTCCTGCAGGACTGTCTCATCAATCGAAAACGATGTCTGTAACCGCCGGCCCATACGGATTTTTTCAACACCCAGATAGTTGTCTATATGCTTCAATTCTTCATCAATTGTAACAAAATCCTTATTGCTGAAAGTTAAACTATAGCGCAAAAATTCAGCCAGCTGCTGGCATACAATCTGCGCTTTTTCAGCCGATGTTCGGGTTAACGTCCCAAGTGCTGTTAAACTGTTAAATAAAAAATGCGGGTGAATGGTTGCTCTTAAAAAACGTAATTCCGCCTGGCTGGCTTTTAGTTGATTCTGCAGGGCCTGCTGTTCAACCACTCGTGTCTGCTCGAGTGCCAGCAACAGATAGCTGAGCATCGCGGAAAGGAAATAAACAAAAAAGCCAACGATCATTAACACCGGGAAAATTTTATCAAACTGAGTGCTCCATTCGGTTGACTTGTAAACCATATTCAGCACTTCACTGTAAAGCATAGCCACATGCAGCCAGATAGCATTCATAACGACAATGGTTATAATATGGCGTATAAAAAATGTGACCAGGTTTTTTGCTTCTAATGGAGTAGATTTACAGATATACCAGACCGATATAAAGAGAAACATCTCCAGCAGCATAACCGGCCCAAGAAGAATCAGTGCTTCCCTGAAGGATGCCGATGCTATGATAGTGTGTATAAAAGCCACACCGGCGAGCACAGGTATCCAGGAGACGATAAGCAGTACAATTTGTTTTGATGATTTTAACAGCGGATGCATTTTCCGACTCGTTTAAAGCACAGATGAATCCGGCACCTTAGATGCCGGTATAAAAATATTTACTTAATTTTTAACTTCAACACCACCCATTATTGCAGAGCCTTTAATGATCAAAGTTTTCGGTGGTAATTTAATTTCAATACCTTCAACATTAGCCGGGCTGGTTGTATTATTCTCCATCCCCCCAAGAATCGGGCTGCCCTGAATATTTACCTGCCAATGGTAAGGTACGACTATTTCTATGCCACCCCAAAAGGCAAACGTATCTATAACAATCGATTCTCCTTTTATACCGGCCTGACGTAAATCGATTTTTCCACCACCCATGATGGCAGTTATTTTTCCACCGGAAATACTTTGAGATGTAAATTTTTGATCGCCGCCGCCAAGTATAAAAGAAAGGTTTATATAATCGCTGTCTCTGCCTTCTTCGGAGCCGCTCCAGACATGATTTTTAAGTATGGAAAATCCGATTAATATTAGCAATATGGGCCAGAGATTTGAAAAACTGAAATAAATGTAACCCAGGTTATCCAGCAGAAAAAGGGCACCAATACTGATAAATACCCACCCCGAAAATGATTGACGTGCTTCTTTAGGCTGTACAACCTGGTTTAATCCGACAGCCACAAGAATGAGCGGCCAAAAATCAAAAAGATTTATATTCAGACCAAATCCCATGTTATCGAGGAATAGTAAGATTCCGGCGGCAATGATCGCGATCCCGAAAAACACCTTGATATCGATTTTATTTTTCATTGTAAGCTCCTGCTTAATGTTCTTTGGTTAAAGATACGCCTTATATCTGAAAAGTTGTAAAATATTCGGTGAACCACACCTATGGTTCGGTGAAATGACTTTTAACTAAAATCCTGCTATTTTTTGGATAATTTCGCTTCTCTTTTCTGCCGGGCAGCCATCAAAAAAATCCAGATGACCCGATTGCAAATAATTAGCTGTGCGCTTCAATTCCATCATGGTTGGCCGGTTGACATCCAGCGGGACCTTTTTCAAACGAATATCCTTTTTTTCAAATGGCGGTTTATTTTTTGCACGGAATAAATATCCCCAGAGCACCGGACTGCAGTGATAAATGATGCTTTGCGGATTTGATTGCTGAAGCCATTTTGTTGCAGTTAAATTAATTTCTTCAAAAAAATCGGCTGAATCTGCCAGCCTTACACGTGAACCTGCCCTTGATTTTCCTTTAGTCTTCAGATAGTTTATCTGGGCTTTTCCCTGTTTTTTACGCACCATATATTTACGAATCACTTTGTGCAAAGCTATTTCTCTGCCTTTAGTAACAGCCAATGCTGCCTGACCTGCATGGATCAGGATTAAAAAACTTTCAGGCAAATTTTTCTGTACAGGTATATTTTTTGTTTCAATATAGTCATTCATTTTTAAATTAAAGACTAATGGAAAATGGAATGCTAAAAGTTTGTTAAACTTTCTATCAGAAACAATAATGGAATTTTTATTTTTATCCGTGTTCAGGATGAATGCATCATCATTCAGGACATGGTTGAGAAAATGGAACGATTTAATGTAACTAAACGTTGCATGATGACGCATAACTAAAAATACCCATAGATAGTTAAACGATCAAAATATATTAAAAATGCGGAGGATAAATGAAACGCTTAACAATCCTGTTTATTATTTTTATTTTGCCGGTAACCTGGTTAACTGCCCAGGAAAAGTCTTTTAAGGTTACTGCTTTTGTACATAAACCTCCTAAAAATTTAGTCATTCTTTTTAAAAAAATACAACTTACAGAAAACACAACCGTTGTTCTGGATACAATTGAACACACAAACGGCAAGTTCAGCCAGGCATTTAATTATGAACCGGGCATTTACCAGGTTGATTTTCAGGGAGTTACAAAAGCCAATTTCGCTGTGGAATATGGTCAGGTTATTGCAATTTCAGTGGACTTAAGACCAAGCAAATCAAATCCCGTTGTTGATCTTATGGGATCTTATGATGCAGAATATGTTTTTCAGTATGATAACTTCCGCAAGAAAAAGTTTGCAGAACTGGTTCAGCCGGTTCGGGAAAAAATAAAAAGATTCCAGGAATCTTCACAAAAAGACTCGGTTGCCTATTACACCCAAACAGAAGACCAGAAGATGACAGAATATTCGGATGCACTTGCTGAATTTGCAAAATCATATTTTGGCCATTCCATTGCACTTTTTTATGCAGCGATCCGCTTAGACCCGGATCGGGATTTTGCTTTTATGGAAGAAACTTCTGAATGGTTCAACCAGAACCGACCCGAATTGTCTCTTACAAAGGAACTCAATGACAAAGTGCAGCGTGCGAAGAACATCCGGCTTGGCAGCATTGCACCAGTTATTGAAATGCCAGATGCTGATGGGAAAGTGATAAAGCTTTCTGACTTTAAGGGCTCTTATGTGCTTGTAGATTTTTGGGCATCCTGGTGCCTGCCTTGTCGCCGGGAAAATTTAAACTATGCGACTCTTAACAAAAAGTATCGTGATCAATTTAAATTCTTCAGTATTTCAATTGACACAAGTAAAAACCAATGGCAGCAGGCAGAAAAAAAAGATGGCATTTCCTGGGCAAGTGTTTCTGATCTGCAAGGCTGGTCCGGCAATGTTGTAAAGATTTATGATGTCAGCACCATCCCGGCTAATTTTCTGATCGACCCGCACGGGAAAATAATTTCTAAAAATATTCGCGGTGCAGCACTTAATAAAAAACTGTCAGAAATATTTGATTGAGATGCTGATTTATAGTTAGTATCTTTTTTCCATTCAATAAAGGTATTTTATGAAAATAAAAGAAAGTATCCATCAGAAGGTTGCTGTTCTGACAGTTAAAGGCAGTATGATGGGACCGCCTGAAACCGTTAAACTTTTTGAAGATGTTCAGGGATTAGTTAATGATGGTATTAAACGTATTGTTTTAGACTTTACCCACGTTAACTGGATTAATAGCCTGGGCGTAGGAGCTGTAATGAAATGCCTTACACTGCTGCGTAATAAAAACGGATATCTTTACCTTGTAGGATTAACCGAAAAGGTAAAAAGTATTTTTATGGTAACCCAGCTTATTAAAGTTTTTACAATAAAAGAAACTGCCGAAGAAGCAATTGAAGAATTAAATAATACCTGAAATTATCCCACTTTTTTATAAATAAGAACCCGGAACTGTTTTGGGTTTGTTGTTTTCGGAATCTGCAGATTTTTAGAAAACTGTCTTTGTAAGTCTAATTTGTAATTATCTAAATTTTCAATAAGTTTTTGCAAAATAAGGTCTACTGGTATTATGACCGTTGTTTTATCTGCACGTACTTCAGGATTTTCGATAACAAGACAAATCTTCCCGTTTTCTTCCAGCACATTATAAAACTTAGCAAAAGCCGCCAGATATTGACGCCATAGAAGTGTATAACGAACCACCTCGTCCTGACGTCCCATTAATTCAAGTCTTGCCAGGACATCATGTGCTTCTTTGGGCAGGTTTTTATAAAATCCTTCATGGTTTTTAATCTCAGCTTCAATTTCTTCCCGGACGCTGCTTTTTATATATTTTCCACCGGTAAGCATATGCTCCAGCTTTTCAACAGCGCCATGCAGATTTAAATTTGTTATCAGGAAACGATCTTTATCAAAACCATTTTTGGCAATTTTTGCAGGTAAAAAGGTAACGATCCCTGAAATATTTTTTAACTGATCGTCCGGGTTTAGACTATCCGCTACCTTAACCGTGGTTTCACCTTTATTAAAAGTATAAAATGAATTTAGTTTACTAAGGACATATAGCTTCAGGTAGATCTCATACAAAGCATTACGATAAGAATCATAAAAATCGATTTTTTCCTTTTTACGAATAACCGATGCCATAAGATTTACCAAAGCGACAGCAAACAAATCATTAATCACCCTGGCTTTTGTGATTGTTTCGGACTGAATAAGAAAACGTGTGGCTGCGATATATTTTTGTATTTCATCAACTGGGGTCTGCGGACTTAAGCTTTTAAGACGCTTTTTTTCTGTTTCCCAGAAATTGAGAAACTGACCTTCAGCACTGTAAAGGAAAAGGTCGGTTTGTGTTGCAGCATTGGCATTCATCAGCATTTTAATCTTGGACTGGATTTCCATGACCAGGCGGTTATACTCTGTAAGATCGACATTGGTAAGATTTCCCGCTACCT
The DNA here is from genome assembly GCA_020635035.1 of Calditrichia bacterium. GTDB lineage: Bacteria > Calditrichota > Calditrichia > Calditrichales > J004 > JACKAO01. The sequence goes on from JACKAO010000008.1 coordinate 222,972, forward strand.
TTGTCATTAAAGTATTAACCGGGTTAAGATCTTCCGCCTGCATTTTATAACCACACAAAAGCCCTTCCTGGGCAATTGTTCCATTTGCTGCGAAAGGCAGGTAAATGTACTTTTCATCCGGACCTGAAACCGTATTAACAAGGGCACGAATCCAGCGGTTATCCAGGTATGTTTCCGCGGGAAAGCGCTGATCCACACTCAAATTTTTTAATGTTATGTCCTGTGCATATGAAATCATTAATGCCGGATCACGATCGTCAGTTTTTCCCGGCGGCTTTCCCAGCTCTTCGCGAAACATTTTAAATTTTTCATCAATCTCTGATTCATTTTTACTGGTTGTGCTGATATATAATGCACGGTTCAGGAAGAATGCCTGTGTCCAGAATTTGTATACTCGCCACAGGTAAACATTGAATTCAAGGAATGTCATGTTACGCATGGTTTTCTTTACAAAATCAGGTTCTGGCTCAAGCAGCTGCTGGAAAAGAAAAACTTCTTTAATATAGCTTAAACGGGAGAGTGCCGAAACAATGTCCGGCAGATTATCACCAACCCACAGATATCCATGACGTCCGCGTCGGGGTAGGGTGTCAGTCAGAGCGTTTTGAAGGATAATATCCTTCTCTATTATCCGTTTAACTTCGGGCTGTTGGCTTAGCTGAAAAATATTATCAATGGGGGTGACGGGTCCTACGAGATTCTCAATTTCTAACGCAGATAAAATTTCAATCTCTTTAGGATGCTCTTTTAAATCAAAGATTTTAAAATATAGAAACTTTCTTCGCATGCAGAATACCCCTGATCCGCCGGCAATTTACTGATCGTATTGAAAATCAGATATCTGTCATCAGATAATTGTATTATTAGGAATAACAGTACCCTTGGGAATTATTATGATACCATCACGTATCCTGTAAAATTCACCTTCTGCTTCCGTCTGGTTATCCTTATTTATTAGCTGTACATTGTTACCGATAGAGCAATTCATATCAATAATTGCATTTTTTACGATACAATTTTTCCCGATGCCCATATTGGGACGATTGTTTTCAGCATTGTAATGATGTTCATTGATTGTTTCATAGCGCTGGCTACCCATAATTATTGAGCGCTGGATTAAAGTCCCTTCATCAATGTAGGAACGGATTCCAATAACTGAATTTTCAATAATAGATCCCAACAGAATACAACCTTCAGTTATAATGGACTGATTGATCTGGCATTTATTAATTTTTGATGCCGGGAGATAGCGCGGGCGCGTATAAAATGGGTATTGTTCGTCATAAAAATTGAATTTGGGTACAGGATTGGTCAGTTCCATATGGGCTTCAAAAAATGCACCAATGGTCCCGATATCTTCCCAATAGCCGTCAAAGAAATAAGACATAACTCTTTTTTTGCCCAGGCTGTCCGGTAAAATTTCCTTACCAAAATCTTCTTTGGTGTTATTTGTAAGGAGTTCAAAAAGCACATCTCTTTTAAAGATGTAAATGCCCATCGATGCAATAATTGAACGTCCTGCCGGGTCCAGTTTAAACTGCTCAAAAAGCTCCGGGGAAATCTTATACTGATCAAGAATTTCCTGCTGTTTGGGTTTTTCATAAAAGCTGGTAATTACACCCTTATCGTTTGCTTTAAGAATGCCAAACTCCGATGCTTCATGTTCAAAAATCGGTTTTACAGCAATTGAAATATCTGCGTTTGTTTTTATGTGATAGTCAAGAAAATGCGCATAGTCCATGCGGTAAAGATGGTCACCGCCAAGAATAATTATATGATCTTCAGCGTCGTCAAAAAAGCTTAAATTTTTACGAACAGCATCTGCTGTTCCCTGGTACCAATCCTGATTATCGGTTGTCTGTTGTGCTGCAAGTATGCGTATCGATCCGCGTGTGAAACTGTCAAAGCGATAGGTGTTGTAAATATGTCTGTGTAAAGATTCCGTATTAAACTGAGTCAGAATAAATATATTTCTGACACCGGCATGTAAACAATTACTCAGTGGTATGTCAATAAGACGAAACTTTCCACCTATTGGAACAGCCGGTTTTGATCTAACTTTTGTTAATGGATCTAGACGAGTACCACGGCCGCCGCCTAAAATTATTGCCGTCATTGAACCCATAGGAATCCTTTGGTTTAGGTTATTATTTTATAAATTGCAGGATTTTTTCTTCGTCGTAGCCTACATGAAACTTACCATTATACTCAATAAGTGGTCTTTTGATCATACCTTGTTCATTAAAAAGTTGCTCAAACAATTGATCCGAAGTCAGATTTTTGTCTTTCAGCCCAAGCTTGCGGTATAGCATTCCTTGTCGATTCAAAACCAGATCAATACCCAGAGCATCTGTAATAATTTTTAATTTTTCTTTTTCAACAGGTGTTTTTCGAACGTTTGCAAACTCGTATGCGATTTTATTGTTATCCAGAAGTTTTAGTGTCTTTTTTATTTTATCACAGGAAGGAACACCGTAAATGCGAATCAAAACTCAGGCTCCATTTTGATGTAAAGTTTGGTTCAATATACAGACCAGCAGATTAAAAATCTATCGAAAGATAAATAACCCGGACCATTGTAACACAATGTTTGTATATGTTTTTAATTTGTTAATCGACTTTGTTGATTGACGCTGCAACAAGGTTTGAAACGATGCTGCGCAATCGCACAACACTTCCTTTATCGTTGGGATGAACACGGTTTGTCAGTAATATAACCGCAAGGTTATACTCAGGATCAATTACAATGGATGTCCCTGTATAACCTGTGTGTCCGAAAGCCGCCGGGCTGAACAAATCACCCTGATTTGAAGCATAAGCTGAATTTAAATCCCAGCCTAATCCCCTGCCAAATTCTTCATAACCATCAGGAACTGAAGTGAAGGCTTTAACAGTCAAGGGTGCCAGGATGTGCTTTCCGTTCCAGCTGCCGCCATTCAATAACATAGCCGCATAAACAGCAAGATCTTCGGCATCGGAGAATAACCCGGCGTTGGCTGAATTTCCCTTCATCACAATTCTGGCCATCGGATCATGCACATTTCCAACAAGTGGTTCGCCTTCGATTACTTCCGTGGCAGCTGTGTTTTCAAGTTGTTTGGGTTTTAAAAAATAAGACGTATTGTTCATTTCCAGTTTATTAAAAATTTCTTTCTGTGCAAACTCTGCCAATGTTGTTCCGGTTAATTTTTCAACAATTCGCTGCATGGTAATAAAATTCAGACCGCTGTAGCGAAATTTTGTACCTGGTTTTGCATCCCTTTCCACGGTATCAATAAACTTAAAAAGAGAGTCACGGCTATTGCTGTTGTATTTCTTCATCAGCATATCAGGGTGTGCATAAGCAGGTAGTCCTGACGTATGCGTTAGTAAATGTATAATTCTGATATCTGATTTTTCGCCGGTTGCAGTATCCTGCCAGGCTGTGTAACCCGGCAGATATTCTTCAACTTTGTCTAAAAGACGAAAATAACCGCGCTCAAGCAGTATCATCATTGATGTTCCTGTTGCAATCGGTTTTGTTAATGAAGCCATATCGAATATAGTTTCAGTTGTCATTTTCTTTTTTTCAGGAAGAACCTGGCGGTTACCATAGGCTTTTTCATAAGCAATTTTTTGGTCCTTTACTACCATTAATACAGCACCCGGGATAAGGTTTTCTGTTATGGCATCATTAATTACAGAATCAGCCCTGGCAAACATTTCATCGTTTAATCCGGCACTTTGTAAATTTGTTCTTAATAATTGTTGAGCTGCTGCTGAACTACTTAAAACAATGGTAATAAAGAGAAGTATAATAGTCTTTTTCAATTCCGGCCTCCGTTAAAGCGTTTTGTACTCTTGATAAACAAGTACCTTGTTGTTAAATTTACTGGCTCTTTACATACAAATATTTTATTACGAAATGGAATTCCTATGATCAATACAATTGCTATCCGAAAAGAAAACATTGAATTAACTGAAAAAAGATCACCTTTAAGCCCGGAACAAATCAGCCGGCTTATTTCACAGCATAATGTCAATGTAATTGTTGAGCCATGGAACCGCTATTTCACTGACCAGCAATATATTGAAAAGGGTGCTCATATTTCAACTAAGCTTGATGATGCAAATATCATTTTTGGCGTAAAAGAAATACCAATTGATGACCTGCCTGCCAATAAAGCCTGTGTGTTCTTTTCGCATACAATTAAAGGTCAAAGTTACAATATGCCGATGCTGCGATCCATTCTTGATAAAAATATTACATTGATCGATTATGAAAAAGTGACTGATGCAAATGGCAGACGTCTTATTTTCTTTGGTCCTTTTGCAGGATTAGCAGGTGCCATCAATGCTCTTTGGCTGCTTGGCCGGCGTTTGAATTATGAAAATATTGCCAATCCTTTCAGTACTATAAAACAGGCAAAACAATATACATCATTAGCAGAAGCCAAAAAGGCTGTTACTGCTGTTAAAGAAAAAATTCTGACCGATGGTCTTCCTGCGACGGGAAAACCATGGGTTATTGCCATTACCGGAGCCGGGACTGTTTCAAAAGGCGCCCAGGAAATCATAGACCTGCTTCCTGTAACACAGGTAACTCCCGTTGAATTTAAAAAAATGCAGGAACTTCAGTCATTTGATCATAACACACTGTATAAAATTGTTATTGATGCTGACCATTTTGTAAAACCGGTAGATCCCGGTAAAACTTTCAGCTGGGAACAATATTTTAAGTATCCTGAAAAATACACGGCAGACTTTAACCGCTATGTTAAAGATATTACTGTTCTGATAAACGGTATCTACTGGAACACAATGTATCCGCGCCTTATTACTAAAGAAGAAATCAGACAGCTTTATGCCGGTGATGAAAAAGCAAATCTGCGGGTAATTGCAGATATTACCTGCGACATCGAAGGATCCATAGAGTTTAATCTGAAAACCACAACTTCAGACAATCCCGCTTATGTTTATGATCCTTTTAAAAATGATATTACGGATGGCGTTGAAGGAATGGGGCCGGTGGTTCTGGCTGTTGATAAACTACCCAGTGAATTACCCGGGGAAGCCACCGAGTTTTTTGGTGATTCTTTGATAGGTTTTGTACCGGACCTGGCAAAAACCGATTTCAGTAAACCCTTTGATGAATTAAAAATCCCTGATGAGTTTAAAAGAGCTGTTATCACTCACCAGGGAAAACTGACACCTTCGTACGAGTATCTCCAGAATTTCCTGGATCAACAAAAACCTGCTTAGCCGAGCGGATTAATCTTTTCGTTGAATGTAAAGCCATATTCAGCAAGCTCACTCATAACCGGTTTATAAATTGCAGGATGAGTCGGAATATGACAACCTGAAAGCGGCATTTTTCCGGTCAGGATTAATTTTGCCAAAATGCCGGCAGGTAATCCTACAGACTTAGCCATTGCTGTAAATCCGCCGCGTTCACCGTTATAAATCATTGTGGCTATTCGTTCTTCTTGTTTTTTATCTGCATATTGCACTTCCATTCGATGCATCAGAACAACCATATCCCTGATATCATCTGTCAATTTTAATTTTTCATTTAAGAGATGGGTCATTGCCTGTGTAGATGTTTCAACATTGATACCAATCTTATCTTTTGAGAATAGCCCCAGCCACTTAAGATTCTGCATGATCTGCCCTGTGGGGCTGATGTTCAGAAAATTTGCAACACGCTGCTCAATATTTGGCCCTGAAGAATTTAAGGGTAAAAACATTTCTGTAAGCTCTGCCCATGTTTTATTCTTAAGATCAGGGATACGCTGCTCTTCATTGGGGAATCCCAGTTTTACAATCTGGAACCAGGTTTCACTCCATCCAGGATAACGTATGGTACCACGAATAACAGTATGGGCTTTTTCAAATCCGTACAAAGCTTTATAATTTAATGAGTCACGATTGGGATATGCTTCCATTGTACCAAGTCCTTCAACTTCCAATGGCCAGGAATGCAGGAAAACATAGTGATGCGGAATGATTTTTATTTTATCATCTCTTAGATACTGAGCACCACTCTGCCCGGCCATAACAACATTGCGCGGATTCCAGCTTATCACATATTTCAGGGGATTATTAAGAGAATCAAGTGCAGGTAAGCCACCACCATAGGATTCAAAGCTGGTAATTTCACCACCTTTAGATCTTACATCATCGATCATAGCTGCTGCTGCCATGTGGTCAATTCCCGGATCAAGCCCCATTTCCGTTAAAATAAGAACATCTTTCTTGATAGCGTCTTTTTGCAGGTCACGAATACGGCTGTCTTCATAGGAGACAGAAATCATGTGTTTTCCATGACGTACACAAGTTAAAGCAACAAGATGCTGGTACATGGGAGCCAGCATGTTAACTACAACATCGTTTTTGGCAATTTGTGCTGACCGCATATCAAAATCATTTACATCAAACAAAACTGCTGCGCCACGCGGATGACTTTTTACAGTTTTTCTGGCCTGTTCCAGGCTGTAGTCGCCCACTGTTATAAACCAGTCATTTTCTTCCGCGTTTTTAAGCAGGTAATCAATCAGATACGGACTGCTTTTTCCTGCGCCGAGAACCAAAACATTTTTCATTTCATAATCCTTTTGATCAGTGTTTAAGACAATCAATTTACATATGATTTTTTTTAAATTGCAATTTATTAATCATTAATCTTTTCGATCTGTTAAGGGCAAATTTAAATAAATTCTTTATACAAATTTTATAGTCCTTATGTTAAGACACTGTTTCCTTCCTTGACTTTTTTAGGGCGCTCTGCTAAGTTCATTGATCAGTATTTTTTAACCAAAATCAAACAGAATCAAGGGGAAAAAGATGGCGCAATACGATGTAATTGTTTTGGGTTCCGGTCCCGGTGGCTATGTTGCGGCTATTCGTGCAGCACAACTTAAATTAAAGACGGCGCTTGTAGAACGGGATAAACTCGGCGGTATTTGTCTTAACTGGGGATGTATCCCGACAAAAGCATTGCTTAAAAGCGCTGAACTCTTTGATGAATTTAAACACGCGGCAGATTTTGGATTGAAAGTTACAAATCCCGGTGTTGATTTCCCTGCAGTTATAAAGCGCAGCCGTGATGTGGCAGATGCAAATTCCAAGGGTGTCGAATTCCTGATGAAAAAGAACAAGATTGATGTTATTTATGGCAGTGGCCGTTTCAAATCAGCCAATACCCTTGAAATTACAGACTCCGCTAATAAGAAAAGTGATGTTTCCGCTAAACATATTATTATCGCAACAGGCGGACGCCCGCGCAGCATACCCGGTGTTGAGATTGACCGTGAAATTGTGATTTCTTCACGCGAAGCCATGTCACTGGAAAAACAACCAAAATCAATTGTTATCATGGGTGCCGGCGCTATAGGTGTGGAATTTGCATATTTTTATAAATCAATTGGCACAGATGTAACCATCGTTGAAATGCTTGATAATCTCTTACCAATCGAAGACAAAGAAATTTCAAAAACTCTTGAGCGTAACTTTAAAAAGATGGGCATTAAAATTCATACCACGACAAAGGTTGAATCTGTTAAGAAATTAAAAAACAGTGTGGAAGTAAATGTAAGCAGTAAGGGGAAAACTGAAACCTTAAAAGCAGACAAAGCCTTAATGGCAATCGGTATCCAGGGAAATATTGAAAATATCGGACTCGAAGAAATTGGTGTTCAAAGCGAACGAAGCTTTATAAAAGTTAATGAATGGTATGAGACAAATGTAAAAGGTGTTTATGCCATTGGTGATATTATCGGGCCACCGTTGCTTGCGCATGTGGCATCACATGAAGGTACCATCTGTATTGAAAAGATTGCCGGACTGCATACACATAAGCTGGATTATAACAGCATTCCCGGTTGCACCTACTGTCAGCCACAGGTTGCAAGTATCGGATTGACAGAAGAAAAGGCCAAAGAAGCCGGTTATGATATTAAAGTTGGCAAGTTCCCATACACAGCATCCGGTAAAGCACGGGCAATCGGTGTGCGTGACGGTCTTGTAAAACTTATCTTTGACAAAAAGTATGGCGAACTGCTTGGTGCGCATATTATTGGTGCTGAAGCAACTGAACTTCTGGCTGAACTGGGCATGGCTAAATCGCTGGAAGCAACGCCTGTTGAACTCGGTAAAACAATTCATGCCCACCCGACTCTGTCAGAAATGATTATGGAAGCGGCTCTTGATGCTGAAGGTGAAGCGATACATATCTGAAATTAAGTATATAAGGGCCATCAATTGCGCGGTGACCCTTAATTTTAAAAAAACTTGTCATCTTCCCATTTCACTGGATTATTTCTTATATAGATTGAAATAGAATTTAACGCTTGCTCATCCCTTATAATATGCTCATAATAGTTTCTTTGCCAAACTATAGCACCCGGCGACTTTCTTAATTCATTAATCCTTTTAGTTACAGCAGATTTATAAGATCGTATTATAGTAGGTACTGATCCTTTAACTGGTTTGCCAAATCTTTCCAGGTTTGTAAGGTCACGGTGCACCGTGACCTTACCAGTTTCTTTTCCTGTTATTTGTATTATTCCGTGGATGTGGTTTGGCATGATTGTGTAATCTTGCATTGCCAGATTAGACCTGAGCTTGAAAGTTTTTTCCCACTCATTTTGGGCTATTTGCCCAAATGTATTTAAGTGCATTTGGCCATTTAAAACCTTACCAAATAAATGCTGTCTTTGAAAAACACAGATAGTAATAAAATATAAGCCGCTTTGGGTATAATCATATTCTTTAAGTCGAATGCTCCGACGATGATGCTTATCAGGATTATATGACATCAGTACAATTTCCTGTTAATAGTTATGATGTCTTTAATTATATTAGTATTAAATTGGCTTTTTCTCGATCTGCCTGTTATGGATTTTGGACAAGGTTAAAAGGGCAAGTATAGCTCCAAGCAGAGCCAGCCCCATATCTGATTGTGTATCCCATACATAACCTTGCGTGCCAAGAAACGCATCGGCCGACTCCCCTGAAAAAATCGCAACCCACCATTCGATCAGTTCATAAAAGGCGCTCAGCGCAAGACAACAGCATATCACAAGAAAGTTTTGCCAGTTTTTTGAAGTTACAATCGCCTTCCGAATAAACAGCTCGCGGGTAATTATTGCCGGAATAAATCCCTGGGCTAAATGTCCAACTTTGTCATAATTATTGCGCCCCCATTCAAAATAGTCGCTGAGCCAGTCAAAAAGCGGCACTTTGGCATACGTATAATGTCCGCCGATCATCAGGATGATGCAGTGTATTAAGATTAAAGTGTACGTAAGATTTGTAAGACGAAACTTATTGTAGGTAAATGCTAATATTAAAAACCCGGCTAGTGCGGGAAAAACTTCCAGAAACCAGGTGAAATAATCTTCAGGATTTATAAAGGACCAGATTAAAGCAGCAAAAAATGTAATGAGCCAGGTTGTTTTCATAATTCTTTTGAATTCAAAAAAATGTTCATATTTTCAGAAATTTTTTTAGTAATTAAAGCAAAATTCCAATTTCTTTCTTCTCTTTTAACCCTTAATCTATCATATGAAATATGAGCAATTTCTTTGTGAGCCCTTATTCTTACTTTTTTTAATATAGTTGGAATCTCTATCCTAATCTCATTCCATTTATCTGGGTTATTAAAAAAATCATTTGCAATAATATGATCATTACTTGGCTTTTGGGGCCATAAAAAATCAATTAAATTTCTAGCATGAATGGCAAATGATTCAATCATAGAATATGTAAAGATACTATTTCCAAATAAACCAATTACTAGTGTTTGCGACAGAACTCTAAGCATTTTCAATTCATAAACTATATGATCCAAAGCTTCTTTTAAATCAGCATTTTCTCTCTTTTTCCGTTTTGACATTGGTTAAATATTTTCTGAATTCAATTTTTTATCAAATATATTGCAAACTCTAAAATTAACAATATTAATTTTAGACTGCTTATTTGCTGTTTATTAAAATCACAAAAATGGTTACATTGGCACTCCGCTTGTTTTAAACATTTATTTTAAAAGTAAGGTTTAAAACCCATGACACTGTTAAATCCAAAAAAAACTTCATTTGATCAAGTCGATGCGCCATCTGCTGAGCTCCTTAAAAAGACGATTGATTTCTTTGAAAAAAAAGGAAAAAACAGTCTTAAAAACGATGATCATGAACGGCGCTGGTATGATGACTTTCTCGCCTTTCAAAAACAGGAAAAGCTTTTTGCCAATTTTCTGACGCCCGCACAATATGGAAATGG
>JACKAO010000009.1 GCA_020635035.1 Calditrichia bacterium
TTTTTAAAAAACTATTATTCAATTTTGGAATCCTATGAAAACTAATTCCCTTTTCGTTAAAATAGACAGGTTGTAGAAAGCTGTTTTCTTCAAAAGAATAAATAGAATTTATATTTTTCTTCATACAAAAATTAAATATATCATACTCGAGATTGCCTAAAAATCCAGATTCAGATGCTTTAAATGTTTTAATTTCTAAATGCATATTTCTTATTAAAAACTGCAGCAATGAATATAACAATTCAATTAAATAAATATTTTTTTTACTTAAAAGTTCTTCAATTTGGTAAAAATATTCATCAAAATAAGCAAATGAATGATAATAATGATATAAAAATTTAATGTGTTTTGACTGCCAATTTTCATTATATGCTATTTTTTTTTGTGAAATTTGGACTTGATTACCGCAATGTATAGTCGGTATAGTTAATAGAAAATTACCAATAATTGTCCTTGAAAGTGAAGATCTTTTACGATAATTAAGATGATCAGCCAGAATAAAGTTTGAACAAAAAGAAATGTCAAAAAAATAGCGTGTTTCTGGTAAGTAAGATGGAAACTTTATTGTCAACAATTTAATGACCCTTTAGTGTAATACTTCGATCAATACCTGAAAATAGTTATTAAAGATTTCACGTACAAAATAATAATGATAATCCTTGACTGAAGGCGATTGAGATTTTATATTAACTGCTCTCTTTAAAGATGAAAAACAGGAGGCGGTTTTGAAAACATATATTGCTTCTGAAAAAGAAGTTCAAGAAATGAAAGAATGGTATATCATCGACGCCAGTAATATGGTTTTAGGTCGATTAGCAAGCAGAGTTGCTTCAATCCTCAAGGGAAAAAACAAACCTGCTTATTCTCCACATTATGATGTTGGAGATTTTGTTGTAGTTATTAATGCAGAAAAAATTAAACTGACAGGAAAAAAGATGCTTCAAAAAACCTATTTTAGGCATTCTGGTTATCCTGGTGGCGAAGTTACAACTTCCGTGCGTTTAATGCTTCAACACCATCCTGAACGTGTTGTTGAATATGCGGTGAAAGGTATGTTGCCCAAAAACAGTTTAGGTAGAAAAATGATAAAAAAACTGAAAGTATATACTGGTGATAAACATCCTCATCAGGCACAACAACCCAAAGAATTAACTTTCAATTAACAGATAGGCAAATAGATGGAAGTATATATTGCTGTAGGAAGAAGAAAACAATCCGTTGCCCGAGTTAGAATGATTCCAGGCACAGGTAAAGTTTCTGTAAATGGCAAAGAATTTTTAGAGTATTTTAAGCGCGAAACTCTTTTAATGGATATAAGGCAGCCTCTTGAAGTTACAGAGAACACTGGAAATTTTGATTTTGATATCAGGGTATCAGGTGGAGGACTCTCAGGACAAGCTGGAGCTACACGTTTAGGAATTGCAAGAGCGTTGTTGGTTTATAGTGAAGACTATCGTCCAAGTTTAAAACAAAATGGATTTCTTACACGTGACTCAAGAGAAATCGAACGCAAAAAATACGGTTTAGCGAAAGCACGCAAAAGATTTCAATTTTCAAAACGTTAATATTATTAATTAAATCGCACATCTGTTATACCTTCTGGGTGCCTCTATTGAGGTTTTAAAGGGTGTTTTATAACAGGTGGAGGAACACAACCCAAACATAGGAGTTAGAATGCCTGCTGTAAATTTAGAACAGCTTTTAGCATCAGGTGCACACTTTGGTCACCTGACCCGCCGCTGGGATCCCAAAATGAAGCCATATATCTTCATGCAGAAAAACGGGATTCATATTATTGACCTTAAAAAAACACAAATTAGCATAGATAAAGCAGTAAAAGCGATGAATCAAATTATTGCTGATGGCTATGAAGTATTATTTGTCGGTACAAAGGTTCAGGCAAAAGAAATAATAAGTGCAGAAGCTCAGAGATCAAATCAGTTTTTTGTGACTCATCGTTGGTTAGGCGGGATGCTTACTAATTTTTCAACGATAAAAAAATCAATAAAACATTATAAAAATCTTGACAAAATGAGTAAAGACGGTACCTATGAAAAAATTTCAAAGAAGGAACGTCTTTCTATTGACCGTGAAAAAGAAAAGCTTTACAAAGTATTGTGTGGAATCGAAGAGATGAAGCGATTGCCGGGTGCTGTTTTTATCGTTGACACTAAGAAAGAACATATTGCCTTAAAGGAAGCGATAAAAATGCGAATCCCTGTTTTTGCAATGGTTGATACAAATTCAGATCCCACACTTGTTGATTTTCCGATACCTGCCAATGATGATGCAGCAAAGAGTATCAGTTTGATTGTAAGTAAAATAGCTGATACAATTATTGAAGCAAAGCAGAAAAGACAGGAAGACAAAGCAATTGCGGAAGCTGCAGAAGAAGAAAAGAAAGCAGCTGATGTTAATGCTGAAGAAAGCACGGAAAATAAAAAACAAAAGAAAACGAAAAAGGAGTCTTAACAATGGCAGAGATAACAGCTGCATTGGTGAAAGAATTAAGGGAAAAAACCGGTGTTGGAATGATGGACTGTAAAAATGCCTTAAAGGAAGCTGATGGTGATATGGAAAAGGCATCAGAGATCCTGAGAAAAAAAGGTATTGCAAAGGCGGCAAAAAGAGCTGATCGTGAAGCAAATGAAGGAATTGTTGAAACATATATTCATCCCGGTAGCAAATTAGGCGTATTGGTTGAAATAAATTGTGAAACCGATTTTGTTGCTAATACGGATGATTTTAAAGTATTTGCAAGGAACGTGGCAATGCACATTGCTGCATCAAATCCACTTGCTGTTCAACGTGAAGAATTAGATAAAGCACTTGTTGAAAAAGAACTTGAAATATATAAAGAGCAAGCTAAAGCGACAGGAAAGCCTGATAATATTGTTGAAAAAATAGCTTTAGGTAGATTGGATAAGTACTATACTGAAAGTGTATTGTTAGATCAGGCATATGTTAAAGAACCCGAAAAAACAATTAGTGATTTACTAACCGAAACAATTGCAAAAGTTGGTGAAAATATAAACATAAGACGTTTTTCTCGCTTCAAAATAGGTGAATAGTATACTGTGCTTTCAATGGAATTAAAATATAAGCGTATACTTTTAAAGCTTAGTGGAGAGTCTCTGGCGGGTGATAATAAATTCGGAATAGATTCTGATATTTTAGATTATTTTGTTTCAGAGATAAAAAAAGCATTTGAAAGCAAGATTCAACTTGGAATAGTTATCGGTGGTGGTAATATTTTTAGGGGTCTATCAAAAAATGCTGTTTATATGGACCGGGTTAATGCTGATCAGATGGGTATGTTAGCTACAATAATAAACTCCCTGGCTATAAAGGATGCACTTATTAAAAATGGAGTTCCTTCTAAATTAATGAGCGCGGTGCAAATGGACACATTTGCAGAAATTTTTACCAAACAAAAAGCAATTGAATATCTTGAACATGGTAATGTAGTAATATTTGGAGCAGGAACAGGTAATCCATATTTTACTACTGATACAGCTGCTGTATTAAGAGCTGTTGAAATTGAATCTGATATTATTCTTAAAGGGACAAGAGTTGATGGGGTATATGACTCTGATCCTGAAACAAATAAAAGTGCAGTTAAATTTAATAGTTTATCATATAAAGAAGTCCTTAATAGAAGCTTGAAAGTAATGGATTCAACTGCAATAACTCTTTCAATGGATAACAATTTACCTATTAATGTTTTTAATTTTAATATAAAAGATAATCTATTACGGATCGTCAAAGGTGAAAACATCGGCACAACAGTCCGGGGGTAAGTTATGACATATAATGAAATTATTAAAGATGCAAGAACAAGAATGGACAAAGCATTGGAAGTACTTCACCATGATTTAGGAAAAGTTCGGACAGGGCGGGCTTCTGCTTCACTGTTAGATTCCGTTTTGGTTGATTACTATGGTCAGCAAGTTCCAATAAATCAAGCAGCTTCCGTTTCTGTTCCAGAACCAAGGCTTATCATTGTGCAGCCCTGGGAAAAATCATTACTAGCAGAGATAGAAAAAGCAATTCAAAAAGCAGACCTAGGATTAAATCCTTCCAATGATGGTAACTTAATCAGAATTCCGATACCTCCATTAAATGAAGAACGTCGAAAAGAAATGGTTAAGTTGGTAAAAAAATTCGGTGAAGAAGCGCGAGTCTCTGTTCGTAATATAAGAAGAGATGCAAATGATCATTTAAAAAAGTTACAGAAAAACAATGAATTGTCAGAAGACGAATTAAGTGTAGAGCTTGACAAGATACAGGAATTTACTGATTCGCATACCAAAAAAATAGATGATATACTTACAAATAAAGAACAAGAAGTAATGGAAATCTGATGATTTATAAATATTTTCCTTTAAGGCTGAATAAATTTTTATTCAGCCTTTTTTTTTGCGTACTATATACTTTAATTTAAAAAATCAAACTGTAGAATAATAATTTAAGATATCAAAAAAACTTTCGAAAATTCTTAGGAATATACTTTGAATTTGATATGAGTAAATGTTTTGAATTTGACATAAAACACAATTTGTAATTACAGAAATTGGGTAAACTGATTCGCCTTAAATAGAATTATTATAAATAAAAGGCAGATAAAAAGGAGTTTTATCTTGCTCGCAAAATTGGAAATTCAGCAAACAAAAAAAGAAATAAATGCACTCATTATTGGTTGGAATAATGAAGCGGCAACTTTATATGACAGGTTGCTTAATTATCCTGCTTTGGGCTACAACATTAAAGGATTTATACGGCCAGCGGGAATGCAGGAAAAGTCATATTATAAAAATGTACCTGTTCTGGGAGATGTCAGATCCTTAGATGCAACTATAAAAGCAAATGACATAAAAGAAGTCTTAATTGTACTTGCGCCTGGCGAACAGCAATTCTTATCTGAAATAATTTTAGCATGTAAAAAAGCAGGTATAGATTACAGGGTTGTTGCTGATGCCTATGATACTTCCTATAAACATGTTGTGCGGGACGTCATTAAAGATGCAATTACTCATGGTGACTTTGGATTTCGCAGGTTTTTTGATTTTTTTGGAGCACTACTTTTGTTGATTTTTCTTTTACCTTTGTTTATTGCTGTGGCTGTAGCAATAAAAATTGAGTCATCTGGAAAAGTTTTTTATTCTCAGCAACGAAGCGGGAAAAACGGCAAAATATTTTCAATTTATAAGTTTCGATCTATGGTAGAAAATGCAGAAAAACTATCTGGGCCTGTTTGGGCGCAAAAGGATGACCCAAGAATAACCAAAATTGGTAAATTTATGCGGAAAACCAGAATCGATGAATTACCGCAATTAATGAACATAATTAAGGGTGATATGAGTTTTATTGGTCCAAGGCCTGAAAGACCCTTTTTTGTTGATTCTTTTAAGAAACAAATTCCGATGTATATTAATCGTTTAAAGGTTAAGCCAGGAGTGACAGGGTTAGCCCAAGTAACTGTGGGCTATGATGAAACATTGGAAGATGTAAAGGATAAGGTTAAAAAAGATATTGAATATATTGAACATAGTAATTCATTTAAGATGAACTTTTACATTTTATTTAAAACCTTTTTTGTTGTTGTGACAGGAGAAGGCCAATAAATAAGCAAAGATATTTATAAAGAACAAAACATAAATAAAACTAATCATTAATCAACTTGTGGCGAAATTATGAAGATAAAAATAAAGCTTATTGTAAGGTATGAAATTTTTCAAATAGGATAGTTTTGCACTTGACATGGCGGAGCCACATCTAGACAGAAAAAAATGGAAAATATAAAGATAAATTCAAAATTTGCAGACAAGAATGGCGAAATAATGGTAGTTGAACTTGGGGGCCATGTTGACCAATCCAACAGCTATCAGCTACAAAAAATGTTTGATGACATCATTGATAGTGGAGTTTTTAAGGTTGTTGTAGATTTTAAAGAATTACACTACATGAGTAGCGCTGGATGGGGTATTTTTGTTGGAGAAGTTAAGCGCTTCAGAGATAATGGTGGTGACATTAAACTTGCTTCTATGACTCCTGAGATAAATGATGTTTATCAAATGCTTGAATTCTACCATATTCTGGATGATTTTTCTGATGTACAGGAAGCATCTGAATCTTTTGGACTTGATGGAGATGTATTAGATGTTATGAATGATGAAGAAGAGCATGACTTTTCTAATATTGAATCTTCAGAATCTAATGGTGAAGCTGAAGCAGAAGAAATAGATTTAGCAGATAATGAAGATAGTAAGAAAGAAACTGCTGAAGTTATTGAAATGATACCGTCTTCTCAAAAAAAGACAAAAAGCAAAAACAGAAACGATGAGTTCATCCCGAATATTATCAAAACTGATTTAAAACTAGCAGAGTTGCCTTTGACGGAAAAAATAAAACGGGTTGTCTCTGAGAATCCATTAATAAATATTTGGCAGGTTAAAAAAGTATTAAACCATGAGCATTTTGGAAATACAGATATCGGGATTTTTAAACTCTATAAACTACTAAAAGACCTTGATTTAAATACCAAAGAAAAACGATACAGATATTACAGATCATGTTAATAATTAGTAATAAAGAATAATCAGGAATTTATATGAAAAGAATTTTCCAAATTTTGATTTTTATATTTCTATTCGCTTCAATTTTACAATCAAAACCAAAAAATACATTCTCAAAATCGGCATTAACTACAAATATTCAATCTGAAGAAACTTACCCTTTTAAGCCAAGTGATGGTGTTTTAGTTGATGCTTTTCCGGATACGAATTCTTTTTTGAATAAAGTATTTGCTATAGATGACAATGGTTTTGCTGAATTTCCAATGGTTGGGAAAGTTCAAGTTAGTAAAATGACAAAGATAGAACTTATTGATTTTATAAAAGATACATATAAAAATTACTTGAGATATCCCAATGTTTATGTTAAACCTGTAGTTAGGATTAGCCTATTGGGTGGATTTACAAAACCAGGGTTGTATTATGTTGATCTTAATAGTTCCTTGTGGGATGTTGTTTACGATGCAGGTGGAACAGTTTCTGAAGACGGAATCTATGATATGGAATGGGATCGTAATAATGATACAAAATCTGATGATATTGCACCTCTTTTTGAGAAGGGGATTAGTTTAAGAGCAATGGGATTTAAATCAGGTGATCAAATTTGGACACCTTCACCTAATGCACACACTATATGGGATACAATTGGAAATATTATGCCAATACTCACGTTTGCAACCACAGTGGCTGTTATTTATAATTCGTATCAACGAGATTCAATTTATTTAAGTCGCTAAAAAAGGAAATTAAAATGGAAAAAAGTTTCAATATGCCCGGGCCCCAGGCAGGTGGTTCAAATATTGACCTTAAAAGATATGTAAAGCTCTTTAAAAGAAAAAAAATATTACTATCCGCAATATTTTCTATTGTTTTTATTTTAACTCTTATTATTCTGTTTCAGATTAGCCCAAAAACTGAATATAAAACTACTGCTCTACTTCAATTTAGTGATAAAAGAGATTTGGCTGGAGAAGATGTTCGAGGCCGTCCGGAAAATGAAAGCAAAGTTGGGATGCTGAGAAGCAGAATATTTTTAACGGAAGTTTCTCAAAAACTGAACCATTCATTACAATTTAAAAAATATGAGAGATATCAGGTTGTAGATTCAATAAGGCTTAATGAAAATCATGAAAATGGTTCTTATCGAATAGAAAAAGAAAATGATGAAGTAACTGTATATTATACAAGCTCTGCAAAAGATATCAAAAACCAGGAAGTAGGCAAGATTAAGTATATTGAAAATCATCCAATTGAGTATGGTGGATTTAGTCTTTTCTTTAAAAGTGGTTTTTGGAACGAACACTCAGAAGTTGAATTTTCAATTTCCAGTGTTTCAAGTTCTGTTGAACATCTATTAAATAAAATTTCATACAAATTTTTGAATAGGTCTAATACCCTGCTTGAGCTAACATATGCCGGCCATGATCCGCTTTATATTTCTGAAATATTAAACACAATTGTAGATGAATTTATAAAGAAGAATCTGGATTTTAAAAAATATCACACCAGAGAAGTTGTCTCTATTTTATCAGAGCAATTACAAACGGCAAGACAAGAACTCGATTCCGCTGATGCTTCTCTCAAGGCTTTCAGAGAGAAGAATCCATGGGTTGGTTTATCAGCAGATGCGAATGGTGTATTAGCGAATGTTAACTCCTTTGAAAGTCAGAAATTAGGAGTAGAAAATAAAAAGGAAGAACTAACAAATTTAACTCAAAGATACAGAACGGCAGAAGGTGAAAATAAGTATTTAATTCTTAATGAAATATTATCTTACCTTTCAGCCCAAGCAGTGCCAACAATTCCGGCACTAACATCAGAGTTTCTTAATCTAACATCAGAAAGAACACGGTTAAAATCATCTTATGCTGAAGGACATCCAATACTTGCAGAGAATACTTCTAAATTGCAAAACCTTGAAGAAAAAGTGATGCTGACGGTAAATAACCAGATGCAAAATTACAATTCGCAGCTTTCAAATATTTCACAAAATATTAATGAACAAAGCTATAAAATCAGAAGTCTACCTACAAAAGAATTAAAATTTGCCGAGCTCCAAAGAAAAAGAAATGTTGCTGATCAGGTTTATTCTTCTTTGTTGGTTAGATATAATCAGGCAAAAGTTGCTGATGCTGTAGAAGTTGGTGACATCATAGTTCTTGACAATGCAGTTCCTCCACAAAGAGAAGGTGCACTATTGTTATATCTTAGATTGCTTGCTATTTCTCTTGTAGCTGGCTTGGTTGTGAGCTTTGGAGTTGTTTTAGCAGGGGATTTTCTTGATAAAACAGTGCGAAGTTCAGAAGAACTAGAGAGAATAATACCAATAAAAGTTGTATCAAAAATACCTGTTATTGGTTCTGAAAAAGACATTCCAGAAGATGTATTTGAGAAAAACAAAAGAGTTGATCCCAAGCTGGTGACGACAGATTATTCTCCAACTCCAATGGGTGAAGCATACCGAAGTTTACGTACGCAGTTATTATTTGGAAAAGATAACGAAAATATAAATTCAATATTTGTGACTTCTCTAAATGCCAACGAAGGAAAATCGTTAAATGCTGGTAATCTGGCAATTACATTTGCACAACAAAAAATACCTACATTACTAGTTGATGCAGATCTAAGGCGCGGTGTTTTACATAATTCATTTGCTTGCACAAAAAAACCAGGTTTATCTGATTTTCTCTACTCCAGTTCTGATATAAATGATGAAAATATAAGGAAGATTATTCAGCAGACACATGTTCCGAATCTGCACTTAATAAGTAGTGGAATGCCGGTTCCGAACCCTTCAGAAATATTGGGTTCCCAAAGAGCCAAAGATATAATTAAATTCCTTAAAGAAAGATTTGGATTTGTCATATTTGATACTCCTCCAATTTCGATTACTGTAGACTCAGTAATTATTTCTAAAAATGTTGATACAGGTATCTTTGTCGTGCGCTCAGGCAAGACAAATGTAGAGAACGTAAAGCAAAAAATCAGCGAGTATGCCGACTTTAAAAATCGTCTTTTTGGAATTGTACTCAATTGTGCTGAACTTGAAATAGAAAAAAATAAATATACCTACAGTTACTATAACTATTAATTATGTGCGGCATAGCCGGCTTTATTCACTCCGAAAATAGACCAATTAATAAAAATATCTTAACTAGTATGATCCGGACCCTAAATCACAGGGGGCCGGATGATACCGGTTTTTATTATGGGAAAAATGCAGCTTTTGCTCAATCCCGGCTGAGTATTATAGATATTTCAACTGGTAATCAACCGATGTATAATGAAGATAAATCCATCACTTTAATTTTTAATGGAGAAATTTTCAATTACATCGAACTGGGTGAATTTCTAAAAACAAAAGGTCATAAATTTTATACAAAAAGTGATACAGAGGTTATTGTTCATGCATATGAAGAATTCGGTTTAGATTTTGTTGACCATTTAAATGGCCAATTTGCAATCGCTATCTGGGATATAAAAAATGAACGACTTGTTTTAGCTCGAGACAGAGTTGGAATCAGGCCTTTATTTTATTCAATTACTGATAATAATTCACTTGTCTTTGCTTCTGAGATGAAAGCAATTTTTGAATATCCTGAAATTCAAAAAGAACTTGACTTGGGGGGGCTTAATCAGATATTCACATTGTGGGTAAACATTCCACCTAAAACTGTTTTTAAAAATATCTGCGAACTGGCACCGGGAAATATCCTTGTTTTCGAGCAAAAAAGACTTCATGTAAATAAATACTGGGGACTGAGATTTCCTAAAATATCGGAATATGAAGACAATGGGCTTAATTATTATAAAACTGAAACAAGGCAAAAACTCTATGATGCAACTACTTTACGCTTAAGAGCTGATGTTCCTGTAGCATCATATCTTAGTGGTGGTCTTGATTCATCTATAATCTCTACTTTGGTAAAAAAGTATCACAATAATGATCTGATTACATTTTCTGTTGCATTTACAGATAAAAATTACGATGAACGACAATACCAGGAGCAGATGGTCTCGCATCTTGATACCCGCCATTTTATGGTAGAAGCAACTTATGATAAAATCAGAGATGTTTTTCCTGAAGTTGTGAGATTCGCAGAAAAACCAATGATCAGAACCGCACCGGCACCGTTATTTATCCTTTCAAAATTGGTCCGATCGAATAATATAAAAGTTGTTCTTACTGGTGAAGGTGCCGATGAAATGTTCGGTGGCTATAATATATTTAAAGAGAATAAAATACGAAGATTCTGGGCAAAAAATCCTGATTCTAAATTCAGATCAAGTCTATTAAGTCGTCTTTATCCTTACATTGAAAGAAACAGTACAAGCAGCAGTTCTTTTTGGAATGCATTCTTTAAAAAGGGCTTAAGTGATACAGATGACAAGTATTATTCGCATCGCATCAGGTGGAATAACACATCTTATATCAAAAATTTTCTAAACCGCGATATTGCTGCGCAAATGAATGACCAGGAAGATATTTATCAACCGTTGGAAAACTATCTGGATCCTGATTTTCCAAAATGGGATCCTTTATGCCAGGCGCAGTATCTGGAAATTGTACTTTTTATGTCCGGTTATTTACTTTCAAGCCAGGGTGATCGAATGATGATGGGTAATTCTGTTGAAGGTCGTTTTCCGTTTCTTGATCACAATGTTATGGAATTTGCAGCATCAATGCCCCCGGGTTACAAGCTTAATGTTTTGAATGAGAAATATATCTTAAAAGAAACTTTTTCAGATCTTGTCCCAGAACAAATTATAAAACGGGATAAACAACCTTACCGTGCACCAATATCACAGGTTTTTTTAAATAACAATCACTCATCCGTGCGGGATAGTATTAGCGAATCCGAAATCAAATCAGCATATGTTTTTGATAATCAAAAAACTTCAAAATTAATCTCAAAGCTGGAGACTCAGAAAAAGAGTTCAGCACGGGATGATATGGCAATTGTTGCAATTGCATCAACACAACTTCTTCACAAACATTTCACACAATAATTCTTTATAATAATAATGTTAGTTCATAATTTTCTGGAATTATCTGCTCAAAATGGCCCGGCTAAAAATGCTGTTTGGTTCAAAGAACAATGGATGACCTATCAGGAAATAGATAATAAAGCAAATTCGGTTGCAAATTACCTTGTTGCGATTGGTATAAAGCGTGGAGACCGTGTTGCTTTATTGTATGAAAATTCGCATGACTATATAATAAATTATTATGCAATTTTGAAATCAGGGGCTGTAACCGTATCCTTAAATAATGAAATTACGGTTGATTCCTTGACATACTTAATAAATGACAGCGGTGCAAAAGCAATAATCACTAACAAAAAATTTAGTCGATTTCTTATCCCTGCCTTACAAAAAACACCCTATTTAAAAAATATCATAATTGAGCAGGAAGATCTTTCTGCGTATCATGAAATAGGGCATTGTGATCAGATAAAACTATCCGAAATTTATAATTCAAAAAATTACAAAAATCCGAATGTACGAACTATCGATATTGATCTTGCCTCAATTGTTTATACATCAGGGAGTACCGGCAAGGCAAAAGGTGTCACATTGAGTCACCTTAATATTATTACAAATACCAGATCAATAACTGAATACTTAAAATTAACCGCTAGTGATAGGATATTGGTGGTTTTGCCGTTTTATTATATTTATGGCAAATCTTTATTAAACACGCATTTTAGTGTTGGCGGTTCGGTTGTAATTGATAACCGTTTTGCCTTTCCCAACAAAGTTTTAGAAACCATGGCAAACCTTGAAGTAACTGGTTTTTCAGGTGTTCCATCAACGTTTATGATATTGCTGAATAAATCTTCTGTTAAAAAATATCAGTTTGACAAGCTTCGTTATATAACACAAGCAGGAGGGGCAATGGCCCCAAGCATTCAAAAGGAAGTTTCTGCAGTTTTTGATCCGGCAGAACTTTTTATCATGTATGGGGCAACAGAAGCATCGGCACGTTTGTCATATTTGCCACCAGAAAAGCTAAATTCAAAATGGGGTTCGATCGGCATTCCCATCCCCAATGTGGATCTTTTTGTTGCGGATGAAAGCGGAGCTGAAAAAGCACAAGGTGAAACCGGTCAAATAGTAGCCCGTGGTGCAAACATCATGCAGGGTTACTGGAATGACAAAATCGAGACGGCAAGTGTTTTAAAAAATGGTCTTTATTACACTGGCGATCTGGGTAAAATGGATACGGATGGGTTCCTATATGTGGTTGGCAGGACAAAAGACATGATTAAGGTTGGTGGTGAACGCATCAGTGCTAAAGAAATAGAAGAAAAAATTCTTGAGATAAACGAAATTCATGAAACCGCGGTAATTGGTGTGGAAGACGAAACATTAGGGGAAGCCGTAAAGGCATTTTTAGTACTTCGTGATAATGCGGAAATCGATATAATGTCTGTACGAAAAATTTTATCAAAAAAATTGCCGCCTGTTAAGCAGCCAAAACATTATGAAATCGTTGAGAAGCTTCCAAAAAATGAATCAGGAAAAATATTAAAATCAAAATTAAAAGAGATGTGCAATTAAGGAGTAGCAGAATGGATGTTAAAGATCAAGTTAAAGATTTCTTTAAAGAGAATTTTATGGTAGAGTTTGATTCAAATTTTAACAATGATGATTCATTTCTTGAAAATGGATTAATTGATTCAACAGGAGTTTTAGAATTGGTGTTGTTTTTGGAAGAAACCTTTTCAATAAAAGTTGAAGATGATGATATAATACCAGAGAACCTGGACTCACTTCAAAACATCGAAGGATACATTAACAATAAAAAAACAAAGAATTGATGTTTAATGGAAATACGTAGCATTAATGAACATGATAGAGAAAATTGGAATAATTATGTAAATAATCATTCTGATGGATCGGTAGCTCATATGTTTGAATGGCATTATATTATTAAAAATTCTTATGGTCATGAATGTTATTATTATGTAGCTGTCAATGAAAACAAAATTTTAGGCATTATGCCTTTAGTTCATATAAAAAGTCTGGTTTTTGGAAATCAACTTGTTGCTGTTCCTTTTCTAACAGGTGGTGGTATCCTTGCAGACAATAACGATGTTTTTCAAAAACTAGCAGATAAGGCAAAAGATATAATGCAGGATCTTAATTGTAATATTATTGACTTAAGGTCCCAGAAAAATCTAACAAAAGCGGAATCTCTGCAGAATTTTAGTATCGCAAGATATAGGAACAAAGTGTCAATGATTTTAACTCTTCCTGAAACAGATGAAGAATTGTTTAAAACATTTAAATATAATCTTAGAAGAAAAATAAACAAGCCTATTAAAGATGGAATGAAATTTCAAATTGGTGGTATTGAATTGTTAGATGATTTTTATTCTGTTTTTACAATAAATATGCGCGATCTTGGAAGCCCGGTTCATTCAAAAACATATCTAAATGAAATTATTTTAAAATTGGCAGACTATTCTAAGATCGGAATTGTTTATTCGGACAATATCCCTGTTGCAGGTGGTTTTGTTTTTCATTATAAAAACATATTTGAAACTCCATGGATTTCATCTTTAAGAAAGATAAAAAACTATCATAATATGTTTTTATATTGGTCGTTAATGCAATTTGCCATTTCCAGGCAATGTTCACTATTTGATTTTGGAAGATCAACAGTAGGTGAAGGTACATATCGTTTTAAAGAACAATGGGGTGCTCAGCCTATAGATCTTGATTGGTATCAGATTGGTCTTGATAAAAATATTGAAACAGATCATAGTTCAACAGATTCAAAATTCAGAAAAATAATGGTGGCTGGTTGGAGCATGCTACCATTAACTATTGCAAATTTATTAGGACCCAAAATCAGGGGTTCAATATCATTATAATGTTAATTATCCTAAATTTTCAGGAATAAATTATGTTACATCGTTTAATAAGGTTGTGGAATAGATTTAGTATCTGGAAGTATCGTCGGTATGTTAATTCCCAGATTAAAAGTGGTATGTATGTTGGCAAAAATGTTCAAATTACTCCAGGGGTTAAATTCGATCCGCCCCACTCATTCCTAACTTCTATTGGTGATAATTGCATTATTGCTCCGGATGTCCGTTTTTTAAATCATGATGCCAGCTTGTTTAACTTTGGGAATATTGCCAAAATTGGTAAAATTGATATCAAGGAAAATTGTTTTATTGGTACTGGAAGTGTATTGTTACCAGGAATCACAATTGGTCCAAATTCAGTAGTTGCTGCACATTCTGTTGTAGTAAAAGATGTGGAAGAAAATACTATTGTTGGCGGTAATCCGGCTAAACCAATTAAAAAAGTATCAGAATTCTTAGAAGATAATAAAAAGCTTTCTCGTGATGGGGTATTTCCAACGTATAATTCTGATGAATTTTATGATCGTGTTTATTCTAGAGAATACCAAAAAAAGGTTATGAAAGAAATGAAAGACAAAATAGGATTCACAGAAGGTGATGATCAGGATCATACATACCACTTTAATGTGTAATAAGCATTACATGTTACTTATAATGTAAGTGTATAATTAATGGCTAGATTTCAAATAGAGCAGGTTGATCCATTACGGGAAAGAGAAAATATTTATAATTTCTGGGATGCCTACCTTCCAGGTACCAGAAAAGGAAGATTAGATTGGCTTCTCAATGGAAATCCTGCCGGACCAATAGATTGGTTCTTTGCTTACGATATGAAATCCGGGGAAATTGCAGGGATGATATCCGTTATACCAAGATTATTTACGAATAATTTTAAACAAATTAGAGCCGGTATGATGGGTGATTATATGATCAGTAAAAAATACCGGGTTTTTGGTCCTGCTTTTCAGTTGCCAAACCATATTGTTTCTAATTTCAACAGTCTTGGGTATGATTTTCTTTATACAGTTCCTATACCAAGTATTACAAAACTAATTAAAGGATTTGGTTTTAAAGATAAAGGGACTTTAATTCATTTGGCGAAAATGTTGCACTCTAGGTATTACTTAAAAAATTATGTAAGCGGGTTTGTGCTTAAAACCGGATCCATTTTGGTTGATTTGTTCCTGTATATTATCAGTGCAGAAAATTATCATAAAGGCAGCATCAACTGTTCAAAACTTGAAACTTTTGACGCTGAATATCAATTATTTTGGGAAAAACTAAGATTGAAACGCTCCGGCTTTTTTGGTGAATGCAGCAGCGAATATATGAATTGGAGATATCTAAAAAATCCCCATTATACATTTAAAATATTAAAACTCACATCAAAAATTGATGATAAAATTTTAGGTATTATTATTTATATGCAAAGTCAAAATAAGATTGAAATCTTTGAAATGCTTTTCCTGGATGAAGATAAAAATAATCTGCTTGCAAATTTTCTTAAATGTATAAGAAAAGAAAAAGTTGATTCTATATTCTTAAGAATATTGGAAACAAATCCGCTTGTTAAAAATTTTAAACACTTTGGCTTTATAAATATGAAAGACAATGCTTATCCTGTATTTAATGGATCTGAAGATCTATTGCCTGAGCCAATGTATTTTAATTTTACAGAGAAAATGCTGTAAGCACCACAAAACAACTCCAACAAGTATTTCTATTTGATGAATTCCAAAAAATTAAATTTAATGCAAATAACTCATGATATGGCTCATGGGGGATTACAAAATGTTATATTGAATATTTGCCGCTGTATTGACAGGGATAAGTTTAATATCTCTGTCTTATGTTTAAGAAATCTGGGTGCCTTTGTACCAGAACTAGAGAAAATGGGCGTTAAAGTTATCTTGCTTCCTCAAAAGGAGAAAACGGATTATTTTTCATTCCATGGTGTTCATAAGATAATAAAAAAAGAAAAACCGGATATTCTTCATACACATAACACTCAGCCGTTTATAGATGGAATTATAGGCAGCTTTTTTACAAGTGTAAAGACTATTGTCCATACAGATCATAACCGCATGTTTCCGGACAAACGAAGATATATGTTTGCTGAGTGGGTTGTATCACATTTTGCAACAAAAGTAATTGGTGTCTCAGATTATACTTCTGATAATTTGAATAAATATCTTAAAATATCCAGAAAGAAAATTTCAACAATAGTAAATGGTATTGAGCCGGAAATCTTTGAAAAAGAAATTGATAAAACTAAAAAACTAGAAGAGCTGGGTATAAAAAATGAAGGCCCGGTTATTGGCACTATCGGAAGACTTGTCGTCGAAAAAGGGTATCATACATTAATTGATGCTATGAAAATGGTTGTAACTCAATTTCCTAAAGCGAAATTAATTTTTGTTGGAGAAGGCTACTTAAAGAATAAGCTCATGCGTCAGGTTGAAGAATTTAAGTTATCAAAGAATGTAATTTTTTTAGGTAGCAGGAATGATGCTCCCGAATTGTATCATGTTTTTGATCTTTTTGCCATGTCTTCAATCTCTGAAGGCTTGCCAATGGTGTTGTTGGAAGCAATGGCTGCATCCTGTCCAATAGTGTCCACAGATGTGGGTGGAATTAAGAGTATTGTTAAAAATGGTTTGAATGGAATTTTAGTTAAACCAAACAATCCGGAGTTTTTATCAGAAGCGATTATAAAAATTCTAAAAGATTCAGACTTAAAGGAAAAATA
This sequence comes from Calditrichia bacterium, assembly GCA_020635035.1. Classification (GTDB taxonomy): domain Bacteria; phylum Calditrichota; class Calditrichia; order Calditrichales; family J004; genus JACKAO01. Next base: position 17,202 of record JACKAO010000009.1, read on the forward strand.
CATTACTGAAAGTAAAAAAATACTGAATTTGAGATTTACAGCAAGTGTAATGACAAATAATTATGAAAAATTGTATTTAAACGGAAAAAACATAACTACCCAAAATTAATAGATATCTACGAAAACTTAAAATGGAAAATAATAAATATCTTTTAATAACAATAGATACTGAAGAAGACAACTGGGACAATTTTAAAGCTGAACCTACTTTAAAAAACATTGAAAGTATTAAGTATGCACAACAAATTTTTGACTCGTATTATCTAAAACCAACTTATGTGATTACTTATTGTGTTGCGAATGATCAGAATTCAGTGGAAATACTGAAAAGTATTCATACTGATGGCAGATGTGAAATTGGAACACATCTGCATCCTTGGAATACGCCTCCCATCGAAGAAGATTTCAATGTAAAAAACACAATGCTTTGCAATTTAACACAAGAAACTCAGGCGAAAAAACTCTTAACTCTCCATAAAAAAATTGAAGAAAAGTTCAAAATATCTCCGGTTTCATTCAGGGCAGGCAGATATGGTATTAACGATAGTATGCTTAAGAATCTTATTGATTTAAACTATCGGGTAGACAGTTCAATGACACCTTTTCTGAATTGGAAGCATTTTCATGGTCCCGACTTTTCAACCATGACGCAACTTAATCCATTTAATTATAAAGTCGAATCCAATTCTGAGCCCCAAAAACGTAATACAATATTAGAAATACCATTAACAACCGGATTTTTACAAAAAGACTTTATTAAAGCTAATAATGCTTTTCTCTCATTAAGCAAATTACCATATAGAAAATTTAAGCTTATCGGGATAATGAATAAGCTTAATCTTTTGAACAAAATTAGGTTGACTCCTGAAGGTTATACATACAGCGAAATGAAAAAGCTGGTTGACAGGTTGCTTAATAATAATATTAACTTTTTTAACCTTGCTTTCCATTCAAATACGCTTCTGCATGGTTGCACACCTTTTACAAAAACCAAAGAAGAATTGAAACAATTTCTAACAAATCTTGACCAAATTATTAATTATTCTTTAAGCAAAGGACTTAAACCACTAATGCTTAAAGAAGTTGAAAACAAGTACAATTAAACAATTATTAGAGTGTTAACATGATTAATCCTATTGTTGGGCTTTATAACATATATCAATCAAAGCAGAAACACAGAAGACTTTATACAAATGCTGTTGTAGGCGATAATATTGAACTTAGAAGTGGATTCAATATTCACAATGAATCCGGGGATAAAAATAAAATTGTTATTGGTAATAACTGTATGCTGGATGGTTCAATTGTAAGTGCGCATACAGGTCTTATCGAAATAGCTAATTTTGTATGGATCGAAGTTAATACGAGGATCATTGCGACTAACCATATTAAGATAGGAAATTATGTTGGAATAGCAGAAGGGGTCGTAATAATTGATAATAATACACATCCGACAGATCCTGAAGAGCGAGTTAAACATAGAATGCGTGTTGCACCTGGTGGTCCTGGCTATGGCGGATTAGGTGGCGGATATGGTCTGGCAGATTCAAAACCAATTATTATTGAAGATGTTACATGGATTGGTTCGTATTCTGTTATCCTGAAGGGAATTACAATAGGTGAAGGAAGTATCGTTGCACGAAATTCAATTGTTACAAAAGATGTTCCCCCCTATACTATAGTTGCTGGTAATCCTGCAAAAGTTGTAAAAACACTTAAAAAGCCTGATCATCCTTATTTTAAAGTCTGATATCCACTGTTTAACCCTGAACAAAAAGTAAATAATGTCTGATCTTAATGTAAAAGTACTTAAAGGTGTGTCCTGGCTGGCTTTATATAAGTTTTTTAGCCAGATGTTTTCCTGGGGTGTAACTATTGTCGTTGCCAGGATACTTGTCCCAGATGACTATGGACTCATGGCTATGTCGACTATAATCACAAGTTATGGGATCTATTTAAGTGAGATGGGGCTTGGAGCGGCAATCATTCAAAGAAAAAGTCCATCTCAACATGAATTATCATCTGTTTTTTGGTTTCTATTGAGTGTAAGTCTTGTACTCGCTTTAAGTTGTATCCCTATCTCTTATATAACTGCATCTATCTTTGATGAACCGGATGTAATTCCCTTAACTCAAACTGTAGCTGTTGTCTTTTTGCTGGCAGGATTTGAAATAGTTCCTTTCAATCTAATCAAAAAAGAAATAATGTTTAAAACTGTCGGCATTATAGAAATGACAACCACAATTATTGCATCAGCATCTATGTTACTAATGGCTAATTTGGAATTTGGAGTCTGGACATTAATAATGGGAAAGATTATAGGCCAAATGACACGGGTTCCATTGATTTTTTACTATTCAAAATGGAGGCCTGCTTTCCATTATAAATTTAAGGAAGTAAAGCCATTTATAACTTTCGGAATTAATGTAGCGCTCGGTAGAACCTTTTTTTACATACAGGAAATGTCAGATCAATTCTTCGCCGGAAGAGCCTGGCAGACAGCCCAGCTAGGCCTTTATGCTTTTGCTTTGCAGCTTGCGCGGATCCCCACAGAGAAAATTGTAAGTCTCATAAATCAGACATCATTTCCTGCATTTTCAAAACTACAGGATGACCAAAAAGCTTTTAATAGCTTTTACCTAAACATCACAAAAGTAAATGTCCTGGTAGTTGTACCTATTTTTCTTGGTGGTTTTCTTGTTGGCGAAGATTTAATACGATTTGTTCTAAATGAAAAATGGTTTCCGATGATAGAACTTTTCAAATACTTGTGTCTGATCGAAATTTTTACAGCAATGAATTCAATAAATAATTATGTACACATTTCACAGGGAAGACCTAACTGGTCATTAAGCTATAATACTGTTACCGCTATTTTAATGGCAGTATCCTTTTATTTTGCTGTACAATTTGGATTTATGGCAATTTTAATCCCATGGTTCACAACATATATTTTTCTTCGTGTTTCATGGATGCTTATTACTCTTCGTAAACTTGGGATTCCAGCTTTTTCATACGTGAAAAATATTCGACATATATTTATCGCATCAGCGCTTATGTTTGCAGCCGTTCGTTTATTAACATTTATTTTACATCTCGAAATGTTTGATAATAGCGCGCTCTTCAATCTTGTTACAAAAGTAATAACAGGTGGTAGTGTATATCTTGTATATATTTTGTTTTTTGAAAAGGAAATGTTGTTAAACGTGAAAAAGATGATTCGAAGTTGAAAAAAAGGATTTAAAAAATAAATATTATGAAAAAAAATGCACTAATAATATCACCCGGTCCCACAATGCAATTGAGCGCAAATCCGGGCAAGAAAGCAGTTAACGAAAAATTCAATGTAATTACTGTAACAACCTCTGAGATAAAAGAAATTCGCCAAACAAAAAAAGTAGGCGATACACGGGTAGTGTGTTTTAAATACAAGTATAAATTACGTCATTATTATAATTTGATGTTTTTATTTAAAAGTATTTTTCTTGCAATTAGAATGAAATTTACTGGAGAAAACATTGATTTAATTATAACCTATGATCCAATAAGATCTGGTTTCCTTGGTGTGATTGTTAAGAAAATACTTTGCGCAAAGTTAATTACTGAAGTCAATGGTGTTTATTCATCGGATGCAGTTTGGATGGATGAACCTAATACGATTTTCACCCGATTAAAAAGAAAAGCAACTTTCAATACAATTAAATTTGTTTTCAAGCATGCAGATGCCATTAAAATGCTCTTTGATAAGCAAATTGAAGCTTTTAATTCTGTAATAAAAAATCAAATTGTTAGAGTTTATCCTGCTCCAACCCGAATAGAAATGTTTCAGGATCTTAAATATGAAGAAAAGAAAGAGGTTCTTTTTGTTGGTTTCCCATTTAAACTAAAAGGTATTGATATTCTTATTGATGCATTTAAAAAAATTGCAGATAAGCATCCTGATTGGAAATTGAAAATACTAGGCTGGTTTCCGGATCCCAGAGAATTATATGCAAAAATTGATAATCATCCTCAGATTTATCATCATAAACCGGTTTTTCATAACGAGATGCCTGAACATATAGGTTCCTGTTCAATTCTTGTTTTACCATCCAGATCGGAAGCAATGGGTAGAGTTCTGGTTGAAGCGATGGCTGCAGGTAAGGCAAGAATTGGATCAAATATTGATGGAATCCCTACTGTAATCAACGACAATGTTGACGGATTACTCTTTGAGTGTGAGAATGTGGATGATCTTTCTGAAAAATTGAACTTATTAATTACAGATAATGCGTTAAGGAAAAAATTAGGTGAAAAAGGCAGAGAAAGAGCCGGTGAAGAATTTAATAATGAAAAATTTCTAGCACATGAGTTAAAATTCTACGATGATGTTATTTCAATTTAAGGATTAAAAATAGGTAGTTAAAAAGATAAGCTTAGATATGGAACAGAATACAAATGAAAGCTCAATGGTAAAAGGACCATTGTTTAATTTAATTATCTTTTATCTGATTTTAGATTATGGCAGGCCTCAGGACATTGTGCATGCTATTGGATATTTAAAACCCATTCTACTTATCAGTCTTGTAATGATTGTTGTTATATTTAATAAATATAATGTTTTTTACTCAAAAAGTTCTCAAACAACATTGATATGGCTTTTTATTATCTTAACAGCTATCCACATCCCTTTTGCAGTAAATAACAGCTTTGCTTTTAATACAACAAAAGCCTTATTCGTTTATATGGTGTTTATAACAGCTGTAATTTTGGAAATTGATTCTGTTGCAAAGATGCGTAAACTGATATTTGCCGGTATTGTAATTATGATTTATGTCTCATTTTATGCGTTAACTCATAATGGTATCGGGTCAGGAAACTATTTTCAGGACGAAAACGATGTTTCACTTTATGTTAATATGTGGCTTCCGTACTGCTACTTCCTTTTTGCCGTTGAAAAAAGTACTTTTAAAAGGATTGTTTTTATTGCCGGGCTCGTTTTTGGATTATTATCAATAGTTGTATCTTTTTCAAGGGGTGGATTTGTTGGGCTTGTATTAATGGGGGCGATTGCCTGGCTTTTTAGTAATAGAAAGTTAGTTTCAATAGCAGCTATGAGTGTGATGGCTATTCTATTAATTGCGTTTGGTTCAGATGCTTATTGGAAGGAAATGTCAACTGTTACTGATACACAAGAATCTACTGCCAGAGCAAGACTCTATTATTGGGAAAAAGCCTGGTTGATGTTTCTTGATAATCCACTTGGAGTTGGTGGAAATAATTACCAGGTAAGAGTTCCTGAATATCAGGATGATTCAGAAGGCGTCAGGGGGCTTTGGGGGCAACAATCTCATTCAATTTGGTTTACACTTTTACCAGATCTGGGTATTCCAGGGACGCTTCTTTATTTAATTTTAATGTACATTAATATCAGGGACATCTTTTTCCTGAAACGACTTAAATTTCTGATAGAAACAAATGAAGATATTAAATACATTTATTATTTGTCTTTAGCTTTTATTGCTTCACTAGCAGGCTTTTTTGCTTCTGCTTCATTTATTTCTGTCCTTTATTATCCACACTATTGGTATATAACCGGAATTATTGTCGCTGCTATTCGTATTGCTCATTCAAAATTAAATGAAATGCAAAAGACTGATCCTGAACCGGTAAGTGCTTAGTTATTTTTGTTTGGAAAAATGTCTATTTCAATTGCTATAAAAAAATCGTTTGCTGCTATTATCTACTATTCAGGTATTGTTAATTTACTTGATATGGCGAATAGAAATACCGCTGTAATACTTGCTTATCATAGGGTACTTCCAAAAAGTGATCCGGATTTAAAATTTATTCAACCAGGAATGTATGTCTCTGAATCGGCTTTTGAAAAACAAATCCGTTTTCTTAAAGAAAATTTTGAAATCGTTAATTTAGAAGATATTGCTGATTATTCTGGCCCTAAAAGACCTTGTATTATAACTTTTGATGATGGTTGGTATGATAATTACAAGTATGCTTTTCCCATTCTTTTAAAGCATGATATTCCAGCTACTATCTTTTTGGCTACAAGCTTTATCAATACCAACAACTGGCCATGGCCGGATAGAATATCATACTATTTTCATAATAGCTCAAATTCAAACCTTCAAAAGGCTGAGAATCTACTAAAAATTTTTAACATAAAAGTCAACACTAATATAAAGAAGGTTAATCGGTTTGATCTGGTTGAATTCGTAATTGCAGATTTGAAAAAACTTGAAAACGAAATGCTTTCAGAGTTTATAAAAGAGCTTGATTCTATTTTTAGTAATTACAAAAACCAACTGATGGATAAAAGGCCCTGGTTAAATTGGGAAGAAATAAATGAAATGAAAAAAAATAAAATTTCTTTTGGCTCTCACACTCACAATCATGTTCTTCTAACAAACACATCAGAGGAACAGGTGCGTTTTGAATTGAATCATTCAAAAAAAATAATAGATGAAAAACTTAATACAAATACAAAATTATTTTGTTACCCGAATGGTAACTATAATGATAATGTTTTGAAAATATGTAAAGATTCAGGTTATGAAATTGCTGTAACAGTGAAGCGTGGATTTGTTTATCAAAAAGATCAAAACTTAAGTTTAAAAAGATTTATGCTTCATGAAGATATGAGCAACACTATTCCAATGCTTGCTGCCAAACTGACAAATAAAATTCCTTCAATATAAATTAATTTCTGTCTGTTTAATCAAATATAAAGATACTATGAAAAAGATTATTGTTGTTTTCGGGACGAGACCAGAAGCCATTAAGCTTTGTTCGTTAGTTTTAGAATTGAAAAAGAATCATGAATTTAAAACACTTGTATTAGTAACAGCACAACACAGGGAAATGCTTGACCAGGTACTGTCCATCTTTAATGTAGTTCCGGATTATGATTTAAATATTATGGGTGTTAATCAAACACTATTTGATATAACATCCAGGGTACTTGTAGAAACGGGGAAAATCCTTGAAAAAGAAAGACCCGATTTTGTTATTGTACAGGGAGATACTACAACAACATTTGCAACAGCCTTAGCTGCATTCTATTTACAGATTAAAGTACTCCATGTGGAAGCTGGGTTGCGAACATATAATAAATACTCGCCATTTCCCGAAGAATTGAACAGAAAAATGACGGGTGCAATTGCAGATTTTCATTTTGCTGCAACAGAACGTAATAAAAGTAATCTTTTAAAAGAAGGTGTTCCTGAAACTAACATTTCTGTAACCGGAAATACAGTTATCGATTCTCTTTTATGGGTAAAAGAAAAAATGTTAAAAAATCAATCCGGATATACACAGTTAGATGCTTTGGATCTAGATAGAAAGATTATACTTATTACTGGACACAGAAGAGAAAATTTCGGTATAGAATTTGAAAATATATGCAATGCGATTAAAAAAATTGCGCTTACTTATAAAGACATTGATGTTGTTTATCCGGTTCATTTTAATCCGAATGTACGCAAACCCGTAAATGCAATATTGGCAGGCATTCCAAATGTAAAAATTATTGAGCCGCTGGAATATGAACCATTTGTTTTTCTTATGATTAAGAGTTTCCTGATAATAACAGACTCTGGTGGTATTCAGGAAGAAGCGCCTTCTTTAGGAAAGCCTGTTCTTGTAATTCGTAACACCACAGAGCGGCAAGAGGCGGTTGAAGCAGGTTGTGTAAAGCTTGTTGGGACAAATCTTGAAAATATTTTCAATGAAGCCAAAAAATTAATTGAGAATGAAGAAGAATACATTGCTATGGCAAGGATTGAAAATCCTTATGGCGATGGGAAAGCCTGTGAAAAGATAAGTCATAGGATTAAAGATCTATAAATGATAAAATCAAATATATGTCTGATTATTTCAGGTGATTTATGGGGTGGCGCAGAAGCTCAGGCATTTTCATTATTACAAGCCTTTGCAGCAAAAAACGAGTTTAAAATATATGTAATTCTCTTTAATCATGGTATTCTTGAAGAGCGAATTTCCGGTCTGGGATTAAACAAATATGTTATTGACGAAAAGGAAAATTCTCCGGTTAAATCAGTATTGCTGATGTATTCCTATTTTAAGCATGAAAAAATTGATACAATTCATGTACATGGTTTTAAAGAAAATTTTCTTGCAGGAATTGCAGCAAGACTGGCAGGTATTAAAAATATTATCAGGACTCATCATGGAATTGGAATGGTGGGAGTTCATAGAATTAACAACTATATAGAAAAAATTAATGAAAAATTCCTTACACGTCATTTAATAGCAGTTTCAGAAAACTTAAAACAGTATTTGATAGAAAACGGTTTTAAAACGAATAAAATATCAGTCATCCATAATGGGATCGCACCTGCAAATGAAAATTTTGAAAGTGCACACAGAATCAAAAAGGATTTTAATATTCCTGATGGTTTTTTTGTAATCTGCGCAATCGGACGTCTCGTCAGAGTAAAAGGTTACAATTATTTGCTTGAAGCCTTCAGGGAGATTTTAAATTCCGTACCTGAATGTTGCTTGATTTTTGTAGGAGAAGGGCCTTTGCAAAAAGAGCTGGAGGCTCAGTCTAAAAGTTTAAATATTTCTGAAAAAGTTATATTTACCGGTTTCCAGAAGAATGTAGATGATTATTTAAATACGCTTGATATTTTGGTATTGCCTTCTCTCCATGAAGGTATTCCTATGGTATTGCTTGAAGCTATGCGTCTAGGAAAAATGGTTGTAGCTTCCAGGGTTGGTGGTATCCCGGAACTTATTAATGATACCGAGAATGGTTTTTTAGTCCAGCCAAAAAAACCAGAAGAAATTGCAAAAACGTGTTTAGGTCTTGTTGATGATCAGGAAAAAAAACAAAAAATATATAATAATGCAAAACATACTATTCTTAATAAATTTTCACTTTCGATGACAATAGAAAAAACCGCAAGTTTGTACCGGAGTAATGCATGAACATTTTGTATATATGGGATGGTGATTATCCTTGGGATGTAAGAGTTGAAAAAATTTGTGAAACCTTAAATACAAACGGTCACTCAGTGCATATAGCCGCTCGAAATCTTAAAAAAAGACCAGTAGTTGAAGAATTAAATGGACTGATAATTCATAGGCTCAGGACATATACTAACGATAAACTAAACGCTGTGTTTTCATTCCCGGCTTTTTTTAGTCCGATATGGCTGAAGTTCCTTGATCAACTTGTTGTTGAGAACAAAATTGATGTTATAATTGTTCGCGACCTGCCAATGGCAATTGCTGGTATTAAAACAGGAAAAAGAAACAATATCCCTGTTGTTTTTGATATGGCCGAAGATTACCTGGCAATGATTAGAGAAATCTGGAAATACCAAAAATTCAAAGGTTTAAACTTAATTGTAAGAAATCCTTTCTTTGCTTCTAAAGTGGAAAAATATACTTTTAAAAATATTGATCATATCATGGTTGTAATTGATGAAGCAAAAGATTTGGTTATTAGTAAGAATGTCACACAGGATAAAATAACCATTGTCAGCAACACCCCGATGCTTGAAGTATTTGACATAAAGACAAGTTTTACTGATAAGAACATGGAACTCATTAAAAACAGATACTCGGCAATTTATACGGGGGGAGTTCAACTTGGAAGGGGAATACAATTCGTTTTTGATGCTATTCCTGAAATTATTAAAGAAATACCTGATTTCCTTTTTGTTATTGTTGGTGATGGTTATGCCAAAGAAATATTAATGAAGATGATGAATGAAAAGAATATTGGAGATCATGTTCTGTGGGCTGGTTGGGTTGATCATAAAAACATATTTTCATATATCAAAAATTGCAAGATTGGTATTATCCCGCATTTCGTATCTGATCATGTGAACACAACTATACCAAATAAAATTTTTGATTATATGGGACTGGAAGTTCCCGTCTTGTCTTCTGATGCTATTCCACTCAAAAGGATAGTAGATGAAGAAAAATGCGGTTTAACATTTAAAAATAAAGATCACCAGGACCTTGCTGCAAGAGTAGCAGAAATCTATCACTCAAAAGTTCCATTTGGTCAAAATGGGAAAAAAGCGGTTTTCGAAAAATATAACTGGAGTCAAGATACAGCAAGATTGTTAAAAATGGTGAACAACATAGCGCATGAAAATCATAGAAATTAAAATTGGATTTTATGAATAAGAAAAAGAAACCCGATGCAGATATTGTTGACAGGACCTATGCTTATTTAAAAAGTAAAACAGGTTTGTTCTCTGCGTCTATAATACCATATATAAGACGATTTCAAAGATTTGTTGCTCTTCCTTATGCATATTTTTTCCTGGTTAACTGGAAAGAATGTACAGCAAGTCCACTAAGAGTATTATCAGATTTCATTTATATTTTCTTCGTTCTAAAAGATTATCCCGATTATTATACTCAATTCCGATTTTGGGATGTTGATCGAGAAGAATGGAAATTCTACTATGGTTCGTTTTATAATCCCTACCAAAAAGGTCGGCTAAGAAGAAATGTTCAAAAGAAAGAATATGAAATAATTTTTGCAGACAAATATGTTTCTCATCAGCTGTGCAAAGGAGTAAATCTGCCAGAACCGGAATTTTTAGGTTATCTGGAGCCTGGTATGAATTACAGGGATTCTTTGCATGAAATGATTTCAATTCATAAAAAAATTATTATAAAATCTTCCCGGGGAAAAGGTGGAAAAGATATCTTTTTAGGTTTGGAGAAGGATAATAAAATTACCATTTCGGATAAAGATACTGAATACCCGGTTGATGATTTTGAATTACCTTGTCCTGTAATCGTTCAAAAATTTGTTACTCAGCACCCGGAGCTTGAAGCTATATCCCGTTCTGTAAATACGATACGGACCGAAACCATTTTGACTCATGAAAACGATGTACTAATTCTTGGTGGCTTTATGCGTTTTGGCCTAAATAATACGTATGTTGATAATCAAAGCAGCGGTGGCCTTTCTGTGGGAATCGATCTTGAAAAAGGTGTTTTGAAAAAATATGCGTTAGATGGCCGAGGAGTGCAATATACTTCTCATCCTGATTCCGGAATTGTTTTTGAAAATTTTAAAATTCCTTTTTGGGATGAAATAGTAAAATTGTCAGAGAATATCCAAAAAAGCTTTCCATATTATAAAATAATCGGTCCAGATATTGCAATTACGGAGAGCGGACCTGTAATAATAGAAATAAACGCCACTCCTGATCATGCAGGACTTGAAATGGACTACGGTCCTACATTTAAAAATGAACAAGTTCTTTTAGAATTTTACAGGTATGGTCTACTTATAAATAAACCTATTATTTCAGTCGCGAAAAAATTAGAGAAAAAAAATTCTTACCAACATGTTGCAACAATTTTGTGATGCTAAAATTCAACAAATATTATATGGAGAATAATTATATATGAATGTATTTGTAGCAAACGCAAAGAGTCCGCCTGCCCTGGCAATTATAAGATCTTTGGGTAAGAAAGGAATCGAAATTATTGCGGCATCAGAAACAAAAGATGATTTTCCCCTTTACTCAAAATATGTAAAGCAGAAGATAGTTTTTAAAACAAAGGCCACCGATGGTAAAGAACGTATTGCTGAAGTTTTGGATATTGTTAAACAAAATAAATTTGATGTCTTCCTTCCGGTTATGAGTGAAAACCATCTTCGGGAATTGACTGTGCAAAAAGCTGAATTTGAAAAATATACTAAACTTCCTATTCCAGATTTGGACGCTTTTGATACGTTTGACAGCAAATCCCAAACAATGAAAGTTGCAATTGAAAATGATGTTCCCATTCCCGGAACTCTTTTTATAGACAGTCTGGACAATATTCCTGATTTGAAAAAACAGAAGCGATTTCCAGCAATTGTAAAACCAATAAAAGGGGAAGGTTCATTTGGAATTAAAACGGTATTTTCTGAAAATGAATTAGAAGAATATTGTAAGATTGCCGTCCCGCAATATGGACCTTGTATTGTGCAGGATTTTATCTTTGGTGAAAAATACGCTGCAGTTTTTATTGCAAATAAAAACTCAGAAATCCGAAGATTTTTTGTACATCATGGAATCCGGGAATACCCGATAACGGGTGGTCCTGTATGTTTTCTTCAGAGTGTGCATAATAAAGATATGTTTGAGTTTGGTAAACGCATAATCGAAGCTATAAAATTTTCAGGCCTTGCACAGATGGAATTTATGATTGACCAGGATGACAACATTCCCAAATTAACAGAAGTAAATGCCAGGTTTTATGGTGCCACCTGTGGTGCAATAAACGCCGGCATCGATCTTCCGGATGCGTTGTATCGTATCGCAACAAATGGGGATGTTGAAACTGTAATTGATTATCCTGCCGGGGTAAAAACTCGGTATCTGCTGTATTCGGATACAAAGCATATGTTAAGTGTGCTTCGTGGTGAAAAAAGTCCAAAATATAAACTTGGCAAAATAAAAACACTGATTAACTACCTTAATTTTTTCGGGGATGATGGCTACTATGTGGTCTCGATGAGTGATCCGATGCCCATGATCAAGAAAATTCTAAATCTTAATACAGATTAGATTGACTAAACCTTAAACTTTTTTGTTTAATGCCCCATTATGTTGCTTATTAAAGATCAAAGTATGACTACAATCACAATAGGATAGCTAGCTTATTTGCTAACATTGCAGTCAATGATTTGGAGTATTGAGTGAAAAAATTTTTTGGAATTCAAAGTGTTACATTTTTATTGCTTATATCAGTCGTTTTTTCCAATGCAGAGCCCCCGGTAGTTGTTGTTCTTGGTTCTTCAACCGCTTATGGCAAATGGGCTGATCCGATGGCAACTGAATCATGGGTTGCACAATATCGGTCCCATATGGAAAGCAGTTTCCCAGGAGCTGTTGTAATAAATCTGGGGGTTCCCGGCTATACTACATACGATATTCTTCCAGACGGTTATTATGTACCACACAGAGGAGAATATGTAAATGAAACAACAAATATCAGCGCCGCTCTTACATACTCACCGACTGCAATTTTAATTAATTTACCAAGTAATGATGCTTACTGGGCAAGTATTGGATATGATGGTTATGATGTTAGTGACCAACTAACTAATTATTCTATTGTTTTAAGTGAAGCAGGAGATATTCCTGTCTGGATTTCTACAACTCAACCACGAAATCTTAACCAAGCAGGAAGAAACGATTTGATTGCTATGCGCGATGCAACTTTTTCAGCATTTGGAGATAAAGCAGTTGATTTCTGGAATGGAATAGCTGATCCTAGTGGATTCATTTTATCACAATATCAAGGCTGGGATCCTGATAATGGGTATTTTGATGGGATACATCTTAATAATGCAGGGCATGATATTTTAACGAATAGAATGATTGAAGCTGGAGCTGGTTTTCCGGATGACGGCTCAACACCTGTTGCTTTGAACCGCTTTAATGGCCAAACTGCTGCAAATGGGATTGTTTTAAACTGGTCAACTGAATCTGAATTAATGAACGATGCTTTTTTAATTGAAAGAAGAACAGCCGGACAGGAATACAATCTTATTGCTGAAATTAAAGGCTCAGGGAGCAGCAGCAGCCGGAATGAATACGAGTATATCGATGAAAATGTTTTTGATGGAGAAACATACACTTATCGATTGAGTGACAGAGATTACACGGGTAAAATTACAATACATAACTCTGTTGAAATAACTTATAATAATAGTTTGGTTGCCCAAAATCCTGAGCAATTCAGGCTACTTCCTGCATATCCTAATCCATTCAACTCAACAGTTAATATCCATTTTTCAGTCCCTGTAAATAATGGTCAGGAATACGAAACACGTTTAACAATCTTTAATACACTTGGGCAAAGAATACGTACTCTTTATAATGGGTATTTAGAAGGAGAGTACAAATCAAGCTGGGATGGTAAAGATGTTAATGGGGCCATTCAACCCAGTGGAAATTATTTTGTAGTGCTGCAGTCAGGAAATCATACATCTTCTCAAAAAATATTTCTAATCAAGTAATAAATCTTCTAATCTAAAACTTAGGTAAACACACATGCGTTATAATTACATGGATTCGTTGCGTGCGATATTGATGTCGCTAGGAGTAGTTCTGCATACTGCAGAAATATACTCAGTATCAAAGGATTGGTATATTTCTGATCCTAATAATTCCATTGTGTTTGATTTTCTTTACCAGGTAATTCATGTCTTCAGATTACCTGCGTTTTTTATAATTGCCGGCTTTTTTGCAGTCTTTTCAATTCAAAAATATGGTATTTCTGAGTTCATAAAACTACGAGTAACCCGTATTGGCGTACCATTAATTTCAACCGGGATTATTTTTAACAGTATAACAAGCGTATTTTTCTTCTATTATCATAAACAATATATGCCGGAGTTTAATTTTATAATAACTAAACTGATCCCGGCTACCTGGTTAAACTGGGAATGGGTATATCACTTGTGGTTTTTAATATTTTATATTATTTATTTTATAGTTGGTTCATTCGCTTATTTACTTATAGTAAAATTAAGTCAAAAATCACGTTCCATGCTAAATACGTTCATTAATCTGATATTTAAAAATGGGCGGTTTTTACTTATTCTGCCGACTTTCTATTTTTTCTTTCGGTTTCTGGGGATGTTGTTTCCTGACTTTTTTTATACTTATATCTTTGGGCTCCATAAACTTATATCTATCTTTTACTATGGTATTTTCTTTTTTTGGGGAATGCTCTTATTCACAAAAAAACATTTACTTGAAGAATTTGTCAATTTAAAAATCTGGCATTTGGTTGTTTTTGCAGCTTCGTTGTCAGTTATTGCAATTGGCGATTCAGAGTCACCGAATATTGTTTTAAAAATTTCTTACTGGTATGCTTATGATATCGTTGTATGGTTCTTATGCAATTTGACATTTTATTTGTTTTATAAATTTTTAAATAAATCATCAAAACTGTTTTTATACTTATCTGAAGCATCTTATTCAATATATCTGTTTCACTACCTTATTACTGCAGTTTTAGGATTTGTTTTAATTGATATCAATATACCCAGTACGGTTAAATTTTTTATTGTAATAATTATGTCATTTGGACTAACGTTAATGATACATCATTTCCTGATTCTAAAATATTCGGTTTTAAGTTTTATGTTTAATGGTAAAACCAGAAAAAGAGTAAAAGTGTTAAAACCCGCCTAGAATCATCTTTTCAAAATAAATTGATAAAAATATATTAATACTCAAAATAAGGTAATTAAGATGAAGAATCTTGACCCTGGATTTTCATATGAAGTTGATAAAACAAACAATGAGCAATGGAGCAAGATATTAGAGTTGTTCTCGGATGCCAATTATTATCAGACATATCCATATGGTTTTCATACATGGGGTAAAGAAAAGATTAGTCAACTTGTTTTAAAGGAGAATAATGTAGTTGTAGCTGCAGCTCAGGCCTGGGTATATACTGTACCTGTCTTAAATGCCGGTTTTGCACATATTTCTTGGGGACCGATGTGGCGTTTAAAAAACAAACCGCTTAATCTTACTTCGCTAAAAAATATTATACGCGCCCTTCAAAAAGAATATGTTATTAAGAGAAAATTGTTGTTAAGAATCAGGTTTAATGAGCTGGATACTGAAGAAAATCAGCAGGTTGTTAAAGCAATTAATAATGAAGATTTGAAATTTAATAAAAGTCAGCATCGCTATCAGACCATAATTCTTGATCTTTCACCGGATTTACAGGAAATAAGAATGGGGTTTCGTCCAAAGTGGCGTTCCGGATTAAATAAATCTGAAAAGAAAGGAATAGAAGTTTCTACAGGAAATCAGAACGAAATATTTGAACCGGTGGTTGATATTCATAACCAGATGGTCGAACGCAAGCGTTTTACAAGATATATACAGGATGGTGAGAAAGTTAAAGAAATCCAGAATGATCTTTCGGATACTCTGAAATTAAGAACTTTTATCGGCAGACATGAAGGCACAATTGAAGGAGGCATTGCCGTAGCAGTAATTGGTGATACTGGTATGCCTATTCTTGGTAGTATGACAAATGCAAGTATTGAAAAGAAACTAAATATGAATTACTTGTTGCAATGGCAGGTAATATCATGGCTTAAAGAGAATGGCTTTAAATATTATGATTTAAAAGGATATGATCCGGACGAATATCCCGGGCCATCAATTTTTAAATCTGGAATATCAAAAAATATTGTTTCTTTTTTAGGGTCATACGAATCGTGTAAAAGTCTACTTAGTCTTTTTGTTGTAAGGGCGGGAGAACTGGTGGACATCTCAATGGTGTATTTGTCAGTTTTTACAAAAAAAATACAAAATCTTTTCAGAAGCAAAAATTAACCCTTCTATATCTCGCAAAATTCAAGCAATATTTCTAAAAAATTCTAATATTTGAGTTATTTAATTCTAATGACAAAGTCAGACGTTAATGGAAATTTAATGCGAACAAATGATATTTTTGAATATTTGTATCCTTATCAAAATCCCAAGTTAATACCCTTTGCTAAAATAGATGATAATAGCGCATTTGAAGATATTGGTTTTAAAGCGGGGAGTAGTTCACACTTTCTCACAAAGATGGCATTGCATTTGTCAGGATTTAAAAATTTTGAAAATCATTTAAAAGAGAATTTAGAATACATACTTCGAACCACAAATATTCGATTACCGAATATTCACTCACCTGTTATTTCTGCAACGCTTTCTATTCTTGATGATCCAAACTGTAATGATTCAGTTTCCAGAGCAGTCAAATTAATTTTAGCTGTCAGGCAATTTTATATTGATTTAAAAGAAGGGAAAATCGAACAGGATAGGTATGGTGGGGATTTCTTGGAGATGGGGCTGTATGCAAATTTATTTGCAACAAATGTTGTTGTTCAAGACAAGCAAGCATATTTAAATAAAAGTAGTGATTTCTCAAAGATAAATATAATTTCAAATGGAAAATACTACATCCTAGATATTGGTGAGATAGAAAAAACCATTGATCAATCGGCTCTTATAAATACAATATCTAAAATAAAAAAAGATTCTTTTAAATCATTTGAAGATAATGAAACATCACCAGGTTTAATTACCGCTGCTTCAACTCAAACTCAATTTGAAGCAATAAAAATTTTATTGAGAGATAAAAACTCATTTGAAGAATACAACGTTTTAAAGAATATTCTTTTTACAATATGCCTGGATTCAGAAGTTTTTCCAAAGTCAAATGAAGAAACAGTCTTCTATGCTCATAATAAAAATCATAAAAACAGATGGTATTATTCCAGCCTGCAGGCTGTTATTTTTGGAAATGGGAAAACTGCACTTATCTGTAATTTTGCAGCTTACCTTGACGGTAATATAATGATGCGATCCGCTTCAGAAATTTATAAACGCTCAATTTTAAATTATCCATTTTCTGAAAAACAAGAATACTCATATAGAAAATTAAATTTGAAATTTCCAATAGAATTGAAATCTAAAATACTTGAAGATATCGACAGTGTTTCGGATAATCAACAAGCTTCTTTTACGATAAATGATGTTGGTGTGAGATGTTTTAAAAAGTTTGATCTCGAGCCTGTTCCTGCTTTTATTATAGCACTTCAAAAAACCATGCTGGACTTTACTCAGAAAATGGTTAATGTATACCAGTTTATTACTATGTCAAAATACCGATATATGACCCTTTTAAAAGAAAATGTTTCTACAAAAACTGTTTTTGATTGTGTATCTCAACTTGAGAATACAGAAAAAACAGATGATCAAAAATTTGAGCTTA
The DNA here is from genome assembly GCA_020635035.1 of Calditrichia bacterium. GTDB lineage: Bacteria > Calditrichota > Calditrichia > Calditrichales > J004 > JACKAO01. Next base: position 34,992 of record JACKAO010000009.1, read on the forward strand.
TTAGGAATGCAATTGATTCACAAAAGGACAAATTAAGAAAAAAAAGAACCCGTTTATCTTTAGATTACATCTTTAAAATCTATCTGTGCTCTATCTCAGGAATTAGGAAAAAATATGCCTTAGCAATTTCACAATTTTTTTCATTAATTCAGGGGAGAACTAAACTATTTATAGAACCTAGTTATGATGTAATGGTTTCTCACCCGGCAATATTTGAAGATGTTCCAATAATAGGAAGATCGGGGGCCAAATTACCATATGTAAAATATATGGGGTTACATTATCAAATTTATGATGATAAAATTAATATTACTCTTATGCCTTCGACCGAATTTTCTGTACCAAATAAGGAGTTTATTGCAAAGCTTGAATCAAATCTTAAAAAATTGTTAGAAATATCTGAAAATGCAATAAATAGTGGATCACATAAATTTAGTACAAAAGAAGCTAACAATCATGAATAAGAATATTGCAAAATATCTGGTTTACTATCCGATTCAATTTTTACGGAAACAAAAAGTTTGGAAATATTTATCAGTCGTTAACGATAGTGAAAAAAGAAATCTACAGCAGATATTAAATGAACGTAATAAGAAACTTTCAGCCATAGTACATTATGCATACAACAATATTCGTTATTATAAAGAACTCTTTGATGAAAATAAGATTATGCTTTCTGAAGAAATCACTGAAAATGAATTTCGGAAAATACCCATATTGACAAAACATAAAATCATAAAAAATGAACAATCTTTAACGGATCAAAAGTACAAAGGAAAAATTTTCCATAGAAAAACAGGAGGATCAACCGGGTTGACTTTGCATTTTTCAAAGGAACCGGAAGTATTAGCCTTGAATGATGCAATCATGTTTCGTTGTTACAACTGGTTTGGTATAGAGATAGGAGATAAGCAAGCTCGCTTTTGGGGAGTGCCTGTTACAAAAGAACTTAGAAAACAGGAAAATCGGAAAGATCTGATTTTAAACCGGATAAGAATCTCAGCTTTCGATATATCGGAGGAAGCAACCATAAAACAGTATAATAGAATAAAAAAGTTTAAACCCGCCTATTTTTATGGGTATACAACAGCGATATATGGATTTTGTCTAAATGTCCAAAAATTGGGCCTTGATTTAGATGAATTAAACTTAAAAGCAGTTATCTGCACAGCAGAAAAGATGTATCCGCATCACAGAAAATTATTTAATGAAGTTTTCAAATGCCCTGTTGTTGATGAATACGGCTCCACTGAAAATGGTATCATTTCATTTCAATGTAAAGAAGGAAATCTGCATATGATGGCTGATCATATGTATATCGAATTTTTAGATGATAATGATCAACCAGTAAAGCCAGGTGAATCAGGTCGTATAGTTATAACGGATCTTTATTCAAAAGTAATGCCATTTATCAGATATGACATTGGTGATAAAGGCAGCTTTTCAAATGAAAAATGTCACTGCGGTAATGAATTGCCTTTGATGAATATTATGGAAGGACGGACTGAAGACTTTATTAAAACCAAACAAGGCAAAATGGTGCATGCAGCATACCTTTGTTATACACTAAAAGATGATACTGTTCAGGAATTTAAAATGTATCAAAAAAGCATGGATGATTACACTATTCAGCTTGTAAAATCTCCAGCTTTCAAGGAGAATTCTGAAGAAGCTTTAAAAGCAAAAGTTGAATACGAACTTGGAAAAGATATTAATATTAAATTTGAATATCTTGATAAAATTCCCAGAGAAAAATCAGGTAAACTCCGTTATTTCGTTTCTGAGTTAAAGAAACAATAAACAATAATTTCACAATTTGGCATATTATTTGACTGTTCTGATAACACAAATTAATCGGTTTGTTTCAAATGTAGATGCCAGTTTTTCTGTAATTTTATATTCAAAATATTTTAAATCTATGGAAAGGTTATTGGTATGTGCTCTATTCTAGGGATTCTTGATATAAAAACCGATTTACAATCATTGCGAAAGAACGCGTTAGAAATGTCTAAATTACAAAGGCATCGCGGACCCGATTGGTCAGGAATGTATACAGATGACTGTGTAATTTTAGCACATGAAAGATTGGCGATTGTTGATGTTGAGAATGGTTCACAACCACTTATCAGTGAAGACGGAAATCTGATTCTCGCAGTAAATGGTGAAATATACAATCATAAAGAACTGGCTAAAAATTTAAAAGTACCGTATGCTTTCCAAACCCAGTCGGATTGTGAGATAATCAATGCGCTTTATAATGAAAAAGGGACTGATTTTTTAGATGATTTAAATGGTATTTTTGCTTTTGTCCTTTATGACAAAAAGCAAAACAGGTATTTAATCGGCAGAGACCATATCGGTATCATCCCGTTATATACAGGTTATGATGAAAATGGAAATTTTTATGTGTCGTCTGAGATGAAAGCGATTAGTTCAGTTTGTAAGACGATTAAGGAATTTCCTCCGGGACATTACTTTTTAAGTTCAGAAAATGAGTTTAAGAAATATTACAACAGGGATTGGTTTAGTTATGCCGGGGTTAGAAATAATGAAGCGGATAAACACAAGCTTCGTGTTGCATTAGAGGAAGCAGTTCACCGTCAGCTAATGTCTGATGTGCCATACGGTGTATTGCTTTCCGGGGGATTAGACTCGTCAATTATCTCTGCAGTTGCTAAAAAGTATTCGCAGCGTCGAATTGAAGAATATGATCTCAGAGATGCCTGGTGGCCACAACTCCATTCATTTGCTATTGGGCTCGAAGGATCACCTGATTTAAAATCTGCGAAAAAGGTTGCAGACCATATTGGCACAATTCATCACGAATTTAAATATACAATCCAGGAAGGTTTGGATGCTATTCGAGATGTAATCTATCATCTCGAAACGTATGATGTGACCACTGTCAGAGCATCAACTCCAATGTATCTGATGGCCAGAAAAATAAAATCGATGGGAGTAAAAATGGTTCTTTCAGGGGAAGGGGCTGACGAAGTTTTTGGAGGGTATCTTTATTTTCATAAAGCCCCTGATGCTGAAGCACTTCATGACGAAACAGTTAGGAAATTATCGCAACTTCATATGTATGATTGTTTAAGGGCCAATAAATCAATGGCAGCCTGGGGTGTTGAAGCCCGGGTACCATTTTTGGACAAAGAATTCTTAGATGTCGCAATGCGCTTAAATCCTGAAATTAAATTGATAAAAAACGGAAGAATGGAAAAACAGGTATTACGTGAGATCTTTAAAGATTATCTTCCAGATGAAATATTATGGCGTCAAAAAGAACAATTTTCTGATGGTGTGGGCTACAATTGGATTGATACATTAAAAGAAATTGCTTCAAATGAAATATCAGATCAAATGATGGAAACAGCTCAATATAAGTTTCCTGTGAATACCCCGGTTTCAAAAGAAGGATATTATTACAGAAATATATTTGATGAATTTTTCCCTGGAGATTCTGCCGCATCTTGCGTTCCCGGTGGACCTTCGGTTGCCTGCAGCACCCCTGCTGCATTAGCCTGGGATAAGTCGCTGCAGAATGTAATTGATCCATCGGGAAGATCTGTCCAGAAAGTACATAAAGATAGTTATTAAAAATGGTTTGTGCCTAAGGAGATTAAAATGACAAAGTTAATGAGAATTTATTTATATATATCAAGCTTGATATTTTTGCTTGTTCAATCAGGATTGAGTGAAACGATTTATGTAGATAATACATTAACGCAGAATTGTACTTCAGGGAACTATTCAATATCTAACAGGAATGGAAATGGATCGGATGGTAATGCTTATAAAACCATCAAAGAAGCAATTCAGGTTATGAAAGCAGGTGACGTGGTTTTAATCCGTGGCGGTGTTTATAATGAAATTCAAATAGATATCGGTGGAAAAACAAATGGTTCAGAATCAAATAAATACACGATCAAATCATTTCCGGATGAGTGGGCTGTTGTTGATGGAAAGCATGGTGGCTCAGGAAGTCAGAGATCTGTTTTTTATGGAACAGGTTCTCCAATGCAATATTGGGTGTTTGAAAATATGGAAATTACTGGGGGTGGCCAAATAAACAATCCACCTGATGCCGGTTCAGGCATTTTTTTGTTTAATGCGAAAAATTGTGAATTTCGCAATCTGTACATCCATGACAATTATTCCAGCACAGTAAATGTTGGTGCCGCTGGAGGTATTTTGTTAGGTGATGATGTTTCTGCTCCAAGTAATAATTTAATAGAGTTTTGTTATTTTAAATGTAATGGTGGTGTTAATACAAACCACAATTCTGCAAATGCACATATAGCTATTTTTAGTGATTATAAATATGATAATACTGTTGATCCAGCAAAGTCACAGCACAATAATATCGTCCGTTATAATTTGTTTGATGGATCATGTTCCAGCGGCTATACAGATGTTGGGGTAATGCAAAAAGGCTTTCAAAGACTTACTGGTTACACCCAGGGGGAAACGGGTTCATCTTCTGATAATTCTCCTAATGGTAGCAGTTACAGAAGCTATGGGGATGAGTATCATCATAACATATTTCGAAATTTAAGGATGGGGGTTCGACTGGACCAGGACTATATCCAATTTCATCATAATATAATTTTTCTTGATGGTGGTTCATGGAGTGCTGAAGAAACTGCAGCGATAGAATCCCGTGATAGCTATACATCACGCAGGGGACCTTATTATGCATGTATTTATAATAATACGGTTTATGCCGATGATAAACGTGCAATCGATTTACATATGATATGGGATGACTGGAGTTGTAATCAGGATGGTATTAATAGTAATATTTCAAAAGCTTATGTGGTGAATAACATAATTGATACAGGAAACAGTGGATATGATTGGCGTGCACTTTCATTTGACAGTAATGGACAATCTGGCTGTTCAGCGCCACAGCCAACAAATCCTGCCGATGTTATAAGTTCTAGAAATTATTTTTACAGATGTTCCGGGACATCATTTGTCTATATCGAAAACAGGGCTTACTCCAAATCAGAAATTGAAGCTACTGCATCTGCAGATAGAATTTATCTGGGAGCCTTTAATCAAAGCAACCTTCTATATAAAGGATCTTCCGGAGCTGATCAGTATAAAGTTTTTGGTACACATAGTGTGGGTGATGGTTTCACAATTTCTAATGCTGGCATAAATGAAAGTCACCCTTATCTGACAGGTGTTCAAATCCCCGGATATATAGGCGCAACCGATCCAAATAATGATCAGTGGGTGGATATGGTTATAAATCTTGAAAACCTTTCTGACAATAATGGTGGCGAAGTTGATACAGATCCGCCTGCCAAACCATTTAATATAAAGATTACAAAATAGAATAAATTAAAATGGACTTAGAATAAGAAAAAATGGAATTATTAACTTTTATTTTCTTTTTGATGTTGTTCTTGATTTTTCATTCATACTTTGGGTACCCGGTCTCATTGCTTTTGATTGAGAGAGTAATTAAAAAAAAAGAGAAGATTGCAGAGCCCGAACATTTTGAGCCAAATGTATCATATATAATCAGTGTACATAATGAAGAAAACCGGATAATTGAAAAATTAGAAAACACACTTAAACTTGATTACAAAAAAGAAAAACTTGAGTGTGTGGTTGTTTCTGATGGCTCAACGGATAAAACAAATGAATACGTGAAGAAATATGAAAAACATGGTATAAAACTGCTTGAAACTCATAAACGAAGTGGTAAAGAAAATGCACAAAAGGAAGCAATAGGTATTGTAAATGGTGATATAGTTGTCTTTAGTGATGTTGCAACTATCCTTGACAGGAACGGTATAACGGAAATAATATCAAGTTTTAGAGATAGATCAGTAGGCTGTGTCAGCAGTGAAGACGTTATTCTGGATCAGGATAATAATCCATCAGGTGAAGGAATCTATATTAAATATGAAATGTGGCTAAGGAATATTGAATCCAGGGTTAACTCCCTTGTTGGTTTAAGCGGATCCTTTTTTGCAGCAAGAAAAGAAGTTTTAAAAGATTTCTCCGGAGATATGCAAAGTGATTTTAAAACGTTGTTGAATTCTATAAAACTTGGTTTGCGTGGCATAAGCAATCCGAAAGCCAGGGGGTACTATAAATCAATTGCAGATGAAAAAAAAGAATATGAGCGGAAAGTCAGGACTGTTTTAAGAGGAATAACCGTTTTTTTTAATCATTTGGAGCTTTTGAATCCCCGCAGATATGGATTTTTTTCGTACCAGTTTCTATGTCACAAATTTTTGCGATGGATGATACCCTGGTTTGCAGTCATCTTGTTATTAATTAATATACCCCTTCTATTTTCAGGTTATTTCTTTAAACTGACTATAATTCTTCAACTTTTCTTTTATGTAGCTGCCTTAATTGGACATAAATTTGAAAAACTTAATTCAATAATTTTAATAAAAATTCCTTACTTCTTCTCACTTGCAAATTTTGCAATTCTTCACGCATGGATTAAATTTTTTAAAGGTGAACAAATTGTAATGTGGACTCCTTCAAAAAGATAGATTTTTCTCCATTTTTATTTTTTTTATTCCTTCCTTCTCTCTCCTTTGTTTAATAATTCTATTTAATCTTTGATGCCTTTCTTGTGTCGTTAGCAAATATATTTGGTTCAATTCAAATATTCTGTTAAAGCATTTAGTTTTAATTTCGAGTATTAAATGTTTGTTGGATGCTATTAATTAAAAATAAGGCAAAACTGTTTGTTTCATGAGAGATATTTAATCACCAAAATTAAGGAAAATTGAGATGAGAAGAACAATTTTAATGATCTTATCATTTACAATACTGGCTTATAGTCAGGTTGTTTACAAGGATGAATTTATTTTGTCCGATTATACTTTTTTTAGCCAAGAGACTGTTGATATAGAGAGTGATGCAAATGGTAATTATGTTGCAACATGGGCATCCTATGAAGAACCGCCTGATACTAGCTTATTTACAATAGTTGCTCAGAGATTTAATACTTATGGAGATGCTGTAGGAAGCAGAATAAAAGTAAATACAACATTAGTTGGATCACAGATAAATCCTAAGATCGCTGTTAATAAGGACGGAAGCTTTGTGATTGTATGGCAATCATGGGCCCAGGAAGGTGCTGATTCTCTTGGATATGGAATTTATGGACAAAGGTTTGATGCAAATGGTAATAAATTGGGAAGTGAGTTTCATGTAAACACATTTGAGAGTGATTTCCAGATCAGCCCAGATGTGTCTAGCGATTCACTTGGCAATTTTGTTGTGGTTTGGGAAAGCAATGGTGAAAATGTAGATTCCTATTACCAGGTTTATTACAGAACTTACAATAGTTCAGGTGTTCCAACGGATACTGTAAGAAGAGCAGACACAAATATTAATACAAGTAATATTACAAGGGTTAGGGCGCCAGAAGTCGCTATGAACCCTGATGGAACCTTTGTTATAGTTTGGTCAACCTGGCAGCTTGACGATCCAGGTTTTGGCGGAGGGGTTTATGCCCAGCGATTTAGCAAATCCGGAGCAAAAGTAGGGTCAGAATTTATAGTTAACACGAATATTTTATATTCACAGAAAGCACCCGATATTGATTCAGATGATAATGGTGATTTTATTGTTGTCTGGGAGACTCAGTATGAATTTAATGGATTTGGTGTGGCTGGGCAGCTATTTGACTCAACAGCTACGAAGATTGGTACTGAATTTCTGGTAAATACTTTTACAGACAGTGATCAGGAACTCGCTGCTGTCTCAATGGATAAAACCGGGAATTTTGTAGTAACATGGCAAAGCAACACACAGGATGGAAGTGGGTATGGCGTGTTTGCTCAACGTTATGATAATACAGGAGCAAAAATTTCAAATGAATTTCAGGTTAACGATTATACTTTTTCCAATCAGGGATATCCATCAGTAGCAGTCGCTGACAGAGGTGATTTCTTCATTGCCTGGCAAAGTTATGAACAGGATCTGTCACTAAATGGGGTTTATGGAAAGATTTATAAAATGGCACCCTATTATTCTGGTTTTGATCTCGAAATCTCAGAAGACAGTTCACTAAAAATCCCTATAACAGATTTATATCCCTATGTTTCTGATGAAAGCAATCTTGATAGTGAACTGAGCTGGCAATTTGTTAGTGGTAGTAATATTACAGTAACTTTTAACAATGATTCACTATTGGTTTTACCGGCTGAAAACTTCTACGGTCAGGATTCCTTTAAGGTAATCGTAACGGACCCAACAGCACTTACTGATACTGCATATCAGGTGGTTACTGTCAATCCTGTTAATGACAGCCCTGTGGTTTCAAATATTCCTGATCAAACTGTTGATGAAGGGAACCCATTTTTAACAATTAATCTGGATGACTATGTCACTGATATTGATAATTCAGATTCTGAAATTTCATGGCAAGCCGGTGGTCAAAATGAACTGAATGTTTCAATTAATATAGATCGGATTGTTACTATAAGCGCTCCGGATAGCAATTGGTTCGGAAGCGAAAAAATTTTATTCACAGCTATAGACCCGGGCGCACTATTTGACACTACTTCTGTAATGTTTACAATTAATTCTGTTAATGATGCGCCTGTTGTTACGGATATTCCAGGTCAGACAATTGCTGAAGGAAGTACGTTTACAACAATAAATCTGGATAGTTATGTAAATGATGTGGATAATACAGACGCAGAACTAAACTGGTCATATTCAGGTAATTCAGAGTTAACAGTTTCTATTGTTAACAGAGTTGCGACAATCTCTGTTCCAGATGTAAACTGGTTTGGTGCAGAAACAATTACTTTCACTGTAACCGATCCGGGCGAACTATCAGATAGTGATGGTGCTGCTTTTACTGTTACAAATGTTGATGATCCTCCTGTAGTGAGTGATATCCCTGATCAGACTATAACAGAAGGGCAATCTTTTACATCAATTAACCTGGACGACTATGTTAATGATGTTGATAATACAGATGCTGAGATAACATGGAACTATTCAGGGAATACGGATTTGTCGGTGAATATTAACCCTGTTAATAGGGTAGCCGTTGTAACTATTCCTAACAGCAACTGGGCAGGGAATGAAACAATTACTTTTACCGCAACGGATCAAGGCGGAATGTTTGATAGTGATGCAGCCACATTTACTGTTACAAATGTAAATGATGCTCCGGTTGTTGCAGATATTCCAAATCAGACTATTGCGGAGGGGGGAACATTTACAACAATAGCGTTAGATGATTATGTTTCTGATGTGGATAATCCTGATAATGAAATAACCTGGGGAGTAACAGGAAATGATCTCCTGGGTGTTTCAATTGTTAATAGAATCGTAACGATTACAATCCCGGATGCCGAATGGAGTGGAAGTGAAACACTAACATTTACAGCAACTGATCCGGGAGAATTATCAGATAGCGATCCAGCTACATTTACTGTAACTGCAGTGAATGATGCACCAGTTGTTACAGATATTCCAAATCAGACTATTGTTGAAGGTTCTAATTTTACAACAATCAATCTGGATGATTATGTTAGTGATATTGACAATACAGATGCGCAGATGAATTGGATATATAGTGGAAATTCAGAATTAGCGGTTAGTATTAACAACAGAATAGCTACAATAAGTATCCCAAGTGCGGAATGGAATGGAAGTGAAGTTATCACATTCACAGCCAGCGATCCAGGCGGCCTTTCGGACAATGATAATGCAACATTTACTGTAACTGCTGTAAATGATGCTCCCGTAGTAAGTGACATACCCAATCAGTCAATCGCTGAAGGCGGAACTTTTACAACAATTTCTCTAGATGACTACGTAAGCGATGTTGACAATCCTGATACACAAATTATCTGGACTTATAGTGGTAATACAGAACTAATAGTAAATATCGATGTTAACCGGATTGCCACAATTAGTACCCCGGATGCAAATTGGAACGGTAATGAAACGATTACATTTACAGCAACTGATCCGGGAGAATTGTCAGATAATGATGCTGCCACATTCACTGTTTCTGCCGATAATGATCCACCGGTTGTCAGTGGAATTCCTGATCAGACAATACTTGAAGGAGAGTCCTTTACAACTATTAATCTGGATGACTATGTAAGTGATCTGGATAATACAGATGCAGAAATGGTTTGGACTTATAGCGGCCAAAACGAATTAACCGTAAACATTGTTAATCGGGTAGCTACAATTGGTATCCCTGATGCAAACTGGAATGGTTCAGAAACGATAACTTTTACAGCAACCGATCCGGGGAATTTGTCAAATAGTGATGCAGCAGTTTTTACCGTAAATGCTTCAAACGATGCGCCGGTAGTAGCGGATATTCCTTCTCAGGTAATTAATGAAGGTTCAAGTTTTGCAACCATAAATCTGGATTCATATGTAAGTGATTTAGATAACACTGATAGCCAGATGACATGGACTTATTCAGGAAATAATCAACTAACTGTTTCCATTGATGAAAATCGTGTGGCATCAATAATCATACCGAATACTGACTGGAATGGTAAAGAAACGATAACTTTTACAGCAAAAGATCCAGGTGGTCTTTCAGATAGTGACACAGCTTCTTTTACTGTAATTGCTGAAAATGATGCCCCTGTTGTTTCAGACATCCCTGATCAGGACATTGCAGAAGGTGCAGATTTTGCTACCATCAATTTAGATGATTACGTAAGTGATGTTGACAACCCCGATTCAGAAATAAGTTGGATTGCCAGTGAAACAACAGATTTATCAGTTGTTATTGACGAAAATCGTGTTGCCAGAATTACTGTTCCAAATGCTGACTGGAGTGGTGTTGAAACAATAACATTCACTGCTACCGATCCAGGAGACTTGTCAGATTCCGACCAGGCATCATTTACTGTAACTGCTGTTAATGATATACCGGTTATTTCAGAAATTCCTGACCAAACGATTGATGAAGGCAACAGTTTTGCAAGTATTAATTTGGATAATTATGTTGAAGATGTTGATAATACCGACAGTGAAATGAGTTGGAGTTTCAGTGGAAATATCGATTTACAAGTTAATATCGATACTAACCGTGTAGCCAGTATAAAAACACCATCTGCAGATTGGAATGGAAGTGAAGCTATAATATTCTCAGTTGCAGATCCTGGCGAAATGTCAGCCGCAGATACAGTAATATTTACAGTAATAGCTGTAAATGACGCGCCGGTTTTATTGGCAGTTCCTGCTTTAACTTTCAAAGAAGATGAAAAATTAAGTCAGTCTCAAACAGCCTGGTATGAATTTGTTAACGATCCTGATAATGCAGATTCAACTCTTACATATATTGTATCCGGCGGCAAGAATGTTACTTATCAGCATACTAATGGAAACTTTGTTTTCAGTTCTCCACTAAACTGGTTTGGAAATGATACATTGGAACTCAAGATTTCTGACGGTGAATTAGCGGATTCAGTTAATTTTGTCGTTAATGTGACTGCTGTTAATGATGCTCCACAGTTAGTGGATTTCCCAAAAGCTATTTCTATGGATGATACATCGACTTACGTCATAAATTTAAATGATTATGTTGAAGATGTAGACTCACCGAAATCAGGTCTTGTTTGGGGATTTAGTGCCGATAATGACTCGTTGATTTTAGATTACGACCAGGAAAATGCGTTATTATCAATAAGCGCCCTTCCTTTTGCAGGAGATGTGCATGTTGCCATCACTGTGGCTGATGATGCATCTGCTACAACAGATGATACAATAACTGTTACAATTAGCCTGGTTACAGCTCTAAATGAAATAGTTGGAATAATTCCAGATAAATATTCAATCAGTCAGAATTATCCGAATCCATTTAATCCGACCACTCAGATAAAATATGGGCTCCCAAAAGCTGGAAAAGTTAGAGTAGAAATTTTTAATATAATCGGTCAAAAAGTTGCGACTCTTGTTAATGAGAATAAACCTGCGGGATTTCATTTAATAAGCTTTGATGCTTCCGGGTTGTCAAGCGGGATGTACTTTTATAGAATACAAGCTGCGAAATTTAATCAGGTTCGTAAGATGATATTGATGAAGTAGCATTGTGTTGATACTTAAAAGAAGTCCATTCTGAAAAGGGTGGACTTCTTTTTTTTTATAAATAATTCAGGTTTCAATTAATATAAACACAATATCCTGCGAATATAACTGTAACTTAAAACAGAATTCTATTTAGCAATAAGGAGTAAAGAAATGGCCTTTTCGAAAGATTTAGTTAAACTGAATGTAGCCGGGGAAGCTGAAAGAATATCTGAAAAATTAAAATCAGATGTTGTTAAAAAATTGAAAAAGCGCGGCGCTGTTATTGGCATCAGTGGTGGAATTGATTCTTCTGTTGTTTTAGCTTTATGTGCAAAAACATTCGGCCCCAAAAAGGTATTAGGTGTGATGATGCCAGAAAGTGATTCTAATCCTGATAGTTTAATTCTAGCCAGAAAACTGGCAAATAAATTTGGTGTTGAATACATTGTTGAAAACATGACGGCAGCCTTGGCGGGTTATGGGTGCTATAACCGGCGTGATGAAGCTATTAAAAGTGTATTTCCAGAATATGATAGTACTTATAAAGCAAAAATTGTTTTACCAGGGGGGATTGATCAGGATAAATTAAGTGTTTTTTATCTGACAATTATCTCGGCGGAAGGTGAAGAAAAAACAGAAAGACTTCCACTAAAAGAATATTTACAAATTGTTGCTGCGTCAAACTTCAAACAGAGAAGTCGTATGAGCATGCTTTATTACCATGCCGATGCTCGCAACTATGCTGTAATTGGAACGGGCAATAAAAATGAGCATGAACAGGGATTTTTTGTTAAATATGGAGATGGCGGTGCGGATGTAAAACCAATTGCACATTTATTTAAAACACAGGTTTTTCAGCTTGCTGCTTATCTGGAAGTTCCTGTTGAAATACAAAATCGTATGCCAACGACTGATACATACAGTGCCGAACAAACCCAGGAAGAGTTCTTCTTTAAAATGCCATTTGATGTTCTTGATGCGGTCTGGTATGGTTGGGAAAAAGAATATTCTGCTCAGGAAATTGCAGAAGGATTGGATCTAAAAACAGAACAGGTCCAGAATATTATCAATGATATCAAGCGAAAGATTGCAGGTACAGAGTATTTACGAATGAATCCATTATAAAACAGAAGTGAAGATATGACTGAAAAAATCAATTCTTTTCTGCACGATGTAAAGCGTCTGACTGATGTTGAAATTGAGCAGGCACTTGTTAATTCGGAGCCATTAATCGATGGGTTATATAAATCTGCTATATACTCCACAACAGGTGGTAAAAGGTTGCGTGCCGTGTTTACAATTCTTGTAGGAAATATTTTTAAAGTTGAACAGGAAATTCTTCTTAAAACGGCAGCTGCTGTCGAGCTGATTCATGCAGCATCCTTAATAATGGATGATCTGCCGTATATGGATGACTCACAATTACGACGCGGGAAACCATCCAACCATGTTGTTTTTGGTCAGGATGTCGCATTATGTGCAAGTATTGCATTACTTTCAAAAGCGATAGAATTAGTTTTAAATGATGATGCTTTAAAACAGGATATTAAAACTAAAATTGTCCAGGTATTAGCGGATTCTTATGGTTTTAAAGGATTGGCTGCAGGACAATTTGTTGATCTTAAACTTAAAAGAAAAAATGTAAGCTTTGATGTAATTGAGTATATAAATGACAAAAAAACGGCTGCATTATTCAGTGCAGCCGGTAAAGCCGGCGCAATTATTGGTAATGCATCCATTAAGCAAATTAATGCCATCGATCAATATTCCAAATATATGGGACTGGCTTTTCAGATAGTGGATGATATTCTCGATGTTGAAGGTAATAAAGATATTGTCGGTAAAGACGTTGCTCATGATAAAATGAATTTTGTAAGACTCGTCGGTCTTGAAAATGCCAGGAATAAGGCAAAAGAATATACAGATTTAGCTGTTAAATCCTTGGAAATTCTTGGACCTGATGCCGAAGTTTTAAAAGAGTTTACAAGCTTTTTAGTTAAGCGTGTAAGCTGAAACACACATTCTCGCCCATTAACCCCGTCCTTTTCTTTCCTGCTGAATTGTATTCAGATTTGATCTTTAGTGATAAAAAAACCATATTATCACATCCAAAATATTAACCCAGTCACATATTATGAGTACAGACGTTTCTGAAATTCTTGATGTTGTAAGCAGCGTATTTAAATTCACCCTATTTGAGATAAACCAGACGCCAATAACATTATCATCCATATTAATGTTCTTTCTGGTACTATTGGTTTTTCATTTAGCTTCAAGATTGTTCAGACGGTTTATCCTTGAAAAAATTATGGATCGCATGAAGATTGAGAAAGGTACGCGATTCACTATGACAAGGACGTTGCACTATATTGTTATGGTTATAGGAGCAATTGTTTCATTTCAGTTTATAGGGATTGATCTAAGTGGGCTTGCCGTTATTTTCGGATTGTTATCCGTTGGTATTGGTTTTGGACTTCAGAATGTTACTTCAAATTTTGTGGCTGGTCTTATTTTGCTTTTTGAGCGCCCGATTCAGATTGGAGACAGAGTTACGGTGGGTGATACAGAGGGAGACGTTGAAGCCATTAACATCCGGTCAACAATGATTCGCACATTAAATAATATTTCAATTATTGTTCCTAATTCTGAATTTGTAGCAAATCGTGTAATAAATTGGTCTCATGGAGATACGCGGATTCGTTTGGATACAGAAGTCGGCGTATCATATAATTCTGATCTGGATATGGTGATAAAAGCATTAACATCTGTTGCAGAAGAAAATCCAAACATTCTTAAAAATCCAAAACCGGAGGTGCTGTTAAAGAGTTTTGGAGACTCTTCATGGAATATGGTTTTGCGTGGCTGGTTGAACGAACCGGGCAGGCATCATGTTATTCAATCGGAAATTAATATGGCAATAGTTCATAAATTCAGAGATATGAATATTGAGATCCCATTTCCGCAAAGGGACCTGCATATTAAAGAGAATAAGTCAGAAACTTAAAAAAGATAACCTATCCCAAGGCTTACCAAGGTTCCACTGCCATCTATATTTTCAGGATATACAATCGCACTAAAGTCAGGCAAAAGAGTTGTTTCCTGTTTGTCTTCCGTTTTAAATTTCTTTGCGAAGAGCGGATCTAAATACAAAAATATTGAAAATTTGTCAGCAAGCCTGTAGTCAAATCCAATTCTTATATTTAGTGCTGTATTGGTATAATTTTTAGTTTGATTGGAGTCCTGATTATCTCCACCGATCAACCGGTACCTGTTATCCAATGTTGTTTTTAATCCGTAAATACCCAATCCTGCACCAAAAACCAGGTCAAATTTATCTGATAATGACTTTATATAATCCAATCCTAAAAATACTTCAGTAAATTCAAAATTGCGTTCAATTTCCAGCTTTTCAAATTGCATACTCCCCAGACTAAAATCATCCATTTTAAACTTCCAGGGTGCAGATTGTCTGATAATATTCAATCCGCTGTGAATCCTCCAATTTGCTGAAATTTTATAATAAATTTCTATCTCCCCCACGGTGCTTGCCGGGATGTCGTCGAATTCAATTAATAAATGATTGTCATTATATTCTTTAACTGCATCATTGAAATCATTTTTATAATTCAGATTCGCAGTTCCGTATCTTAGCTGCACTGACCAGGCATAATATTTATAGTTTGTTTCTTCTTCTGCAGGAGCTGTCTCGTTTTCTGCAAGATGTTCAGGCTGCGCAAGCTTTTTTGCAACATCCGGTATGACCCGGGTGAGAACATCGCTTAAACTTCCACTGAAATCACGTGTGGCAGTTTTTAATATGGTGCCTTTCTCCACATCGATTAATCTTAAATTTATTGAATAAAGGTTTTCAATTTTACCCAAAGTACCCGCAACCATTTCACGGACATTTAATAGCTGGCCGATCTCTACGGCGCATTCCACACTTGTGCAGCCACTCTGCTGAAAGCCCTGTTCCTGCAAAATACTGTTCATCTTGTCTCGTTCAACAACGTTAAAAGTACCTGTCTTAAACAATTCTGCACGTAATCTGTCTGTTAAAAAGCGAGCTTGTTCTTCATCAACACCGGTCGGATCGAGATCAAGAACAGCAATGTTTTTAATATTTTCCTGGCCGTAACAAACGCCAAAGATCATCAGTAAAAATAGTAATCGTTTCAAGCCGAGCCCTTCCAAAGGTTTAAGGTAAAATTCTATTCCTGAAGAAATTGTGGTAGTGTCTCAAGATTAAAATTCTGATTATTTTCAAATTTGGTATTGTTTAATTGATCTTGCTGCTGATTAAACTGACGCTCAAGATATCTGAAATTTCGTTGAAAGCTACTTGCTTCTTCAGCATTGTTGGGTGTTAAAATACTATTTTCTGCCATCCTTCTCGTGAAATTTATAATACGTGTTAAAGATGTGCGTTGGTCTGTCAAAATTGATATTATCTGGTCTTTTGCTTTTAACTGGTCTTCAAAGCCGGATTGAACATCTTGTGAATTGGAATTAATATTTGTAATATGAGATTTAAGTTTAACAATTTCTGAATTTAAACTTTCTTTCTCGGCGGCGAATTGACCTAAAGCAACCAGGTATAAAATAATTCCCCCGGTAATAAATCCGATCAGTAAAGTTATGACAGGCCATATATAAATAGCATGTTCTTTAAGCCATATTTTTCTGATTGCCTTTTTATTTATCTGACTGTCTTCTCCAGCTTCAATTACATCTGCCAGTTTGTTAAAGTCCAGATTACGTTTACATTCGTGGCAGGTTAATGCGTTTTCGGATACGGGTGCTGAACAATATGGACAATAGCGCATATAATTCTCCTCGATTGGAATTTTTAAGAAATTATACGAGTTGAAAAAAAATTCAAAATTAAATTGTTTAACTATCAAATATCAATTTTGTAATTGGAGGAAGCAAATAATATGCAAATCATTAAATTATTTATAGGATTATTGTTTATGGTATCTTCTTTATTTGCCGGGAACGATCTTAAAGCCGGTGATCAGGCACCTGATTTTGAGTTAAAAGATTCCAACGGACAGGTACATAAATTGTCCGATTATAAGGGTAAAATTGTTACATTATATTTTTATCCTAAAGATGATACACCCGGCTGCACTGCAGAAGCATGCAATCTTAGGGATAATTACTCAGAACTCACGGATCGGGGAATTGTTGTTCTTGGAATAAGTTATGATGACAGTGTATCCCATAAGGAGTTTACAGAAAAATACAATTTACCTTTTACGCTGCTTTCAGATACGGATAAGGAAGTTGCAGAGAAGTATAATGCCAAGAAACCGATTATTGGAGCACTAGTTGCAAAAAGAATTACTTATCTTATCGGGCCGGATGGTAAAATAATTCACATATTTGATGATGTGGATACCAAGAACCATACCCGGCAAATATTGGAAGTACTTGATAAGGCAAAAGGGTAATTAACATACCTGTTCTTCACATTCGGGAAGGTATATATTTAACTCCGCAAAATAGGTATTTAAAAAATAATACTTAAAATTTGCTGCAGAATCATATTTGCCTGTTAGGATTGCAAAAAGTAATTTCTGATGTATATAACGACATAACTTTTAATTAGGGAGGAATGTATGGCTCAACAGCAATTTGATTTGAATAATCTGCGGCCGCCAAACGTTTCCGGGAAAGCAGTGCGTTTCTTTGTGATTATCTTCATTCTCGCTGCTTTTTTATGGTCGACTTGGTTCACTATAAGTCCGGAAGAAGTAGGTGTTATACTGCAGTTCGGTAAATATTCACGTACCGTCGAACCGGGTTTGAATTTTAAACTTCCATGGATTGAATCTGTAACTAAGGTTCCTGTAAAAAGACAGCTAAAGGAAGAGTTCGGATTTAAGACCGTAGAAGCAGGGGTTCGTACAACCTATTCGCGTGGCAACTACAAAGATGAATCACTTATGCTCACTGGTGATTTAAATGCTGCCCAGGTAGAATGGATTGTACAATATCGTATCAGTGATCCGTACAAATTTTTATTTAAAGTGCGTAATCCAATTCAGACATTAAGAGATGTTGCAGAATCTGTTATGCGCGAAGTTGTTGGCGACCGTACGGTTAATGAAATTATTACTGTGGGACGCCAGGATATTGAAATCACTGTTTTGGAAATGATGTCTGAAACGATGACAAATTATGAAACAGGTATCAAGATGGATCAGGTAATTCTGCAGGATGTTAATCCACCGGATGAAGTAAAAGCATCTTTTAATGAAGTTAACCAGGCTGAGCAGGAAAAAGAAAAACTGATCAACCAGGCGCGCTCAGAATATAATAAAGTAATTCCGAAAGCACGCGGGGAAGCAGAACAAAAAATAGAAGAAGCCAAAGGTTATGCTCTTGAACGGGTTAATAATGCTGAAGGTGAAGCCAAGCGCTTTAATGCTTTATACAAGGAATATATTAAAGCTCCGGAAGTTACACGTCAGCGTTTGTACCTTGAAACAATGAATGATATTCTCTCAAGAGTGGGTAAAAAACTTGTAACTGATGATAAGGCTTCCGGCATTTTGCCTTTATTCAACTTTGAGGAGGGCTTTAAAAATGCAAAATAAAAACACTTTAATTTTTGGAATAATCGGTTTTGCCATCCTTGTAGTTTTGCTTTCTTCAGCTTACACAGTTGATGAAACACAGCAGGTAATCCTTACACAATTCGGAAAACCGGTTGGCTCGGCGGTAACAGATCCGGGTATTCATTTTAAATTACCACTTATCCAGGATGCGAACTTTTTTGATAAACGCTTTCTTGAATGGGATGGTGATCCGAATCAGCTGCCGACAAAAGACAAACGTTACATTCATGTTGATGCTTATGCCCGCTGGCAGATAAGCGATCCGCTGTTGTTTTTCCAGCGTGTTCGTGATGAACGTGGTGCGCAGGCTCGCTTGGATGATATTCTTGATGGTGAAACACGTAATGCCGTTGCCAGCCACGATCTGGTAGAAATTGTGCGTAACACAAACAGAACCCCGATTGTTATTGATACACTCATCTTTAACCAGGATGATGTTGTTTTTCCTACAATAAAATATGGGCGTGCGCAAATCAGTGAGCAGATTTTAAGAGAAGCTTCAATCCGGACAAAAGAACTGGGTATTGATCTGCTGGATTTTCGCATCAAACGGATAAACTATATTGAAGATGTTCGTCAAAAAGTTTATGAACGTATGATTACCGAGCGTAAACGTATTGCTGATGAATTTCGTTCAGAAGGCCAGGGGAAAGCTTCTAAAATTCTTGGTGACAAGGAACGCGAGCTGAAAGGTATACAGTCAGAAGCATACCGCACATCACAGGAAATTATTGGTAATGCGGATGCACAAGCGACAGCAATTTATGCCAACGCTTACAATCAAAGTGCATCGGCCCGGGAATTCTACAGCTTTTTGCGAACACTGGAAACATATAAAAATACTTTCTCAGAGAAAGACGTCCTTATTCTTTCAACTGATAATGAGTATTTTAAATATCTTGAAAGTTCCAGGGGAAGATAAACTTTCCTTAATCTTAAGCCCCGTTAACAGCGGGGCTTTTTGTTTTATTACCATCGAATAGCTGCTTCTTTAAAATTAAAATTCATCTTTTCAAAATTTATATTTTTGTAATAAATCATGAACAGATAAATACTTTTTTATTTATTTATTAAAAAAGCTATTTTTATCTATTCATAGAAAATACCAATAATGGAGTGCCGATGGAAGTTTTAGGAATCGATATTGGCGGGTCCGGAATTAAAGGAGCCCCTGTCAATTGTGAAACAGGTGAATTAACCAGGGAAAGATATCGGATTCCCACCCCCCAACCGGCCACGCCGGAAAGTGTTGCTAATACCGTAAAAAAGCTGGTTAAACATTTTAATTGGCAGGGAAATATCGGTTGTGGTTTTCCGGCTGTTGTGCAAAATCAAATTGTACGGACAGCTGCAAATATCGATAATTCATGGATCGGAGTTAATGCCGGCGCTTTGTTTGCAGAAAAATCAAAAATGCCAACTGTTGTTTCGAATGATGCGGATGCTGCCGGCCTTGCAGAAATTCATTTTGGCGCTGGAAAAGATGAGAAGGGAGTTGTGCTTGTTGTTACAGTTGGAACTGGCATAGGCAGTGCTCTTTTTGTAGATGGCTGCCTTGTCCCGAATACAGAATTTGGCCACCTGTTATTTAAAGAGACAATTGCCGAAAAGTGGGCATCAGATGCTGTAAGAAAAAAAGAAGATCTGTCATGGAAACAATGGGCTAAACGTTTCAGTGAATATCTGCAGCATGTGGAAAGGCTTACCTGGCCGAATAAAATTATTATTGGCGGTGGCGTCAGTAAAAAGTCACATAAGTATTTAAGCGAAATAAAAATCCAAACCGAGATAGTGGAAGCGAAATTATTAAACAATGCCGGGATCATCGGTGCAGCCATGTCGGCGGTAAGCATCTAGATTTTAAGGATAGATATGTCATCAATTGAGAAAGCCCTGATAATTGCAGCAAATGCGCACACAGGTCAAATACAGCGAAACGGAGAGCCTTACATTTTGCATCCCTTGCGGATAATGCTGCAGATGGAAACAATCCCGGAAAAAATAGCTGCGATTTTACATGATGTGATTGAAGATTCGGATATAACCCTTGAAATGCTTCAGAAAGAAGGTTTTTCGGATGATGTTCTAAAAACAGTAGATTTACTTACACATTATGAAAAAGATAGTTATGAAGAGTATATTGAAAGGCTTAAGTCCTTTCCTATGGCGCGTCATATCAAAATAGCTGACTTGAATGATAATATGAAAATTCAGCGTTTGAAAAAGGTCGGCGAGAAAGATTTTCAACGGCTGGAAAAATATCATAAACACTGGAAAATTCTTATTCAGGAAGAGAATGAAAAAGCTTGAAAAGTTTTTCGCTGCCATTATTTATCTCATCCCCATCGTATTATCTGCGCAAAATTTACAGATTCTAATAAAGACAGATTCGCTTGCACAAACAGAATCATATACCTGTAAAGTCGCTAGCGGTGAATTCAGCCTGGAAGTTTATTTGAACGATTTAAATAAGGGTATCATACGATACCGCTACACCGGAAATCATTCGCTTAAAGAACAGCTGCCGGTTTTGAAAGAATTGCTCGCCACTGTTTTGAAAAAAAACCAGCAAACTAAATTTCATACTTTTGCCTGGGGACGCTTAAATGATACACATAACAAAGATTACACAATGGCTGTTCGTTTGGCAAAAGCAGCGTTCCAATCACAATTATGGAATTCACAGACCGGCAAATCTGTAAATGGAAATATCAATTTCTTTGTAAAGAATACCGCCAGACAAATGAATATTTTTGCAGAATTAAAAGAATTATTCAGCCCTTTCGGATTTTCTGTTGATATTGCTTCGGTTGAAAAAGTTCTGGTCCTGCCTGCAGATAAACTTCCATTCAGTGACAGCCTTCCGGATGATATTCCCAAAAAAGCACGTCTGCCTTTTGATTGTCAATTGTGGTTTTCATTAACAGCAAATCGCTAAGAATGAATTTTAAAAGCACTCAACTAAATCCGGATATAATAAAGTCAGCTGCACAGGAACTTGCTGCATCAGAGCCTGTATTCCGCATAATTCTGGACAATTTCGGCCCGCCGCCACTTTGGGACCGCCCGGCTGATTTTTCTACTTTGATATATATTATTCTGGAGCAGCAAGTCTCATTGGCATCAGCAAAAGCAGCATTTCTAAAACTTAACGCACATTTGGGAACGGTTTCTCCGCAGGTGTTTTTAGAATTAGATGATAAAACTCTTAAATCATTTGGATTTAGTCATCAAAAAACCCGCTATGGTCGAATCGTTGCAGAATCAGTATTAGATGGCATTCTCGATTTTGATGCTCTCAGTCATCTTCCTGATGAGCAGGTTAAGAAAACACTTATGTCGATAACCGGAATTGGTCATTGGACATCGGATATTTACTTATTAATGTGCTTACTCCGGCCCGATGTATGGCCCCATGGGGATCGTGCACTGGCAGTTGCTGCTTTGGAAGCTTTTGGTTTGAACGAAGTACCTGATTACGATACATTGCGAAAAATGGCACAGCAATGGAAGCCCTGGCGATCGGTTGCTGCCCGTTTGTTGTGGCACCATTACCTGAGTACACCAAGAAAAAGAAAAAGTTAAAGCACCAATTGTTATTATATTTAGCAGAAATTTCAAATTTCTGCTGTTAGATTTACATACTATCTGAAATATCACTAATGGGAGGCATAATGAAACGTCGTGATTTTATCCGCACAACTTCATTGAGTGCATTAGGCAGCATTGCCCTTGGCAGCAATATTTATGCAACTACGGCAAAAGCAGATCTGTTAATTAAGAACGCAACGATTGTTGATGGTACAGGTGGCCCGTTATGGAAATCGGATCTGTTGATTAAAGGGGACATCATTTTAGATATTGGTTCGTTTGAAGATTCCGCAGCCCTTCAGACAATTGATGGTGCAGGAAAATATCTTTCTCCCGGATTTATTGATATGCATTCACATAGTGATGACAATATTCTGCTATATCCTTATGCTGAGAGTCGAATTACGCAAGGGATAACCAGCGAAGTTACGGGAAATTGTGGTTACTCTGCTGCACCAATGATTGGAATCGACCGTGATAAACGTATGGAATCTTTCAGAAAAGATGGTGTGACAAACGACTGGACCGATGTTACATCCTATTGTAATCTTTTTGACGGATTGGGCACGTCGGTTAACCATGCCTTGCTGCTTGGCCATGGTACGTTGCGCAGAAATGCAGTTGGCCTTGTTGACAGGAACCTGACGGACGATGAATTGAAAAATGTAATTAATGCTCTGGAACAGGGTATGGAGCAGGGGGCATTTGGTTTCTCCAGTGGGTTAGAGTATACTCCGGGAATGTATGCACCCACCGAAGAATTGATCGCATTAGCCCGGGTAACAGCACGACACGGAGGCTTACACGCCACACACATGCGCGATGAAGAAACACTGCTGCTTGAAGCAATCAGTGAAGCTTTGACAATAGCCAGGGAATCGGGAGTCAGATTGGAGATTTCTCACCTTAAAGCTTCTGGAAAGCCAAACTGGAGTAAACAAATTTCAGCTCTGAATATGATCGAATCTGCACGCAGAGATGGAGTGGATGTAATGGTTGATGCCTATCCGTATACGGCCTTTTCCACAACACTAACAACATTTTTACCGGGTTGGTCGCGTGAGGGCGGATCGAAAAAATTAGCGGAACGTTTGGCTGATGAAGCAACCCGCGACAAAATAAGGAAAGAAGTTCATGATAAAGTATTGTTTGATCTGGGCGGCTATGCTTTGATAGTTATCAGCAGCGTTGATAACAATACCGGGCTTATAGGAATGAACCTTCAGGATATTGCTATTGATTGGAATGTGAAACCGGTTGATGCGCTTTTGCAGGTATTGGAAAAGGAAGATTTTGAAGTGGGATTTGTCGGTCACGGTATGAAACCGGAAAATGTTGAAATGGTGTTGTCGCATCCGCTGGTTATGATCGGTTCTGATGGCTCAGCCCGCGCTCCATATGGCCCAGAAGCAAAAAACAGGCCCCATCCAAGATCATACGGAACCAGTGCACGTGTTATCGGCTATTATTGCCGTGACAGAAAAATATTTGATTTACCAACCGCCATAAAAAAAATGACATCCATGCCTGCAGATCAGATCGGTCTTCATGATCGCGGCCGCATTGCAAAAGGTATGAAAGCGGATCTGGTTTTGTTTGATTTCGGGAAAGTAAATGATACGGCTACTTTTACAGAACCACATCAGTATGCCACCGGGTTTGAATTTGTATTTGTCAATGGCAAAGCGGTTATAGCAAACAGCCAGATCACAAAAAAAAGCTCAGGTAAAATGCTGCGTTTCGGATAAAGAAAAATAATAATGCTGGCTGAATGATAAATATTATTTGAAATAAAGGAACAAATATGCCCAAAGAATTTCGACATATAAAAAAGGAAGATTTAGTGAAGAAAACACTTTTCCCCGGGGGAGAAGTAACTTTTACACATTCAAATACGATGACTCTGGCAGAGTGGTACTTTGAAGCAGGCGCTATCGTTCCGGAACACTCTCATCCGCATGAACAGATCACAAAAGTTCTATCCGGTTCTTTTGAATTGACTGTTGCAGGGACTAAATTTTCACTTACAGAGGGCAGTACCGGGACTATCCCATCTAATATTATCCATTCAGGTATAGCTTTAACTGATTGCCATCTTATCGATATATTTCATCCGGTAAGAGAAGATTACAAGTAACTTTATGCTGGCATGTTTATTGCGCTTAAAATTCTGATATATATCAAAAGGCATCTTTTTGATACTATTTAAATTGTAATTTTTAAAGAGGAGATAAGCATGCGTAAACAAATTTTAATTCTACCTATTCTTTTATTCAGCCTGCTATTGCTGAGTAACTGTGAAGATGATTCAACAGGATCATCGAAAGATGGAATGGGTACATTAAATGTTTCATTAACTGATGCACCGGCGGACTTTGACTCCGTAATTATTCATTTTAGTGAAATTAGTGCACACATCGATTCCGATTGGGTACATGTAATGACAGAACCAATGCGGATTAATTTGCTTGAATGGAATAATGGAAAGACGGTTTTACTTGGTTCATCAGATGTTCCTGCCGGGAAATATACTCAAATCCGCATAAAGGTTGACAGTGCGTTTATAGGTGTCAATGGTGAAATACATTCCCTGGATGTACCTAGTGGTATGCAGACCGGTTTAAAACTTGGTCCTGAATTTACAATAGATGAAGGCACAACTTATCAAATGGTTATGGATTTTGATGCTTGTCAGTCTATTGTTACTATGGGACCTAAAAAGAATCCACATGGATATAAATTAAAACCCCATATCCGCTTGACCACAATGGCACTAAGTGGTTCGGTTTCAGGAACAGTATTAAATTTTGATGCGCGTCCGACGGCCTATGCAATTTTGGGAACAGATACTGTAACCAGTACTTTTGCAGATACGTTAAATGGAATGTTCAAGCTGGCATTTCTTGAAGCGGACACATATCGTGTTGTTGTTGAAGATACTCTAAACAGAACCTTTAACGAAGAAAATGTGGTTGTTTCAAAAGGAAAGAATACGAATCTTGGGGATATAACACTTCAGTAAAAGATTGAAAAAATCAGTAAACAGGGAGGCCTGTTTACTGATTTTTACTAAAGTTTAATGTGCAACAGCAGAATAATTCTGAACAGCAAGCTCTTCAGAATCAAATATAGCAAAAACCTGGTCCAGTCTTGTGATTTTCATAATGCTTCTCAGTTTTTCATTTAGATTGCACAAATGAACATCGCCCCCGGCATTTCGCATTGTTGTAACACAACTTATTAAAGCCCCCAATCCAATACTACCCATCCAATCCATTTCCTGAAGATTTAATACAGTTCGTGTTACTTTTTTATCCCGCAGGTAGCGAAAGTATGATGTCAGTTCTTCCACTTCCACAGGCGACATTAATTTGCCTTTTGCTCTAACTACATAAACACTGCTAACAGAATTAACATCAATTTGCATAAACTTGAATCCTATTTTGTTAAGCTTAATATTGTTGAATATAAAAAATATAACTTTGGAAAGCACTAAATCATATTAACCTGGTATGTTCCAATATAATAAAATATAAATTTAAAATATTTCAGTTTTGAATAGTATGCCTGATGTTAAGATATTTTTTAGATTGACATCATGATTACTATCCTGATATTTTTAATTATTAAAAACAATACATTTACATCTTCGTAGAAACCTGATTATGAATAACAGCTATTACTACCGTAGAGAATTCTGGAAGAACTTATCCGGCAAATCACTAATAAAACTGGGATTGGCAATCTTCTTTACATTTTCCAGCATCGGATTTATTTCTGATTTACTGTCTGGTGGCCGGTATTTGGATTGGTATGTTGTTTTTAATGTTATTTTTTCAGGATTGATTGGTGTTGGTTATGCTTTGGGGGCTATACGCAACTGGAAATGGATTCCAATTGTTCTGGGCACTCATTTAGCGGTTGCCATAATTTTACCAAGTACAACGATAGTAATTGAAAACATTGTTATTGAAATTTCAAAAGTAAGGCTAATAGTAGATAGCGCAGGAATTTTGGCGATGGTAATGCTCGGTTATATTTTTTTCATAATCTTTATAACAGGGGAAGGCATTCCGCAGGTACAGCTAAAAACGGAGATCGATCTTGCCAGAAAAATGCATGATGTTCTTGTCCCGGAAATTGAAATACGTGACCGGCGCTTCCATATTTTTGGTAAATCTCAACCCTACCTTGAAGTCGGCGGAGATTTGATTGATGTCTACCAGAAAGATGATATACTGGTCTGCTACACGGCGGATGTATCGGGTCATGGTGTGGCGGCAAGCCTGTTGATGGGAATGTTTAAAAGCGCCGTTTATACCGCATTGTCTAAAAGTCTTTCACTTCAGGATCTGGTCAATACCTGTAATCAGGTGCTGAACCAGTTAAAGAAGCCAACCATGTTTTTAACTTTTTCAGCAATCCGGTTTGATGGGACAAACCTGGTGGAATTTTCAGTAGCCGGACATCTGCCGATTTTGCATTACCGGGCTGATGAAAATAAAATAGAAGAATTAATAATTAAGCAAATCCCTGTTTCTGTAAAGAAAGATTATAATTTTTTGACTCGAAAAGCGCAGTTTAATCGGGGTGATATTTTTCTTTTCCTGTCTGATGGATTAACCGAGACGAATGATAAAAACGGAATTGAGTTCGGAATGGAGAATATTAAAAAAATTCTTTTAGAAAATGCCAGGCTTCCCCTGTCCGAAATCTACAACGTCGTTACCGGGACAATTGAAAAATATGGCACGCAGAAGGATGATCAATCTTTAATGATTGTTAAAAATATTGTGTAATTTGGAATGCTTCTTCTACAAGTTTACTATTTTGTAAATCTTAAATTCAAATTATTATTGCAGCACTTTCTCAATTCTCTCCACAACCGTATCCATCTGTTCGCAGCTGATAACAAGCGTTGGCAATAATCGCAAAACAGTTGATCCTGATGGCAAAGTCAAAACACCTTCATCCATCATAGCTAATATGTAAGGCTGCACTTTTTCTTTTAGTTCGATACCGATCAACAAACCTTTTCCGCGCACCTGGCGAATTTTATCTGAATTGATAGCTTGCAGTTTTTGCATCATGTAGGCACCTTTTTCGGCTGCCTGTTCCGCAAGCTTTGTATCCTGCATATAGGAAATAGCACCCAGCGCCGCAGCTGCCGATATCGGGTTACCGCCAAAGGTTGAGCCATGATTACCCTGGGCAAACTTCAGCTTTTCAGGAAATACAATCGCACCGATCGGTAAACCGCCCGCCATGGCTTTTGCCAGACACAGGATATCTGGAACCACGCCATAGTGTTCAAAAGCAAACATTTTTCCGGTTCGGCAAAATCCTGTCTGCACTTCGTCGATAATCAGTAGAATATTTTTTTTATTACAAAGTTGGCGAACCTGGCGCACATAATTTTCATCAGCGACGTTGACGCCTCCTTCACCCTGTATCATTTCAAGAATAACAGCCGCCGTTTTATCGGTTACTGTTTCTGCCAGCTTTTCAAAATTGTTGTAAGGAACATGATCAAAGCCCGGTACCAGCGGTTCAAATTCTTTTTTGTACTTTTTGTTGAAGGTTGCGCTTAAGGCGCCAAATGTCCTGCCATGAAATGCACGCATGGCAGCAATAATATCTGTTTTGCCGCTGGCAATACGGGACATTTTCAGCGCGGCTTCCACCGCTTCTGCCCCTGAGTTACACAAAAAAATATTGCTGAGTTCCGGTGGGGTTATTTCATTAATTTTTTCCATCAGCAAAGATCGGGTATCGTTGTAAAATGTTCCCGAACAGGTTATCAGGGTTTCAGCCTGCTGCTTTATTTCCTGAACAACATACGGATTACAATGCCCCACATTGACCACACCCTGACCGGCGACACAATCAATGTACTCGCGTCCGTTTTCATCGTAAACCACAGACCCTTGTCCACGGGTAATCACGACATCGCGCATCGGGTAGCAGCCCGGTCCGAACTGATCTTCCAACATTTTAAAATCTGTCATTGTATAACCGTTCCCTTCCCGCTGAGCGCATCTTTTAACGGATTTTCTGTGCGGCCATCAGCAATTATAATCTGCCGGGCACCGTCTTTTAATAATGTGTTGATCGCATGCAGTTTGCGTTTTATGCGTCCGGACATTTTTTCTTCACGTGAGCTTAGCTCAATTTTACTCATTTGTTTTATTAAGCTATACGGATCATCCGCGTTTTCAAGCAAGCCCGGCGCCTCGATAAAATGAATAATTTTATCAGCTTTATAATGTTTATTCAGCAGGGCCACGATATCATCATTTTCCGAGTTGACAGCATGGTTATTCTCATCCAGAATCGGCACCGTTAAAAGCGGCACAAAACTATTTTCCAGCAATAAATCAAGCAGCTTTGTATTAATTGAATCCGGTTTACCCGAAAAATCCCTGATAAGTTTCAGCTTACCGTTTTCGCGTGTACGAATACCCGGATTTCTCCTTGCACGGATTACTGCTCCATCCAAACCACTCAAACCAACGGCATTGATGCCATGCTGCTGCATGATTTCAACCAGTCGCTTGTTCTTCAATCCGGCATAAGCCAGCATCTGCAGATCGATTACTTCTTCTGTTGACAGCACACTGGAATACCCGGAAACCGATGTTACTTTTTGAATGTTGCTGTTAAGCCGCCTTGCCAGCTCATCACGCAAAGCATTTGCACCATGGACTACAATCACAGGTTCTTCGATTGACTGCATGTTTGCGGCAATACCTTGCAGGTTTAAGGCAGCGCCGCCGCCGATTTTTAAAATTATCACTCTTTTATTTCCTTTGTCGTATTGTTTTCTATCTGCTGCCAGTCTGTTTCACCGGGATAAGGTTGAGAGCATAACATGTATGTGCCATTTTTCCTTGTTTGATGCATAGCAAAATAAACAGGGTCTTCATTGTAATGTGTGCAAAGAAAGGTTCTTTCAAAGTCTGTCAAAATGATGTTCATGGCCCGGATATAACGCGTTTTCTTTTGAATGATATCTGTGCCTTTTTGTAACGCTTGGAGCATGTCGCCTTTGTCAAAACGTTTAATGTAATTAAAGATTTTTTCTGCCCCGATACGGCCGTCTTCTTTGATGCGTACACCCTGCAGCTCACCGTTAAAAATAAAAACATAGCGGTTATCGCTGAAGGGCATATTGTTTTCTATTTCGATACCTTCATCCCGAAATGCACTACGGGCATGCACCAGCAAAAAAGTTGTGGCGGGCCATTTGCTAAAAGTTTCTTCCCAGATCGGTTTGGTGGATTTATGGATTCTTCTATCACCCATAACGTCCCGGTAAGCCATTCCCCAACCATGCCCCTGGTATTCTTTACTGATCCTGCACACCTCCGCAAATTTTTCAAGATGTTCACTTGGATAAAAGGGTTTGTCTGATTTAACTAAAAGTAGTCTGCACATTGACGGCTAAAATTTTCTATTTAAATTGATGGTAACTTACCCTCCCCATCCGCCGACTGGCGGATTTTCCCTTCCTAATAGGGCAGGGTGGACCATTTTTATCTTAATTATTATTCTTATCACATTTTTAAATCACACCGGGTGTAATCCCGGGAAAGTCAAAGCTGTGGTTTCATCAAATCCATTCATAATGTTAAAGGCCTGCACAGCCTGACCGGCAGCACCTTTCATAAGGTTATCGATGGCGCTTATCACCACCAGTCTGTTTGAATCGGTATCTTTTATAAAACCTATATCGCAGTAATTACTGCCGCTTAAAATTTTAGGATCCGGCAGACGGTGGATGCCACTTTGTTCTTTAACAATACGGATAAACGGCTCATCACCATAAGCCGACCGATACATTTTCCAGATGTCTTTTTCATTGAGATCATCATTCAGAAAAACATGACTGACACAATGAATACCTCGCACCATATCGATACTTGTCGCGGTGAAATGCACATTGACCGGTTTATCGATGGAAAGCTCCTGGATGATTTCACCCGTATGACGGTGGCCAAAAGGTTTGTAAGTACGGATAGCACCGCTGCGCTCAGGATGATGCGATCCTTCATTAAAAGATGCCCCGGCCTGGCTGGTTCCTGCTTTGACTTCTATTACAGATGGCTGATCGCTGACAACGCCTTGTTTGTATAGCGGATATAATCCAAGAATTGCCGAAGTAGCATTGCAGCCGGCGCTGGAGATAAATGATGCATTTTTCATTTCAGCGCGATGCAGCTCGGGGATGCCGTACACAAAATCTTCCAATAAGCCGGGATTCACATGTTCTTTTTCGTACCATTTTTCAAAGGCGGCAGTATCCCTCAAGCGAAAGTCCCCGCTTAAATCAATTATTTTTGGAGCAAGCGTTCTGAAAAAATCGATCTTTTCCATCGACTGTCCGTGCGGAAGGCATAAAAATAGCAGATCACATTTTTCAAGTTCTTCCATGCTGCTGAATTTTAAGGTGGTGACGGTGCGCAGATTCGGATGCTGGCGTGTTACCAACTTGCCGGCGTTGCGTTCGGACGTGATTTGTCTGATTTCAACTGCAGGATGAAAAAGCAGCAATCGGAGCAGCTCACCACCCGTATAACCGGATCCGCCTACAATTGAAACACTTAATTTATCCATTCAGGTTCTCCCGGCCGCACTGTACAACATAATCAACAATTTTTTCCGGGATGTTAACGCCGGTTGGTTTTATAGAGTTCTTAAATTCCATGGTATAATTCACTTCATTTACCATCAAACCGCCTTCAGTTTCAAATACATCGATAGCCAGAATGCCGCCACCAACTGCTTTTGCAGCAGCTTTGGAAATCTCTGCCAGTTCATCTGAAATCGGGCAATTGGTAGCAACCGCTCCGCGCGCTGTATTGGTAATCCAGTGTTCCGAAGTCCGGTAAACAGCGGCGATACATTCATCACCAACGACAAAACTGCGGATATCGCGGCCATTTTTTTCAACATATTGCTGGATGTAAAAAACCGAGTGATGGTAAGTACCAAGTGTTGTTTTGTGCTCAAGGATCGCTTCGGCGGCTTCCCGTGTGGAAACTTTTGCAATCAAACGCCCCCATGATCCAACGGCAGGTTTCATCACAACCGGGTATCCCATGTCTTCGATGGCTTCAAGCGCCGATTTTTCCGTAAAGGCAATTCGCACTTCCGGTTGCGGAACATTATGCTGCTTGAGCATCAAAGATGTTTCAAATTTGCTCCCGCAGATAGATGCAACCGTCGATTTATTAATACACAGAATCCCGCTGTCTTCAAATAGCTGTAAGGCATGCAATGCCCTGTAGTGGTTTATACAGCGCTCCAGGATTATATCTGCTTCCGTGGTTTGAGATTTTTTAAGGCTGAAACTTATTTCCCGGTCATCGATCATAACCAATTCGGCATCATCCCGACCATTTATTTCATCTATTAGTAACTTTTCATCGCGTCTGATCAACGAATGCAAAAGCCCAATCTTGACTTTGCTGTTCAATGTTGTTATTCCTTTCTTTTGTCAGGTAATTTACAATATGTTTTAATTCATCCAGATCTACTACACGGCCCATCTGGCCAATCTCTTTTACTTTATCCAGAATATTTGCAATGGCAGTTTCACTTAAACCATTAACACCAATTTTATCGAGGGCATATTTAACGGCACTTAATCCGGACATGTGATCCAGTGATAACTGCGATTCGCGTCCGACTAATGCCGGGTCGAGGCTTTGGTAATGCAGCGGATTTTTTAAGGCAGCCTGAGTATGAACTCCGGCACAGTGGGTGAAAGCATTTTGTCCGGTTACAGGTGCAAGTTTTGGAATTTCAAATCCGGCAAAGCGGCTGACCAGCTTGTACAGTTCCGGTATGAGTTTAAGATTCCAGTTGTTTTCAAGATTAAAATCGGTTTTTAACACGGCCAGCAATGTTGCCAGGTCAACTAATCCGGCGCGTTCACCCAAACCCATCACTGTCGCATCGATGATTTCAGCACCGGCACGATAACCATCCAGGGCGTTGGCAAGCGCCAGGCCACGATCATTATGGCAATGCACAGCGATCATTGGATAGCAATTGTTAACTGCCAGCTTATCTTTCAGTCGGGCGACATAATCATACATGCTGCGATCGGTCCCCGGAATCATAAAGCCTGTGGTATCTGCAACACTGATCACATTAGCACCGGCATGTACTGCTTCGGTAGCGGCTGTAATAACATTGTGCCATTCCGAGCGTACTGTGTCTTCCGGTGTGTAACGGATAATAAGATTTGGCTGAGTTTCACGGGCATAAGAAACAATCGATGTAATTTTTTCAACAACATCTGAAAGTTTCTTTTCATGATGGTTTAAGCGGCTGTCCGAAACACAGTAAAAGATTCCCAGAAAGCCAACACCACACTCTAAAGCAACATCCACGTCATTTTGCACCGAACGGGCGTGAGCACCGACTTTTGCTCTTAAACCCCTGCCGGCAATTTCGCGGACACTCTCATGGATCTCTTCTGTAACAACAGGATGCCCGGTTTCAATGATATCGACACCCACTTCATCCAACAGATCTGCAATTGCTGTTTTAATATGGTTATTAAAGCAGACCCCCGGGGTCTGTTCGCCTTCACGAAGCGTTGAATCTAAAATTTTTAGCGGCACAGCTATTCCCCCCAGTCTTCTTCGATTTCAGGCGCTTCTTCAATTTCAAAAGGATTTACTGATGCAACGACGAGTTCTGAGCCGCATTCTTCACATTCAAAAAGTTCATCTTTTACAGTATCATCCGGTAAGGAAATTTCTGCATCGCAAACGGGGCATTGTGCGTTTAAAGCCATCTTATTCTCCTGTTTTATTTGTTGTTTGTTTTCTTGTGGTGGATTATAGCGGAATGGTTTTTAAAAACAAAATTTCTATAATATTTTGACAAATTTTATTATTTTTGTTAAATATTTAACACATTAAAATCAGGATTAAAAATGCTTACAATTACAGAAATAATAAACCGCAATATTCAGCAGACCCCCTTTCTTGAAGAAGGAATCTCAGAAGGGCTTATAAATTTGTCAGCGTTGGCGCGAATGTTTAAGCCGGAAATCGAAAAAGAATTACTCAAGCCGGTTAGTGAAAGTGCCATTCTGATGTCCCTAAAAAGAATGGTGCCGGAAATTCAATCCAAAAGTAAGGCCCATGCAACTCCCGAAAACACCGCTACAGACATAACTGTTCGCTCGGGATTAAGCGAGTTCACTTTTCTGAAATCGGATACAATCCTTGAAAACCAATTACATCTTTTGCATGAGTTAAAAGATCGGCGGGATTATTTTGTCACATTTACACAGGGTATGTTTGAGTTAACAACAATACTCAACACAGATCTCGAAAACAAAGTGAAGGAAATATTTCAGGCAGAAAAACTGATTACTCATCTGAGTAATCTTGCAGCTATTACAATCCGTTTCAGTGATCAGATTGTAAATATCCCCGGTGTGCACTATAATATTTTAAAACAGCTGGCCTGGCATAAAATAAATATTATCGAAGTGGTTTCCACCTTTACCGAGTTCAATATTATTCTGAATAAAAACCAGGTTGACACATCCTTTTCAGTTTTAATGAAATATTTTCACTCAGGCGACTGAGATGGTATATTGCCTATTATTTAATTTTATATGAATGTAAAAGAATGACACTTCAACAATTGCAATACATCGTTACATTGGATAAGGAAAGAAACTTTGTAAGTGCAGCTCAAAAATGCTTTGTTACACAACCGGCACTGACGGTTCAGTTGCAAAAACTTGAAGAGGAACTGGGCGTGACGATTTTTGACAGAACCAAAAAACCTTTGATTCCCACCGAAATAGGTAAAGAAATAATCGCCCAGGCCAAAAAAATAATTCGTGAGAGTGAAAAGATTCCTGATATCGTCAGCTCTTATAAAACTGAATTGAGTGGGGATTTAAATCTCGGAATTATTCCAACAGTCGGGCAGTATCTATTGCCGCTGTTTATCAACGCGTTCATCAATAAATACCCGGCAATAAATGTTCATGTTTTTGAATACCCTACAGAAGTACTGATTGGTCATCTTGACAATGGTAAAATAGATGCGGGAATTATTTCAACACCGGTTCCATACAGCCACCTGCATTCGATACCTTTGTTTTATGAAGAAATGTATGTACTTGTCTCCCCGGATCATCCTTTAAAATGTGAGCTATTGGTTGAATCTGCTGATTTACCTGAAGATGACTTGTGGCTTCTTGGAGAAGGGCATTGTTTCCGAAATCAGGCTATTCGTATTTGCAGGAGTAAAAATAATAAAAAAGACCTGCGCTTTACTTATGAAAGCAATTCGATTGAGTCCCTTAAGCGCGTTGTTAAATCGCGCCAGGGTATTACCATTATCCCTGAAATGGCTTCCTGGGAGATCAAAAAATCAGAGAAAGAGCTGGTTAAAAAATTTAAAGATTTTAATCCTATCAGGGAGATAAGCCTTGTTGTGAACCGAACGTTTTTAAAAAGACAAATAATTGAAAAACTGCAGGAAGAAATATCGCTGATCATACCTGCACATATGAAAGCGATCAGTGAACGAGATGTTATAAACCCGTTTTAAGAAGGAATAAATATGTCTTTTCCCGTAATTGATCTGCATTGTGATATGACTGTTTACATGATTGAAAAGAAAGATGCCAGTCCGTTAAACGCGCATGATATTGGAAGTGCTATCCCGCATTTAAAGAACGGAAACGTTATCGCACAGGTAATGGCCTTTTTTACTCCTGCCAGCCCTGTTCAGCATGGATTTGCAATGCGACAGGCAAAAATTTTCAAAAAGTTTCAAAAGGATTATCCTGAATCATTTACGGAGCAGGAACTAAAATCCGGGAAGCAGATTTTGCCGGATTCAAAAACAGTCCTGTTGCCGTCAATTGAAAATGCATCCGGTTTCTGCCACGAAGATGAGCGTTTAGATGATGGTCTTAAAAATTTAGAAGAGATTATTGAATTGACCGGTGGGATATTCTATATCGGATTTATGCATTTTGGTGATAATCGTTTTGGCGGTTCGGCAGGAAGCACTGTCGGTTTAAAAGATGACGGAAAAGTGCTGCTTGATTATTTGAATAGCCGGCATATTGCAGTTGATTTATCGCATGCAGGTGATAATCTTGCTCATGATATTTTTACCTATGTGGATAATAAAAATCTTGATATTCCCATAATCGCAAGCCACTCGAATTTTAGAAGAGTTAAAAATCATTCACGAAATTTAACGGATGAATTGGCTAAAGAATTAATAAGCAGAAACGCATTGATTGGCATAAATTTTATGCAGGCATATCTTGGAGAAGATGATCCGGATGTTATTTTTGATCACATTGAATATGGTTTAAATCTGGGGGCTGAAAATACATTATGCCTGGGGGCAGATTTTTTCTGGGATGAGAACAGGGCACAAGATCAGATTTATTATAAAAAGTTCATCTCTGCTTCAACCTATCCGGTTCTTTTAGAAGAAGTTGAGAAACGATTTTCAAATGAGATTGCAGAAAAGATTGCCTGGAAAAATGCCGCCAGCTTCATTGAGAAATTTTAAAAGTATCAATGAAAAGTGTATATTTTTTCTTGATGTTCGGATTCAATGCCCCTATTTTAAAGGAAATAAAAGAACAATACATTTTTCTCACCCCCCATCCCCCATTCGCAACGCGGCCAATTATGCCAAAATCAGGGGGTGAGTTTTTCCCGCCCAAAAATTCTCCAATTGAAACAATAACAGACAAAGATGATTTATATTA
This sequence comes from Calditrichia bacterium, assembly GCA_020635035.1. GTDB lineage: Bacteria > Calditrichota > Calditrichia > Calditrichales > J004 > JACKAO01. The sequence goes on from JACKAO010000009.1 coordinate 71,037, forward strand.
ATAAAACGAGAAAATTATATGACAATTAATGAAAAAATGCAGGAAATAAGTGAAGATTTTGATATGCTTGAAGGTTTACAAAAAATGGAATATCTGGTTGACCTTGCAAAAAAATCAAGCGGTCTTGAAGATGCACAGAAAAACCAAACGTCGCGAATTAGCGGATGCATGTCGGAAACCTGGGTTTTAGTTGAAGGCAATGCAGATCAGGTTTATATCAAAACGGATTCAGAAGCACAAATTGTGAAAGGTATGCTTTACCTGCTGGAAGAAGCCGTGAATGGGCACAGCAAAGAAGAAATAATCGCTATCGATGAACAAAATGCTTTAAACCAGCTTGGTATTGGCGGATCCATAACAAACAGAAGATCCAACGGTTTTGCTAATGCAATCCTTAAAATTAAACAGGATGTCAAAAAGCTGTAAACATTCGAACTACTACGTTTATTTACTCCCTCCTTTACTTTCAGAAAAATTCAAATAATTAAAAATCGTCACACGTCCGCCATATGTGCACACTAATGCGACATATGCGCAGATGTCATGTCATATAAGAATGAGTATTAAATATGCATAAATCTAGGTATAAACTTTTATAAGTAGTTGTTTTTTATAATTATAGGACTTCCTTTTTGAAATTGGCACGCGGCTTGTAAATATTTAAAGCAACTTTGATAACTAAATAAACTAAAAAAAGGAGGAAGTACAATGTTAGTAAAATGGCAAAACCCGGCAAGAGGTTTATTCAACTTAAATCGTGATTTCGATTCCGTATTTGATGAATTCCTAAACAACAGATTTTTGGAACCAAGAGAGATCGAAATGAGTCCAAGAATTAATGTTGAAGAAAATGATAATGAATGGATTATCAGTGCCGAAATGCCCGGAGTCGCAAAAGAAAATGTAAAGGTTAATTTTCAGGACAATGTTTTGACAATAAGCGGTGAGAAAAAACTTGAAAAAGAAGATAAAGAAAAGAACTACCATCGTATTGAAAGAAGCTATGGAAAATTCAACCGCTCACTGACTGTAAATTCACCGGTTGTTTCAGATAAAATCGATGCAGAATACAAAGATGGTGTTTTGATAATCACTCTGCCCAAAGCAGAAGAAGCAAAACCAAAATTAATTGATGTGAAAGTAAAATAATCTTAATCCTCAATAACCTGCCCCCAAAGGTGAGCCATTCTTGGTTCACCTTTTCTTTTTTATACCGCAATTCTTTCCTGGTCTTTGTATTGCAATTCATAGAGTTGGTAATATAATCCTTTTTGACGCATAAGTTCGTTATGGCTTCCCATCTCTTTTAACGAACCTTTATGAAAAACAAGAATTTTGGAAACATGTTTTATAGTTGAAAGGCGATGTGCTATTATTATAGATGTGCGGTTCTGCATAAGGTAATTCATGGCTTCCTGGATCAGGATTTCCGTTTCTGTATCGATGTTGGAAGTAGCTTCGTCAAGGATCAAAATTTGCGGATTTACAACCAGGGCACGTGCAAAAGAAAGCAATTGTCTTTGCCCCATTGATAAAATAGAACCACGCTCATTTAAAACGGTTTGATATTTTTGCGGAAGTTTTTCAATAAAAGGATGAGCATTAACTTTCTTGCAGGCATCAACCACGTCGTCCATGGTTATGTCCGGATTTCCCAGGGCAATATTGTCATAAATTGACCCGGAAAATAAAAATACATCCTGGAGTACCATTGCCATCATTCTTCTAAGATGTCTTAAGTCAAATTCTTTAACATTCCTGTTATCAATAAGGATGTCACCTCTTTGAATATCATATTGACGTCCTAAAAGATTGATCAGGCTTGTTTTTCCTGCCCCGGTGTGACCTACAATTGCCACGCTTGATCCGGCAGGTACCATGAAGTTTATATCTTTCAGAACCCATTCTTCGTTGTTATAAGCAAACCAGACATTCCTGAACTCTATTCTTCCACTGATATCACCTGGCTGGATATGTTTTTCAATATTTGTAATTCTTGGTTTTGTGTCTAATAACTTAAAGATGCGTTCTGCTGCAGCAATAGCACCCTGCAATACATTCACTTTATCAGACAACTCACTGATCGGACGGAAAAACATTTGAGCGTATTGTATAAATGCTACCAATGCACCATAAGTTGTGATCTGTTCCGTTTTAAGAATACCGCCGCGCACTAAAACAATTGCTAAAGCAATCGCACTTACAAGCTCGATAGCAGGATAAAAAATAGCATAATAAGAAACGGTTTTGATGTGTGCTTTGGTATGTTCAATATTTATTTCAGTAAATGTCTGGTAGTTTTTTTTCTGACGGTTAAATATCTGTACAATATTCATCCCTGTGATATTTTCCTGAAGATAACTGTTTATTTGTGCCAGCCATTTTCTGATTTCCCTGAAGGCAACCCGCACTTTACGCTTAAAAACAAAGGTTATTACAAAAAGCAGCGGTATCACAGTGAATGTCCATAAGGCCAGTTCCAGATTTATGGAAACCATCACCGTAATAATTCCGAACAAGAGAAAAATATTACCAAAAATGTTAACGACACCCTGGGTAAACATTTGATTTAATGATTCAACATCGGAAGTTACCCTGGTCATTAAACGGCCTACAGGATTCTTATCAAAAAAGCTGAGCGATAATTTTTGCAGATGACCGAAAATATCTGATCGCAGGTCATACATTAGTTTTTGCCCAAGAAACTGCGTCATATAAGACTGGGCATATTGAACAAAGAACGTGGCGATCAAAACACCGATATATAAAAATACAATGGAATATAATCCATCCGGATTACTTCCCTTGATATAAATGTCAATTGCTTCTTTTGTAAAATAAGGCGCAGCCAACTGCAGCATTGAGGCAGCAATGATCATTAAAACAGCACCACCGACCAGTTTTTTGTAAGGCCGGGTGTAAAGGAACATTCTTTTTAAAAGAGTTCGGTCTATAATTTTACCACTAAGTTCATCAGTTTCCATAGAGTCTTTCAGTTACGATCTTAATTTTTTAACAACTTTTTCAATTATTTCAACACTGCGCTTTATTTCTTCTTCAGTAGTAAACCTTCCAAAACTGAAGCGTATGGCCGAATTAACCAGATTTTCAGCGAGCTGCATCCCTTGTAACACATGTGACTGCTTAATACTTCCCGAACTGCAGGCGGAACCAACAGAAGCGCCGATTCCCTGCATATCAAGATTCAGCAACAGGCTCTGGTTATCTGTACCTGTGAAGGAAATGCCTGATATATATGGGCTGCGATCGGATTCGCTTCCGGTTATAAAACAATTCTCAATACGCGATAAAAGTGTTTCTTCAAAAAGCTTTTTTAAACGGTTAACCGTATCAAATTCATTCTGCCGGGTACTCATTAATTCCAGCGCTTTTGCCAGGCCTACTATCCCGATTAAATTTTCTGTTCCCGGCCTTTTGTTTGCTTCCTGCCCGCCGCCATAACTTCGTGTTTCCAATGCGATTCCATCACGCACAAACAATCCGCCAATTCCTTTAGGACCATAAATTTTATGCCCGGAAAAAGAGAGCAGATCAAACAAATTATTTGTTTTTATTTCAATTTTTCCGAATGCCTGAACAGCATCACAATGAAAAATAATGTTTTTGTTTCTGCAAATTTCAGAGACTTTTTGAATCGGGAGAATGATACCGGTCTCATTATTTACATACATCATTGAGACCAGAACAGTGCTATCTGAAATTGCTTCTTGCAGCGCTTGCAGATCCGGAGATCCATTCTGATCACATTTGATAATAGTTTTTTCAAAGCCGAGCTGTTCAAGATATTCAAAGGCTTTTAATACCGATGGATGCTCCACGGATGTGGTTATAATATGATTCCCTTTATTGCGATTTCCCAGGCAAGCACCAATAATAGCAAGGTTATTACTTTCAGTTCCGCCGCTTGTAAAGACTATTTCTTTTGAAAGACAACCGAGTTCCGTTGCGATCAGATCTCGTGATTCCTCCAGTTTTATTTTTGATCGTTGTCCTGCGCGATGCAGGCTTGAAGGATTGCCAAAATGGTTTTCCTGCCAGTAAAACATGGCTTTTGAAACCCGCGGATCTACCGGCGTCGTAGCAGCATAATCAAGGTAAATATTCATCTTATCCTTTGTTTTTGCGAGCCAGAAAATAATAAAAAATATTGCAATTGTATAATTTTATGCAACCTGAATGGGGTATTTCCGTTCCTACTGCAAAACAAAAACAGGAGGAAAAATGCGGAAAGCTAAATATATATTTTTATGTTTATTGGTCTTTTATGGATTTGTTATCGCAGGCGATCTAAATGAGCAGGTGAAGAAAGATGTGGTCAAAAATATATCTGAATTATTACAACAAAATTATGTTTTTGAAGATGTCGGAATTGCCTGTGGTGATCATATTTCCAGCCTATTAAACGATGGTAAATATAACAGTATTTCTGATTATAAAGAGTTTGCTGAAAAACTGACTACAGATTTACAGAGTATCAGTAAAGATAAACATATGCGTGTTCGCCCAGTTCCACAAAGAAGTGAGATTCTGCAGGCGGATGATCCTTCTATCAATCGTATACAACGGTTACTTGATATGCGCGGGCAAAATAATGGTTTTAAAAAGGTTGAAATACTGGATGGTAATATCGGTTATGTTGATATGCGTGGTTTTGTTGAATATGAGTTCGCTCATGAAACCGGTGCAGCTGCGATGAAATTTTTGGAAAACTCAGATGCGTTGGTTTTTGACATGCGCCAAAACGGTGGAGGCGATCCCGCCATGGTACAATTTATATGTTCCTATTTATTTGATAAGAAAACCCATTTAAACAGCCTTTATTACAGACCTTCAAATACAACGACAGAGTTCTGGACTCTGGATAATCTGCCAGGTAAAAAAATGCCTTCGATCCCTGTATTTGTTCTTACAAGTTCTTATACCTTTTCTGGTGCAGAAGAATTTTGTTACAATCTTAAGACCCGCGAAAGGGCAACATTGATTGGCGAAACTACCGGAGGCGGAGCAAATCCCGGGGGCATGTTCCCCGTAAATCGCGAAATAGCGATTTTTATTCCAACCGGTCGTGCCATAAATCCTGTAACCGGAACGAACTGGGAAGGGACAGGTGTTGAACCGGACATTAAAACTACTTCTGAAGATGCATTTAATATAGCAATGGAAAAAGCGCAATCTGCAGCAAAATCTTACAGGGAATCAAAATTATCAAACATTAAAGATTTGATTTCACATACAGATGATATTTTAAACGAAGCAGCTGAATTATTAAAAAATGAAAATCGAGAGAAAGCACGACAGCTTGTTTTTGAAGCGCTTGAAGGTCGTTTGGATTCTGGTATGTTTGGTGAAGCAGACATTAATTTGTCGGGATATAGCTATTTATCCAATAAACAGGCGGGCATTGCGGTGTTGATTTTTGAGTTTAACACTCTCAAATTTCCACAATCTGCAAACGTATACGACAGTTTCGGTGATGCGCTGAAGCAGACGGGACGTATTAATGATGCTGTTGTCAGTTATAAAAAAGCAGTGGAACTCGCTAAACAGAATAACGATGAAAATCTTGAAATCTTTAAAAATAATTTAAAGGAAGCAGAAAAACTTCTTTAGTCGGTAGTATATTAATTGTTTCAACAAAAAAAAGCCCCGAAAAACTTTCCGGGGCTTTAAGGCATCTGATTAGGAGGTCCTGAGCCTTTGATAATTTTATGACGCCCCAATATTTTATTTGTTCCAAATTATTTTAACATCATCGCTAAAAATATTTTTTTGTAAAAAAGCTAACTTGTTTATACTATTCCTTTTTCTGAAAGGGATTCGCGATGAATGCAAGAATATTAGTTCTGTTTTTATTCCTTTTTTCGATGAATAGTTATGCTTCGTTTGAAAATAAAGGCAGCGGTGCTTCTTTTATGGCAACAAGTTTTGCCGGTATTGCTTCACCTTATATAGATTTTGCATCTATTTTGAATCCGGCAGCACTGCAATTCAAAAATAGTCCGGAACTTAGTTTTTTCTATCGTAATTTTTATGGTTTAAATGAATTGAACCAGGTTGCGCTTCATGGAAATTTTTCTCTGGCGGATTTTCCGCTTGGATGCGCTGTGTCCCGGTTTGGAAATAATTTATATTCTGAGAGTCAGATCAACTTAGCTACTTCTTATGCTCTGGATGAAAGTGTAGCCATTGGAATTGCTGCGTCATTTTATTTCCTGGATATAAAAAATTATAGTAGTGCGTCTTCTCTTGGCCTATCTTTGGCATTAATATATGAAATTAATCCTGATTTGTTTGTAACAGCCGTTGTTAATAATTTTAATGAGCCTGAGATTGGGGAAGTAAAAGAAGCTTTACCCGTTTCCGGAACTCTTGCTTTTTCGTTTCAGGCAACAGAGATGGTTGAACTTTTAGTTGATGTTTATAAAGAAGATCGCTACGATTTTGAGTATCGTTTTGCGGCCGCGTTGCAGGTTATTAAGGATCTAAAGATTATGGCAGGTTTCCGGGAACGAATAAACAGCTTTTCAGCAGGATTAGAATACAACCTTGCGGGTACGGCATTTATTTATAGTGCTGATTTTCATCCTACATTAAATTTTAGCCATGCTATCGGGATCAGGTATGCTTTTTAATAAGATTTTTATTTTATTTGTATTTCTTTCTTTTTTTTCATCCTTTGCCTATTCACAGGAAAATCTGGATCGTGAACTTCAAAGTAACCGCAATCGTCTGAATGAGATAAAATCGGAAATCAACCAGCTGAAAACGGAGCTGGAGAAAGCGCAAAAACAAGCTGTTTCAGTAATGGACCAGATTGAAATTATCGATAAAAAAATTGCACTAACCGCCCAGGCAAAAGGATTGATGCAGCGCGAGCAGCGCATACTGGAGCGCCGTTCGGCAAACAATCAGACAAAACTAAAAGATACCAAAGAAAAATTAGCTGATCTGAAAAAACTGTTCAGTGAACGATTGGTCTACATGTATAAGTATGGTAAAATAAAAAATCTTGAACTGCTTTTAACTTCGCAATCTTTTAACCAGGCATTTGTCAGGTATCGATATTTAAAACTTATTGCAGAATATGATGAAAAAACAATACGTGATATTACTGCGCAACAGGCTAAAATAGAATTAATTCAGAAGCAACTGAATGATGATCTTGATGCTAAAAACCGCAGCATTCTCGAAAAAAAGAACGAAGAGCGAAACTACTCCGAAAATCTGTCCACAAAAAATGCACTGCTGAAGGATATTAATAAAAGCCAATCATATTACAAAAACCAGATTGCTTTAAAACAGCAGGAACAGCAAAAACTGGTTTCCATAATAAGCACCCTTGAAAAAAGCCGTAAGAATAAAGAAAAAGGTATCGAAAAAGAAGAATTTGTAACCATCGATTTTGACAATTTTAATAAAGGTAAGGGTAAGCTTCCCTGGCCGGTAAGCGGTAAGATAATCAGTACTTTTGGAAAGCAATACGACCCGGTTTCAAAAACTTCTGTAAATAACTCAGGTATTGAAATAAGCAGCAAAATAGGAACACCAGTAAAATGCGTTTTTACAGGTGTGGTAAGGATGATAACCTATATGGGGGGCTACGGTAACACCATAATAATTGATCATGGAAAAGGCTATTATACAGTCTATTCGCACCTGGGCGAAATATATGTACGTAAGAATGATGTAGTGGAAACAAACCAGATCATTGCACAGGTCGGTGATTCCGGTTCACTCTCAGGATCAAAACTGCATTTTGAAATTTATGGGGGAAACCAGCCCTTTAATCCGCAGAGCTGGTTAAAAAAGTAGGCTAAAATCTGCGTTTACGTTGTTTCTTAACAGACTCATATCCACCATGTATATCACAAACTTCGGTCGGCCTGTTTTTAGCGGTGAATAATTCTTTGCGTGTATTTGGGCAATAAGCACCGGCTTCTTTTTTGGAATCCAGGCAGATCTCAACTTCAAAAACCCCTGGTGATTCCACAAAATTGTTCCGGATAAAATTAACGCTGTCATAAACCGAACTCATAAATTCTCCCCAGAAAGGCAGAGCTGCACGTGTACCGGTCATACCGGGCCCAAGACTTTGATTAGCATCATCAAGGCCGACCCAAACACCGGCGGCAATGTCCGGAGTATAACCAATAAACCAGGCATTGGTATAATCATTAGTGGTCCCTGTTTTTCCACCGGCAGGCACCATAAAGTTATAATCACGGCGCACAGCATAGCCGGTTCCCCTGCGAATGACATCCTGCATCATGTCGCGGACAATATGTGTTGTTTCCGGAGAAAGAACTTCCTGTGATTCCGGGCTTTTCTGGTATATAACATTACCGTTTTTATCTTCAATTTTTGCAATAGCGATTGGTTTTACTAACAGTCCGTTATTAGCAAAAACACCATAAGCGGAAACAATTTCCAGCGGGATAACTTCCGAGCTGCCTAATGCCAATGAAGAGAAAGGACGCACTTGTGTTGTTATCCCCATTGCTTTTGCGTATTTAGCGACGTTGCGCGGATTTACATCGTTTATCAGACGGACAGCTACCAGGTTTAAAGAACGATACATAGCTTCACGCAGGGTTGTTAAACCACCAACTGATTTGTCATAGTTTTCGGGTGTCCAGCGTGTACCATCCGGGTTAATTTCAACCGTGGGCTGATTAAGATATTGATCTGCCGGCGAAAATCCGTTGTCAATTGCCGCTGTATAAAGGAAAGGTTTAAAAGCTGATCCGGGCTGACGCTTTGCCTGAGTGACACGGTTAAATTTAGATTTATTGAAATCCCGCCCGCCAATCATTGCCAGAATGTGACCTGTGTGCGGGTTAATCGCTACAAAAGCAATCTCCACACGTGTGAGTTCCTTAAATGCTGAATCACTCATTGTCTTTTTTAATTCTCTGAAATCCCGCTGATTACGTACGCTTTCCTGCAGATTATCTATGTGATTGGCAACGGATTTTTCCATAAAATGCTGGAAACGGTTATTAAGCGTTGTATAAACACGTAAACCATCTTCATATATATTTACACCAAGAGAATCCTGCATGCTGTTAAGTTGCCGGCGCACGTACTCTGTAAAATAAGGGGCGGTCTTCATCTCATTCGGATCATTCAAATCAAGAGTCATGGGGATCTGTTTTAGGCTGTCAAACTCTGCTTTTGTCAGTTTATCGTTTGCTACCATCATGCTTAGTACCACATTTCGGCGTTTCAAAGCGCGATCAGGATGACGAATGGGTGAATAAAATGTCTGGCCTTTTAAAATACCGATCAGTAAAGCTGATTCTTCCACTTTTAAGTCTTCGACATTTTTGTTGAAATAGCGTTTAGCAGCCGCCTGAATGCCAAATGTGTTGTTACCGAAGGGATTTACATTCAGGTACATTTCCAGAATTTCGTGCTTACTGTAAGTCTTTTCGATCTGGATAGATGTAATTGCTTCTTTTATCTTGCGGAGAATAGTCTGCTCATAACCGAAGTATAAATTACGTGACAACTGCATCGTAATTGTACTGGCGCCCTGTCGCTCAAAGAAAATAATATCAATAATCAGTGCTCTGAAGATCCCGTAAATATCGAGTCCCCAATGGTCATAAAAACTTCTGTCTTCTGTTGAAATCAATGCGTCTACAACAGATGAAGGAATGCGCTCATAGGGAGTATATGTACGATTTGATGTGAAAAAAGTATGCAGCAGCTCGCCATCCGAAGAGTAAACCTGAGTGGCCACTGCCGGATCAATTCTTTCAAGCTTATCAAGTGATGGTAAATCATCTTTTATAAAAAAGATGAAAAAAAGCACAACAAATAAAAGGAATGCAGAGCTGATTGAAGTTATCAGGATTATCTTTTTAGTGTCTTTATTTGCTGCAGGTTTAAATGCTGTATTCGAAACAGAAGTTTTTTGGGATGTTTTGATTCTGGTCGTTGAAGATTGACCGCGTTTCATTCTTTTCATGGGCAAGGAACTTTTTTATGTAATTATACTAAAACTGATCAATTGTTTGGCAAACCGAATAAATATTCAGATAAACAAGAAAGCTAACTAAATCACATAGTTAAAGCAACCAAAGCCGAAGCCGGATTGTAAACATTTCGGCTTGTTATAATGAAGATAAACATCTAAATTTAACGCCCTATATGAAAAATTTAATTATTACCTTTGTTATTTCATCTGTATTGATGAATCTATTTTCCTGTTCAGCCGGCAAAGAAATTACGGTTGCCGAAAAAAACGAAAAGGAAAAAGTATCATTCAAAGCACGTGAATATTATCTGAACGGACTCTTTTTGCAATCAGAAGAACGCTTTAGTGATGCATTAGTTCAATTTCATAAAGCACAGATTTTTGATACAACATCGGCTACGATTCATAATAGTCTTGCTGAGAATTATATAAAGCTTAATGAATTTGAACCGGCCATTTATCATCTGAAGAAAGCATTACGAATAGATTCGTTAAACACAGACACTTACCGTCTGCTTGCTGAATCGTATTTTCGCCAAAGAAATGATCAGGAATCAATAAGAGCCTACTCAAAGGTATTGGAACTGGATCCCTATGATGACAACGCCCGTAATTTTCTGTTTTTCCTTTATGATAAAACCAATCAGCCGGAAGCCAAAGCCGATTTATACCGGGATATGATTGAAGTTTATGGCAAAAGTGAAACCTTGCTGCAGCCTTTAATCGAAACCTATATTAAAGATGAAAATTATGAACAGGCTCTTTACTATCTTGATCAGATCATAGAGATAGATTCAACAAACAAAGCACATTACCTTACCAAAGGCGCCATTCTTGAAAATCTGTCAAAAAAAGAAGAAGCTATCCAAGCATATAAAAAGGTCCTGGAATTTGCGCCGGATGATCTGAATGCTACACGAAAGCTGGGTGCAATGTACCGGTCAGCCAATCAATATCAGGATGTAATAGATCTTTATATTCCGTTTCTGGAAAGAAATCCTGATGATCTTGTTGCGAGACTGTCTGTAGCGGAATCGTACTATTTCCTGGAAGATTTTGATAAAACAAAAGAATTTCTTTCTCCACTGGATAACGACAGTACAGATGCCTGGGGGGTATTCGATCTGCTGGGAAGAGTGGCCCTGGAGCAGGATGATTATACGGGTGCTGTACGCTACTTCAATAAAGTTATTAAGCTGGATGATCTCAACCGTTTTGGCTGGCTTTTTTTAGGATTTACCTATTCTGATAAAGGTGATTTAGCGCAAGCTGAAAAGACCTACAGGGATGCTGTTGTAAAAATCCCAAAAGATGCCACATTGTGGGCCTGGCTGGGGATAACCCTTCAGCAGCAGGATAAATTCGCAGAGTCTATAGAACCATATCAAAAAGCGATTTTGCTTGATCCCAAAAATATAAACGCGCTCAGTTCATTGCCGGTGGTTTTAGAAGAACTTGATATGTTTACTCAAAGTGACAGTGTTTATGAAGTTGCCATCAGTAATGTACCGGATAATGCATTGCTGCTGAATAATTTTGCTTATAGCCTTTCGGAAAGAGATATCCGCCTGGACGATGCTCTGGAAATGTCAGAAAAAGCCATTCAGCTGGAGCCGGATAATGCAGCGTATCTTGATACTTATGGCTGGATATTTTATAAAAAGGAAAATTATGAAATGGCTGAAAAGTATATCCTTAAATCACTTGAAAAAAGACCAAAATCCGCTGTAGTTCTTGATCACATGGGCGATGTGTATTTTAAAATGAATCAGATAGAAACCGCAAAAAAATATTGGAAAATGTCCATCGAAATTCAACCTGATAACCAATCTGTACTGGATAAAATCGCGAATAATTAATATGCCGAAAAAATATTTCTTTTTAATTTTACTTCTTATAGTTGTATTAAATAGTTGCTCTGTTTTTCAGCCATCTGTTAAAGCCGATCTGGAAAAAGTTACATACCGTCAGCTCCTGGAGCATCACTCAGCCTGGCAGGATGCCATAAAAGCAGTTAATGGCAACCTGCGCATAACTCTTGATACACCGCAATACTCCGGGAATTTTGACGCATCCATTCTGGTCAATGAACCCGACAGCATGCTCATAACTGTTACCGGTCCTTTTGGGATGCATCTGGGAAAGCTGCATGTGACAAAAAACAGGTTCATATTTTACAATCAGGTTATGAACCAGTTTTATAAGGGTTCTAAGGAAGATTTTAAAGGCAAAAATTTTCTGCAGTTTCCATTGGAAATAAGTCAGATCAAGGATGTTTTTATTGCCCGCGACCGATTTGAAGTGTTGCAGAAAAAAAACTTTGAGATAAGAGATAATCAATATTATTTAGAAGCTGAAAGCGGCAAATTTAACTATAATATCTGGTTTGAACCGGAGCATCTGATGATTACCCGGATTGAATACCTGATGGATGGTCAAATAGAATTTTACAAAGAATATGATAACTTTCGCGAAGTTAATGGCATTTATTTTCCACATCATTTAAATTTCGTAAGGCCTGAGCAAAAACAGGGATTATCCGTTTTTGTTTCTTCCATTGAAATAAATGGAAAAATAAACCCGGATGCTTATAAAATAAAAGTATCTGATTCGGCCACGCAAATTGACCTTACTCTTTAAAACGGTAATTTAAATCTAATGGACATATCAATTGTTGTTCCGCTTCTTAACGAGTCGGAATCGCTTGCTGAATTAACCGAACGTGTAGCCAAAGAAATCAATGACCTTAATAAAAGTTTTGAAATAGTTTTTATTGATGACGGCAGCACCGACGGTTCTCTTGATATTTTAAGAAAATTAAAAAAACAGTATCCGCAAATCCGTGTGATTAGTTTCAGCCGGAATTTTGGGAAAAGTGCTGCTTTGTCTGAAGGATTCAGAATTGCACGTGGCGAAATTGTGATTACGATGGATGCCGATCTTCAGGATGACCCTACTGAAATCCCTAAATTGATACACGAAATTGAGTCAGGTTTTGACCTGGTCTCGGGATGGAAGCAGGAAAGACACGACCCGATCAATAAAACAATCCCGTCAAAATTTTTTAATTTTATCACGCGTCAACTGACCGGTATCAAAATACATGATTTTAACTGCGGGCTTAAGGCTTATCGCAGCAGGGTAATTAAAGCCATTCCGGTTTATGGAGAGCTTCACCGTTATCTGCCTGTTCTTGCTCATTGGCTGGGCTATAAAGTGGGTGAACTGGTTGTGAAACATCACCCGCGAAAATTCGGTTATTCCAAGTTCGGGATAAAACGTTTTTTTAACGGTTTCTTTGACCTTCTGACTGTTTTGTTTATAACACGCTATCGCCAAAAACCACTCCATCTCTTCGGTTTTATGGGATTGGGTTCCTCTTTTTTGGGTGGAATAATTTTGTTATATCTTTCCATTTTATGGTTTCAGGGGCATGGCATTGGGCAACGTCCATTGTTTTTTCTTGGTGTTTTACTGATGATTGTGGGCGTACAATTTTTCTCAATTGGTTTGATCGGTGAAATGCTTATTAACACACGTGATAATTCAGTAGAATACACAATTAAAGATAAAATTGATTAAGATTGTGCATGAATGCTGCTCCAAAGTACTCCATAATAATTCCATCTTTTAACCGCGCGGATGAACTTTCTGAACTGCTTAATTCACTAAAGGCACTCAATTTTCCGCGTGACCGTTTTGAAGTGATTGTTTCTGACGACGGATCAACGGATAATACACCGTCGCTGGTGGATTCTTTTAAAAAGAAGAACAATTTTACTCTTGTCTATCTGCAGCAGCAGAATAAAGGCCCGGGTGCTGCACGTAACCATGGCATGGAGAAAGCCACTGGAAATTTCTTTATTTTTGTTGATTCTGATGTGACTGTTCCGGCTGACTGGCTCGAACATATTGATGAAGCTGTTCAGCAGAATAATGCTGATGCCTTCGGCGGACCGGATACTTTTAGTAAAGATTTCCCCCCCCTGCTCAAAGCAATCAACTATTCAATGACATCATTTATAACCACCGGCGGACTTCGTGGCAAAAAAGGCAAGAAGCTGGCAAAATTTTATCCCCGTTCCTTTAATATGGGATTAAGCCGTAAGTTGTGGCAAAAAATTGGCGGTTTCGGTTCACTGCGTCACGGGCAGGATATAGAATTCAGCCACCGTATTATTCGTAGCAATGCCAAAGTTGTTTTTGTTGAAAAGGCCCCTGTTTTCCATAAAAGACGAACCAACTTGTGGCGATTTTACAAACAAGTGTTCAATTGGGGGATGGCGCGCATCAATCTTTATAAAATCGATTCGTCTATGCTGGAACCGCTGCATGCTGCACCGGCTTTGGCAACATTGATTATTGTTAGCGTTCTTTTATCAGCACCCTTTAGTATTTTTATGCTGAAAGTTGTGCAGGTTGGTTTTGTATTTTCCTTGCTGGTGCTGATTTATTCCATTGTTGATTCTCTGCGCATTTATAAATCTTTAATGCCAGGGCTGCTGCTTCCTTTTGTGATGCCGGCACAGATACTTGGGTATGGCTTTGGTTTTATATACAACTTTATCCGGCGGGTTGTCTTAAACAGGGGAGAGAAGGTCGGTTTCAAAAAGAATTATTACAAATAACCGACAAAGACCAATTTAGTTAATTTTAAAAAATATCTTTATTTACCGTATATTTGATGCCACAGGCAAGGTAAATCCTGAAATAAAATAAAAACTTAAACCCGGTACATTTTATGAATGCCACCGTGAAAAAAGGACTCTTTTATGGCCAAAAAGAATAAGCCCAAAAGACAGGAAAAATCTCTTGACGATCTTAAACAGGAAAGTTTCAAGCTCAGTGAACGTCACCAGGATTTTATATTTATTGCAATTATAGCTGCTTTGCTGGTTTTTATATTAAAGCCACTGGTAATAGATGGTCTTTCTCCGCAGGGTGTTGATGTGCTGGCTTCGATCGCTTCCAACCACCAGGTTACAGAGTGGCAGAAAGAAAGCGGTGAACAGGCTCTATGGAATCCTAATGTTTTTGCCGGGATGCCCAGATATCAACGCCTGAATCCGGTTACCTATTCGGTAGATACATTGCTCAACTGGCTGGGAGGAATCCTGAACAACGTGTTTATTTATTACCTTTTTGCCGGGATTGGGATGTACCTTCTATTACGTTTTTTAAAGATGAAACCGTTGGTTGCTCTGGCCGGTGCCTTGTTTTTTATTTTAATGCCCCACTTTAAATCGCTTTATCTTGAAGGGCATTACACAAAATTTCGTGCTTTGATGCTGTTGCCATGGGTAACGGCCGCTTTCCTGTATTTTCTGGAGAAGCGGTCGTTGACAGGTGCTGCCTTTTTTGCCCTGGCTTTTGGTGTGCAAATTCGCACCCAGCATTATCAAATTGTTTTTTATACTGGATTGCTGATTTTTGCAGTCGGCATTGGCCCGATGCTTAAGGATTTGTTTGAAAAAAAATATACTGCATTTACTAAAAGCAGCATTATGATTATTGCCGCAGTTTTTCTGGCTATTATGAGTGCTGCCCAGCCTTTATTCCTGGCAAAAGAATACCTGCCCTGGTCAAAACGCGGGAAAACAACGATTGATATTCAAAAACCTGAAGCCAATCAGAATGTTGGAAAAACAGACGGCGTAACGATGGAATACGCGACGCAGTGGTCCACTGCTCCCAGTGAAGTGTTTACCTGGGTTATACCCCATTTTTATGGCGGAATGTCCGGGGAAAAATATACAGGCGATGCAGTAAAGCAGTTAAAAGGACGAGTAGTTCCAGGGTACTGGGGTGAGATGCCGTTCACCCAAAGCTATGAATATATGGGTGCTATAACTTTTCTCCTGGCGATAATCGGACTTGTCTTTAACCGTAAGAACAAGCTGGTGATCAGCTTGTCATTGTTTGCCGGATTTTTAATATTGCTTTCCTTTGGTCGGCATGCTTCCTGGTTTTACAGTCTTTTCTATGATTATGTGCCCTTCTTTAACAAATTCCGCGCCCCAATGATGAGTGTAACGGTTACTTTTTTTATCGTCGCCCTTTTAGCTGCATTCGGTTTGTCATCGTTAATGAAGATGCTGCAGGAAAAATTTGAATTTAAAGAATACAAAACACTTTTCATTGTGGTAGGTAGTTTTATCGGACTCGGAGTAATTTTATGGCTTTTCGGGCAGGGTTTTTCATTTGCAAAAAATGGTGAAGGGTATGATGCGCAGACCATGGAAGTACTTAAAACAATCCGTAAGGAAATGTTCGATGGCGATATGCTGCGCTACCTGGCATTAATTATTATGTCCGGTGTGGCTATTACAGTATACCTGATGAAAAAAATACCATTTTCCGTACTGGCCTTTTTACTAGTGGTCATCGCTGTTATTGATCTGATTAACATCCAAAATCGTGTTACCAAAGATTACATTGATGTTAAAAAACTGGAGGCACGTTACTTCCAGGAAACACCGGCAGACCGCTATATTCTGCAGGATAAATCCCTGTACAGGGTTTTTCCGGTGGGCAGAATGTTCGGTGACAACCGCTTCGGATATTATCACCAGAATCTTGGTGGTTATACCCCCATTAAAATGTTTTCGATTGAAGAAATTGTTGAAAACAACCTTGCCAATGGCGCTTATCCCAACCGAAATGTAATGCAATTTATGAATGTGAAATACCTGGTCAGTCAGCAACCACTCAATCAACCCGATCTGCAACTTGTGCAGTCTGATCAGCAGAATAACCTGTTTACATACTTGTATAAAAACCATCTTGACCGCGGCTTTTTTGTCGGCGCATATAAAAAGATTGAAGATGAATATGCCCGCGTGCGTGAAATAAATAATTCCGCTTTCAAACCGGACAGTGTTGCAATCCTTGAAGCTGATCTGAATACAGATATAGCGGCACCGGACAGCAGTTTTAGTAAAGTGACGGATTTCAATCCAAACCTGGTCCGTTTTGAAACATTCACTGATAAGCAGGCTCTGTTTGTGATCTCAGAAAATTTTTATCCACCGGGATGGCATGTTTTGCTTGATGGTGAAGAAGTTGAAAATGTCTATAAAACCAATCACACCATCCAGTCTATTGTAGTCCCACAGGGTAATCACACTGTGGAATTAAAATTCGCACCGGAATCTTATTCGCGAAATGTTCTGTATGCCACGGGTTCACTGACACTTGTATACCTGATTATTTTGAGTGGTCTGGTAAAAGTGTTTCTTGAAAAAAAGAATCAACTGCAGGCGTGAAAAAAGTACTGATCGTAACCTATCACTGGCCTCCTGCCGGTGGGCCGGGTGTGCAGCGAATTCTTAAATTTGCGAAGTATCTTCCGGAATTTGGCTGGCAGCCATTGGTGCTGACGGTTAAGGATGGAGAGTACCCGGCATTGGATCCTACGCTTGAAAAAGATATCCCGAAAGAATGTAAAGTATTCCGGTCGGGATCACTCGAACCAAATTCTATATACAAAAAACTCACCGGTATGAAAGCGTCAGACCGCATACCGACGGCGGTTCTATCTGAAAAAAAACGGGACTGGAAGAGCCGGCTGGCAGCATGGGTCAGGCTGAATATTTTTATTCCTGATGCAAAACGGGGTTGGCTGCCTTTTGCAGTAAGGAAGGGCGCTCAAATTATTAAATCTGAAAACCCGGATATTATCTTTTCATCATCACCACCGCCTACAACTCACCTGATTGCCCGAAAACTCGCCCGTCGTTATGGATTAAAGTGGGTTGCGGATTTCAGGGATCCCTGGACGGATATTCACTATTACGAGAATTTGCCACGGCTGGACTTCGTAAAAAAAATCGACCGTAATCTGGAGCATAAAGTTCTGGACAGGGCAGACAAAATTATTTCGATCAGCCGTCTTGATATAGAAATGGATTTTTCAAAAAAAATCAGTCAGCAAAAATGTATTAATATACCCAATGGATATGATGATCAGGATTTTAAAGGGCTGCCTGTTCCGCAGAGTGATTTTCCCGGATTTTTAATGATGCATCTTGGAGCTATTGGCAAAGAACGGGTACCGGTTAATCTTTTTAAAGCAATACAAATCCTGAGTCAAAATGAAGAAATTTCCGCAGAGACTTTCAGGTTGGAACTGGTCGGTAAAAATGAACCAGCGGTTTGGGAATATGTTGAAAAATTTGGTATTACACGTTTTGTAAAAGCAAGCGGTTACGTACCGCATAAACAGGCGGTGGCCATGAGCGGAAACGCATCATGCATGCTTTTGCTGGTAACCCAATCAGAGAAAAACAAAAGAATTTTACCCGGCAAAACGTTCGAATATATGAACACCGGAAAACCGATCCTTGCATTGGGTCCGGAAGATGGCGAAGTGGCACGAATTCTTTTAGAATCAAAAACGGGGGTCACGATTGACTACGGGGATGAAGAAAGAATCCTGGCTCATCTTCGTCAACTGCTTAAGTCAGAAAAAGAAGAATCTATGATAGCGCCCGATTTGGCAATCTTAAAAAAATACAACCGGCGTAATCTTACAGCGGATCTGGTTCGTATTTTTGATGAAGTTATTAACACATAATTCATATCTGAACATTTAAGTACCCATGAAATCAATAAAAAATAAATACCTGTTTTTTTTACTTCGCATCTGGAAAGACTTTTTTAACCCGACCATCTGGCCTATAGCTGATGACCTGGCATCGCAGGAATTGGGTGAGTATTATTTTGCTTTTGAAGAACGTGCAATGGAAAACCAAAAAGGCGGGCAAAAAAGTATAATTTTGGATAAAGACGGTATCCCGATGAATCCGACTTACATAGATGTTAAGGATAAAAATTTTGTCTATTTTCCCATAACAATCGGACAGGTAGGACTGGCGGTGTTTCACACCTGGCTAAAAACAAAATCTGAACAAGACAAGCAGCGTTTCTTAAAAATTGCGGATTGGTTTTATAATAACGCAGATGTTTCAGATAAACTGGGTGTTCGCTGGCTGACAGATGTGGCACTACCGCAATACAAAAATCCCGGGCCATGGCAATCGGCATTTTCCCAGGGAAGGGGGATCTCGGTTTTGCTAAGGGCATATCAGATGACCGGTAAAAAAGAATATGCCGGGTTTGCTGAAAAAGCACTTTTGTCATTCACCATTCCGGTTGATCAGGGCGGGGTGACTTCCTTCACGGAGTGGGGCCCGTTTTATGAAGAATACACATCCACGGTTCCGACCATGGTTCTGAACGGAATGATCTTTGCGTTATGGGGTGTTTGTGATTTTACACGTGTTTTTCCTGAGCATAAATTAGCACGAAAAGTTTTTGATGACGGCATCCAAACTTTGGAAAAAATTTTAGGTGAGTTTGATCTTGGATTCTGGAGCCGCTACAATTTATGCAGTGCGGATTGGTATCCCAAAGTCGATCCGGCAACGATTGCCTACCAAAAGCTGCATATTAACCAGCTGAAGGTTATGACAAGACTAACTGAAAGCCCTGTATTTGAACTATATTTAAAAAAATTTATTAAACAGGATACATTAATCAACGGTTTACGAATGTATGCTTTAAAATATAAAGCACTTAAAAAGATAGGGAGAGTTTGATGGCCGGTGCTTTGCTGCTGGTACGAAAAAACGATCAGGCAGATGATCTGTTTGGCAAGATGTGCGACCATCTTAAAACTCAGGTCGGACAGACATTCTCGGGATTGTTTAAAAATATTGAGTACAGGCAGGCTGACCGAAAAAGTTTCCTTGTTATTTTTAAAAAGGATGACCGCGATAAATTTTACAGCGATGGTAAAGGCAGCTGGATTGTTTATGAAGGCACCGTTTTTGCCCTGCGCCAGACCAAACTGCACTCTGCACAGAGTTTATGGGATCTCTATCTTGAAAAGGGCCGGGATTTTTTTGACGAACTGGATGGACATTTTGTAATCAAATTATATGATGCGCAGAAGGATGAATATATTATCGGTAATGATATCATAAAAAGCCGTAGTACTTACCTGGCTGAAAATGACAAATTTATCATGTTCACACCTTTTCTTGTAACAACCGCCGCCGTAACGGAGCCGCAACCAGACTTTGATGCATTCAATGAAATGTTCTGGCGTTATTATGTTTTATCCAAACGTACCCTGTTTAAAAATGTTCGAAGACTAAGCCCGGCAACAATCTTATCTGTAAAAAATGAAACTGTAGAAGAGAAAACCTATTGGCATTTTCCTGAAACTCATACGAAACTCACTTTTCGTGAAACAACCAAAAAGCTGACCGAAAGCCTGCAGGAATCAGCCCGACTGATTAATACGATTCTCAAAAAACCGGTCAGTGACCTGACCCTTGGCCAGGATTCCCGATTAATTGTTGCGTCTTTTTTAAAGCAGAATCTCGCAATACAAACATCCACATTTGGCAAAGATGACTTCAGTGAAGTGCAGGGGGTAAAAGCTTTATCGCAGCGGAATGGCATCGCCAATAATATCATCTCTCTGAGCAGTGATTTTGAAAAAAATTTTGGTGAGTATTTCAAAAAGACAGCATTGCTTGCCAGTAGTGATGAACCCGGTCATATCCTTGGACGCATCCTGTTTATGCGTGAACAGCAAAGCCAGTGGGGAGATGGAATGCTGAATGGGGCAGGCGGGCCTTTTTACAAGGATTGTTTC
The DNA here is from genome assembly GCA_020635035.1 of Calditrichia bacterium. GTDB lineage: Bacteria > Calditrichota > Calditrichia > Calditrichales > J004 > JACKAO01. The sequence continues at coordinate 91,706 of JACKAO010000009.1, forward strand.
TGGGAAGAGTTTTATACGTTTAATTTTTACAGGGAATCCAAACAGCTGAACCGCCAGCTTTTTCTGAAATTGCGCCCGTTAAATAAAAACTATCCGGATCATTTTTTCAGCAAAAAATTCCTGGAGACAAAAGCGAAATCGGCAGACTATTTCTGGGAAATGTTTGATGAATCCCAACAGGGCATTAAGGAAATGCCGCTTTCCATGCAGATAGATAAGTTTGCACTTACTTACTGGCAAAACTATGCGGTTCGCGCAAATGATATGGCGAACACCGTTTTCGATTCATTTTCCCCATTATTATTCCGCCGTAACCTTGAGATTGGATTGCCGTCACCGGCACGCTGGCGCTGGAATAAGTCTAATCTTCAGCGGGCTGTCATGTTCGCAATCAACCCGAAACTTGCCAAAGAACCTACGGATTTTGGCGGGATAAATATGATACCCAAAAATATTATATCATTTGTACCGTTTTATACCCGCTATGTATTAAGACAAACCGCCCGGATGCGTAATAAAATTCTTAATAAGATTGGTATCCAGAAAAAAACGCATCTGCAGGAAGCATGGGATTACTTACCTATTTATAAAGAATTTTTTAAAAGCGATTTCGTACAGCGACAGATTAATCCTGAAAAGATGGCCATATCCGAAATGTTGGATTTTGAAAAGTGGAATGAATGGATTGCTGGTTTTAAATCTGGACAAGAAAGCCTGAACAACTATGAACTGCTGTACAAAATTATCAGCATGAATTTTATCTTTGAAACAGCCCGTAAATTTAGCTTACCTGAATAAATATTTGCATTTTTAATTTAATATTTCTTATCTTTTTCGAGTAAAAAAATTACTCATAATAGGCCATGCTTAATTCACTGATTACATCGCAGACACGTATCAAGTTACTACTTAAATTTTTTCTTAACCCTAAAAACAGGGGATATCTGCGTCAGCTTGCCAGTGAATTCGGAGAATCCACAAACAGCATCCGCATCGAACTGAATAAACTGACCGACGCTAAAATACTCACATCAAAATCCGAAGGCCGAAACGTTATCTACAATGCAAATACAACACATCCACTTTTTGATGATATTCGAAGCATTGTTTTAAAATCCACCGGAATTGACAAAGTTGTTAACGATATTATAAAGAAGCTTGGCAGTATTGATCTCGCCTTTATCCGTGGCGACTATGCGACTGGAAAAGACAGCGGACTTATAGACCTGGTGCTTGTCGGTGAACAGATTAATACGCAGGAGATGGAACGCGTCCGGCAAAAAACAGAAGCTTTGATTGATCGTAAAATTGCCGTGCTGATTTTGACGCCTTCAGAGTTTGAAGGCTTAAAAGACGCTATAAAAGATGAAAATATTTTAATTCTGAAATAAAATTGTCATGTCAAAAAAAATGCCTGAAATATTGTTTATTTATTCTTTTCACAGCTCTTTCGTGGATAATGATCTTAAAATCCTTGAAAAAGAATATAATGTAACCCGGCATCTTTACAGGCATTCCAAGAAGTTTTTAAAATTTACAGGACAGCATATCGCCCTGGCGATCTTTCTGCTCCGGCATATCAGGGCAAAAGCGGTTTTTATCTGGTTTGCGGATTATCACTCTTTTTTACCGGTAATGTGGGCATTTCTTCTCAGAAAAAAGTCATTTATTGTATTAGGCGGTTATGATGTTGCAAGCATTCCTGAAATCGGATATGGTTCATTTTCCAGTCCGCTGCGCGCCATATGTACGCGTTTTTCCTTAAAACATGCTACGGAAAATCTTGCGGTTTCTGAAAATATTTACCGGGATGCGCTGCAGCGTGTCAGTGAAATAAAAATCAGGGTTCTGCACACAGGTCATGATGACAAATATTTTGTAAGTAATGGCAAAGAAAAACAACCGTTGGTTTTAACAGTTGCAGGTGGAAGCACGATGCAGCGGATAAAATTGAAAGGTATAGATTTTTTTATTGAGACTGCATCTAAACTGCCGCAGTATAAATTTGTTGTTATCGGATTAAAACCGGAGTTGGTCCGTGATTTAGTTGCAATACCGGAGAATGTTTATCTCGCCGGTCGTGTTTCTGATGAAGAATTATTGGCTTATTACCGGGAAGCAAAAGTGTACGCACAATTCTCACTTCGCGAAGGGTTACCCAGCGCCCTGTGTGAAGCCATGCTTTGTGAGTGCATCCCGGTTGGAAGCAATAATGGCGGGATACCGTTTGTTATTGACAGACATGGCTTTATATTGGAGCAGCCCGATGTTGAGAAAGCAGCACAACTCATAATAAAAGCAATGCAGAAAGATAGCATTGCCGGGCAGAAAGCACGAAAATTTATCGTTGATAACTTTGCTTTTTCTAAGCGCGAAACGCAACTGCTTGAGTTACTGAAAAACCATATTTAAAAAGTTAAGGAATTTTAAGAATGCGTAAGAATGAAAAACTTTTTATAACAGGTGCTGCCGGATTTATCGGCTCACATCTTACAGAGTACTGTTGTGAGCTTGGCTATGATGTTAAAGCGTTTGTCAGATACAACTCCCGCAACAGCTGGGGCTGGCTTGATGAGAGCAAATATAAAAATGACATCGAAGTCATTACCGGCGACATTCGTGATTATGACATGCTGGATAAAGAAATGGCTGGCTGCACGACAGTATTCCACCTGGCGGCGCTCATCGGGATTCCCTACTCGTATTCATCACCATTGGCGTATATAAAAACAAACATCGAAGGTACCTACAATGTTTTGCAGGCAGCCCGTACGCATAATTATGAAAATATACTTATCACATCGACAAGTGAAACGTACGGCACCGCGCAATATGTCCCGATAGACGAGAATCATCCGGCTGTGGGACAGTCACCATACGCTGCAACAAAAATCTCTGCTGACCAGATTGCTTTAAGTTTTTACAGGTCCTTCGGAATGCCGGTTAAAATAGTCCGGCCGTTTAATACTTATGGTCCGCGACAATCCGCACGCGCCATTATTCCAAATACGATTGTACAGGTGCTTGCAAACGATCAGGACATTCAGCTTGGCAATCTGACACCAACGCGTGATTTAACTTTTGTAAAAGATACAGTAAAAGGCTTTCTGGCCATAGCCCACGCAGATAATATAATCGGGCAGGCAACAAATATTGGTATGAACGAAGAAATTTCTATCGGCGATCTTGTTAAGCTGATACTGGAAATAATGCAATCCGATAAAAAAATAGTTCAGAAAGAAGACCGGCTGAGACCGGAAAAATCAGAAGTTGAACGTTTAATGTGCAACAATTCAAAACTTAAAGAAAACACTTCCTGGAAACCGGATTATACTTTAAGGAAGGGATTGGAAGAAACAATCGCCTGGTTGAAAGAAAATGTACATCTTTACAAATCGGGTATTTATAATATTTAAGGAAAATTATGCAGACTGTTATCCTGGCCGGTGGTAAAGGAACAAGATTAAAACCGTATACAACTATATTCCCTAAGCCACTGATGCCTATAGGTGAAATGCCCATTCTTGAAGTAATATTGCGACAACTGAAATACTATCAGTGTAATGAAATTGTGATGGCTGTGGGCTATTTGAAAGAGCTTTTACAGGCGTATTTTAATTATGGCGAAAAATGGGATATAAATATCCGTTACTCGGTTGAAGAGAAAACACTGGGCACCGCAGCGCCTTTAAAACTAGTAAATGACCTTCAGGATAATTTTATGGTTATGAACGGTGATGTTTTGACCAATATAAATTATGCAGATTTTTTTCATTATCACCAAGTGCAAGATTCGTTATGCACAATCGCGGTTTACAAAAAACAGGTGAAGATTGATTTAGGCGTGCTCGATCTCGATCAACAGAATGTACTGACAAGTTATACAGAAAAACCAACGATTGACTACAATGTTAGCATGGGTGTTTATGCCTTTAATAAAGCTGTTCTTGATTATATCCCGCAGGACAGCTATTTCGATTTTCCGGATCTTGTAAAAAGCCTGATCAAAGACGGGAAAAAGGTTATGGCGTATCCTTTTGATGGCTATTGGCTGGATATTGGCCGACCAGAAGATTATCAGCAGGCAGCAGAAGTTTTTGAAGAGAATATTTCGGAGTTTTTAAAATAAGCAGATGACAGTTGCGATAACAGGCAGTGAAGGATTTATCGGGACGCATTTACAGAAGAAGCTTGCTTCAGAGTCTGTAGATGTAATCAGGATTGATTTTAAATTAGGATATGATCTTTGTAATTGGGATGCTGTAAAAAGTATTCCAAAATTTGATGTATTGGTCCATTTTGCCGGCAAATCATATGTACCGGATTCATATAAAGACCCCAGGCAGTTTTACGAAGTAAATATTCAGGGAACCTTAAATGCACTGGAATTGTGTCGTATGCATAGTGCAAGAATGGTGTTTACCAGCTCATATGTTTATGGTCAGCCTGATTATCTGCCTATTGATGAAAAGCATCCGCTGAAACCATTCAATCCCTATGCTCAGTCAAAAATAATCGGTGAGCAGTTGTGTGAATCGTATCATCGTGATTTTAACACGGATGTTGTAGTTGTCAGGCCGTTTAATATTTTTGGTCACGGACAAAGGGAAGACTTCCTTATTCCTAAAATTATAAACCAGGCTTTATCGGGAAAAGTTGAATTGTTCGATCCAAAACCCAGACGCGATTTTATATACATAAATGATGTTATGGATGCATATTACAAAATTATTAAACTAGATAAGAACACCTTTGATGTCATAAACCTGGGAAGCGGTGTCAGCTATCCAGTAGAAGAGATTGCAAACACGATTGTAAACCTTTTTCCGCATAAAATTTCAATAAGTTACAATAATGAGCAAAGAGCTAATGAAGTAAACGATACAATCGCAGATATTTTCCATGCTAAAAACTTATTAAACTGGGAACCAAAGTACAATCTGCGGAGCGGTTTAGCAGATTATATCAAAAAGATTCTGTCTTAGACTAGGAACAGGAAAAGTCCATGCCGGCTAAAAACATATTCGTAACACAGCCTAACCTGCCTGATTTGGAAAAGTTTGTTTCTCATCTTGAAAAAATTTGGGAAAGTAAATATTTAACCAACAAGGGCATCTATCATCAGGAATTCGAAAGTAAGTTATCGGAATTCCTGGGAGTAAAATACTGTACGCTGCTTTCAAATGGAACACTAGCACTTTTAATAGGACTTAAAGCATTAAAACTTACAGGTGAAGTAATTACCACCCCATACAGCTTTGTCGCTACAAGCCATTCAATTCTCTGGAATAATCAAACCCCGGTATTTTGTGATATTGATCCGGCCAACTTTAATATCGATCCGGATAAAATTGAACCTTTAATTACCTCAGAGACATCAGCTATTTTAGCAACTCATACTTATGGCTTTCCCTGCGCTATTGAAAAAATTTCAGATATTGCAGCAAAACATAATTTAAAAGTTATCTATGATGCAGCCCATGCTTTTGCAGTGGAAAAAAACGGGACTTCGATACTCACATCCGGGGACTTATCAATTTTAAGCTTCCACTCAACAAAAGTATTTAATACAATTGAAGGCGGCGCGATTGTTACAAATAATGAAGATATAAAAAAGCAGGCGGATTTATGGCGCAATTTCGGGATTGCAAACGAAGAAACTGTATTGCTTCCGGGAATTAATGCAAAAATGAATGAATTGCAATCGGCTTACGGGTTACTGCAGCTGGAGATAGTTGAGCAGGAGATTGCAAACAGGAAAGCAATCACAGAATTATACAGAGAAAAGTTGGCTGATATTAGTGGCTTAAAATTGTTTTATGACTTACCCGGTGTTAAGCATAATTATTCCTATTTCCCTGTTCTGGTAGATGCAAACGAATTCGGATTATCCCGGAATGAAGTCTATGATATACTAAGAAAGAAAAATATTTATGCACGCAAATATTTTTATCCCTTGATCAGCTCTCTTCCTGATTATAAAAAACTTCCGACTGCATCAGCAGAACATTTGCCGGTCTCAAACAAAATAGCCGGGCAGGTTCTATGTCTGCCTTTATTCGGCGCCCTGGACCTGAAAGACGTCGAACAAATTTCAAAAATATTAATGCAAATGAGATAAAGAGTTATGAATAATGTTCAAAAAGAGAATCAGAATTTTTATGCTGATTTAATGAATACCTTTTTTAAAGACCTGGATAAATTTCAGGAGAATAATTATGATGAGTTCAGGTTTAAAAAAGTAAATAAAATTTCAAAGGCAATCAGACGAATCTTGCATAAGGCGCTTAATGAAAAAATCCTTAAAAAGCAGAAGAATTCATATAACAATCTAAAAACATATTTGTCTAAATTCGCCGATTTTTATAACAGTTTACAGGATGATCATTCGAAAGAATTGTTAATTAATCTGATTACCTATCGTATACTTGGTTATCAAAAAGTTAAACTACCGCAAAATACTGAGCAATACTGGGAAAACCTGGATACGATTCTGCAACAGATTGATCATAGTTCTTCCATTCAATTGGAGTTTATGAACTGGAAATTGAACAAGATTAACCTTTCTCCAATGGGGTTTCCAATAAAACTTTATCAAAGGGCATCCGGGATAAACACTCTTTTTTTCATGCAGCAATACGAATATCATTCGAATGATGTGGATATTATGGCAGAAGAAGGAGATTATGTAATTGACGCCGGTGGCTGCTGGGGAGACACAGCTGTTTATTTTGCTTATAAAACCGGTGAATCGGGAAATGTTTATACGTTTGAATTTATCCCGAGTAATCTTGAAATATTAAATAAAAATCTGGAACTGAATCCTGATTTAAAACAGAATGTAGAGATTGTTGAAAATCCGGTGTGGTCTGAAGAAGACATTACTCTTTATTACAAAGACAACGGCCCGGGTAGCAAAGTATCTTTTGAAAAGAAAAAAGAGTTTTCGGGAAAAGCCAAAACGATCAGCATTGACCATTTTGTTACAGAAAACAATGTTGGGAAAATTGACTTTATAAAGATGGATATTGAAGGTGCTGAAACTAAGGCCCTGGAAGGTGCAGTTGATACAATCACAAAGTTTAAACCTAAACTGGCGATTTCGATTTATCATAGTTTAAATGATTTTTCTAATTTATATAAAATGATTGAAAATCTGGATCTGGGATATGAGTTTTACCTGGATCATAGCACAATCCATAGTGAAGAAACCGTCTTATTTGCCAGGGTATCTTAAAAATGAACGTATTAACTCCGGTTTTTATCATCGGTAATCCGCGATCCGGAACAACATTACTCCGCTTAATGCTAACCAGCCATCCGGAAATTATGATCCCGCCGGAGTGTGGTTTTGCCATGTGGTTTTATGACAAATACAAAAAGCATGATTTTTCTAACGATTCTGAAATAAAGCTTTCTGCTTTCCTTGATGATTTAGTGACAGCTAAGAAAATAGAACACTGGCGGATTGACCGAAACAAACTGTTCCGGTTTTTAGGCGAATGTAAACCGCAAACATATGCAGAAGTTGTTGCTTATGTTTATATTTTTTATGGAAAGAGTATCAGCAAAGAGTTTTCTATCTGGGGTGATAAAAATAACTTTTACCTGAAATATGTTGATCAGATCAAAGAACTTTTCCCGGGAGCGTATTTTATTCATATCGTGCGGGATGGAAGGGATATTGCCTGCTCCTACCGTAAAATCATGAAACAGAAAATTGATTCTGATTACGCACCTAAATTTCCTGATAATATTAAAGATATCGCAGATGATTGGACAAATAATCTTAAAGCTATATACGATTCTTTCAAACGTATAAACTTTGATAATGTTCTGGAGCTGCGCTATGAAGACCTGGTTCTGAATCCTGAAGAAACCCTTAAGAAAGTTTGCGAACTTATTGGGATGCAATACCATCCAGGTATGCTCAATTATCACGAGTTGAGTGAAGAAAAAGGCGGTGAGCCAAGAGAGTTTATGCAGTGGAAAGCTGACAATAAAAAACCGGTTCAAACAACTTCTGGCAAAAATTATCTGCTTCAACTCAGTCAGGATGAAATAATCCGTTTCAACAAAATTGCAAAAGATATTTTATCCAGATACGGATATGAGCATTAAAGTTTCTGTAAGGATAATTACCTATAACCACGAAAAGTGGATCAGGCAATGTCTGCAGAGTGTGCTGGATCAGCAAACCACGTTTCCATTTAACATCATTGTTAATGATGATTACTCACCGGATAATACCTTCCGGATTTTGCAGGAAATTCAAAATAATAATCCAGATCGAATAAAGCTGAATAAGCCGGAAATTAATTTAGGTGTATTTGAAAATTCAAAACGGGCACTTGCTTCCTGTGATGGTGAGTTTGTTGCTTTTCTGGATGGTGATGATTACTGGCATGACCCATTAAAATTACAACAACAAGTGGATTTTTTAGAGAAGAATCCGCATATGGCAATGGTGCATTCTGGATTCAATTATTTTATAGAAAACAAAAACCAGGTCGTACCATTTGTTAACAGAAACAAAAAAATTCCATCCGGGCAGATTTATGAAGAATTGTTAAAAAACAATTTTATTAAAACCTGTACAACACTGGTGAGAAGAGACGTCCTGCTTAAGTTTGATGATTATGATTTGTATAAATCGCAGAATTTCCGAATGGCAGACTATCCACGCTGGCTGAGTATTGCAAAAAAAATGTCCATAGGCTACCTAAATGATTCACTTTCTACTTACAGGATTTTAGATGATTCAGCCAGCCGCCCGGAGAGCTTCGAAAAACATAAAGCTTATGTTGAATCTATTTACAAGGTAAAAAGCTATTTTATTTCCAACTATGGCTGCTCTGAAAAAGTAAAAAATGCGGTTGAAGAGAATCATTTCAAAAGATTACTTATTTTAGCTTACAAATATAAAAAGCCGCATTTAGCAGCTCAATACTACAAGAATTTAAAAAATCTTAGAAACATCAAGTTTAAGAACCATATTAAGTATATACTTTACCTGTCATTTTCATATATACCTTTTTTAAAAAGAAACCGGCATGAAAGAAATTAAGAAATCCTTTTGGGATTTTGTCACTATTTCAGGTTCAACTTTGCTTTCAATTCCGTTGATGATTGTCTCGGAATCGATTCAGGCACGCTATCTCGGTCCGGATAACTACGGCAAAGTTGCGCTTTTTATTGGTGCTATTTCGTTGTTTTACCTGTTTGGAATGAGCTGGTTAAAAAATACCATTATGCGTTTTGGAAAAGAAGAATTTATCAATGAAAATCATATCCGCAAAACGACAGGAAGTTTTTTACTTATCAACGGCAGCTGTTTTGTATTTATTGCCATCATTCAATATGCATTTAAAACACCTGTACTGGATTTCCTGGAAATCAAGAATCCTGATGCTGTTTGGATAATTTTGATCGGTTTGGTTTTAGCGGCTGGTAAAGAATTTACATTTGAAGCTTTGAAAGTTGTCAGGCAAATCAAAATTCAGCAGTTATTGTTCCGTCTGGCATCAAAAATTTTTATTGTTATCGGAATACTCTTTCTGGCATTTATACTGTTTGATGTCCGGGTTGAGTATGTTATTCTTGTATTCCTTGGAACAGATGCGCTGATAATTTTGATCGGCTTCATTTATATAAAGAAATCGTACATCTTCCCGTTGTCTTACAATAGTGAATTGATTAAAAAAATGGTTAATTACGCTTTTCCGCTGCTTTTTACAAGCTGGTCGGGATACGTAGTAAACTGGATCGATGTTTATGTTATTAAATATTTTATGACATTATCGGATGTCGGGGTTTACCAGGCAGCGTATAAAATAATGTCCACCTTAAAATCATTTTGGGGGGCAGGACTCGTAACCATTTCGACCCCCATTATTATGGTGTTTAAGACTAAAAACAGATCAGAGAAAATAACTGAGTTTTACCTAAGACGATTAACTCCGCAAATCAGCTTTTTTTCGATGCTGATAGTTGCTTTTGTTATCCTGTTCTCCGATTATATTCTACTTTTTATTTACGGAGAAGAATTTATTGCTTCAATTACGCCTTTTAAAATATTAGTGGCATCGATTAATATTTCTGCGATCTCCTATTCAATCCTGGCGATTGTAACATCCTTCGACATGACAAAGCATATGCTATTAATAGGAATTACGACCGGATTGCTTAATATAATTATGGATGTACTCTTGGTCCCCTATATAGGCATTACAGGTGCAGCAATTTCTTCGGCAACTATTTTTTCGATCGGGCCGGTATTTTGGTATTTTATTTTAAATAAGTCATTTCAGTTTAACCGGCCGCTTGTTTTTGTTTTCCCTGTAATTGCATACATTATTCTAATTATTAATATTGGTTTGACAGATTCTTTTATACTGCGGATGTTTGTAACAGTATTACTACTTTTTATTGGGTTTATCTTGGGCAGGCGATCGGATCTGTTTTTACCGGATGATACAAAACTATTTGCGAATATCAATATGCCCGGGATTATAAGAAATAATCTTTATACGATTATCAGGCTTCTCGCGAAAAAATAATTAAGTAACCAGCACTTTAAAAAGAAAACAGGATGAAAGAAGCTTTAAGTAAATCCAAACTGGATTACATATTTTACCATCTGAACCGTCATGTTGATCTTAAGGATTTATCGGGATTCTTCATTTTTGATTTGTCTGAAAAACAACCCAATAAACCGTTTATTCTTTTCCGGAAATCGGATAAAAAGTTAACAAAAAATTTCAGTATTAATGATATTCCCGTCCTTTATCCACTCTCGGAGGAGAAATCATTCTTCAGTTTTGATAATGCCTATAACCTTTTATTTAATCACGATTTATTGAAATCCGCTTTTTTCCTGTTATCCGGATTTCAGGAGACGCTTCCGTTTAATGGCGATCATATGGGAAGATTCGCCTATGATGACAGTATTCAAAAAGAACTGGGGATTGCTGAAAAACCAATTGTAAACATTTATTTTTCGATCATTATTGACGCTTTTGAACAATTCTGCCAAAAACATAATTTGCAGATGAACAAGCGCAACTATTGGGATGACAAAGAATATGGTTTTTTATTGACTCATGATGTTGACAGGGTAGACAAGTGGACATCGATGGAATTTAAAAAACGCATAAAAATGGTCATAAAAAGCGGTTTTACAAAGCACTGGAAATATTTTTGGGAATCATTAAAACATTTTAAAAGCAATGAAAATCCCTACTGGAATTTTGAATGGATGAAAAAATTAGAAACTGAAAAAGGATTTAAAAGCACCTGGTTTTTTCTACCTGAAGGTCACAGACTCATTGATGCCTGGTACTCATTTGATGAACCACGCATAAAGCAACTGGCAGCCTTTTTTCAAAGGTCCGGAGATTCTATTGGTATGCATGCTACGTTTTTATCGAAGGAAGATAAAAATGTTATGGCTGATAATTTAAAAGCTGTTCAGAAGCTGGTTGAAAATAAAGTGATTATTTCACGGCAGCATTGGCTTAATTTTAAATACCCGCAGACATTACGCAATCTTGAAGAGCTTGGCATAAGGTATGACAGTTCCTGGGGTTTTTCAGGAAATATCGGCTGGCGTAATTCCTATTGCCTGCCTTTTAGGGCCTACGATATAGAACAGGACCAAATGATGGATATTTGGGAGCTTCCTTTGGCTGTTATGGATGTTACTCTTTTTCAATATATGGGACTATCTTTGAAGCAGGCGGAAGAAAGGCTTCTTAAGCTTATTGAAACTTGCAGAAAATATAACGGATTTTTAGTACTGCTATGGCACAACAGCCATTTTGATGAAACTTTGATTCCGGGAATTACGGCGTTTTATCAGTCTCTTCTTGACCATATTTCAGACAGCCCGCAAAAACCACTCTCACTGAATGATATAGTAACTATTACATCCTGATAAATTACCAGGTTATTGGGCGGGCAATATTTGTGTATCCGCCACGGGGTGTAATTTCTATTTTTTCTGATCCGTCTGTGCTCATTATCCACAACTGCCGGTCATAATAAGTCGGGCCGGTTACCAGTATGTAGATTATCTTTTGATCATCTTTTGTAAATGTCGGGTATATAGCTTCACCTTCATTACTGAAATCAAGAATTCTTGGCACATCTTGTCGAAGGCTTTTAATGATTATCTGATAACTTTGCTGTTGCTCGGACTTTGTGGAATAGATTAGTGTTGTACCGGCATGATTGAAAGAAGGAAATGCGGCTTCTTCGTTTTCAAAAGTTAGCTGGGTTTCCTGGCTTCCATCAAATTTTACTTTATAAAGCTGTACCGTTCCTGAGACATTTGATTGATAGTAAATCCAATCCGAATTTGCATACGGTACAGGTCTTTTTGTCCAGGCAGAATCAACAATAACTTCTCTAAAATCAGATCCATCAATGTTCATGTGCGCAATATTCCAGATATCGGGAGCAACTTTGTAGTCGCAGACAATTCGATTCATAAAAGGTGAATAACGTATAAAATTGATCAGGCGCGGTGCAGATCCCAGGATTTTTATATCTGCAGTATTCATATTGTATTTAGCAAGAGTGTATGCATCCAGTCTGTAAATTATTTCGTCTTTATTACCCAGCCAGATCGGATAAGCGCCAGCTGTTAAATCACTGAAGCCGGAACCATCAGTATTCATTGTTAAAACGCGCCATTCTCCGAATGCGTTTTGTGCCATAAAAAGAAATGGTTGTATACCGGGAGTGTTCCCCCAGGTTACAATTATTTTCAATCCGCCGCTGACTGGATCTAGCTGAAGATAAACCGGGGAGATTTGGCCGGCAATAACATTGACCCGTGTATTTCCGGTATAAAGAACATTTTTCTGCTCATCCAATGCGTCGACTTTTAAAAGCCATTCACCTGTGGCAAGGTCATTAATCTCTGCAGTCGCTTTTGTATCATTGATTATAAAACTGAATTTCACAGAGTCATAATCATTTCGGGTCAGCAAACCAGCAACGCTCACAACATCCTGGGGAGCTGCAGACATGTCCAGGCTAAGCGAAATGGAGCTTTTTGATGAACTCGTTTCGTCAGTACTAACCGGATTATCGATACATGAATAAAACAGAATAATTATTATAAAAACAAAAAACTTATTCATTTTACTAATCCATGTTATAAATATTAATAATCTCTCTTTCAGTGAGAGCTTTGTTAAAAAGCATAATTTCATCCAAAGTGCCATGAAAATGATTTGTATTACCAGGCGGAATTGTTGAATCTGTTCGTCCTATACTTGCCGGGCTTCCATTATAAGCAATCTGTTCAGCCAAACTGGTACCGTTGCTCTCCTCCGTATTTGCTTTTTGCCCATTTATATAAATTTCCATATCGTTAAAGGATCGCATCACACCAACAATATGATACCATGTATTTACCTCTATGGAATCAGTTGTGACAATTCCCCGTCTGCTGTATGGACCGGCATTACCACCATTTCCGAATGCCATTGCAATTGTATGATATTGAGATGCATGAATCCAGAATCCATTATAAATACCGTCATCGTAATTGTTTGTAAGGATTGGATTATGATGATCGAAAGATGCTACTTTTATCCATGCTGAAACAGAAAGTGGAAATTGCGGCTTAAGAATTCGGGAAGTTGTTAAATCAATATAGTCATCCATTCCATCGAAATAATAAGCGCTTTTTGGGTTTCCTTTTCTGTCAGGCGTTAAGACTGCTCCGAAAACACTTCCATGATTTTCAAAACCACTAAAATCATGCGCGCTTCCGTCAAATGGAAAATAGGCGACTGGTGCAGGTGCTTGATTGCCCCAGGAAACAACAATTTTTAGTCCACCCGTTACCGGATTTAATTGTAAATAAACTGTGGAAATTTGCCCGGAAATAACCCTGACAAATGTAGACCCCTGGTATAAAAGCTGCCCTTGATTATTCAATGCTTCTACATTCAGAAACCAATCTCCACCTTTTAAATTATTGAGAAGGGCAGTTGCTGTCTGATTTTCAATTCTAAAACCGAAGAAAACCGTATCATTGCCAGTTCGGCTCAACGTACCATTTAGCTGACTAACATCGATAGGAGCAAGAGACATATCCAGAGAAAAAGTCACACTGCCATCGGTTTGATTAATATTAGGATCAAAAGCGGTATCGTTCTGGCAGGAAATAATAATGAATGCTACAAAAATAACTAAAATAGATTGACGCACCTTAATCCTCCCTGATCTTATATAAATTCAATATAAAAATCTGAGACCAAAATACAAGCTTTTTTAGTCTTAAATACAAAATTGAAATAGGAAATATTGTATTTACTTTTTAGATTTAAGATTAATTACAAACATCTTATAGGAGAACGATTGATGAATAATCCGATTAGCAGCGTACCCCTGCTGGATTTAAAAGCGCAATATGCCACACTAAAAAAAGAAATAGAACCGGTTGTATTAGAAGTTTGTGCATCCCAGTATTTTATTGGCGGGCCGAAACTTAAAGATTTTGAAAAAAATGTTGCTGAGTATTGTCAGGCAAAATATGCCCTGGGAGTATCTTCAGGGACGGACGCACTAATTTTAGCACTTATGGCACTCGATATAAAACCGGATGATGAAGTTATTGTGCCGGTATATTCGTTTTTCGCAACAGCAGGTTGTGTTTCCCGGTTAAATGCCAAACCTGTTTTTGTGGATATCGATCCTGTTACTTATAATATCGATTCATCCAGAATCGAAAAAGCAATTACTTCAAAAACAAAAGCAATAATCCCGGTTCATTTATATGGACAACTTGCAAATATGGAAGAGATCAAAAGGATTGCTCAAAAGCATAATTTATTCATAATCGAAGATGCTGCCCAGGCCATAGGATCTGCTGATGATAAGGGCAGAAGGGCAGGTACTTTCGGCGATATAGGCTGTTTTTCATTTTTTCCAAGTAAAAATTTAGGCGGATTTGGTGATGGTGGTTTGGTAACAACCGATGATGAAGGTCTTTTTAATAAAATGGATTACCTTAAAAATCATGGGGCTAATCCAAAGTATTATCACAAAATGATTGGTGGCAATTTCAGACTCGATGCACTGCAGGCAGCTGTGTTGGATATTAAACTT
Source organism: Calditrichia bacterium (assembly GCA_020635035.1). Classification (GTDB taxonomy): domain Bacteria; phylum Calditrichota; class Calditrichia; order Calditrichales; family J004; genus JACKAO01. The sequence goes on from JACKAO010000009.1 coordinate 106,832, forward strand.
AAATACCTGGACAGCTGGACAGAAGGCAGGCAAAAAAATGCGGAATATTATACAAGTGAAATTGAAAAACGAAATCTTTCAAAATTTGTAACTGTTCCGGCTAAAACGGATGGATTCCGCCATATATACAATCAGTACATCATTCGCGGTAAGGATCGTGACGGTTTACTGAATCATTTAAAATCTAGAAATATAGGTTGTGAAATTTATTATCCGGTTACGTTTAACAACCAGGAGTGTTTTTCATATCTTGGGTATGAAAGCGGGGATTTTCCGGAAGCAGAAAAAGCAGCATCTGAAACTCTGGCAATTCCCATTTATCCGGAATTATCTTTTGATCAGAAGAATTATATTCTGGATAGTATTCAGGAATTTTATTTGTAATATTATAACTTTATTTTTTCAAAGACTTGGGAAAATGTCTTGAGATCATAAGGTTTTTGTAAATATTCAGCAGCTCCCATTGCTAACATATCATCCCTTTTATTGGACTCTCCAACACCGGATGTAATAATAACAGGGATGGTACTGTTAAATTTCCTGATTTCCTGGAAGCAGGTTACACCATTCATTTTTGGCATAACGAGATCCAATATAACCAGGTCTACCTTGTTATCAGATTCTTGCAGCATTGAGATGGCTTGCATCGGGCCTTCCGCACATAGTGTATCATAACCGATGTAATCAAGCATATCTTTTGCCATATCCCTGATTACCTTTTCATCATCGACGATAAGTACGGTTTTGTTTTTTCGATTTGTTGAGATTGTTTCATCTGCCTGCGCATTTATAACATCTGTGTTGCTAACCGGGAAGTAAAGATCGAAGCGGGTTCCGCGATCAACTTCTGAATAAACTTTTATTTCGCCTTTAAGATTTTTGATAATGCCATAAACAGTGGAAAGACCCAAGCCGGTGCCTTTGCCGGGTTCTTTTGTTGTAAAGAACGGGTCAAAGATCCGTTCAATATTTTCCATTTTTATGCCTTTGCCATTATCAATTACGGATAGTATAACATACTGGCCTTCGCCAAGTCCGCTTTCACTTCTTTTGCCAATTTCCACAGTTTTTGCAGTAAAGATTATTTTCCCGGAGCCTTCTAATGCATCCCGGGCGTTAATTGCCAGGTTCATAATAATTTGCTGAATCCGGGTAGGGTCTATTTTTATCGGAGGCAAATCGATTGGCAATTTGTTTTCAACAGTAATCTCTTTGCCGAAGAGCTTGCCCATTATTTCAAGTGTTTCAGAGACGGCCCTGTTTAAATTGAGCGAGACATCTTCTTCAATATGATCATGCCTGGCAAAACTGAGCAACTGTTTAACAATATTTCCGGCTCGTTGAGCGGATTTATGGATTGCTTCTGCACGGGCAAAGTTTGCCTGGTCATTCTCAAGAGTCATTTTAATAAGTTCAGCATTAGGCAGTATTCCGGAAAGCAAATTATTAAATTCATGGGCAATACCGCTTGCCAGCATCCCGATACTTTCCATCTTTTGTGCCTGAAGTAATTGAGCATGCATTGCTTTGAGTGCAGACATATCTTTAAAAAGGAAAGCTAACCCAACTTTTGAACCGTCGATATCGCGAATTCCGTTTACGGTGAGAATTACCGGAAATTTCTTACTTTTAAAATCGAATAAATCACATTCTATGTCTTTTAATCCATTTTGGGTGTTAACAGCATCCTTAATACGCTTTACAAGCTTTTCATTCCTAATAATGTCGTTAAAAAAATTAACGGATTGATCTTCTTCAATATTAAGAATTTCTCTTGCACTTAGATTAGAATAGATAAGCTCGCCATCCATCCTTACAGAACAAAAGCCATCGTGTAATTCTTCAACTAACTGGGATAGTCGTCTTTGCATATATTTCCTATTTATTCTTCTCCCGATGAATCAGGAATCCAATATGATCGTGCCATTTACGCTGGGTGTAAATGATGGCATAAACCATAACTCCCACAATAAAGAAAAACATCAGCACAATATTAAATCGCGTGAAAAAACTAATCTCACCGAAGAAAAGTAATGGGACACTTATCAAAATGAAAATCAATATGGAACCAAAATAAAGACGTTGTTTTCCAAGCTTGATCAAAACAGGTTCGAGAACACTTCTATGGGGTTTATCAACAAATCCTTTTAAAAGGTCATAATTTAAAACATAGTGTTCATTTTTCTTGCTTTCAGGCTTTGTCAGATAATACAATCGAATCATTAATAAGGAAATAAAACCGAAGTTAACAATTGTATTGAAATAAAGCGCAGGGATGTAGTTGTCTATCAGATTTAAGTTGTTATGGAGCTGGTAAATCTCATTCGTTATCATCAGGGTATGAATTGAAATCAGAGCCGGAAGATATTCTGATAAAATGTAATGTCCCTGATTATAGGTAAACCAGATAAAAAGAAGAAATGACAAATTGATCAGATAAACATATTTTGTATTAACCAGGATTAGATCTCGTGATTCTTCATAAAATTTAGGTCCCAAATCCCAATAATTTGCAAAAATGTTAACATTCGAATATGATAAAAGAATAATCCCCAGAACAATTATAGATGCCAAAGTAAAATGTTTCTTTGCTTCGTTCTTGCGTGGTGAAATACTGAAAAAGAAAAGATACGCAGTTATAAGAAGCATTATTGAAGCTGTTACTAAGGTATTTCCCCGGTAAAGCCACACGAATAAGTTATACGCAAATCCTTCGGGAGTCTCTCCGCTTCCGGCAAATAGTAAAACAGTTGAAGAGATAATTAAATATAAGAATTCAGACATAAACAGTATTACCAGCGGCCGGTTGGCGATGGTGTATTTCAGTGAACGAAAACTCAGTAACGCAATCAAAAAATAACAGCTGGTATTGATATACTGTACCGTGGTGATTGCATCAAGCAAAGAATTAAAATACAGTAATCCTGTAAAAATAATCTGGAATGCAACCTGGAATGAAAACACCCATACTAAATCACCGATATATTGTTTTTGGGTGTTATGCTTTTTTTGCTGGTCCAAAGCTTGTTGCACTTAACATCCTAGAATTTAAGTTTGTCAGCCAAATAAGTTTTTATCTGACTGGCTGCTATCCGTTCCTGTTTCATGCTGTCACGGTATCTTAACGTAACGGTATTGTTTTCCATCGTTTCATTATCTACTGTAATACAGAATGGTGTACCTGCTTCATCCTGACGACGATAGCGTCTTCCGATGGCGCCGCTTTCATCATAAAAAACACGGTAATTTCCCTGCAAATCATCACGGATTTTCAATGCCAGTTCCGGCATACCGTCTTTTTTGACAAGTGGCAGAATGGCTGCTTTAATCGGGGCAATGGATGGAGCAAAACGCATTACAACACGTTCTTCTTCCTCTTCATAGGCATCAATAATTGTTGTAAGCACACTGCGGTCGCAGCCAATGGATGTTTCAATGACATAAGGTATATATTTTCCCTGGGCCTGCTCATCAAAATAATTCATGTTTTTACCAGAATATTGCGCATGCCTTCCAAGGTCAAAATCAGTACGATTGTGAATTCCTTCTATCTCCTGCCAGTCAAACGGAAATTCATATTCAATATCAAAAGCTGCTTTTGCATAATGAGCCAGCTCATCAGGACCATGTTCGTGAAAACGCAGCTTGGATTTTTTTAAACCGAGTCTTTCATACCAGTTCATCCGGGTTTGCATCCAGTATTCAAACCATTTTTCATCTTCACCGGGTTTTACGAAAAACTGCATTTCCATCTGTTCGAATTCGCGTGTGCGGAAAGTAAAGTTACCGGGAGTAATTTCATTACGAAATGCTTTTCCTATTTGTGCTATCCCGAAAGGTAATTTCTGGCGGGCGGCTTCCCGGACATTGTGGAAATTTGTAAAAATACCTTGTGCCGTTTCCGGACGCAAATACACAACATTTGCTGAATCTTCCACCGGGCCCATAAAAGTTTTAAACATCAGGTTAAAAGAGCGTGCTTCAGTAAATGAATCTCTGTTACCACAAACAGGGCAGGGTTTGGATGTGTCTATTTTATCTTCACGAAAACGTGATTTACAAATTTTACAATCTATCAGGGGATCTGTAAAACCTTCAACGTGACCGGATGCTTCCCAAACACGCGGGTGCATTAAAATACTGGCATCGACACCTTCAACATCATCGCGTTCGTAAACCATGCTCTTCCACCAGAGTTCTTTTACATTTTTCTTTAATTCAACACCCAGCGGGCCGTAATCGTAGCATGAGTTTAAACCACCGTAAATTTCACTGCTTTGGAAAATAAAACCGCGGCGTTTGGCAAGTGATACAATTTTATCCATTAATTTGTTTGTTGACTGATTTGCCACTTAGTCCTCCTGTAAACGTAGCGAATACCTGTTCAAAATTTGTTAATAAAGGGCAACGAATATAAGCAATTATCCTAATTTTGACTAATCAATTTATTTGAATAAAAGACCTGTTTATTTTCCCAGCATATGCAGTGCACTCATTCTGAGTTCATGCTCTAAATGGAAATTTATATAATTCAACATAAGTTGTGTCAGATTATCCAAATTAGGATGGTCGTTAATGATATCAGTAATTCGGCGATGATTCCAATTTTGTAAGTTTTTTAAATAATAAAATTCTTCTCTTTTAAGCTTTAAAATGTTGGAACCAATGATACCGCAATTCTTGCAGAATATACTGCCATCGTCTAATGATAAAAAAACGCTTTGATCACAATTTTGCATTTCTCCAGATTGACAGGTCTGCAAATTTGGCTTAAATCCAAGATAGGAAGCAACTTTTAACAGCAAATACAGAATCACAACAGCAGGATTTTTTATTTTTTGAATACTTTCAAGCATAGTAACAATAAAGTTATAAAAAACAGGATCCGCCGGATGATCGTTAAAAAGCTGACTAACTATCTCTAAAATGGCAAACCCATACGGATAAATATTCATATCCGATTTAATCCTGGAAAGGGTGTCAGTCACTTCTATTTCTTTTAATATCTGCAGTGAGCGGCTTTCTTTTACAAGGATTATGGCCTCCACAATCAGCATAGATTCAAGCTTACCTGCAAAGGGACTGTTGGATCGAAATGCTCCACGGGCAATTACCTTAACAATTCCTGCGTTCTCAGTGAAAAGACTTACAATCTTGCTGGAATCCTGCCAGCGGATGGAGTTCAGAACAATAGCTTTGGTGCGGATAGAATCTGCCATGAAATATTATTTTCTTTCGATAACGCTAACTTTTTGGATAAAGAATCGTCTTATAGGATGCATACCCGGTAAAAATCAATAAGGTTTCTTATGAATTATGTTAAAATGTTTTTGATAAATATTATCCTTACAGGTTCGTTATTTGCTGGGAATGAAATGATGCCCGACAAAATTGTTGCAATACGAACGGAAGAAAATATAAAGATAGATGGAAGATTAAATGAGAAAATCTGGAAAGAAAATGATGGTATAACATACTTTAAACAAGGAACTCCGAATGAAGGCAATAATCCTACGCAGGAATCGATTGTCTATGTAGCTTATGATTCAGACAACCTTTATGTGGCAGCTCAACTGTTTGACACTTCTCCGGATTCGATAATGGCTTACCTGGGCCGCCGTGATGAAAGTGTTGATACCGATTTGTTCGGCGTATTTATTGATCCTTACCATGATAAACGCAGTGGGTTTTACTTTGGCCTTAGTGCAGCAGGGGCTTATTACGATGGGATTTTGTATAATGATGATTGGGATGATGAATCCTGGGATGGTGTCTGGGAAGGTAAATCAGCAATAAATGACAAAGGCTGGTCTGCAGAGATAAAAATCCCTTTTTCTCAATTAAGGTTTAAAGAAAGTGACACATATATCTGGGGTATAAATTTCAGGAGAGATATTAAACGAAATCAGGAAGAAGATTATCTTGTTTACCGCCCTAAAAAAGAGAGCGGCTTTGTTTCACGTTTTGTTGATCTGGTGGGGTTAAATAATATCAGTTCCGGCACAAATATTGAGCTGCTGCCATACGTACGTGGTAAATCGGAACATTTACATACCGAAAAAGGAAATCCGTTTAATGACGGATCGCGCCAATTGTTTGGTTTCGGCGCTGATATTAAAATGGGTTTATCAAGTAATATAACTCTTGATGGAACCATTAACCCTGATTTCGGCCAGGTAGAAGTGGACCCGGCAGTAGTAAATCTTTCAGATTTTGAAACCTTTTTTTCAGAAAAAAGACCTTTCTTTATTGAAGGGGCATCGATCATGGAATTTGGATATGGCGGTTCAACGAGTAACTGGGGTTTTAACTGGGGGAATCCGCAATTTTTTTACAGCAGGAGAATTGGTCGTCGTCCGGCAGGACCTTTACCCGATTCAGTGCATTTTTCGGATGTTCCGGAAGGTACGAGTATTCTTGCAGCAGGAAAGATTACAGGTAAGATTGGCAACAATTGGAATATCGGTGTTCTAAGTGCAGTGACACAAAGAGAATATGCGGATATCGAGTATGATAGAGGAAAAAGGGGCGAAGCAGAAGTTGAACCGTTGACCAGTTTCAGTGTTGTTCGTGCCCAAAAGGAGTTTGATGAAAGCAGGCACGGTATCGGTTTTATTTCAACTTTAACGGCACGCGATTTTAAGAATAACGACCTGCGTAATTACATGAACAGCGAAGCCTATGCCTTCGGTCTGGATGGCTGGACATTCCTGGATAAAGAAAAAATATGGGTGATAAGCGGCTGGATGGGATACTCCAGTGTCCATGGCAGCCGGCAGCAGATAACCAGTTTGCAGGAAAGTTCATTACACCGTTATCATCGCCCGGATTTTGAATTTGACAAACTGGACAGTTCACGGACTTCGTTAAACGGCTATGCCGGACGTTTGGCTATTAATAAACAAAAGGGTAACTGGATGTTTAACAGTGCACTAGGGGTAATTCACCCCGGCTTTGATGTTAATGATCTCGGTTTTATGTGGCAGACAAATAAAATTAACGGACATTTTGCCGGAGGTTACCGCTGGACAGAGCCTGGCGATTTGTTCCGCAAGGTTACGGTTTTAGGTTCGTTGTTTGGGACAAAGGATTTTGACGGCAATACAACATGGGCGGGCGTCTGGTACAATATCAGTATGCAGTTTTTAAATTATTACTGGTTCGAGTTTGGCGGTGCCGTAAATCCGCAAACCACAGATATTAATTTAACACGCGGCGGACCCAAAACGCTCAATTCCCCCGGGTATGAACTTTTTTTCTGGTCCAGCAGTGATACACGCAATGATGTCGTTGCCGAATTAAACGGATTTACATATTTAACCGAATCGGGCTCGCAAGAGTATAACCTGGAATTAAGCCTGAACTGGAAGCCGGCGCACAATATTACTCTTACAGTGAGTCCCGGATTAAGCTGGAATTATCCGGATGTTCAGTGGGTTGATGCTTTTGATGATACGCAAGCAGGAAAAACTTATGGACGCAGGTATGTTTTTGCCGAAATGCGCCAAAAAACTTTTTCATCCAGTTTCCGGATAAACTGGACCTTTTCACCTGAGATCAGCCTGCAATTGTATACCCAGCCATTGATCTCCAGCGCCGATTATTTTAACTATAAATTTCTTGACAGAAGCAACAGTCGCAGTTTTACAAAATTTGGTGAGAGTAATTCTACTATATCATACAGAGAAAAAGAATATACAGCCGACCCGGATGGCGATGGTCCGGCAGAAGTCATTAGCTGGGATGATCCTGATTTTACAATAACGTCATTGCGTGCAAATGCAGTTTTCCGCTGGGAGTACAATCCCGGTTCCACGCTTTATTTCGTCTGGACTCAGAGCCGTTTCGGTTATGAAGATAATGGTGCGATCCGTTTTCAGAAACCATTCCCCGACCGTTTTCTAAACCAGCAACCGGACAATATATTCCTGGTAAAGTTCACATACTGGTGGGCACTGCGATAGAGCGAGTTGGATCAACATTAGTTCAGTTTGATCTCAATCCCAAAGCGGGGTTTAGCACGAATTTTACGCTTAAACGGGCTTACATCATCGGAAACAGGATCACCAATACTAAATCCATTTTTTAACTGGTTGGCGAACTCGAAACTGTAACCTACAAAGGCGTGTAAATCGATAACTCCTAAAGATACGCCACCACCCACCCCGATAATCGGTTCAAAAATATCCGCCAGCCGGAATCCCCCTAAAAGATGAAAAGAATTTCCAAACGATTTGGCCTTGGTATCAATGGCTTTAAAATGATAATTGATAACAGCAAATCCTGCTACATCGGCATCAGGCTTTGGACGCACAATGATTGTACCGTCATTTCCTACAACTATATCAACATCCCGGACACTTGTGATGGCCATGGCAAAACCATAACTCCAGCGTTCTTTAGCGGTGTTATCAAAAACAGTTGCCGCAAGAGTTGTCTCATCCGAAAGTTTGTTTTTAACCATAAATGAGAGATCACTGAAATCGCGGTAAGCTTCAGGAATTTGAAATTGACGCACATCCACCCACACATTTCCACCGGCAGATTGCATAGCAGCCGGTTGACCCAGAAGTCCGACAAGACCCAGGAAGCCAGGCAACTGTTCCAGGAAAGGAGAGCTTTTAGATGTTGCCAGAACAGATAAAAATGAAGGTGCATTCTCAGTCTGGGATATAAAAATGTAATAAAGGTTTTCTTTTTCTAAACCGTAAAGCCGTGTATTAAAAAAATCTGTATCATTTCCGTGGATAAGACCAATAGGTGCTAACTCGTCGTTAAAATGAGCAACAGTAACATAATACGCATCAGGATCAAGCATGTAGCCGGCTTGTGTAATAACTTTTTTGAGATTAACCACTGCACTATCAACTAAGCCTTCATGAAACCAGCGGTAAGCTTTTCCGAAATTTTCCTGCTGATCATTAACGGAGAAGGGAGCACCGGCGACCTGACGTGGTACAAGAATTGTTCTGTCCTGGGCCGTCAGGAAAGTGGCTACAATAAAAATTATTACCAAAACACGGGGAAGTGCTGTCATTATTGCCTCCAAAAAATAGATGGAAAGGATAATCCTTTAAAATTTTGAAAGCCTTCCTTGTGAGTTACTTGATTAAAACAAGCTTTTGAGCCTTTATATTTCTTCCAGATTTTACAACAACAAAATAGATACCGCTATTCAGGTTTCGGGGATGCCAGGTAAACTTTTTTGCTGTATTGTGATCAAGCTCTTTTGAAAACAATTCTTTACCAAGAATATCATAGATTGTCAACTTGATAACTTGAGTTAGTGGGTTTGTAATTTTGAAGGTGACCTGGTTATTAAAAGGATTAGGATATGCAGTAAAAGAAAAATCTTCAGGAATTATGCTGTAATCTTCAATTGATGTTACCGCTAATGTCTGGTGGAAATATATTTCCGGATACGCTAAAAATGGCAGACGCGCATTATTGAACCCGCTTAAATCCCAGCTCTTTTCAATTTTTTCTTGTTCGATATTAAATAAAATTAAGGAGTCGTTTTGCATGTATGTCAGGTAGTTAAATTCATCATCGATGCTATAATTCCCATATGTTGTTAATCCTTCGATGATATCACTTATGTAAGAAAAAGTTGTGTCTTCAGGATTAAATTGCCATTTCTTGATATAAGTGTAGATCCCCCTGGTGTCATCAAAATAAAGAAATGGACTTCTATAGTGCCATTTTGATGAAAATACTTGTGAGAATGATTTAGCTGTTTTTGGTAAAAAACTTTGTGTATAATTTTTCACTGTTCTTAATGAATCATTTACAAATGATCCGATGGCCCAACCTGTAGTGTATGACCCTAAAAGGAAAAGATTAGTGTCTATTTGTTGTATTTTTTCAATAAAACTATTGGGATTTAAACCATCACCGTTGTAAAACCATTGCGTTGAAGTAGTATCTAAATCCGGAAAATGATTTAGGTTCAAAAGTGCATGTTTTTGAAAATAATTTTTTTTCTCAAAATTGCACCAATATAAACTATCTATTTTTCCTGCTATATTGATTAGTGAAAATGAACTTCCAATTTGGTTAAAAAGAGAATGTAAACTGTCAGATTCATCTATGTAGTAATCATCATTAAAAAAAGATATAATATATTTATCTAACACAAATATGTTAAAAGGTAAGTTTACATTTTCAGAATTGTAGGTACCAAGATATAGTTTTGTATTATTATTATAGTTTTCTAAATAATAGAAAGATCCTTCGCAAAGCGTACACCTGGGCTGATATAGTTTTATAAAGTACTTTTTATCATTGAAATTGATCATCTTTGAATAAAATTCGGATGATGAATTAAATTCAAATTCGTCATCTAAATCTTCCCAGTGGCCAATGGTATCTGCACGGTTTATTTCGTTTTGATTAACATTTAAATAGACCAGGTTACCCTGGGTTAAAACAGATGTCTGTGAAAAGAGAAATATTGGTATGATGAGCAATAAGAAATATCTAAGCCAGTTCATTGTGCTATTCTCGTTAAGTTAAAATCGAATTAAACTTTTCTTTAAAATAACACAAATAATTTGAAGATTGAAAGAAATATTAGAGGAGAATATTCTTCCTACAAAGTATTCAGGATATTGAGCATCTCTTTTGTGGTCTTCGCAGGATCGGCTGATGCAAAAATTGCAGAGCCGGCTACCAGGATGTCTGCACCGGCATTGGCAATTTCCTTAATGTTTTCCATAGAAACACCTCCATCGACTTCAATTTCGATGTTTCGGAATCCGCTTTTTTCTATAAGATCGCGGGTTTGATTAAGTTTTTTAAGACTCTCAGGGATAAACTTTTGACCGCCAAATCCCGGATTTACAGACATTACGAGTATCAGATCAAGCTGATCAAGAACATGTTTAATCATAGAGACCGGTGTGTGGGGATTAAGTGAAACACCTGCTTTAACATTTAATTCTTTAATCTGCTGTAAAACCCTGTGCAGATGCGTGCAGGCTTCCACATGTACTGTAATATAATCAGCACCGGCTTTGGCAAAAGCTTCAATATAGCGATCAGGATTTTCGATCATCAGATGCACATCCATGGGTAACTTGGTTACAGGACGAAGTGCTTTTACAACCAATGGACCAATGGTTATATTGGGTACAAAATGCCCGTCCATTACATCTACATGAATGATGTCTGCACCGGCTTGTTCAACCGTTTTTACCTGCTCTGCCAGTCGTGCAAAATCTGCTGACAATATTGATGGCGCTATTCTTTTAGTCTTTTTCATTTTCTCTGCTTTAAAAAACTGTACTCAATTCTAATGATATTAATAGTATACAACAAAAAATTATAAATGAAAGGTATAAAATTTCCGGAAAACAAAAAGGCTGCCTTCTTATAAATCAGCAGCCTTAAAAAATGCTTTAAAATATTACATGGAATAAAAGAGTGTCTGAATTGAATGCGGAAGAATTTTAACTGTTGCTTGTTTCGTTCCGGCAAACAGTTTATAGGTGATCTCCTTTTCGCTTTGATTCATCACAACGGTTGCGATTTTACCATCAGTGTTTTGAAAAGACGTAGCGATAAGCTGACTTCTGCTTGGTGCTGTACTGAGTCTAACCGCGTTGGGCTTGATAAATTTAGAGAAATGCCCGATGTAGTAATAGGATAATGTATAGATCAATTCACCGGTTGTCAGATCAGCATGGACAGGAGCAAAACAAAAATTACCAACATGATTTGGACCGCCGCGTTGGTCAAGCAATATATTCCAATCAGTCCAGGCGACTGTTCCCATGTTGAAATCGTTAATCATTGAATTCCCGTAACGTTCTGCATTTTTTACAGATTGATACTGACCTTCACGGTAGCTGTCTGCACAACCTTCGGTAAAAATCAGATTTTTATCCGGGTAGGATTCTTTTATAAGACCGACATTGCTGAACATTGGATCTCCGCCTGTCCAGGTTTCGTACCAGTGAAAACCGGTTCCCCAGGCATATTTGGCAGCATCAGGATCACCAAAAATGGTGTTTACCCTATGATTAATCAAATCGCGGTTATGATCCCAGACAATAATTTTTTTGTTGTTGAGTCCGGCTTTTTCCATTGTGGGCCCAAGATAATTCTTAAGAAAATCGCGCTCTTCTTCGGCAGTATAGATGCAAGATTCCCAGGTTTGTGTAGCCATCGGTTCGTTCTGGATTGTTAAGCCCCACACCGGGATGCCTTCTTTTTCGTAGGCGTTTATAAATTTAACATAGTAGTTTGCCCATGGCTGATAAAATTCCGGAAGCAGCTTTCCACCCTTAAGCATATTGTTGTTGCTTTTCATAAAGGCCGGCGGACTCCAGGGACTGGCGAATAAGGTAAGTTGTCCACCCGCAGCCTGGATGGCTTTTTTTATCAACGGAATTTTATATTGTCTGTCATGATCAATGCTGAAAGTTTTCAGATCTTTATCACCTTCTTCAATATACGTATAGCTGCCACTGCTGAAATCACAGCTGTGGATGTTTGTCCGGGCAAGAGTATATCCGATTCCTTTGTCGGGATCGTAATAAGCGCTAAGTAATTCCTGTTGCTGCTCTTTAGAGAGCAGGGCAAAAACTTCAGCGGAAGCATCGGTAATAGCACCGCCAATCCCGAGCATTTTTTCAAATTTTACATCCGGATTTACAAAAACAGCAATTTCAGTTTCCAAAGGTTGCACTGCTTTTTCGAAATTCAGCGATGCCTGTTGACTAAGATGGAGATCTGCATCTGCGGATGTAACAAATACCCGAACCTGTTGATTGTTTTCTTCAGGAGAACTGTTTAACGGCCCGGATACAGCCATAGAAAACAGCAGGAAAAAGAATGTGCCTGATATTATTAAAAAGTTCTTCATAATCGCCCCGTTTATTTAAATTAAAAATGAGTATTATTAAATATCAAAGTTACTTAAAAGATAATGAAATACACAAATTTGTGTACTATTTTCCGGCACCGGAGAATTATTCTGAATCAAAATTTATTTTGATAGAAGGAAAGTAATTGATTCTTCAAAAACAGGGAGATAGTCACGATAGTCTTCAGCCCGCGGCAGATTGATCTGGACCCACTCGCGCATTTTTGCACGTCCCATGGGTTGAAATGGAATTACATTGGCATCATTTTTCAAAAGATTTTCTGCAGATTCGGCAGGGAGTTTAATTCCAACTCCCTGGCCATAAAGACAGATACACAACTTTTTTCCTGAATAATAAGCGGGAAATCCAAACATTTTACCCGCACGTATGGCAGGATGTGCTAAAAGTAAATCATCCAGAACGGTTTTAAACTCAGCAATATATTCTGCCATAAAAGTTCTAATTTAGGTCAAGTCTTTTAAAAAGAAGTTCAAATTCTTCACTGCCTTTAACTAATAGTGAGTCTTTCTCACTCAATTCTTTTGAAATATATTCGTTGAACAAGCTTAGTACCTGTCGGACCACCGCTTCGGATTTACCGGTTTTAACCATTAATATTGCAACAAGCTCTTCATGTGAAACAACATCCGGATGGGGTTCTTCAGGATTAACTGTTTTTGATCCAAGAAGAACTTCAATTTTTTTCTTTTCTTCCATTACTTTTCTCCTTTTAACGGGTTTCTTTAATCAGATATAAGCGGTTATCTTCAACTTTATAAAGCATTGGCGCAATGGTAATCTTTGGATAACGGTTTCGTAAACGCTGAGTCTCGGTCAGAATGAAATCAATTTCATTTACGATTTCAAACATCGGTGCAAAATGTGAAAAATGATCTTCTGCTGTACTCATATCCCATCCGGCTGACTCAACAAGGCCATTTATAAACTGATCTCTGCGTGCAACAAGATTTACCATCCCGCATTGCGTGTGGCCGATTAACGCAATATGCTTTACTCCACCTACGGCAATTGCATAAGAAACTTTAAATTCACTGTAACGAAGATTTGCTCCGCCGGCCCGAATTATAAAAGCAAAATTATCAGGGATGTTTAAATGTTTTCGATTATCCATGCACATACCAACTAAAAGTTCGGCACTGCTGTAGCTTTCCTGCTGACGATCAAGGTTGTGGTATTCCAGTAAAAGTCCAATCGGGGTATTGCGGTACTCAGGTAAAATATCTTCTTTATTCTGTATATTGATTAATGAATCCATTATTTTCGCTTTTGTCTCCAGGTTATGTGATTGTATAGTTCTCCTGCTGTTCAAAGGATGCTTGTTTCGTTGCTTTTAAAACTTCAGCCAGTTGGAAAGCCTGCTGTGTTCCTATCAGTAATTTTTTGTCATCTTTAAATATAATCTGCAAGCCCCAGTTACCTGAAATGTTTAAAGCTTTTCCTTTTCCGGTTATACTGTAGCGAATGCCCCAGCCACCGAATTCAGCTATGGGTTTGTATTTGCGAACAAACATTTTTGAAATACTATTCCAATCCAAATGACGAAACTGCATATTGAATGGAAAAAACCGCACATAAATTCCGTCTTTCTTTATTTTTGTTTCAAGTTTTTGGCTAAAGAAAAAGTATGTAAAAGCCAGTGTTGCCAGTCCAATTATTATCCATCCGACACTGCTTAGTGGATTGTTACCAAAAGGCTTATCGAGAACAAGCTGATAATATAAGGCATAAATCGGGAGAACGTTTATGCTTATGAGAATTGCTTTGAGCCACCATTGATTGAATCGTTGCTGTTCGAAAAATAATACATCATTTTCCATGACATTCTCCAAACGAATTAGTTTTTATATTGATTAAAAATAGCTGTATCGAACGGTGTCCACAAACACGCTTTTTGACCACAGCTTTTAAGCGCGTTGTTTGCCCAGGTATTGCAGGTATAAAACAGGTGATACTTTCCAACGGCTTCATAAAATGCATCATCGTTTCCATAAACAGCATCTGTTGCAATATGCTGATATCTACCCTGAGCATCTTTTAAAAAGCTTTTGTCAATATAACCTATGAGCCGCTGATACTGTTCGCGGCTGATATTAATTTTAACACAGCTCTCATTTTCAATTGGTTGATGATAAAAAGTGGCATGAATAGCTGCACTGCTTAAAGCAAAAGCGGCTTTAAAAGCTGTGGAGAATTTTAAATCAGCCCAGGTTGGAGTTTCCATGTAAAAACCCTTATCACCCCAGCCGAAAGCCAGGTAGTCTTTTGTGCTGTCGTTTGCACGTGTGTGGTCATAACGGATTTCTTTGCTCCAGTCCTTCAGATCGCTTTTAACAGGTACAACGATATCCGCGTGCACACCGTTTGTAAGCAGGTAGATAGAAATATTGTTATTCTGAGAAATTTCTGCTTTTGTTGAAATTCGTGACAAAGTAAAAACTGTGAGAAAGTAAATGGCAATCAGAACCAGCAGTGATAAAACGAAAATGCCCAGGAAAGTAAAAATTTTCAACATCACTTTCATCAGAATTATACTGTTAATTTTAACGGCAGCTTTTTACAAATTAATGGCTTTGTATAAATGTTACAAGGATGAAATTCGTGCAAGCTCTTTAGCGGAGGCGAATAAAAATTTCTAATCATTAAAAATAAAAAATCCAAAACCGCCGGGATCACGGATAATGATGTTGTCTACAATACCTTCTTTGTTGAATTGAGTTATTTCTTCTGTGATAGGTATTTTCAATTCACGGATTTTTTTAATTATTTCAAGGTTGTTCTTGCCGTTAAAAAAAGTCATCGACGGGTTAAAAAACAGGTGCGGACAGGCCATTGCTTTCATTATTGATAATCCAAAACCGTTGTTATCCAAAGTGATATAACCATACTCAGGCGCCCCGCCATTTTGAGAAAAACCAAGTTTTTCCCAGAATTCTATTGAACGAGAGAAATCAGTACTTTCCAGGCTGATACCTGCGTAGTTACCTAATACACTTGAAGGTTTATTTTCCGAGCTGTTTTTGCTTTCTGCATCAGATTCTTCGAGATATACCCATACACCATTAGGATCACTAAGCAGGTAACCGGAGTCAGTTTTCGTCACCGCGGTCAGATTCTCAAGATCTTTAACTTCAACCTGCCAGGATTTTTTTATCAGCTTTAGCCCCGGTCGCGCAAAATGATCAGGATTGATTTCCAATGTCACTTTACCATCGGTGAACAATAGCGGCTTTTCTGAAATTTTTTGAAAACTTAATTTGCTGTAAAAATTGATGCTTTCGTTCAGATTACCGGTAGCTGTGTGGACAACAGTTTTCATTATATTTTCTCCGGAGAGTTCATGGATTTATTGCTCTTGTAAAGATATTAAGCTAAACTCTTTGTCATATATTTCTATTCCACTCATTTAAAATGAAGGGGACTAAAAATGCTTAGCCGGATTTTTGTATTACTTTTAATCACAGGTGCTTCCATGCTTTACAGTCAACTGCCGTTGGGGATTTTTGATTTAGCAAAAGATGTGGGAAATGTCAGTATCCCGGGAAAAACGGAATATGATTCCCAAAAACAAACCTTTACGCTGTCAGGATCCGGGGCAAACATGTGGTTCGCTGATGATCAGTTCCAATTTGCATATAAGCAAATCAAGGGGGACTTTATTCTGCAGGCCGATGTTGAATTTATTGGTGAAGGGACTGATCCGCATCGTAAAGCTGGATGGATCGTACGCAATTCACTAAACCCGGGTGCGCCGCATGTAAATATTGCGATTCATGGTGACGGATTAACATCGTTGCAATACCGCAAAAAAAGAGCTGCAGAAACACTTGAGAAACGATTTGCATTAACCAACGCCCGCACGCTTCAGCTTGAGCGCAGGGGAAATGTGTTTATTGCATCTGCTGCAATCCCCGGCGAACCCTTTCAGCAAATTGAATTGGCTGATAGTGCTTTGAATGAACAAATCTTTGCCGGGATTTATGTCTGCTCCCATAATAATGACGTCACAGAAAAAGCAGTTTTTCGAAACGTTCGGATTATCATTCCTGCAAAAAAAGATTTTATTCCATACCAGGATTATATCGGGAGTCATCTTGAAATTATGGATATAAAAAGTGGTCACAGAACGATCATGCATAGTGTAAGAAATTCACTTCAGGCACCAAACTGGACAGCCGACGGGAAATATCTTATTTATAACAGGGACGGGCTGCTCTATACTTTTAATATTAAAACATCTGATATAGAAGTGCTGGAAACAGGTTTTGCAAATCGTAATAACAACGACCATGTTCTTTCTTTCGATGGAAAGCATATGGGAATCAGTAACCACAGTAAAATCAGGGATGATAAATCACTTATATATATAGTACCGCTGGAAGGTGGTGATCCGGCGCAGGTTACCGCATTTGGCCCGTCATATCTGCATGGCTGGTCGCCTGATGGCAAGGATATGGTTTTCACTGGTGGACGTAATGGTCAGTATGATATTTATAAGATTGACACAGCCGGGAAAATGGAAACACAACTAACCAATACACCAGGTCTTGATGATGGGGCGGAATATACTCCGGATGGAAAGCATATTTATTTTAACTCCAATCGCAGCGGAACCATGCAAATATGGCGTATGAAACCGGATGGTTCTGAGCAGGAACAAATCACGTTTGATGAATATAACAACTGGTTCCCGCATATTTCCCCGGATGGTAAGTGGATTGTTTTTCTGTCTTATATGAAAGATGTCCCGTCGGGTGACCATCCTTTCTACAAAAATGTTTATCTCCGGTTGATGCCGGTTGATGGCGGGCAGCCAAAAGTAATCGCTTATGTGTATGGCGGACAGGGGACAATAAATGTTCCAAGCTGGTCGCCGGATAGTAAAAAAATTGCCTTCGTCAGTAACTCAAAAATAGATTAAATTTTTATAGAATTGCCGATTTCGCGATAGTAAATTCAGTGAAAAAGTTTGTACAGGAGTCTGAAATGTTTGAACTTACGTCCGAAATCGGCCTTTTTATTGTATGTATTGCTTTCATAGCAGAATATGTTGATTCAACACTGGGAATGGGATATGGAACGACTTTAACCCCGATTTTGCTGCTTATGGGTTTTAATCCTTTACAGGTTGTACCGGCAATTTTACTTTCAGAACTTGTTACGGGTTTACTTGCCGGATTTACTCACCATTCTGTGGGGAATGTGAACTTTAAACCCAAAACTATGAATATTAAAAAAATATACCTGGCCATAAAAAAACTGGGTATATCTGAAAGTTTTGACAGGGGCGTTCCGCAAAATCTCAAAGTTGCTTTATTAATAGGATCAACAAGTATTGCAGGTACCGTAATGGCAGTGCTGATTGCTGTGAATATCCCGGCATTTTATTTAAAACTTTATATAGGTATTCTTATCCTTGCAGTAGGGGTTGTAATTCTGCTGACTCTTAACAAAAATTTTGTTTTTTCGTGGAAAAAATTAACAACACTAAGTATGATCGCATCTTTTAATAAAGGAATGAGTGGCGGTGGTTACGGACCGGTTATAACCGGTGGCCAGCTTCTTGCCGGGGTAGACGGGAAAAATGCCATTGGAATAACATCTTTAGCAGAAGGGCTTACCTGCATTGTGGGCGTGCTTGCCTATCTTTTTACAGAAGCTTCTGAAGATTGGGTATTAGCACCTTATCTTGTGATCGGGGCAGTTATTTCCGTCCCGGTTTCTGCATTAACAGTTAGAAGAATCCAGACAAAAAAATTACGTGGTGCGATTGGTGTACTTACCGTAATCCTTGGTCTTTTTGCTCTGATAAAAATGATTTAATGATTGTTTTATGTCAGCTCATAAAGTTTGCATACGCTGTTCCAGTTTCTTGTTGTAGCCGATATTCCAAATACTTTTTCAATCATATTGTTTGATAATTTGGTTTTACCATAGCCTTCGGGACAATAAAAGTATAAATGATTGTCTGATAAATGACATTTATCTTTTGCAGCCATATACTTTTCCAGTTGACTGAGTTTTTCCAATTTTCCATTTTCAGAAAGAAAAGTGACATAAAGCCGTTTCAACTGATCGCTGTTAAGTTTAAAAGGTTCGCCTGCAATTATTTTCTGAAACTCTTCTGGTGTTCGGATAATGACAGACACATCAAAACCGTATTGATTTTTAATTTCATCATGAATTTTATTAATATGACCTGCCACATTATTTTCTGAATGTTTAAAAATGACATTTCCGCTTTGGATGTAGGTCCGAACGTTTTTATATCCCAGTTTCTCATAAAGCATCTTTAGGTCGGCCATTTTTATTATTTTTTGTCCGCTTACATTTATACCACGTAATATCGAAATAAATGTGTTCATTATTCTCCAAAGTTTTTTATAAACTATTTAAAATGTCTTCTGCTTTTTTAACAGAATATTTTGCTTTTCATCCGGGTTGTCAAACGTTTTTACCCGCATACCCAATCGTAGATTTTCGTTAAAAAAGTCGCGATACAAATGCATAAACCGCCAGAACAGGCTGTCCCAGGTATTCAGATAATTACTGCTGCATCATGATGGCATACAGCTTAAAATTCACCTGTAATATCGAATTCCATTTGGAAATTCATAATGGCAACACCACGCAATACCAGGTGATTTTCTTTAATTATTTTGAATCCATGTTTTTCAAAAAAAGGCTTAGCGGTAATACTTACATCGGATGTAATTTTGCGGATCAATCTTTGCCTGGCTAAATCAATCATTTTTTTCAGCAAACGGGTTGCAATCCCCTGGTGTAAAAAATCGTTGTGCACATACATCAAATCGATATAACTATTATTTTTTAATGATGCAAAACCACTTATAAACTTACCTGTTTCAGCGACCCAAAACTCGTCCCTTGTTATTTTTGCCAGCCAGCGTTCATGGTTATCAGCTGATGCTTGCCATACCTTTATCTGCTCTGCTGAATAATCTTTCGGGCAGACTTTTTCTATTGTTGTTGTGAACAGTTCCAGTACTGACGCCAGGTCTGACGGATTTGCTCTTCTTAAATGTGTAATATTATCCATGCAGGTTATAAATACAGATGTGTGATCTATATAAATTCATGCAGAATAATATTTCTTTGATTAACAGGCAAATCAAAAGAGAAAAGACAAGGGGGGTTGCCGATACTTTACATACCCATAGGTTGCAAAAGGCTGACACGATTTCCTTCTGTATCCATAAAAGACACATACAAACCTATACCGGGTATTTCCATGGGGTCGCCCAACACTTCACCCCCGGAAGCATTTACACGTTTGATTGCTTCACTGATATCATCAACAGCAATAACAACCGAAGGGTATTGTGCAGGCCAATCAGGTTTTTTGGGAAAAAAACCACCATTTATTGTACCGGGTGTTTTAGGTCTGCTGTTCTCACTGCTTTCAGTAGTCTGAGCCGTAACATAATGCCCCATTTCTTCACCGAATTGCTGCATGTGCCAGCCAAACGTTTTGCTGTAAAAATCAGACATACGATCCTTATCTTCATAAGGCATTTCAAAATGGACAACGGGATTCATCTTGCTCATTTTTATTCCTTTCAGTATTTAATTGTTATGCATTCTCTAGTGTTTTGATATCAATTTTTTTCATTTGCAGCATGGCTTGCATTGCACGTTTTGATTTTTCCTTGTCCTTTCCGCTTAAAAGCTCACCCATGTTTTTCGGTACAATTTGCCAGGACAGGCCATATTTATCTTTAAGCCACCCACATTGCTGCGGGATTGCCAAAAGTTTATCCCAGTAATAATCTATTTCTTCCTGTGAGTTACAATTTATCACGAAAGAAACAGCTTCATTAAAAGCAAAATCGTGCTTTTGGGCGCTGTCCATTGAAGCGATCCAATAATTTTCAATCATAAAATCGGTATACATAACCGTACCTTCTTTGTCGGGTTCCATCCCTGCAGGATAACGGGCAATGATACCGCGTTCGGAATCCTTAAATACAGACATGTAAAACTCAGCAGCTTCTTCTGCTTTTCCGCAATTTGCATTTACAAACATAAACGACGGAAGAATATCCGGGCGCAGATCGCCATCAGGGTTGCTGAGAATCAGCTGCCATGAAACCCCGTATTTATCCTGTACCCAGCCATAATGTTTACTAAAAGGATAAGTGTCAAGCGGCATCAGCACTTTTCCGTTCTCAGAAAGCTTTTGCCACAGAGCGGTTTGATTTTCTTTAGCAGATGTGTTTTTGGAAGGATCAAAGTTTACAAAGAATGATACAGATGGATTAAATTTGAAATGTGGACCGCCATTCAGTCCCATAAACTTATGACCTAATAATTCAAATGTCATTGTCATCACTGATCCGGCGGGTCTTCCTGCTGCTTTGGCACCAGCTTCGTCATAACGTGCTGTTTGAAAAATCTGCCCGTTTTTAAATGCAGAAATATAGAAATTGACTGCTTCTTCCAGCTGGTCATTAAACCATAAACAAGGTGTTATTTTTTGCATTGTGGCTCCATATACATTATTAAGACTTTAATAATTATTCTTGGGGATAGGTATAACTGATCATCCACTGCATTCCGAATTTATCACATAATGACCCAAAATATGCACCCCAAAACATATCCTGCATTGCACCAATTATCTGACCGCCTTCAGAAAGAGCTGAGAATAAATGGTCTGCTTCAGCTTTATCATCTGCTTCAATGTAAAGATGAAAATTATTGCCAAATGTAACTTTAAATCCCATTGATTCCGGGGCATCTGAAGCCATTAATAAATTTTGTCCCAAAGGAATAGCACAGTGTAAAACCTGGTTTTTTTCATGTGCGGGTAAATTTTCGCTATCCGGAAAATCTTTAAAGCGCATTATATCGCCAACAAAATCCACACCAAATACAGATTTATAAAAATTGAATGCTTCTTCAGTTTTACCGCTAAAGTTTAAATATGGATTTAATAATTTCATTATAAGTCCTTTCTTAAAACCTGATAATAATGTTTTTTTATTAAACGTATTTTTGGAATAAATCATTCTGTATGATCTAAATAACATTAAATAAAAAAGCAAAAATCTCAAAGGTGTAAAAACGTCTATTTGAAGGGTTGATTGCGACAAGTATGCTCAATATATTTAAGTTATGAAAAGAATAACTATTTTTGTTCCTGAATCTGCTGTTTTAGGAGCTATTTCAGGACCGCGTTATCTGTTTACAACAGCAAATCAATTCCTGCAGGTACAAGGCAAGCCCCCGCTTTTCGAAGTGCTGCTTACAGGATTAAGCAGAAATGTAAAAGTCCTGGATGGTATTTATTCCGTGGCTGCAGATAAATTGCTTGATGAAGTTAAATACAGTGACCTGGTTATTATTCCGCCTTTATTTGGAGACATGAAGGATGCGGTGGCGAAGAATAAGCAGGCCATTCCCTGGATTATCAGTCAGTATAATAATGGATCCGAAATAGCCTCGTTATGTGTTGGTGCTTTTCTTTTGGCATCCACCGGATTATTAAACGGGAAAAAGTGTTCAACACATTGGGCCTATTACGATGAATTCCGTGAAACTTTCAGCGATGTAGAGATTACAGACGGGACTATTATCACTGAAGAAAATGGCATTTATTCTAGCGGCGGGGCAAATTCTTACTGGAATTTACTTCTGTATCTTCTGGAGAAATATACTGACCGGAATACGGCAATTCTTGCAGCAAAATATTTTGCAATTGATATTGATCGTGAAAATCAATCAGCGTTTTCCATGTTTAAAGGACAGAAAAACCATAATGATGACGACATTAAGCAGGCGCAGGATTACATTGAAGTAAACTTCCAGGACAAAATTTCTGTTGATCAGCTTTGCAGGATGACTGCAATAAGCCGCCGCACTTTTGAACGACGTTTTAAGCAGGCAACAAATAACACTGTGATTGAATACCTGCAACGCGTTAAAGTTGAAGCAGCTAAACGCAGTTTTGAATCAAGCCGTAAAAATATCACTGAAGTTATGTATGATGTGGGTTACACCGATACAAAAGCATTCCGAACAGTCTTTAAAAAAATTACAGGATTGACACCCATAGAATACCGCCAGAAATACAATAAAATTGCAATTCCTTTAATGTAAAGAGTTGTTATATTTTTTTAGCAAAGCAGATTATTCTGTCTATTTCTCTGAAACCCGAAGCGTAATGGAAATCTCTGCTGCTTGTATTGTGCAGTTCACAATCAGAAGCAATTTCAGAACATCCATTAGCCCTGGCCCATGATTCTGCCATAGTAATCAGTTTTTTCCCTGTTCCAAATCTTCGATAATCTTCTTCAACGTAAATCCCTTCAATATAAGCGACAGGTGAAGTAAGACAGCCTTCTACATAATCATGTCGGAGTGATAGCTGTATAAATCCGGCATACTCTGCGGATTCTGTTTGAAAAACAAATATCTCAAAATTATCGTTGCTCATCATCTCTTTGAACTCAGTGGTCAATTCATTTTTCTGAGAATCCGGCCATAGCTTTAGAGCCATTGCCACGCATGCATTAAAACTATCTGAATCAATCTTATTTATCATTTATTTTTCCTGATTGAATTAAGTTTACTCTTTTATGCGTTGTAGGCTAAAACGGAAAACACGGCACATTTCTTCCACTTTTAAATTCAGATAAAAAGCACTGTTACTGCCACTCAATTCCTTACTGATTCCTTCTGTTTCATCAAGATGCCTGTTTGAATGCCGATTCTATAATTTGAAAAATGAAAAAACAGGGAGAATCCAATGAGTAACACAAAGAAACTTATGATCGTTGATGATTCTTCAATAATTCGTCAAATGATTGAAAATAGTCTGACAAGTCAGAATATTGAAGTTGTTGGAACCGCTGCTGACGGTAAAGCAGCCATCGAACTTTTTAAAGAATTGCGGCCTGAAATAGTAACACTTGATATTACCATGCCCGAAATAGACGGATTAACCGTACTTGAAGAATTATTAAAAATTGATCCGGATGTTAAGATAATGGTCATTACAGCATTGTCTGATAAATCAACCGGAATTAAAGCCATAAAACTTGGTGCAAAAAGTTTTCTGGGAAAACCGTTTACTGAAGAAAAATTGAAAAAGAATTTTGCTCGATTAACAGGGATGTCTGCCAAATAAGGAGAGAAATTAATGAAAGAAAGCGATTTACATTTCTTTATGGATAGCACATCCAATTATTTTCTTGAAATTACAGGAGAAAAGGTTGTAACGGGTATTCCATATTTAAAAGCAATGGAGCCGGTTGTTCTGGAGTATACCGGAATAATCGGTATTTCCGGAAGGCGTAAAGGTAGTGTATATATTACATCGACAGCAGCAATGCTAAAAGAATTAGCCGGTATCATTCTTGGATCGGATGATATTAAAGAAGATGAGTGCAAGGATTTAATCGGTGAAATAGCTAATACAATTTCCGGGAATGTACGTCAGGCTTATGGCAGTGATTTTATGATTTCAGTACCTGTAGTAATTAAAGGAGTTGCTGAAGATATTCATCTCCCGGAAGAAATACAATCCTTTGTAATACCACTTAACTGGCGTGAACACCGTTCGTTTTTAGTTGTCTGCCTGGAATAGACTTAGTATGGGAAGCATAAAAGGAATTATTATTGAAATCGGAAAATAAAAGCTGGGAAGAAAGTTTTAAACAAGCTTTTTCTTCATTTCAAACAGAACTTGATGGACTCCATAAAGAACTTGAGCGGGAAAAAGAAAAGAATCGCAGCTTTTCTGAAATCGTTTCTGAAGGCATCTTTTTCTTAAATTCTGCATTTTATATTCAGCAGGGTTATACTCAGGCGCTGGAAACAATAATTGATGAGACAGATCTAACTAATATAAATTTTGTGGATTTGTTAGCTCATCGTGTACCTGATAACGTTATTCAGCAAACCGCTGAATACCTGGAGTTTATGTTTCGGTCAGACCTTGATGAAGAAACAATCAATGAACTGAACCAGCTTGAGAATATTGAGTTTTATTATAAAGACCAATGGGGTTTTTGGACGACAACACACTTTCTTTCATTTCGCTTTAAACGTGTCTATGAAGAAGATAATATTGTCGCTTTGATTTGCAGCGTAAGAGATATCTCCCGGGAAGAGAAGCTGCATCATAAGCTTGATGAATTTGAAAAGAATACCAAAAAACAGATGGAACGCCTGGTTAATATTCTGCATGTTAAACCGGCACTTCTACAGGAATTTATCCAGCTTATTAAAAGAGAACTGGAAGTCATAAATCAATTATTAAAGAATCCGGATAATAACAATAATTATAATAAAATGATTCAAAGTCTGCAGCGTTCAGCCCGCTATATTTTGAATAATGCCATGTTGCTCGATTTAAAGTTTTTTGCTGCAAACACACAGGAGTTTCTTGATGAAGTTGATAAACTGCGCAGCAGAAAAAATATAAGCGGAACAGATTTTGTCCCTCTGGTTCTGAACTTCAGTGAACTGCGTTTGATGCTGGAAGAAATCCAGGAATTGACACTCAGATTAGAGCATTTCAGCAGCAGTATTAGAACCACGAGAAGGTATGAATCAAAACTGCTTATGAAATCTCTGGGAAGGATGGTGGATGCTTTAAGCACAGAAACGCATAAAAAAATAAGACTGATACACAGCGGATTTGATTCTTTAACGATTCCTTATGAGCACCAGCAGCTGGTTAAAGAATTATTATTTTCCTTTACCCGTTTTATTATACTTTATCATTCCGAAACCCCGGAAGCCCGCAGATCATCAAATATGAATCCTGAAGTCACTATCGAAATATCTTCATCTCTTTCCAGGAAGCATTTCGATTTTGTTGTAAAACATGATGGCCGTTTACAGAGCCTTGAACGAATTGTGCAGAAAAAAATTGATGAGACCGCAGATGCAGGCGGCAGTGAATACGACAGCGAAATTGTGTCTCAACTTGGGACAGAAATATCACAATTGTTTTTTACACCTGTAAATTTGATCAAGGATGAAAACGACAATGAAGATGACGGGTCGCTGGTGAGTATGGAACTTGTTAAGAAGAAATTAGCTATGTATGGCGGGAAAACAAGGATTGTGTTTACGTCAGAACTATCCACAGAATATCATATAACGATACCATTTAAATCTAATCCCTAAGAGTTTTTTCAAAACTTTCCTTTAAATTCAATAGCCTGTTTGATATGTGCAAGATGATGATTGCAATGCCATGCATAAATTCCAATATTTTCAGCAATGGAAAAATTCTTTTCATATTCGGGATGAATAAATTCTCTTTTTAAATCATCTTTATTTAATGATTTCAGCAACCTGACCAAACGTGCATGAACGCCTTCCAATATTTTTAGTGAATCATCAATCGGGCTATCTTCTGTGTCTGCCAGTGTCGCCCATCTGTCCTGCAAATAAGGTTTGATGGTTGGTTTATCTTCTGTTAACGCCAATTTAAAACGAATTATAGCATTCATGTGGCTGTCTGCGAAATGATGCACAACTTGTTTAATGGACCATCCACCCGGTCTGTAGACCCAGTTTAATTCTGTATCTTTCAGATTTTTGACTAAAAGTGAAATTCGCCCGGGTAATGCACCAATATCGGTAATCCAGATTTGAATATTTTTTGTTTCAATTTCATTTGGTTTCTCAAATTTACCAATCGGGAAGCGAAGTTTTATACCGGGTTTCTCTTCTTTCATTATCAACCTGTTTTGTTTTTACGTTTGGAGCGCATCGCCCGGGTGTGCTGCAGGCTGGAATCGAGTACTAAATCTTTGTACATGTCCGATTCCAAAGCATAAAGGGCTACTTTCCCTTCTGCATCACAATGAACACCCCAGCCGTAACTTTTTGTTAATACGGATGCGCGCATACAAGGCTGTCCTTTAGCGAAAAAACTAATTTTAGCAGTTTCGATTCCTTCTGGTGGAATACCATTTTGTTCAGCATATACCTGAAACAGAACATCATCAGACGTATAAACATATGGTTGGCCGCTGATCATTTCATATTGAATATAAGCTGCCGTTTTTTTACCTGACCGCAGAACAGGGATTTTGGCTGCATTAACCGGACAATCTTCAGCAACTTCAATAAATGTGTTAAAATAATTTGTTGTATACATTTCTTGGCAAGAATCAATTTTTAATACATAAAAATCAGGAATGCAATTCCCAGAATAATTCTGTAATAACCAAAATGTTTAAAACCGTACAATTCAACCACTTTAAGGAATATTTTTACTGCAAACCAGGCACTGATAAAAGCAATTACAAGTCCAATAGCTAACAGGATAATTTCATTTGAAGAAAAACTGACAGGTGTTTTAAGAAGATCGTATCCTGTTGCCGCAAACATTGTTGGAATAGCCAGCAAAAATGAAAACTCAGTTGCCTGCTTCTTATCCAAGCCATTCACAACACCACCAATAATAGTGGCGGCTGCGCGTGAAGTTCCGGGAATCATTGATAAACATTGCATAAGTCCAATAAAAAAAGCATTCTTATATGGAATTTTTTCCAGGGATAAAGTTTTACTTTCCTTATTGCTGATTTTATTATCGATCAGAATAAGAATAATTCCGCCAATTATTAAAGAAACTGAAACAACGACAGGATTAAACAGGTATTCTTTAATTATTTTATAGGCCAGTAATCCGACTACGGCAGTTGGAATAAATGCGACAGTAAGTTTTATATAGATCTCAATACCCTGCAAAAAACGTTTGATATACATAAGTGCAATGGCCATAATGGCACCAAGCTGAATAGCAATTTCAAAAGTTTTTACAAATTCATTTTCATGGATATTCATTGCAGCCGAAGCAAGAATCATATGTCCGGTTGATGAAATCGGTAAAAATTCAGTTAAACCTTCGATAATTGATAAGATTATTGTTTCAAGTATTCCCATTAAAGCCCGCCCTTTTTATTCGTCGAATAGTTTTCCATAACATTTTTGTCAGTATAATGCATGGCTTAAGTTTTAAGATTTCTGAAGTCATGAAAATATCAAATCGAATATTACTGAATTGTGATAAATAACCAAAGTTGGAGTAATTCTTAAAATACTCAAATCGGATTTTTTAGAACGAAGCAGGGAGCCTGCTGATATTTATATGTTGTGTCTGTTAAAACTTTCATTTCTTTGGTTTCCCAGTTCATTAAGGCTATATGAAACTGGGTTTGCTCGTCATCAAATAATTCTATTGCCAGCCATTTACCATCCGGGCTCCAGTCGTGCCAACCTTCATTTTGTGAGTTTTCCGTCAGTTTCCATTGTTTTTTGCCATCCGGTGTTATTGCAAACAGGCTGTATTTTCCATCCTGCATACTTTGATAACTGATAAATTCTTCCACAGGGTGCTGTCTTGGCGGACCAGCTTTGTAGGCAAATTTTGCAGCACTTGTATCATCAGATGGATAATGTGTAAGCTGTTTAAGATTCTCACCGTTGCTGTCTATGATGAATAGCTCTTCGCTAAAGCCTTTAATCATTTTGGATTTGGTTTTGCCACCCCGGAAAACCACCTGTTCGCCGTTATTAATAAACAGGGGATCATTAGAAAAAGGCAGTCTGGTGTACAGTTTTTGCAAAAGAGTCCCCTTCAGATCAATTATATAGAATGCCGAATCAATTTTTGAAGAAGGCCGGACGATCAGTTCCATACCATTGGCGCGGCTGCTCATCCAGCTGTCAGCTAAACGGATGTCCGAAATCTTTTTTTTATTATTGCCTGAATAGTCGCATTGGTAAAGCCTGTAAAAACGGTGTGATGTGTCTTTATCCGAGATAAAATAAACCCTGTCTTTCACTGCAAGATAAGTCCACTCAACCCCCGGCAGATTAGTGATGTTTTTCTTTGACGATCCGTCAAGGTCCATTGAAAACACTTCATAGTTGTCATTTTCTGCATCAAACAGCACATTGTAAACCAGCGCATACTCTTGGTTATTTCTGTTTTGGCACTTGAATATTATTATTGAAACGATGCTTAAGACTATTAAAGAAAGCTTCATGTTTTTACCCCTAATACATTTACTGATGTTAAATTACTTGTACCAGCTTGTAGGATATATGATGAGATTTTGGATGGTTTTATGGCTTGAATATAGCCGGAGAGATGTTTTTCTTCAAACAAATGATTTTTTTTAATACAAGAGACTGTCCCAAAAGTATGGTATTCACATCCGGAGTCATGTTGTAAATCGTTCAGTTAGCCGGTAAGCTAATCCGGCTGCCGACATGATCTATTCGACTAACTTGTTTCAAGGATTGCGAAAAAAATTCGAAATTGTATTTTTTCACTTTTGAGACAGCCCTATAATAAAGCTTTAGTCTATCCCGGCCCATTCGCTCCAGCCGTTGACAACAACCTGGCTACTTGATTGATCATAGATTACAGTTACTTCAACCGTTCGATCATCGCTTCCCCAATGTGTAATTGTCGGCTCCAGACCCTGGTAATTTTCCTGAGTATAGAGCAGCAGCTGTGTTCCGTTGCCTGTGTCCACACCAAGACGATAAACACTGAAATGCAAAGTCGGAATATCCAGGGTAAAAAAGTCAAATTCACCCGGCGCCAGCTTTTTGCCGTCTTTTAAAATGTTCTCACTCCAGGTGCCGCTTGGAACGGCCGTTTCATCTGCTTTTCCCATTGCCTGCAATTCAATGCTTGTAATCGTATATTGTGAAGAAGAGCTGTTGGTAAATTTTACATATAATGTGTCATCTTTTTCACTGTCCGAATCTGTAATTGAACTGCAATTTATAAATATCAGGAGAGTTATTAAAAACATAAGTAATTTTGTAAAAAAGAAATTATTCACATGATCTGATGCAATATTAATTCGCATGGCAAACTCATTGGTTAGATTAATAGTATGTGTTTAATTAGAATGCTAATTATCGTCAGAATTGCCAGAAATTTGAGTCGCTGATCTGCAAAGGTTAAAATTATTTCTGTACAGGATATATTGCTGTAAGATCGGTCCCGGGATAATAGTGCTCAATAATGGATTTAAAAGTATTGCCGTTAAAAGCCATAGTTATTGCACCAGACTGGCACATACCAACGCCATGACCCCAGCCAGCTCCTTTAAGAATAAAAAAATTACTATCCTGCTTTACAAAAAAACAGGCGCTGCGCAGAGAAGGTTGCCAAAGTTGACGGATATTTAATTCACCTTTTACATCAAAACTGTCTTTTTCAAATATGAATCGAGCATCGATAATTCTACCGGATAAGCCACGTTTTTTCACCTGAATGTTGCGTAATAAACCATAATCAACTCCATTGGACAAGATTGCTGAAATAGAATCAACGGAAAAAGATTTTGTCCAGCGAAAATTAGTCTTGCTCCAGGAAGGTAAATTTTTGTTTAATTTCGGATTACAGAAAACATCTGGATCAGATAAAATCCACTCGCGGACTTTATCTTCGCTGCTTAGGTCCATATTCATTTTTTTCTCATTGTCAGCACCTGCAAAGCTGTAGGTTTCAGGATCCGGTCGATCAGGCCAAACATTTTGAATTATTTCTGAATGACCGCCACAGTTTGATGCATAATAAGCATTTATAGGATGGTTATTTTCTGTTAAAATAATGGACCGTGTCAGATCAACTGCAAGGTCTGTCATTTTATTACGTTTTTTATTGCCGCTAAAAACCTGGCATTCCACATCAGCCGTTAAATCGTAATAATCTGCACCGTACATACCGGACGTAAGTGCCATTATGGCTTCCGAACGAGCTGCAACAGCCTGCGCTTTTAATGCTTCAAGGGGAGCATCATTGCCGATTTCATAAGGGATGACTCCTTTAAGGTATTGTTCCAGTGGTAGTTTTACGACAATCTGCATTTGTTGTGCATTTGTGTAAATACAAAGCTTGCCTTCGTATATTCGGTCTTCTTTTCCTTCCCACCACCATCCGACACCATAAGGAACATCCTTAATTGTAATAGTAGCACTGTCATCATTGCTGATAAAGACCAGACTATCGTTTGCAGTCAGGATTTTTTGATCAGCTTTATAAAGCAGGATTGTATTTTCGTTTCTTGTTAATCTAAAAATACTATCAGATGAAGTAACTTTTATACCATTAAGGATCCAGTTCTTATTTAATTGAAAAAGAATTTCAGAATTTGTTTCTAAAATTTTTGTACGCAGGAATGGTTCTTCAGAAAATAATTTGTTTGGAAGATTGTTCAGAGAAAAAAGGACAGAACAAATTAATAAATATATAAAAATCATCCAGGTAAACCCGGTTATTTTTTAAACTCGTGTTTTAAAATGCCCATTATATAAAAATCAGAATAATGCCCATCATGGAACATGGCTTGTCTTAATGTACCTTCTTGTACAAAACCGCACTTTTTGTAAACTTTAACGGCTGCTTCATTCTCAACTGCAACATGCAGCTGCACCCTGTTAAGATTAAGTGTATCAAAGGCATAACGAAGCAGCAGCATGGTGGCTTCTGATCCATAGCCTTTGGACCAATTACTTTTATCAGCTATCCCGATATAAAAGGTGGCCATCCGCCCAACCCAGTCAATCCTGAAAAGCGCGACCTGTCCTACTGCTGAATCTTGTTCGGTGTTGCAAATAGTAAAAATGATTGTATTCGGATCACTTAAATAGCGACTTGTTTTTTGATGTATTTGTTCAGTAGTTACTGGAAAAGCATAGAAAAGAGTAGATCGTGGATCGGGGTGATTTTCGAGCCGGGAAATCATCTCCTCATCCCCGGACTGAAAAGCACGCAGATAAATTTTACTACCGATAAGAAAAGCGTCGTTTATGAACTCCATAGTCCCATCTTTTGATCAGAAATAAAGACTTTAAAATTAGTCAATCAAAACGCCAGTTGCAATGTGATTTTAGCTTTTCAAAATGCCTAACAGGGCTGAGATGAATTAATTAGAATCCGGTTAAAGTTGCGTTAAATTTTCCATCGGTAATTGTGATCGAATCACTGTTATTTTGCTGGTTTACACAAACACCATTAAAAGTACCTTTTACATAAGATTGGGTTATTTCTGAGATTTCAATCATACCACTGTTTGCTGCATAAGTAACAGAAATACCGTTTGTTGTTTTTGTAAATACCAGCGAAGCAATCGATGTACCATCCAGGTTGTAGGTATTCTCAAGACTCTGATCAGTTGCAAGTACGTTACTTAATGCCATCCCGATTCCTTCAGAAAGAGTAGCTGAAACCGTTCGTGCGGCAGTAACTGACATGGCAGAAACACTGTCAATAGTTGAGATCGCGGCAAATACGATACCCTGGCTCGCTTTCCAGTCGTTACCATCTACTTTTGCCGTCATATTGCCTGGGTTTAAGTTGATATCGGAATTACTGTTCATGCCGGTTTCAGAATCATCACTACATGAGAAAAGGATTAAAATGGAAAGAATAGTTATATATTTTAACATGGTTTCTCCAGGGTTAATTTTTATGGATAACAAAACATTTAATAAAATATATTCCGTATGAATTTTTATTATTATCAAAATTGATTTCAATGGAATTAAATTTTAATTTTGCCAACTCAAAAGCCACTGTAGCTCAGTTGGTAGAGCAGTTCACTCGTAATGATCAGGTCAGCGGTTCGAATCCGCTCAGTGGCTCACTTGTTTTCTCTCACTCTAATCAAATCATTATCCTTCCTTAGAGATAGTTTTAACTTAATTAGCATATTCCAAAAATTAACTCAGATGAACAAGCCCCTGAGAAATCTATAGGAATACCACGGTTTTATGGCCACATTTCATTAATATGTCAGTTGTTTTCTGATACAGCCGATAATTATTTACATTTAGATGGATTCTGTCTATCTTTATATGAAATAATGTCAAGTTGAACAACTTAAGAGTGTTTTTATGAAACCATTAAAACTTTTTCTTGCCATAATATTTTCTTCGTTATTAATCACATGTAACACAAGTCTAAAACCTGAAATCTATGATTTAATTAAAACTTTAAGATTAACAGCCGGACAAACAGACACTCTTATGATTTCTGATTTATGGTTTGCTCCGGATTACGATGTTGCTTTTATTGAGAATCCTGATTTAAATCTCAGCTATAATGTTTCATCAGGTGAAATAATCGTTTCTGCCGATTCTGCTTTTCAGGGAATGACACTTCAAAAGTTTACCTATATAAACAAGGAATATGCTTTTCCTGTAAAAGTTAATAACCTAACTGCTCAAACTTTTAAGTATAAACTTAAAAATAAGGAAGAATCTGTTCGGGTTATCGGAAGTTTTAACAGCTGGAACAGGCTTAACTCTCCAATGACAGATGCTGATGGTGATGGCGTCTACGAAAAGACATTCATGCTCGATAATGGAAGATATGAATATAAGTTTTATATAGATGGTAATGAGATTATTGATCCGGCAAACAAGGAAAAGGTCCTGAATAATTTTGGACAATATAATTCTTTGTTAGTCATTAATAATAGCAGTGTTGAACGTGAATTGATCCCCAACGGTTACCAGCGTCGTGCTAAAACAATCACATTTAAATGGTTATACAATTCACAGGCGAAAGATACAATTGATATATCGGATATTATTGCATTGCAGGATAACCAGGTTATTGCTCCGGAAAATATTTCTATTAAAAACAATTTACTCTCATTGGAAATAAATTCTGAAAATGTATCACCTAATTGTGTTATCAGAATGGTGGTTGCCAATAATAATTTCTACACTGCAGAATCACGAGTATATCTGAATAATGGAGAAATTGCTGACCAAAGTGAAAATAAAAGCTGGCGTGATGCTATCGTATATTCACTTATAATTGACCGTTTTTATGATGGTGATAAATCAAATACACAGAAAGTTAATAATCCGGAACTCAAGGATAAAGCTAATTATTATGGTGGGGATATCCGGGGGATAATTGAGAAATTAGACACCGGCTATTTTGATAATCTTAATGTTAATGTTATTTGGGTTTCTCCGGTTAATCAAAATCCCTTTGAAGCATACAGAGAGTACCCCGAGCCACGCGAACTTTATGCCGGATATCATGGTTACTGGCCGATTGAGCCTGAGAAAGTAGATGTTCGATTTGGTGATATGGGGCTCTTAAGAGATATGGTTGACAAAGCGCATCAAAAGGGCATGAAGGTTATGCTAGATTTTGTAAGTAATCATGTACATGAACAACATCCCTATTATAAAGAACATCCGGATTGGTTTGGATCAGTTAATTTACCTGATGGCAGAAAAAATATTCGATTCTGGGATGAATACAGATTAACAACCTGGTTTGAACCTTATCTGCCTTCTTTTGATTACCTGGCATCTGAAGAAGCACTTAATACGGTAACGGATAACGCTGTCTGGTGGCTTAAAGAATCGAATGCCGATGGATTCAGACAGGATGCAGTTAAGCATGTTCCAAATAAATTCTGGCGGACTCTTACCAAAAAAATTAAGGAAGAAATTGAAATTCCTGAAAATCGCAAAATTTATCAAATTGGAGAAACATTCGGTTCCTATGATCTGATAAGTTCTTATGTGAATAATGGACAACTGGACGGACAGTTTAATTTTAATTTGTACGAAACAGCGCTGTCTGCTTTTTCTAATCCGGATGTAAGTTTTAAAGTCCTGGATATCGAAATGGCAAAAACTCACGATGTTTATGGCATGTACCATTTAATGGGTAATCTTATGGACAGCCATGACAAAGCACGTTTTATGGCAATAGCAGAAGGTGATACGGACCCTGACAAAGGAGAAAACATCCCCTGGAATAATCCACCAAAGGTGGATGATCCGGATAGTTATAAAAAGGCCCAGTTATATATTACTTACATGATGACAATTCCGGGTGTTCCGTTTGTCTATTATGGCGATGAATTTGGAATGACCGGGGCTAATGATCCTGATAATCGCCGACCGATGCGTTTTGGAGATCAACTGTCTGAAAATGAAAAACAGATGCTCAAAAGTGTTCAGAAAATTATTAAACTGCGCAAGGATAATTCAGCTTTGCGTTATGGTGATTTTCGAAGTATATATGCAGATAAGAATGTTTATGCATATTTAAGGGCCGACATGCTGCAAAAGGTTTTAATAGTCCTTAACAAGTCTTCTGAAGAAACAGTCGTTGATCTTAAATTGCCGGTTGAGTACAACTTTAAAAGCATGATTCCGCTTTATGGTGTAAAACGTTATTCTTTAATCAGTAATATTTTAAATGCGGATATACCGGCATACGGTGCACTTGTAATGCTTCTGAAATAGTTCTGGTTAATTTGTTTTCTGGATATATTTTTTTAATCGGTCCGGACGATCGGTAACCATTGCTGAAACGTTCATACTTACAAGGCATTTCATCTCGCGTTTGCGGTTAATAGTCCAGGTTATCAGCCGTTCAACAGCATTATCCGAGTCCTTGATTTTGTTCATTTCTTTCAGGTCATGTTTTATTACGCGGCGGTAGGTAGTCCATGGACCAAGCTGTAAGACAGTAGGCCGGCCGACGGATGCAAATTTGTTTTTGTATTTGATGGCTTTTTTTATACAGCTGTACGCTTCGGGATCAAGGACAATCCCCACAGGCAGTTCAACATCACAGGTGTAGTTCAGATCAGGTGCATGTTTTTTCATCTCTTTGATTATCTCTTCTTCGGGACTCATAAACAAAACGGTAAAGCCGGGATTTGTATCAGCCATGATTTCTCGGATCTGTTTTAACATTGGCTGGATAAATTCTTTATGAGCAACCGGTGTTTTTATATCGAGAATGATGAGCTTTAACTCATGCATTTTAACCGCCCATTCAAATACTTCGCGGACTGTTGGTATGTAGGCTTCTTCTTTTTTATTTTTCTTCTTTTTGGAATAGCCATACCAGGTGCGTAGTTCACTTAAGGTAAGCTTGTGAGTTTCCCTGCGCATGGGGCTGTCATCCGGCACTATTGGCTTATATTTTACGACGGGCTCCACACCCATCTGTCTTACAAGAGCAATGATATTATCCGGGTCCCAGTCATGCCAAACAACAACTTGACCATCTTTGGTATAAGTCAGGTCCATCTCAAGAGCATTCGCGCCATAAACGGTCAATGCTTTTTTGAAAGAAGGAATGGTGTTTTCGATTTCGAAAGCGGCTGCACCGCGGTGTCCGATTATTAAAAATGAATCAGCCAGACGTACTTTTCTTAAAGGGCAAACGCGGAATAATTCATATATCCATACGGGCAGCAGCAGAAGTGAATTAAAAATAAGACATGCTGAAAAACGCAGCGGATTCCAGACAAGGTTAAGAATCCTTAATGGATGCCAGGCAGAAGGGAAGCGTTTTTTTAATGACCGGCTGCGCAGGACTTTTTTATGTAAACAACGATGCCATGCCATATATTTTATTTGAATGTTTGGGTTAGCTGTTTAATTTATTAGTTATCCAAGTTTAAACAAGGAACAAGCAAAATGAAAACAAAACTTGATATTGCAAAAAACTGGCTGCCACGTTATACGGGGGCTCAAATTGATGAATTTGGAGATTATATCCTGTTAACAAATTTCCAGAATTATGTGGAAAAATTCGCAGAACAGTTTAATACAGATGTTAAAGGCGATGACCGGCCGATGAAAATGGCAACCAACCAATCCGGGTTGTCGATCATAAATTATGGTATGGGTTCAGCCAATGTTGCCACGATTACAGATTTGCTGATTGCACGTCAGCCTAAAGGTGTACTTTTTCTTGGAAAATGCGGTGGATTAAAACAATCTGCAGAAATCGGACATTTTGTTTTGCCGATAGCTGCCATCCGCGGGGAAGGAACCAGCAATGATTACATGCCCAAAGAAGTACCTGCACTGCCGTCTTTTAAACTGCATAAATTTGTTTCGGATAAAATTATCCAGCGTGGGATGGAATACCGCACAGGTGTAGTGTATACAACCAACCGCCGGGTTTGGGAATGGGATGAAGATTTTAAGAAATACCTGCAAAAACTATCTGCGCTGGCCATAGATATGGAAACAGCCACCTTTTTTATTGTCAGCCATGTTAATGAAATCTCACGTGGTGCTTTATTGCTGGTTTCAGATATGCCGTTGATGCCGGAAGGAATAAAAACAGAAAGATCCGATAAAGAAGTTACGGCTAAGTTTGTGGATCTTCATTTGCAGATTGGTATCGAAGCCATGACTGAGATTGAAGAAAAAGGTGAAGCCATTAAGCATTTCAGATATTAGCATTAAAGAAAAGTAATAACACACCCCTAACCCCTCTCAAGAGGGGAACAAAAGAGTTAATTCCCTTCCCGGGAAGGGCTAGGGTTGGGTTTAATGAAAGAATCGACAAAGTACACACCCTTAACCCCTCTCAAGATAGGAAATGAATTTTCAAAGTGCCCCAGAATTAATTCCCTTCCCGGGAAGGACTAGGGTTGGGTTAAATGAAGGCACAATGATGAGAAAAATAATTCCTTATAAACATGAGTTAGTGAAAAAAGATCGAGAGTTGCGAAATAATGCTACCCTAAGTGAACGAATGCTTTGGAAATATTTAAAAAGAAAGCAACTAAGGGGTTATGATTTTGACAGACAAAAACCTATTGACAATTATATTGTTGACTTCTTTTGCTATGATCTTATGCTTGCAATTGAAATTGATGGTGAAACGCACCTTAATAAAAAAGAGTATGATGAACACAGAGAACAAAGACTTAATGAACTGGGAATAAAAATTTTAAGATTTGATGGGCATACTGTTTTAAAAAACACTTTAGGTGTTGTGCAAACGATTGTTGATTGGATTGAAGGATACGAGAAACACACCCCTAACCCCTCTCAAGAGGGGAAATAAATTTTCAGAGTGATGCAGAATTAATTCCCTTCCTGGGAAGGGCAAGGGATGGGTAAAAAATTAAGAGTTGCCAACACACCCCTATCCCCTCTCAAGAGGGGAAATAAATTTTCAAAGTGAAGTAGAATTAATTCCCTTTCGGGGAAGGCCACGGATGGGTTTAATGAAAGAATCGACAAAGTACACCCCCCTAACCCATCTTAAGAGGGGAACAAAAGATTTAAGTCCCTTCCGGTGTCCCTACCAATTAATGACTAAAACTTTACACTTACATTAAACTCTTTGGATCTATTCTCTTTAAACTCTTGTGGTAGTATTTTACAGGAGATTTAAATGGGACAGATTATCAAAATCCGCAATTGGGCTAATGACCATCAGGAAATGGGTATGGAGTTCCTGCGTATTTACCTGGGAATAATTCTTTTTATCAAGGGGGTGCACTTTGTTGCAAATTCGAATTTCCTGATTAGTACTCTGATGGATGCCGGTCAGTTTGATTTTGCAAACACATTGATATCACATCTGGTTGGAATAGCGCATATCACCGGCGGGGCTATGATGGCACTGGGTTTAATAACCCGTGTCGGTGCGCTGATCCAAATTCCGGTTCTTACGGGCGCCCTTATTTTTGTGAGCATTCCAAAGGGGATTTTTACGCAAGGTCAGCATTTTGAATTTACAGCACTTGTACTTTTTCTTCTGCTATTGGTGTCTATTTTTGGCGGGGGCGAATTATCAATGGATAAACGCATCCTGCAAAAACCGGACAATTATCCCAAAATTACACACCCGGAAAAAAGTGAATAAGGCCGGGGCATACGGAAAGATCAGTCTGGTTATAGTATAATTTTATTGTTCACACTGCAGAAGGCCATAAGACAAGTTCATCACCATTCTTTTCGAAACCATTTTGCAGCAAAATATCTGCAACAGGGGATTCTGCAGTCGCTTTGTTATCAAACAGTTTTATTTCTATCTTTCGTAAATCCTGACTCTGTTGATGCTTAAACCAGCTTTTTAACCGGGAAATAAATACGGAGAAATCATTGATCATAAAATCCCGGCAGCTAAAAATCCTTGTAAAATTGCTCTCGCTATACAGTCGGTGCCTGCCATTTCTGATAAATAAGTAGTTGTTCTCCCGGCGTATTATCCTGATATCATTTCCCCGGCTATCTGCAATATTCCAGTTTACAGCTTTTCCAAAAGGCAATGCCGGATCAACTGTGCTCAATAAAGCAGTAAAGTTTTTAATTGACCGCGACATCTCCAGTTTTTGCAATGCTTCCGGAAGTGCAAACTGCAAACCGGATAAACCTTTTACAAAATATCCGCGGTAAATCTCACCCTGCCATTCCAGCTTTTTAAGTGCATTAAAAATATGAATCCAGGGCAGCAAACCTGTTTCATGGCGGTACCATTCTTTAACAACAATACCGTAGCGATTCAGCAGCATACGGGCCTGGTATTCGGCTTGTTCATCCCGGTTTCGTTTTTTACCGCTTACTGCAAAGGAACGTGTCAGGAACCAGCGGCCATTGCGCAGTTTATCACGCTCCATGAAAGAGCGCATCACATTACCACGGGAAGGCCGGCGCTGTGATCGGATTCCCGAAAGAGAAGAAACAGCAGACGAAGGTTCTGATTTTTTTCCATTGATTACGGAATGCAGAGCTGTGTAATCATCATTTGTGATTTCTCCGGCTTGTACTAAGTGTGTCAGCTGCTTCTGAACCGCAATTGCGCCAAGCTCAGTCGCATCAACAATGTCGCTAAAAAAGGATGCGCCGTTTTCCTTTAAAAACTGCAGGATGGTTTCTGCTTCAGGATTGAATGTATCCGTATTTTTATTAATAATGTCGAAATAATTGGCACTTCCGCGTTTAATAATCCGCTCAAGAGTTTGAATCGAATTTTGTGGTTTCTCGATCGAAAGAATCACTTCACCTTTGGTGCAAGCATCAAAAAATGCATCAGTCAGATTAATACCTGAAATACGCGAAGATAGAATATTCCTGCTGAAAAATCCGGCGGGTAACTGGCAGCCCTGGTAACGATCGATAATGTTATGGATGGAATGCGCCGGTTCTGACAGAAAATGCCAGCTCATAATAAAGTTTTCAAAAACTTCCCTGCTTAAAGCCTGGCTGATATTTCTTCGTTCTGAAATGGCCTGCCGGTAAAGGTGTGCAAAATTGTAGCGATCGCAGTAGTAAATCCGTTCATCATCTTTTAACAACCGGCCCTTTACAACATCTTGTTCGGATGCCATCTTATCCAGTAAGGGTTGGATAAGTGATGGATCACTGAAGCATTTTGCGGAGATTTCTTCAATGTCTAAAATACCATTATTCTGTAAAATTTTTGACAGGTGAAACTGCAATCCGCTATCGGAAAAGGGTATGTTGTAATATTCGGATTGCTCGGTGACCAGCCAGCCGCTGACAGGTTGATGCATTTCAATAATCCTGTTTTGCGATTTCAGTTCAGTTACGAACTTTTGGGAATTGTCCCCGGCTCGCAGAATAATTTCATCTAGATTTAAGGGTCCCAGTCTGGCAATCATTTCAAAAAATTCTTCTGTATCCCGGATGTGCGTATCGGGAGAAAGATATTGCTGACGGGCTGTGAAGAGCGCATTCAGTTCGGCGGTCACAATCTGCGGGACGTGCTCCCGGCTGATGATCCCGGCTAATAATTCCGTGAAGTTAATCCCGCCTTCAGCGCTTTTACGGGAACGGTCATATTCATACATATTATCGGCAATCATCCGGAAGAGCAGGCCGCTGGAAGTAGGAGAAGGCTGCGACGTGTGAATATGTTTTATGATAATATCATGATTGTCGATGCTTTGCAGAACCTTTTGCAATGCCGGCCAGTCAAAATGATCATACAGCAGTTCGCGGTATGTTTCGGCAATGATCGGAAAGTTTGGAATATTCCGCACCGCCTGCAACAGATCAGCAGCTCTGAGCCTTTGCAGCCATAATGGGATGCGCTTACGCGGCTGTGAGCGCGGCAGCATCAGGGCACGTGCGGCATTGTAGCGAAAATGCACCGCAAAAATCGGGCTGTCTATCAGTTTATTAAGCAGAATATCTTCGATCTGTTCGGCAGCGCTTTTAAGAATGTTGTCGAGCACCTTGCTGTTCTCAGCATCAAGCAGACGGATAATAAAAGCATCATCGTCAAAGGTGTACTGCACCTGTAAACCGGCGGCATTCTCCAGAATTCCGGCCAGGGCGATGGCCCATAATCCGTTCACCCGCGCTCCAAAAGGCGCCTGTATTAAAAGCAAAGGTTCACCGGAAACATCAATAAAGTGTTCAGCCACAATCAGCCGGTCGGTTGCAATGCTTCCGCTGTGTTCCAGCTGTGCTTTAAACGTTTCCAGCAGGTTTCCGGCAATGGCTTCATCCAGATGAAAATTTTCCTGCAGCCAGTTTTTAGGATCGTTATCTAGGTGATTTTGCAGCTCTGAACGGAA